>NZ_JABSNP010000045.1 GCF_013294115.1 Hymenobacter caeli | reverse complement strand
TACTCTACCCTACTATTTTTACAGACCTTTGACAGACCACTAGTTGTCGGAGCAGCCATTCTAATAGAGCTACGACCAGTCGGACCATTTTGTGGCCTTTATCGGTGGCTGGGCGGGTAATGTGCCGTAGGATATTCAAGCCGTTACGGGACAGACTCGTGGCGCGATAGCCGTGCTTTTTGCGGGCGATGGGCGTGCGCTGGTCGGCGGCCAGGCCCACGCTCAAACAAAAAGCATAGGCGAGCGTGACCAGTGCCAAGAGCTTACGCAGCTTGTGACGGCAGCGTAAGTGGCTGTTTTGCAAGTGAAAACCGCGTCCTTTCAGGTTCTGAAAACACTGCTCGATGGTCCAGCGCCGGGCATAGAGCTGCCCCAGGTCGGGCAAGCCAGCGGTGCCAAAGAGAAAGAGGAAGTCGCCCCCGGCCAGGGCTTTGACCCAGACCTGTCCCCAGACCCCATCAACTTGCTGCTGGGCAAAGCGCCGCACCTGCCCCACAGCCAGGCCCAGGTCGGCAATGGCTTGGCACTGGGCCTGGGCATCGGTTAGCAGGTGATGCCGGGGCAAGCGCATAACGAAATTTAGACCGCTGTCTTTGAGCCACTTGAACCAAGCATGGCCCACAAACTCACGGTCGCCCAGCACCAAACCAATCCGCTGACGACCTAGTACGGCCACGCAGACTCGGAGCACGGCGATGCGCTGAGCGGCATTGGAATTGCCACTCCGGTTGTCGAGCAACTCCCAGTAAAGCGGCACCTGAAACGCCCCCTGGCCCACGGTGACAAGCAGAATATTGACCTGACACTGACCGAAATCCCATTCGGTGCGGTCCAGGCACAGGCGCAGCTTGCCCTGGCTTGGTAAAAGACTGACCAGTAGCCGGGCTAGCACTAGGTAGTCCAGGTCAACCTCGCGGAAGAAATCCTGAATCCGGGTTTCGTTCGAGGCCGGCTTCACGGCATCATTCAAGTGCTGAGCCACTTCGCTGAACTGCACGTTCCGGCTCTTTATCAGCCCGATAACAAAGTGGGCGATGAACTTCTGCCGCGCCAGATTCCGCACCAGGGGTACGTGCTGTAAAACGGTCGTAATTTTGGCAATGAGGCCTTGCTTCACGGGGCGGAACGAGTTTGGCTGTGTAGGAACTCCAAAGGTCGGGCCGCCCCGTTTTTATGCCTCAAATTTTAGTAGGGTAGAGTA
>NZ_JABSNP010000044.1 GCF_013294115.1 Hymenobacter caeli | reverse complement strand
TTGTAAGCTCCCCTTCAAAGTGAGCCAGTCAAAAATAGAGGTCAGGCAGCTTGTCGAAACTCGATGGGGGTTAAGAAGTTAAGGGCCTGATGGGGCCGCAGGTGGTTGTAATCGTACTGCCAGCGCTGGCATTGTTCGCGCACCTGGCGCAGGCTGGTGAAGAGGTAGGCGTTAAGCATTTCCCGGCGAAAAGAGCCGTTAAAGCGTTCAATGTAGGCGTTTTGCGTCGGACTCGCCGGCTGAATCCAGTGCAAGTCAATCCCCTGGTCCTGACACCAGGCTTGGAGCACCTGGCTGATAAGTTCGGGGCCATTGTCGACCCGGATGCAGGCCGGGGTGCCGTGGCAGCGGACCAGCGTGGTGAGCAAAGCGACGACCCGCGTGGCGGGCAGCGAAAAATCCACCTCGATGCCGAGCACTTCCCGGTTCCAGTCCTCGACCACGTTCAGGGTGCGGAAGCGGCGGCCATCGGTCAGCGCATCGCTCATAAAGTCTAAGGACCAGCACACATTGGGTTGCGTGGGCACTTCCAAGGGCCGTTTTACCCGCTCGGGCAGGCGTTTCTTTTTCCGCCGCTTGCCGAGCTGCAAGTGCATGAGCCGATAGATGCGCCACAGGCGCTTGTGATTGACCACGACCCGCAGTTTGCGCAGGCGGTAGTAGTATTTCCAAAAGCCCCAGCCGCCGTGCCGCTTCGCCAGTGCCCGCAGCCGGGCAACGAGTGCGGCATCGGCGGGCTGGAGCCCCCCACGGCCCCCACCCGGGGGCGGGGCGTAGCTGTTGCGGGCCAGGCCCACGAGTGCACACGCCTGGCGCTGGCTCAGCCCCCGCCCGCAGGCGTAATGGGCCACCGCACGCCGGGCCGTGGGGGTGACTACTTTTTTCGCAACACCTCCTTGATAACCTGGTGCTCCAGACTCAGTTCGGCATAGAGCTGTTTAAGGCGGCGGTTTTCGTCTTCCAGGTGTTTGAGACGCTGCAATTCGCTCACGCTCATGCCCCCGAACTTGCTTTTCCACGCGTAAAAGGTGGGCTCACTGATGCCGTGCTCCCGGCAAATCTGAACCACCGTCTGGCCCTGGTCTTGTTGGCGCAAAATACCCAGAATCTGGGCTTCGCTGAAGCGGCTTTTTTTCATGAATAGTTAAAAATAGAAGAAGTGAAAAGTTACTACTTCTCTCTATTTTTGACTGGCTCACTTTTAGGGGAAGCTTATA
>NZ_JABSNP010000043.1 GCF_013294115.1 Hymenobacter caeli | reverse complement strand
TGAGGTGGTCTAGCTAAGCCGCACAGAGTTGGGACGTAGTTTGAAAATGGGTTTCGAAGTGGTTGGGGGCGAGATAACCGAGGGCCGAATGCCGCCGCTCAGCGTTGTAGTAGGCTAGATAGTGGCTGATTTCCAGGCGTGCTTCGGTGAGATTGCGGAAGCTGCCGCCGTCAAGCAGTTCGGTCTTGAGTCGGCTCCAAAAGGATTCGGCGTGAGCATTATCGTAGCAGTTGCCCCGGCGGCTCATACTTTGTACGGCCTTGTGGCGCGCTATTAAGTCTTTAAAGTTGGTGGCTGAATACTGACTGCCCTGGTCAGAATGGATGAGCAGTCCAGCCGCAGGTTGGCGCACGGCCAGGGCGCGGCGCAAGGCCTCACTGACCAGGTCTTCGGGCATGGATTCGCGCACGTCCCAGCCCACGATTTTGCGTGAGTAGCGGTCGAGCCAGGTAGCCAGGTAGAGCCAGCCGCCGCCCTGTTTGGGCAAGTAGGTGATATCGCCCACCCAGACCTGGTTGGGGGCGGTGGGCGCGGGCTGGCCCAGCAACAGGTTCGGGGCAGCGCGCGCAGTCGGGTCGGAATCGGTGGTGCGCGGCACGAAGGAGCGCGGCTGCTGGGCCCGTAGGCCTGCGGCGGCCAACGCCCGCCGAATACGCCAGCGACCCACCCGGTAGCCTTGCGCGTGCAGTTCAGCGCGTAAACGGCGGGTGCCGTAGCGAGCGGAATGCCACTTAAACTGCGCTCGAACAACTACTTGCCAGACTGGCTCGGGTGCTGGTAGTTGCTGCCGCTGCCAGGCGTAGTACGCGCTCGGGGCCACCCGCAGCACCTGACAGAGCTGGCGTACAGGCACGTGGTCCCGCCGCTCAGCGATGTACCGGTACGTGCTCACCGGGTTGGCTGGCCGAAGATGACCAAGGCTTTTTTTAAAATATCCAGCTCCTGCTCTGCCCGCTTGAGTTGGGCGCGCAGCTGGCGTACCTCCGGGTCGCGGGCCACTTCCACACTACCTACTTCGGCCACGAGTTTGGCCTCTTGCCAGCGGTAGAGCAGTTTGGGACTAATGCCGAGTTGCTGGGCCGCGGCTTGCGTGCTGCGGCTTTCCGAGGCTAGACGCAGGGCCTCAGCCTTGAAAGCATCGTCGTATTTACGCCGTTTATCCGGCGTCTTCTTGGTCTTTTCTGCACTCATGACTCAGGAAATATACGTCCTGCTTCTGTGCGCCTTGACTAGACCACCTCA
>NZ_JABSNP010000042.1 GCF_013294115.1 Hymenobacter caeli | reverse complement strand
CACAAAATGGTCCGACTGGTCGTAGCTCTATTAGAATGGCTGCTCCGACAACTAGTGGTCTGTCAAAGGTCTGTAAAAATAGTAGGGTAGAGTAAGCCTGGAGCTGACGGCAACGCAATTCTAGCGGCGCTCTATTACCAGCATCAGACTACCTTGAAAAACGGCTGTTTAGTCGTACTAATAGACGAGTTTGGCAAATTTCTGGAACACGCGGCTGCGAATGACCCCGGTGCCGCGGTATACTTCTTCCAGAGCTTAGCTGAGTTTGCAGCCGACCCGCGCCACAACGTACTGCTAATTACGACAGTACACCAGAACGTTGATGCCTATGCTTTTGGCCTTAGTGTACCGCAGCGGCAAGAATGGAGTAAGGTAAAAGGTCGTTTTCGTGAGATAACCTTTAACGAACCGATTGAGCAGCTGCTACGTTTGGCAGCAACTCATTTGAATGCTACCCGGCGCGACGCCCACGAAGAAGAAGCCGTATTGCAAACGGTACTTATCGCCAACGACACGCGGGCCTTTGACCTGAAACCTGCTTACGCGGAGGAAGTGGCTACCGGCCTCTTTCCGCTCGATTTGCTTGCTGCGAACGTGCTAACGCTCTGTCTGCAACGCTACGGCCAAAACGAACGGAGTCTTTTTTCTTTCCTGGAAGCGTCGGACCATACCAGTCTGAAACAGTTTCGCCGCGACCGGCCTGGTGCTTTTTACCACATCGGACAAGTCTACGACTATCTGTTCTTCAATTTCTATTCGTTTCTCCAATCTAAGTTTAACCCAGATTATGCTGCCTGGTCGGCTATCCGCAATGGTTTAGATGAGATTGAGCGGACATTCTCGGAGAACGTTGAGGAATACAAGCACCTGCTCAAAACCGTTGGGCTACTCAACATCACAGCTGCGCAGGGAAGCAACCTGAATCAGGCATTCTTAGTGCAGTATGCCAAAACTGCGCTAGGCCTGGAAAATGCTGCCGACCTAGTTGAAGCGCTGAAGAAGCATAAAATCATTCTGTATCGGGCGCACGCCAAACGCTTCATTCCCAATAACGGCACCACCCTGGACGTGGAAGCTGCTCTAATTGAGGCTGAACAGAAGATTGCTAAAAGCGACGCGGTAGCAGCCCTACTCCAGCGCTATGACGACCTACCACCGGTTTTAGCCAAAGCGTACACCTACGAGTTTGGTACTCCGCGCATGTTTAAGTTCGTTATCACCGACGAACTAAGGGCCGACTACCCCACCGGGGAAGTAGATGGCCTGATTTACCTGGTTTTTAATGAAACCCTTTCAGCCGAAAAGGTACGAGCACACTCGGCGGCGCACGACAACCAAGCGCTGATTTTCGTGCATTACGAGAACACTCGCGACATCATTGATTTGCTTTACGAGCTACAAAAGCTTGAACAGGTAAAAGCCGATAATGCGGACGATAAAATAGCGATACGTCTGCTAGACGAGAATATTGAAGCGGCGCGTAAAACGCTTAATCACTTCTGAGGTGGTCTAGCTAAGCCGCACAGAGTTGGGACGTAGTTTGAAAATGGGTTTCGAAGTGGTTGGGGGCGAGATAACCGAGGGCCGAATGCCGC
>NZ_JABSNP010000041.1 GCF_013294115.1 Hymenobacter caeli | reverse complement strand
GAAGCCATTGTTCAGCAGTCAAATCGGTTGAATAAGCACGGCGATTCATCCGGCAAAGGTAAATCTCTATGTTTTTACCCTATACCCTCTAAGAGGATAAAGCCCTCCGAGCGCACGAAGGGCAGCCAGGAAACCAGGGCCGCCGACCAGGCGGGGCGGTCGGCCATTGCCAGGGCCACGGCCGCCACCAATACCAGCCCGAACAGCGGCTCTGTGAGGCCCGAAAACTGGATGATGAAGTAGCCGGGCATGGCGTAGGCAAACAGCACGGCCAGCTCCGGCGCGGGCAGGCGCAGGGCCCGTGCCACCACAAACGCGCACCACACCGACGCGGCCACCACGCCGCACTGGAATAGCTTCATGCCGATAAAACCCGCCTGCGCCGGCCCGGCGGCCAGGAGCGTGAACAACGGCTTGGCCCACGAATCCAGCAGGTTGAGGGGGTGCGCGAAGGCGTAGTGCGCAAACAAGTAGTGCTGCACGCTGTCGCCCGAATCGTAGGTTGACTTCGTGCGGAAGGCAACCGCCACGGATAGCCCCAGCAAACCGGCCAGGAGCAGCCGGGCGCGGCGGCCGGAACCGGTCGGAATAAAGCGAGGATTCATAAAAGACTCCCGGAAAACGAGGTGCGGCAAAGCTACGCGCAGCTACGGATTTGGTCAAACCCCTAAAAACTACTGCAATCCGCTTGGCCATCTCCCAAAATAAAGGTACCTTTGTGTCCGTTTTTCCCGAAGCCTAACCGGTTTCGGGTTTATTTTCAATTGTTTAGCTTACCTATTTTCCGACTCATGGACCACCTGAGCTTCAAGACGACCCACGTCAACAAGGCCAACGCCCAGAAAAGCTGGGTTATCGTCGATGCCAGCGTAGCCCCGCTGGGCCGCGTGTGCAGCCAGATTGCCAACATCCTGCGCGGCAAGCACAAGCCTTCTTTCACCCCGAATTCCGACTGCGGCGACAGCGTCATCGTCATCAATGCGGACCAGGTGCGCCTGACGGGCAAGAAAATGACCGAAAAGGTCTACATCACCCACTCGGGCTACCCCGGCGGCCAGAAGCGCCGCACCGTGCGCGAGCAGCTGAACCGCGACTCGCGCCGCGTGATTGAGCACGCCGTAAAAGGCATGCTGCAAGGCAACAAGCTCGGGGCCGCCCAGTACCGCAACATGTACGTGTACGCCGGCACCGAGCACCCCCACGAGGCCCAGCAGCCCCGCACCATCGAACT
The DNA here is from genome assembly GCF_013294115.1 of Hymenobacter caeli. Classification (GTDB taxonomy): domain Bacteria; phylum Bacteroidota; class Bacteroidia; order Cytophagales; family Hymenobacteraceae; genus Hymenobacter; species Hymenobacter caeli. The sequence continues at coordinate 2,544 of NZ_JABSNP010000041.1, read as the reverse complement.
CACCAACCTGTAGGCCAACGTCGGCCCCGGGCCTTTTCAATTCATTCATTAAATGGCAATTACCAACACCTCTGGTAGAAGAAAAACCTCGGTGGCCCGCATTTACATGCAGGCCGGGCAAGGGAATATCACTATCAACGACCGGGACATCAAGGCTTACTTCAGCAACGAGCTGCTGGAGAACGTGGTGAACCAACCCCTCGCTATCCTCGAGCAAGTCGGCCAGTACGACATCAAGGTGAACGTGAAGGGCGGCGGCATCTCGGCCCAGGCCGAGGCCATCCGCCTGGCCATCACCAAAGCCTTGGTGAGCGACAACGCCGAAACCCGCCCGGCCCTGAAAAAGGAAGGTTTCCTGACCCGCGACCCGCGGATGGTGGAACGCAAAAAGTTCGGCAAGCGCAAAGCCCGTCGTTCGTTCCAGTTCTCGAAACGCTAAAACCAGGAGGACCCGTATCATGGCTCAGACAACCTATAAAGACCTGCTCGAAGCAGGCTCGCATTTTGGCCACCTCACCCGCAAGTGGGACCCCAAAATGGCGCCGTACATCTTCATGGAGAAGAACGGCATCCACATCATCGACCTGAACAAGACGCTGGTTTCGCTGGAGTACGCCTCCACCGCCATCCGCAACATCGCCAAAAGCGGCCGCAAAATCATGTTTGTGGCCACCAAAAAGCAGGCCCAGGAGATTGTGACCACCGAAGCCGAGCGCCTAAAGATGCCCTTCGTCACCGACCGGTGGCTGGGCGGCATGCTCACCAACTTCGCCACGGTGCGCAAGTCGCTGAAGAAAATGTCGACCATCGACAAGATGGTGAAAGAGAACACGGCCTACGCCGCCCTCGCCAAGCGCGAGAAGCTGATGATGTCGCGTGAGCGTGCCAAGCTCGACCGTGTGCTGGGTGGCATTGCCGACCTCGGCCGCCTGCCCGCCGCCCTGTTCGTGGTGGACGTGAAGCGCGAGCACATCGCCGTGAAAGAAGCTCAGAAATTGGGCATTCCGGTGTTCGCCATGTGCGACACCAACTCGAACCCCGAGTTGGTTCAGTTCCCGATTCCGGCCAACGACGACGCCTCGAAGTCGATTCAGCTCATCGTGGGCGTGATTGGCAAGGCGATTGAAGAAGGCCTGTCGGAGCGCAAGGTGGACAAGGAGGACGCCGACCGCAAGGAGGCCGACGAAGCCGCCATTGCCGAGAAAACTGCTGCCGACGAGGAATAAGCGCCTTTTCGCTCTTTGAAAGAAGGGAACCTTCGCGAAGCCGTTGGCTCCGGGGGTTCCCTTCTTCTTTTGATTTTACACCCAACCCCCACTTACTCTAATGGCCGCCATTACCGCCGCAGACGTAAACAAGCTCCGCACCATGACCGGTGCGGGCATGATGGATTGCAAAAAAGCCCTCGTGGAAGCCGACGGCGACTTCGAAGCCGCCCGCGATATCCTCCGCAAGCACGGCCAGAAAATTGCCGACAAGCGCGCCGAAAACGAAACGTCGGAGGGCCTGGTGCTCGTGAACGTGAGCGAAGACGGCACCACCGGCAAGCTGGTGGCCCTGGCCTGCGAAACCGAATCGGTGGCCAAAGTGGCCAACTTCCGCGAGCTGGCCCAGCAAATCCTGGACACGGCCGTGCGCACCAACGCCGGCACCAAAGAGGACCTGCTGGCCGCCAAAGCTGCCGACGGCCTGACCGTGCAAGAGCACGTGACGGACCTGATGGGCAAAATCGGCGAGAAGCTGGACGTGACCTACGCCACGCTCACCGCGGAGAAAGTAGCTTCTTATGTGCACTCCGACAGCAAGAAAGGCGTGCTCGTGGGCCTGAAGAACGTGGGCGGCGCTGAAACCAGCGAAGTAGGCCGCGACGTGGCCATGCAAATCGTGGCCATGAAGCCCGTTGCCGTGGACAAAGACGGCGTGGACTCCGCCACGGTAGAGCGCGAAATCGAAGTGGGTAAGGAGCAGGCCCGCGCCGAAGGCAAGCCCGAGGCCATGCTGGAGAAAATCGCCCAGGGCAAGCTCAACAAGTTCTACAAAGACAACACGCTCCTGAACCAGGAATTCGTGAAGGACAACTCCAAAACCATCGCCCAGCTGCTCGACGGCACGTCGAAAGGCATGACGGTTTCGGACTTCAAGCGCGTGGCTATCGGTGCTTAATTGCCGCTTTTAGGTAAATTGGAAGCCCGCTGGCATTGTGCCAGCGGGCTTTTTTATTGTGGCTATGAATGTTCCTCTCCAAATTTCCAATAAACTGTCACAAATCGGTATTGTACTGGCTATAGTTCTTAGCACACTATTAGTGGATGGGTTAGTAGTGGCTTGGCTGTGGGTCGTAGGGGTTGATTTTGCTATAATGGATAGAGTGGTGCCAGGAGAATCCGGGTTTCACATAAATCCACTTTCAAATAGTTACAAATGGTTGCTAGGCGTAATACTCGTAATTTACTCTACCCTACTATTTTTACAGACCTTTGACAGACCACTAGTTGTCGGAGCAGCCATTCTAATAGAGCTACGACCAGTCGGACCATTTTGTGG
>NZ_JABSNP010000040.1 GCF_013294115.1 Hymenobacter caeli | reverse complement strand
TACGCCGTTTATCCGGCGTCTTCTTGGTCTTTTCTGCACTCATGACTCAGGAAATATACGTCCTGCTTCTGTGCGCCTTGACTAGACCACCTCACGTTTTTCTAAAGCTATTACCGACTTTGCATTAGCCAGCGCCTCCATGTGCCCCAGCACCCGGCCCTGCTGGTGCCGCAGGGCCCCCAACAGTGGCTCCAGCTGCGTGTGCTACCAAGTGAAGTCGGGCCACTCGTAGATGCACTTGGTTATTATCCGCAAGTTGTGCGGAGATTGTAGAGATTGTGCTCCGCATCGGGCCTGCGTAACTGCCGCGATGGGTAGTGTCGGGAGCCGCGAAAAAAACATAATTAACGGCAGACTTTCTCCCTAAATGCCATTACTTGGGCGTTATTAACTCCAAGTTCCTCACAGCGTTTTAAATCAGCGCAACAGCCGTTTAAGTCTTGAATCAAATATTTTGCAGAGGCACGATTTTGATAAGCTACCGCATACGCAGGGTCAAGCTTAATAGCTTGGTCGTATGCTTTAATAGCTTCAGGGTATTGGCTCGCCTGCAAGTACGACTTTCCAAGCCCGTAGAAAATTGTTTTTGAGGTAGAATTAATTTCTACTGCACGATTATAATTCTTAATAGCCTTCACAAAGTCATGTTCCTCTAAGTACCCATACCCCAGACCCTCAAATATTCGAACATCGGTGGAATCAGCCTCTTTAGCTTGAAGAAAATACTGCCGCGCCTGGCCGAATTGCCGAAGGTTATCATAACAAATTCCCAAGTTCAAAAGGGCCAAATAATCTTGTTCGGAAGAGGCACTTGGGTTTATAGCCAAAATCTGCTGCGCGTCTTTAATAGCGCCTTGGTAGTCCTGCAATTTGTATTTGGCTTTGCACCGGAGCAATAAAGCTCTTTCCGAATCAGGGCTAGTTTTAAGAATTCTATCGAATCCTCGAATTGCTTCTTGGCTATTTCCTGAAATAAGTGCTTGCTCTGCTGCCGCAAACCCTTTCAAATGCTCTTGTTGGCTTTGCGCTTGGCACCCTTGGCAAAGGGTCAATGTGATTACCCAGAGAAGTAGTCTTTTCATTCAACAAATATGCGTGCAGCTTTCTAAACTAGAATGTTGCTTGTAGCATAGGCTGCGACGTTCCCCAGCCAACCCCGCCCGCCCCGGCCGTACCTTTGCGGCCTATGAATCTGTTATCCGCCGAGAATATCTCGAAGAATTACGCCGACCGCTGGCTGTTTAAGGACCTGAACTTTGGCTTGCAGCAGGGGCAGCGGGTGGCCTTTGTGGGCATCAACGGCACGGGCAAAACCACGCTGCTGCGCGTGCTGGCCGGGCTGGAAATCCCCGATACCGGGCTGGTGAGCACCCGCAAGGGCATCCGGGTGACGTACCTGGGCCAGCAGCCGGTGTTCGACGAGAGCCTGACGGTCGAGGAAACCATCTTCGCCAGCCAGAACGACACGCTCAAGGCCATCAAGGAGTACGAGCACGTCATCAACGACGCCGACCACAAGGCCGACGACTTGCAGCGCGTGCTCGAGCGCATGGATGCGCTGAACGCCTGGGACTACGAGGCCCAGGTGCAGCAGATTCTGGGCCGGCTGGGCATCCTCGGCGAGTTGCTGACGCGCAACGTGAGCATGCTCAGCGGCGGGCAGCGCAAGCGCGTGGCCCTGGCCCGGGTGCTCATCGAAGAGCCCGACGTGCTGCTGCTTGACGAGCCCACCAACCACCTGGACCTGAGCACCATCGAGTGGCTGGAGAACCGGCTCTCCTCCCCCACCCTCACGCTGCTGATGGTGACCCACGACCGCTACTTCCTCGACAAAGTGGCCAACGAGATTGTGGAGCTGGACAAGGGCACCATGTACCGCTACCAGGGCAACTACGCCTACTTCGTGGAGAAAAAGGCCGACCGCGAGATGCGCGAAGCCACCGAGGTGGAGAAGGCCCGCAACCTGTTCCGCAAGGAGCTGGAGTGGATGCGCCGGATGCCCCAGGCCCGCGGCACCAAGCAGAAGGCCCGCATCGACGCCTTCTACGTGACCAAGGAAAAGGCCAGCACCAACCTGAGCAAGCAGCAGATTGAGTTGAGCGTGAAAACGACCCGCCAGGGCGGCAAAATCATCGAGGCCGACCACCTCAACAAGGCCTTCGGCGATAACGTGGTGCTGGACGATTTCAGCTACGTGTTCAAGAAGAAGGACCGCATCGGCCTGGTGGGCCCCAACGGCGCGGGCAAGTCCACGCTGCTCAACATGCTCACCGGCAAGCTCAAGCCCGACTCCGGCACCATCGACGTGGGCACGAACACCGTGTTCGGCTACTATACCCAGACGGAGCTGGAGTTCGACCCCACCCAGCGGGTAATCGACATCGTAAAAGAAGTGGCCGAAGTAGTGGAGCTGGCCAACGGCGACGTGCTCACGGCCAGCCAGTTCCTGAACCTGTTCCTGTTTCCGCCGGCCCAGCAGTACACGCTGGTGAACAAGCTGAGCGGCGGCGAGAAGCGCCGCCTCCAGCTGCTGCGCGTGCTCATCAAGAACCCCAACTTCCTGATTCTTGACGAGCCCACCAACGACCTCGACCTGGGCACGCTCAACATCCTGGAGGACTTCCTGCTGCACTTCCAGGGCTGCCTGCTGATTGTGAGCCACGACCGCTACTTCCTCGACCACCTCGCCGAGCACCTCTTCGTGCTGGAGCCGGGCGGGGCCGTGCTCAACTTCCCCGGCAACTACACCGACTACCGCGACTACCTGGAGGAGCGCGAAACCGAAGCCGCCCTCGAAGCCGAGGAGAAAGCCGCCAAGGCCGCCCGCGTCGCCGCCAAGGCCGCGCCCATAGCCGCGCCCGCTCCGGCGGCCCCCGCCAAGCGCCGCGCCACCTTCGCCGAGAAGAAAGAGTACGAGCAGCTCGAAGGCATCCTGGCCCAGCTCGAAACCGAGAAGCAGGCCATCACCGCCAACCTGAACGGCGGCGCCGGTACCCCCCAGGAATTCGCCGCCTGGGGCGCCCGCCTGCAAGCCGTGGAGCAGGCGCTGGCCCAAAAAGAGGAGCGCTGGCTGGAACTGGCCGAGCTGGGGTAGACACCAAGTACTGCTCATTAAAAAAGAAGGCCTCACACAAGTTGTGGGGCCTTCTTTGCTGCGCAGCCTTCAGCTACTCTTGTGCTGACGATGTTTAGATCGGTGCCCCAACTACCACATTTATGACTTCGCCACTATCATCGAATAGAATTTCCAGCCACGAATTAATGTCTTTTGGCCCGTTAAACAGAAAGCCAAAAAATTTGCTGCTGTAGCGTTGGTTCCTGGTTTCTCCCGGGTTTTTCCCCCACACAAACCCCACAAGAATCCTGCTGCTATTGATAAAATGGGGACTTTTTCGTTGCGTATCCTTAGCAATTTGCCTTGGGGTGTTCGCTATTTTATAATTGACGCCAAATGATGTTATAATTGTTTCGCCTATAACCAGCGATTCGTCACGCAAATCGAATCCAACCAGCGTATCCTTAACGAAATACAGCCTGTTGCTTTTGTAATAGAATACGTCTGCGTTCCCTTCCTGCGTTTCGATAAACTCTTTTCCGGTTTTAGTTGGATTACCCAACACGCGGATTGCCGCTTCACTGTTTTGCCCTAAGTAAAGCGCAGTTGTGGCTCCGACCCTACCGTTTCTCAGGCCTATTTGCTTGATATCAATTGTTTGCTGTGCGTGGGCAGCATTGCAAAGGTCTGCGCATAAGGCCACTACGAGAGCCAAGACCGCCGCTATTTTAACAATCTTCATATTTAACAATCTTCATATTATTTCCTCTAATAAAGTGCGGGAATGCATCGAGCGACTAAATTTGCTAGCACAAGTATGGAATGAATCTGATAAAATCTCGTAAAAGGCTGGGTTTTCCTCTCCAAGTTATGTGGTTCCGCTTGCCCCAAGAAAGAAGCTGTACCCACTAGGAAGTGTTAACAGTCACGCAGCCAGAGGACGGTTGCGGCCAGGTGAATAAAAGCCAGAAAATGCGCATCCAGCTTATCGTACCGGGTGGC
>NZ_JABSNP010000039.1 GCF_013294115.1 Hymenobacter caeli | reverse complement strand
CCACCCGGTACGATAAGCTGGATGCGCATTTTCTGGCTTTTATTCACCTGGCCGCAACCGTCCTCTGGCTGCGTGACTGTTAACACTTCCTAGCTACTGGCTTTCGTTCTGATGGATAGGCTCCTGTTGATAAGCCAATGCGCGTTTATTTCTGGCTGACTGCTTGAGCGGGGCCCAGTTGCCGCGAATGATTTTGTAGAGACGCGACACTTCGCGTCTCGGCCGCTGCACGGTTTGGCCGCTGCCCGGTTTGGTGCCGCAAACGGGCAGCGATTGAGACGCGAAGTGTCGCGTTTCTACCGAAGGAATGCATGATGAAAACGGGGTGCGCTACGCCGGTTTTTTCGCCGCCCGTGCGGGCTTCTTGGTCGTGGTGGCGGCGTTGAGGCGGTCGGGGTTTTCGGCCAGGAACTTGCCCCAGCTTTTGCCGCCGGCCACGGTGGCGTTGTTGCCTTTTTGGTAGTGGTGGCACAGGGCCACGGCCAGGGCGTCGGTGGCGTCGAGCAGCTTGGGGGCCTCGGCGAGGGGCGGCAGGGCCAGGGTTTGGCGCAGCATGTGGGCCACGTGCTCCTTGGTGGCGCTGCCCGAGCCGGTCACGGACTGCTTGACTTTGGTGGGGGCGTACTCGACGTAGGGAATCTGGCGGGAGAGGCAGGCGGCGATGGCCACGCCCTGCGCCCGGCCCAGCTTGAGCATGCTTTGCACGTTCACCCCAAAAAACGGCGCTTCGATGGCCAGCTCGTCGGGCAGGAACTCGTCGATCAGCTCAATCATGCGGTCGAAAATCCGCTTTAATTTTACCGCATGGTTCGACCCGAGGGCTTTCATGTTGACGACGTCGTAGCGCAGCACGGTTACGCGCTGCCCGCGCACCTCGATGACGGCGTAGCCCATGATTTGGGTGCCGGGGTCGACGCCCATGATGACCTTGGGCAGCAGCTCGGCCGGCGGGGCGGGGCGGGGGTGGAGGAAGGGCGGCACGACGAATTGGGGGGCGGGAAGTGGGAAGCGGGGAGCGGCGCGGAAACGGGGCGGGGCGCGGAAGCGGGAAGCAGCGCGGAAGCGGGGAGCGGGAAGCGGGAAGCGGAGTGCGAAGACGGGCGCGGGAAACGGGGCGCTGGGGCTCCTTTACAAAGTTACGCCGTAGCGCAGGCGACGGCGGCCACGCTCCCAAACCCATCTTCCGCGCCCCGCTCCCCGCGCCCCGCTTCCCAACCGTTTCCCTGGATAGCCTTGGGCAAAATATGCGTGAGCTTGCTCACGCTGGGCCTGCTGTACCGCTCCGTGTTCGCGGCCCCCGACACGGCCGCCGCCTGGCGGGCCCTGCTGGCCACGGCCCTGGGCGGCGCGGGGCGCGGGCCGGTGCTGGCGGCCCTGGCCCTGGTGCCCGTGAATTGGGGCCTGGAGGCCTGGAAGTGGCACCGCCTGGCCCGGCACCTGGAGCCGGTGCGCTTCGGGCGCAGCCTGCGGGCGGTGCTGGTGGGCCTCACCCTGGGCTTCGCCACCCCCAACCGCGTGGGCGACTACGCCGGCCGCATCCTGGAGCTGAAAAGCCGCCGGGTGAGCGCCCTGGGGGCCGTGTTTCTGGGGCGCTACTGCCAGCTGGTGGCCACGGTGGTGGCCGGCGGGGCGGGCCTGCTGTACTTTTTGCTGACGTTTTATTTGGCGGGCTATCCGGCGGCCCAGCTGGGGGTAATCGTCACGGCCGTAGTGGTTTGCGGGCTGGTGCTGGTGCCGCTCTACCGTTCGCGGCTGCTGGTGGCGGCGCTGGGCCTGTGGCGGCCGCTGCGGCGGTTCCGGCCGGCGCTGGCCGTCATGCCCACCTACCCGGCGCGGGCCCTGCACGCGGTGCTGGCCCTGTCGGGGCTGCGCTACGCGGTGTTCTGCGGGCAGTTTCTGCTGCTGCTGCGGGCCTACGGGGTGGGCACGGCGCTGGGGCCCGGGCTGGCCGCCGTGGCGGGCACGTTCCTGTTCAAGTCGCTGGTGCCCTCGCTGAACGCGCTGGCCGACGTGGGCGTGCGCGAGCTGTCGGCCACCCACTTGTTTGGGCTGCTGGGGCAAGCCCCGCTGCCGGTGCTTTCGGCCAGCCTCAGCCTGTGGGTCATCAACATTGCGCTGCCCAGCGCCGCCGGCCTGCTGCTGGTGCCCGGCCTGCGCGTGTGGCGCGGGCGCAGCGCGTGACGCGGGTGGCCGCGGCCGTCGCGGGGCCCCTGCTGCTGGCGCTGCCCGCGCTCTACGCCGGGGTAATGGTATGGCTGCGCGGCGGCTGGCAGCGCAGCCGCGCCGCCGCCGAAGCCGCGAAAGCGGCGGCCGAAACAACCAATCGGGGGCTCGCCGAAGCAATTGCCAGCCGCTGTGGAGCAGCCGTCGTCGGCCCCGCCGCCACGGCAGAAACCGCTGACGCTGAGGCAGCCAACATGGCCGCTGGGGCCCCTGCCGCGACGAAACCCCGCCTCGCCGCCAGCGCCGCCAGGGCCCCCATCGGTGTAGTTGCTGCTGCTGCTGCCGAAGCTGGCCCGCTGCTGTTCTCCGTCCTCATCGCCGCCCGCGACGAAGCCGCCGCGCTGCCCCGGCTGCTGGCCGACCTCGCCGCCCAAACCCTGCCCGCCGCCCGCTTCGAGGTGCTGGTGGCCGACGACCACTCGGCCGACGGCACCGGGGCCCTCGTGCGGGCCGCGGCCGCCACGGTGCCGTTCCGGCTGCGGCTGGTCGAACTAACGGCCGCCCAAACCGGCAAAAAAGCTGCCCTGGCCGCCGCTCTGGCGCTGGCCGGGGCCCCCTGGCTCGTCTGCACCGACGCCGATTGCCGCCTGGGCCCCGGCTGGCTGGCGGCCTACGCCCGGGCGCTGGCGGGGGAGGGGTTGCCCGACTTCATCAGCGGCCCGGTGCTGCTCACGGGGCCCGATACGTTCTTCCAGCGCTTATTGGGGCTGGAATTCGCGGGCCTGGTGGGCGTGGGCGGGGCCTGCATCGGGCGCGGGGCCCCCACCATGTGCAACGGGGCCAACCTGGCTTACCGCCGCGCCGCCTTCGCGGCCGCCTGCGGCTACGCCGCCCACGCCCACCTGGCCAGCGGCGACGACGAGTTCCTAATGCACCAGCTGCACGCTGCCCGCCCCGGCAGCGTGCGCTTCCTGGCCGATGCCGCCGCCGTGGTGCGCACCGCCGCGCCCGCCACCCTGGGGGCCCTGCTGCGGCAGCGGGTGCGCTGGGCCAGCAAGTGGCGGCACTACCAAAACCCGGCTTCGCGCCGCCTGGCCCTGCTGGTGCTGGGGGCCAACGTGGCCCTGGCCGCCGGGGCCGCCGCTGCCCTGGCCCGGCCCGCGCTGGGGCCCTGGGTAGGCGCGGCCTGGGCCCTCAAGCTGGGAGCTGACTGGTGGCTGCTGGCCCCGGTGCTGCGGTTTCTGGGGCCCCGGAAGTGGCTGTGGCAGCTGCTGCCGCTCCAGCTGCTGTACGCGCCCTACGCGCTGGCCGTGGGCGCGGCCGGCTGGCGCGGCGGGTATCGGTGGAAGGGTAGGGCGGTGCGGTAAGAACCGATAAATTTCCGTGCTAGAGTAAAATATGTTTCTATAAATTATTTTTACTTCTGCACTTCCCAACTAATGAGTTTGTCAGTGAATCAAAGCGTTGTTGAAATATAAATTCGTTCTCATTACTCTTTGACAGTGTGTCCTTGTTGAAAACAGTGAAATCAGTATAATGAATGGCTAAAGGAGATTCGCTTGACGAGCCCCCGTCTGGCATTGCGCCTCCCATGACTCCAGTACCGTTCAACGACACACTCGGTAGTTGTGTGTTTTGCTTATTATAAGTTTCTGCTATATTTATTCTTTTTCGACTTTCTTCACTGTTGATCATATAATATTCGTTGTCGATGACTCCAGCTTTGAATTTCGGTTGAATAATTAATATTCCATTTTCGGGGATTTGTAAAACTCTTCTACCATCTTCATTACGGGGGTTAATACCACATTTTTCGCCATATACTACCCTAAATCTTCCTTCAAAATTACTTGGAATTAAATATATTTCTTTTTCCGGCTTTGTCACATAAGCTCCTAAAAAAGATAAAAACACAATCATAAAAACACACGAAATTAAAACGACGGGTAACACAAATAAATTAAATAATAATTTAGAAAAATTTATTTTATTTACTGATTTGGGTAGCTGCCATTCCAGGAAGAAAAGCTGGGAGCTATTTCCAATAATCCATAAATAAAAAATGGGAACGCTGAAAGCGCCAATCCAAGGGCCCAAGATTAAGGCGACACCATAAACCCAAGCCCACGATAAGAAAATGGATATAATTACAATAATGAGGTGGTCTAGCTAAGCCGCACAGAGTTGGGACGTAGTTTGAAAATGGGTTTCGAAGTGGTTGGGGGCGAGATAACCGAGGGCCGAATGCCG
>NZ_JABSNP010000038.1:1665-4761 GCF_013294115.1 Hymenobacter caeli | reverse complement strand
AAAGTTGGCGGCGACCGACTCTCCCACCGGTGAAGGCAGTACCATGGGCGCACCGGGGCTTAACGGCTCTGTTCGGAATGGGAAGAGGTGAACACCCGGGCTAAAGCCACCATTGCTGGCGGGGGCTGCGGCGTTCTGTTGCCCTGCTCGCGCAGGAACGCAGCCCTCAATAACTCGACGCAAGGGGACAAAAACGAAGCGCGTGGCGCGCGCCAGCGAAAATCTGCGAAGCCCTCGGGCCATTAGTACGGCTCGGCTATCCCATTTCTGGTTGTTCACCTGCCGCCTATCCACGTGGTCGTCTCCCACGGCCCTTCCAATTGGGATGTCTCATCTCCAGGTGAGTTTCGCACTTAGATGCTTTCAGCGCTTATCTCCTCCCAGCGTAGCTACCCGGCGCTGCACCTGGCGGTACAACCGGCGCACCAGCGGCTGGTCCATCCCGGTCCTCTCGTACTAAGGACAGGTCCTGTCAAACATCCAACGCCCACCACAGATAGGGACCGAACTGTCTCACGACGTTCTGAACCCAGCTCGCGTGCCACTTTAATCGGCGAACAGCCGAACCCTTGGGACCTTCTCCAGCCCCAGGACGTGACGAGCCGACATCGAGGTGCCAAACCTCCCCGTCGATATGAGCTCTTGGGGGAGATCAGCCTGTTATCCCCGGCGTACCTTTTATCCTTTGAGCGACGGCCCTTCCATGCGGAACCGCCGGATCACTATATCCGTCTTTCGACCCTGTTCGGCTTGTGGGCCTCGCAGTCAAGCCCGCTTCTGCTATTGCGCTCTGCGTCCGGTTACCAAGCGGACTGAGCGGACCTTTGAAAGCCTCCGATACTCTTTTGGAGGCGACCACCCCAGTCAAACTACCCAGCAGCCACTGTTTCCGCAGCGCGGATTAGGCATCAGGCACGGCAAGGGCGGTATTTCAACGGTGGCTCCCCGAGACCTAGCGGCCCCGGCTCAGCGCCTCCCGCCTATGCTACACATGCCGAACCCAACACCAATGGCAACCTATAGTAAAGGTGCACGGGGTCTTTCCGTCCCGTGGCGGGTACTCGGCATCTTCACCGAGACTACAATTTCACCGAGCTCACGGCTGAGACAGCGCCCAGATCGTTACACCATTCGTGCAGGTCGGAACTTACCCGACAAGGAATTTCGCTACCTTAGGACCGTTATAGTTACGGCCGCCGTTTACCGGGGCTTCGATTCAAACCTTCGCCTTGCGACTAAGTTCCCCTCTTAACCTTCCGGCACCGGGCAGGTGTCAGGCCATATACGTCCGCTTGCGCGTTGGCATAGCCATGTGTTTTTGTTAAACAGTCGCCTGGGCCTTTTCACTGCGGCTTCTCTGACTTGCGCCAGAGGAAGCGACCCTTCTCCCGAAGTTACAGGTCCATTTTGCCGAGTTCCTTGGCCGTGATTCACTCGAGCGCCTCAGGATACTCTCCTTGACCACCTGTGTCGGTTTGCGGTACGGGCAATAAACAGGTTAAAACGCTTAGCAGGTTTTCTTGGCAGTCGGATTAGGCACACTATCCGCGTGGCCCGAAGGCCGTGCGGTACTATCAGGTTTCGGCTAGGTGGGCGTACTTAACTACCCTCCCACTACCTACGCCCTTCAACGGGCACTTCCGTCCGCCCGCGGTGCTTTCACTTCTGCGTCACTGCATCACTGCTGTTCATTGGTGCTGGACTATTAACCAGCTGGCCATCGAATACACCTCTCGGCTTTTCCTTAGGTCCCGACTAACCCAGCTCCGATTAGCGTTGAGCTGGAAACCTTGGTCTATCGGCGTGGGGGTTTCGCACCCCCATTATCGTTACTCATGCCTACATATGCGTTTCTCCACGCTCCACCGCCCCTGACGAGACGGCTTCTCCGCAAGAAGAATGCTCCCCTACCACGCAACCGTCTTGCAGGTTGCATCCAAAGCTTCGGTACTAGGTTTGATGCCCGCGTATTATCGACGCCCGATCGCTCGACCAGTGAGCTGTTACGCACTCTTTAAAGGAATGGCTGCTTCCAAGCCAACCTCCTGGCTGTCAAAGCAATCGGACCTCCTTTGTTCAACTTAACCTAGATTTAGGGACCTTAGCTGTTGGTCTGGGTTCTTTCCCTCTCGGCCGGGGACCTTAGCACCCCAGGCCTCACTGCCGGCTATACTTACTGGCATTCGGAGTTCGTCAGGATTCGGTAGGCTCTGACACCCCCTAGTCCTATCGGTAGCTCTACCTCCAGTAAGCTCTACGCCGACGCTGTACCTCAATACATTTCGGGGAGTACGAGCTATTTCTCAGTTTGATTGGCCTTTCACCCCTACCCACAACTCATCCAAATCCTTTTCAACGGAAACTGGTTCGGACCTCCAGTGCGTGTTACCGCACCTTCATCCTGGTCATGGGTAGCTCACCAAGTTTCGCGTCTACCCCCCCCGACTACGCGCCCTGTTCAGACTCGCTTTCGCTGCGGCTCCGCGCCTAAAAGCGCTTAACCTTGCCGGGGAGGAGTAACTCGTAGGCTCATTATGCAAAAGGCACGCCATCAGGCCACTAAAGCCCTCTGACTGCTTGTAAGCACACGGTTTCAGGTTCTTTTCACTCCGGTATTCCCGGTTCTTTTCACCTTTCCCTCACGGTACTAGTTCACTATCGGTGTCTCAGGAGTATGTAGCCTTAGCGGATGGTGCCGCTCGCTTCGGACGGGGTTTCTCCGGCCCCGCCCTACTCAGGATCCTGCTACCGTGAACCAAAGTTGTCGCCTACGGGATTCTCACCCTCTCTGATGCGCTTTCCCACGCGCTTCGGCTAACTCGGTTCAATCAGATCTCGCAGTCCTACAACCCCGCAGCGGCCGTAACCGCCGCGGTTTGGGCTCCTCCCCGTTCGCTCGCCACTACTTGGGGAATCATTGTTATTTTCTTTTCCTGCAGGTACTTAGATGTTTCAGTTCCCTGCGTTTGCCGCCGCCGGTCAAGCCGGTCGGCTCACGACTCTTCCAGTCGCGGGGTTGCCCCATTCGGAAACCCGGGGATCAGCGGGCATGTGCCCCTCCCCCCGGCTTATCGCAGCTTATCGCGTCCTTCTTTC
>NZ_JABSNP010000038.1:0-1572 GCF_013294115.1 Hymenobacter caeli | reverse complement strand
AATTGCTCCAGAAAGGAGGTGATCCAGCCGCACCTTCCGGTACGGCTACCTTGTTACGACTTAGCCCTAGTTACCTGTTCTACCCTAACCGGCTTCGTTGCGGAGCACCGGCTTCAGGTCTACCAAACTTCCATGGCTTGACGGGCGGTGTGTACAAGGCCCGGGAACGTATTCACCGCGCCATTGCTGATGCGCGATTACTAGTGATTCCAGCTTCACGGAGTCGAGTTGCAGACTCCGATCCGAACTGAGAACGGCTTTTCGGGATTGGCGCACCATCGCTGGTTGGCAACCCGCTGTACCGCCCATTGTAGCACGTGTGTAGCCCTAGGCGTAAGGGCCATGATGACCTGACGTCGTCCCCGCCTTCCTCACTGCTTGCGCAGGCAGTCTGGCCAGAGTCCCCACCATTACGTGCTGGCAACTGACCATAGGGGTTGCGCTCGTTGCGGGACTTAACCCAACACCTCACGGCACGAGCTGACGACGGCCATGCAGCACCTTGCTTTGCGTCCCGAAGGAAAACGTGGTCTCCCACGCGGTCGCGCGCATTCTAGCCTAGGTAAGGTTCCTCGCGTATCATCGAATTAAACCACATGCTCCACCACTTGTGCGGGCCCCCGTCAATTCCTTTGAGTTTCACCCTTGCGGGCGTACTCCCCAGGTGGGATACTTAACGCTTTCGCTAAGCCACCGACTATCTATCGCCGGCAGCGAGTATCCATCGTTTACGGCGTGGACTACCAGGGTATCTAATCCTGTTCGCTCCCCACGCTTTCGTGCCTCAGCGTCAGTACCAGCCTAGTCAGCTGCCTTCGCAATCGGGGTTCTGGACGGTATCTATGCATTTCACCGCTACACCGCCCATTCCGCCGACCTCGTCTGGACTCAAGCCGCGCAGTTTCCAGGGCAGTTCCGTTGTTGAGCAACGGGCTTTCACCCCAGACTTACGCGGCCGCCTACGCACCCTTTAAACCCAATAAATCCGGACAACGCTCGCACCCTCCGTATTACCGCGGCTGCTGGCACGGAGTTAGCCGGTGCTTATTCTCCCGGTACCGTCAGAGCCCTGCGCACAGGACCGGTTCTTCCCGGAAAAAAGCCGTTTACGACCCAGAAGGCCTTCATCCGGCACGCGGCATGGCTGGGTCAGAATCTCTTCCATTGCCCAATATTCCCTACTGCTGCCTCCCGTAGGAGTCGGGCCCGTATCTCAGTGCCCGTGTGGGGGACCAGCCTCTCAGCTCCCCTAGCCATCGTCGCCTTGGTGGGCCGTTACCCCCCCAACTAGCTAATGGCACGCAGCCCCATCCGAATCCAATAAATCTTTAACTACTGAACGATGCCGCTCTATAGTCTTATGCGGTATTAATCCGCCTTTCGGCGGGCTATCCCCCAGATTCGGGTAGGTTGGCTACGCGTTACGCACCCGTGCGCCACTATCCACATTGCTGTGAACCGTTCGACTTGCATGTATTAGGCCTGCCGCTAGCGTTCATCCTGAGCCAGGATCAAACTCTCCATTGTATAATGTCCTGCACCCTGCCGAAACAGGGCTGATGTCTTGTGCTA
>NZ_JABSNP010000037.1 GCF_013294115.1 Hymenobacter caeli | reverse complement strand
GGCATTCGGCCCTCGGTTATCTCGCCCCCAACCACTTCGAAACCCATTTTCAAACTACGTCCCAACTCTGTGCGGCTTAGCTAGACCACCTCAAACGTGGCTACTTTAATTACCGACTACGGATGTAGAGGACGGCTATAATTTCCATTGCAGACAACCAAATTCATTGCGGAGCAGCTTGGCTGGGGCCCCAATTGCTCCTAACGATTACCGGGCAGCTAGCTCAACTCCGGCAGCCCGGATCGGGGCGGTGGGCTAATTTTGCTCGACTTCATGCCCGTCCCCGAACCCCGCAAAATCATTCACCTCGACATGGACGCGTTCTACGCCTCCGTGGAGCAGCGCGACGACCCGGCGCTGCGCGGGCGGCCCGTGGCCGTGGGCGGGGCCCGCGCGCGGGGCGTGGTGATGGCCGCCAGCTACGAGGCCCGGCAGTTTGGGGTGCGCTCGGCCATGCCGGCGGCGGTGGCGCGGCGCAAGTGCCCCGCGCTGGTGTTCGTGCCGCCGCGCTTCGAGGTGTACAAGGACGTGTCGCGGCAAATCCACGCCATTTTTGCTGAGTACACGCCGCTGATTGAGCCGCTCTCGCTCGACGAGGCGTACCTCGACGTGACCGAGAACCGGCAACACGAGCCGCTGGCCACGCGCATCGCGGCCGAAATCCGGGCCCGTATTTTTGAGAAAACCGGGCTCACGGCCTCGGCGGGCATTTCCTACAACAAGTTCCTGGCCAAGCTGGCCTCCGATTACCGCAAGCCCAACGGGCAGTTCGTGATTCGGCCGCACCAAGGCCCCGGCTTCGTGGCGGGGCTGGCGGTGGGGCAGTTCCACGGCATCGGGGCGGCCACGGCGGCGCGGCTGCACGGGCTGGGCATCTTCACCGGGGCCGACCTGCGGGCCCAGCCCGAGGCGCTGCTGCGCCAGCACTTCGGCAAGGCCGGCGGCTACTACTACGCCATTGCCCGGGCCGAAGACCACCGCCCCGTGGTGGCCGACCGCCAACGCAAGTCGGTGGGCGCGGAAACCACGTTTGAAAGCGACCGGCGCGAATTTGATGACCTGGCTGCCGGCCTGGGGCCCTGCATCGCCAAGGTGTGGGCCCATTGCGAGCGCGCCGGCCTGCTGGGCCGCACCGCCACGCTGAAGGTGAAATACGCCGATTTCCAGCAGATTACCCGTAGCCGCAGCCTGGCGGGCCCCGTGGCGGGCCCCGAGCAGCTGGCGGCCGTCAGCCACGACTTGCTGCGGGCGCTGCTGCCCGTGCCGCAGGGCGTGCGGTTGCTGGGCGTGGCGCTGTCCAACTTAGGGCCGGCGGCCGAAGCCGCGGGCCAGCAGCTGGCCCTGGGGCTGTAGCGCGGCCGGTAAAATGCGCAACCGAACGGCAATGGTCCGATTTAAGAAAACGTTCGGGTAATTGCGGGGCGTAATCATTTGGTGCGGCTATAAAAATTCAATTGTACAGTGTGAGTTTTTTTAAATAATATGAGTGAAGGGGAGAATTAAACGCAAAAGTGTGATTTATATTTGCGGCACGATTAACTTAATTTTCACCAAAAAAAATGGCTTTGAACTTCGATGAATTCCAGAAAGTCGTGGAAACGGCACAACACGCCGACGCAGTGAAATCCGACCTGAAACGCACCTTGAAAAAGGTAACGAACGCCTTGGAAAACCTCCAGGCCGCGCTTGGCGAGATGGAAACGGTGCTGGCAGACGACTACGTAGCGGCCCCGAAAGCCCGCAAACCCCGCAAACCCCGCGCCGAAGGCGATGCCGCCGCCGCTGCCCCCAAGAAGCCGGGCCGCCCGAAGAAATCAGCCGCGTAAATAACGGCTCGCAAAAAAAATACCCCGTCTTCAAGTAAAGGCGGGGTATTTTTTTGCGAGCCGTCCGGGCTATATGACGAAAAAGTAGGAGTTGTGTCGCAGTGGTTAGAATATCTTTTAAAAGCAGGAAGTTGCCGACGGTAAAAATAAATTTCCCCTCTAAATAGCTTTAATGTCAATTTGTTTTTGAGATATTAATCTTCACCAGCCAGTGTGATGTGCAGCTGCCCGATACCCATACTGAAACTGCCTGGGAAAAATAATCGAACGTCACGGTGGGCTTGTCGAAACAGCTCTGCCGCGCCGTTTGGGCGATTGAACGAAGCGGCAGAGAGGCTTCGGCTGCGCGGACGCCAGGCAAGCACGACGTTTCAGGAATTTCTGGTTGCTTCCTAAACAGTTTCACCGAAAATCCCATTGGCACCCGACGCGGCCAGGAAACGTAAAAAGCGGGCCCTGGGGGCCCGCTTTTTTGTTGAACCGCTGCCGTAGGGGCCGCTGCTTAAATGCCGCTCACGCCGTAGCTGGTGGTTTTGAACGTGCCGCCGGAAATGATTTCCCAGCCGGCCTGGACGCTCGTCATGTAGTTGGCGTTGCTCATCCAGCCGCGGGCCACGCAGTAGTCGATAATCGGCTTGGCGTCGAGGCTAACCCAATTGGTTTTGGTGGTGGGCAGAAACGAGAACACGTTGTTGCGCCGGTAAATATTCCAGGTTTTGCCGCTAAGGCTCACGTTGGCGGCGTAGGGCACGGCGTTGCCGCTGGCGTCGTAAGCAGCGGCAATCGGGTTGGTGTTCTGCCACGTCAGCCAAATCATCAGCTCGTAGGTGGCGGCCCGGTTGCCGGGGTTGGCCGACGGGTCGAACCAGATGTCGTAGGCCGCGTCGTAAGCCGTGCCCGACGACGACTGCGTGAACCAGGTGTGCACGTTGCCGAGCGCGCTGATTTTCTTGGGCAGGCCGGTGCCCGACGAGCAGCCGCCGTAGTGGCAGCCGAACACCACCGCCGGGTACGCCTTGATGCCGGTCGACGTGTTGGTGTGCGACGCGTTGACGCCCCAGTCGTTGATGCTGTTGAAGTATATGCACTGCGAGCCGGCCCCGGCCTTGCTGGCCCCCCACACGTCGTTCATCATGAAGTACTGGCCTTCCGAGAGGCTGCCGCCGCTGCATTCGGTGGCGTTTTGCGGCGGCGCGGCGGCGGCCACAGGGGCTGCCGGCGTGGTGGCGTTTTCTTTGGAGCAGCCGGCCAGCGCGGCGGCCGCCAGGGCGGCGATGATGATTTTTTTCACGGGTGGGTAGAAAATTGAAACGTGGAAAATGGTGGGAAGGATTACCGCGGAACCGGGGTTCGGGGCGGCGGGCGGCCGTTGCGGTTGGTGGTGGGAATTACTGAGTGCTGCACAAGGCTATGGGGTGTATTTTTTCGGTAAGGTGCTAAATTTAAATGATGTGCCCGGCACAAAGCGGAGCAGCACGGGTGCTGCGAGTCCGTGGGTGGACCAGTAATTGTCCCGCGATTAGCGGCCAAACGAAGCGAAAGCACTCCGTTTTACAAGGTGCAGTAAGGCGCTGGGTTAAGCATCATTTTTGGCCATCGAGCTGGCGTTGCATGTCTTGGCCAAACGACCACAACTCAGCAATGGGCACTGCGGTGCGTTTGTTCTTGGCCGCGTTTTTCCCTTCCGTAGTGAACAAAAAAGGATAGCAAGCCAAACCTTGGTTGCCGGTTAACAGCCCTATTTCTTGCTCCCAGCCTTTCCACCGAAGGCCGTGGTAGAAGTTCTTCAAATCGCCGGAGAAAGAAAAAATCAGGAACTCAGAGTAAGTTTTGTTCAGGGGCTGCCAGTGTAAGCTTTCGGGAGCAAAGTAGAATACTTTACCTATCGACTCCTGGCCGAAAGCACCCCCGTTGAGTGCGTAAAAGCCGCCCAGCACATCGTCCGCCACCAGCAGCAAGCCCCTTATTTTGCCCTGGTTCCAGCTCATCAGCGTGCGGTTCAGACCGGGGCTGCCCGAACCCAGAATCCGAAGCCAGCCACCATCTACCAAAATGCCCCCCGTTTCGTAAACGATTGCTCCCAGCGGCGACCGGGTGGTGACCTGCGCGGCCACCAAGGCGCTGTCGGCCCGCGCCGGCGTCCTGAGCAGTACTTGCACCCTGTTGGTGGCCTCCCGAATCCAGGTGCTTACCAAAGGCCACCCGGGGTCCTGTTGGTTGATCAACTCACCCAAAGAACGGATCGGCGGTTGCTGGGCTTGCATTGGAAAATGCCAAAATAAATTGAAAAATAAGGCGATGCTGAGACGAATTGTCAACGCTGAAAGAATTTGATGGACTTGCATAAAGTATCAGCCGAGCCGGTGGGTGCGGGGACGCAAAGGGGCGCGGCAACTACTTCAAGCCCAGACTGCCAACAGTATGGGGCCCGCCCAGCAGGCGCATGGTGTAGGTGTAGGCGTACTGCTTGGCGAGCAGGCGGTAGGGCTCGTGGGGCAGGGCCCCCCAGCTGTTGTCGCCGCCCACGCCGCGCTGCTTGAGGTCCACTTGCAGGCACACGAAATCGAAGGCCCGCGCGTCGTTCAGGTGCTGCTGCTTCTTGGTGAGGCCGGGGTCGAGGAATTCGGTGCGGGTGTTGAGGGCGCTGAAGCACAGCGGCTGGGCCCCTTCGATTTGCAGGCCCTGGCCGGCGGCGTCGGTCAGGCGCAGCCAGCGCACGTCGGTGCGGTAGCCGCACTCCTGGGGCCGGATGTAGGTGGTGGTGAACTGGCGGGCCACCGAGTCGCGGTAGGTGCCCAGGAACGCGGCGGTGTTGCGGTCGCTGTAGTTTTCCCAGGGGCCCCGGCCGTAATAGACCAGCTGGCCGAAGCGGCCGGGCAGCTCCAGCCGCATCCCGAAGCGGGGCAGCTCGGGCAGCTGCTTGCCCGTCATGTCGAGGGCGGCCGTGACTTGCACCGCGCCGTCGGGCTCGACCAGGTATTTTACGGTGTAGGGCACGCCGAGGTCGGCCAGCAGGTAATCCACTTCGATGGGCAGGCCGGCGGCGGTTTGCTCGCCCACGGCCACGCGCTGCACGGGGCGGTTGGCGTGGGCCGTGCGCCAGGCCCCGAGGCGCTCGGGCATGTGGTTGCCGAAGTCGTTGTCCGTCGGGGCCCGCCAGAAGTAGGGCTCGGGAAACTGGTCGATGACGGACTGGCCCCGGCGCTGGTAGCTAATCAAGCGGCCGGTTTTGGTGTCAAATTCGCCGCGCACGTTGCCCGCCGCGAAGGCCAGCCGGTCGCCGGTGCGCGCCACTTGCAGGGCCCCGGCCGTCGCCGCGGGCCGGGCGAAGTAGGCGGCCCCCGGCGTGAGCACGAACTGCTCGCGGGCCATCTCGTGGCCGGCCGGCACGGCGGCGGTGGCGGTCCTGGTTTGGGCAAAAACGTTCAGCACGTACTCGGTGCCGGGGGCGGCGGGCAGGGGCCCCAGCGGCAGCGCCACTTCTTGTTGCTGCCCGGCGGCCAGCCGGGCGGCGAAGGTGCCGGCCCGCAGCGGGGCCCCGTTCTTGAGCAGCTCCCAGCGGAAGGCGTAGTTGTCCAGGGTATTGAAGGAGAACCCGTTGCGCACCGTGAGGCGGCCCGTGGCGGGCTGCGCGGCGCTGAAGCGGATGTCCTGGTAGCTCTTTTTCACTTCCCACAGGCCCGGGTGCGGGGTGCGGTCGGCGGCCACCAGGCCGTTGGCGCAGAAGTTCTCGTCGTTTTGGCGGTTGTAGCCGCCCAGGTCGCCGCCGTAGGCCCACCAGGGGCGGCCAGCGGCGTCGGTCTGCTTCATGCCCTGGTCCACCCAATCCCAGACGAAGCCGCCCTGCAGGCGGGGGCTGCTGCGGATGACGTCCCAGTATTCCTGAAAGTTGCCCGTGCTGTTGCCCATGGCGTGGGCGTACTCGCACATGATGAGGGGCCGCTTGTTGGCGGGGGCCGCCGCGTAGCGCCGCAGCGAGTCGAGGCCCGGGTACATGGGGGCCACGACGTCGGTGTCCCAGTCGCCGCCGGCCTGCTCGAAGGTCACCAGGCGGCTGGGGTCGCGCTGCTTCAACCACCGGTACAGGTCGTGGAATATCGGGCCGTTGCCGCACTCGTTGCCCATGCTCCAGAGGACGACCGAGGGGTGGTTTTTGTCGCGCTCCAGCAGGCGCTCCACCCGGTCGCGGTGCGCGGGGGCCCACTGCGGCAGGTAGGCCGGGTGCTGGGTTTTGTCGAGGCCCCAGGGCTCGTCGCCCATGCCGTGGCTTTCGATGTTGGCCTCGTCCACCACGTACAGGCCGTACGCGTCGCAGAGGCGGTACCACAGCTCGGCGTTGGGGTAGTGGCAGGTGCGTACGGCGTTGATGTTGAACTGCTTCATCAGCTCAATGTCGCGCCGCATCGACGCCTCGCTGATGACGTGGCCCGTGATTTCGTCGTGCTCGTGGCGGTTCACGCCGTGCACCTCCACGGCCACGCCGTTCACCAGCAGCTGGGCGTTTTTCAACTCGATTTTGCGGAAGCCGATTTTGGTGCCCGTCACGGCCAGCGGGCGGCCCTGGGCGTCGGCCAGCGTCAGCAGGCACTGGTAGAGGTTGGGCTGCTCGGCGCTCCAGGGCCGCACGTTTTTGATGCTGCCGCTGAACGCCACGCTGGGGGCCCCGGCGGCCACCGGCTGCTGCTGGCGCAGCACGGGGCGGCCCTGGGCGTCCTGCACTTCCACCGTGAGGCGGGCCCCGGCGGGGGCCGCGCCGCCGAAGTCGCGCAGCGCCACGTCGGCACCGAAACGGCCCTGGCGGTAGGTGGCGTCGAGGTCGGCCTGCACGAAGAAATCCCAGATGGTGTGCTTGGGCAGGGCCCACAGGTACACGTCGCGCTCGATGCCGCTGAGGCGCCAGAAGTCCTGGTCTTCAAGGTAGCTGCCGTCGTGCCAGCGCGTTACCTGCACGGCCAGCTGGTTGTCGCCGGCGTGCAGGTACTGGGTCACGTCAAACTCGGCCGGCGACTTGGCCGCCTTGGTCATGCCCACGCGCCGGCCGTTCACCCACACCACCGCGTAGCCCGTGATGGAGCCGAAGCGCAGCAGCACCTCGCGCCCGGCCCAGCCGGCCGGCACCGTGAACGTGCGCCGGTAGCTGCCCACGGGGTTGTCGCGCCCGTCGATAAACGGCGGGTTGCGCGGAAACGGGTAGGTGATGTTGGTGTAAATCGGCACGCCGAAGCCCTGCATCTCCCAGTTCGAGGGCACCGGAATGGGCTTCCAGGCCGCGTCGTCGAACGCTGCCTGGGCGAAGGCCTCCCCGGGCTTGTCGGCCGGCCGGCCCACGTAGTTGAATTTCCAGGTACCGTTCAGGCGCTGGTAGTAAGGCGAGCGGGCGTAGTCGTCGGCCCCCGCGTCGGCGGCCTTGTCGTACACCATGAAGCTGGCGTGCGGCCGCTCCTTGTTTTGCTCGAACAGGAGCGGGTTTTCCCACTCTTGCGGCGTGGGCTGGGCCGCGAGGGGCCCGGCGAGCAGGAGCAGGGCCAGGCTGGTGAAGTAGCGGAAAGGAGGCATGTGGGGGAAGGGAAGGAAGGGGTAAGAACGGCCCGGGCTGCCGGCTTTTCGCCGGCTGCCCGGTAATCGCAGAACGGTTGTTTTAGGGCAGTCGCCGATGAGTGATTTAATAACGGCGCAAACGGGGCGCCTCACCCCCTAGCCCCCTCTCCGAAAAGGAGAGGGGGAACTAGTTTTTAGCTCTAGTAAAGCTAGAAGCTAAGACTAAAGCTAGTCCCCCCTCTCTTTTTCGGAGAGGGGGCTAGGGGGTGAGGCGGCTGGTTGTGCGCGGCAACAAAGCAAACTTGCCCTGGCACCCGGCAATCCTGGCAACGATTACCGGGCAGCCGGCGAAAAGCCGGCAGCCCGGGGCGGAGGCCCTCACTTGCCCGGCTTTTGCCACTGCTGCTGCTTGCGGCGGTAGTACTCCTGCAAGCTGAAAAAGGCCTGCTTGCGCACACCGCGCTCCGAGAGCAGGCCCTTGCGGTTGTAGAAGTCCTGGATGTCGGGCAGCGGGCGGCGGGGCGAGCGGAAATCCATCAGCACCCAGGGCGAAGCGCCGCGCAGGAACGGAATCTTGTCGAGCATCTTGAAATTGTTCTCGAACACCGCCGTTTGGTATTCCTCCGTCCAGCGCTCGTCGGCGGGGCCGTGGCGGCCCTGCTGGGCCCCGCCGCCGTACTCGCTCATCACCACGGGCTTGTCGTAGGTATTTTTCCACTGCAAGTCGCCGCACGATTCGGGCGTGCCGCCGTACCAGCCGCAGTAGTTGTTCATGCCAATCACGTCGAGGTACTGGCCCAGCGGGTCGTCGATGGTGCGCACGCCGGCCTCCGAGGTGTGGATTTCCAGGGCCCCCGTCACGAGGCGGGTGGGGTCGAGGGCGCGCACCTGGCCGGCCAGGCCGCTCAGAAATTTCAGGCGCGGGGCCCCCGGCGGCGTCTCGTTGGCCACCGACCACAGGATGACGGCCGCCCGGTTGTGGTCGCGGGTAATCATGTCGGCCAGCTGCTGGCTGGCGTTGGCGTACACGGCCGGGTTTTCCCACTCAATGGTCCAGTACACCGGAATTTCCGACCACACCAGGATGCCCAGGCGCTCGGCCTCGCGGATCATGGCCTCGTTGTGGGGGTAGTGGGCCAGGCGCACGAAGTTGCAGTGCAGCTCCTGGGCCCAGTGCAGCAGGGTGCGGTCCTCGTCCACGGTCGTCACGCGGCCGCCCGTCATGGGGGCCACTTCGTGGAGGCAGATGCCGCGCAGGTACACGGACTGGCCGTTGAGCAGGATGTCGTTGCCGCGCGTTTCGATGGTGCGGAAGCCGATGGAGTCCTGGTACGTGTCCTGGCCGCTGCGCACCTGCACCCGGTAGCGGCGCGGGTGCCCGGGGCCCCAGCGCTCCAGGCGCTTCACGCGGCCGCTGAAGGTGGCGTAGCCGGCGGCGTTGGGCGTGACGGTGGCCTGCCAGCGGGCCTCGGGAATGCTGACCGTGACGGGCTGGGCGCGGGCCCCGCCGTCCACCTGCACCCAGCCGGCTACTTCGTCGGCGCTGCCCTTTTTGAGCTGCACGAAGGCGTCGCGCACGAAGGTTTCGGGCGTTTCCACGAGCTGCACCGAACGGGTGAGGCCCCCGAAGTTCCACCAGTCGCTGTTGTTGGTCGGGATGTCGGTGCGGTGGCGGGTGTTGTCCACCTTCACCACCACGAAGTTTTCGCCCTCCTTAAGCCGGTCGCCCACCTCGAAGTTGAACGGCGTGAAGCCGCCGGTGTGCTCGCCCAGCTTCTCGCCGTTGAGGTACACCTTGGCGTCGTAGTTGGCCGCCCCGAAGTACAGAAACTCGCGCTTGCCGGCCGTTTTATGGAAGGCAAAGCTCTTCTTGTACCAGACGGTGCCCTCGTACAAAAACAGCTTTTCCCGCTGCGTATTCCAGTCGCCGGGCACCTGCAATTGCTCGGCCGTGTCGAAGTCATATTCCACCAAGTCGCTCTTGTCCTTGGGCTTCTGGTTTTTGAAGAAGCCGTTGGGGCTCGGCACGTAGCGGTAGGAGTAGTACCCGTTCTCCATCGGGTCGATGAGGATGCGCCAGGCCCCGTCGAGGCTTTGGGACGGGCGGTTGGGCACGTTGGTGAGCAGCGGGTAGGCCGCCGCTGCCGCTTGGGCCGTCGCCTGGGCCACCGCCGGCTGGGCGGGGGCCCCCAGTGCGCCAAGCAGCAGGACCAATACAAGGTTTTTCATGGCGGAAAGTAAGCAAATCTGGCCCACTGGTTCAGGTGATGAAAACACCCGCTGCATAGATGTCCCGGCAATTCGCGGCCAGATTCAGGCCTGTGGTTGGCCGCCCGGTCCGGGGCCTGCTGCCGATAAGCTCCACTTAACGACCCGGCCCCGGGCCCGTATACCGAGGGTTCTTAAATAAACTCCTTTTAGTAACATGAACCAGCCCACCACTCCCACGTCCGCCGACCAGCCCACCGGCCTGCTTGATAAAGCCCGGCACGCCCTTACCGACGGCCCGGTAGCCGACTTGATTGAAAAAGTGCCGGCTTCCCTTAGAGGGTATAGGGTAAAAACATAGAGATTTACCTTTGCCGGATGAATCGCCGTGCTTATTCAACCGATTTGACTGCTGAACAATGGCTTC
>NZ_JABSNP010000036.1 GCF_013294115.1 Hymenobacter caeli | reverse complement strand
CCACCCGGTACGATAAGCTGGATGCGCATTTTCTGGCTTTTATTCACCTGGCCGCAACCGTCCTCTGGCTGCGTGACTGTTAACACTTCCTAGTTCTAAACTAGGTTTTTAAATTAAAAACTAGTCCCCCCTCTCCGCCGGAGAGGGGGCTAGGCCCCAAAGGGGTCCCGTGAGGCGCTCCGCTGAACGAGATGGCACACTGATTTCAAAACCGCTTAATTAATTCCTGACTTTCTCCCAATGCCTTTCGTCCTCAAAACCTACGCCCTGGCGGCCACCCTGGCCCTGCTGACCGCCTGCGGCTCCAAACCCGGCGATACTACTAAAAAAGACGACCCCGGCAATAAAAACGGCCCACCCGGGGCCCCGGCGGCCCCCGCCAATCCCGACCAAATCAGCGTGAGCCCCGCCCAGGAAAAAGCAGCCGGCATCACCCTGGGCACCTTCGAGCGCCAGAACATGACCACCGAAGTGCAGGCCAACGGCTCGGTGGAGGTGCCGCCCGAAAACCGGGTGTCCATCACGGCCATCATGGGCGGCTACGTGCAAACGGTACTCGTGCTGCCCGGCCAGCACGTGGCGGCCGGGGCCGTGGTGGCCACCCTGCGCGCGCCCGAGTACCTTACCCTTCAGGAAACTTACCTCCAAAGCAAGGCCAAGGTGCGCTTCCTGGCCGAGGACCTCGAGCGCCAGCGCGTCCTCGACGTGGAGGACGTGGGGGCCAAGCGCAAGCTGCAACTGGCCCGCGCCGACTACGCCGCCGAGCAGGCCACGCTGCGCGCCACCGCCGCCCAGCTGCGGCTGCTGGGCCTCTCGGTGGCCCGCCTCGACGCCACGGGCCAGATTGCGGGCAGCGTGCCCCTGCGCTCCACCCTCAGCGGCTACGTGCGGGTGGTCAACATCAACCCCGGCCAGTACGTGGGGCCCCAGGACGTGCTGGTGGAAGTGCTCAACCGCGACGACCTGCACCTGGAGCTGAAGGTGTTTGAGAAGGACGTGGCCCAAGTGAAGCCGGGCCAGAAAATCCTGTTTAAGGTGCAGAACGCCGGGCGCGACGAGGAGCTGACGGCCCGCGTGTTTCTGGTGGGCAAAGCCTTTGATTCCGACGCCCGCACCGTGCGCGTGCACGCCCACCTGGAGCCCGGGCGCCAGGACCTGCTGCCCGGCCAGTTCGTGGCCGCCCGCATCCAAACGGCCGGGGCCCGGGTGCGCACCCTGCCCGAGGGGGCCCTCATCCAGGCCGGCGAGCTGAGCTACATCTTCCGCGCCGTGGGCCAGGATTCGGGCCGCACCGTGTTCCGCCGCGTGAAAGTGAAAACCGGCCCGCCCCAGCACGGCGACATGGCCGTGACCGTGCTCGACCCGCTGCCCGACACCACCCGGCTTGTGCGCCAGGGCGCGTATTTCCTCGATGCCGAGCTGCGGAAGGGGGAGGGCGGCGACTAAGCGGTTACCCGTCCCGGAAACCGTCCGGCCGCGTTCGTCCGGCCCGCCCTCCTGTCGCCAGCTCAGGATAAAACCTGATTTTTTTAAGGGTATTTCAAGACAAACCCCAGGCCAGCAAGCGTCTTTAGGCAACGTTTTACCGTTTACCAAGGCACGTTGCCAACCCATCATTTGCCTCTACTGCGCCCGTCGCCCCGCCCGTGTTTGACACCCGCGGCAAGAGCGGATACCCTGCCCTGCCCGCGCTGAATAAAACGCCCCGCGGCTCGAACTGGGCTGTAGCGGGGGCCGCCCTGCTCGGCTCCTCACCTTTCGCTCACGGAAGCTGGCCCCGCCCTTTGCGGCCTCATGCCCCCGGTTCGCGCCGCTTTTCTCGCGGGGCTGGCAGCTTCGTCGGGACTGGGCCCAAGCTGTAAGCTCTTGGCAATTAAAAATTTAAAGCCGATTTTTTTTCTCTTTTTTCCGACACTATGAAATTCCGATTGCTCACGGGCACCCTGGCCCTGCTGGCCTTTGCCGCTGCCACCCACGAGGCTGCCGCCCAGCGCCGCAGCCCCGCCCCGGCGGGGGGCGTGGGGGCCACTGCCCCCGACAACACCCCCACGCCCCCCGCCGACCCCAGCGGCAAGCTCGACTACCGCAACCCGGCCGCCGACCCGCTCGTGCCGGTGGAGGCCGACAAGCGCCGGGCAATTACCGACGACCTGCAAGCCACGGTGGCCGAGCTGCTGGAGCTGTTCCACGACTCGAAGCAGTGCCACTGGAACCTGCGCGGCCCCCTGTACCTGCCGCTGCACGAAAAACTTCAGGAAAATGCCGACGAGTACCGCAAATACGCCGACATCCTGGCCGAGCGGGTGCTGCAAGTGGGTTCCCCCATCGACGGCCGCCCCGGCGTAGTAGCCGCCACCAGCAACCTGGGCGAGCTGCCCGGCGGCTACCTCACCGACAAGCAGGTGCTCATCCTCATGACCGAGCGCATCACGACGGTGGCCAAGCGGGTGCGCCAGCGCATCGACCACCTGAGCAAAGTAGATGAGGTGACGTCCAACAAGTTGCAGGACCTGAGCTACCAACTCGACAAGCACGTCTGGCAGTTCCGGGTGCACATGCAGTAGCGGTGGGCGGGCGGCATTTTTAGGATTGCTCTTTATGCCGCGTGCGCGTAGGAGTAACTGCCCCGTTGAGTACCTTAACCTGTGCCAACCAGCCGTTGGCGTTGCCTTGCAACCGACAATGCTATGCGTCTCCCAATAATTGCGGCCCTGGCCCTGGCCGCTGCGCCCGCCCTGGCCCAAACGGCCCCGCCCGCGGCGTGGCTCACGTCGCTGCCCGCCGCCCTGGCCGAGGCCCAGGCCACGCAGCGGCCGGTGCTGGCCGTGTTTTCGGGTTCTGACTGGTGCAAGCCCTGCATGATGCTCAAGCAGGAAGTGTTCGACCAGGCCGAGTTCGGGCAGTTTGCCCAAAACCGGCTGGTGCTGGCGCGGTTCGACTTTCCGCGCAACAAGAGAAACCGGCCCCCGGCCGCCCAAACCCAGCTCAACGAGCAGGCCGCCGCCCAGCTCAACAAGGCGGGCGAGTTTCCGCTGGTCGTACTGCTCTCACCGGCCGGCAGGGTACTGGCCCGCAGCTACTACCGCCCCGGCGGCGCGGCGGCCTACGAGGCCTACCTGCGGCCTTACCTGGGGGCCCAATGAGCGGCCCCTTCAAGCCGTTGCCGGGCACGACGCGCTGGCCCGCCCGTTGGCTGGGGGTGGCCCTGCTGCTAGGGCTGCTGCTGCTGCTGGGCCGGGCCAGCCGCGCCCAGCCGCCGCCCGCGTGCCCCGCGTCTACACCCGCGCGGCGCACCTGATGGGCTCGCACTTCACGTTCACGGCCGTGTCGGCCGGCGACTCGCTGGCCTGGCGGGCCCTGCGCGCGGGCCTGCGCGAAACCGGGCGCATCGACCGCCTTTTCTCCTACTGGGACTCGACCTCGCAAGTCGTGAAAATCAACCGCTCGGCCGGCGTCCGGCCCGTGGCGGTGGACCCGGAAGTGTACGATTTAATCGAGCGCACACTGAAGATTTCGGCGCTCAGCGGCGGGGCCTTCGACGTCACCTTTGCCAGCGGCGACAAGATTTACCAGTTCGACCGGCAAGAACATCCTGGCCTGCCCGACTCGGCCACGGTGCGCCGCTCGGTGCAGCGCATCGGCTGGCAAAAGGTGCGGCTCGACCCGGCCACGCACTCGGTTTTCCTGCCCGAGAAGGGGATGCGCATCAACCTGGCCGGCGTGCTGCAAGGCTACGGGGTGCGCCGGGCCGCGGAAACCATGAAAAAGATGGGCATCGCCGGGGGCCTCATCAACGGCTCGGGCGACGTGTACTGCTGGGGCCACCAGCCCGACGGCAGCAGCTGGCGCATCGCCATCGGCGACCCCGCCCCCACCATCCTGCTCAACGTGCCGCTCGACTCCACCACCCGCCTGGCGGCCAACGTGGGCGTCGACTACTACGCCTCGGCCTTGTCCGACAAAATCGACCAGGTGATGTTGGCGCCCTCGGCTTCGGACGTGCGCTCCCACGCCGATTTTGGCCTCTCGCGCACGCTGGCCGACAAGCTGACCACCGTGGGCGCGGGGGCCGGCGTGTCGCCTTTGACAGCAACCCGGCGCTGGGCGCGCCCGGGGTGCTGGGCACGGCCCTGGCCGAGGTGCTGCCCCGCCTGCGCGTGAAGTACCCGGCCAGCCTGCGCCTCACTTACTACGCCACCGCGTGGTGCAGCTGCGCGGCTTCTACCGGTTCTACAACGACAATTTTGGCATCCGGGCCCATACCTTCGAGCTGGAAGCGCCGGTGAAGGTGACGGCTTTTTTTCACCCTTTACCCCTTCTACCGCTACCACACCCAAACGGCGGCCGACTACTTCGCGCCCTACCTCCAGCACTCGGTGGGCGACGAATATTTTACCTCCGACTACGACCTGTCGGCTTTCTCGGCCAACAAGCTGGGGCTGGGCTTCCGCTACGCGCCGCTCTACGGGCTGGGCCGCTTCAAAGCGCCGTTCAGCAGCCGGATTACCAAATTTAAGTCCCTGGACGTGCGCTACGGCTACTACCGCCAGAGCACCGGCCTCACGGCCAACGTGGTCAGCGCCGGCCTCCCGTTTACGATGCCACAGGCCCGGCGGTGGACGGCGCGGGTGGGCAACCGGGGCCACGAAACGGTGAGTCACGCCGTTGTACTATCGTCAGCCCGTTCATTATTTCAATTTGCCCTGCTCCAACTGACCCGGTGCCCAGCCGGGCCATCGTCGATTCGCGTCCCGACCTGACCTTTGCACCATGACGATTCTGCTGGTCGAAGACGAAGCGAGCCTGGCCTCATTCATCCGCAAAGGGATTGAGAGCGAGGGCTACGACATCAAGGTGGCCTTCGATGGGCTGATTGGCCGGCGCTTGTTCGACCAGCAGCCCTTCGACGTGGTCATCCTCGACGTGAACCTGCCCGGCCTGAATGGCTTCGAGCTGTGCCGCTACATCAAGCAGCACTCGCCCCGGCAGGCGGTGCTGCTGCTCACGGCCCTCGATGGCCTGCAGGACAAGGAGGACGGCTTCGGGGCCGGGGCCGACGACTACCTCACCAAGCCCTTTGAGTTTCGGGAGCTGCTGCTGCGCATCCGGGCGCTGGCCCGGCGCACCACGGCCTACAGCGGCCTGCACGCCGTGCTGCGGGCCGCCGACCTGGAAATGGACACCACCGCCCGCACCGTGACCCGCGCCGGCCAGCGCATTGAGCTGACCAGCCGCGAGTACTCGCTGCTCGAATACCTGCTCACCAACCAGGGCCGCACCGTCAGCCGCATCGACATTGCCGAGAAGGTCTGGGACCTGCACTTCGATACCAACACCAACGTCATTGACGTATACATGAACTTTCTGCGCAAAAAGATGGACAAGGGCTTTAGCCAGAAGCTCTTGCACACGGTGGTGGGGGCCGGCTACTTGCTGCAAGGCTGAGCGCGATGCAGATAAAATACAAGCTCCTGCTCTGGTTTGCGGCGCTGGTCAGCGGGCTGCTGCTGGTGTTTTCGGGCTACGTGTACGTGGACACTGCCCGGTTTCGGCAGCACTCGTTTAGCGAGCGCCTGGCCCGCAAGGCGGCCGTGACGCAGCAGCTGGTGGCGCTCGACGACTCCATTGCCGGCACTATGCTGGCCTCGCTGCCCGAGCAGGCCGAACAGGTGTATGCTCCTGCCGGCCGGCGGCTGTACGCCAGCGGCGGGGCCGACTACCGGCCCACCGCCGGCTGGCTGGCGCGGGTGCGCCAGCAGGGGGTAGTACGCTTTTCCTACCCCCGGCCCGGCCATGCGCACCCCAAGGAGGGGGTAGCGCTGGCCTACCGCCGGCCCGACGCCGAAGGGCAGTACGTGGCCATCGTCACGGCCTACGACCAGCAGGGCTTTGCCCAGCAGCAGACCCTGTTCAACTCGTTTCTGTACGGCAACCTGGCCGCTGTGGCGCTGGTAGTGGCGCTGGGGCTACTGTTTGCCACGCGGGCGCTGGCGCCGCTCAATTTTTTGCTAGGGCAGCTGCGCACCGCCGAGGCCCGGTCGCTGGCGTTCCGGCTACGCCCCCTCAACCGGCGCGACGAGGTGGGCAAGCTGGCGGGGGCTTTCAACGAGCTGCTGACCCGGCAGGAAGAGCTGGTGGCGAGCCAGCGCTCGTTTATCTCGCACGCCTCACACGAGCTGCGCACGCCCCTCACCACCATCAAGGGCTGGCTGGAAACGTCGCTGGCCTACGACGCCGACGTGGCCAGCCTGCAGCGGGGCATCGGCCAGGCGGTGGGCGAGCTGGACAAGCTCACGGCCCTGGCCAACGGCCTGCTGCACCTGGCCCGCCTCGACGGGGCCGCCCACCTCGACGGCCAGCCCCTGGCCGTGGTAGACCTGCTGCTCGACGTGGTAGGCAGCGCCCAGCAGCAGCGGCCCGGCCAGCGCCTGGACCTGGCCATTGGGGAAGACGTGGAAGCGCAGCCCCAGGCGCCCCAGGTGCTCGGCAACGCCCGCCTGCTCAGCACCGCCCTGGGCAACCTGGTCGATAACGCCGCCAAGTATTCCGGCGGCCAGCCCGTGGGCCTGGTCCTGACCCTGGACGGCCCCCACGCCGTGCGCCTGCGGGTGGAGGACCGCGGCCCCGGCATCGCGCCCGACGAGCAGGAGCGCATTTTTGAACCCCTCACGCGGGGCCGCGCCGTGGGCGACGTGCCCGGCTTTGGCATCGGGCTCACGCTGGCCCAGCGCATCGTGCACCTGCACCGGGGCCGGCTGCGGCTGCTGCCCCGGCCGGGCGGCGGCACGGTGGCCGAAGTCTGGCTGCCGCTTCGCCCGGCGCCGGGGGGGTAGGGGGCGGGTTTTAATAACTTTTAATTTGGCTTTAATGCCACGTTAATAGCGTCGGGGGAGGTTTGCACCATGAAGCTGCGCAACCTCTTTTCCGCGGGCCGGGCCCTGGCGCTGGCCGGGCTGCTGGCGGGCCCCGCCGCCCGGGCCCAGCAGCCGCGCGAGCTGCCCCAGCTGCCCCGGCCCCTTACCCTGCCCCAGGCCCTGCAAGTGGCCCAGGACAACTACCCCGCCCTGCGCTCGCGCCAAGCGGCGCTACGGGCGGCCCAGGCCGACGTGCGCACCAACCGCGCCACCTTTCTGCCGCAGGTAACGGCGCAGGCGCAGATGCTGAATGCCACCGTCAACCAGGTGCGCGGGGCGTATGTGCCGGGGGTAGTACCGTCCGAATCGGGCTCGGTGAAGGCGACGGGCCCCGACGGGCGCACCAATTTTTCCAGCCTCGGGGCGCTGGTGATTGAGTGGCCGGCCGTGACCTTTGGCCGCTACCGGGCCGACGAGAGCCGCTCCCAGGCCGCCGTGTCGGCGGCCCAGGCCGACCTCGACCAGGCCCGGTTTGAGTACCAGGCCCAGGTGGCCGACGCCTACCTGATGGCCCTGGCCGGCGAAAAAGCCGTGGCCCTGCAACGCGCCAACCTGGCGCGGGCCCTGGCCCTGGCCACGGTCATTAAGGCCGGCACGCGCTCGGGCATCCGGCCGGGCATCGACTCGGCCACGGCCAACGCCGAGGTGGCCCGCGCCCGCTTGCAGGTGCTGGCCGCCCGCCAGCAGGCCCGCGCGCAGCGCACCCGCCTGGCGGGCCTGCTGGGCCAGCCCACCCAGGAGGTGCAGCTCGACTCCATGGCCTTCTACACCCACCTGCCCCAAACGGCGGCCGGGCCGCCCGCCGGCGACACCGCCCGCGCCAACAACCCGCTGCTGCGAGCTTACAGCCAGCGCATTGCCCTCAGCGACGCCCAAACCAAGCTGTACACCGCCAACAAGCGGCCCTCGCTGAACCTGCTGGCCTCGACCTGGGGCCGGGGCTCGGGCGTGCACGACGCCACCGACGACAAGGGCAACTTCGTCATCGACTCGTCGCCGGGCGCGGGCCTGCCCTTCAAGGCCTACGACTACATGGCCGGCGCCACGCTCACTTGGCGGCTCACCGAGCTGGTGCATTCGGGCCGCGCCGCGCAGGCCCAGCGCATCCGCACCGAGCAGGCCCGCGCCGACTACGACCAGCAAGCGCTGCAGCTGGCCACCCAGCTCCAAAACGCCCGCCTGCAAGTGGAGCTGGCCCAGCAAACGGCCCTGGCTGCCCCCGCGCAGCTAGCGGCCGCCCGCCAGGCCTACACCGCCGCCCGCGCCCGCTACGACGCCGGCCTCGACAACTTACTCGTGCTCACCCAGGCCACCGAAGTGCTCAACCGCGCCGAAACCGACCAGGCCCTGGCCACCAACAACCTCTGGCGCGCCGTGCTGCTGCAAGGCGCCGCCAGCGGCAGCCTAGGAGGGCTGCTGGGGCAGTTGTAAGCTGTTGGCTTTTAGCTACTAGCTGTTAGCTTTTTTCTTCCCGTTGTTGCTCTACCCCCTCCAAAAAGCTAACAGCTAGTAGCTAGTAGCTTTTTCCTTTTGTCGTTGCCACTCCCTGCCAAAAGCTGACAGCTAACAGCTAGTAGCTAAAAGCTCATTAAAATGATGAAAACCGCATTAGCCCGCCCAATTGCCGTCATCGTGGCCCTGCTGGGGGTGCTCGTCTTCGCGGCGCTGTCGCTGGGGCGCATCCCGATTGACATTTTTCCCCGGCTCAACCTGCCCACCATCTACATCGCCCAGCCCTTTGGCGGGATGACGGCGGCCCAGATGGAGGGCTTCATCGCCACGCGCTACCAGAACCAGATGCTCTACGTGTCGGGCATCAAGGACGTGGAGGTGAAGAACATCCAGGGCCTGTGCCTGGTGAAGTGCACCTTTTACGAGGACGTGAACATGGCCCAGGCGGCCGGCGAGGTGGCCAGCCAGGTGAGCCGGGTACTGAGCTACCTGCCGCCGGGCACGGTGCCGCCCACGGTGGTGCGCTTCGACGCCAGCAGCCTGCCGGTGGGCGAGCTGGTATTCAGCTCGACTTCGGCCTCGCTGGGGCAGATGCAGGACTTGGCCTCGACCCGCATCCGGCCGCTTTTCTCCCAGATTCCGGGGGCGTCGGCGCCGCCGCCCTTCGGCGGCAACGAGCGCACGGTGGTGGTGCGCGTGGACCCCGAGAAGATGAAGAGCTACCGGCTCACGCCCGACGAAATCGTGTCGGCCATCGTGAAAAACAACCAGGTGTCGCCGGCCGGCTCGGTGGGCATGGGCAACTACATGGTAATGACGCCCAGCAACACGGTGCTGGACAAAATCCCCGAATTTCTGAACGTCCCGCTGCGGCAGGGGGTAGGGCCGGCCGTGTTCATCCGCGACGTGGCCACGGTGGAAGACGCCACCGACGTGCCGGTGGGCTACGCCCTCATCAACGGCAAGCGCTCGGTGTACATCCCGGTCACCAAGTCGGCCGACGCCTCCACCATGAGCGTGGTGAACGCGCTCAAAGCCAAGCTGCCCGAGATGCGCGCCCTGCTGCCCGACAACGTGCAGCTCAGCTACGAGTTCGACCAGTCGGTGTACGTGAGCCAGGCCGTGCACAGCCTGGCCTTTGAAGGCGGGCTGGGGGCCCTGCTCACGGGCCTGGTCGTGCTACTGTTTTTGGGCGACTGGCGCTCGTCGGCCATCGTGATTCTGACCATTCCGGTTTCAATTCTGACGGCCATTCTGCTCCTGCAATTGACCGGGCAGACCATCAACATCATGACCCTGTCGGGCTTGTCGCTGGCCATTGGCATCCTGGTGGACCAGGCCACGGTGGTGATTGAAAACATTCACCAGCACCAGGAAATGGGCAAAACCAAGTCCCGCGCTATTCTGGACGCCAGCCAGGAAGTGTCGTTCCCGCTGCTGCTGATTACGCTCAGCATCCTGGCCGTGTTTGCGCCCGCGTTTTTGATGTCGGGCGTGCCGCGGGGCATGTTCATTCCGCTCTCGCTCTCGGTGGGCTTCGCCATCATCGCCTCCTACACGCTCTCGCAAACCTTCGTGCCGGTGGTGGCCAACTGGTGGCTGAAGGGCCACGCGCACACTTCGGAACACGAGCTAAGTTTGCTGCCCGACCTGAAAGAGCCCCGCGAAACGGCCCAGGAAGGCTACGAGGTGACGCACCAAAAAGAGGTCAAAGGCTTCGAGCGGGTGAAGCTGGCCTACCTGGGCATTCTGGACCGGCTGCTGCGCCACCGGGCCCTGGTGGGCACGGTGTACGGCGTGGTCTGCGCGGCCGTGATTGGGGGGTGCTTCTACTTCATCGGGCAGGACATGATGCCCAAAATTACCCATTCCAAGCAGTTTCAGGTGCGCCTCGTGGCCCCCGAGGGGCTGCGCATCGAGCGCACCGAGGACCGCACCAAGGAAGTGATTAAGCTTATTCAGCAGATTGTGGGGCCTAAGAACGTGGCCATCACTTCAGCCTTCGTGGGCATGACGCCCAGCTCGTACGGCACCTCGGCGCTGTACGTGTTCAACGCCGGCCCCAACGAGGCCGACTTGCAGGTGAACCTGGCCGAGGATTACCAGGTGAAGAACCTGGACGCGCTCAAGGACCAGATTCGCCAGGCCGTGCACCAGCATTTGCCCGACGTGCAGCTCAGTTACGAGCCCATTGAGCTGACCGATAAAATCATGAGCCAGGGCGCGCAAACGCCCATCGAGATTTTGGTGGGCGGCAAGAACCTGCAAGACGGCAAGACCTACGCCGACAAGCTGGTGGCCCGGCTCAAGGGCATTGCCTACCTGCGCGACGTGCGCATCAACCAGCCCCTGAGCTACCCCACGGTGCAGATTGACGTGGACCGCGAGCGGGCCGCCCAGTTTGGCCTTACCCCCGACCAGATTGCTAAGTCGCTGGTGGCGGCCACGTCGTCTAGCCGCTTCACGGCCAAGAACTTGTGGCTCGACCAGAGCAAGGGCTTTGCCTACCAGGTGCAGGTGCAGTTGCAGTCGCAGGACATGAAATCGGAAGCCGACATGCAGAATCTGCCCCTGGTGCCGGGCCAGGCGCGCCCTACCCTCGGCGACGTGGCCACGCTGCACACGGCCAACGTGCCCGGCGAGTACGACCGCATCGGCCCGCGCCGCATCATCACCGTGTCGGCCAACCTCGACCACCAGGACCTGGGCACCGCCACCCGCGACGTGCAGCGGGCCATCAAGGCCGTGGGCGCGCCGCCCAAGGGCTCGGTGGTGCAGCTGCGCGGCCTGGCCCAGCTGCTGACCGAAACGCTGAGCAGCCTGCAAACCGGCCTGGCCCTGGCCATTGTGGTCATTTTCCTGCTGCTGGCCGCTAACTACCAGTCGCTGAAAGTAGCGGGGGTAGTGCTCGTGACGGTGCCGGCGGTGCTGGCCGGCTCGCTGGCGCTGCTGCTGCTCACGGGCCAGACGCTGAATTTGCAGTCGTACATGGGCGTCATCATGTCGGTGGGCGTGTCGGTGGCCAACGCCGTGCTCATCGTGACCAACGCCGAAAGCCTGCGCCTGCGCTACCGCGACGCCGTGGCCGCCGCCCGCCTGGCTGGGGCCGCCCGTCTGCGCCCCATCTTGATGACCTCCATTGCCATGGTGGCCGGCATGCTGCCCATGGCCTCGGGCCTGGGCGAAAGCGGCGAGCAGTCGGCCCCGCTGGGCCGGGCCGTGATTGGGGGCCTGCTGGCCTCCACGGTGGCCGCCTTGTTCGTGCTGCCGGTGGTGTTCGCGGCCCTGCAACGCAAGACGACGTTCGTCTCCGTCTCGCTCGACCCCGACGACCCCGAAAGCGCCACCTACGACGGCCATGAAGCCCCCGCCACCGAGCATAGCCTGGCTGAGCCGGTGCTGGCGTAATTCTTTCTACCCCCTCTCTTTTGTCCAATATGAACTTCCCCGCCCTTTCGCTGCGCGCGCTGGCTGCGCTGGGCCTCGCGGCCAGCACGGCCTTGTTCGCGGGCTGTAGCTCGAATGATGCCGCCCAGGGCCAGAATGCCGCTGACCCAACCGCTACCCCGGCTTCGGCCGACGTGCGCTACGACGCCGTGCGGGTCACGGCAACCCAGCCGGCCCAGAGTCTGAGCCTGCCCGGCGAGCTGGACAGCTACTTCCAGACCGACATCATGCCCCGCGTGAGCAGCTACGTGAAGGCCCTGCACGCCGACATCGGCGACCACGTGCGCCAGGGCCAGCTGCTGGCCGAGCTGGATGCGCCCGAGCTAACGGCCGCCCTGTGCGAGGCCCGCTCCAAGCAGAGCGTGGCCCAGGCCAGCTTTCAGGCCAGCCGGGGTACCTACCGCCGCCTGCGCCAAACGGCCCGCACCGCCGGGGCCGTATCGCCCCTCAACCTCGACCAGGCCCGCACCCAGGCTACCAGCGACAGCCTGAACGTGGTGGCCGCCCGCGCCCACTACCAAGCCGCTGCCCAAATGGCGGCCTACCTGCGCCTCACGGCCCCGATGGCCGGCGTGATTACCGAGCGCAACGCCTCCCCCGGCGCGCTGGTGGGGCCGGGCGGGTCGAGTACGGTGCCACTGTTTCGGCTCAAGCAGCTCAGCCGGTTGCGGTTGCGCGTGGCCGTGCCCGAAGCTTACGTGGGCGACATCCACGCCGGCAACCCGGTGCAGTTCAACGTGCGCACGTTTCCGGGCCGCACGTTCACCGGCAAAATTGACCGCGTGGCGGGCAACGTCACGCCCGGCACCCGCGCCGAAACGGTAGAAATCGACATCCCCAACCCCCAGGAGCAGTTGAAGCCGGGCATGTTCGCCTCGGCCACCATCCCCATCAAATCACCCAAAACCAGCCTCTACGTGCCCAAGTCGGCTGTGGTCAGCACCGCCGAGCGCACCTACGTCATCCGGGTAGTGGCTGGCAAAACCGAACTGGTAGACGTGCAGAAAGGCGACGAAAACGCCGGCCAAATGCAGGTGTTCGGCTCATTGAAGGCCGGCGACGTAGTACTAAAAGCTGGCAACGAGGAGATCGGCAAAGACGAGCCGGTGCAGGTCGCATTGGCCAGCCGCTGATTACTAAGCATTAGGCGGCACCGGGCCGCTGCTGCGCCCGGCGATCCTCTCCTGGCTGGGGTAGCTAGCTGTTAACCGGGCAGGAGCCGTTGCGGATACCGCTAAAAACAGTGGTCATTTTCTTCGACGTTCAGTGGCTCGGCTACCATTCCCGCGATAGGCGGCTGGGCCAGGTCTTGGGCCTTAGACAAGGCGGGTGAGTGCTGCGTGCGGGTAGACTGCTGAGCCGAGGGAGGTGGCTGGTAAGTCCGCGAGGAGTCTAAACCGTTGAGCATAGGCATCTGCAAATCGAGCAGAATCAGCTCGGGATAGCGGGGGGCGGCCTGCCCAACTTCTGCTACTAACACCTGGTCGGCCAGGACCAAGCGTTGGAACAGCGTCTTATGGAGGAAATCAGTGGTCGGGGCTCCATCGACCGGCAGTACGCTGTCAAGTTTGGACACGGGCAGCGTCTCAACGGGCTAGTAACGGCCAGGGTTAAGGCGCGGCCAGGCGGGCAAAGGCCCGCGTGATGCCGTAGTCGATGTCGGCCACCAGCAGCAGTTGCTTCTGGTAAAGGCTGGGCCCGCCCGCCGGGGCCCCCGGCCGCTGGGCCAGCGCCCACAGCGTATCGGTGCGTTGGGTCGAAAACGCGAGCCGCGTCATTATCCCATCCCAGATGCCTACGGGCGCGGCGGCGGCGGCCAGGGCCAGCTGCAAGTCGAGCAGGCGCATGGCGAGTTGGGCCAGGTGCTGCAACACGTCGCGCTCGTCGGAAGTTAAAGGTGCGCGGATGCCTATCGAGCAAGCAGAGCGTACCGATGGCATGGCCCGCCGCCGTGCGCAAGGGGTGGCCGGCGTAAAACTGAAAGGCCGTTTGGGCCTGCGCAGCGGGGCTTACCCAGGGGCAGGGCTGAGCTTGCAGATTGGGGAACACCGTGGTCGTACCCGTGTACACCGCCGCCGAGCAGATGCAGTCGCGGCATGCTTGCTGCCGGGGCATCGCGGGCAGGCCCACCACGCCGGGATATTGCACGTACTCGGCCTCTACGAGCGACATGATGGACATGGGCACCCCAAACAGGTGGGCCGTTGGGTCCACCATTGCCTGAAAAACATGCTGCTTGGCCGGCAGGGCCAAGTAAGGCTGCACGGCGTACACGCGTAGCGCTTCTTTATCAGCTAATAAGTCAGGAGTGTCTATCTAGAATGAGGCGAGGGAGCGGCCGGCGGGGCCGGGGCAAAGATAACGGGGGTAGAAATGCACCCGCGGGCCACATATAACACAGCTATCTAAACTACCATGATACAACCGGGAACATATTCCTTATCCATCGCCAACTGTAGACCCCGAACTAACACTTATTGCGGATACCCGCTAATTGGTACCCGACGCGGCAAAACGCCGACGAGCCTTACACCGCCCACAACTGGACCAATGCCAATTGCCCTTCGTTTAAAGTGGTTTTAGTGTCCTCGACACGGCCAAGTGGCGGCAGGCCGGTGCCTGCAGCGAGCCAATCCCTAAAAAAAGGCCAACAGCCGCGTCAAAAGACGGGGTTAGATTATGGAATACTATTAGATCATGGAGCACCGCGTCCGGTTTTCGCCAAACGAATACTTTAATCAAGACGCTTGCGCAGCGAACGCCAACCGTATTCGTCCATGAATCAATCAAGAAAATAGCTGACAGTAGGTTACCGCACCGTTTATAATTGCGTGCAGCATCAAACGAGCATTACCCCTAGCCATAAGCTGTATATAGCTAAGTTCCGGTCCGCCCCGACCAATGCCTCACCTTGCCGCTACGCTTAAGAAATTATTTACCCGGCCCTAAGCCCGAAAATTTATAAATCATCGGAGCAATTCCTGTAATAATGACCACACTGAACCCGCTTAGGGCCGTTTTAAAACAGAAATATACTGTGGCAAATACTTTTATGGATAGAGAAAACTAAAATAAAAACAAACAGCCTCAGCATCCATCATAATCAATATTCG
Organism: Hymenobacter caeli; assembly: GCF_013294115.1. Classification (GTDB taxonomy): domain Bacteria; phylum Bacteroidota; class Bacteroidia; order Cytophagales; family Hymenobacteraceae; genus Hymenobacter; species Hymenobacter caeli. Next base: position 1,628 of record NZ_JABSNP010000036.1, on the reverse strand, counting down.
TCAAAACAACGAATACCGACACCTAGCTCCAAGTTGTTATGCCCAAAACAGCTTTGAAATTTATTTAAAAACTACGCATCAACTATGCTCGATTCAATCGAATTATCTTAGGAGCGTCCTATTCACTCAGCGCACTAAATCCTGCTTTCGATGTGCATCAATAGCCAGTAGACTGAAAAGCAGTATAGTAAATGACCATAGTGAAGAACCTCCATAACTGAAAAACGGCAACGGAATCCCCACAACAGGGGCCAATCCCATGGTCATTCCCATATTAACAGTAATATGAAAGAATAGAATACTTGCCACACAATAGCCGTATGTGCGCCCAAAAACTGATTTCTGTCGCTCTGCTACGTGCAAAATACGCCAGAGCAAAATTAGGTAGAGTCCAATAACTGTTATACTACCGGCCCAGCCAAACTCCTCTCCAACAGTACAAAAAATGAAATCGGTGCTTTGCTCAGGCACGAAATCAAACTTGGTTTGCGTGCCCTGTAAAAACCCTTTCCCTAAAGCTCCACCCGATCCGATTGCAATTTTGCTCTGTGTCACGTTCCACCCTTTTCCCAACGGGTCGGCCGAAGGGTTAAGTAATACTTCAATACGTTGCCGTTGGTGCGGCTGCAACACCTTATTGTAAAAAAAGTCTACGCCTATTACCATCCCGATTACAACTACCCACACCCCGATTGCCAATGGAAAATGGTGACGCAATATGCGCCGATTTACTGCTACTACCACAATTAAAACTAACGTGAAGACACCTACTAACCATAACTTGGGGACTAGAAGGGCTAGTAACAGGATTGCCCCTGCAGCTGCCATCAATAATAAAATTAAGGGTGACATACCTTCACGAAAATATGCCAAGAGCAAAGCTGCAAACACCAATGCTTGCCCCGACTCATTTGAAGCTACAATTAGTAAGGGCGGTAGCAAAGTGATTCCAGCCAGTACCAACTGGTCGCGCCAGTTTTGATAGCGCAAATTGATACCCGCCATGAAGCGAGATGCGGCCAAAGCCGTTGTAAACTTGGCAAATTCCGCCGGCTGTAACCGCACGGGCCCTAATTCTAGCCATGACCTAGAACCAGCAATTGGACGCGCTACAAACATTGTAAACACAAGCAGCAATATCATACCCCCATAAAGCCCATATGCTAGCGTATCAAATGCTTTATAATCGACAACAAGCAATACTATAATTAACAGCGCAGCCGTCCCAATCCAAATTAGCTGCTTAAACCAGTTGAATCCCATCAATTGGTCAGTTCCCAAGCTAACCAAAGGGTTTGCTGCCATATCCGGCGAGTAGCTTGCCGCATAAATACAGGACCATCCTGCCCCAACAAGAATAAAATAAAGAAGTACAGTTACCCAATCAATACTGCGATTATGCCGAGCAGGGGAAGAAAGCATTGATTAGTGGGGGCGTATTCGGTAAAAATAATAAATAACTATGTAAAACAGTACTATAAAACAGCAAAACCCCTCCGCTGCTGGCTAAAGCGACGAAGGGGTTTCTCAATAAAAGTTGGCGGCGACCGACTCTCCCACCGGTGAAGGCAGTACCATGGGCGCACCGGGGCTTAACGGCTCTGTTCGGAATGGGAAGAGGTGAACAC
>NZ_JABSNP010000035.1 GCF_013294115.1 Hymenobacter caeli | reverse complement strand
CAGAAGCCATTGTTCAGCAGTCAAATCGGTTGAATAAGCACGGCGATTCATCCGGCAAAGGTAAATCTCTATGTTTTTACCCTATACCCTCTAAGGGGCATCCTCGAAGTGGAAATGTTCAAGCGGCGCATCCGGCAACGGGCCCTCGCTGAAATCCTCGAAGTCTCCGAACCCCGGTTGTCCGAACTCATGCAAGGCAAACGGGAACTGAACATGGATTTCGCCCGCCGGCTTTACACGCGGCTGAACATCACAGCCGACGTAATTTTTTCGATTGCCCGCTAATCAAAAAGCCCCGTCAGTGTCTGGCAGCCCCACAACCGGCACGCCCCCGCCAAGCCGCCTTCTCCCCAGAAGTATTTGCCAGCGCAGCCGAATACGACCACTCCGTAGCCGGCGTCGTGACCCGCATCTAAAGCGGCCAGGTGTCACCGCGCCCGCCGGACGAATAGCCCCCCGAAACTTGAGGCAACAGAAAGCCCCGCCAGTACCTGGCGGGGCTTTTTGATTATTTAACTGAAGAAGGAATAAGGCTGCTGAACCATTGTCCAATATTATAAAAATTATAAGTATCTGAAAGCAACAATACAGCTAACAACATGATGACTAGAGTTGAAGACCACATCAGGCTAAACCTAAATATTTTACTATCCATGTATGCCACATCGTCTTTATGAATCTTATCTTGGTCTAATATGCGGTCTATATCCTCCTTTACTAACAGGTCAGTAAATCGACTTTGAAGATTCTGGTAATTTTTTACAAATCTGATTTTCTCTTTACTAAATTCTACATAAGACAGAAGAAAATAGGCTGCTGATATAACTAAGAATGCAAATGAAATGATTGATGCTTCTTTGGTAAAAATACCATGTAATTCTTTAGTTGAAAAAACTTTGGCAACAATTACGCTAGCAAAAAAGGACACAACAGCAAGTATACTCTTTTTATAACCTCCAGCAAACTCTTCCGCAATCTTAGTAGCCTTATTAGTCTGATCAATTAATTGATCTGATATTTTACTACGCAATTCAATATATTGCTTAATATTTTGCTTGAGGTAAAGATCAAAAGCAGAACGAACAGAATCATAAGGATTCCCTCGCAACTCCAGATTTTCTGGAGATATCAAATGAATAGAAACCAAATTACGAGTAAGGCCAATTTTATCACTTAAATTACCTCCATAATAAACCCAATTATATATTTTATAATATTCAATAATAGAAGCCATATGCATTCTACTACCAGATAATATTCCGCTAATTGACTTGTACCCGTTTAGTTTAAATTCAATACCCTCATCGACCAATCTAGTGATATCAAACAAGCTAATGATTGAAAATAAACCACATAGGCAATTTAGTAAGACTCTAACTGAATCTGGACAGTTAAGCTCGTTAATTATGCCGAAGTCGTCGGGGATAAATTGACATTCAGCTGCGTTTTCAAAATGAGATACGTTCCGGATAGAATTAAATCTATCTACACGTAACAATTGAAGTGCTACCGTCTCTTCAGGAGTTGGATACTTGCGGTCTTTAAGAAAGAAAATCGACCCAGTTCCGAAGTCACTAGCAAAGTCCTCAACCAACTCGAATGCTAAATAATTATTTGTCTTAAATTTATGCCAAAGCAAAAGCAACAACTGCTTATAATTTAAGCTATTTAGATATTTTACAATTTCTGCCAAATTAAAGACAGGTATGGAGGAACCAGTAGAATCTTTATAGCAGATGAGCTTAATAATGCATGTAACAAAATGCAAATCTATTTCACGCTGGATCGAAGATAAAAAATCAACATAATCTAAGGCATTAGAATCAAGGTCTATACTATCATTACCATCACATATTATACTTAATCTAAAGCCACTTATTCTTAGCAGCTCAAAAGCACGCTTTTCTAAAATAGATGCAAGTGGAATGACAAGATTATTCGCTGCAATTGGGCCTTCAACTTCGAGCCTTTCAAAATCCTCTTTGACAATCAGTGGCAGGAAAGCACTGGATTCAAATAGCTCCAAAAGATTCGAGACAGGTTTCATGACGATTCATTATTAGCATTTCTGGCGAAGATTTTAAATCCTTCTTCATCAGTTCTGATTTTGATGTATTTGATACCATTCTCGTCAACAGCTTGAATGGCATCTTTAAAATTTTCAATACCCGTTTTGATGACCACATCAATATCATTAGTGATATGATATGTTGTTCTTGAACGAGCTTTTATTTCAGATTTAACAATATTAAAAGAAGTATCAAACAGATTATTTGCACGTTTAACTGGAAGCCTACGTAAATCACTTACCATTGAAGCAATAGGAAGTTCTGGATTTTGAGGTTCGTAATTTTCAAGTGTAGCCCGAACAAAATCATTAAGCTCAAAGCGGTCATTAGACTTGACATAAAGAATCATTCCATTGCGAATGATTTCGTAGTCAGCACGGTTATTTCTCTTGATAGGATTTAAAATATCTTTTTCTAGAGAATCCCAAAAAGTTTTAGTGTTTTGAGCGTCGCCACGCTTCTCCCTAAGTTCCAGAAAGTCTCTCCACCAGTATTTACTGTAACCGCCCGAACTGTCACTTACAAACAACTCTACAACACCGCCGTCAAGACCTAATTCTGCTAGAAAGGCTTTATAAACCTTTTTCTTCTTAGGCAGTCCCGTTCTCGGCATAAATGTGTTATCCAAGAAATCGTCATAATCCGATTTTACAACAAGGACCCTTTTGCTTACTCCATCTTGAAGAAATGCCTGGATTAAAACTCCTTTGGGAATTGGGTTAATAAGGTTAGCGTTTTGAACACGACTTTTCTTTTCGGTTATATGCAACCGATTAGCTATAATGTTTGCTGCCTGTTTATATAAGATTGCGTCTGTTGCAAGATGATATTGATTTATTGCGACAGATACTTCTACTTCATCGCGAATAAAATCGTAACTGCGCTTATTAACACTGTTCACAACCGATTCAACAAGTTCGTTGATGTACTCCGAGGCAGTGGGTTGATTAGAATGAGAAGAAACATCTTCAGGAGGGTCAACTTCATGACCGATACGATGAAGAGCAGAAAATAATAGTGGCATGGCGAAGGAATAAGCTGCCAAAGTAGCTGAATTACCGCCAACTAATTCCATCATACCACAGACATCAGAAATGACGTCTACCAAGTATACTCGTAACTAATTTTTAATGAGTGCATTACTATCATTTTTACCAATATTGTTAGTGTATATCATCTATAAACCAATTTTATTAGTTTAAGTTTCAAATCCATTGAAAATAACTATCTATATTGGTATTTAATATACAATGTGCAGATTATCAGTAAAATAATTTAAAGTGCTTTAGCTGTTAAGTTCTCTGAACGCGCGTATTTGACTTCAAAAACAAAATTTAATAATTACAGACATTAAAAAAGCCCCGCCAGCTACTAGCTTGTCCTTCCCCAAATATTTTTTCGACTTCCCCGAGGTGATGCCAAGGTCCTTTTTGGCTAGCTAATTCCGTTTGAAAAACGGAAAGCTAGCCAGGCATCCACGCAAAAACGCCCTTCCAGCCACATGGCCGACAGGGCGTTTGAGTTTTGGGTAAGGACAAGCCAGCTACTGGCGGGGCTCTCCGTTTCTCCAGCGGCTTAGGCTGCTCCCCTGGGGCCCCGGGGGCCCTATTGCGCCCCGCCTGGGAACACGGCCGCCGCTGCCGGGTGTTAGGAGGCCGGTTTCCATCCTCCTTACATCTTTCCTATCGTGTCGATATTTCGTTTAGGGGCCCTAGCATGGCCAGTTGCTAAGTACCGTTTTGTGTGGCTGCTGGCTGGCCTGGCGGCCGCGCCCAGCTGCAAAAGCAGCGAGCCCGAGCCCACCGCCACGGCGCCCGCCGCCGCTACCGTGCTCACGGGCAGCACGCTCATCGGCGAGTACAGTGTGGCCACGCTGGCCGGCCGCGTGCAGGCCGTGCCGTTGGTGGGAGCCCTGGCGCGCTACCCCATCCGGGTGTACCGCCTCACCTACCGCACCCACGCGCCCGACGGCCAGGAGATTACCGCCTCCGGGGCGGCGCTGGTGCCGGTGGGCGCGGGCGAGCTGCCGGTGCTCAGCTACCAGCACGGCACCATCACGCCCGACGGCGAGGGCCAGGCCCCCTCCTACTACGCCACGGGCAGCGACGTGTGGTCGGCGGTGTCGGTGCTGGCCTCCACGGGCTACGTGGTATCGGCGCCCGACTACATTGGCTACGGCGCCTCCAAGGCCCTGCCCCACCCCTACGAGCACGCCGCCTCGCTGGCCTCGGCCTCGGCCGACATGCTGCGCGCCACCCGCGAGTTTTGCCAGCAGCAAGCCGTGGCCGTCAACCAGAAGAACTTCCTGCTCGGCTACTCCGAGGGCGGCTACGCCACCATGGCCCTGCACAAGCTGCTGGAAGAGAAATACGCCACCGAGCTGCCCGTCACGGCCAGCGCGCCCGGTGCCGGGGCCTACCACAAGTCGGCCTTCGCCCGCTACGTGCTGGGGGCCCAGCAGCCGCTGAGTTTCCTGAGCACCTACGTGTGGGTGCTGCGCACTTACGACCGCATCTACGCCCTGAACCGGCCGTTTTCCTTCTACTACCAGGAGCCCTACGCCACCCAACTGCAAGCCAACCCGTTTGCCGACGTGCCCACCCAGCAGAGCCAGCTCTTCGCCGATGGTTTCCGCCAGGCCGTGCTGACTAATTCGGACGCCGCCCTCACCGCCGCCGTGGCCGACAACGACATCTACGACTGGAAGCCCCGGGCCCCGCTGGCCCTCTTCCACGGCACCGCCGACGACTACGTGCCCTTCTTCAACTCGCAAGACGCCTACGACGCCATGCAGAAGCGCGGCGCCACCCAGGTGCAGCTGCGCCCCATCCAGGGCGGCAACCACTTCTCGTCGGCCACCACCTACACGCTGGGGGCCTACGCCTTCATCAGCCAGTATTAGGTTAAGAGCGTTGTTCCTGAATTAAAAAAGAACGTCATGCAGAGCGCCGCGAAGCATCTTTACTGCGCCAGTAATCTTGATTAGTTACGCGGGAAAGATGCTTCGCTGCGCTCTGCATGACGTTCACTATTGTGAGGTTTTTTCCCGTTACCGCCGCGCCTCGTCCTCCAGCCGCAGCCGGCGCTCGATGGCTTCGGTGGCTTTTTCGAGGATGTTGAAGGCATTCTTGGCCATGGTGTTGCCGTTGTCGAGGGTGGGATTGATTTCGACCATCTCGAAGCAGACTACCCGCTCGTTTTCCAGCAGGTCCTGGCACAGGTTTTCGGCTTCGGAGAGGTAGAGGCCGTCCTCCACGGGCGTACCGGTGCCGATGCTGAAGCTCGAATCGAGGCTGTCCACGTCGAAGGAGATGTACACCATGTCGCAGCCGCGCAGGTGCTCGTAAATTTCGTGGGTCAGTTGCCGGGCCCCTTTCTCCTTGATTTCGGGCAGCTTGATCCACTTAATACCCAGCTCCGCGATGAGGGCATCTTCTTCTTCCTCAGTGTCGCGCACCACCACGTACACCAGGTGCTCGGGGCGCAGCTTGGGGCCCGGCTCGGCCAGGTTTTGGAGGCGGCGCCAGAAAAACTCGGTTTCGGGGTCGGGCGTGTTGCGCTGGTGCTGGCGGTTGTCGAGGCCCAGGGCAGCGGCCAGGGGCATGCCGTGCACGTTGCCGCTGGGCGTGGTGTAGGGCGAGTGGATGTCGGCGTGGGCATCGATCCAGATGACGCCCAGCGTTTTGTGCGGGTACGCGGCCTTGATGCCGGCAATGGTGGCGTTGGCGCTGGAGTGGTCGCCGGCCAGCACCAGCGGGAACTCGCCGAAGCGCAGCGTCTGCTCCACGGCGCTGGCAATGCCCTTCTGCACGGTATAAATGGCGTCGATGTGCTTGGCCCACCGGAAGGGCGTTTTCTCGAACAGCACGTGGTTCAAATCCGGCACCACCACCGCGTTGTAGCGGCGGAAGTAGTCGGAGCCCTTGTTGAGGCAGGCCACGCGCAGGGCGTCGATGCCCATGCCGGCGCCGCGGGTGCCGGCGCCCAGCTCGGAGTGCACTTCCAGTAATTTGATGCGTTTCATCGGTCGGTAAGTTAGGAGAGCAAAAGGGCCGCACCGGTCCGCCCAGGGCCCCGGGGGCCCCATGCGGGCGCTGCCTTGCGGCGGGAAAAGCCCCACCGTAGCCAAGTCGCTTCGTCCATCGTTGCCGATGCGCGGGGAACATTTCTTTCCCCGGGCGGTAGTTTTGAGCCGCCGCCGCAAAGGTCGGCATTCCGCGCCGTTTTCCCCCACCCTCGATGGACAAGTACCACGACCTAATTTCCCAAACCTTCGATTTTCCCACCGCCGATTTCACGGTTCAAAACGACGAGCTGCAATTCCACGGCATCGACCTGATGGCCCTGGTTGAGAAGTACGGCACGCCGCTGCGCCTCACCTACCTGCCCAAAATCAGCTCCCAGATTCAGCGGGCCAAAAAGTGGTTTGCCGACGGCATTGCCGCCACCGGCTACCAGGGCACCTACTCCTACGCCTACTGCACCAAGTCGTCGCACTTCCGCTTCGTGCTGGAGGAGGCCCTGAAAAACGATGTGCACCTCGAAACCTCGTCGTGGTTCGACATCAGCATCATCCGCCACCTCCACGCCGAGGGCAAGGTCGACAAGCAGCACCACATCATCTGCAACGGCTTCAAGCCCGACGAGTACAAGCACGAAATCACGGCCCTCATCAACGAAGGCTTCGTGAACTGCATCCCCATCCTCGACGCGCCCAACGAGATTGACTACTACGCGCAGCACGTGACGGAAAAGTGCAGAATCGGGATGCGCCTGGCCTCCGACGAGGAGCCGCGCTTCCAGTTCTACACCTCGCGCCTGGGCATCCGCTACGCCGACGCCGTGCCGCTCTACGAGCAGCGCCTCCGGGACGACCCGCGCTTCGAGCTCACGATGCTGCACTACTTCATCAGCACCGGCATCAAGGATACGTCCTACTACTGGTCCGAGCTTAGCCGCTTCATCCACAAGTACTGCGAGCTGCGCAAAATCTGCCCCACGCTCACCACCATCGACATCGGCGGGGGCCTGCCCATCCAAACCAGCATCCAGCCCGAGTACGACTACCCCTACATGGTGGCCGAAATCCTGCGCACCGTGCAGCGCATCTGCAAGGAGGAAGGCGTGCCCGAGCCCGGCATCTTCACCGAGTTCGGCATCTTCACGGTGGGCGAAAGCGGGGCCATGATTTACTCCATCCTGGACGAGAAGCTCCAGAACGACAAGGAGTTGTGGTACATGATTGACGGCTCGTTCATCACCAACCTGCCCGATACCTGGGCCCTGAACCAGCGCTTCATCCTGCTGGCCCTCAACGGCTGGCAGAAGCAGTACAAGCGCATCCAACTCGGGGGCCTCACCTGCGACTCGCAGGACTACTACAACGCCGAGCAGCACCTCTACCAAGTGTTTTTGCCCGAGCGCAAGCCCACCGACGCGGAGCCGCTCTACATTGGATTTTTCCACACCGGCGCTTACCAGGAAAGCCTGAGCGGCTACGGCGGCATCAAGCACTGCCTCATCCCCGCGCCCCAGCACATCATCCTCGACCGGGGCCCCGACGGCGTGCTCACCGATACCATTTTTGCGCCTAAACAAGAGGCGGCCAGTATGATGCGCATTTTGGGCTATACTTCGTAGAAGGGCTTTGCACGAAAATTTGCATTTTTCCGTTCGATGGGGATACAGCTGTTGCGATGGGTGTACTATCTTTGGCCCAGTCTCCACTCAGCATTCACCCATTTAGCATTATCTTATGAAAAAGCTTATTCTCTTAGCCGCTGGCGTGGCTACCCTGGGCCTCGGTTCGTGCAGCGGCGGCAAGTGCCCCGCCTACACCAGCACCAAGGCTGCCAACCGCGTGTCCTCGCCCGTGATGGCCAGCGCCGCCGCCCCCACGGCCCGCCAGTAATTTTCGGGTTAAAGAAATAAGAAGGCCGGTTTCCCAAGTGGGGAGCCGGCCTTCTTGTTGTAGCGCGGACTTTGTAGTCCGCGGCTCTCGCTTCGTCCTACCGATGGCCGCCCGGCCGTAGCGTGGACGCTGCGAGTCCGCGCGCTTCGCTTCGTCCTACCGATAATCGTGCAGCAACCGTTCAGAGCCGTGCGGACTCGCAGCGTCCACGCTACAAACCGTTCAGCGACCGTTCAGAGCTGCGGACTACAAAGTCCGCGCTACATTCAAAATCAAGTCCGTGGCGGCGGCTAAATCGACGGCGTAGGGAGTGTGGGCCCCTATTTCGGTGTGGCCCACCAGGATGCCGCGGATGCCCAGGCGGGCCCCGGCTTCCATGTCGCGCACCCGGTCGCCCACAATCCAGCACTGGGCGGGGTCGAGGCCGAAGCGGGCCACGGCTTTTTCCAGCATCCCCGAGTCGGGCTTGCGGAAGATGGATTCGCTCACGCTGGGGTGGTTGTCGCTGAAGTACAGCGCGTCCAGCGCGTTGCCGCAGGCGGCTTGCAGTTGGGCGTGGCGGGCCTGCACGTCGGCCCCGGTGTAGAGGCCCTTGGCGATACCGGCCTGGTTGGTGACGACGATGAGGTAGTAGCCGGCGGCTTTGAGGCGGGCCAGGGCCCCGGGCACGCCGGGGCTGACCACGAACTGCGCGGCCTGCCACACGTACTCGCCGGTTTCGTTGTTGAGTACGCCGTCGCGGTCGAGGAAAATTGCTTTGTGGGGGCCCGTCATGGGGCAAAGCTACGGGCGGGGCCCGACCTTTGCCGGATGAAAATCGCCATTATCGGCGGCGGCCTCGCCGGCCTCACCTGCGCCTGGCACTTGCAGCAAGCCGGCGTCGCCTACGACCTATTTGAAGCCGACGCGCGGCCCGGCGGCAACCTGCTCAGCTTCCGCCCGCCCGAAGGCTACCTGCTCGAAGCGGGCCCCAACTCGCTCCAGCTCAGCCCCGAGCTGGCGGAGCTGTTTGCCGAGCTGGGCCTCACCGACCAGGTGCAGGACACGGCCGCCGTGGGCCAGCGCCGCTACGTATTGCGCGGCGGCCGCTACCGCGAGCTGCCCGGCTCGCCGCCGGCGCTGCTCCGCAGCAGCTTTTTCAGCCTGAAGGCCAAGTGGCGGCTGCTACGCGAATTCCTGAAGCCCGCCGGGGCCCCCGACCCCGACGAAACCGTGGCCGCGTTTTTCACCCGGCGTTTCGGCCCGGAAATCGTGGATTACGCCGTGAACCCGTTCGTGGCCGGCATCTACGCCGGCGACCCGGCCGAGCTGCTGCTGCGCCACACGTTTCCGCAGCTGGCGGCGCTGGAGCAGGCGCACGGCTCGGTGCTGCGCGGGCTGGCCAAGGCCGGCCAGGGCGCGGGCCGGCGGCGCGTCGTCACGCTGCAAGGCGGCGTGCAGCAGCTCACCGACGCACTGGCCGCCCGCCTCACCCACTGCCACCCCGGGGCCCCCGCCACCGCCCTGGCCCGGGCCGCCGACGGCACCTATTCGTTTCAGGCGGGCGGCGCGGCCCGGGGGCCCTACACGCACCTCGTGCTGGCCCTGCCCGCCTACGCCGCCGCCCCGCTGCTAGCCGAGCTGTCTCCGGCGGCCGGGGCGGCACTGGCAGCCGTGCGCTACCCGCCCATGAGCGTGGTGTACTCGGCCTACGACCGGGCCGCCGTGGCGCATCCGCTGGAAGGATTTGGGGCCCTGCACCCCAAGGCGGAGGCCGCCTACGCCGCCGGCTCGCTCTGGACCAGCAGCCTTTACCCTGACCGGGTGCCGGCAGGCCAAGTGCTGTTCACCACCTTCGTGGGGGGCACCCAGTATGCGGCGGCAGCGGCCCAGCCCGAGGCCGCCCAGCTGGCGGCGGTGCACGCCGAACTGGCCCGCTTCTACGGCATTGCCGGGGGCCCCATTTGGCAGGGGCGCTACTACTGGCCGCGCAGCATTCCGCAGTTCGATGCAGCCATTGGGCCCGCGCGGGCGTCGGTAGAAGCCCTGCGGGCCGACGGCATCGTGGCCGTGGCCAACTGGCAGGCGGGCGTGGGCGTGCCCGACGTGGTGCGCCACGCCCGCGCCACGGCCAACGAGCTGGCCCGCAGCGCTTAAACCGCTGTTTCATTTCTTCCTTTGCCCCGGCCGCTATCTTTGCCCTTTATGAACGACGGCCTCGTCCTGATTCCTACCTATAACGAGCGCGAAAACGCCGAGCTAATCCTTCGCAAAATATTTTCCCTCTCCCAGGCCTTCGACGTGCTGGTCATCGACGACGGCTCGCCCGACGGCACGGCGGCCATCGTGCGCGGCTTGCAGGCCGAGTTTCCGGGGCGTCTGTTTCTAGAGGAGCGCCCCGGCAAGCAGGGCCTCGGCACGGCCTACATCCACGGCTTCCGCTGGGCCCTGGCCCGCGGCTACGGCTACGTGTTCGAGATGGACGCCGACTTTTCGCACAACCCCAAAGACCTGCTGCACCTCTACCGCGCCTGCGCCGTGGAGGGCTACGACGTGGCCATCGGCTCGCGCTACATCCAGGGCGTGAACGTGGTGAACTGGCCCATGGAGCGCGTGCTCATGTCGTACTACGCCTCGTGGTACGTGCGTTTTGTGACGGGCATGCCCATCCGCGACGCCACCGCCGGCTTCAAGTGCTACACGGCGCGGGTGCTGCAAGCCATCGACCTCGACCACATCCGCTTCGTGGGCTACGCCTTTCAAATTGAGATGAAGTGGCGGGCCTACCAGCTCGGCTTCCGCATCAAGGAAGTGCCCATCATCTTCACCGACCGCACCCGCGGCACCTCCAAAATGTCGAAAGGCATCGTCAAAGAAGCCTTTTTCGGGGTACTACAAATGAAAATCAACAGCTGGCTGCACCCGGTGAGCGTAGTTAAAAATTAGGAATGAGGAATGAGGAATGAGGAATGCCGTTGGGTGGCCCACTGCGGCATTCTTCATTCCTCATTCCTAATTCTGTTTTGGGGCCTCCGCGGGGGCCCCACCCGGGGCGGCGGGCTCGGCGGGCGTGGCCTCGGCCGATTTGGTGGTGTTCAGCAGGTCAATCAGGTTGATGGATTCGAACTGGCTGCTGTCGGCGGGGGCCACGGTGCGGGTAGTGTCGCGGGCCGTCACGATGTAGCTGCGGGCGGGGCCGTTCAGGTTCACGCCGTAGGTCAGGTTGTCGCGGTCACTCTCCGAAATCAGGCCCTTGGTGGCCATGATGTCGGCAATCAGCTTGAAGAAGTAGCGCGTGCTGGTGCGCAGGTTGCCGTAGCTGTTGAACGAGTAGCGGTAGTACTTGGGCTTGGGGATGATGCTGGCCAGGTACAGGCTTTCGGGCAGGTTCAGCTCGCCGGGGCGCTTGCCGTAGTAGAACAGGGCCGCTTCCTTCACGCCGTACACGCCGTGCTTGCCGCTGGGCCAGCGGTACTTGCTGGGGCCCCACTCGATGATGTTGAGGTAGACCTCGAACATGCGCTGCTTGCTCACGAGGTGGGTGTTCTCGATGAGCCATACAATCAGCATCTCCTCGGCCTTGCGGCCCACGGTTTTCTGGCGGTTCAGGAACACGTTTTTCACCAGCTGCATGCTGAGCGTGCTGCCGCCCCGGGCGAAGCGCTTTTCCTTAATATCCTGGATAGCGGCATTGACGAACGCCTTTTCCATGAAGCCGTGGTGGGTGAGGAAGCGCGGGTCTTCGGCCGTCATGATGGCCGATTTGAGGTAGCCGGCCACGTCGTCGTAGTGCGTGAAGTCGGGGTTCGAGGGCCCCACGGGAAAGGTGCGCAGCGAGTCGCCCTTGTCGTTGTAGGCCGTGTAGGCAAAGTCGCCGTTGAGCTTGTTCAGGTCTTCGGCCCCGAAGCGGGTGATGCGGAAATCCTTGCTGGGCCGGAGCGACGAGTCGAGGTGCAGGCTGTCCACCCGGGCCAGGTCCACGTCGGCCTGGAGGTGGTAGGCGAGCGTGCCGGTGCCCTGGGTGCCGGCCACCACGTCGAACATGCCCTCGGGCAGCGAGTTGAAAAAGGCGTTGGTGGGGGCCGCGTCGGAGTCGATGCGCAGGCGCACGGCCAGCTGGGGCTTGAGGCGCACGGCAATTTCGGGGTGGAACACCAGCTGGTTGAGCAGCACGCGCGAGCCCGATTCCAGCGCCACCGTGGCGCGGCCCAGCGTGGCCACGAAGTCCAGCTCGCCGCGGTGCACCACGATGTCTTCCGCGCCCAGGCGGGGCTGGTAGAGGCTGAAGTTGCGGGCCGCCAGCGAGCCGCGCACCGTGAGCTTGCCGCCGGTGTCGTCGTCGCTGAACTCCTTGCCCGTCATGCTCACCAGCACCGTGTCGAAGCTCACCAGGGCCCCGAAGCGGCGCGGCACGTAGGGCAGCTGCACCGAGCCGCCCACCCCGAACACCCGCGCCGTGAGGGCGTAGTCGCCGGCCTCGACGTGGCCGCTGACGCCCAGCTCGTTCACCACCGAATCGATGCTGGCCGTGAGGCGGCCGCTGATGCTGCCGTCCTCAATTTTCAGCCGCGGCATGGCCAGCAGGGCCTGGTGGCGGGGGCCGTCGTAGCGCACCACAAAGTCCTGGAAATCGGCCTGGCCGGGCACGTTGTCGAAGCCGGCTTCGAGCACTTGGTTCAGCAGCAGGCCGTAGTTGCGGCCCTGGCGCAGGTCGCGGGGGGCCTCCACGGCCTTCTTTTTGTTCAGCAGAAAGCCGTAGTTGTTGCCGGTGGCCGTGCTGTGGGCCGTGAGGCGGGCGTGCTGAATCTGCAAATCGGAAAACACGGGCCGCCCCGCAAACAGCGACCGGACGCTCAGGCTGGCCTGCAAGCGGCGGGCGGTGAGCAGCGTGTCAGCGGGGCTGGCGGTGGGCACCACGCTCATTCCCTTGATTTCTACCGTGTTCAGGTCCGTGAACCGGGCCGGGCCCAGCACCAGCGCCACCGGGTACTTGCGCTCCACGCGGGCTTTCACTGCACGCAGCGCCGCGTCCAACAGCTTTTGGCGGTTCCACTGGAACAGGCCAAAAGCCAGCAGCAGCAGCACCGCAAAGGTGCCCGCTACGCCGATAAGAATGCGTTTGGTGGAGGGAGAAATGCGCACTGGGCAGAAAAAAGGGTTCGGGTAGTCGAAGCCAAAGGTAGCAAGAACGCCGGGGCCCCGGCGCGGGTTCGGGCGCGGCCGGCGGGGCCCCGCCGGCCGGGGGCCCTACTTTTGCGCCATGCTTTCGCCCCTCACCGCCCTCTCGCCCCTCGACGGGCGCTACCACCGCACCAGCGCTGCCCTGGCCCCCTACTTTTCCGAGCTGGCCCTGATGCGCTACCGCGTGCGGGTCGAAGTGGAGTACTTCATCGCCCTCTGCGAACTGCCGCTGCCCCAGCTGCACAGCGTACCGGCCACCGTTTTTCCGGCCCTGCGTGGCCTCTACGAGCAGTTTGGCGAGCCGCAAGCCCTGGCCATCAAGACTCACGAAGCCGTGACGAACCACGATGTAAAGGCCGTGGAGTACTTCCTGCGCGACGAATTCACCAAGCTCGGCCTGGGCGGCTCGGTGGAGTTCATCCACTTCGGCCTCACCTCGCAGGACGTCAACAACACGGCCATCCCGCTGAGCCTGAAGGAAGCCTGGGCCGACGTGCTGGGGCCCCAGTTTGCCACCGTCACGGGCCGCCTCACGGCGCTGGCCATTGCCTGGGGCCCCGTGCCCATGCTGGCCCGCACCCACGGCCAGCCCGCCTCGCCCACCCGGCTGGGCAAGGAAATCGAGGTGTTCGTGGCCCGGCTCGAAGGCCAGCTGGCGCTGCTGGCCCAGGTGCCCTACGCGGCGAAGTTCGGCGGGGCCACCGGCGGCTTCAACGCCCACTTCGTGGCCTACCCGGGCACCGACTGGCACGGCTTCGCCCGGCAGTTTGTGGAGGAAACCCTGGGCTTGACCCGCACCTTTCCCACCACCCAGATTGAGCCCTACGACCACCTGGCGGCCTTCTGCGACGGCGTGAAGCGCCTCAACAACATCCTGATAGACTTGTGCCGCGACGTGTGGCAGTACGTGGCCATGGGCTACTTCCGCCAGACCGTGAAGGCCGGTGAAGTGGGCTCGTCGGCCATGCCGCACAAGGTGAATCCCATCGATTTCGAAAACGCCGAGGGTAACCTGGGCGTGGCCAACGCCCTGCTGGAGCACTTCGCCGCCAAGCTGCCGATTTCCCGCCTCCAGCGGGATTTGACCGACTCGACGGTGCTGCGCAACCTGGGCGTGCCCCTGGGCCACACGCTCATTGCTTTAAACTCGCTGCTGCGCGGCCTGGGCAAGCTGGCCCTCGACGAAGCCGCCCTGGCCCGCGACCTCGAAGCCAACTGGGCCGTGGTGGCCGAGGGCATCCAAACCATTCTGCGCCGCGAAAACTACCCCGACCCCTACTCGGCCCTCAAGCAGCTCACGCGCACCGGCAAGGCCATTTCGGCCGCCACCATCGCGCATTTTGTCGCGGAATTGAACGTCGCCGACGGCGTAAAAGCCGAGCTGCGGGCCCTGACGCCGGCCACCTACGTGGGCCGGTAGCGGCCCCGCGCGTTTCTTCGCTCCCCCATTCCGCCCTTTCCGTGCCCCAGCTGCTCCCCAACGTCTCCGTTCACCCCGACTGCCGCCACTTCCGCGGCGACCTGCCCTGCCGCCCCAACAAAGAGCACGGCTACACCTGCGCCGACTGCCCCGTGTACGCGCCGGTCACTAAGCGCGTGTTGCTCATCAAGCTCGGGGCCATCGGCGACGTCATCCGCACCACGCCGCTGCTGCGGCGGCTGCGGGCCGAGTACCCGGGCTGCTTCATCACCTGGCTCACGCTCACGCCGGCCATTTTGCCCCAGCGCGAGGTCGATGAAATCCTGAAGTTCGACTACGCCAGCGCCTTGCAGCTCCAGGCCCGGCGGTTCGACATCGCCATCAACCTCGACAAGGAAAAAGAAGCCTGCGCCCTGCTGCTGAACGTGCGGGCCGAGACGAAATTTGGCTACACGCTGCGCGAATACGACGGCGTGCCCTGGCCCGTGAATGCCCAGGCCGACCACAAATTCCTCACCGGCGTGTTCGACCAGCTCAGCCTGGCCAACACCAAGCCCTACGTGCAGGAAATCTTCGAGCTGTGCGGCTTCGATTTCCGGGGCGAAGAGTACGTTTTCGACACCCACGACGACAAGGGCTACGCTTGGCCCACCCTGCCGCCCGCGGCTCAGGGCCCCCGCATCGGCCTGAACACCGGCTGCGGCGACCGTTGGACCACCCGCCTCTGGAGCGACGAGAAATGGATTGCCTTGATTACCGGCCTGCAAGCCGCCGGCTACGCGCCCGTGCTACTCGGCGGCGAGGCCGAGCACCCGCGCAACCTGGTGCTGCACGCCGCCACGGGGGCCGCCTACCCCGGCACCTTCCCCCTGCCCCAGTTCATCAACCTGATGCACCAGATGCAGGGCATCGTCACGCAGGTCACGATGGGCATGCACATCAGCATCGCCCTGCGCAAGCCCACCGTCCTGATGAACAACATCTTCAACCCCCACGAATTCGACCTCTACGGCCGCGGCCAAATCGTGGGGCCCAACCGGCAGTGCGTGTGCTTTTACCGCGGCACCTGCCGCCTCGGCACCAGCTGCATGGAAGACCTACCAGCCGAGAAAGTATTGCAAGCCGTGCGCGAAAGCGTGCCGCTTGCCTGACCTGCCGGTCACTAGCTAGCTAGGGCCACCTCCTTCAGGGCCCCCACCATCGCCGGCCACGAAAACTGCTTCTTTTCCTCGCGCACCCCGACCGCAAACTTTGCTTCCCGCTGGTTGGCGTAGAAATCCACGATGGCCTCGGCGATGGCCCCGGGCGTGGGCGGCACCACGTAGCCCACCACGCCCGCCGGAATCAATTCGGCCAGCCCGCCCACGTCCGTCACCAGCATGGGCCGCTCGAAATGATACGCTATTTGCGACACCCCGCTTTGCGTCGCGTTCTTATAGGGCTGCACGATTAAATCGGCGGCGCAGAAATAATTAACCACTTCCTCATTGGGAATAAAATCCGTGGCCCTGATTATTCTATCCGCTAATTGATATTTTTGAATTAATGCCTCATATGGGGCCGAATCTTCGTAGAATTCCCCCGCAATAATTAATTTAATTGGCAGCGCCGCCACCCGCGCATCGGCAAAAGCTTCCAGCAAAATATCCAGGCCTTTATAAGCCCGAATAAATCCAAAAAATAACAAATAGCCCACCGCGGCCGGTAGTTGCAGCGTGGCCAGGGCCTCGGCTTTGGACTTGATGGGCCCGAAATTATCGTAGAGCGGATGCGGCCGGTACTGCGCCGGCTTCCGGCCAAAACCCAGCCGCTGCAAATCGCCCAGCACGCGGCGGCTCATGGTCACGAAGCCGTCGCAGGCGCTGAGGAAGTAGCGCGTCAGGGGCCCGTCGCCGGGCCTTTTCTCGTGCGGAATCACGTTGTCGGTGATGGCCACCACGCGGGTGTGGCCGTTGCCGCGCACCAGCCGCGCCACCGTGCCCAGCGCGGGCCCCATGAACGGCAGCCAGAACCGGAACACCACCAAATCGGGCCGCTCGCGCCGCAGCCGCCGCCCCACCGCCCACCACGACAGCGGATTTACCGAGTTCAAACTCACCTCAATCGCCAAATCCGGGGGCCCCGGCTCGGTGCTAAACTGCGTCTGCCCCGGGAACAGGAAATCCGGGTATTGCAGCGAGAACGTCACCAAGCGCACCTCGTCCCCGGCTTCCCGAAAAGCCCGTGCCAGCCGCTCGTTATAAGTAGCCAGCCCACCGCGCAGCGGATAGGCCGGCCCAATGATGACGACGCGCATACCAGGGGGCTTATTTGATAGTGTCGCGCACCAGGTAGTCGTTGCGGTGCGAGCCGTTCAGTTGCACCATTTCCGCCAGAAAACCCGACAGAAACAGCATCACGCCAATAATTACCACCGTGAGCGACAGGAAAAACAGCGGCTGGTCGGTCACGTTGCGGGCCCGCAGGTTGTGCAGCGACAGGTACACTTTCTCCCCCGTCAGCCACAGCGTCATCACCATGCCCACGAAAAACGAGAGGGCCCCCAGCGTACCAAAAAAGTGCATCGGCCGCCGCCGGAAACGACTCACGAACGTGATGCTGGCCAAATCAAGGAAGCCGTAAACAAACCGCTCCAGCCCAAACTTCGTCACACCGTACTTGCGCTCCTGGTGCTGCACCACCTTCTCGCCGATGCGGCGGAACCCGTTCCACTTGGCGATGACGGGAATGTAGCGGTGCATCTCGCCGTACACCTCGATGCTTTTCACCACGCGCTGGTCGTAAGCCTTCAGGCCGCAATTGAAATCGTGCAGCGGAATGCCCGAAATCCAGCGCGTCGCCCCGTTGAACAGCTTGGTTGGAATGGTTTTCGACAGCGGGTCGTAGCGCTTCTGCTTCCACCCGCTCACCAGGTCGAACTTGTCCGCCACAATCATCCGGTACAGCTCCGGCAGTTCCTCTGGCGAATCCTGCAAATCGGCATCCATCGTGCACACCACCCGCCCCCGCGCCGCCTGAAACCCCACGTTCAACGCCGCCGACTTGCCATAATTGCGGTTGAAGCGGATGCCGCGCAGCGCCGCGTCGCGGGCCGCCAGCTCCTCAATTACCTCCCACGAGTCATCCGTCGAGCCGTCGTCAATCAGAATCACCTCGTAGCTCAGGCCCCGCGTCGTCAGCACCTGGGCAATCCAGCGCGTCAGCTCTGGCAACGATTCGGCCTCATCGAGCAAAGGAATAACGATGGATAATTCTACCGGGAAAGAAGCAAGGGGCTTATTCAAACTCGGAAGCATTGCGTTTTGTAAATGCCGACACGATTAATCCCAGCACCAAGCCACTTACTAAACCATTCGTGACACCTGTTAAAACTGAACTACCAAACCCCTTGCGCATCTCGTCTAATTTGGCCGTGCCTTTAGCTATTTGGTCGTCAGGGATATTATTACTTTCCATAAATTTCGTCATACCATCTTTCATGCTATCCACAAATTCGGGGTCGATATACGTCAAAAATACGTAATTAAATACCCCAGATGCTAAGCCCGAAATTAATAACATAATTATAGCAATTACCATACCTTGCCCATAACTCATTAATTGCCCATTAGCTTGACGAAATGCTTTATGAGCCAGCACTAAAAACACGACAGCTACAAGCAACGCTATACTTACACTTACTACACCAAACACTAAAAAACTCAAGTTTGCAATTCTCACCAAAAAATCTACAACTATCCAACTCAAGGCTAGCAATACTCCGAACCGGAGGCCGACTGCTGTCGGAGTTACAGTTTGTCCTTGTGTTTCCATGCGAGACAGTTTATTAAAAAATTTATTCGCGAAAGAAAATACCGCCCGGCAAGCTAAATACCAGCCCAAGCAGCAGCACCGCTTTAAAATTACTCACCGCCAAGTCATTTACCGTAATACCGGAAATGGCCGCCCGCTGCGCCGCCGTCAGTGGCACCAATTTGCGGTCTTTGCGGTCCACTTGCTGCTGAGTTTGCATGATTTCCGTAATCTCAGCGCGGTGCTGGGCCAGCGTGGGCTCGCCCACTACGTGTCCCAGCCCCCACACGGCGCACGCGCACAGCCCTGCCGCCAGTAGCGTGGTCAGTCCTCCCACAGCCATTGCCCGCGCCAGCCCGGGCTTCACCGGCAGCAGTTGCCGGCGGAGCGTCCACTGGCTGGCCAGCGCCACAAAGGGCACCAATAGCTCAGCCAGCAACTGCTTCGGACCGAAGGCATTGTTGCCAGTTAGGTGCAAGCCCACAATCCACAAGCTACACAAGGCTCCCACACCGCCGCCAAACCGCAGCACCACCCGCCGCACCAGCGCAAAAGCATCGGTTGCCGGAATGGCGGGCTTTGTCAATGAATCGGCCATGTAGCTCATCAGAAGTGGGGCCGCAAGATACGGCCACCACCGATTTGTCGCCAGCTTGTGCCAGCTAAGCCGCCACTGCTACTTTGCCCGCTCCCACGCGCGGCCGGCCAAAGCGCAACAACAACGCCTCCACCAGCAGGCAAGCCAATGCCAGCCCTAGAAAGTAGCGCCACAGCGGCTGCCCACCGCGCTCGGCCTGCAACTGCGCCACCACTGCGCCACCCGGCCCGCCTTCGAGCACCTGCACGTTGGGCCGGCCAGGGCCAACCAACGCCCGCAACTCCCCGGCCGAGTAAGTAGCCAGCTCCGACTCTTTGGGGCTGGTGTTAAGAGCCACGGTAGTCACCAGTTGTTTACCCCGCCGTACCTGGTAAAATCCGGGGGCATCCAACGCGGCCGGCACGTCCAGTCGCACGTTATTGCCCTGCATCCGCTGCACTGGCAGCCAAGTCGCACTGTCCCGAACCAGTTGGAGCGCTGCTCGCTCATCAATTGCCTCATCAGCCCCACCAGCAGCCGGGAGCGTCAGGTTGACGACGTGCTGCGTCAAGCGGTACGCTGGTTGCTGCTCACTCTGAAAACTGCGCATCGCCAACTTGTAAAGTACTGGTACAAATAGTGCGTGGTCCGCAAAATCTGAGTATTCTCTAGAAAACGGGGCCGCAAATACATACACTTTGCCGGGCCCGTTGGCAAATTCTGCCAGGTAGCTTTCTCCATCGCGCAGCCGCAAAATATCAGTTCCTGTGCGGGCCCAGCGCAGCACCGGGGCCACTCGCGGCATGGCCACCCCGCGCGGTTGGGCCCCCAACACATCCCGAAAAAATTCCTCGTAGGCAGTAGGCAAGGCTACCTCGCGCAACTCTGGTGGCATACCAGGGGATATTCGTTCGGGCACGCCAACCCCCAAATCCCGGAATAGCTGTTGGTACGAAGCATAGCTAGCCTCGGCCCCAGCAGGCACAATTGCCACGCTGCCCCCCCGCGCCACTACCCCGCGCAAGGCATCCCGCAAACCGTTAGTTACCAAGGGAACTTCCCGTAGCAACACCAAATTGGCCCGGCGCAAAGCATCGTAGTTTATATTATCCGGTTTTGTGAAAGAATAATTGAATAACGGCTCGCCCTCATAAAGCACTTTTGCAACTGGCACTGCCCCAATCTCCAGCACCCGAATAGTACCGGTAGCTTGAGCGGTAAAGTAATAAGTATTGTCAAATACCACCGGCGCATCCTCCGTCACCACCCGCCCTCTTACTAATTGCTGATCAACCACTTGCACCTGAACCACCGTAACCGCAGCTTGTCCACCCGCCACCGTCACCCGAAACGCCGCCACTTGCTGCGGCCCAAGAAAAACCTTAACTGGGCAATCGGCCACCGCTTTGCTTCCGCCATTCCGTAACCGAATGTGTAACCCCGTATTTACCCGCACTTGTAAAAAAACATCGTCAAACCATACACTATCTACATAAATATTACCGGTTTTCTCGCCACTTTCCGGCACCAACACAACTCTTTTTGAACTATCAATACGCTTTAGTAAAGAGGTATTAAAGGTAGAACGCTGGAAATTTGAAAATATATAAGCCTGTGTATTCTGCCCATCTTCAAGTGCGTCATGTTCAAACCCAGTTATGGTTGATACCCTGTTCGTTATTTGTAATTCGGATAACTTTCGCTGATAGACTGAACGATTAACAGCACTCTTACCACTATTAAGCAATCGAAACTGACTATCTGAATACACATTTCCGAGACCTGCCGCATGTTGCAATGCAGCACTAAAAGTATTTCCTGTTTTCGTAGGAGTAACCATACCGGCCGAATTATCAACAATCACGTCGATTATGCCTGTTCGCGCAGTTTCTTTTCTATGAGCCGCGGGAATAATCGGCTGGCAAAAAGCCAATACTAATGCGCTCAGGCCAAGCACCCTAGCAAATAATAAAAATAAGTGCTGAAGTTTTTGCTGCCGTGCAGTAACCAATTTCACTTCATTTATGAATCCAACATTCGTAAATACCAACCTTTGTGGACGTCGTAGTTGAAATAAATGGATTACAATAGGTATTGCGACCACACTTAAGCAAAGCAGAAACCAAGGGTAAGACAGCTGCATACTTTTAACCAAACGAATGTGTAACACCTAAAACCAATTTGTCAACAAATTACGATTAATAGTGCTCACAGTTAATAGTACTTACAGCCGTACTTAGTGCAAGCTATTGAATGTACAAAGAAGTAGAAATGAAGGCAAAACAAAATGCTCCTGCCGGCTGATGAAAGCTGACAGGAGCATTACTGAAATAAAGTTGGCGGCGACCGACTCTCCCACCGGTGAAGGCAGTACCATGGGCGCACCGGGGCTTAACGGCTCTGTTCGGAATGGGAAGAGGTGAACAC
>NZ_JABSNP010000034.1 GCF_013294115.1 Hymenobacter caeli | reverse complement strand
GGCATTCGGCCCTCGGTTATCTCGCCCCCAACCACTTCGAAACCCATTTTCAAACTACGTCCCAACTCTGTGCGGCTTAGCTAGACCACCTCAAATGGCATGGTTTGCGACCACTGCAAAAGGATAAACTGTTTTGCCTCCTCGTATTACGTCGAAATCAATTCCTTCCACGAACACCAGCGGACGGCGCAGCTTTCCGGTTTGATTGCTTTTGGCGTACTGAATCCAGGCAATAGCAGTAGCTTGACCTTGTGGCCCGTGTATGCCTTTGGACGGCGTGAACCCGGGCCACTTCTGGCTAGCAAGTAAGCCCAGTGCCACATCGGGCGGTGCGCTGGCACCACGTGCTTGCGCATTGGCCTGAAACGCAATGGCCGTCGCCCCAACCAAGCCATTGGTAGTCACGCGCACCGGCTATCCCGTGCCAGCCGCGTTGACTTGGGCGACCTGCACGGTGCTGCCCATCGCCACCGACCGGACGCCCTGGCCGTCGCCAAAATCAATCTGAACCGCGCTGGGCGGGGGCGTGGTACCCAGCCAGAACTCGGGTCCCACGTACACAGCAATGGTGCCGCTCGGGACAGTAGGCGGAATTACCACCGAAAAAAACTGGCCGGTGATATAGGGACTGCGGCTAAAGTCGGGCCCGTCTGTCACTTGAGCGTTAGTTGAGTCGATGGTAATCAAGCCGTCCTGGGCGGCAGTGGTGGCAATCTCGTTGTATTGGTAGCTGAGCATCACTAGTGGTACCGCACCGGCCGTCACCCGTTGGTCGATTCGGGCCCGGAGCGCGTCTAATGTGGGAAGTTGGCTACTGTCGAGCGCCGCGTGGTAAAATTCCCAGTACTGCTGCTCAAACCCGTTATAATCAGTCGTTGTATCGCCTTGCCCTGTAAAGCGGTGTGGGTTAGTGATGAACATCATTCGATCAAGCAATACCCCCGTCGGAATGCGACTTGCATCCAAGCCAGCCATCGTGGCGTGTAGTTCTCGCATCGGGTCTCCGTGCTCCGAAGATGACGTCTGTCCCCAGCCACGAGTACTGTACAGCCCAAAAAGGAGCATCAACCATAGTAGTTTGGTCTTCATAAACGTGAATGGAAAAGAAGTGGAAGGAAAAGAAAGCAACTCAACATCTGCGATAATTCAAAAAGGAATCCGCACGGTTACCGTGTCCAAGGCGTTCAATTTTACATCTTGCGAATACTGTGCGTCATTTCCTTTTTCGTTGGTTATCACCCAAATAATTTTGATTGGGAAACCGGCAGTTACGGGCCGGATTAGTATTGTGTCGCGGGGATAGTCTAACCGGTCCCCTGGCCCATCATATCCCGAAATGTGAATTGAAACCCGGCTTTTAGGTGCTTCATCGACGAGTTGAAGGCGTACCCAGGCGGGGGCAAGCACGGGCACGACTAGGCTCATGTTCTTGCGGCCCGCCGTCAGGGCCGGGGCGGCGGCGAAGTCGGTAAAGTAACCGGGCGGGGCCGTGGCCCGCAGCAGGTAGCCGAACCGCTCGTCGGCGTCGAACTGGAAGGAGAAGCGGCCCTGCGCGTCGGCCGGGTAGGAGGCCCCAACCTGCATGTAGCCCCCGCCAGTGCTGGCGTGGTACACCTGGAGCGTGGCTCCGCCCACGGGTTTTTTGGTCTGGCTTTCCACCACCTGCCCGTCCACCTGCGTCGTGCCCGTGGTCGGGTCTTTGCTGCACCCGCCCAGTGAAAAGGTGGCACCAAATATCAAAAGCCCGATTGCAACCGAAAAGAACTTACGCATGGAGAGAGTGCCAAAAAGTAACCGGAACGGCGACGGTGCGAATCTGTCTTTGCACCAGTAATTACGCGGGAAAATATTTCTCGTTTTCATGGAAAGATTAAGAAATGATTAAGAAAAATTGGGGTTTTTCTGACCGTGTTGGCCGGTGATAGGTGGCGAAGGGCAACGGCAAAACCTGTTTATCAAATCTACACCGGTCCATAGTCATCCTACTACACAATATTTGCTATTATCAGACCCGACGTACAGATAATTGGCTTTACAAATACTTCATAGTAAAATGGTTAAGCACTAAAAAAAGGACTCTAGCAATTACTGTACAGCAAAGCTGAAAAGCCAATTGCTCCACGAGCAATTGGCTTTTCGTTATAAAACTTTGTTAGTTGGTAGACGAATTTACCCAGGCCATGCGGCCTCCTAATTTTCGCGAAGCCGCTACGCCCGGGCCAGCACCACGTCGGCAAAGTCGCCGTCGTCGAAGGTGGCCACCACGCGCAGGCCGGCGGCGGCGGCCAGGGCGGCAATCTGCGGGGGCGTGAACTTGTAGGAGTTCTCGGTGTGGATGACTTCCCAGGCCGCGAACGGCACCGTTTGCTGCAAAGCGGCCAGGCGCACGGTTTGGGCCCGGGTGCTCACCAGGTACGAGCGCACGGCCCCGGTCAGGGGGTCGTAGTCGGTGTAGTGCTGCCAGGCGGCGAGGTCGAAGTCGGCCCCCAGTTCGCGGTTGAGGCGCACGAGCAGGTTCAGGTTGAACCGGGCCGTCACGCCCTGGGCGTCGTCGTAGGCCGCCCGGATGCGGCGCGGGTCTTTTTGCAGGTCGAAGCCGATGAGCAGGCGGTCGGCCGCGCCCAGCGGGGCCGCCAGCTGCGCCAGAAACGCCGCCCGCTCGGTGGGCGCGAAGTTGCCGATGTTGGAGCCCAGGAACAGCACCGCCTTGCGGCCGGGCCGGGCCGCCAGCCGGGCCAGGGCCGTGGCGTAGCTGGTGGTTTCGGGCGTGGTGCGCAGCCCCGGTAGCTCGGCCGCCAGGCTGGCCGCCAGCCCCGCCAGCGCCCCGGCCGAAATGTCTACCGGCACGTAGGTGAAATCGTCGGACGAAGCGAGCAGCTCGCGCAGCAGCAGCTTGGTTTTCAGGCCGTCGCCGGCCCCCAGCTCCACCAGGGCGAAGGCCCCGGGCGCGTCGGCCGGGTCGAGGGCGGCGGCGATGGCGGGCCCGTGGGCGGCAAAAATCCCGTATTCGGCCCGGGTGGGGTAGTACTCGGGCAGGCCCATAATCTGCTGGAACAGCTCGCTGCCCGCGTCGTCGTAGAAGTACATCGACGAGAGGGACTTGGGGGCCTGGCGCAGGCCGTCGGCCACGTGGGCGGCCAGGTCGGACGTGGCCAGGGGCGGGGCGGTGGTGGGAGAAGTCATGCGGGGTGTACAAGTAGGTGCTGGGCGAGGGCCTGGCGCGGGGCCAAAAGCCTACCGGGCCAGGCGGATGCCGGTGAACTGCCAGCGCTTGTCGGCGTGGAAAAAATTGCGGTAGCTGAGGCGGCCGTGGCTGCGCGGCGTGGCGCAGGAGGCCCCGCGCAGCACCAGCTGGTTCACCATGAACTTGCCGTTGTACTCGCCCAGGGGGCCCGCCGTGCGGCGGTAGCCGGGGTAGGCGTGGTAGGCCGAGTACGTCCACTGCCAGCACTCGCCCAGCATCTGGTGGCACTGGGCGGGGTCGGCGTCGGCGGGCACGGGGGCGGGGTCGAGGCGGGGGCTTTCGAGCCAGGTGCCGCCGGTGGCGGGCGCGGCCCCGAAGCGGCGGGCGGCCACCTCCCACTCCTGCTCGGTGGGCAGGCGGGCCCCCGCCCACTGGGCGTAGGCGTCGGCCTCGTAAAAACTGACGTGCGTGACGGGCGCGGCCAGCTCCAGCGGCCGCAGGCCGTGGTGCGTGAAGCGCAGCCACTGGCCATCGGCCGCTTGCACCCAGTACAGGGGGGCCTGCCAGCCCTGGGCCTGGGCCAGGTCCCAGCCCTCGCCCAGCCAGTGGCGGAAGTCGCGGTAGCCGCCGGCCGCCACAAATTCCAGGTACTCGGCGTTGGTCACGAGGCGGTTTTGCAGCTCGAAGTCGGGCACCAGGGCCTCGTGCACCGGCAGCTCGTTGTCGAAGCAAAACCCTTCGCCCCGGAACCCCACCGGGTACGTGCCGCCCGGCACCGGCAGCCAGGCCGCCGGCGGGGCCAGGGCCGCCGCGTCGGCGGGGGCCGGGCCGGGGGTGTAGGCCGGGTGCAGGGGGCTGGTGCTGAGGATGTACTTGATGTCGGTGGCCAGCAGTTCCTGGTGCTGCTGCTCGTGCTGGAGGCCGATTTCGACCAGCTCCAGGGCCGCGGGCGGCAGGGCGTCGGCATCGGCCAGCAGGGCCAGCAGGTGCCCGTCCACGTGGGCGCGGTAGGCCAGCACCTCGGCCAGGGCGGGGCGGGTGAGGGTGCCGCGCTCGGCCCGGTTCACGCGCGAGCCCAGCGAATTGTAGTACGAGTTGAACAAGTAGGCAAACTCGGGGTGGAACACCCGGTAGCCGGGCGCGAACTCGCCCAGCAGCATGGTTTCCCAAAACCAGGTGGTGTGGGCCAGGTGCCACTTGGGCGGGCTCACGTCGAGGGTGGGCTGCACCACGGTGTCTTCGGGCAGCAGGGGCCGGCACAGGGCCTCCGACTGGGCCCGCACGGCGCGGTAGCGGGCGGCCAGGGCCGCGGCGGTCGCGGCGGGGGCGGGCAGTACGTCGTTCATCGGCAAGCTTGGGAAGGGGAAGTGGGGCCCGAAGCCGGGCCCCCAGCCCTTCAACTGCCGGGCCCCCGGCTTGGTTGCGCCGCGCCCGCCCCGCCCCGGCGGGGGCGGATACTTAGGGGCCGCTAAGCTCCTCAGATAAATACGTAGAACTCATCCGTACAAGACGGTATTTTGCGCTCATTTTGAGCATTTTCACAACCATATGCCTTGGCTAGCCGCTACTTATGCACCGCAGACCGGCAGTACCGCCGTCTTGGATGCATTTCATTTCTTCACCTTACCATACAAGCTATGAAAGTTGCCAGCACTACTGACGCCGCCACCCCGCGCCCAGCCAACCGCACCGGCGGCAAAAGCCGCCGCGGCTTCGCCGCCATGAGCCCCGAAACCCAGCGCCGCATCGCCAGCGAAGGCGGCAAGGCGTCGCACGCCAGCGGCCGCGGTCACCGCTTCACCGCCGACGAAGCCCGCGACGCCGGCCGCAAAGGCGGCCTCGTGAGCCGCCGCCCCGCCAAGGGCGGCACAAGTACGCTGGCCGCTGCCGCGTAAAGGCGGGCCGAAAACCGGTTAGTTAAAAGTTAAAAGTGGAGAGTTAAAACCAGGACGCGGTTTTAACTCTCCACTTTTAGCTTTTAACTGACCGGCCCCCGCATCTTTGCCCCATGCTCCACCTTTCGGCTTCAAGGCGCGACCTGCGCTTCAATTTCGCGGCCCGCACCTCGCGCGGGGCGCTGGCCGTGCACACGGCCTGGTACCTGCGCCTGGGCCCGGCGCCCGACCCCGACGGCCCCGCGGGCCTGGGCGAGGCCGCGCCCCTGGCCGGCCTCAGCCCCGACCACGGGCCGGGCTTCGCGGCCGAGGTGGCGGCGCTGTGCGCGCGGTTCAACGCGGCGGGCTTCGCCGAATTTGCGGCGGCCCAGGCCCCGGCTTTTGTGGGGCCGGGCCGGCCGGCCCTGGCGTTTGCCCTCGAAACGGCGGCCCTGGACCTGGCCCGCGGGGGCCGCCGCCAGCTGTATGCCAACGACTTCGCCGCCGGCCGCGCCGGGCTGCCCATCAACGGGCTGGTGTGGATGGGCGACGCGGCCTTCATGCGCCGGCAGATCGAGGAGAAGCTGGCCGCCGGCTACCGCTGCCTCAAGCTAAAAATCGGGGGGCTCGATTTCGAGACGGAGCTGCAACTACTGGCCGAAATCCGGGCCGTGGCGGGGCCCGCCGACCTGGTGCTGCGCGTGGACGCCAACGGGGCCTTCGCGCCGGCCGAGGCCCTGGGCAAGCTCGACCAGCTGGCCCGGTTTGATTTGCACTCCATCGAGCAGCCCGTGGCGGCCGGGCAGTGGGCGGCCCTGGCCGAGGTGTGCCGCCACTCGCCGGTGCCCGTAGCCCTCGACGAAGAGCTGATTGGCCTGGAAAACCTGGCCCGGCAAGCCGCCCTGCTCGAGGCCGTGCGCCCGGCCTACCTCGTACTGAAGCCCACGCTGCTGGGGGGCCACGCCGCCACCCGCCGCTGGGTGGCCCACGCCCAGGCCCGCGGCCTGGGCTGGTGGATGACGTCGGCCCTGGAGTCGAACGTGGGCCTCAACGCCGTGGCCCAGCTCACGGCCGAGTACCCGGTGGGCGACTTTGCCCAGGGCCTGGGCACCGGCCAGCTCTACCACAACAACCTGGCGGCCCCGCTGCGCATCGCCGCCGGCCACCTGCACTACGACCCCGCCGGGGCCTGGGAAATGCCCTGACAACCCGTACCTTCCGGGGGCTAATGAACACGCCCTTTTTCTGCTTTCAGCCGCGCCTGGCCGGGGCCCTGCTGCTGCTGCTGCTGCTGGTACCGGCCCTGGCGCGGCCGGCCCGGGGCCAGGGCCCGGACGCGCCCCCGTTCCGGCTGGGGCGGGCGCGGCAGCGGCGGGTGCGGGTGCCGCTGCGCGTGGAGCGCAACCTGCCCGTGGTGCAGGTGTGGCTGAACGATTCCGGGCCCTACAACTTCCTGCTCGACACGGGCGTGGCGGTTTCGCTGCTCACCGAAGCCGCCATTGCCGACTCGCTGCACCTGCGCCACGGCCAGGACTTCCGGGTGGTGGGGGCCGGCGGCGAGGCCACCGGCCTGCTGGCCTACCGGGCCCCGGGCGTGCGCGTGCGCCTGGGCCGCCCCGGCCAGGAGGCCGTGGCCCCCGACATGGCCCTGCTGGTGCTGAACGCCGATTCGCTCGACCTCTCGGGCTACGTGGGGCTGCCCATCCACGGCATCCTGGGCTCGGAGCTGTTCCGCAGCTTCGCCGTCGCGTTTGGCGCCAACGGCGCCGAGGACCTGACGCTCACGCGGCCCGCGTTTCAGCGCCCGCCCCGGGGCCACCGCTGGGCCCGCGTGCCGCTGGCCATCGAAGGCCAGAAGCCCTACTTTATCGCCGAGGTGCGCCAAGCCGGCGACGCGGCCCCCCGGCCCCTGAAGCTGCTGCTCGACACCGGGGCCAGCCACGCGCTGTCCCTCGAAACCACCTCTGACCCGGCCCTGCGCCTGCCCGCCGCCCGCCTGCCCGCCGAGCTGGGGCGCGGCCTGAGCGGGCCGGTGCGCGGGGTGCTGGGCCGCGTGGCCACCGTGCAGCTGGGCCGCTACCGCCTGCCCACCGTGCTCACCTCGTTTCCCGACGCGGCCGACGTGCACGCCCGGGCCGACGTGTTCCGCAACGGCTCGCTGGGCTACGACGTGCTGCGGCGCTTCCGGGTCGTCATCGACTACCCGCACCAGTGCCTGTGGCTGCACCCGGGGCCCACGTTCCGCGAGCCCTTCGAGCACGACATGGCCGGCCTCGACCTGTTTGCGATGGGCCCGGCCCTGCGCCGCTACCGGGTGCTGCGCGTGATGCCCGGCACCCCCGCCGCCGCCGCCGGCCTCGAAGCCGGCGACGAACTGCTCACCATCGGCCTGGCCCCGGTGGGCGTGTTCACCCTCACCCAGCTCAGCCGCCTGCTGCGCAGCGCCGACGGCACCGTGGTGCACCTGGTGCTGCGCCGCCCGAGCGGCGAGCTGCGCGCGGCCCGCCTGCGCCTCCAGCGCCGCATCTGAAGCCGAGAGCGGGGGCCTATTCCCCGGGGCCGCGGCGGGGCCCCGGACGGCGGCGGGAAACTGCCCGGGGGCCGCGCTAGGCCCGGCAATCGGCAAAAAAAGGTACCTTTCCGGCCGTTTCCGCCCGCCGCCCATGCCCCCGCCCGTTGCCCCTGCGCTGCCCCCGCCCGCCCTTGCGGCCAACCAGCACATTTACCGCGACATCTTCCGGGAAGAGTTCACCCAGACGCTGGACGAAAACATTTTGCAGCTCCTCGACCGGGTGTGGTTCCGCTCGGAGCTGGTGGGCTTCGAGCCGTTTCCGCAGCGCAACAACCCCGACCGGCCGCTGATTTTTGCCTCCAACCACTCGGGCATGGCTTTCCCGTGGGACGCCATCGTGTCGCTCTCGCACCTGTGGCGCTACCTGCTGCGCACGCAGGGCTCGCTGCGCGACTTGCCGCGGCCGCTCTCGGCCCCGCTGCTCTCGGCCACGGCCCTGATGAACCCCTACCTGGTGAAGGACTTCTGGAAGAAGTGCGGCAGCGTGGACGCCACCACGCTCAACTTCGAGACCATGATGTACTACCAGGAGCACAACCTGATGCTGTACCCCGAAGGCGTGCCCGGCATCGGCAAGGGCTTCAACCACCGCTACGAGCTGCAGCGCCTGGCCACCAGCATGGTGCGCCTGGCCCTGCTGCACGGCACCGACATCATGCCCTTCTACACCATCAACGCCGAGTACCTCAACCCCTACGCCTACACGGTGGATTGGGTGAACCGGCTGACCAGGAAAATCGGCATCCCGTTCCTGCCCCTCACGCTGCTGCTGCTGCTAGTGCTGGTGCAGCCCTGGGCATTTTACCTGGCCCTGCCCGCCAAGCTCACCTTCGTGATGGGCACCCGCATCCGGCCGTCCGACCTCACCGACAAAAGCCCCGACGAGCTGACCCGGGCCGACTACCTGGCCCTGAGCGAGCAAATCCGCCTGCGGATGCAGGCCGAAATGCACGCCGCCGTGGCCGCCCACGGCCGGCACCCCTACCGCTGGCGCGAGCTGTGGCAGCGCATGAAGGAAAACCGGCGCTTCTTCCCGTTTTTTCTGCCCTTCGCCTGGCCCGCGGCGTTCACCGAGTTCGAGCGCCGCTTCGTGAAAAACGGCGAGCGCAACTTCAAGATGCGCCTCGACGCGCCCGGTGCGTTCTGGAAAATGCTGTGGCGCAACCCCATCGTGCTGGCCTACTTTATCCCGCTGCTGGGCTGGATTCCGCTGGCCATCAAAGGCTACAAAGGAAATAAGCTGGGGCAGCAGCCCTGAGGCGTTGGGGGCTGGCGGGCCAGGCGTTAGGTTTGCGCCCGGGCCGGCGGCAACGCGGCCCGGCTTCCACCCCGGGGCCCGCGCCGGGCCCGCAACTCCCCCCTTTAAATTCATGATGAACAGAAAAGTAGGCGTGGCCGCGCTGCTAACGGCCGCCGCGCTGCTGGGGGCCCCCGCCGGGGCCCGCGCCCAGGGCGGCACCGGCACGTACTGGACGCGCGACGGCTACGGCTACATGCAGGTGCAGGACGGCGAAATCGTGCAGCTCGACGCCCGCGCCCCCGCCCAGCGCACCACCCTCGTGGGCAAGGCTGCGCTGGTCCCGCCCGGCCAAAAAGAGCCCCTGGCCATCCGCCGCTTTACTTTCAGCGAGGCCGGCGACAAGGTGCTGCTGAACACCAACACCAAAAAAGTGTGGCGCTACGACACCCGCGGCGACTACTGGGTGTACGACCTGAAGGCCAAAACCCTGAAAAAGCTGGGGGCCGGCCGGCCCGAGTCGTCGCTGATGTTCGCCAAGTTCGCGCCCGACGGCGGCCGCGTGGCCTACGTGAGCGGCCACAACCTGTACGTGGAAGACCTGGCCGGCGGGCCCCCCCGGGCCCTCACCACCGACGGCACCGAGCACCTCATCAACGGCACCTTCGACTGGGTGTACGAGGAGGAGCTGGACTGCCGCGACGGCTTCCGCTGGAGCCCCGACGGGCGGGCGCTGGCCTACTGGCAGCTCGACGCCACCAAAACCAAGAACTACCTGATGCTCGACACCACCGACGCGCTCTACCCGTTCACGGTGCCGGTGGAGTACCCCGTGGTGGGCGAAGACCCCAGCCGCTGCCGCGTGGGCGTGGTGCCCGCCGCCGGGGGGCCCACGAAGTGGATGGACGTGCCCGGCGACGCCGTGCAGCACTACCTGCCGCGCATGGAGTGGGCCAATAATTCCACCGAACTCATCGTGCAGCAGCTCAACCGCCGCCAGAACGAGAGCCAGCTGCTGCTCTGCACCGCCCAGACCGGGGCCGTGAAATCCATTTACACCGAAACCGACAAGGCCTGGGTGGACGCCAAAGAGGGGGCCGTGGGCTGGGACTGGCTCGACCACGGCAAAAGCTTCGCCTGGCTGAGCGAGAAGGACGGCTGGCGGCACCTCTACGCCATCGGCCGCGACGGCCAGGAAAAGCTGCTCACCAAGGGCGACTACGACGTCATCAGCCTGGAGGCCGTGAACGAGCCGGAGGGCCAGGTGTACTTCCTCGCCTCGCCCGCCAACGCCACCCAGCGCTACCTGTACCGGGTGCCGCTGAAGGGCGGGGCCGCCGTGCGCGTGACGCCCGCCGCCCAGGCCGGCACCCACAGCTACGAGGTGTCGCCCAACGGCAAGGTGGCCCTGCACAGCTTCTCGAACACCGCCACCTTCCCGGTGGCCGACGTGGTGAGCCTGCCCGCCCACGAGCGCCTGAGCGGCGGCGAGGTACCCGCGCGGGCCAAGGGCCTGGTGCCCCCCAAGGCCGAGTTCTTCCAGGTGAAAACCGCCGACGGCGTGACGCTGGACGGCTGGATGGTGAAGCCCACCAACTTCGACCCCACCAAAAAGTACCCCGTCGTTTTTTACGTCTATGGCGAGCCGGCCAGCCAGACGGTCGTGGACCGCTTCGGCACCGGGGCCAACCGCCTCTACCAGGGCAGCATGGCCGACGACGGCTACCTCTACGTCTCGCTCGACAACCGGGGGGCCCCCGCCCCGCGCGGCCGCGCGTTCCGCAAGGCCATTTACCACAACATCGGGGCCCTCAACATCCGCGACCAGGCCATGGGGGCCCGGGAAGTGCTGAAAAACAGCTTCGTCGACACCAGCCGGGTGGCGGTGTGGGGCTGGAGCGGCGGCGGCTCGTCCACGCTCAGCCTGCTGTTCCAGTACCCGAAAATTTACAAGACCGGCATCTCCATCGCGGCCGTCGACAACCAGCTCAACTACGACAACATTTACCAGGAGCGCTACATGGGCCTGCTGCCCGAGGACCGGCACTTTTTCGTGGACAACTCGCCGCTGGCCCACGCCAAAAACCTGCGCGGCCACCTGCTGCTCGTGCACGGCACCGGCGACGACAACGTGCACTACAACAACGCCGAGCAAATGATTAACGAGCTGGTGAAGTACGACAAGCCCTTCCAGCTGATGACCTACCCCAACCGCACGCACAGCATCTCGGAGGGCGAGGGCACCAGCCGGCACCTGGCCACCACGTTCACGCAGTTTCTGCGCACCAACTGCCCCCCCGGCGGCCGCTGAAGCCGCCCCGGAAGCCCGGCGGGCCCCGGCCCGCGCTGGAAACAGTGGGCGGGCGTACTACCTTGCTGCTGAAACCGTTTGGCCGCCCGGCGGCCGGTCTTATTCCCTCCACCCCCCAACCCCCGTTTTCGTCATGGAAGATATGTTCAAGAAGTTCGTCAACGCCGGCGTGGGCTACCTGGCCCAGGGCAACAAGCTGATGCAGAGCGCCATCGAAACGCTGGTAAAAGACAGCAAAATCACGGAGCTGGAGGGCAAGAAAATCGTGGAAGAGCTGCTGAAAAGCAGCGAAACCAAGCGCACGGAGCTGGAAAAACAATTCAAAGGCCTCACCGACCGCGTGAAGGAAAGCGTGGGCCTGGGCGACAAGCCCAAGAAAGCCGCCGCCAAAAAAGTGCCCGCCAAGAAAACGGCCCCCAAAACCGCCGCCAGCGTGGCCAGCAAAGTAGCCGGGGCCACCAGAAAAACCGCCGACAAAGTGGGGGCCGTTGCCGCCGCGGCCCAGCACTCGGCCGCCAAGGTCGTGCCCGCCAAGGCCCCCGCCAAAGCCGTGGCCGCCGCCAAGCCCAAAGCCGCGGCCAAGGCCAAAGCGCCTGCCAAACCCAAGGCCGCCGCTAAGCCCAAAGCCGCCGCAAAGGCCGCGTCCGCCCCACCCAAGGAATAAGTTTTCGCCCCGCCGCGAAACAAAAAATCCGTTTGCCGCCCGGCAGCGGATTTTTTGTTGGCTAACGTTCACGAAAAAGCCCGCCGCCCGCCGCCGTAGCTTGCCGCCCCAACCCCAAAAAACGAGCGGAACCCCAAAAATCCGTTCAATCCGCGGTCCATGTTCAAGAACACCATTTCCAACCTCACGCGCCTGAAGGAAGTGGGGGAGGTGCTGCTCAAGTACGGCTTCGAGGACGTGGTGACGACCACGCCCCTGCGGCGGCTGGTGGGCGCGAGCCGCCGCCTGAGCTGGCAGCGCGCCGAGCGCACCGTGTTCGACACCACGCGCTGGGAGCGGGCCCGCCTGGCGATTGAGGAGCTGGGCCCCACCTTCATCAAGCTGGCCCAGGCCCTGAGCAACCGCGCCGACTTGCTGCCCGAGGCCCTCATCGACGAGTTCGAGAAGCTGCAAAGCAACGTGCCGCCCTTCGACGTGGCCGTGGCCCGCCAGCTGGTGGAAACCGAGCTGGGCCGGCCCCTGGCCGAGGTGTTCAGCGCGTTCGACGACGTGCCGGTGGGCTCGGCCAGCATCGGGCAGGTGCACCGGGCCCGGCTGCGCACGGGCGAGGACGTGGTGGTGAAAATCCAGCGCCCCGGCGTGCAGGACAAGGTGCGCGGCGACCTGGCCCTGCTGCACGAGCTGGTGCGCCTGACGGGCAATTTCCTGCGCAGCCAGGGCCTAGCCAACCCCCAGGACGTGGTGGACGCCTTCGAGCGCAGCATGCGCAAGGAGCTGGACTACACCGCCGAAGCCCGCTCGATGGAGCAGTTCCGCAAGCTCTACGCCGGCTACGCCAACTTCTACGTGCCCCGGCCCTACCGCGAGCTGAGCACGGCCAAGGTGCTCGTCATCGAGTACGTGGACGGCTGCAAGATTACCGACCGGGCCCAGCTCGAAGCCTGGGGCCTGAGCCCCGCCCGGGTGGCCGAAACGGGCATGGACATCTACCTGACGCAGATATTTGAGTTCGGGGTGTTCCACGCCGACCCGCACCCGGGCAACGTGCTGGTGCAGCCCGACGGCCGCATCGTGCTCATCGACTTCGGCATGGTGGGCAAGCTCACCAAGCAGCAGAAGTACGCCTTCGCGGGCGTGTTCATCGGCATGGCCCGGCAGGACGCGCGCGGCATGGCCGCCAGCTTCCGCCGCCTGGCCCTGACGGCCGAAATCCCCGACATGCGGGCCTTCGAGGGCGACCTGGGGCAGCTCATCGAGGACTTCGCCCTGCTCGACGTGCAGGAGATGAGCATGAGCGACCTGGCCGACGGCCTCCAGACCGTCATCTACCGCTACAAGCTGCAGGTGCCGGGGGCCGTCTTCCTCATCCTGCGGGCCCTGGTCATCCTCGAAGGCATCGGCAAGGTGCTGCACCCCAGCTTCAACACCTTCGAGTTCGTGCGGCCCTACGGGGCCCGCATCGTGCGCGAGCAGTACTCGCCCGAAAACGTACTTAGCGAAGCCGAGTACACCGGCACCCAACTGCTGGCCCTGCTGCAAACCCTGCCCGCCGACGTGCGCCAAATCGTGCGCAAAATCAGCAAGGGCGAGCTGCGCGTGAAGGTGGAGCTGAGCGGCTACAACACGCTGCTGCGCAAGGCCGACCAGCTCGTGAGCCGCACCATTCTGGGCCTGCTGTGCGTGGCCGGGCTGGTATTCTCGGGCTTCACGCTGGTGGGCCACTACGCGCCCGCCATGCGCTACTACCGCGGCCTACCCGAAATCACGTGGTGGAGCCTGGGCATCACGGCGTTCTTTCTGCTGATTTTGCTGCTGCTGGGCACGCGACGGGAGCGGAAAGCGTAGCTGGGTTTTGGGGGTAGTTCAGGGCTGAAATTAATTTCGAATGGCCATGAATGTTGATGTTGAGAAGGTGCATACCATCGAACAGGTACTGGGTATCCACGACGAGGAATTGTGGGGCCAGCTCCGGCACATGGTTGACGAATTGGTGCTTCGCTTTGACGAAAAAAGTGCACCTGCCCCAATGACGGAAGAAGCATTCTCGGCTCGAACGGATGCTTCCGAACAGGCTCTACAGCAAGGGGAGACCGTTTCGCACGAGGAAATCGTGGCTCATTTTCGTAGTCGGCTCCAGCAGTGGCAGGGCTAGCACTAGAGTAGGAATAGTAATTAGCGGGTCCGAGGGCACCAGGGCGGGCGGCCCAAAGGCCTCCACCAAGCAGGACCTTTCCAAGGCCCAAGCGGCCAAGACGCTTTATTGGCAGCAAGACAAAACCGTGGCCGAAATTGGGTAATTATTCGGCGTCGGCCGGGCTACCATTTACCGGTATTTAGCGCATTTAGCCGTCCCTGCCGGTGGCAGTATGGAAGCAGCCCCTGGTACTTAACGCAGGATTTACCCATCCCCCTAAAAGGGAACCGAGGGGGAAAACCACAGCTGAAACGCACTGCCGGCTCCCGCTACGGAATGGACCTGAATGCTGCCCTGGTGCAACTGCATGATTTGCTTGGCCAGGCTAAGCCCAATCCCGGAGCCGTTGAGCCGAGTGGTGAAAAAAGGAATAAAAATGCTGTCCAGCACATCGGCGGAGATGCCACTCCCATTGTCTTTGACCTCGATAACTACCCGTTCCTGTTCATCGGACCAGGCGAGCAGGCTAATATGAGGGGTAGGGGTTTGCGCGAGCGCCTGCGCCGCATTAAGCATCAGATTAATGAGTACTTGCTCCAGCAGGTGGCCGTCGGCGTGCAGGGTAAGGTGCGCAGGCCGGACGCTAAGAGTGACCTCGATGCCTTGTGAAGCCAACTGCTCCGCCAGGAGCTGCCGGGTGGCCTGGAGCAATTCCTGCACATAAAGGGTTGTGCGTTGCGGTGAGGCCAGGGTGCTAAAGTCGCGGTACACTTGGGCGAAGCGCAGCAGCCCTTCGCTGCGCTGCTGGATGATGCGAATGCCGGTGCCCACGTCGTCGAGCAATTCGGCGGAGACTTCCTGCTGCCGGGCGCGCTGCACGTGGCGGCCCAACGAATCGGCCAGCGAAGCAATGGGGGCGACCGAATTCATGATTTCGTGCGTCATAACCCGCAGCAGCTGCTGCCAGGCGGCCGTTTCGGTATCGGCCAGGGCTTGGCTCACGTTTTTGAAGGCCAGCAGGGTAAACGCTTCGCCACGTAGCTTAAAATGCGTGGCGGACACGAGCAGCTGCACCGTTTGCAGGCCCACCGTCAGCTTCACCACCACGGGCTGGCCGGGCACCGCCCGGCAGATGGCCTCGTACAGGGCCGGCTGCCGGGCTTGCAGCGTCCGGATGTTTTTCAGGTACGGCAGGTGCAGCGTCTGTTTAAAGGCCTCGTTTACCCAGGCCACGGTGCCCACCGCGTCGTAGGACACAATGCCCGTATCGAGCAGCGCCAGGATGGTTTGCAGGTACTGAAACTGCCCTTCCTGCTCGGCCCGCAGCTCCCGAAACGTGGCGTTTACCTGGTTGAAGGCCTCGTGCAGGGGCCGCAGCGACGCCGAAACGGACGGCACCGGGTACTGCCGCGAAAAATCCCGGTACTTCAGGGCCAGGGTAAAGTCGGCCAGGGCCTGCTGGCCACGCGTCAGGTAGCGGGCCAGGTCCAGGACTAGGATTACCAGCAGCACCAGGGCTCCCAGGGCTAGCCCGTAAGCGTGATGTAGCGCGGTGTACTCGCCCCCGCCCAATGCGGCCACCAGCAGTACCAGCCGTCCCAGCAGGCGGAAATCCAGGCTATTAAATATCATGCTTATCGAGCCGGCGGTAGAGGGCAGTGCGCGTGAGGCCCAGCTCCTTGGCCGCTTTGGTAAGGTTGCCCTGGTGGCGCTCAATGGCCTGCTGGATGGTGTTTTTTTCTACTTCCAGCAATGGTAACGGGTTTTCGGCCATAGTTGCGGCTTGCGCTGCCGCCGCAGAAGCAGCGGCCGATTCGGGACTCCGAAACGAGAAATCGGCCGGATGTAGCACAGGGCCGGCCCCTAGGATAACGGCCCGCTCCACAGCGTGTTGCAGTTCCCGCACGTTACCGGGCCAGTTATACTCCCGGAGCTTACGCCGGGCAGCGGCACTGAATTCCGGCACGGGTTGCCGGTTGCGGGCGGCGTACACTTGCGCGAAGTGCTGGGCCAGCAGCTGCACGTCGTTGTCCCGTTCGCGCAGGGGCGGCAGCGTGATTTCGACCGTGTTGAGGCGGTACATCAAGTCCTGGCGAAAGGTGCCGCGGGCTACCAGGGCGTGCAGGGGGGCGTTGGTGGCCGACAGCAGCCGGATATCCACCGGTACGGGGGTGTTGCTCCCGACGGGCACCACCTGGCGGTTTTGCAAGGCCGTGAGCAGCTTGGCTTGCTGCGGCAGGGCTATGTTGCCAATCTCGTCCAGAAACAAGGTGCCGCCGGTGGCCGCCTCAAACCGGCCCACGCGGCTGGCCTGGGCATCCGTGAACGCGCCCTTGGTGTGCCCGAACAGCTCGCTTTCAAACAACCCCTCGCTGAGCGCGGCCACGTCGGCGGCCACGAAGGGCTGAGCAGCGCGGCGCGACTGCTCGTGCATGGACTTGGCAACCAGTTCTTTGCCTGTGCCATTCTCCCCGAGCAGCAGCACGTTGGCTTCGGTTGGGGCGACCTTTTCAACGATGGCGCGCACTTCCTGCATGGCGGCCGACTCGCCGAGTAGCGCGGTAGCCGCGGCTGGCCCGCCTACTTTTTTCGGGGTGCCGCCGCTTTTGCTGCCGGGTTTAGGTTGGAGGGCGGCGGCCAGCGTTTGCAGCAGCTGGTCGTTGTGCCAGGGCTTGAGCAGGAAGTCGGTGGCGCCAGCTTTGAGGGCGCGCACCGCCGTGCGCACGTCGCCGTAGGCCGTAATGAGGATAACGGCCGTGGTGGGGTTGTGCTCCCGGATGCGGTCCAACCAGTAGAAGCCCTCGTTGCCCGTCGCCTGGCCGGCGCGGTAATTCATGTCGAGCAGCACGGCGTCGAAGGGCTGCTGGCGGAGCAGCGAGAGCAGCAGCTCCGGGTTGCGCTCCGTCACAACTTCCCGCACCTCGCTTTTGAGCAGCAGCTTGAGGGCGAACAGCACATCGGGCTCGTCGTCTACCACCAGAATGCGGGCGTGCTTAAGATTCATGAAAAAGGCTGGGTAAAACGGGGTCCGCTCAGAAAACGGGAAATATAACGCGTTAAAGGCTGAGAAGAGGGGGTGGAGCTAATTGCCCGTTTCAAAACCCCTGAGTCGGAGGTTTTGCCCTATTTGTTTAATAACACCCTACTACGGGCACTGGCAAGCAAGAACTCCTCAAACACGACTTTGCCGGCTACTGGTCGCGCCGCATTAGCGAGGAGCATCGGCTGATTTATCGCTTTGAAGCCGACTTGGTGCATGTGGTTCAGTTGGTCGATACTACTACACGGCTAAGTAGGGCTCTAAGGGCTTAAAAAAGGCCTTCTCTTTCCTTTTGCTGAGTGGTTACCCCCTCAGCTTTTCTAATAGCTGGGCTTATAACGTTTATTGAACGTTCGTTTAGAAAACGTGACAAGCGCAAAAAAGACCGTTTGGTTGAACCGGACTTCACTCTTTATTAATGGCCGTCAGTAGCCCGTTTGCGGTAGTTGCGAGCATCATGCTGCATCAGTTGCAACAGTTCTTGCCGGGACGCCTCGTCCAGTCCGGGTAACCGGGTAAGGCTAATCACCATCTTATCGACGGAGCGGAGCGAATCTTGCGCCATTTGATAGCTCGACAGCTGTGTATCAATAACCCCCTTCTGGCTAATGAGCATCCACGTCGGGCTCGTGTGATTACCAACTTCGTCGTAAACCGTAAGCAGGGCATACCGACCGTTGGAGGTAAGCTCTTGAAAAGAGCAAAAATCGTGCGCCTCGTAGGGCCGGCGGCGGGTATCGACCTTAAGAATTAGTGTGGCGTTGACCACGGCCCGCGTTTCGCGAGTGAGGTGCAGGTTGTCGACCTGGATGCACTTTTCGGGCGTGGCCACTAACCGATTCTGCCCCGCACAGGCCGTTAAAAGCGCCGTGGCCAGCAACAGCCAGCGTGTGAAAAGAGTCATGGAGAAAGAAAAGCTGGGCCGTATTCTCAACCCAAATGTACCGCCGGTTGAAATTACCCTCTTCTGGGTGTTTTTAAACAAATAGGGCAAAACCTCCGACTCGGAGGTTTTGAAACGGCCAGTTAGCTCCATACCCTCTTCTCAGCCCTTAACGTGCTATGTTTTTCGTCTTCTGAGCGGACCCTGAAACGTAAAAGTAGGAGTTGGCAGGCACCTGCCCCAACTCAGGCTACATAAACTGTGTGGGCCTGGGAAAGGACTGGTTTTCAGTCGTCCAACCCATTTCGTGTCCGGCGGCGGATTCAGGTTGTATCAGAACCGAACGGTCAACTGTATCAAAACCGGACGCTCGGCAGCAGCTGGCAACCCGGGCTTAAAAGCAGACTGCTGATTAGCAATAATTTGCGAGAAAGGCACCGTTCTTGGCACCTCTAGTTTATAGCTTTTTGCGGCTATTACCTGCGCCGAACCGAATGGATGTCCTGATACCGAAGAACAAATGGTCGTTTGTTGCCCGCTGGTGGTGGCTGG
Source organism: Hymenobacter caeli (assembly GCF_013294115.1). Lineage (GTDB taxonomy): Bacteria > Bacteroidota > Bacteroidia > Cytophagales > Hymenobacteraceae > Hymenobacter > Hymenobacter caeli. The sequence continues at coordinate 10,449 of NZ_JABSNP010000034.1, read as the reverse complement.
GGGCCCTGGTGCTGGCGGGCACGGGCGCGGCCAGCCGCTACTGGCCCCGGCCGGGCAAGCGGTTGCACGTCGCGGCCAGCCGGCTGACCATCAGTCCCGTTGCGCGGGGTAATTTTCAGGAATTCACGGCCATCGACGGGGTAGTGCAGCCGCTGCGCACCGTGTACCTGGACGCGGCAGAAGCCGGCACGGTGCAGCAGGTACTGGTGGAAGAAGGCACGACCTTGACGGTGGGCCAGCCCCTGTTGCGGCTGGCCAATCCCGACTTGCAACTGGAAATGGTGAACCGCGAAACGGCCGTGTACGACCTGATGAACAACCTGCGCAACACCCGCAACCAACTGCTGCAAAACCGCATCCTACGCCAGAATCAGCTGGCGGACATTGACTTTCAGCTGGCCGAGGCCCGGCGGGTATTTGACACCAACCAGGTGCTGTATGACCAGAAAGTGATTGCGCAGCAGGACTATTTGCAGAGCCAGAACGCCTACCGCTACCAGCTGCGCCGGCGGCAGCTGACGCAGCAGACCCTGCGCCAGGATTCGGTGGCCATGCAGCAGCAGCTGGGCACCATGCAGGAATCGGTGCAGCGCATGACCAGCAACCTGGCCCTGATGCGGCGCAAAATGGACGATTTGCTGCTGCGGGCCCCGGTCGGCGGGCGGCTCAGCTCGCTGGCCGCGGAAGTGGGCGAGGCCAAAACCCGGGGCCAGCGCCTGGGGCAGATTGATGCGCCGGAAGGCGTGAAACTGCACGCCGTGGTGGACGAGTTTTACATTGCCCGCATCGGAACCGGCCAAGTGGGCGAAGTGGTGGTGGAGGGCCAGGCCTACCCCCTGCGCGTGACCAAAATCTTCGCCCAGGTGGCCAAAGGCCTGCAAATCGACCTGGCCTTTACCGGCGCCCCGCCGCCGGGCCTGCGGCGGGGCCAGACCCTACCCATCCGACTGGCGCTGAGCGCGAAGGCCCCGGCGGTGCTGCTGCCCAAAGGCGGGTTCTACCAGCAAACCGTGGGCAACTGGGCGTTCAAGCTGGGGGCCGACGGCACCCGGGCCCAGCGGGTGGTCATCCGGCTGGGCCGGCAGAACCCCGACTACTACGAAGTGCTGGCCGGCCTGCGGCCCGGCGACCAGGTTGTAACCTCCAGCTATGAAGGGTACGCCGACCAGCAGGAGCTGGTGCTGGATAATGGCCAGCCGTAGGTATCGCAGTAATTGATGTTAGACAGTTGGGTGTCGCCCTCCGCGACACCTCACCCCCTAGCCCCCTCTCCAAAAAAGAGGGGGAACTAGTTTCTAGTGCTAGAGCTAGTTTTTAGAGCTAGTTCCCCCTCTTTTTTGGAGAGGGGGCTAGGGGGTGAGGTGTCGCGGAGGGCGAAGACGCCAGAACTTAACAGCTACCAAAAATTATACAAACCTTATGATTAAGACCGAAAACCTGGAAAAGGTGTACCGCACCGAAGAGGTGCAAACCAAGGCGCTGAACCACGTCTCGCTGACGGTGGAGCAGGGGGAGTTTGTGGCCATCATGGGCCCCTCGGGCTGCGGCAAATCAACGCTGCTCAACCTGCTGGGCCTTCTTGATGAGCCCGATGGCGGCAGCCTGCAACTGCTGGGCACCGAAACCAGCCGCTACTCCGAGCGGCAGCGGGCCGAGCTGCGCAAGCGCAGCCTGGGCTTCGTGTTTCAGAGCTTCAACCTGATTGATGAGCTGACGGTGTTTGAGAACGTGGAGCTGCCCCTGCGCTACCTCGGCGTGGGGGCCGCCGAGCGGCGGCAACGGGTGGAACAGGTGCTGGAAAAAATGCAGCTGCTGCACCGGCGCAACCACTTTCCGCTGCAACTCTCGGGCGGCCAGCAGCAGCGCGTGGCCGTGGCCCGCGCCGTGGTGAACGCCCCGCCGCTGCTGCTGGCCGACGAGCCCACCGGCAACCTCGACTCGGCCAGCGGCCACGACGTGCTGGGCCTGCTGACCGAGCTGAACGAGGCGGGCACCACCGTGCTCATGGTCACGCACTCGGAGCACGACGCCCGGTACGCCCGGCGCGTCATCCGCCTGCTCGACGGGCAGGTGGTGCTGGAAAACAGCCGCAGCCAATTCTAACCGATTCCTCCCCCTTTGGCTCATGCTTCCCTACCCCCTGCTGCTGCTCTACCGCAACTTTAAGCGGTTCAAAAGCACGTTCTTCATCAACCTGGTTGGCCTCTCGACCGGCCTGGCCTGCGCGCTGCTCATCTACCTGTGGATTAGCGACGAGCGCAGCTTCGACCGCTACCACGCCCTGGATGGCCGGCTCTACCAGGTGCTGGAAAACCGTCGCACGGCCGCCGGCATCGCGACCCAAACCGGCACTGTGCCGCTGCTGGCCGAGGCGCTGCGGCGGGAAATGCCGGAAATTGAATTCGTGGCCACCACCACGCCGGTCCCGTTTTTCCCCCCGTTCACGCTGGCGGCGGGCGGCCGGCAACTCACCGCCGTCCCCAAATACGCGGACTCGGCCTTCTTCCAGCTGTTTTCCTACCCCCTGCTGGTGGGCACCCCCGCCACGGTGCTGCGGGACAAACACGCCATTGTGCTCTCCGAAGCCCTGGCCACCAGGCTCTTTGGATCGCCGCAGCGCAGCCTGGGCAAAGCCGTGAAATGGCAACTAGCCGCCGATAGCACGCAGACCAGCCTGGTGGCCGGGGTGTTTGCCGGGGTGCCCCGCAACTCGTCCGAGCAGTTTGACTTCGTGCTGCCGTTTGCCTCGTTCAGGGACCGGATGCAGATGAGCGAAACCATCAAGTGGGACGACGACGGCCCCTTTACCACCTACCTGGCTTTGAAGAAGGGGGCCGACCCCGCGCAATTTCAAGCCAAGCTGGCGGGTTTGCTGAGGACCAAAAGCGCGCAGGCCCAGGCCCGGGGGCGCACGCTATTCGTGCGGCCGTTCGCGGCGGGGTACCTGCACGGCACCTACGAAAACGGCGTTGCCACCGGGGGGCGCATTGCCTACGTGCGGCTGTTCGCCCTGATTGCCGGACTCATTCTGGTGATTGCCAGCATTAATTTCATGAACCTGTTCACCGCCAAGGCCTCGCGGCGGGTAAAGGAAGTGGGCATTCGCAAGGCCCTGGGGGCGAGCCGCGCCGCGCTGATAGTACAATACCTGACCGAGTCCGTGGTGATGGCCTTGCTGGCCCTGGTTGTGGCCGTGGGGCTGGTGCAACTCGTGCTGCCGCAGTTCAGCGCGCTCACGGGTAAGCCGCTGGCCTTGCGGTGGGAGTGGCCGCTGGTGGCAGCCAGCTTGGCCCTGGCGCTGGGTACGGGGCTGCTGGCGGGCAGCTACCCCGCGTTCTACCTGTCGGGGTTTCAGCCGGCGGCCGTGCTGAAAGGCAAGCTGCCGACCCGGGCCGGCGACGTGTGGACGCGGCAGGGCCTGGTCGTGCTGCAATTCACGCTCTCGGTGCTGTTCATCGTGGCCGTGGTGGTCGTCAACGCGCAGCTGGCGTTTGTGCAGCGCCAGCCGCTGGGCTACGACAAGGCGCACGTGCTCCGCTTTGATGCGGCCGGCAAGGCGGCGCGCCAGCCGGCGGCGTTTCTGAGCGAGGTGAAGCAATTGCCCGGCGTCGTGCAGGCGTCCAGCGTCTCGGGCGGCTTCCTGGGGGGGCACTACGTCGCGGAGATGAGCTGGCGGGGGAAGCGCCTTCCCGTGGGGACGATGCAGGTCAACTACGACCTGGTAGAAACGCTGGGCCTGCACCTGGTAGCCGGCCGCAGCTTTGCGCCGCAGTTCCGCGCCGACAGCGCGGGTATCCTCGTCAACCAGACCCTGGTGGCCGGCCTGGGGATGCCGGACCCCGTGGGCCAACAACTCGACGGGTCCCGCATCGTGGGCGTGGTCCGCGACTTCCACTACGAGTCCCTGCACGAAAAAATCAAGCCCCTGCTCCTGCGGCTCGAACCCCAGGTGCTCATGGGCACTATCTACGTCAAGCTCCAGCCCAATGCGGAGCAGGCCACGATTGCGCGGCTTCAGCAGTTGTACGCCGCCTACAACCCCGGCTTTACGCTCGACTACACGTTTCTGGATGCCGACTACCAGGCGCAGTACGTGGCCGAGCGGCGGGTAGCGGTGCTCGCCCGCTACTTCGCCGGGCTGGCCATCCTCATTTCCGCCCTGGGCCTGCTGGGGCTGGCCGCCTTCACCGCCGAGCGGCGGCGCAAGGAAATCGGCATCCGCAAGGCCTTAGGTGCCAGCGAGCTGGGCATCGTCTGGCTGTTGACCAGCAGCCTGACCGGGCTGGTCGTCGTGGCCATTGCGCTGGCGCTGCCCCTGAGCTACCTGCTTCTGCAGCGGTGGCTGGAAGGCTTTGCCTACCGCGTGGCGTGGCAGTGGTGGTACTTTGCCGCCGCCGGCACGGGGGCCCTGCTCATTGCCTGGCTCACGGTGGGCGTGCAGGCCTGGCGGGCCGCCCGCCGCAACCCCGTGCTGAGTCTGCGGGCTGAGTGAGCGGCAAATAGCTGCTTAGCCCACCACGTAGCCTTCGACGCCCAGGTACGAGGTGATGGCGTTGGCGAAGCGCATGGCATCCGCGGCCTGGTCGTCGCTGAACTTGCCGGCCACGATGGCCCGGCGCGACTTCGGCACCGACAGCAGCACGATGCGGGAGCGCTGGGGGCCGGTGGCCGGCCAGCTATCGGTCTTGTCGAGCTGCGAAAACGGCTTCACCACCACCTTGCTCACGCGCGGCAGCGACTGCCAGTCGCCCCAGGTGAACCCGAAGAAGGACTTGAAGTGCCGGAAGCGGCCGTTGACCGGGTCCAGCGCCAGCTGTTCGGCCCGGTCCACGAGCAGCAGCGCCGCGAAGCCCAGCAGCAGGGCCAGCATGACCACGGAGGGCCGCAGCGTGCCTAGGGGCGCGAAGGCGGCCGTGGCCGCCAACACGGTGCCGGCCCCGGCCAGGTACTGGCCGTAGCGCTGGGTGGTGGCACCTTTCACTTGCAGGTAACGAGTAAAGTAATGGGGCATGGGGTGGGTGGGGGTTAGGGTGGAATAGTACAATTTTACCAGCTGTTAACCAGTGCGTTAGGCATAAATATAGGTTGATTAAATAATGCTTTCCAACAATAAAAAGAAAGGCCCCGAAACTTTATAGTTTCGGGGCCTTTAAGTAAAAATTAATACTATTTCTGGGCTTATTTCAGTTGCATGTCGTCGATGATGGCCTGAATTTTCTCCTTGGCCAGGCGCTGGGCCAGTTCAAAATCGACCACCGATTTCAGGGGCTGGCGCACGCTAAAGTAGAACTTGATTTTGGGCTCGGTGCCGCTGGGGCGGGCCGAAATCTTGCTGCCGTCTTCGAGGATGAACTGGAGCACGTTGGAGGCTTCTAGGCCGGTCGGGGTTTCGGTGCCGGTGCGCCGGTCGTGGATTTTGCCGGTCTGGAAGTCGCGCACCTCCACCACGGGCTGGCCGGCCACTGCGGCGGGCGGGTTGGCCCGCAGGCCGGCCATCATCTCCTGGATTTCCTCGGCCCCGCGCTGGCCTTTCTTGGTCAGCGAAATCAGGTCTTCCTGGTAGAGGCCGTAGCGGGCGTACATCTGGGCCAGCTCCTCGTAGAGGGTGCGGCCCTGGTCTTTGGCCACGGCGGCCATTTCGGCGGCCAGTGCGCAGGCCGACACGGCGTCCTTGTCGCGCACAAAGTCGCCGATGAGGTAGCCGTAGCTTTCCTCGCCGCCGCAGAGGTAGTTCTCCTCGCCCGCCAGGTCGCGGATGAGGCCGGCGATGTACTTAAAGCCGGTGAGCGTGTTGTAGCTCTTCACGTTGTACTGCCGGGCGATGTCGCCGACGACGTCGCTCGTGACGATGGTGTACACGATGAAGTCGTTGGGCCGCAGCTGGCCGGCGCGGGCGCGGGCCGAGAGGATGTAGTTGGTGAGCAGGGCGGCGGTCTGGTTGCCGTTGAGCAGCACCCACTCGCCCTTTTCGTTTTTCACGCCCAGGCCCACGCGGTCGGCGTCGGGGTCGGTGGCGAGCACGATGTCGGCGTCGAGGCTTTGGGCCAGGTCGAGGGCCATTTGCATGGCCGATTTCTCCTCCGGGTTGGGGCTCTGCACGGTGGGGAAGTTGCCGTCGGGCGTGGCCTGGGCCTCCACCAGGTGCACGTTGTCGAAGCCGAAGCGTTGCAGGGCCCCCGGCACCAGCATCACGCCCGAGCCGTGCAGGGGCGTGTACACAATTTTTAGGTCGTGCTGCCGCTGGATGGCGGCGGGGTCGATGCTCAGCTGCACGACTTCGGCGAAGTACTGCTCGTCGAGGTCGTGGCCGATGAGGTGGATGCGCGACTCGTCGGCGGCAAATTTTACCTCCCCGATGTCAGTGATGCGGTTCACCTCCTCGGTGATGTTGCGGTCGTGGGGCGAAACCACCTGGGCCCCGTCGTTCCAGTACACCTTGTAGCCGTTGTACTCCCTGGGGTTGTGCGAGGCCGTGATGACGCAGCCGCTCTGGCAGCCCAGCTGCCGGATGGCAAACGACAGCTCGGGCGTGGGCCGCAGGCTCTCGAAGAGGTAGGCCGTGATGCCGTTGGCCGAGAAGATGCCCGCCGCGATGCGGGCGAACTCGGGGCTGTTGTTGCGCGAGTCGTGGGCAATGGCCACCTTAATTTCCTGGCCCGGGAAGCTCAGCAGCAGGTAGTTGCACAGGCCCTGGGTGGCCGTGCCCAGCGTGTAGCGGTTCATGCGGTTCGAGCCGGGGCCCATCACGCCGCGCAGCCCGCCGGTGCCAAACTCCAGGGTGCGGTAGAAGGCGTCGGTAAGGGCCTCGTCCTGCCCGGCGTCGAGCTGGGCGCGGATGGCGGCCTGGGTGTCGGCGTCGTAGGCGGGCGTGAGCCAGGCGGTTACTTTTTGCTGGATGTCGGGGGCGAGGGCCATGGGCAAGCGGGAGGAGAAAGAGTAGGGAAAACAGTGGGGGCAGGGGGGCGAAAGCGGCGGAGCCGCCGCCCGTCGCTAAACGGCAAGCGGGCCCCCGAAGATACCGGCCGGCGCGAATCCAGCCCAAAAGCCACGAATTCAAGCGCGGGTTACCGAATGGCCACCTTCTGCGACAACGTGCCCGCCGCCGACTGGGCCCGCAGCACGTACACGCCGGCCGCCACCGCCGCCACGTCCAGGGCCTGGGCGGTGGCCCCGGCCCGCAGGCGGCCCGTGGCTACGGCGCGGCCCCGCAGGTCCAGTAGCGTCAGGGCCACCTCGGGCCCGGGCGCGGCCCGCTCGATGCGCAGCAGGTGCGCGGCGGGGCTTGGGAACACGCGCAGGCCCAGCCGGGCCCCCGGGCTGGCCGTCGCCGTCACCACCGCCCGGGGCAGCCAGGGGCCCACGTTCAGGGCGTAGAGGCGCGGCGGCACCACCAGGGCCCCCACCGCCACCCGCTCGTTGCTGAGCAGCAGCCGGGCCGGGCCCGCGAAGCACAGGCCCTCGGCTTGGCCGACGAGCAACGCGCTGGGCAGCTCGATGCGCCGCTTGTTGCCCCCGAAAAAATTGGTGCCGGCAAAGTCCGTTAGCAGCCACGCGAAGGTGGCCCCGGTGGTGTCGTCGTAGCCCAGCAGGGCCGCCGCGCGGCCGTCGGGGCGGATGTCGGCGGCGGTAATCAGCCCCTGCACGTCGAAAGTGGCCTTGAGGTGGGCCACGTGGGTGCCGGGCGCGGCCGGCACGGTGTAGTAGCGGGTGCGGTGGTCGGCCCAGTCCTTGGTGAACAGGTGCAGCGAGTCGCCCCGGTAAAACAGCGCCTCGCAGTCAAAGTTGTGGTTGTTCACCCCGCCGCCGAACACGGTTTGGTCGGGAAAAGAAAAATTAATGGCCTGCGCCGACACCGTGTCGGCCCCGGCCAGGGGGCCCGCCAGCGGCACGCGCAGCACCCGCAAGTCGCGCCGGTCGCCGGAGTTGTTGCCGAAGTCGCCCACGTACAGGTGGCCCGCGTCGGCGGTGATGTCCTCCCAGTCCACGTTGGGGAAATTGACGACGCGCACCCGCTGCGTGGCCCGCCCGCTGGCCGAGTCCAGGCGGAACAGTACCGGTGGGTTGCCGCTGTCGTTGAAGGTCCACAGGGCCCCGCCGGCCAGCTGCAGGCCCGAGGTTTCGGGCACGGCGGCGTCGAGCAGGGCCTTGGTAAGTACGGCGGTGGCGGCGGGCGGGTACCGGCACGAGCCGTCGTTGGCGCGGGCGGCGGGGTCGTAGTTGGTGGCCTGCGGGTCGGGGCAGCCGCGCTGGGCCAGGGCCGGGCCCGCGCAGGCCAGCGCGAGCAGCAGCAAGCCGGTGGTTTTCATGGCGCTAAAAGTACGGCGGGGCCCCCAGTGCCGTTCGGTGGAGCCCGGTTACGGATTTAGTAGCAACTTTGCGTCCGTACCGCACCCGGGGGGCACCCGCTTTTTCTCTGCCTTATATATGAATACGGAAGACCTGAACCTCGCCCTCGTGGCCCTCATCGAAAAGAAGGCCGAACTGCACACGCTTACCTACGACGATGCCCGCTACGACGAAGTGGAGGAGGCCCTGCACGACCTGGAAGACGACTTCAACGACGAGTACGGCGACTACCTCGAAGCCGCCCTCGACAAGGTGCACGGCGACCTGAAGTCGGACACCGACGTGCTACTGCCCACCGCCTACCTGCCCAGCGACCCGGGCGCGGCCCCCTCGCCCAAAGAAGGCGTGTGGGTCGATTCAGAAAAATACCCTGGCAAGGAAGCCCGTATTACGCTCATCCCCAACCCCGTGCGCATCATGCTCACGGTGGGCAAGCAGGTGCAGCAGGAGCTGTGGAAGGCCTAGCCCCCGCCCTGTACCGCCTCGCCGACCTGCCCGACTGGGAGGCGGCCCAGCAAACCGGCTTTTTCGCCAGCGCCGACCTGGCGGCCGAGGGCTTCATCCACACCTCCGAGCTGTCGCAGGTGCTCGAAACCGCCCGCCGCCACTACGCCGGGCGCGGGGCCCTGGTGCTGCTCGAAATCGACGAAGCGGCCCTGGCCGCGGCCGGTGTGCGCGTGGAGCGCGAGTGGGCCCCCAAGCGGGGCGAGTTCTTCGCCCACGCGTTTGCGCCCATTCCGGTGGCGGCGGTGCGGCGCACGTGGCCTTTTCGGGAAGACGCGGCGGGGGGCTTTGCGCTGCCGGTTGATTTGGAAGAGTAGCCCGTTTTCGCTGGTTCCTACCCCGGGTGGAAACGACGGTTTTTTGTTGAAGCCGCTGCCGTGCGCCGCTGCCCGCTCCCCTTTTGAAATTACCGGCCCCGGCCATACCCGACCCGGGTGTGGCCAGTCGTGTTTCTATATCGTTGCGTAAAGTAATCGATTCAGTATAATCGATATATTGGGCCGTTATTCATGTAGCGCACGCTGGCTCAGCTTTAAAGATTCCTTATTCAGCCGTATGGAAATCGCTCCTGTTTCTACCGTTAGTCTCCCTCCCACTGACTATAAAGCAGTTCCGCGCGGCAATACGCAAATAAACGTAAACCGGGAGGTACTGCGGTACCTGCTGGAGCGTTCGGGGCTGGGACCCGCGAGCCGGGCGCTGGACGCGCCCTGCGGCAAGGGCGAGTTCCTGGCGGTGTTGCGCCGCTGCTGGCCCGGGGCCACCCTGGCGGCCTGCGACCTGCTCCCCGAAGGCCCCCCCGTGCCCGGCCTGCGCTACCAGCAAACCGACCTGACCCAGCCCTTCGACTTGTCGGAAGGGCAGCCCTTCGACCTGGTGACTTCCATCAGCGGCGTCATGATGTTCGGCAACACGCGCAATTTCGTGGCCAGCTGCGCGGCCCAGCTCCGGCCCGGGGGGGTGCTGATTATGACCAACGACAACATATTGGCGATGCGCGACCGGGTGTCGTACCTGCTGCTGGGCCGGGTGCGGCACTTCCCGCTGCTGTTCGACACCGACGAAAACATGCCGCAGCTCGTGCAACAACAAGAACTAAAGCGCTTGTTTGAGGTGAACGACGTGGAGTTGCAGGAAGTTATCTACACCGCGCTCTACCCCAAAGACTGGCTTTTTATGCCGCTGGCCCTGCTGCTCTACCCGGTGCAGTGGCTGTACCTGCGCCGCTTGCCCCACGGCACCAGCCAGAAGCTGCGCCACCAAATGTTTGGACTCAGCTCGCTGCTGAAGCGCCACTACATTTTCATTGGCCGCAAGCGCGCCGGCTAGGCCGTCACCAAGCGGAGACTTCCAGGGTGAGCACGGGCACACCGAGTAAGACCCACCGTATAATTGCGCCGGCCTCGCGGCGCACATGGCCGTTTCGGGAAAGCGCGGCGGGCGGCTTTGTGCTGCCAGTTGATTTGGACGAATAGCCTCAGTCGAAAATAAGAAAGGCTACCGTAACTAGGAAGTGTTAACAGTAGGAGTTATGTTTGAGCATGGACTATTTACTGACGGACGCGCAGTGGGCGCGGATTGCGCCGCTGTTGCCGGGCC
>NZ_JABSNP010000033.1 GCF_013294115.1 Hymenobacter caeli | reverse complement strand
GGTGGTGACTTCGTCGGGGGTTAAGGCAAGGGGGGCACGCATGCACCAAATTTAACGCCTCCGTTTTTATGCGATTACTTTTGCGCGACTACTTAGCAACAATGAGCTGTCCCGCCAGCTCGGCAACTGGAACCACGCCGCCCGCCTGGGCCGGGTGGGCGACTCCTCCACCGGCTACACGCTGCCGGGCGGGGCCATGCTCTCGCCCGATGCCTCGTGGATAGCCGAGGCCCGCTGGCAGGCCCTGCCCCCCGCCGACCGCCGCCGCTTCGCCCGTATCTGCCCCGATTTCGTGCTGGAGCTGGCCTCGTCGTCCGACCGCCTGCCCGACCTGCTGACGAAGATGCACGACTGGCTGGGGGCCGGCGTGCGCCTGGCCTGGCTGGTGGTGCCGAGCACCGAAACCGTGCACGTGTTCGAGCCGCCGCACCCGCCCCGCCTCGTGCAGGGCTTCGACCAGGAACTGAGCGGCGGGCCCGTGCTGCCCGGCTTCGCCCTGGTGCTAAAGGAGCTGCGGCCTTTTTAAGCTGTTAGCTGCCAGCTATCAGCTCCCCCAAAAAGCTAACAGCTAGCAGCTAACAGCTTAAAATACTTACCTGTCCAGCCAGCTTTTGAAAACGTTCACTTTCTCGCGGCTCACCAGCACCTGGGCGTCGGGCGCGGGGGGCTTGAGCACGGTTTGCAGGCGCGAGTTGGTGTAGTGGATGATGTCGTGGATGGCGGCCTGCTGGGCCAGGTAGGCGCGGTTGAGGCGGAAGAAGCGGCGCGGGTCGAGCAGGGTTTCGAGCTGGTCCATCGTGTAGTCGACCACGAACTTGCGGCCCTCGACCGTTTGCAGAAAAGTGGCTTTTTCGAGGCTGAAGAAGTAGGCAATCTGCTCCAGGGGCACCACTTTGAGGTGTTCGCCCACGCGCACCACGAACTGGGTTTTGTAGCTGCTGGCGGCCGGGGCCTGCTGCATTTGCGCCAGCAGCTGCCCGAGCAGCGCCGCGTCGAGGGCGGGCGCGGCGGGGGCCGGGGCGGCCCGCAGGGCCCGCAGCTTGCGCAGGGCCGCCGCCAGCTCCTCCTCGTCGATGGGCTTGAGCAAGTAGTCCACGCTGTTCACCTTGAAGGCTTGCAGGGCGTACTGGTCGTAGGCGGTGGTGAAGATGACCGGGCACGTCACCGCCACCTGCTCAAAAATGCCGAAGCTGAGGCCGTCGGCCAGGTGAATGTCGAGAAACAGCACGTCGGGCGCGGGCCCCGGGGCCCCCAGCAGCGCCACGGCCTGCGCCACCGATTCGGCGGTGCCCGCCACGGCCAGGGGCTCGGGCTGGCGGGCCAGCAGGTCGGCCAGGCGGCGGGCGGCGAGGGGCTCGTCTTCAACGATGAGGGCGGCGAGTTTCATTTAACAGTTATCAATTATCATTTATCGATCATGTAGCGGCATTTGCGAAGGCGGCTGTCAAAAAAGTTATTGCAAGCCGACCGGGTGTTAAATGATAAATGTTAATTGTTAAATGACCAGCAGCGGCAGCGTTACCACGAACTCGCCGGCTTCCTCCCCCACGGCCAGGGGCTTGCCGGTGAGGAAGGCGTAGCGGGCCGCTAAATTCTTCAGGCCCAGGCCCGACGACTCGCCGGGGGCCAGGCGGCGCGGGCGCAGGGTGTTGCGCACCGTCAGGCTGGGGGCCCCGGCGTCGAGCGTCACGCGCAGGCGCAGGGGGTCGGTTTGGAAGGCGGTGTTGTGCTTGACGACGTTTTCGAGCAGCAGCTGCAAGGCCAGGGGCGGCACGAAGAACGGGGCCAGCGCGGCGGCCGGCGGCAGGGCCAGCTCCACGGCCAGGGCGTCGCCGAGGCGGGTTTTTTGCAGGAACAAGTAGCTCTCGGCAAAGCGCAGCTCGTCGGCCAGCGGCACCAGCTCCTGGCCGCCGCTGTCGAGCACGTAGCGGTACACCTGGCTGAGCTGGCGGATGAAGCGCACGGCGCGGGCGGGGTCGTTTTCCTCCACCAGGCTGGTGAGGGCGTTGAGGGAGTTGAAGAGGAAGTGCGGGTCCACCTGCCGGCGCAGCGAGTCGAGGCGGGCCACGGCGGTTTCTTTTTCGAGGCGCTCGGCCCGCACCGAGGCGTCGCGCCACTGGAAGAAAAACGCCCGGCTGTGGTTGAAGAGCGAGATGATGACCGTCACAATCAGCGGCAGCAGCAGCGCCCAGTACATGTCGCCGCTGAAGAGCCGGGCCAGCGGCCGGCCCCGGAGCAGCAGCAGCACGGCATTCATCAGCAAAATCACCGCCACCGAGCCGCCCAGCGACACGGCCAGCGTGAGCAGCAGCCGCCGGCCGGGCCGCTCCGTCCAGGTGTAGCGGCGGTTGAGCCAGCCCACGGCGTAGCCGTTCGTCAGCCAGAGCCCGCCCGAATACATGAAGGTGTAGCCGTAGGCAATGGCGAAATCCGACCAGCTCGTGAGGGCCCTGGGGTTGACGATGACGCTGATGACGACCGACACCACCACCAATATTTTCAGCGCCCGGCCCACGTTGGCCACCGACGCCGCCTGCGGCATGAACACAACGTCGAGCGGCGAAACGGAGGCGGGGGGAGCGGGAGCGGACACGGCGGGCGACATGGCGGAGGGCAGGGGGTTAAAGCTAGGGAAAAGGCAACGGAAACGGCCCGGGCCCCGGCTAAACGCCCCGGGCCCCGGGCCCCGGGCCCCCGAAAAGCTACTTGCTGGCGGTTGCGCCGTTGATTGTGGCCAGGGCGCTGGCGGCCCGGGCCTGCCCCCAGGCGGGGCTGAGGGGGGTGGCCGGCTTTTCGGCGGCGAACAGGGCCAGGGCTTTTTCGTAGAGGGGCTTGGCCGTGGCGGGCCCGCCGCCGTATTCGGCGGGTGTGTAGTACAGGTTGTTGGCCAGAATCAGGTAGGCGCGGGGGTTGTTGGGGTTCAGGGCCTGGGCCTGGGCCACGGCCTCGTCCACCAGCTCGGAATACTGCTGGCCGCGGGCCATCGGGGCCACGCGCAGCCGGGCCTGGTAGAGGTAAGCTTGCAGCACCAGCATCTCCGAGGCATCGCCCTTGAGCTGGCGGGCCTGGGCCAGGGCGGCCTCGGCCCGGTCGAGGGTTTTGTCTTTGGCATCGGCATCCTCCTGGCTCTGGAAAGCGTTGATGGTCAGGGCGTAGGCCTGGTAGTAGCGGGGCAGCCAGTCGGCGGGGGCCACCGCGGCGGCGCGTTCCAGCCGGTCGGCCACGGCCTTCAGCGCGGCCGGGTCGCCGGTCTTCATCAGGTCGGCCACGGTGGCCCCCAGCATTTCGGCGTAGCCGGCGGCCGCGGCCGGGGCTTTGGCGGGGGCCACCGGGGCGGGTTGGGACTGGGCCGAAGCGCCGAGGCAGGCAACGGCAAGGGCGAAGGTGAGGAGCGTCTTTTTCATGGCAAGGAATGGTGAGAGGTGGGGGTGGATGGTGGTTGGCTGACTACTGATTCAAAGGTGGCGGCGGGCCGGGGCCCCGGAAAATGCGCGTGGCCGAAGCGTCGGATGGGGCGGACTAAGCGGCGGTTTCGGCGGCTGGCGCGGGGCGGCGGGCCCCGCCGTGCCTACTCCGGGGCTTCGTTCACACCGGCCTTCTGGTTGTTGATGGAGACGAACAGGCCCACGAACGGCATGCGGGGGGGCCCGGGGGTCTGGGCCACGCGGGCGTACTGGCCGTCGGCGGCGGGGGCGTCGGCGTAGCGGTAGCCGAAGATTTGGGGCTGGCCCAGCGCGTTGCTCAGGGCCACGTGCAGGATGGTGAACTGCCCGGCGAGGGTGGTGAGGTAGCTCAGGTTCAGGCTCAGGTCCTGGTAGGCGGGGGTGCGGCCCTGGTTGTAGCCGGGCTGGTTGGGGTCTTGGTAGCTGCGGGGGCCGGTGTGAGCGTAAGTGGCCCCGAGCTGGGTGTGGATTTTCGGCACCCAGCTCGGGGCCACCACGCTCAGGCTGTGCCGGGCGGCGAAGGTGGGCACGTTGGCCACGGGGTCGGCGCGGTAGCGGCGCTCGGTGTCGAGGTAGCCGTAGCTCACCCAGTAGTCGAGGTGGGGCACGGTGGCGCGGTCGCGCCAGAGCAGGTCGAGGCCCTGGGCGTAGCCGCGGCCACCGTTCTGGTAGGCGCTGGCGCCGTAGGGGTTGGCGGGGTCGTAGGTGGCGAGGCGGGCGTAGTCCTTGCGGTAGAGCTCGGCCCGCAGGGTGCGCAGGCCCGTGGTGCGCTGAAGAAGCCGAACAGCAGGTGCTGGGCCCGCTCGAAGCCCAGGGGCGCGCCGAAGCGCAGCAGGTCGTTGGCGGGCGTTTGGTAGAACTCGCCCCAGGCGGCCGTGAGCTGGCTGTGGCCCCCGGTCTGGTAGGCCAGGGCCGCCCGCGGGGCCAAGCTGGCGCGGCCCCGCAGGCCCGAGTATTCGCCCCGCGGGCCCGCGCGGCCGGCCAGGCGGCGGCTCAGCACCAGCTCGCTCTCGGCGAAAGCGGCGGCCCGGCGCTCGTCGAAGCCCAGGCGGCGCACGGCGGCGGCGGGGCCGGCCTGGTAAGTTTGGCGGTAGCGTTGGGCCAGCAGCTCGGTGCCCACTTTCAGGTTGAACCAGGTGGCGGCCGAGTCGTTGGTGAGCACGAGGCGGGCCACGGCCGACTGCTCCAGGTCGCGCACGGCCCGCGAGTCGGGGCGCACGGCGTTGTCGTCGCGGCTCAGGGCCAGGCCGGTGTTCAGGCCCCAGCCCCGGCGCAGCGGGGCCCGGAAGGTGGTGTCGAGGTAGGTTTTGGTTTCGGCGGCCGCCCCGCCGCGCACGAACAGCTGGCCGCTTTCGGGGTTGCGGGCGGTGCCGGGCAGCGCGTTCAGGGCCCCGGTGGCGTCGCCCAGGGCCCCGGCGGTGGTCACCACGTCGAGGGGCGTGAGGGCGGCCCCGCGCCGGGCGTCGCCGGCCTCGAAGGCCCCGGCCGTCACCACCACGTCGCCGAGGGCGGCGCGGCCGGCGCGCAGCCGCAGGTTGGGCAGCGCCACGGGCCCCGCGCCCAGCGCCACGGGCGTTTCCAGCGGCTCGTAGCCCACGGAGGTGGCCACCAGCGGCAAGACCCCGGCGGCGTGGCCGGTGCGGAAGGCAAACCGGCCGAGCGAGTCGGTGCTGGCCCCGTCGAAGGTGGTTTTCAGGAACACGTTCACGCCGGGCAGGGGCCAGCCGGCGGCGTCGCGCACGGTGCCGCTGAGGCGGGTGGCGGCCGCCGGGGCCCCGGCGGGCGGGGCGGCGGGCGGGGCAGCGGCGCGGGGGGCGGCACCGGGCAGTAGCAGGGGGAGCAGGGTAGGCAACAGGGGCAGCGGGCGTTTCACGGGGCCGGGGCAAAGCGCTTGAATGGCCCAAAAGTGCCCGGCCGGCCGGGGGGGCCAAAACGCTTGTGCCCGAAGCGGCGAACGCACCCGACGAAGCGGCGGCGCGGCCGCCCCAACCCGGACGGTGAAGTTTGCGTAGCGGGGGTGCTATTTTGCCCACTTTATTGCTTTATGACTGCCCTTATGCCCACCGCTACCGACCTGGCTGCTGACTACCAGTACCTTTTCCATCACCTGCCCGACTCGTACCTGCTGCTGGCCCCCGACGGCACCGTGCGCGACAACTCCGACCTGCACCTGGCCGCCTCCATGGCGCCCCGGGCCGCCATCGTGGGCCGCGACATTTTCGACGCCTACCCTTCGGCCCCCGAGAGCCAGCGCACCCTGCGCGAATCGCACGAACGGGTGCGCCAGACCTTGCGGCCCGACGCCATGCCCCTGCTGCGCTACGACCTGGACCGGCCCGCTGCCCAGGGCGGCGGCACCGAGGAGCGCTACTGGCAGGTGACGCACTTCCCCGTCCTGGCCCCCGACGGCACCCTGCTGCACATTTTGCAGCGGGCCACCGACGTGACCGACGCCACCCGCGCCACCGCCCGGGCCGCGGAAACCCAACGGGCCCTCGCCGAGGCCACCGACCGTGCCCGCTTCATCCTCGAAAGCATGCCGCTGCTGGTCTGGACCGCCACGCCCGAGGGCGTCACGGACTCGTTCAACGCGCGCTGGCTCGACTACACCGGCCGGGCCCTGGCCGACACCGTCGGCAGCGGCTGGGCCCAGGACCTGCACCCCGACGACCTGCCCCGCACCGTGGCGCTGTGGCAGCAGGCCCTGGCCGCCGGCACCACCTACCAGGCCGAGTACCGGGTGCGCCGCCACGACGGCGCGTACCGCTGGTTCCAGGCCGTCGGGGCCCCGCGCCGCGGCCCCGACGGCCGGGTGCAGATGTGGGTGGGGGCCAACGCCGACATCCACCAGCAGAAGCTGCTCGTGGCCGAGCTGCTCGAAACCAACGAAACCCAGGCCGCCCTGGCCGACCAGGCCTACGCCACCGCCGAGCAGGTACGCCAGCAGCGCGAAACCCTGCACCAAGTGTTCATGGACGCGCCGGTGGCCATTTCGGTGGTGCGCGGGGCCGACTACCGCTACGAGTTTGCCAACCGCGTGTTTCTGGCCGGGGCCGGCAACCCCGACCTGCTGGGCCGCACCGTGGCCGAGGTGTTCCCCGAGTTCCTGGCCCAGAGCTTCCTGGCCACCCTGGCCGGGGTGTACCGCACGGGCCAGCCGTTTTCGGCCCGGGCGGTGCCCGTGCACCTGGACGCCACCGCCACCCAACCCGCCGCCGACGGCTACGTGGACTACACCTACCAGCCGTTTTTTGAGGACGGCCGGGTGGCCGGCGTCACCTCGTTTTCCTACGACGTGACCGAGCTGGTGCGGGCCCGCCAGGCGCTGGAGGCGTTGAACAACGGGGCCGCCGGGGGCACGGCCGTCTGAGCACCTGGCCAAGCAGGTGGCTCGTGCCGCCCGTTTTTTAACCGGTGCGGACAGACATTAATTTTGCTCCGGCCGGGGGCATTCACGCCCGTTTCATCCCCGCGCCGCACCTTTCATCGTTGGTTTTTCTGCGTATGCCCGCCCCCGTTCCGCCCGTCGATTACCAGGCCCTGTTCCGCAAGCTGCCCGAAAACTTTCTGCTCATGCTCCCCGACGCCACCATTGTCGACAACACCGACGGCCACGCAGCGGTGGGCCTGAAACCGCGGGCCGAGGTGGTGGGCCGCCCCTTGTTCGACGCCTACCCGGCGGTGGACCAGAACGAAGGGGACAAGATTGCTCAGTCGCACGAGAACGTGCGGCGCACCCTGCGGCCCGACGTCATGCCCCTCATCCGCTACGACCTGGAGCGGCCCGCCGCCCAGGGCGGCGGCTTCGAAGAGTCGTACTGGCAGGCCACGCACTACCCCATCCTGGCCGACGACGGCCGCCTGGAGTACATCCTCCAGCGCACCCAGAACGTGACGGCCCAGCACCGCGCCGCCCTGCAGGCCGCCGCTGCCCAGCGGGCCCTCGACGAGTCGAACCTGCGCACGCGCTTCATCCTCGAAAGCCTGCCGGTGATGGTGTGGACCAACCGCCCCGACGGCACCCCCGACTACTTCAACCCGCGCTGGCTGGAATTTACCGGCGAAACCGCGGCCGCCCTCGTCGCCAGCAACTGGGCCGACCGCACCCACCCCGACGACCGGGCCGCCCTGACCGACGGCTGGGCCCGCGCCCTGGCCACGGGCCAGGAATTTCAGCTCGAATACCGCCTGCGCCGCCACGACGGCCAGTACCGCTGGCTGCTGATAAAAGCCGCCCCGCGCCGGGGCCCCGACGGCGCCATCGGCATGTGGGTGGGCACGGCCGTCGACATCCACGAGCAGCGCGAGATGGTGGCCGAGCTGCTGGCCAACAACGAGCTGCAAGCCGCCCTCTCCGACCAGGCCTACCAGCAGGCCGAGCAGGCCGGGCAGCAGCGGGCCGCCTTCTACGACCTGTTCATGCGGGCCCCGGCCCCCATCTGCATCCTGCGGGGGCCCGAGCACCGCTACGAGTTCGTGAACGCCCGCTACCAAAGCCTGTTCCCCGGCGCGGCGCTGCTGGGCCAGCCCGTGGCGGCCGCCGGCTTCGTTCGGCTGCTCGACGGCGTGTTGGCCAGCGGCCAGCCCTTTCTGGGCGAAGAAATGCCCGTGCCCCTGCCCGCCACCGCCACCGCCCCGGCCCGCACCGCCTACTTCACTTTCACCTGCCAGCCGTTCTACGAAGCCGGCGAACGCGACGGCATCGCCGTGTTTGCTTTCGACGTCACCGACCGGGCAAAGGCCTTTCAGGCGCTGGAAAAAAACTCTTAGCGGCGGCCTCCGCCCCTGTTCGGCCCGCTGTTTGTTGGGCGGCGCGTATTAATTTTGCGCCCTACCTGCGCTGCCCCTTCGCCACCCTATGGAATTAACCAACCTGGATTTTCAACAAGCCAGGATTAAGCAGGTTTTGTTTAAGTCGCGGCTGCGCTCCGTGCTCTACGGGGTGCGCGAAGCCGACGAGGCGTTGTTCTCGCGCCCGCTCAACCCCTTGGGGCAGTGGCTCGACGCGGTGGTGCGGCCCAAGTACGGGGTGCACCCGGAGGTGCGCGAAATCGAGCGGGTGCTCCTGCAGATGCTCAGCACCGGCCGCGACCTGGCCGCCCAGTACCAGCGCGGCCAAATCGAAGAGTCCCGCGCCGGCCTCGACCGCGTGAACGCCCAGGCCGCCCAAATCGAAGGCCTCTTCCAGAGCCTTGAGCAACGCGCCGGGGCCCGCAAAGCGGCTTAACGCGGTTTCGGGGCGGGGGCCGTAGGGGCGGGGCTTGCCCCCGCCCGTCGTTGCGCAATGCAGCCGAAAGCCGGGCAACGGTAAGCGTGGACGGGCCCCGCCCCTACTACATTGCCCACCCGTGCAGCGACTTCGAAACCGCGCCGGCAGTTGCTTGCACCGGCATCCGTGCGGGGAAAGGCCCGCCTTTGCAGTTCCGGTTTGAACGGTTTGCCCGGACGCCACTCAAGCGGGAGACACGGGGTGAGTAATACAAAACCGACCATTTGTGGGCCCTGCCGACGCAAGGTGCCGGCGAATTAAATGGTCGGGAAAGGTTTGCGTACTTTTTGGCGCGGATGTATCCGTGTTTCTGCCGCTTCTTATTTACCAAACCCACCCCGATGAACGCCCACCATTTGCTAACCACCGCGTTGCTCGCGCTGCTCGGCCCCGCGGCCCACGCGCAGCCCGCCCCGCGCACCTTCCACCTGAAATCGCCCGACGGCAAGCTCGACCTGACGGTGCAGGCCGGCCCCCGCCTCACCTGGGCGGTGCAGCACGAGGCCACGCCGGTCATCACCCCCTCGGCCGTGGCCCTGACGCTGGCCGGGGGCGAGGTGCTGGGCAACAATGCGGTGGTCAGCGGCACCAAAACGGCGGCCGTGAACACGACGTTCGCCACCCCGATTTACAAGAAAAGCCAGGTGGTGGACCACTACAACCAGCTCACGCTGAATCTGAAAGGGGATTACGGCCTGATTTTCCGGGCCTACGACGACGGGGTGGCGTACCGCTTCTTCACCCGGCGCAAGGGCGAAATAACGGTGCAGAGCGAGGAAGCCAACTTCACCTTTGCCCAGGACTTCCCGGCCCTGCTGCCCTTCGTGCGCGACCTGCGCGACCCGCGCGACCTCTACATTTCCTCGTTCGAGGCCCTGTACTCGCCGCTGAAGCTGTCGGAAGTGGTGAAGGTGAAGCGGGACACGCTGGCCTTTTTGCCCGCGCTGGTGGCCGTGGGCGGCGGCAAAAAGGCCGTGGTGCTGGAGGCCGACGTGGAAGACTACCCGGGCATGTTCCTGACGGGCGACGCGCAGGGGGCCCCGGCCCTGCACGGCAACTTCGCCCCCGCCCCGCTCACCGAGGCGGCCGGCGGCTTCCACAACATGCAGCTCGTGGTGCCCAAGCGGGCCGGCTACCTGGCCAAAACCCGGGGCACCCGCAGCTTTCCGTGGCGCACGGTGGTCATCAGCGCCGCCGACAAAGACCTGGCCAACAGCGACATGGTGCAGAAGCTGGCCGCGCCCTCGCGCCTCAAAGACGTATCGTGGATCAAGCCCGGCAAGGTGGCCTGGGACTGGTGGAACGACTGGAACATCTCGCACGTCAACTTCCGGGCCGGCATCAACACCGACACGTACAAGTACTACATCGACTTCGCCTCGGCCAACAAGCTGGAGTACGTCATCCTGGACGAGGGCTGGTCGGAGGAAACCGACATCCTGAAGATTTCGCCCCAGGTCGATTTGGCGGCGCTCATCGCCTACGGCCAGCAGAAAAACGTGGGCATCATCCTGTGGGCCAACTGGCGGGCCATCAGCGAGAAGACGGACGCGGCCTACGGCCAGTACGCCAAAATGGGCGTGAAGGGCTTCAAGATTGACTTCCTGGACCGCGACGACCAGAAGATGGTGAACTCGACCTACACCCTGGCCCAAAAAGCGGCCGACCACCACCTGCTGGTCGATTTCCACGGCATGCACAAGCCCGACGGCTTGCAGCGCACCTACCCCAACGTGCTCAACTTCGAGGGCGTGAAAGGCCTGGAAAACAACAAGTGGACGCCCCACGACGACGTGCCGCGCTACGACGCCACCCTGCCGTTCATCCGCATGCTGGCCGGCCCGATGGACTACACCCCCGGGGCCCTGCGCAACGCCACCAGGGCCGAGTTCCGGCCCAACAACTCCAAGCCCATGAGCCAGGGCACACGCTGCCACCAGCTGGCCATGTACGTGGTGTTCGAGGCCCCCCTGCAAATGCTGGCCGACAGCCCCACGGCTTACCTGAAGGAGCAGGAAAGCACCGATTTCATCGCCGCCGTGCCCACCACCTTCGACCAGACCGTGGCCCTCGACGGCAAGGTGGGCGACTACGTGGCCCTGGCCCGCCAGAAGGGCGACACCTGGTACGTGGGGGCCCTGGGCAACTGGGACGCCCACGAAATGACCCTGGACCTGGCCTTCCTCGGCGAGGGCCAGTACGAGGCCGTAGTGTTCCGCGACGGCGTGAACGCCGACCGCGACGCCACCGACTACAAGCGCGAAGTGGTGCCAGTGTCGGCCCAGAGCAAGCTGAAAATCAGCCTGAGCAACGGCGGCGGCTGGGCGGCGCGCATCTACCGGAAATAGCTTGGGGGCGGGTGGCCCCGGGGCTACCCATTTGCGCGGCCTTTTCTCCTTCTTGATATGATGCACCGCAAACCACGGGTTGCCTTTTTATTGACGCTGCTGCTGTGGCTGGCGGGCCCCGGGGCCCGGGCCCAGGACACGGTGGTACAGTACCTATCGGGCACCGATAAAGACCACACGGTGCAGTGGGATTTTTTCTGCACCAAGGGCCAGAACAGCGGCAAGTGGAGCAAAATCGCGGTGCCCTCGAACTGGGAAACCCAGGGCTTCGGTACGTACAATTATTACCGCGACGAAATCAACCCCGACGAGCAGGGACTGTATAAGCATTCGTTTCGGGTGCCGGCGGCCACCCCGGGCAAGCGCGTCTTTATCGTGTTCGAGGCCAGCATGACCGACACCGAGGTGAAAATCAACGGGCAGCCGGCGGGGCCCGTGCACCAGGGCGGCTTCTACCGCTTCAAGTACGACATCACCGACCTGCTGAAGCCGGTGGGCCAGGACAACCTGCTGGAGGCGACGGTGAGCAAGCACTCGGCCAACGCCTCGGTGAACCAGGCCGAGCGCAAGGCCGATTTCTGGCTGTTCGGGGGCATTTACCGGCCCGTGTACCTGGAAATCGTGCCCCCCACCTACCTCGACCGCCTGGCCCTGGACGCCCGGGCCGACGGGGCCCTGCGCGTGGACGCCTACGCCGTGAACGCGGCCGCCGGCCAGGCCGTGACGGCCGAGGTGCGGGAGCTGGACGGCCGGCGCGTGGGCAAAATGCTTTCGGTGCAAGCGGCGGCCGACCCCGACAAAACCACCCTGCGCGGGCAGTTTCCGGGCGTGCGGGCCTGGACGCCGGAAGCGCCCCAGCTCTACAACCTGGTGGTGACGCTGGGCAGCGGCCGGGGCACCGGGCACCGCCTGACGCAGCGCTTCGGCTTCCGCACCCTGGAGCTGCGGCCCCGGGACGGCATTTACGTGAACGGCAGCCGGGTCATCCTAAAGGGCGTGAACCGGCACAGCGAATGGCCGGAATCGGGCCGGGCGCTGAGCAAGCAAATCAGCCTGCTCGACGTGCAGCTGATGAAGGAGATGAACATGAACGCCGTGCGCATGTCGCACTACCCGCCCGACGCGCACTTCCTGGATGCGTGCGACTCGCTGGGCCTGTTCGTGCTCGACGAGCTGACCGGCTGGCAGGCCAAGTACGACACCATCGTGGGCCGCAAGCTGACGCGCGAGCTGGTGGTGCGCGACGTGAACCACCCGAGCATCCTGTTCTGGGACAACGGCAACGAGGGCGGCTTCAACCGGGCCCTCGACGGCGACTACGCCCTGTACGACCCGCAAAAACGGCCCGTGCTGCACCCCTGGGAGCGGTTCAACGGCACCGACACCAAGCACTACCCCGACTACAACTACGTGCAGAACGCGGTGCTCTACGGCCAGGACGTGTTCATGCCGACTGAGTTCATGCACGGCCTCTACGACGGCGGGCACGGGGCGGGGCTGGAAGATTTCTGGAACCTAATGCGGCAGCACCCGTACCTGGGCGGGGGCTTTTTGTGGTCGTTCCACGACGAGGCCGTGGTGCGCACCGACCAGAACGGCCGGCTGGACGCGGCCGGCAACGCGGCCCCCGACGGCATCCTGGGGCCCCACCGCGAAAAGGAAGCCAGCTTCTACACCATCAAGGAGCTGTGGGCCCCGGTGGTGATTGACAAAACGTTTATCGCGCCGGGCTTCGACGGGCGGCTGGCGGTGCAGAACCGCTACGACTTCACCAACCTGCGCCAGTGCCGCTTCGCCTGGAAGCTCGTCTCGTTTCCGGGGCCCGGGGCCGCCGGCACGGCCCCCAGAACCAACGCCGCCGGCACCGCCCCGCCGCCCGCCCTGGCCCCGGGCGAAACCGGGTGGCTGGCCCTGGGCCTGCCCGCCGCCTGGGCCCGGAGCGACGCGCTGTACCTGACCGCCTACGGCCCCGACCAGCGCGAAATCTTCACCTGGACCTGGCCCATCCAGCCCCCGCAGGCCACCAAAAAGCCGACTACCGCTGCCCCAGCCGCCGCGGTGGCCGTGAGCGAGCCGGCCGGCAGCCTGCTGGTGCAGGTGGACGGCCTGGGCTACTACTTCGACCCCACCACGGGCTACCTGCAAAAAGTGGCCGGCCCGAAAGGCGACGTTTCGCTCTCGGGCGGGCCGGTGCTGGCCGGCGTGAAGCAGGCCCTCAAGCAGCTGCGCCACTACGCGGCCGGCCCGGCCCACGTGGTGGAGGCCACCTACGAGGGCGACGGCAGCAGCTTCCGCGCCAAGTGGACGCTGGCCCCCGGCCAGCCGGCCCACCTCGAGTACCAGTACGCGCAGCGGGGCGAGGCCGACTTTATGGGCCTCACCTTCAACTACCCCGAGGAGAAAATCACCGGCATGAAGTGGCTGGGCCGGGGCCCCTACCGGGTGTGGAAAAACCGCCTCAAGGGCCAGCAGTTCGGGGTGTGGCACAAGGATTACAACAACGCCATCACCGGCGAAACCTGGCAGTACCCCGAGTTCAAGGGCTACCACGCCGACCTGTACTGGGCAGTGGTGGAAACCAAGGAGTCGCCGTTCACGGTGTACGCCGACGACCCGGGCATCTTCCTGCAAATGGGCAGGCCCACCCGCCCCGCCGGGGCCACCAACGACAACACCTCGCCCGCCTTTCCCGACGGCACCCTCGGCTTCCTGAACGCCATTGCCCCCATCGGCACCAAGTTCCAACCGCCCGCCCTGCTGGGCCCCCAGAGCCAGAAGAACCTGATGCTCAACTACACGCCCGTGAGCGGCAGCCTGTGGTTTGACTTCCGGTGAGGCGGTTCCGCCCAGCGCGCCGTAGGGTGCGGGGCTGGCCCCCGCCCGTCGTCGAACGAATCTGGTTTCAACCGTGCGGCGACGGGCGGGGGCCAGCCCCGCACCCTACGGCATCTTCGCAAACCACTTCGGGACAAGGGCAAACCCACGCGCTACAGCCGGAACAGGGCGGCGGCGTTGCGGGTGGTGGCCTCGGCCACGGCCTCGGGGGTTTGGCCCAGCAGGGCGGCCACGCGGTGCAGCACCAGGGGCAGGTAGGCGGGCTCGTTGCGCTGGCCGCGGTAGGGCACCGGGGCCAGGTAAGGGCAGTCGGTTTCGAGCAGCAGGTGCTCTAACCCAATGCCGGGCAGCATCTTATCGGCCCCGCCGTTTTTGAAGGTGGCCACCCCGCCGATGCCCAGCTTGAAGCCGAGCCCGATGACCTGCGCGGCCTCCGCCGGCGAGCCCGAGAAGCAGTGGAACACCCCGCGCAGGGTGCCGTCCTGGGCGGCGGCCACCAGGGCCACGGTTTCGGCGAAGGCCTCGCGGGTGTGCAGCACGATGGGCAAATCGTGCTTTTTGGCCAGGTTCAACTGAATTTTCAGGGCCTCCTGCTGCTCGGCGAGCAGGGTTTTGTCCCAGTGCAGGTCGAGGCCGGCCTCGCCCACGGCGGCGAAGGGGCGGCGGGCCAGCCAGGCCTCCACTTCGTAGAGCTGCTGCTCGAAGCCGCGCGTCACGGAGCACGGGTGCAGGCCCATCATGGCGAAGCAGGTGTCGGGGGCCTCGGCCTCCAGGGCCAGCATGGCGTCGATGCTGCTGTGGTCGATGTTGGGCATGACGATGGTGCCCACGCCCGCGTCCTGGGCGCGGCGCAGGGCGGCGAGGCGGTCGGGGCCGAACTGCTCGGAGTAGAGGTGGGCGTGCGAATCGGTGAGGTGCATAGGGCGGCAAAGGTCGGGCCCCGGGCCGGGGGCGGCAAGCCGCCGGGGGCAAAAACGGCCTTCCCTCGCCCGGGGCCCGGCAGCGGCAGGGCCCGCCGCGCCGATTGGTACGTTTCCAACGATTGCTGTCCACCTGGCCCCCGCGGGCGCGGCCGGGGCCCCGGCCGCGCCCCGGGGCCCTAAATTGGCCGCCTCAGCCCACCTAACGCCCTGGCAATTCCCATGCTCTACCCCCGCAAAATGATGACCCTGGTGGCCACCGCTGCCCTGCTCCTGCCGGCCGCCGCCCAGCCGCCCGCCCGGCCAGCCACCACAACCCCGTTGGCAAACAACGCCTTACCCGCCGCACCGAACGCCCGCGCCGCCAAATTCGTGAGCCGCCACGGCCGGCTGAAAGTGGTGGGCACCCAGCTGGTGGACCAGCACGGCCAGAAAATGGTGCTGCGGGGCGTGAGCTTCGGCTGGCACAGCCTGTGGCCGCGCTTCTACAACGAGGCGGCGGTGGGGTGGCTGGCCCAGGACTTCCACTGCAACGTGGTGCGGGCGGCGATGGGCGCGGAGGTGGGCGAGCGGTGCTACAAGAAAGACCCGGCCTTCTCGAAGGAAAAAGTGAAGGCCGTGGTGGACGGTGCCATCAAGGCCGACATCTACGTCATCATCGACTGGCACAGCCACAACATCAACCTCGCCGAGGCCCGGGAATTCTTCGGCGAAATGTCGAAAACCTACGCAAAAACGCCCAACGTCATCTACGAGCTGTTCAACGAGCCCGACCAGGAAACCTGGCCCGAGGTGAAGGCCTACGCCGAGGAAATCATCAAGGTCATCCGGGCCAACGACCCCGATAACGTTATCCTCGTGGGCTGCCCGCACTGGGACCAAGACATCAACCTGCCCGCCGCCGACCCGATTCAGGGCCAGAAAAACCTGATGTACACCATGCACTTCTACGCCGCCACGCACCCCAAGTCGCTGCGCGACCGCACCGACGCGGCCCTGGCCAGCGGCCTGCCGGTGTTCGTCTCCGAATCGGCGGGCATGGAGGCCTCCGGCGACGGCCCCCTCAACCCCGAAGCCTGGCAGGCCTACATCGACTGGATGGAAGCCAAGGGCCTGAGCTGGATTACCTGGTCGGTGTCGGACAAGGACGAGACGTGCTCGATGCTCCAAAAATCGGCCAGCTCAACCGGCCCCTGGAAAGACGCGGACCTGAAAGAATCGGGTCTGAAAACGCGGGCGTACCTGCGCCGCTACAACGTAGAGAAGTAGGTTTTTAGGCAACCCGGTTTTAACAAAAGAACGTCATGCTGAGCTTGCCGAAGCATTTCTTCCGCTCACTATTCTAATAGTCAAAAGTGCTTCATGCAAGAGGCAGAAGAAGGGAAAGGAAGCCGAAATCAATTCTTTAAGATTAAGCCTTTGTTGGTAATGATAATGCCGGTTCCGTTAGGAGAAAACCCAATGTTGCGGCAGGCGTCGTTTGTCGGTAGCACGTGCTCGACCTGCCAAGTATGTCCGCCATCGTGCGTACGCTCGACGTCGAGTCCCGCCAAATAACCGTCTTGCTCGTTGAGAAAGACACCATTGGAGGTGCTCGGGGGCAACCCATCTACTTTTTGCCAAGACGTTCCCCCGTCCAATGTCTTGTAGAGACGCTGACCCAATGTGCCCGCGAAGCCGACCTTTTCGTTGAGAAACGAAAGGGTCGTGATGGTACCGTTGGCCCAGGGAATGTTCTGCCACGTTTCGCCTTGGTCGATGGTTTTCAATAAAATACCGGCGTCATTGGTCAGGTCTGTACCGTAGCCGCCCGCAGCATAGCCGGTGCCCGAACCGAAGCATTGCAGTTTATCAAGCCCCACCAAACCGCCATCGAACACGGTGCGCCAGGTTTGACCGCCGTCAACCGTTTTTTGCAGCGAGTTGATGGTGGCCGAAATTCCCATCTGCGCGTTGAAAAAGTATAGAGCGCTACTTCCAGTGCGGTACGTAGGACTAACTGTTTTGCGCCAGGTATCGCCCCCATCCACGCTTTTGTACAGCACCCGGGGGCTATTAAATCCGCCCGCGGAAATGTCGGGCCCGCAAGCATAAAGCACTGAGTCGTTGGCAGGGTACAGCGTAATGAATTTGCTAACCTGCAAACTGCTCAGATTGATGGAGCGCCAGGAGCTTCCTCCATCTACTGTTTTTAGTAGCACGGGATCGCCGAATAGCCCCTTATCAATCCCACCACAAATCCAGCCCATTTGATTACTGCTAAAATGCACCTCTTCCATTGACAGGATAGGAGCGTTCGCTACAGTTATAGCTTGCCAAGGGTCAGGTATACTGGGTGTCGCTGTTTCTTTGTGACAGCTTAACAAAAAGCTGGACAACACGATGTAAGACAACAGTATACGCTTATTATTCATAACGAGAAATCATCAAACTTGGCATGGTGGCTCAATGAGGAGCGCAGCAGGACTATTTTGGTTGCAATCCCTCCTGTACCAATGATTTTAGACCAATTTTTAGCTAAAAGCACTGTTATCCTTTTGTTTCCCATTTCAAACGGAAAACAAAGAGCGTATGCTCAGCAGTAAAGCACTGTACTCCGGCACCTGGTAAAAATACTACGCTGGGCGCAGCGGTCGGGTGGGCCAAAACCCACCATTTTTCCGAGAGTTGTCCGGGAAGGAATCTTATCGATCAAAATAGTGAGCGGGAGAGCTGTTTCGGCTGCGCTCGGCATGACGGCTTTCTTCACACATAAACTGGCCCGTCTGGGCCCTCACTCGTAGCGCCGCCCCTTCCACACCACGGGCCCGCCGACCAGCTGGAAATAGAGCATGCCGAACGTGATGGCCAGCGTGTAAAACTCGAACAGTGGCAGCAGCCCCACCCGCAGCCGCAGCCCGGCCCGGCGGTAGCACACCGCCGCCAGGGCCCCCTGCACCACCACTTTGGCGGCCCACGCGGCCAGCGCCAAGCCCGGGCCGCCCGCCCAGACAAGGGCCCCCAGCGCCGGCCAGAAGCTACTGAACACCAGCAGCTCCAGGCGCAGGCGCAGCGGCAGGGCCTGCACCCCGCGCAGCCAGCGGCGGCGCTGCGTGAACAAGGCCCGCCAGGTGGGCATAGGCAGCGAATCGGCCCGGGCCCCGGGGCTGAACACCTGGCGGAAGCCGTAGCCCGCGGCCAGCACCGCCCGGAACAGAGCGTAGTCCTCAACGACGGAGAACGGCAAGGCCGCGTAGCCGCCGGTGGCCTCGTAGGCGGCGCGGGCCACGAGCATGTTGTTGCCCATGGCCGTCACGGGGCGGCCGGCGGCGCTCACCACCTGCACCAGGCCCAGCGACAGCAGCCAGTCGAGGCCCTGAAGCTGGTCGAACAGCCGGGGCCCGCGCACCGTTGTGATGCCCGTGACCGTGCCCACCCCGGGCCCGGCGTGGGCCAGCAGCGCGGCCACCCAGTTGGGCGGCAGGCTGATGTCGGCGTCGGTGATGAAGAAGTAGTCGGTGGTGGCGCGGCGGGCCAGGTGGGCCAGCACGTTGGCCTTGCCCCGCGCCGTACCCAGGGTTTCGGTAATGGGCACCACCGCAAAATGCCCCCCGAAACCCCGCATGGCCGCTTCGGCCACGGCGGCCGTGGCGTCGGTGCTGGCGTCGTCGCCCACGAACACTTCGAGCAGCTCGGCCGGGTAGCGCAGGGCCCGCACGCTGGCCAGGCAGCGCGGCAGGGCCAGCGCTTCGTTGCGGGCCGCGATGAGGATGCTCACGCGGGGCAGCGGCACGGGCAGCGGCGCGGCGGCCGGGGCCCCGCGCCGGGTGGCCAGCCGCTCCGCCGCCCCGGCCAGCGCCAGCAGCCACAGCAGGCAGTACAGCAGTAAAAAAGTGGTCATAAGCGGCGGGTCACAGGGCCGCGAACTCGAAGCCGCGCCGGGCGAAGTACGCCAGCACGTTCGGCAGCACGTAGCGCAGCCGGGCGCTGGCCTTGCGGCTGTCGTGAAACACGAGGATGTCGCCGGCGCGGGCGGTGGCCAGCGTGAGGCGCAGGCAGTCTTTGGGCGGCAGGCGGGGGTCGTAGTCGCGCGTGAGCACCGACCACAGCACCACCCGGTACTCGGCCCGCAGGGCCCGCAGCAGCGGCCAGGTGAGGCGGCCGTAGGGCGGGCGGAACAGCGGCTTTTCGTTAGCTATTAGCTGTTGGTTGGTATTAGCTATTAGCTGTTGGCTGTTAGCTGTTAGCTTCGGGGATTTGGCCGCAGAGCCAACAGCCAACGGCTGGGAGCCAACAGCTAATAATGAGAGTGCCTGCTGGCAGCGGGCCACGTCGGCGAGGTATTCGGCCCGGGGGGTTTGCCAGGCGCTGCGGTGGTGGTGGGTGTGGTTGGCCAGGCGGTGGCCGGCGGCCAGGGCGGCGCGGGCAATGGCGGGGTGGCGGGCCAGGTTGTCGCCCACGCAGAAAAACGTGGCCCGGGCCTGGTACCGGGCCAGCTGCGCCAGCACCCAGGGCGTCTCCTCGGGCACGGGGCCGTCGTCGAAGGTGAGGTAGAGGCGCGGGCGGCCGTCGGGGCCCGCGGCGGGGGCCCGCCACTCGGCCCCGGGCAGCAGGCGGTGCAGCAGCCGGGGCGGGCGGGTGAGCAAGGCCCCCTGGAACCAGCGCATCAGCGGACGATGCGCATGAAGGCCACGCCGGCCCCGGGAAGCGGGCCCAGCACCTGGGCCAGGGCCTGCAAAAACGCCTTCGCCGTGTCGGGGCGGCCGCCGGCGGGGCCCGGGCCCAGGTGGCGGTAGTGCTCGCCGCGCCACTCGCCCACCACGGTGGGGGTGCCGGCCTCGTCGGTGCTGCGGCCCAGGGTGGCTTCGAGCAGGAAGTAGCGGGGGCGCGGGGCGTCGTCGGGCGCGGAACCAGCGGCGGCGGGGGCCGGGGCGTCGTCTTCCACCTCGTCCTCGTCGTCCGATTCGGGGTCGTACACCAGGGCGGCCAGGTGGGCCTCGGTGCTGGCCTGGGGGGCGGGCAGGTGCAGCAGGGCCACGGCGCGGCCGGCCACCTCGTGCCAGTGCAGGCGCAGGCCGCGGGGCGGCACGTGCTCGGCGGGGGGCAGGCCTTCGGCGGCCTTTTCCCACATGTAGTGCAGCAGCTCGCGGGCCAGGGCGGGGTCGGCCAGCTCGCGGCGCACGGCCCCCGGGCGGCGGTTGGCCAGCTGGGGCACCAGCACGTGGGCAAAAGTGTAGGGGTGCGGACGGGCCATAAGTCCGGCAAAAATAAGCCGCCCCAGCCTTAGTTGTCAGTTGCTCGTTATTAGTTATTCGTTGCTAGTTGTCCGTTGTCAGGGCCTATCCGAAATAGGCCGTCATGCCGAGCGCAGCCGAGGCATTTCGCGTGCGGCAGTAATCAAACCCCGTGCAACGGAGCACGCGAGATGCCTCGGCTGCGCTCGGCATGACCGTTCTTTTTTTCCCTATTCGGACAGGCGCTTAGTTGGCAGTTGTTGAATAAGTTGACGACAACAAACAACGAGCAACTAAGCCGCTCCCGGCCCGGCCACGGCGGCTTGCACGGCGGCCCAGATGACCTCGGCGCTGCGGGCCCAGTTGAAACGCGCCTGGTTGGCCAGGCCCTGGGCGGCCAGGCGGGCCCGCAGGGCGTCGTCGGCCCAGAGGCGGGCCAGGGCGGCGGCGATGGCCGGGGCGTCGAAGGGGTCGGCGAACAGGGCCCCGGCCGGGCCCGCCACCTCCGGCAGGGCGCTCACGCCGGCCGCGAGCACCGGGCAGCCGCTGGCCTGGGCCTCCACGATGGGCAGGCCAAAGCCTTCAAAATAAGGAATGTACACCGTGGCCCGCGCCGCCGCGTAGAGGTCCA
The DNA here is from genome assembly GCF_013294115.1 of Hymenobacter caeli. Lineage (GTDB taxonomy): Bacteria > Bacteroidota > Bacteroidia > Cytophagales > Hymenobacteraceae > Hymenobacter > Hymenobacter caeli. The sequence goes on along the minus strand of NZ_JABSNP010000033.1, from coordinate 9,074 downwards.
CCAGCTCGGCGTCGGCCACGCGGCCCGTGAACTGCACGGCCTCCGGGTGGCGCATGGCCTGGTAGGCGGCGAAGATGGGGCCCGCCCGCCAGGCCCGCCGGCCCACCACCAGCAGCCGGGCCGCGGCCGCGGCGGCCCCGCCGGCTTCCTTGAACAGGTCGAACGCCCGCAGCAGGGTGCCCAGGTTTTTGCGCGGCTGCAAGGCCCCCACGAACAAAAAATACGGCCGCCCGCCGCTGAATTTTTCGCGCGTGGCGTGCTGCGTCGCCGCGTCCTGAGGCCGGAACTGCGCCGCCGGGGCGTTGTAGGCCACGCGGATGCGCCCCGGGTCGAGGCCGAAAGTGGCCACCAAATCGGCCTTCGTGGCTTCCGACACGGCCACCAGCTGCCGCGAGGCGCGGGCGAAGCGGGGCAGGAAAAACCGGTAGTACCGGCGCACCAGCCAGCCCACGTCGGCGGGGTAGTGCAGGGCGGCCAGGTCGTGCATCACCGTCACGCGGGGCACCCGGGTGGCCAGCGTCGTGAAGCCGTCGGGACTAAGGAAGGCCGCCGGCCGGTGCCGCGCCAGCCACCGGGCCACCGCCCCCTCGAACCAGGCCACGAACAGCACCGGGTGCCGCGCCGGGGGCCCCAGCACGTGGCCCACCACGTTGGGCCCCAGCAGGTAGCGCCGGTCGTAGGGCCGGTCGAAGAGGAAGTGAAACGTGACCTCCGGGTGCTGGGCCACCAGGCAGCGCAGCGTTTCCAGGGTGAAGCGCCCAATGCCTTCGAGCCGGTCGCCGGGCAGCAAAAAACGGGTGTTGACGGCGAGGTGCAAGGGAATATTTATATATTATTTGCTTATGGAATTTAATTAATTGAGCAGCAGATTTCAATTTGGCATATATATGTATATATTTAATTTGTTTAGGAAGTCGTCAGAACGTCATGCTGAGCGCAGCCGAAGCATCTCTACCGCAGCAGTAATCATGATTAGTTGAGCAGTAGAGATGCTTCGGCTGCGCTCAGCATGACGTTCGATTTTGAATTTCCAGACTTCCTAAACAGCTTCATCAAAATAATTCCTCTTTCACCGCCCCGTAACCGAGAAACGCAATACCTTCCGTTATGAACACATTGTTTACGCGCTTACTTTTTACGTAAAAAAGCTTATATACATCAAAGTATTCGCCTTTTTCAATATTTAACAAGCTACTGTCAACGGCTTTCGTAAGAACTTTACATATTGGCTGTGAACAGACTCTTTGGTATACAATTCCTTTGCTCGCTCTGTCTAGAACGTAAAGGGTGTATGAATCGCAGTAGCCTTTGCTATATACTTCAATAAATGAGAGGGAATCTTGTCTAAACAGAATAGATGCGCCGCATTTGGCGCAGAGCTGTTCTAATGCGCGTTTTCTAGTCCAATTAGCTCCGTTAAGCAGGATATTATCGACGGGTATTTTAAATTTTTCCGCAAGTGAAGTGTCTGACTTACGTGCTGCCACTTCATTCAATTCGAGCACTTTTCTCGTAAATGCGGCGTTGATTTGTTTTGAATAATTTTCCACATCAAAATCGCAGGCAGCAGGTGCAGCAGCCCCGCTGTTTTTCAATTTGGCATCGCCCACGCGGCCTGGTGTGGCGCAAGAGGCAGCCAGCAACACCCATTGAGCAACGACGATAGAACGCATTCTGCTGTTCATTGCCGGTTGAATTAATTATCTCGTCCTCCCGGCAGCAGCTGCCGGATTTCCGCCAGCCGCACCAGGCCCGTGCCCAGCCCAATCAGGCCAAACACCCCGGCCATGAGCCCGGCCTCCAGCCACCAGGGCAGCCGCAGGCCGGCCCGCGCGGCCCACCACGCGCCGCACAGCAGGCCGAAGGCCAGCAGCAGCCGGGCCAGCAGCGCCCAGGGCAGGGCCACGCCGGTGCGGCGGGCCACCAGCACGAGGTAGGCCCCCGACACGGCCGCGGCGCACGCCAACGTGTTGCAGGCCGCCGCCACGGCCCCGAAACGGGGCAGCAGCCACAGGTTCAGGGCCACGTTGAGGGCCAGGCTGCCGGCCACGGCCCAGCTCACGGCCCGCTCGTGGGCGGTGCTCGTGAGCAGGGTGCTGTAGATGGCAAAAAAGGCGTGTACCAGCACGTTGAGAAACAAAATGCGCAGGCACAGAGCCATTTTGGCGAGTTCGGCCGGGCTGCTGTGCCCGAACTGCCAGAACAGCACCTCCCCCCGGAACAGCCCGAACGCCACCACGAACAGCAGCGGCGCGGCCACCACCCGCTGCCCGAACCACAGCAGTCGGCGCTGGGCGTCGGCGTCGTGCGGGGTGCTGGCAAACTTGGCAAAAAACAGCGGCAGCACCGTCCAGGCGTACATCATCACGGCCTCGACCCAGCGGTAGGCCCCGGCGTAGTAGCCGGCCTCGGCGGGCGAGTGCAGGCGCTCGAGCATCACCATGTCGATGCGCTCGTTGGCCCCGTAGAGCAGCGTCATCAGGGCAAACGGCAGGGTGGCCCGCAGCGCCTGCCGGGCCCGGGGCCCGTGCCAGCGGTAGGGCACCCGCCCAAACAAGCGCGTGAACAGCCCGTAGAGCAGCGCCGCCGTGAAGGCCGCCGCCCCCAGCCGGGCCCCCACGTAGCCGCCCAGCGTGAGGCCGCCCGGCAGCAGCGCCAGGATGGCGGCCAGCAGCAAGGCTTTTTCGAGCACCGAGAGCAGCGCGTCGGTGTTGAAGTGCTGGCGGGCCTGCACCGGCCCGCGCAAAAACTGCCCGTACTGGGTGAGCAGCAGCGCGGCCGTGACCGCCGCCAGCAGGCCCAGCTGCGGGCCCCGGTAGCCCAGGGCCCAGCCCACGGGCAGCGCCGCGGCCAGCGCCGCCAGGCCGAGGGCCGCGCGCAGGGGCAGCAGCACCGGAAACTCCTGCCCCAGGAAGTCGGGCTCGGCGGCCACGCGCCGCACGGCGTAGGGCGTGAGGCCCAGGTCGGCGAGCACGGCCACCATGATGCCCAGCGAGGTGAGGGCCGTGACGAGGCCGAAGGCGGCGTGGCCCAGGCGGTCCTGCACCAGGTTTTCGACCAGAATCCAGCCCGGCTTCACAGCCAGGTTGAGTAAAACGACGAAGCTGATGTTGCCGAGAAACCGTTTGATGACGCGAGAAGCTGAAGGGTGGCGGGCCCCGCGCCCGGGGGCCGGCAAAGCTACTACGCGCCGGCCGGGGCCCCGGGCCGGGCCGGCGCGTAGTAGCTTTGCCAGGCGCCGGCCGGCGGCCCGGAATTTATTCCGGGCGCGGGCGAAGGGTTTCGCCACGGGCCGGCCGCTTTTTAGTTTATGTCCGCACCGTCGTTTTCGCTCGTGGGCCTGGGGCCCATCCTCCACCGCTGGAAGTACCTGGTGGCCGCCGCGGTGGTGGCCGCCGCCCTGGTAAGTGCCTTAGTGGCCTGGCAGCTGCCCAACCAGTACAAGTCCACGGCCGTGTTCTTTCCCACCAACCTGCAAAACGCCGACCCCGACCGCATCGTGGAGGGCACCAAGCTGGAGCTGACCGGCCGCGGCGAAGACCTGGACCGCGCCATCACCATCGGGCAGTCGCAGCCGGTGGCGGCGCTGCTCGTCAAGCGCTTCGACCTCTACCGCCACTACGACGCCGGCGCGCCCGGCACCGACAAAGCCGACACGCAAGTGCTCAACGAGTTCGCCTCGAACCTCGACATCGTGCGCAACGAGCGCGACGCCATCGAGCTGACGTTTACCGACCGCGACAAGCACCTGGCGGCCGCCGTGGCCAACGCCCTGGTGGGGGTCATCGACTCGGTGAACCAGCAGCTCACCCTCACCAACCGCGGCCGGGTGCTGGTGCTCTACGGCCGGCGCTACGACTACCTGCGGGCCAGCTACGAGCAGGCCCGCCGCCAGCTGGTGGCCCTGCGGGCCCGCTACGGCATCTTCAACTACGACCAGCAGAGCCGCTACCTGGCCAAGCAGTTGGTGGAAACCGAGGCCGCCCTGAGCCGGGCCGAGGGCGGCGGGGGCGGCAACGCGGCCGCCCTGCGCCGGGCCCTGCACAACCTCACCCGCGCCGACGGCGGCCGCGTGATGAACACGGAAAGCTTCATCCGCGGCACCGATTCGCTTTCGCTCATCGGCAACCGGGTGGCCGATTTGCAGAGCCGCCTCACCGGGGCCCGGGCGGCCTACGAAACGGCCGAGCTAACGATTAAGGGCCGCGTGAGCAGCGTGTACCTGGTGCAGCCGGCTTACCCGGCCACCAAAAAATCCAAGCCCGTGCGCTGGCTGATTGTGGTGGGCTCGGTGGTGCTCACCTTCGCGCTGGCCGTCATCGTCGTCGCCCTGCTCGAGCTGTACCGCTACAACCAGCGCCGCCTCGCCGGCCCCCTGTAGATGCACGCCTTCCTGCTCCGCCTCTGGCCCCAGGACGGCCCCCAGCGCCTGTTCGTGGGCCTGTTTGCCCTGCTCATTATCGGGGCGGCGGCGGCCGCCCTCGCCAACAGCCCGGCCCTGCTGGTGCCGGGCCTGCTGGGCCTGGGCCTGCTGGTGGCCTTCGTGGAGTGGCGCTGGCTGTACTACGCGCTGTTCTTCACGCTGGCGTTTTCGTACCCCATCGGCCTGCCCGGCGGCCTGACGATGGACGTGCCCTCCGAGCCCCTGATGCTGGCCCTCACGGCCTGCGTGTGGGGGGCCCTGCTGCTGGGCCAGGGCCGGCTGCCGGCCCGCGAGTGGCGGCACCCGCTGGTGGTGGTGCTGGCCCTGGGGCTGCTGTGGAGCGCCGTCGGCATCGGGTTTTCGGTGGATACCACCAAGTCGGTGAAGTACGTGCTGGCCAAGGTGTGGTACCTCACGCCTTTCGTGCTGGGCACGCTGCTGGTGGTGCGCCGCCCGGCCGACGTGTGGCGGCTGCTGGGCGTGTACGCGGCCGGGGCCACGCTCAGTACGCTCTACGTTATCAGCCGCCACGCCACCCGGGGGTTTGCCTTCGATACCATCAACTGGGCGGTGAAGCCGTTCTACCACAACCACGTCACCGTTGCCACGGTGCAGGCGCTGCTGCTGCCGTTTGTGCTGCTCGGGGCTGGGGCCGTGCCCCGGGGCTGGATGCGCCGGGCCTGGCAGGCCAGCCTGGTGGTGCTGCTGTTCGGGCTGTGCACGTCGTACACCCGCGCCTCGCTGCTGGCCCTGCCGGTGGCGGGCCTCTACTACCTGGTGCTGCGCTGGCGGCTCACGGGGGCCCTGCTGGGGGCCCTGGCCCTGGGCGCGGGCGGGGCGGCGTTTTACTTCGTGCACGAGAACAACTTCATGCTCTACGCGCCCGATTTTGAGAAGACCATCTTCAACGGGCACAACTTCGAGAAGCACCTCGAAGCCACCTACAAGCTGCAGGACGTATCGGGCATGGAGCGCGTGTACCGCTGGGTGGCGGCGGCCCGCATGGTGGCCGACCGGCCCCTGACGGGCAGCGGCCCGGCCACCTTCTACCCCGAATACAAGCGCTACACGGTGCGCAGCTTCCGCACCTACGTGAGCGACAACCCCGAACGCTCGACCACCCACAACTACTTCCTCTTGCAGCTGGCCGAGCAGGGGGTGCCGGGCTTCGTGCTCTTCGCCACGCTCGTGGGCTGGGCCCTGCTCACGGCCCAGCGCCTCTACCACCGGGCCCGCCACCGGCCCGAGGTGCGCCGCGTGGTGCTGGCCGCCGCGCTCTCACTGGTCGTCATCGTCTTCCACCTGACGCTAAACGAACTGGTGGAAGTAGACAAAATCGGCTCCGTCTTCTTCGTCTGCCTGGCCCTGCTGGTGCGGGCCGATTCGTGGCTGGCGGAGGAACCGGGCAACGACTGACTATTCAGCTACTTGGTTTCGCGCCAAGTTTCGCGGAGTTAAAATTAAGTTTCGCAAGAGTTGCCCCGGCGAAGGGCACGTTCCACGTTGCGAAACTTAATTTTAACTCCGCGAAATTTGGCGCGAAATGACGCCCGGCGTGCTTACTCATTTCATCCGGCAGCTGAGGATTGTCACGTCGTCGGCAAACTGGTCGGGGCCGCCGCCGAAGGTGCGGATTTCGCGCAGCAGCGTTTCGTGCAGGCGCGGCAGGGGCAGGTAGCGGTTCTGGGCGATGACGCGCAGCACGCCTGCTTCGCCGAACTCATTGCCTTCGGCGTCGAATACTTCCGTGAGGCCGTCGGTGTAGTTGAAGAGCAGCGAGCGGGGCGGCACCTGCACTTCGCCCACCTCCAGCCCGGGCAGCTCCTCGATGATGCCGAGCATGACGGAGCCGGTTTTAAGGAACTGGGGGGGCCCCTGGTCGGGCAGCAGGATGGGGTCGTTGTGGCCGGCGTTCACGAAGCGCAGGCGGCGGGTGCGGCAATCGTAGAGGCCCAGGAACGCGGTGATGAACTTCTCGCCCCCGGCGTTGCGGAAAATCAAGTGGTTCAGCTCGTGGGCGATGACGGCCAGGTCGGCCCCCTGGCGCAGCAGCGTGCGCAGCCCGGCCTGGAAGTTCGACATGAGCAGGGCCGCCGCCACGCCCTTGCCGCTCACGTCGGCGATGCAGAGCAGCAAGCGGTCGGCGTCGATTTCCACCACGTCGAAGTAGTCGCCCCCGATTTCGGTGTGGGGCACGTAGGTGCGGGCCACGGCCACGGCCGCGTTATTGGGCAGGTGCGTAGGAAACAGCAGGCGCTGCACGTCCTGGGCAATCTCGATTTCGCGCTGCAAGGCCGCCGCGGCCACCCGCTGGCGGGTGAGGCGGCGGTTTTCGACGGCCCCGATGAGGATGTTGGCCAGCGTTTCGAGGAACTTGGTGGCTTCCTGGCCGGCGTAGTCGGCCTGGGCCGTGCCGATGAGGGCGTAGGCCAGCACCTGCCCGGCCTGGGTCACCGGAATCACGGTTTCGAAGCCGGCCCAGGCGGGCCCCAGGTCGAGGCCTTCCATGACGCAGGGCACCGCGCAGCACTGGGCCGACACGACGGCCGGCAGGGGCCCCACGGCCGTCGGAAACGCCACTTCGGCCCGGTACACGCCGTCGCTGAGCACGTACAGCGCCAGCCGGCGCACCCCGAGCTGGCCGATGAGCGTGAACTGAAAAATTTTGTAGAGCGCGGCCTCGCTGGTCGAATCCTGGGTGATGGCCTGGGTGATTTCGAGCAGGGCGTTCAACTCGCGCTCTTTCAGGAAAAGGCGCTTGTCGGGGATGGTGTTGGGCATGATGAAAAACAGGGCCCTAGCGGACGGCCGTTTTGGGGTCGTAGGCGTCGCGCAAGCCGTTGCCCAGTAAATTAAAGCTTAAAACCAGCAGCGAGATGGCCGCGCCCGGCAGCACCGTGAGCCACAGCCCCGCTTGGGTACCCAGCAGGTCGTAGCCTTCCTTCACCATCAGGCCCCAGCTGGGGGCCGGGGGCTGCACGCCCAGGCCCAGGAAGCTCAGGCCGGCTTCGAGCAGGATGGCGGCGGCGAAGTTGCTGGTGGCCAGCACCAGCAGGGGCCCGCGCAGGTTGGGCAGCAGGTGCCGGGCAATGAGCCGCGCCGTGGGCAGCCCCAGCACCCGCCCGGCCTCCACGAAGGTGGCCGAGCGCAGGCTCAGCAGCTGCCCGCGCACCACCCGGGCCACGTCCACCCACATGGTCAGGCCCACGGCCAGGAAGCTGACCCACACGCCCTTGCTATCCAGCGCCAGCGAAATGGCGATGACCAGCATGATACCCGGAATGCTCCACACCACGGTCATCAGCCCGAGCAATACGCTATCAATCCAGCCGCCAAAATAGCCGGCCAGGGCCCCCACCGCCATGCCCAGCGCCATCGAGATGAGCACCGCCACCAGCCCGATGCCCAGCGAGATGCGCGTGCCCAGCAGCAGGCGGCTCAGCTCGTCGCGCCCGGCCTTGTCGGTGCCCAGGGCATAGGTGCGGGTAACCCGGGCCCCGGCGGCCACGCGCTGCGGGGGCCCCGGCGCGGTGCCGGGCTCGGCCCAGGACCGGATGAGGGCCGAGTCGGGCCCCAGGGCCCGGTAGGCGCTGATGGGCGCTTCGTCGTAGGCCGGTTCGCGGCCGCCCAGCCAGGTGCGGAAGATGTTGTTGGCCGGCCGGGCGGCCAGCACCGAATCGGGTAGCGGCCGGCGCAGGAACTGCACCCGCAGCCCGGGGCCCTGCTTTTGCAGCGCCACGAAGCCGTGGGCGGCGTCGGGCGAGTTGTCGGGCAACACCCAGTAGCCCAGCACCGACACCGCCGCGCACAGCACGATGAAGGCCAGCCCGCACACGGCGGGCCCGTTTTGCCACAGGCGCTGGCGCACGTAGTAGCCCGGCGGGCGGGCGGCCGGCGCGGGCGGCGGGGCGGGCAGCACGGGCGGGGCCACGGCTAGCGGGTGTTGTGGCGCAGCAGCCCTTCCTTGGAAGCCAGGTAGCTGGCGTCGGCCGCAATGGCCCCGTAGGAGGTGGGCTCGTAGGCCAGCTCGGTGTCGGGGTCGGGCCAGTAGCTGCGCACGAGGCCCTGCTCTAGTAGGCTGCGCAGCTGCTCGCGCAGCTCGGGCACGGGCAGGCCGGTTTTTTCCAGCAAGGTGCGGAAGGGGGTCACGAAGTACAGCTCGTCGAGCAGGTCGTATTCAGGGTCGGTCACGGGAGGCAAGTAGGCGGGGAGCAAAAGTACTTGCGGGAAGGGCACTTTAGGACTGCACCAGGCTAGCCGAAAGTGTGCAACTAGAAACGGGCAACCTGGTTGATATTTACACTATAAAGCAAGCAGAATCAAGAGAACGTTAGATCATGAATAGAACAGCTACCAAGTTTTTAAGCGGAGTATTAAATATTTTGGCTTGTCTAGTTGCTATAACGGTCGTCTTGTATAGACAGAACTGGTTTGGCGAAGGCGATACTTATTCTTTCGTACTCTGGACAATCCCCCTCGCTGTCGGACTTTCAATTAGTGGGGAGAAAATTCTTACTATTTTTCAGAGCGTCCACATCTTATTAAAATTAGTCTTTATGAGGTGGTCTAGTCAAGGCGCACAGAAGCAGGACGTATATTTCCTGAGTCATGAGTGCAGAAAAGACCAAGAAGACGCCGGATAAACGGCGTA
>NZ_JABSNP010000032.1 GCF_013294115.1 Hymenobacter caeli | reverse complement strand
TACGCCGTTTATCCGGCGTCTTCTTGGTCTTTTCTGCACTCATGACTCAGGAAATATACGTCCTGCTTCTGTGCGCCTTGACTAGACCACCTCAGTAATAGCAATAAACTATTTCTCATCTATCAGGTCCTCGATTTTAACGCCCCGACCAAATTATTGGTCGGGGCGTTGAAGTTAGGGGTATTCTGCAAAGCTCTGCTACGCGCGTTCACACAATGAGGCAGTGAGTCGCGCTAATCGAAAATGTAGCGCACGCCCACCTGGGCCCGCCAGCGGCTGGCGATGCTGGCGTCGGTGAAGTAGGTTTGGCTGCCGCCGCGGAAGGTGAAGGCGGGCGTGTCGGGGCTGGTGGCGCTGGGGTAACTGGCCTCGATGAGGCGGTTGTTGCCCACGCGTTGGCGGTTGCCCCAGTTGGCGTTCAGCAGGTTGCCCAGGTTGAGGATGTCGAAGCTGAGCTGCAAGGTGTTGTGCTTGCCGCCGCCGGTCGTCACCACGAAGTCCTGCATCAGCTTGGCGTCGAGCTGGTTGCACCAGGGACTGAGGGCCCCGTTGCGCACGGTGTAGTCGCCGCGGTGCTGGCTCAGGTACGGGTCTTGGTTGAGGTAAGCATCGAGCTGCTGCCACTGCTGGGCGGCCGACACGCTCTGGCCGGCGGCGTTGGTGTAGGCCACCAGGTTGATCTGGCTTTGGGTGGCGGGCACGAAAATCAGGTCGTTGCCGTCGATGTTGTCGCGGTTCAGGTTGCCGGCGTAGGTGTAGCTGTAGCGGTTGCCCTGGCCGGCCTCGAAGAAGAAGCCCACCGTGGTGGCCAGGTGGTCGTGGGCGTAGGCGAAGCGGCGGCCGGCGGCGGCAATCACGCGGTGCTCCAAGCCGAAGTCGCTGTAGGCCAGCGCGGGCTGGTTGGTGTTGCCCACCACGGGCAGGCGCTGGTAGGCGTCGCCGGCAATTTCGCCGGGGTTCGAGGTGATGTCCTTGGCCTGGGCGTAGGTGTAGGCCGCCGTGGCATAAAAGCCATTGGCGAACTCCTTGCGCAGCTGCCCGGTGACGGAGTACTGGTAGCCCTGGCTGGTGTTCTCCAACCCAATTACGCCCGCGTCGAGAAAAGTGAACTGGCCGTCGGGGCCGGTGAATGAGTTGAGGCGGGGCCCGGCGGCGGGGTAAATCCGGCGCTTGTCGCCGCCGTTCGCGCCGCTCAGCGCCTGGGTGGGCGTCACGAAGTTGTAGTTGCGGTGCACCACCGCGTTGATGTCCTTCGTGTAGATGGCTTCCAGCGTGGCCACCAGGCCCCCGGGCAGCTCGTGGTCCACGGCCAGGTTGGAGCGCCACACCTGCGGAAACTTGAAGTCGCGGCCCGTGGCGTTGATTTGGTACGTGTAGCCGTTGCCAAACTGCGTGTTCGAGGCCTGGTTCGAGAGCCACACGAACGGGATGCGGCCTGCTGGGCCTCGGCGGGACTGGCCGCCGGCCGGAAGCTTTGGCCCGGGCCGGTCTGGCGGGTGAACTCGGCGTTGGTGAAAAAGAACAGCTTGTTCTTCACGAGGGGGCCCCCGAGGGCGAAGCCGGTCTGGTTAAATTTCAGGCTGGGGTTGGCGATGGTGGCCCCCTGCACCTTGCTGCCAATCAGGCTCTCGTCGCGGAAATACGTGTAGGCCGTGCCCCGGAAGCTGTTGGTGCCGCTCTTGGTCACGGCGTTCACGCCAGCCCCGGTGAAGCCGCCCTGGCGCACGTCGTAGGGCGTGAGGCTCACCTGAATCTGTTCGATGGCGTCGAGGCTCACGGGCTGCGAGTTGGTTTGGCCCCCGGGCGTGGGCGAATCCAGCCCAAACGAGTTGTTGAAGCTGGAGCCGTCGAGCGAGAAGTTGTTGTAGAGCGTGTTGCGCCCCCCGAAGCTCAGCCCGCTGGCCTGGGGCGTGAGGCGCGTGAAGTCGTCCTGCGAGCGGTTGATGGTGGGCAGGCTGCGCAGGGCCATCGCGCTGATGTTGGTGGCGGCCCCCGTGCGGTCGGGGTTAATCTGGCCGTCGCGGTTCACCCGCACCACCACTTCGTCGAGCTGCTGGCCGCTGCCCTCTTTCAGCGTCACCCGCGTCTCAAACGTTTTGCCCAGCACCAGCTGGATGCTGCTTTGCACAAAGGTTTCGTAGCCCACAAACGACACTTTCACCTCGTAGGCCCCCCCGATGCGCATATTGAGCAAATCGAACTGCCCGTTGTCGCGCGTGGCGTTGCCATAAATGGTGCCCGACGGCAGGTGGGTGGCCACCACCGTGGCCCCCGGCAGCGGCTGGCCTTTCGCATCCAGCACCAGCCCTTTGATGGCGGATGTGGTAACCCCTTGGGCCCGGGCCCGGGGAGTCACGGCAAAAAGTACGAAGCCCAGCAGTACTAAAAGCAGGTGTCGTTTCACAAGTCGGCGCATTTGGTTCGACTGAAGAACATCTTCATGCCATCTTCACAAATGTAACGCAACCCTGAAAATATATTCGCTTAACAATATTTTAATCCGAAAAACATAACACAGCCGGGAAAATACTGGGCTTGGGCAAGGGCAGCTTAGCCGGTTACCGGCCCTCCGAAGCGCTGGCGCTGAGCCCCCAACCGCTTCGCCGGGTACCGCAATGGAAACGGAAGTTATATTTCGGCAGAATACTTTCTAATATATAATTAAAATAAGAATGATACGACCCCTACTTTTCCCCCTACCCGCGCTGTTGCTAACGAGCCTGGCGGCCACCCCGGCGCGGGCCCAAATCAACCCTACCAAAACGGCGCTCTGCAACGACGCTTTCGTCAAGGCCGCCCGCCTCGATTTAAAGCCGTTTCTGGCGAAGTACAAAGCCACGCCGTTCAGCAAACGGCAGCAGCTTCACCCGTCCGACCCGAAGCAAACCGACTACGTGCTCACCTATGCACTGGGCACCGACAAATTTGTATTTTACCAGACCCCAGCCAAAACATTGGCGGTTTCTTTCGTCGCCACGTCCGGTAAGCTCCGCTTGGCAAAGGGCGTGCACGTGGGCATGAGCAAAAAGGCCTTTGAAACGGCCTTCAAGCACGAAATAGCCAACACCGCCACGGTGGCCGACGCCGAGCATCTCCAGCGCTACACGTTCACCTTCACCCGGCAGCAGCTGTCCAGCATCGTGTACCAGGGCCGCACCGAATAAGCGTCCGGGCCCCAAACGGACGGCCCCCGTACTTCTTAGCGAAGCACGGGGGCCGTCCGTTTACAAGCTGTTCGGGCCAGCCGCCCGGCGCATTACCGGCGCATTACACGTTGAAGCGGAAGTGCATGATGTCGCCGTCCTGCACCACGTAGTCCTTGCCTTCGACGGCCATGCGGCCGGCTTCCTTTATTTTCACTTCCGTCTTGTACTCCTGGTAATCCGGCAGTTTGATAACCTCGGCGCGGATGAAGCCTTTCTCGAAATCGGAGTGGATGACGCCGGCCGCCGCCGGGGCCTTGTCGCCGCGGTGGATGGTCCAGGCGCGCACTTCCTGCACGCCGGCGGTGAAGTAGGTGATGAGGTTCAGCAGCTCGTAGCTGGCGCGGATGAGCTTGTTCAGGCCCGACTCGGTGAGGCCGTACTCGCCCAGAAACATCGCCTTTTCGTCGGCGTCCTCCATCTCGGCAATCTGCGCCTCGATGGCGGCCGACACCAGCACCACCTGGGCCCCCTCGGCTTGCACGTGGGCGCGCAGGGCGGCCACGTGGTGGTTGCCGTCGGACGCGATGCTGGCCTCGTCCACGTTGGCCACGTAAATCACGGGCTTGACGGTGAGCAGCTGCAGGTCGGCCACGGCTTCCAGGTCGTCGGCGGTGGCGGCCACGGCGCGGGCGTTCTGGCCGGCTTCGAGGGCCGTTTTAAACTTTTGCAGGCCCGCCACTTCCTTTTTGGCCGCGGCGTCGCCGGCCTTGGCGCTGCGCTCCGATTTCACCAGCTTTTTGTCGATGCTCTCCAAATCCTTGATTTGCAGCTCCGTGTCAATCACGTCTTTGTCGAACACCGGGTCCACGCCGCCGGCCACGTGCACGATGTTGGGGTCGTCGAAGCAGCGCACCACGTGGATGATGGCGTCCACCTCGCGGATGTTGGCCAGGAATTTATTGCCCAGGCCCTCGCCCTTGCTGGCGCCCTTCACGAGGCCGGCAATGTCGACGAACTCGATGATGGTGGGCAGCACGCGCTTGGGGTTCACCAGCGCCTCCAGGATTTGCAGGCGCTCGTCGGGCACGGTAATCACGCCCACGTTGGGCTCGATGGTGCAGAACGGGTAGTTGGCCGATTCGGCTTTGGCGTTGGATAAGGCGTTGAACAGGGTGGATTTGCCGACGTTCGGCAAGCCCACGATACCGCAGCGGAGGCCCATTTTCTTGAGTTATGAGTGTTGAATTACAAATCGCGAGTTGGGCGCAATTCGGCCGCAAAGGTACGACGCGCCATAGCGTGGCTTCTGCAAATTCGCGCCATCGCCAAACGGCGCGAACGGACCCAGGTCCGTTCGCGCCGTTGCTTAGCCAAATACGTAGCCAGGGGCCCCTAGTAGCTGTCGTCGCTGCGGTTGGCGTCGCTGCGGTTGGCGTCGAAAGTGGGGCGCTGCTCGGCGGCGGGGGCGTCGCGGCGGTCGCGCTCGTCGTACTCGCGGGGGCGGTCCAGCTCGGCCACTTCCTCGGGGGTCAGCAACTCCTCGCGCACGTAGTCCACGGCGTCCTGGAGAGCGTCCACGAATTTCAAAAAATCTTCTTTATACAAGAAAATCTTGTGTTTCTCGTAGGAAACCGAGTCGTCGCCGTTCTGGCGGCGCTTGCTTTCGGTGATGGTCAGGTAGTAATCCTGGCCGCGGGTGGCTTTCACGTCGAAGAAATACGTGCGCTTGCCAGCCTTAATGCGTTGGGAATAAATCTCTTCCTGGTCGGGGCGGTCGTCCACAGGCGTTCGGTAGGTAAAGTTGATGAATAGAGCAATCGATTGATGTGAATTCGAATGTAGGTACGGTGAGCCGAACATGAAAGCGCCCGGGGCCCCGACGTGGTATCTTTGAACAGGGCCCCCGGGGCCCCGCCGCCCCTTTCGCCCGCCCATGCCCGCCCCCGACCTCGCCGCCGTCCGCTCGTTCGAAAACCTGGAATTCCTGGCCCGTCAGCTCGTCGACGGCTTCATCACCGGCCTGCACCAGTCGCCGTACCACGGCTTCTCGGTCGAATTTTCGGAGCACCGCCTCTACAACCCCGGCGAGAGCACCCGCCACATCGACTGGAAGGTGTTTGCCCGCACCGACAAGCTCTTCGTGAAGCGCTACGAGGAAGAAACCAACCTGCGGGCCCACCTGCTGCTCGACGTGAGCCCGAGCATGTACTACCCCGCCCCCGACCACGCCAAGCTCACGTTCAGCGTGGTGGCGGCGGCGGCCCTGGCCACGCTCCTCACCCGGCAGCGCGACGCGGTGGGCCTCGTCACCTTCGCCGACCGGGTGGAATTGCAAACGCCGGTGCGCTCCACCACCACCCACCGCCACGCCCTGCTGCTGGCCCTGCAACGCCTGCTCGAGCGCCCGGCCGCGCCCGCGGGGCCCCGGCGCGGCACCGACGTGGCGGGCGTCATCCACACCATCGCCCAGCAGATTCCCAAACGCTCGCTCGTCATCCTCTTCAGCGACATGCTGGGGCGCGACGCGGCCGGGCAGGCCGCCGCGCTGGCGGCGCTCCAGCACCTGCGCCACCAGCACCACGAGGTACTCCTGTTTCACGTGCTCGACCGCGCTACCGAGGCCAACTTCGACTTCGCCGAGCGGCCATACATTTTCGAAGACGTGGAAACGGGCCAGGAAATCAAGCTCCAGCCCTCCCAAATTCGGGAGCAGTACCGCGCCGCCATGGCCACTTTCGAGCAGGATTTGGCCCTGCGCTGCGGGCAACTCAAGATTGATTTCGTGCCCGTGGACGTGCGCGAGCCCTTTGAAAAGGTGCTGTACGCCTACCTGGTGAAGCGCGGCAAGGGCCGCTAGGGCCCCAACTTGCCCCTACTTTTGTTGTAGTACCCAACCCCCACGCTTCTTTCAGCACCATGTACCAAGTTCTGCTTTATCTGCACTCCTACCTCCGCTATTTCGTGCTCGGGGCCGGCCTCGTGGCCGTGTACCGCGCCTACGTGGGCTGGACCGGCCACCGCCCGTTTGCCAAGGGCGACAACGCCTTCGGGGCCAGCTTCGTGGGCTTCATGCTGTTGCAGCTCATCGTGGGCCTGGGCCTGTACTTCGGCCTCAGTCCCCAATACGGCTTCAAAGCCATGAAAGCAGCCGGTGCCATGAAAGACCCGGCGGTGCGCTTCTTCGGCATGGAGCACGTGGCCCTCATGGTGCTGGCCGTCATCATCGCCCAAATCGGCCGCACGCTGTCCAAAAAGCGCCTCGACGACACGGCCAAGCACAAAACCGCCTTCATCTACTACGGCGTCGCCCTGGCCCTGGTGCTGCTCATGATTCCGTGGGGCCTCTGGAACCCGTACCGGCCGCTGTTCCGGTTTTAGCTAACAAGTAGCTCTTACAATGCCCGCTTTCCTTTAGCTTGAAGGAAAGCGGGCATTTTTACTTTTCAGTAATTACACCAGTGGACAAAGACTTAATAATTCTAGAATTAAATGCGCGGTGGAAATGGCGAATTCCATTCGGCTGGATTCCCATAAGCGGGAATGAAGCTATTGAGAATACAGAGATTTATCATGCTGATTACTTTGACATTTTTGAGAAAGAAATAATTAATACGATAGGTCGTATTTATAGCTTAACTGAGGTTTATGAACTTGTTGAAGATGGTGAAGTAAGCATACAGCCCCTTCGTAATTGCACATTCTTCTATGATGGACTCGAGCGGATGTACACCGATAAGGACTTTCAATTCGCTCTTTATTTTTCGCACGAAACTTCCGTGACTGTAGGCGGCAGACAGTTGCTAGAAGAAATTCACATAATATGGCCTGAACACAAGAATCATTTTTGGCAAGCAGACTATTGGAATTACCCTCCTGACACGGAGGAGGTTTAATAAAATAGCTGATAACTACACCTGCATCTGACCCGCGGCTTCGAGGCACTGGGCGCTGATCCATGGCCCCCCGGCGGCGGGCGGCCGTGCAACCTTTTCGGCGGCGCGGAGGTCCTCTAGCCAGCATCCCCCTTTTTCCGTTCGCCCGCATGCGCTTGCCCCTGCTTCTCGCCGCTTCCCTCGCGCTGTTCAGTTGCAGCAAAAGCGACGACCCGGGCCTGGCCCCCGGCGAAGGCGCAGAACTGGCAACGGAAAACGGCTGCGGCGCGCCGGGGCCCAGTGGGTACCAGGTGCTCCTGCGCACGCAGCAGCAGGCCGTGCAGCTGCCGGGCACGGTCGAGACGTTTCTGCTCAGCAAAGACAACGTGTTCAATGCCAGCGGCAGCGACCACCTCGTGGCCAGCCTACTGCGGCAGGAAGACAACGTGCTCAGCCTGCGCTACTGCGGCGTGGTGCACGACGGCCTGACGGCCGATATTGGGCCCGCCCGCAGCACCATCAGCCTGCAAGACCTGCCGCCGCAGGTGTACCGGCTGCGCATCACCGTGCGCGACCGCCACACCACCGGCACCCTCGACCTGCGCACCACGCCCGCCCGCCTCAGCTTCGCCGACACCACCGTGGCGGGCGTGTGGCGCTAGCGGGCCGCTACCACACCCCGCCCGCCCGGAGCCGCCACAGGCGGTAGCCGCCCACCGTGTCGACGGGCTGGTAGCGCGGGGCCAGGGCGGGCGGCAGGCCGTCGTTGGGCGCGGTGATGTAGTAGGCAGCCGGGTACGCCGGTCGGTGCGCGGGGTGCGCGGCCTGGCCGCCGCCGCGCTGGTACAGCCAGTACGGGTAAAAGCTTTCCTCCGCGAAGGCCACCGAGGCCCCGGCGGGCAGGCCCCAAAGCCGCTGCTGGGCCAGCGCGTAGGTGTCGGCGATGTTGTAGTAGTACAGGTTGGTGGCGTCGCGCATGGGGCTGTGCCGCACGAAGCCCACCGCCAGCCAAACGCCCAGCGCCACCGCCCCCAGCGCACCGGCCCAGCGCCGCCAGCGCCCCAGCAGGGCCCCCACCGCCAGGGGCCCCAGCACCAGCGCCACGCTGAACAGCCCCAGCAGGTTGCGGTGAAACACCACGTGCCGCAGCGCCAGCGTGCCGCCCGCCAGCACCAGCAGCCACGCCAGGTACAGCAGCCCCAGCCGCCGCCACGGGCGGCAAGCCAGCAGGGCCAACGGCAGCAGGGCCAGCGCGTACGCCGGCCACACGCCCCCGAAGCAGTAGGCAGCGTAGCCTTTAACATCTGGCCAGGCCGCGGCGACGAAAGCTCCCAACGGCCCTTTGGCCGGCAGCACGTAGGGGTTGGCCGCGAGGGCCGCCAGGCCCGAAAAGCCCAATACCGGCAGGTAGAACGCGCCCGCCAGCGCCAGCGCCCCCGCTTGGCACGCCCAAAACCGCCCGTCGAACCGCCGCTGCCGGAGCTGCTCGGCGGCGGCGGCCAGCAGCTGCGCCGCGTGGTAGAACAAAAACGTGGGTACCGTGGCGTAGCCCGCCGCTACGGCCCAGGCATTGGCCACCAGCCAGCCGCGCCGCCGCGGCTGCTGCCAGTGGCCAAGCAGCGTGGCCAGCGCCACCCAGTGCAGCAGGGCGTACAGGGCGTAGCCGCGGGCCTGGAACCCGAAACCCCACAGCGAAAACTGCACCGCCGCCAGCACGGCCAGGCCCGCCCCGGCCCAGCGCCGCCCGCTCAGGGCCGTGCCTAGCCGGTACACCACGGCCAGCGTGCCCGCGTAGGCCAGCCCCGACAGCGCCCGGCCCGTAAACACCAACAACGAGGCATTGTGCAATCCCCCAAACAGTGTGCCGTTCAACACGTTGAACAGCACGTGGTTGTTGGGCAGCATATAGTAGCTCCAGGCCACGAACACCGACCCGCTCCCCGCGCAAAACACGGCCGAAAACACCTCGTCGTAGGCCGGGGGCACCCGCGTGGCCCCCCAGGCCCACAGGCCCGCCGCCAGCACCAGCAGCCCCGCCAGCCAGGGGGCATCGGCCCGGCTCAGCAGGGGGGCCGCCGGGGCCGGGCCGGCGGCGGGCAGCGGCCGGTTGCGGTGCCGCCACCAACGGCCGGCCAGCCCCACCAGCGCCAGCCCGGCCAGCCCGTTACCCCGCGCTTTCACGGCGGGTGTAAAGAAGGCAACCGGCCAAGTAGCGGCGCGGTAGAGGTCGGGGGTGCGGCCCAGGTACCAGTCGCGCAGGGCGGCGTAGGGCGTCAGCAGGTACGCCAGCAGCGCCAGGGCCCCCAGCACGAGCAGCGCCGCCCCCGCCGCCCGGCCGGCCCGCTCCCCAAAGGAACGGGCCGGCCGGCCAGCCGAAGCGGCGAAGCCGGGCACCAGAGGCGGGTTGTTCATGGACTTACTGCCCCAGCACAATCGCGAAAATCAGCGGGGCCACGATGGTGGCGTCGCTCTCAATGATGAACTTGGGAGTTTTCTCGCCCAGCTTGCCCCAGGTAATTTTCTCGTTGGGCACGGCCCCCGAGTAGCTGCCGTAGCTGGTCGTGGAATCCGAAATCTGGCAGAAGTAGCCCCACAGCGGCACCGAGTGGCGCTGCAAGTCTTGGTGCAGCATGGGCACCACGCAAATAGGGAAGTCGCCGGCAATGCCGCCGCCAATCTGGAAAAAGCCGATTTTACTTTCTTCAGTGGCGGTTTTGGTGTACCACTCGGCCAGGTAAATCATGTACTGAATGCCCGTGCGCATGGTGTGCACGTTCTTGATGTCGCCGCTGATGACGTGGCCGGCGTAGATGTTGCCGAGCGTCGAGTCTTCCCAGCCGGGGCAAATGATGGGCAGGTTTTTCTCGGCCGCGGCCAGCATCCACGAGTCCTTGGGGTCAATCTGGTAGTACTGCTCCAGCTCGCCGCTCAGCAGAATCTGGTAGAAAAACTCGTGCGGGAAGTACGCCTTGCCCTCGGCGTCGGCCTTCTCCCAAAACTTCAGCACCACGTGCTCCAGGCGGCGCATGGCCTCTTCCTCGGGAATGCAGGTGTCGGTCACGCGGTTCATGTGGCGCTTCAGCAGCTCGTGCTCGTCGGCGGGCGTCAGGTCGCGATAGTTGGGCACCCGCTCGTAAAAGTCGTGGGCCACGAGGTTGAAGATGTCCTCCTCCAAGTTGGCCCCGGTGCAGCTGATAATCTGCACCTTGTCCTGCCGAATCAGCTCGGCCAGCTGGATACCCATCTCGGCGGTGCTCATGGCCCCGGCCAGTGTTATCATCATTTTGCCGCCCTCGGCAATGTGCTTGTTATAGCCGTCGGCCGCGTCGATGAGCGCCGCGGCGTTGAAGTGGCGGTAGTGGTGCTTGAGGAAATTGGTGATGTGCATTTTTTTTTAAGCTGTTAGCCTTTAGCTGTTAGCTATTAGCTTCTGAGAAATATGTCTTGTAAGCTTTCTAGTACGAGAAGCTAATAGCTAGTAGCCATTAGCTATTAGCTAAGAAGCAGGCTCCGCGATTATCAAATTGTGGTTGGTGTAGATGCAGATATCGGCCGCGATGTGCAGGGCGTCTTCCACCATCTGGCGGGCGGTGAGGTGCGGGGCGTGCTTTTTCAGGGCCAGGGCGGCGGCCTGGGCGTACATGGCCCCCGAGCCGATGGCGGCCACGTCGGTGTCGGGCTCCAGCACGTCGCCGGTGCCGCTGATGATCAGCAGCTCGTCCTTGTCGCAGACCACCATCATGGCCTCCAGCTTGCGCAGGTACTGGTCTTTGCGCCAGTCTTTGGCCAGCTCGATGGCGGCCCGCTTGAGGTTGTTGCCGTAGGCGGCGAGCTTCTCCTCGAAGCGGTCGAGCAGCATAAAGGCATCGGCCGTGGAGCCGGCAAAGCCGGTTACCACCCTGCCGTCGTTGAGCTGGCGCACTTTGCGCACGTTGTTTTTGGCCACGTGCTTGTCCATCGTGGCCTGGCCGTCGGCCCCGAGGGCAATCTGGCCGTTGTGGCGCACGCCGAGCACGGTCGTGGAGCGAATTTTTGGGAGCATAGGGCAAAAATACGCCCTCCCAGTCGGTCGATGGTTGGAATCCCTTAAAACGTCGTGCTGACCGCAGGGAAGCATCTCTACCGCAGCAGTAATCAGAATCACTTACGCGGCAGAAATACCTCCCTGCGGTCAGCACGACGTTCTTTTATCCTCTAAAACCGGGCTTGCAGCTTGGCGAAGAGGAACCGGCCGTTGGAGCCCATCTGCACGGGGTCCCAGGCCCCGCCGGTTTCGGTGGCCTGGGGGTTAAAGAAGTCGGGGTACTTGTTGAACACGTTCGAGCTGCCCACCGACAGGCTCAGCTGGTTGGTGAGGGCGTAGCTCAGGGCCACGTCGGTGGTCAGGCGCGGGTGGTAGTGGTTGAGTTCGGGGGTGTAATCGTAGAGGTCGACGGGCCCGAAGTACACGAACCGCAGCAGGGCCCCGAAGCGGCCCAGGTTGTAGTCACCGGTGAGGTTGATTTTGTAGGGCGGGGCCGAGGCCTTCACAAACGCCTGCTCGCGCTGGCCGAAGAAAATATCTTCCTTGCCGGCCAGCAAGGGCGTCGTCTGCACGCTGGTCACGTTCAAGCGGTTGAGGTTGGCGGCCAGCGTGGTGGTGAGGCGGCCGGTGCCCACGCCCAGGGTGTTGGCCACCACGGCGTCGAGGCCAAACGTGCTGGTCGAGGCCGCGTTGGCGAAGAACTGGGCCTGACCCACGTTGAGGGCCGTGAGGGTGGGCCCGATGATGTTGTCGTCGTTAGGAAAGGCCCCGGTGAGCACGATGCGGTCCTGGATGTGGATGTAGTAGCCGTCCACGGTGAAGCTCAGGACGGAGCCTATCCGGCCCGTGAAGCCCACGCTGGCCGAGCGCGACAGCTCGCGCGTGAGCGGCGGAATGCCCACGGCCCGCGTCACGGGGCCGTTGTTGCGGTCAATCAATACGTCAATCGGCACGCCCCCCACCACGTTGGTGAACACGGTGTTGAAATTAATCTGGGCCAGCGACGGGGCCCGGAACCCAGTGCTGAGCGTACCGCGCAGCGCGAAGTTGTCGCTCAGCTTGAGGCGGGTGGCCAGCTTACCGGTCACGTTGCTGCCAAAGTCGCTGTAGTGCTCGTACCGCACGGCCCCTTCCACCAAAAAGGCCTTGGTCACGTCCAGCTCGGCGTCGGCGTACACGCCCACGTTGTTACGGCTGGCGTGCAGCTCGTTGCGCGGCTGGAAGCCGGGGAAGCCCTGCGACCCGCCCGGGATGCCCGACCCGGGCTGGTAGTTGGTGTAGGAAGCGGGCTCGCCGGCAAAAATCTGGTACCACTCGCGGCGCAGCTCGCCGCCGAAGGCCAGGTTCAGGCCCTGCGCCACGGTTTTGAAGTTGCGGCTCACGTTCAGGTCCACCACGTCCTGCTGGAGCTGGAAGCCGCCGGCGTCAAAAATCGTCGGCGACTTCACGCCCAGCGTGGCGTTCAGCGAGTTGTTCAGCCCGTAGTGGAAGCGGTTCGAGCCGAAGCCGTTGCTCAGGTCCATGTCCCACGGCCCGAAGGTGCCGCGCACGCCGGTCACGCCGTGCCCGTCGAACACATTGCTGGTGATAACCGGATCGAAGCCGTCGGGGTAGAGCGTGGCGTTGCTGCGCGGGTTGGGGATGTCGTGGCCCAGGCTGTCTTTGCCAATGGTTGGAAAGCGGGTGTAGGCGTAGGCCTCGCCCCGGCGCGCGTTGAAGCCGCCGAACACATAAGCGTACACCTTCTCGCTGAGCGGCAGCTTGCTGTTGACGTACACCGACGTGTTGAACACCCGCGGGTCGCCGTACTGGCGGCGCTGGATGCCGTCGGGGGCCGGCACGTTGGCCCGCTGGGTGTGCTCGCGCTGGTTGAAATCGACGGTGGCGTTCACGAAGCCGCCCTTGCCCACGGGCAGCCCGTAGTTGAGGTTGGCGTTGAAGTTGCCGCCGTCCAGCTTCTGGTCGTCGAAGCGGTACTTGGCCTGGTAGGCCCCGTAGTTCACGTTGGCCGTCAGCTCCTTGGTGCTGGTTTTGAGCACGATGTTGATGACGCCCGCAATGGCGTCGGAGCCGTACTGGGCCGAGGCCCCGTCGCGCAGAATCTCAATCCGCTCGATGCTGGCGGCCGGAATCGTGTTCAGGTCGGTGCCGGTGTTGCCGCGGCCGCGCGAGCCGAACAGGTTCACGAGCGACGACTGGTGCCAGCGCTTGCCGTTCACGAGCACCAGGGTTTGGTCGGGGCCCAGGCCGCGCAGGCTGGCCGGGTCCACGTGGTCGGCCCCGTCGGCCCCGGTCTGGCGGTTCGAGTTGAAGGACGGGGCCACGAATTGCAGCAGCTGGTTCACGTCGAGCTGCCCGGTTTTGGCCGTCACCTGCCGCACGTCGATGATGTCGACCGGCGAGGGCGAATCGGTCACGGAACGGTTGAGGCTGCGCGAGCCCACCACCTGCACCCCTTCGAGGGCGGTGCTGCTCGTGGCCAGGCGCACGGCAATGGACGCCCCGCTGGCGGCCACCTCCTGGGTGGTGTAGCCCAACGCACTCACCACCAGGCGCGGCTGGGCCGTGCGGGCCCGCAGCACAAACCGCCCGTTGGCGTCGGTGCCGATGCCGTTGTTGGTGCCCTTTTCCACCACCGTGGCCCCGATTACGGGCCGGCCCGCGTCGTCGAGTACCTGGCCCGCCAGGCTCTGGCTCTGCGCCCAGGCGGCGCTGCTCGCCAGCACGAATGGTACAATCAGTAGTTTTTTATTCATAATTCAGCGAAAAGTAGGTAGGGCGTAAATATAGGCCATTCCCCTGCCCAGCCCCGGCAAAAAGGCTCGCTGGGGAGTAGAAACAAAAAAATCAGCCCTGTATGGGCTGATTTTTAAGGTAAAACGGAATATTTCTGCTGCGTCGGCGCGCACCAGGGATTAAATCAGCATCCGCAACGGGTCTTCCAGCAGGCTTTTCAGCGTTTGCAGGAAGGCCGCGCCGGTGGCCCCGTCCACCACGCGGTGGTCGCAGCTCAGCGTCACTTTCATCACGTTGCCCACGGCGAGCTGGCCGTCCTTCACCACGGCGGTTTGCTTGATGCCGCCCACGGCCAGGATGCAGGCATCGGGCGGGTTGATGATGGCCGTGAACTCGTCGATGCCGAACATGCCCAGGTTGCTGATGGTGAAGGTGCTGCCCTCCCACTCGGCGGGCTGGAGCTTCTTGCTCTTGGCCTTGCCGGCCAGCTCCTTCACTTCGGTGGCAATCTGCGAGAGGCCCTTGCCGTCGGCGTTGCGCACCACGGGCACCAGCAGGCCTTCGTCCACGGCCACGGCCACGCCGATGTTGATGACCTTGTTCTGGCGAATCTTGTCGCCGAGCCACGACGAGTTCACCACCGGGTGCTGGCGCAGGGCCATCGCCGAAGCCTTCAGCACCAGGTCGTTGAAGCTCAGCTTCACGGGCGACAGCTCGTTGAGCTTCACGCGGGTTTCCATCGCCTTGTCCATCACGATTTCCATCGTGAGGTAGAAGTGCGGGGCCGTGAACAAGCTCTCCGACAGGCGCTTGGCAATCACCTTGCGCATCTGCGACACGGGCGTATCGGTGTACGTGCCTTCGGCAGCGGCCGGGGCTGGGGCGTCCTTGGACGCGGGCGCGGCGGGCGCGGCCTCGGGCAGGGCGGCGGCGATGTATTCGCTGGGCGCGGCCGGGGCGGCGGCCGGGGCCGGCGCGGCCGCCTGGCCGGGCTGGAAGGCTTCCACGTCGCGCTGCACGATGCGGCCGTTGTCGCCGCTGCCCTTCACCTGGGCCAGGTTAATGCCTTTTTCCTTGGCAATGCTCTTGGCCAGCGGCGAGGCCAGGATGCGTCCGGTGGGCGTTTCGGGAGCCAGGTCGCCGGGGCTTGGGGCCTGGCCAGCGGCGGCGGGTGCTTCGGCAGCGGGGGCCGCTTGAGCTGCGGCCGGAGCCGGGGTGGCCCCGCCGCTCTGGCCGCCCAGCAGGGCCTGAATGTCCGCCCCTTCCTCGCCAATGATGGCCAGGATGCCGTCCACGGCCACGGCTTCGCCTTCTTTGGGGCCGGTGTAGAGCAAAGTGCCGTCCTCGTAGTTTTCCAGCTCCATCGTGGCTTTGTCGGTTTCCACTTCGGCCAGGATGTCGCCCGATTTCACTTTATCGCCCACCTTTTTTAGCCAGGCGGCAATGGTGCCTTCGGTCATCGTGTCGCTCATCTTGGGCATGCGCACCACCGCGGCCTTCTTGCCGTTGGCAGGCGCGGCGGCCGGGGCTGCGGCGGCTTTGGGCGCTTCGGCGGCGGGGGCCGGGGCCGGCTTGGGGGCTTCGGGCGCGGGGGCCGGGGCGGCCTCGGCCTTGGGCGCGGCGGGGGCCGCGCCGCCGCCGCTCAGCAGAGCCGCAAAGTCTTCGCCGGGCTTGCCCACGATGGCCAGGATGCCGTCCACGGCCACGGCCTCGCCTTCCTTGGGGCCGATGTAGAGCAGGGTGCCGTCGTCGTAGTTCTCCAGCTCCATCGTGGCCTTGTCGGTTTCGACTTCGGCCAGGATGTCGCCGGACTTGACGTTGTCGCCCACTTTTTTGAGCCAGGCCGCGATGACGCCTTCGGTCATCGTGTCGCTCATTTTGGGCATTTTTATGATTTCGGCCATCGGGATGTCGCGCTAAATTGGGAGGGCCAAAATTAGCCCGAAAAATTGGGCACGCCAATCCCGGCCGCCGCCCGGCCGGCGGGCCCCGGCGCTCAGTCGCGCAGGTGGGCGGTGTCGAGGAAATTTTTCACCACGAACACCGTGCCCGTAAACTCCAGCTTGTACAGGCACAAGTTGCTGTGCTCGAAGCCCTGCATGCAGCTCAGCGGGTAGTGCAGCAGCTGGCAGAGCAGCACGCGCAGGGCCCGGCCGTGCAGGCACACGAGCACGGTGTGCTCGTCGGCGCGGGCCTTGAGCAGCTCGATGAACGGGCGCTGGCGGGCGGCCACCTCGGCGGGGCTTTCGCCGCCCTCCAGGCGGGCGGTGTCGTCGCCGGCGGCCCAGGCGGCCAGCGTGGCGCGGTACTCGGCGTCTTCGGCCACGGTGATGCGGGTGCCCTCGCGCCGGCCCCAGCTAATCTCGTTCAGGGCTGCGTGCGACTCGTGGGGCAGGCCCAAATCGAGGAAGCCCTGCACCGACTGCCGGGTGCGGCGCAGGGCCGAGGTGTACACTTTGTCGAACGGCACGCGGCCGTAGGCGGCCAAAAACCGCGCGGCCTGGGCGCGGCCGGTGTCGTTCAGGTCGGAGTCAATGCCGCTGCCCTGCACGATGTTTTGCACGTTGAAATCGGTCTGGCCGTGGCGCAGCAGGAAGATGGTCCGGGGCCTCAATTTTCGGGGGTAGTTTTGCGGAACAAAGGCCCAAAGTACGGGTTTGAATTCGGTACATAACTAGTAGAACGTCGTGCTGAGCGCAGCCGAAGCATCTCTCCCGCAGCAGTAAATCCTGATTAGTCAGCGGTAGAGATGCTTCGGCTCCGCTCAGCATGACCGCCTTATAGTTACTACTACACCCCCATGACCCTTGACGAAGTAAAGGCCCTCACCGCCGGCCGCTCCACCCTGGCCGATGCCCTCGGCATCGAGCTGACGGCCCTCACCGACGACTACCTCGAGGGCCGCATGCCCGTCGATGGCCGCACCCACCAGCCCTTCGGCCTGCTGCACGGCGGGGCCTCGGTGGCGCTGGCCGAAACCCTGGGCAGCCTCGGGGCCATGCTGCGCGTGGACATGACCAGGCAAGCCTGCGTGGGCCTGGAAATCAACGCCAACCACCTCAAGGGCGTGCGCGACGGCTGGGTGCGGGGCCGGGCCACGCCCGTGCACATCGGCCGCAGCACGCAGGTGTGGGAAATCCGCATCACCCACGAAGAAACCGGGGCCTTGGTCTGCCTCAGCCGCCTCACGATGGCGGTGATTGACTTGCCGCCCGCCGCCCGCCCCGCCGCCTAATGCCCACCCCCGAACCCCGCCTGCTGCCGTGGCCGGCCGCCGCCGCGGGCCTCGATGCCCCGGCCCGGCTGCGCCACCTCGTGGCCGGAGCCCTGCGCACCGGCCGGCCGCTGGCGGCGTGGCGCGAGCCCGGGGCCGCGCACCCGCAGCTGCTGGTGGCCCGCTCGCTCGAAGCCGCCTACACCGGCCTGCCGCCCGCCCTCGACGCGGGGGCCCCGGCGGGGTTCGCCTTCTTCCCCTTCCGCGACTCCGACCACTACCCGGCCCTGTTCCTGCCCGCCGACGTGCGCTACGACCCGGCCCGGCCCGACGCCGTGGCCGTGGCCCCCGCCGCCCGCGAGCTGCTGCCCAACATCGCGGCCTGGCTCGCGCTGCCCACGCCCGCCGAACTGGCCTGGCACCACAGCCCGCAGCCCGCGCCGCACGCGGCCACCGAGGCCGAGTACACCCGGCTGGTGCGCCGGGGCGTGGCCGCCATCGAGGCGAAAGAAGTGCTGAAGGTGGTCAGCTCGCGGGCCGCCCGCCGCCCGCTGCCGCCGGGCTTCGACCCGCTGGCGGCGTTCGATTTGCTGGGCGCGAAGTACCCGCAGGCGTTCGTGTCGCTGGTGAGCGTGCCGGGGGTGGGCACCTGGCTGGGGGCCACCCCGGAGGTGCTGGCCGAAGTCACGGCTGACGGGCACTTCCGCACCGTGGCGCTGGCCGCCACGCAGCCCGCCACGGCCGCCGCGTCGCCCCAAACGGCCATCTGGCGGCAGAAGGAAATCGAGGAGCAGGCCTTGGTGGCCCGCTACATTGTGAACTGCTTCAAGCAGCTGCGGCTGCGCGAGTACCACGAAACGGGGCCCCGCACCGTGGTGGCCGGCCAGCTGCTGCACCTGCGCACCGATTTTGAGGTGGACCTGCGCGCCGTGCCCTCCCCCGCCAGCCTGGGCACCGACATGCTGCGCCTGCTGCACCCCACCTCCGCCGTGGGCGGCATGCCCAAGGGGGCCGCGCTGGAGTTTTTGCGCCGCCACGAGGGCTACGACCGCGCCTACTACAGCGGCTTCCTGGGCCCCGTGAACGTGGCCGCGCCCGGCGTGGCCCGCCTCTTCGTGAACCTGCGCTGCCTGCAAGTGCGCGCCCACGAGGCCATCCTCTACGCCGGCACCGGCCTCACCGTGGACTCGGACCCCGAGCGCGAGTGGCAGGAAACCGAAATGAAGCTGCAAACCGTGGCGGCGGTGCTGGGGTAAGGCCGCACGCGCCTACTTTGCCTCGCCAAATGCGCGTGCGCGCCAGTGCTGGCAGCGCGAACTTCGCAGTGCGCGGCCCAAAACGACAGTCGTTGAAACGGCGCGGGGCCGCGCACGGTAACGCGCGCGCCACTGGCTACCACTAAATCTTCGCCTTGCCTATGAAGCGCTTCTTTGCTTTACTCATTCCCCTAAGCACCTGGGCCGTCTCAGCACAGGCACAACTGCCGGCGCTGCTGCAAGCCTACGCGCGCACCAGCGCCGTAAGCGGCCGAGAAGAGGAAGCCAGCCGCTTCGTAGAACAGCTATTCAAAGCCGGCGCGCTGCGGCGCGACCGGCTCGGCAGCCTCGTGCTGGTGGTGGGCAGCGGCAGCCCGCGCCGCTTATTGGCGGCCCCGCTCGACGAGCCGGGCTACGTGGTGAGCCAGATTCAGGCCAACGGCTACCTGCGCGTGGCCCCGGTGGGCGGCGGGGCGGCGGGGGCCTTGTACCACCAGTTTCTGGAAGGGCACGACGTGCGCATCGGCACGGCCAGCGGGCCGCGCAACGCCGTTTCGTGCGTGCCGTCGTCGCACTACGACAACCTGCGGGCCGCGCCCGAGCGCACGCTGCCGCCCTTTTCGTGGCAGGCGGCTTTTCTGGACGTGGGCGCGGCTTCGGCGGCGGCCGTGGCCCAGCAGGGCATTCGCCTGCTCGACCCCGTGGCGCTGGAGAAACAGCCCGTGCTGGTGGCGCAGCAGTGGGTGGCCGCCCCGGCCATGCGCGAAAAAGCCGCCGCCGTGGCCCTGGCCACCGCCGCCCAGGCGCTGCTGGCCGCGCCGCCGCCGGGCACCACGGTCATCGCCTGGACGACCCTCGACCTGCTCAACGACAAGGGCTTTGAGGCCGTGGCCAACCGGTACGGCCCCTTCAACGAGGTGTACCGCTTCGAGCGCAGCCTGGAGGCCGAGGGCCCCGGCACGGGGCAGTTCCTGGCCGACCAGGAGTTCACGGCCCTCCCCGGCCAAACCCTGGCGCAACCCTCCCGCCCGGCGCGCAAGCCCGTGCTGCCCAACGCGCAGCTCGCCGGCGCCCACACTTACCTGCTGGGCCTGCCCGCCCGCTACGCCCACACGCCCGTCGAGGCCGTGGCGGTGGCCGACGTGCAGCAGCTCGTGCGGGCGTGGCGGGCGGCGGCGGGCGCGGCAACCACGGCCGCCGCCCTAGCCCCCGCCCCGCCCGCCCCGCCCCAATACCCGTTCCCGAAGCCCGCGCCCGAAGCCCAGCTGCTGGCGGGCCTGGTGGCGAGCTACGGCGTGAGCACCGCCGAAGCGCCCGTGCGCGCGTTCATTGCCCGGCAATTGCCCGCCTGGGCCAAGCCCACCACCGACCAGGCCGGCAACCTCACGCTGAGCTTTGGCCAGGGCAAGCGCCACCTGGTATTCGTGGCCCACATGGACGAGGTGGGCTTCGTGGTCGATTCCATCCGGCCCGATGGGCGGCTGGTGCTCGGCATGAAAGGCGGCGCGTTCCCGTGGCTGTGGGAGGCCCAGCCGGCGCTGCTGCACCGGCCGGGCCAGGCCGATGTGCCGGCCGTGTTCGAGCCGCGCCCGCAATACCTGAGCGCCACCAAGCGGGCAGCGGCCGGGCCGCTCACGGTGTTTGCGGGCTTCGCGTCGGCGCAGCAGGCGCAGGCGGCGGGCATCGCGGTGGGCCGCACCACCGCCACCATGCCCAAGGCCCTGCGCCCGCTGGGGCCCAACCGCGCCGCCGCCCGCGGCCTCGACGACCGGGCGGGCTGCGCGGCGCTGCTGCTCAACCTGCGCCACCTCGACCCGGCCAAGCTGCCCTGCCGCGTCACCTGCGTGTGGTCGACGGGCGAGGAAATCGGCCTGCTGGGCGCGGCCTTCGCCGCCCAGGGCCTGCGCGATGCCGACGCGGTGTACCCGATTGACACCTTCGTGTCGTCGGACGCGCCGCAGGAGTCACCCGCTTTCGGTCATTGCCCACTGGGCCAGGGCGCGGTTATTCGCGTGGTCGAGAGCATCAACTTTGCGCGGCGCGACTTGGTGCGCAACGTGCACGCGCTGGCCGACCGCCAACACATTCCCATTCAGGAGGGCATGACGGTGGGCGGCACCGATGGCCTGGAATTCCTGAATTACGGCATCCCGTCGGTACCGCTCTCGTGGCCCGGCCGCTACTCGCACTCGCCCGTAGAAGTGCTCGACTACCGCGACCTCGACAGCCTGGTACGCCTGGTGGGCGCGTTGATCCAGGCCGGGGCCCCGGCCCCTCCCGCCCACGCCAAGCGCAAACCGTAGCCCGCGCCGCTTGTTGCGCGTACCGGCAACGGCCCTACCTCCGGCTGCCTCGCCCATTACTTCCGAAGATGAATAACCAAGCCGTTTTCAACATCGCCGAAATCTGCGCCCGGCACGGCATCACCGACGTCATTCTGTCGCCCGGCTCGCGCTCGGCCCCGCTCACCCTGGCCTTTGCGCGGCACCCGGCCTACCGGGGCAAGCTGCGCGTAGTGCCCGACGAGCGGGCGGCGGCCTTCATCGGCCTGGGCATTGCGCAGGCCACGCGGCGGCCGGTGGTGCTGGTGTGCACCAGCGGCACGGCCGGCCTCAACTACGCGCCCGCCGTGGCCGAGGCCTTTTTCCAGCAAATCCCGCTGCTCGTCCTCACCGCCGACCGCCCCCCGGAATGGATTGACCAGCTCGACGGCCAAACCATCCGCCAGCACAACCTGTACGGGGCCCACGCCAAGGGCGCATTTGAATTCCCCGCCGACACCACGCACCCCGACGCCAAGTGGCACGCCGAGCGCATCATCAACGAGGCCCTTAACCTGGCCCAGGCGGGCCCCGCCGGGCCGGTGCAGGTGAATATCCCGCTGCGCGAGCCGTTTTATCCAAAGCCGGGCGAGGATATTGTGTACGAGCAGGATGTGAAGATTATTCGGGAAGACCACGCCAATGCCGTGCTGCCCCCGGCCGAGATTCTGGATTTGCGCCAGCGGCTGCGGGCCGCCGGCCGCGTGCTGGTGGTGGCCGGGCAGCAGGCCAGCGGCCCCAGCCTGACGGCCGCGCTCTACGATTTTGCCGCGGCGCGGCAAGTGCCGGTGGTGGGCGATGTTATTACTAATTTGGGCGAAGTGCCGGCCGTGCACGGGCACGACGTTTTTCTGGCTGGCTTGGCGAAGGAGCAAAAAGCGGCCCTGCAACCCGACCTGCTCATCACCTTCGGGCAGTCGCTGATTTCGAAGAGCTTGAAGCTGTTCCTGCGCGACGCAACCCCGGCGCAGCACTGGCACCTGCAAGCCACGGGGCCCGTGGCCGACACGTTTCGCCGCCTCACGCGCATCGTGCGGGTGCAGCCGGCCACGTTCTTCCAGCAGCTGTCGTCGTTCGAAACCAAGGACTACGGCCCCACAGAAGATTCGAATCCTTCCTCTGTAAAAAACATCGAGGGTTCGAATCCCATCCCCTCCGAGGCTCTTGATCTAGGTCCGAATCCGAGCGGGATCACCGAAACGCCCGTGACCTGGCGGCGGGCCGATGCGGCGGCGGCGGTGTTTCTGGCCGATTTCTTTGCGGCCGCTGGCCAGCCGTTCAACGAGTTCTCGGCCTTTCGCCACGCGCTGGGGGCCCTGGCCGACGGCACGGCCCTGCACCTGGCCAACAGCATGGCCGTGCGCTACGCCAACATCCTGGGCCTGCCCCAAGGCAAGCAAATCGAGGTATTCGCCAACCGCGGCACCAGCGGCATCGACGGCTGCAACAGCACGGCCGTGGGCGGGGCCCTGGCACAGCCCGGCCGGCCAGTGGTGCTGCTGACTGGCGACGTGGCGTTTTTCTACGACCGCAATGCCTTCTGGCACAACTACCCTACGCCCAACCTGCGGGTGGTGGTATTTAATAACCACGGCGGCGGCATTTTCCGCATCATCGACGGGCCCCGGCAACAGCCCGAGCTGGACGAGTTTTTTGAAACCCACCAGGCCCTGACGGCCGAGAACCTGTGCCGCGATTTTAAGCTGCGCTACTTCCCGGTCGCGTCGTTCGACGAACTCAATGCCGCGCTGCCGGTTTTCTTTGCGGCCGAAGCCGGGGCGGCGGTGCTGGAAGTTTTTACCGATAGCAAAACCAACGCGGCTTTTTTTGAAGAGTACCGCGCGGCCGTAAAGGCGGCTTTTTAGCGCAAAGTTTCGCGAAGTTTAAACTTAAGTTTCGCGAAGCCTGGTGAACATAATATTGCGAAACTTAAATTTTAAACTTAGCGAAACTTCGCGCGACATGGCTGAAACAATCGAATGGACCCCGATTAAGGAGTTCAAAGAAATCCTGTTCTCCCAGCACGGGGGCATTGCCAAAATCAGCATCAACCGGCCGCAGGTGCACAACGCCTTCACGCCGCTCACGGTGGACGAGATGATTGAGGCGATGGACATTTGCCGCAACCGCACCGACATCGGCGTAATTGTTTTCTCGGGCGAGGGCGGCAAGGCCTTCTGCTCGGGCGGCGACCAGAGCGTGCGCGGCCACGGCGGCTACATCGGCGAAAACGCCGTGCCCCGCCTCAACGTGCTCGATTTGCAGAAGATGATCCGCTCCATCCCGAAGCCCGTGATTGCGATGGTGGCGGGCTGGGCCATCGGCGGCGGGCACGTGCTGCACGTGGTCTGCGACCTGACCATTGCCGCCGACAACGCCCGCTTCGGCCAGACGGGCCCCAACGTGGGCTCGTTCGACGGCGGCTTTGGGGCGAGCTACCTGGCCCGCGTGGTGGGCCAGAAAAAGGCCCGCGAAATCTGGTTCCTCTGCGACCAGTACGACGCCCAGGAGGCCCTCGACATGGGCCTGGTGAACAAGGTGGTGCCGCTGGACAAGCTGGAGGAAACCACCGTGGCCTGGTGCCATAAAATCCTGCAAAAGAGCCCCCTGGCCCTGCGCATGCTCAAATCGGCCTTCAACGCCGAACTCGACGGGCAGGCCGGCATCCAGGAGCTGGCCGGCAACGCCACGCTGCTCTACTACCTGAGTGACGAGGCCAAAGAAGGCAAAAACGCCTTTCTGGAAAAGCGCCAGCCGGACTTCTCGAAATTCCCGAAATTCCCGTAGGGAATTGTACAGCTTTAGCTAGCGAAACGTACAGGATTACTGCTTGAGCAGTAATCCTGTACGTTTTTTCTTGTCCGTTTACGACCTTGGCAGCTAGGCTATTAGCTAATAATAAAGCCAGGCCAAGCGTAGCTGGAGCCACCCGGTCACCTGCTTTTAGGGCATAACCCACTGATGGTTGCGACGTTAGAAACAGCCGCTCTTACCTAGCCAACTACCAGCCATGCAGCCCCAAATGCAGCACAACCACTACCCCAGGTTTTTCCTGATGCTCGGCGCCTCGTTCGTCGTCATGTACGTGGTGATGTACCTCAACACCTACGAGTGGGACCACGTGTACTTCAGCCTCATGCGCTTTTACATGACGTGCCTGATGATTGTGCCGATGGGCCTCATCATGCTGGGTTTTATGGGCTCGATGTACCCCAGGCGCGGGCTCAACCTACTTATCGGCGGCGCGGGCAGCCTGTTTTTCGTAGCGGTGTACTTTGTGATGCGCTCTCAAACCTTCGTGGACGACGTAAGCTGGATGGAAGGCATGATTCCGCACCACTCCATTGCCATCCTTACCAGCGAGCGGGCCAACATTCGGGACCCGGAAGTGCGCAAGCTGGCCGACGGCATCATCACCGCCCAGAAGCGCGAAATCGGCGAGATGCAAGCGATGATTAAACGGCTCAAGGCGCAATCGAACTGAATGCCCCAGCCATAAAAGAGCCCTGCCAGCGCGGCGGGGCTTTTTTTGTGCGGTACCGGGTTGGCTTGCGTAAATTCTAAAAGCTGCCGCCCATGGACTGGCAGCCCCAGCACCAGGCGGCGAACGAGCGCAGCCGGGCGTGCTTGCGCTCCTTTTTCACGGCTTTGGCCTGGGCTTTGGCGGCCAGCTCGTCCGGGTTGAGCACAGCGGCAGCGCTTGCGACGACGGGGCCCAGCGGGGCGGGTATTTGCGGGTGGGTGGTCATGGCCGGAAGAGAAGAATGGGGTGGGAGATGGGTAATAATACCCATTTTTTTTGACAAAGCCAAGCCAAACGGGGCCGGCGGGTGTTTGCAACCCGCGTGCGGGCTTTTGCGTGCAACTGCCCGCGGGGCCCCGCCCCCGCTTTTATTTGCCCGGCCAAGCGCCACTTTCCCCGCCCATGACGGACGCTGAGTTTCACCGCGCCATCGGGCGCATCCGGCGGCAGCACTGGCTGCACTACGCGGCGCAGGCCCTGCTGATGGGCGGGGCGGTGCTGGCCGCCGGCGGCCGCACCGCCCCCGGCACGGCCGTGAACCCGCGGCTGGCCACGTGGCCCGTTTTGCTGCTGCTGGGAGCCCTGGTTCCGGCGGTGGGGGCCCTGCTGTACGCGTTTTCGCGCACCATGCGGCCCAACCTGCGGCGGCCCTACGCCGAAAACCTGCGCATCTACCAGGGCCGGATGTTCTTGCGCGACAGCCTACTGGGCCTGCTGGCCCTGCCGCTGCTGGCCTCGTACCTCTTCACGCACCACGCCACGGACCTGGCCATCTGCGGCGGGCTGCTGCTATTTTTGGCCTGGCGCACGCGGCCCACGGCCCAAACCTACCAGCGCTGGCTGCTCACGTAGGCCGGCCGGGTGTCATCATCTTTGGCGCTCATACAGCAGTCCTTTTGGTTTATTCTATGCTGGCCCGAATTGTAGAACGCTTGCTTGATGGCGAGAATTACCCAACAGCAATAAAAGCACTATTCATAGCCATGTTATTTGGCGGAGCGTTTTGGGTATTTAATTCCAAAAAGCTACCTACGCATGCAGAAGACCTGGTGGAGAAACGAAAGATAACCCTCAAAGGCGTACTCTGGAAGAAGATTTTGGACGCCCGTGGCGATTACCAACTATTTTTAGGGCAAGAGTTTAAGTGGGCAGAGACCCCTGATTTGCGGTTTTATTATCCTGCCTCGTTCACGATAGACACGTTCCATATTCTCCCTTATCCTGAGCTTAAAAAGAACTCTTTACCAGTTTATATCGAAGCAGGCGACAGTTTAATAAAGAGGAACGGCGTGTCAGATATTCTGGTCAAACACGGCGCAACTAGCCGCGTGTTTAGCTATCATGGTTTTTAGCATTAAATTTTGACTTTGGCTTCTTCCAACATTCCCACTTCCCTGCTGCTCAACGGCCGCGAATTCCCCTACGCCGCCTTGCAGCAGTACCCCGCGCCCACCGGGGGGCCCCTGAACGGCTACGAGGCCCGCGTGCTGGAGCGGGTGCGCGAGTGGCTCACGGGCGCGCAGGAATTCACGCTCACCACCTCGGGCAGCACGGGCCCGCCCGCGCCCATTGCCCTGCGCCGCCGCCAGCTCGAAGCCTCGGCCCGCCGCACCGGCGACTTCTTCGACCTGGGGCCCGGCGACCGGGCCCTGGTCTGCCTCAACTGCGAGTACATCGGCGGGCTGATGATGCTGGTGCGCGGCCTGGAGCGCCACCTGCACCTGACCGTCGTGGAGCCCCGGGCCGACCCGTTTGAACTGGTGGCGGCCGACGCGGAATTTGACTTCGCCGCCTTCGTGCCCCTGCAATTGCAAGCCGTGCTGGCCGCCGGCCGCGCCGGGCGGCTCAACCAAATGAAGACCGTGCTGGTGGGCGGGGCCCCCGTGGACGCGGCCCTGCTGGCCGCCGTGCAGGCCCAGCTCACGGTGCCGGTGCTGCTCACCTACGGCATGACCGAAACCTGCTCGCACGTGGCCCTGCGCCCCCTCAACGGGCCCCGGGCGGCCCCCGGCTTCCGGGTGCTGCCGGGCATCGCGGCGGGGCAGGACGAGCGGGGCTGCATAACACTGCGCGGCGACGTGACCGACGACCAGCTCGTGACCACCAACGACCGGGTGACGCTCGACGCCGCGGCCCACACCTTTGAGTGGCTGGGCCGGGCCGACTTCATCATCAACTCGGGCGGCGTGAAGGTGCAGGCCGAGAAAGTGGAGCTGGTGCTCGACGTGGCCCTGGCCGAAATCGGGCCGCCGCGCCGCTGCTTCGTGGCCGGCCGGCCCGACGCCCGCCTGGGCGAGGCCGTGACGGCCTTCGTGGAGGGCCCGGCCCTGGACCCGGCCGCCGAAGCGCAGCTGCGCGGGCTGCTACAGGCCCGCCTGGGCCCCTACGAGCAGCCCCGGCAGCTCGTGTTCGTGCCCGAATTTGCGACCACGGCCACCGGCAAGCTCGACCGCCCGGCCACGCTGCGCCACCTGGGCGGGGCCGGCGCGGCGGCCCAATGACGGGCCCCCGGCCGGCGCAGCGGGGCCGCGGGCGGTGGCGGCGGGCCGCCGCCGCACTGCTGCTGGGCGGCGCGGCCCCGGCCCTGGCCCAGGCGCAAGCCGCCGACACGGCCCGCACCGCGGCGGCCCCGGCCGTGGCCCCGGCGGCGGGCGGCGCGGCGGGCCTGCCCGCCACCGAGTTTGAGACCTACGCCGTGTCGGGCCGGGGCGTGCGCTACACGGCGTCGCTCACGGGCCTCTACACCACGGGCACGGTGCAGCGCACGTTTCTGAGCACGAGCCACACGGTCAACCTGGCCTTCAAGGGCGGGCACTGGCGGGTGCCGGGGGCCTTCAACTTCAGCTACGGCAAGCAAAACCAGGTGCTGAGCGAACGGGAGCTGACGCTGCTCGCAACGCCCACCTACCAGCAGGGGCGCTGCAAGTTCTACACCCTGAGCGACGCCGAGCGCAGCAACCTGCGGGCCATTGCCCACCGCTTCGTGAACGGCCTGGGGGCCGGCTACGACGTGTACCGCGACACCCTGGGCAATACCGTGGGCCTGAGCTATTTTCTACTTTACGAGGACACGCGCTACCTCACCGAGCTGCACCGGCAGGTGCTGCGCCACTCCTTCCGGTTGAAAACCCACTTCACGCGCGGCATTTCCACCCTCGACGTGCTGGCCTACTACCAGCCCGCGGTGGGCAACCCGGCCGGCGACTACCGCGCGAACGGCACGGCCGTGCTGAGCGTGCGCCTAGCCCGGCACCTGGCCCTGGCCGTGAACTACGCGTATTCGCTCGAAAGCATCAACGTGGCCGGCCGCGCCCCCGTGAACACCAATCTATCGGTGGGCTTCACCTATGCGGTAGGCAAATAGGCCTTGAACTCAGTGAACGGTGCGCACCGAGTCCGGGGCCGGTTGGGCGTAGCGCGGAGCGGCCGAGGTGCTGGCCTCGGTGCGCACGGCCACCGGAGCAGCCGGCCCCGGGGTGCTCCCGCCTTTGGCCAGCCACACGGCCGGCAGCAACAGCAAGCCAAAGGCCCAGCGCACCCCGCGGGCATCGGGAACGAAGGGAGCAATCCAACCGAAACGCATACAAGTACCATTTTAGTGTGCCGAGGGGGCAAACATAAGCCGCCGCCGGCCGCGCCGCAAGGGCGGGCCCACACTTTATTCGGCCCGCAGCCCTTTTTGGCTGAAAAGCCGCTCGCGGCCCCGCACCACGGCCACCAAGTCGTTGAGGAACAGCTTGCCGCGCAGGTAAAAAATGGGCCCGCTGATTTCCTTGCGCACGGCGCGGTCCACGAACACCGGGGCCCGCCAGCCGGCTCCGGCCCCGAGGCCGCCCCAGCGGAATACGCGCATCTGGGCGTTCACGCTGGGCTCGACGATGCCCATGAAGTCGTGCGGCGTTTCCTGAACGGAGCCGCCGGGCGAGACGTACTCCACGTAGGCGTTGCCGAGGCCCGCTTGCAGGGGCACGCTCAGCTCCCAGCGGCGGGTTTCGAGCAGCACGTACTCGCCGTAGAGGGCCAGGTAGCGGAAGCGCAGGTCGGCGCGGGCGTCGTCGTCGATGTCGTCGGGCCGGGCGCGGCGGGTGGGGATGCGGCTGCTGAGAAAATAAACGGCCGCGCCGGTGCGCAAGCGGTTTTTCCACTCCAGGCCCAGTTTCAAGCCGTTGATGGTGCAGAAGTGGCTGTTGATGATGGAATAGCGGGCGTCGTATAGGGCCACCACCCGGGGCTTTTCCAGCCGCGCCACCGCTCGGCGGCCCACCGCCGAGTCGGGCCGCGCCCGGTTATGGGCCGATTCGGGCGCCTGCGCCCGGCCCGCCAGCGGCAGCAGGGCCCCTAGCCACCACCCCCATAGCCCCCGCCGCACCCCGGGGCCAACGGCCTGGCGGCCGGCAATAAACAGGGAATGGATCAACGTCACACGGCGGGTACGCAAGCCCAGCCGTAGCCGTTGCGTTCAATGGGCAAGAGGGGGTTAACCCGCAACGGGCGCTTTGGTTCAGAAAACCGGGCCCGGGGGCCCCGGGCCCGCCGCAATTCGCGCGCCAAAAGGTGGCTCAGGGCCCGCCGCGGGCCCGGCCGGCTAGCCTTTCAGGGCGGCCTCGATGGCGGCCACGGTTTCGGCCCCGGCCGAGGGGCGCGGCGCTCTGGGGGTCACGATGCGGCCGTCGCGCCCGATGAGCCAGTACGTAGGGTAGCTCTCCACCTGGAAGGCAGCGGGCACCTGCTGGTCGGGGGCGCGCAGGTGCACGCCGCCGGGGCCCAGCAGGTGCTCGGCGGCCAGCACTTGCTGCCACTTTTGTTCCTTGTCGTTCACGTCGATGTACACAAATACCACGTCGCGGCCCGCAAATTGCTGGCGCAGGACGAGGCTGGCGGGTATTTCGGCCAGGCACGGGTGGCACCAAGTGCCCCAGAAATCGAGGTAGACGACTTTGCCCCGCAGGTCGGCCAGAGCTACTGTTCTGCCTTCGTTGTTCAGCAGCGTAAAGGCGGGGGCCGGGTGGCCGGGCAGGATTTGCACCGCCTGGGCGTAGCGGGCGCGCAGGGTGCGGGCCATCGCGGAGTCGCGGTTTAGCTCCCGGAAAGTGGCCATCCAGGGGGCCAGCTGGGCGGCGTCGAGGGCATTAAACTGCGTGTAGACGTACCGGGCCAGCACCAAATCGCGGCTGCGGCCCGCGCCGAACTGCGCCCGGGTGCTGGCCAGCAGGGCCGCGGCGGTGGGCACGGGGTCCGAAGCCGGCAACGGCCCGTACATCTCCAGGAAGCCATAGTATTGCCCGTTGTTCATGGCCAGGGCCGAGTCCTGGGCCGGGCGCAGCGGGGCCAGAAAGTCGTAGTAGCCGGCGGGCAGGGCCCCGGTATTCAGCGCGGGGCGCACTGAATGGAAACTGCCGTAGTAGAGCAAGTAATCTGCCCGCTCAAAGTCGGCGCTCTGCCGCACGTAGGCCCGGAAGATGCCCGGCACGGGGTGCCGGGCAGCGTAGGCCGCGAAAAAAGCCCGGCGCTGCCGGCGGTAGTCGTCCACCAGGGCCCGCATCTGGGCGGGGGTGCTGGCTTCGAGCTGGCGCAGCGGGTTGTGGGCCATGCCCACGTCAAACTTTAAGACGGTTTCGGCCAAATAATTGTTGGCCGCCGCGACGCGCCCGGTGTAGCGCAGGGTTTCGTCAAATTTGGCGGCGTCGAGTGTGAGGTGCAGGTCGTCGCCGGGCGCGAGGAACAGCGGGGTCGATTCGTTGCCGTTGCGGAATTCGGCTTCCGTGGGCGCTTTCAAGCCGGGCAGGGCCAACCGGAAATTGCCCTGGCCGTCGAGCTGCGCCGTGGCCACGGCGACGGCTTCCCGCGTGAGGACGTTGTAGCCGTAGGCCACCTCCACCTGCGGCGACTTGGGATGGGCGAGGTGGCCGCTGACCAAGGTGCCGGACGGGGCCAGGGCCCCGGACGGGCCAGCCAACAGGCGGAGCGCGGGGCCAAGGGCCAGCGCCGCGAATAACAACAATCGCATGGGTGAAAATTGCTTGGGTAGAAGCCGTTAGGAAAAGCCGGAGCGGTAAGGTAGGGACGATAAACCACTAACCGGGCGAGTCCCACGGCCGCTTCGCCCCGCCCTGCGGCGGCTTGGCCCGGGCGCGGGGGCGCTTCGCCCCGAATGGGCTGGTGGCCGGCGGGGCCCGCTTCTACTTTTGACGCCGTTACCGCCTCAAACGCCGCCCATGCCCACGCCCGATTTTCTGTTTTCGCTCGCCAACCCCGCGGCGCTGCTCGGCTGGGCGCTGCTGGTGCTGGCCCCGCGCTGGCGCGGCACCCGGGCGCTGGTGCTCAGCGGGGCCCTGCCGCTGGGGCTGGCCGTGGCCTACACCGGGCTCATCGCCGCGCACTACCTGGGGCCGCACGGCGGCGAGGGCGGCTTCGGGTCGCTGGCGCAGGTGGCGGCGCTGTTCCGCGACCCGTGGGCGCTGCTGGCCGGCTGGGTGCACTACCTGTGCTTCGACCTGGCCGTGGGGGCCTGGGAAGTGCGCGACGCCCAGCGGCGCGGCGTGCCGCACGGGGCCCTGGCGCCGTGCCTGGCCCTCACGTTTATGCTGGGGCCCCTGGGGCTGCTGCTCTACTGCGGCGTGCGGCGGTTTTTTCTACGTAAAAATCTGGAAGTCAATAATCAATCATTGAACCTTAACTGATTACTGCCATGAAAACGCTGTTCCTCGCCAACCCACTCACGGCCCCGGAGGCCGCTGCTGCGCCGGGCCCCGCGCCGGCCCGCTGGGCGCGCACGGCGCTGCGCGCGCTGCACCGCGCCAACCCCGCCCTCTCCTACACCGGCTGGCTGAACGTGGGCCTGGCCGCGCTGGCCACGGCCGGCCTGCTGCTCGACCACCGCTTCGTGACGGGGGCCCCGGTGTGGCTCAAGCCGCTCAAGTTTTCCCTTTCCGTCACGGCCTACGCCTGGACGCTGGGCTGGCTGCTGGCCGACCTGCCGGGCGCGGCCCAGCGCGGCGTGCGGTGGCTGAGCGCGGGCGTGGCCCTGAGCATGGCCGTGGAGCAGGCCGTCATTTTCGGGCAGGCCGGGCGCGGCACCACCTCGCACTACAACGTGGCCACGGCCTTCGACGCGCTGCTGTTCGGCCTCATGGGGCTGTTCATCGCCCTGAACACGGCCCTGACCGTGTGGGCCCTGTACCTGGTGTGGCGGCACCGGCCCCACGGCCCGGCGGGCTACGTGTGGGGCGTGCGCTGGGGGCTGCTGGTGTTTCTGGTGGGCTCGGTGCTCGGCGGGCTCATGATTCACAACGGCCAGCACACCGTGGGGGCCCCCGACGGCGGCCCCGGCCTGCCCGGCCTGGGCTGGAGCACCCGCGCCGGCGACCTGCGCGTGGCCCATTTCCTGGGCCTGCACGCCCTGCAGGCGCTGCCGCTGCTGGGCGGGGCCCTGGGCCGCTGGGTGCCGCGCCGGGCGGCGGTGCTGGCCGGCGCGGGGGCCCTGGCCTACGCGGCGCTGGTGGCCGGCCTGTTCGTGCGGGCCCTGCACGGGCAGCCGCTGTGAGGCCGGCCCAGCCGGCCCGGGGGCCCATCTTTGCGGCATGAACGACCGCCGGTTCCGCCTGTGGGGCATTCCCGCCCTGGCCTTGGTCATCGCCCTGTTCAACGGGCCGTACCGGGGCCCCGGGGCCGGGGCGCGGTTCGCCCTGAGCGCGGGGGTGGCGCTGTACATCACCGCGGCGTTTTGGCTGGGCTGCCGGGCGCTGTGGGCGTGGCTGCTGCGCCGCCTGCCGCGCGTGGAGCAGACCGGCCGCCGCTTGTGGGCGCTGGCGGGCTTGTCGGTGGCGTTTGCCGGCGCGGCCACGGTGCTGCTCGCGCTGCCGCTGCACTGGTGGCGGCCGCAGTGGTTTTCGTTGCACCCCGCCGACTTGCTGCGGCAGGCGCGGTTCAACCTCATTCCTACGGCGGTGGTGCAAACGCTCTACGAAGCCGTCTATTTTTTTCAGCAGTGGGAGCAGAACGTGCGCCGCGCCGACCAACTGGCCCGCGCCAGCGCCCAGGCCCGGCTCGACGCGCTGCAGGGCCAGCTCGACCCGCACTTTCTGTTCAACAACCTCAACACCCTGGCCGCCCTCATCGAGCCCGGCAACGCCCCTGCCCAGGCCTTTGTGGAGCAGCTGGCCGACGTGTACCGCTACGTGCTGCTGGCCCAGGGCCGCCCCACGGTGCCCCTGGCCGAGGAGCTGGCCTTCGTGGAAACCTACCTGGCCCTGCACAAGGCCCGCTTCCGCGACAACCTGCTGGTGGAGTGGCACATTGCGCCCGGGGCCCTGGCCCGGCACGTGGCCCCGCTCAGCGTGCAGCTGCTGGTGGAAAACGCGCTGAAGCACAACGTGGCCTCGCGCGAGCACCCGCTGCGCCTGCGCCTGGGGGCCCCCGACACGCTCGATTTCCTGGCCGTGGAAAACACGCTGCGCCCGCGCCCGGCCGGCCCCGCGCCCGGCACCGGCAAGGGCCTGGCCAACGTGCGCCAACGCTACGCGCTGCTGGGCGCGGCCCAGCCGGTGGCCGCCGGGGCCGCCGATGGCCGGTTCACGGTGCGGCTACCGCTGCTCGACGCCTGAGCCCCCTGCTTTGCGGTTTGGGGGCCGGGGGCGGCGGTTTCGGGCACTTTTGTTGGCGGGCTGCCGGGGCCGCCGGCTACTTTTGACCGGTTGCGGCTTCCCGCGGGAAGCCGGCAGTTTCGCCCACCCGCCCGTTGCCCCGCCCCGCCATGCCCCTGCTCTTTCTCCTCGTTTACGCCGGCTGGTTCTTGTCAGAAATTCTGCTCAACCGCCTCATGCGCTCCTCGGCCGCCGACCAGCCCAATGCCGACAAGCACTCGCTGGGCCTGATTTGGGCCACGCTCCTCGGCGCGAACGGCCTGGCCGTGTACCTGGCGGAGCACTCCCGCTGGCCGGTGGGGCCGCAGCGCCTGGTGCCCGAGCTGGGGCTGGCCCTCATCGTGCTGGGCGTGGCGCTGCGGCTGCTGGTCATCCGGTCGCTGGGGCGGTTTTTCACGGTCGATGTCACCATTCGGGAAGGCCACCAGCTGAAAACGGACGGTTTTTACGCCTACCTGCGCCACCCTTCCTACGCGGCTTCCCTGCTCTCGTTCGTCGGCTTCGGCCTGTCGCTCAACAACTGGCCGGCGCTGCTCCTGGTTACCGCCGCCACCCTGGCCGCCTTCAGCTACCGCATCTGGGTGGAAGAGGCGGTGCTGACCCGGCAGTTCGGGACGGCCTACACCGATTACCAAAAGCGCACGAAACGCCTCATTCCCGCCGTTTACTGAGCCGGGACGCCCGCCGGGGGCCCGGTTGCCCGCAGGCAGCGCCCGGGGGCCGGCCCGTGCAGCGAAACGCGGCCCCGGCTTCCGCAGAACCCAGCGGGCCCTGCCGACGTCAACCTTACCGCGTCGGTTTTTTACCAAACCGTGCGACAGCTGCCGCCCATGACCGTTCTCATTTTAGAAGACGAGTACCCCGCCGCCGAGCGCCTCCAGCGCCTGCTGGCCCAGGCCGACGCCGGGGCCCGGGTGCTGGCCGTGCGCGACACCGTGGCCGGGGCCCTGGCCTGGCTGGCCGATAACCCCGCCCCGGACCTGATTCTGAGCGACATCCAGCTGGCCGACGGCCTCAGCTTTGAAATCTGGGAGCAGGCCGTGGTGCCCAGCCCGGTCGTGTTCACCACCGCCTACGACGCCTACGCCCTGCGGGCCTTCGAGGCCAACAGCGTGGCCTACTTGCTCAAGCCCGTGAAGCTGGCCGCCCTGCAAGCCGCCCTGGCCAAGCTGCGCCAGTGGCCGGCCCCCGCCCCGGGCCTCGAGCGCCTGCTCGACGCGCTGCCCCGCCCCCAGCGGGCCCACAAAACGCGCTTCCTGGTGCGCCAGGGCGAGCAGCTGCTGCCCCTGCCGGTGGCCGAGGCGGCGTGGTTCGGCAGCCGCTACGACACCACCACGCTGGTGGCCGCCGACGGCCGCCGCTTCATCATCGACTACACCCTGGAGCAGCTGGAGGGCCTGCTCGACCCGGCCCAGTTCTTCCGCCTCAACCGCCAGTGCCTGGCCCAGCTGCCGGCCGTGCGCCGGCTGGTGCCCTATTTCGGCGGCAAGCTGCGGGTGGAGCTGCACCCCGCCCCCGCCGACGAAGTGCTGGTGAGCAAGGAAAAAGCCCCCGCCGTGAAGGCCTGGCTGGAGGGCTGAGGGGCCCGCCGGCCCGGCCGTTTCCTGCGTACCTTGTTGGTTCAATCTGCCCCGGTTTTATGGACGTTATCAAGCTCAAAACCCCGGTTCTGGACCGCCTCACGGACGCGGAGTTCTTCGAGTTCTGCCAGGACCACCGCGACTTGCGCATCGAGCGCGACGCCGACCACCAAATCACCATCATGCCCCCCGCCAGTTCCGAAACCGGTTCCTCCAATAACGAATTATCACGCCAGCTAGCTAACTGGAACGTTGACAAAACGCTAGGGAAAACGTTCGACTCGTCGGCCGGCTTCACGCTCTCCACCGGGGCCATGCTTTCGCCCGACGCCAGCTGGATTGCCCGGGCCCGCTGGGACGCCCTTAGCGCCGACGACCGGCGCGGCTTTGCCCGCATCTGCCCCGATTTTGTGGCCGAGCTGCTCTCGCCCTCCGACCGCCTCACCGACGCGATGCGCAAGATGGAGCACTGGCTCGAAGCCGGGGCCCAGCTCGCCTGGCTCATCGCGCCGGCCAGCGAGTCGGTGTTCATTTTCGAGCCGAACCAGCCCGTGCGGCCCGTGGTGGGCTTCGACCACGAGCTGAGCGGCGAACCCGTACTGCCCGGTTTCGCGCTGGAGCGGCGGCGGCGGCGGCAGCCGTAAGCCCGGCCCCACGTTTTTTCATTCGCCCCCGCCCGCATGGAACCCATCAAGCTCAAAACCCCGGTCCTGGACCGCCTCACGGAGGAGGAATTCGCCCAGTTCTGCCTCGACCACCGCGACCTGCGCATCGAGCGCAACCGCAGCGGCCACATCACCATTATGCCCCCCGTATTCACCGAAAGCGGCTTTAAGTAGTCACGCAAAAGTAACCGTATAATTTTTTCCGATTCGGATTAGGACGTGTTCGATGCGTTGAAGCAAGGTGTGGTCGGATTGGTAGTC
>NZ_JABSNP010000031.1 GCF_013294115.1 Hymenobacter caeli | reverse complement strand
GTGGTGACTTCGTCGGGGGTTAAGGCAAGGGGGGCACGCATGCACCAAATTTAACGCCTCCGTTTTTATGCGATTACTTTTGCGCGACTACTTAAGCTGTTGAAGCGCCGCTACTTGCGGCCCGCCAGCGGCGTAGCGGCCGGGGCCCCGGCGGCGGCATCGGCGGCGTCCAGGTCGCGCGGGGCGTAGCCGTAGGGGTTGTTGGGGTCTTTGCCGGCCCGCCACAGCACCCAGATGCCGATGAGAATGAACGGGATGCTGAGCAGCTGGCCCTGGTTGAGGACGTTGCCGTTTTCGAACGATACCTGGTTTTCCTTGAGGTATTCAATCAGGAGGCGGAAGGTGAAGAGCAGCACCACGAACAGCCCGAACAGCTGCCCGCGCGGGGTTTTGTCCTTCGTGCGGTTCCACATCGAGTAGAGCAGCACGAGCAGGAACACGCAGAACAGCGACTCGTAAATCTGGGTGGGGTGGCGCGGCACGGCCATCGGCGCGT
The DNA here is from genome assembly GCF_013294115.1 of Hymenobacter caeli. GTDB lineage: Bacteria > Bacteroidota > Bacteroidia > Cytophagales > Hymenobacteraceae > Hymenobacter > Hymenobacter caeli. Next base: position 38,224 of record NZ_JABSNP010000031.1, on the reverse strand, counting down.
CGGGGGCCACGGGGGTACCGGCGGGCAGCAGGCGGTAGCCGGCGGTGCCATCGACCAGCTGCACGGGCACGGCGGCCACCTGCACGGCCCCGGCGGGCAGCGGGTGGGCGGCGGGCACCAGGTGCTCCGCGTCGCGCGGGAAGGTGAAGGCCCAGGGCGCGTCGGTGGGCTTGCCCACGATTTCGGAGTTCATCAGGTTGCCCATCCGGATGCAGGCCCCGCCCAGGGCCACCACAATCACGATGCGGTCGAGCGTCCAGAGGTAATCGAACTTGTTGTTGCGCGAGAACAGCCACACGGCCAGCAAGATGCCGATGGTGGCCCCGTGGCTGGCCAGCCCGCCGTGCCAGATGCGGAACACCTCCAGCGGGTCTTTCAAAATGGCCGGCTCGTAGAACAGCACGTGCCCCAGCCGGGCCCCCACGATGGTGCCCACCAGCATGTACACGGTGATGACATCGACCCAGGCGGGGGAGGTTTTCTCCGACTTGTAGATGTGGCTCAGCACGAAGGTGCCCAGCACGAAGGGGGCCATGAACAGCAGCCCGTACCAGCGCGGCGTGAGGGGCCCCACGGTTAGCCCGAACACGTGCCAGGGCCCCGCCGTGAAGATGGTGGGGTCAACGTTCCAGAAAACACTTGCGAGCAAAGACGACATGCGTAGCGAAAGTAAAAGATGGTTTCAAAGGTACTCAGCCCCCGGGCTTGCGGCCGGGCCGGCCGTTTTGGGCCCCCGGCGGCAGGCCCGGCCGAGGTCCCAAAACGGCCCAGCTAAAGGGGGCAAATCAGCGCGGGAGCAGCCGCGGCGAGCTGGCAGCTTGGCCCCCCCGCGCGGCCGGGCGGAACGTGGCCCCGTCGCCGCTGAGGGCCAGCACCACCCCGCCGAGCAGCACGGCGTAGGCGGGCCGGCGCAGCCAGCCGGGCAGCGCGACGGCGGCAGCGGGGGCCCCGGCGGCGAGCCGGGCGTGCACCCGCTGGTAGAAATACGGGCGGGGCTGGGCCGGGGGTTGGGCGCGCAGCTGGCGCAGCAGGTCGTCCCATTCTTCGTCGGGAGCCGGGCGGGCGGGGGCGTTAGACATGGCGGACAGAGGGTTACAGTTGTTGACGGAGGGTTTGGCGGGCCCGGAACAGCAACGATTCCACGGCGGGCACGCTGGTGCCGAGCACGGCCGCGATTTCTGCGTAGCTTAATTCCTGCTCGTGGCGCAGGGTGAAGGCCACCTGCTGCGCGTCGGGCAGGCGGGCCACGCGGGCCAGCAGCAGTTGCAGCTGCTGCTGGCCTTCGAGCAGGGCCAGCGGGTGCGCGTGGTCGGGCGGGTGGTGCAGCACAGCGTTGTTGAAGCCCAACAGGCTGGTGACGTAGGCCAGGCGCTTTTTGGCGCGGGCCCGCCGGCGGTTTTTCAGGGCCCCCGAGGTGGCCAGCTGGTAGAGCCAGGTGCTGAGGGCGGCCTCGCCCCGGAACCGGCCAATGGTCTGGTACACTTCCACAAACACCTCCTGGGCCACGTCCTCGGCCTCCTCCGGTGAGCGCAGCAGGGCCAGCGCCGTGCGGTACACGCGGCCCTGGTGGCGCGCCACCAGGGTGCGAAATGCGGCCTCACTGCCGCGCTGCAACTGCGCCACCAGTTCGGCATCGGCCACCGGGGCGCTGGCCGGGGCAGTTGCGGGCGGGCCGGGGGCCTCAAGCAGCGGAACGGGGTGGGCCAAGGCAGAATAATCGGTAAGGGGCGCTCTTCGCACCGGCCCGCGCCACAGCGGCTGAGGTTTCGGATGGTTAGGCCCTACCTAACCCCAGAACTTGCGCCGCCGCCCAAATTTATCACACAAGCCACTGACTGGCAGCACAATTATTTTCAAACAGCTTCGCCCGGGCAAGTCGTAAACCACCCGGCAGCGCGAACCTTTGCGGCTCCCGCGACTTGGTTGCTATCCATCAGCCCGGGGGCCCTACAGCGCCGCCAGCTCGGCCCCGAAGCCACCGCTGAGGATGGGGAAGCGCAGCCACGAGCGCGGGTCCACGTTGTAATCGTCGAGGTGAAAGCTGGGGGCGTACCGCTCGCGCTTCCACTGGTTGCGGCTCCAGAGGGTGTAGAAGCGGCGCACGTAGGTGCGCAGCTGCCCGGCGTCGGCCCCCGGGGTTTCGGCCACCAGCTGGGCCAGCACGGCGGCGGGCGCCAGCCGCTCGTAGAACGCCAGGCGCTCGATGCGGTTGAGCAGCGGGTAGGGCATGAGGTCGCGCTCGTCGGTTTGCCCGTCGGCCAGGGGGCGCAGCTCGGCGGTGGGCTGGAGGGCGTTCACGTGGCGCAGGGCCCCGTAGCCCAGCTCGGTTTCGGCCCAGCGCAGCCACTGCTTCACGAAGGCCTTGTCGACGCCCGCGATGGGCGAGATGCTGCCGGCCGTGTCGCCGTCCATGGTGCAGTAGCCCACGCTGGCCTCCGAGCGGTTGGAGGTGGTGAGGAGCAGGCAGTTCTGCACGTTGGCCAGCAGCCAGATGCCCGGGGCCCGCACCCGCGCCTGGATGTTTTGCAGGGCCAGGTCGTCGGTGTCCCAGGCCAGCGCACGGCCCAGGGCCCCCGAGATTTTGCCCACGTAGCCGGCCACCTCGTCGTCAATGGTCCAATGGAAAAACCGGGCCCCCAGGCTATCCGCTAGCTCCTGGGCCGACTCAAACGTGTCGTCCGACGAGTTCACCGTGCCCTGGTACGCGCACGTCAGCAGGGCGTTGACGAGCTGCTGGTTTTCAGTTAAAGGAGGATCGTTTAAGGTTAAGACATCCGCTTTTCCATTCGGTCCTCCCCCCGCCCCCGTGCTTCCCAACGCTTCGCTTTCTACTTTCAGCTCGCTCCGCACCACTTGCGCCGCTACCCCACCGGCCCCGGCCTGCTCCACCACAGTTTCGGCTGCCGCCGGGAAGCAGCCGCTGCGGCGCTTGAACTCCGCCACGCCCAGCTCTTCCACGCCCAGGCGCACCATCTCGGCCACGCCCACGGCGCAAAAGCACGAGTCGGCCCCGCCGCTCAAACTCAGCACGAAGCCGCGGCTGCGGGCCTTGCGCAGGTAATCGAACAGGGCCAGGCTCATGGCCTGGTTGAGTTCCTTGTACTCGTCGGGCGCGGGCAGCGGCACGATGTCCGCGGCCGGGGCCAGGTCCTGGCCGAAGTCCACGTCCACCCACTCCAGGTCCACTTCCTTGAAGCTCAGCAGCTGGTTGCGCCGCAGCAGGTGGCCGTTGCGGGCCACCAGTATTTCACCGTCGTAGATGATGCGCCCCGCCTCGTTGCCCAGCAGGTTGGCGTAGAGGTAGGTGCAGTGGAAATTGCGCGAGGCCTTGAGCACCAGCTGGTAGCGCAGGTCCGTCTTGCTCATGGCGAAGTGGCTGGCCGAGGGGTTCACAATCAAATCCACCCGGCCGCGCAACCGGCAGGCCGGCCGCACGTCGTCGGCCCGCCAGGCATCCTCGCAAATCTCAAACCCGAACTTCATCCCGCGGTGCTCAAAGGTGAGGTCGCCCAGCGGCCAGGTTTCGGCCCCCAGCGTCACCGCTATCGTCTCGCCCGCCGCCCACGGCACGAAGAAGCGCGGCTCGTAGTGCACCCCGTCGTTGGCCAGAAATTGCTTGGCCGCGAAGCCCAAGATTTGCCCGTCGCGCAGCACCGCCGCGGTGTTGTAGGTGCGGTGGTGGAGCCGCACGGGCAGGCCCACGCACACGCAAATCCCGTCCGTCCAGGGCCGGACGTCCTGCAACCGCGCCAGGGCCTCCGCCGGCAGCCAGTCGCTCAGGAACAGGTCTTCGCAGCCGTAGCCGGTCAGGCACAGCTCGGGCAGGCACAGCAGCTCCACGCCCGCCGCCCGGGCCTGCTCAATGGCCGCGCGGATGGTGCGCAAATTATTTTCCCAGTCGAACGGGATTTGGTTGAGGGCAGCACCGGCGATACGCATGATGTTCAATACTGATTTATTAGTTAACAGAAATCAGCCCCATTGTTTACGAGGCCAGGTTTCGGCTCCGGCTGGTTGCCAATATCCTAGTGGCTAACTCACTACCTTCCGCATAAACAGTAGGCTTTCTGCCGATGGCATGCAGGCCGTGAGCCATTTGTTCTGCCAGTTCAATAATTTCTTCGGCCTTGGGTGGCTAAAAGTTGTACGCCAGCTCAGCATCTACATATACCGGGGCTACGAAACAATTTCTAAACTCCTGGGTGGCAGTAGCCGCTTGTAACACTTTCCAAGCGTGCATTATCTCATCGTAGTCCCGGCTACCTGGCTCGAAAAACAGCCGTACCAGTATATGCGGCCGGCAATTCCAGCCAATGGACACCTCCGTAGCGTAGCCCCCCGTTGTCCCCACAAACGCTAACGGCACTTCTGCTGCTTTACCGACTAATTCTCCCGCAAAAGCATTCGTGACGGCGCGAAATTGCCATTTCTCCAGCTCCACCAGTGGCCCGTGCTGCATCAGCAGCTTCTTTTTCTTAGGCCCCCAGATGTTATTCTGATACCAGAAAAGCCCGGCAACAAAGCTGATACCGATGATGAGGATGACAGCTATGTCCATAATCACGTCGCACCCGTAAGCCAGCCGCGAAAGCTAATCCACCCCCAGCGCCGCCAGGGCCCGCTCGGCGGCCAGCTGCTCTGCCTGCTTCTTGCTCAGGCCCATGCCGGTGGCCACTACCTCGTCGTCGAGCAGCACCGTGGCCGTAAACTCCATCGTGCCGCCCGGCCGGGCCTCGCCGCTGAGGTCGTAGCGCAGGTTTTTGCCCTGGCGCTGGGCCCACTCCACCAGCTTGCTCTTGAAATTGGCCGTGGTGGTGGTGAGCGTGTGCACGTCCACGAAGCCCTTCACGAGGCGGGTGAGGATGAACTTGCGGGCCGCCCGGTAGCCCAAATCCAGGTACACGGCCCCCACCAATGCCTCCAGCGCGTTGCCGTTCACGGAGCGCGAGCGGGCCCCGCGGCCCTGGGCCGCGTCGAGCTGCACCAGCTTGTCTAGCCCCAGCTTCAGGGCAATGCCGTTCAGGCTCTCGCGGTTGACGATGCGCGAGCGCACCTCCGTCAGGAAGCCTTCCTGCTCGTAGGGGTACTTCTGAAACAGGTACTCGGCCACCACGGCCCCCAGGATGGCGTCGCCCAGAAACTCCAGCCGCTCGTTGGTCTGGTGGCGGCCCTTCTCGGGCTGCGCCCGCACCGCCGACGAGTGCGTGAACGCCAGCCGGTACAGCCGGGCGTTGCCGGGGGCCTGGCCGGTCACCGTGCCCACGGCTTTGCGAAAAGCCTTGTCCGAACCGAGCAGCCGCGAAATGAAACCTAGCAAAGCGAAGCGGGCAAGAATTACAGCTTGCGGAAAATGACCGACGTGTTGTGGCCCCCGAAGCCAAAGGTGTTGCTCATGGCCACGTTCACCGCGCGGGCCTGGGCCGTGTTGGGCGTGAAGTTCAGGGCCTGGTTGATTTCCGGGTCGGGCGTGTGCAGGTTGATGGTGGGGGGCACCAGGCCGTGCCGAATGGCCAGAATGCTCGCCACGGCCTCGATGCCGCCGGCCCCGCCCAGCAGGTGCCCGGTCATGCTCTTGGTCGAGGAGATGTTCAGCGCCGCGGCGTGGGCCCCGAACACGGTTTCGATGGCCTTGATTTCGGCCCCGTCGCCGAGCGGCGTGCTCGTGCCGTGGGTATTGATGTAGTCCACGTCCTCGGGCCCGATGCCGGCGTCGCGCAGGGCGTTGCGCATCACCAGCACCACGCCCGAGCCCGACGGGTCGGGGGCGGTGATGTGGTAGGCGTCCGACGACATGCCGCCGCCGATGACTTCGGCGTACATCTTGGCCCCGCGGGCCTTGGCGTGCTCGTACTCTTCGAGCACCAGGGCCCCCGCGCCTTCGCCCAGCACGAAGCCGTCGCGGTCCTTGTCGTAGGGCCGCGAGGCCGAGGCCGGGTCGTCGTTGCGCTCACTCATCGCTTTCAGCGCATTAAAGCCGCCCACGCCCGACTCGGTGATGGCCGCCTCCGAGCCGCCCGTCACGATGGCGTCGGCCAGGCCCAGGCGGATGTTGTTGAAAGCCGCAATCAGCGCGTCGTTCGACGAGGCGCAAGCGGAGGTGGTGACGAAGTTGGGGCCCCGGAAGCCGTTTTTGATGGAGATGTTGCCCGACGAGGAGTCGGCAATCATGCGCGGGATGAAGAAGGGCGAGTAGCGCGGCGTGCCGTCGCCGCGCTCAAACTGGAAGCACTCCTCTTGCAGCGAGCGCAGCCCGCCGATGCCCGAGCCCCAAATCACGCCCACCCGGTCCTTGTCCACGCCTTCCAGCAGGCCGGCGTCGGCAATGGCCTCGTCGGAGGCAATGACGGCGAATTGCGTGAAGAGGTCCATCTTGCGGCCCTCCTTGCGGTCGAAGTACGTGTCGGGGTTATAGTCCTTTACTTCGCAGGCAAAGCGGGTTTTAAACTTGCCGGCTGGGAAACGGGTGATGGCCGCAGCGCCGCTCACCCCGTTTTTCAGGCCTTCCCAATAAGCCGGGACCGTGCTGCCAATCGGCGTGATGGCCCCGAGGCCGGTAACGACAACGCGTCGGATAGACGACATAAGCAAGCGCCAGCGGCGCAAAAAAGGGGCAGACTAAAACCACGAAACCGGCCGGCGGCGAGCCGGCCGGTCATGGCAACTATAAAGCGTAAAGATTACTTGGCGTGCTCTTCGAGGTAGCTGATGGCCTGGCCCACGGTCTGGATGTTCTCGGCCTGGTCGTCGGGGATGCTCACGTTAAACTCCTTCTCGAACTCCATAATCAGTTCCACCGTGTCGAGCGAATCGGCGCCCAGGTCGTTGGTGAAGCTGGCTTCCGGGGTTACCTCCGAAGCTTCGACGCCCAGTTTATCGATAATGATGGCTTTTACTTTTTCTGCGATTTCAGACATTTCCGTGGGGTTTAAAAAGGATTACGGCGCAAAGTAACGAGAGATTTTCTAACCGGGGCCCGGGTCCGGCCCCGAAACGCGGGTGTAAGATTGTGGTCCGGGCCCGCGTGCGGGGCCCCAATCGCGCTTAGCTTTGCCCCGGCCGTGCCCCGCGGCCGCTGCCCGCCGCCGTGACGAAGATTTTTACCCTGGACGTGGAGATGGCCTGCGATTTCGACCTTTTCGGGCTCGTGTCCAGCGCCCGCGACTACTCGCTGGCCTGGGCCCTCAACCGGGCCCTGCGCCTGCGCCTGCGCCGCCAGCCCGACCTGGCCCTGCCGCTGGCCGGGCGCGAGCAGCTCGTGTTCAGCTACTACTTACACGCTACGGAAGTGCTCACGCTGCGCCTGTTCCGCAACCGGGCACTGGTGCCCTCTGCCCTGCCCAAGCCCTTTCTGGCCCCCGACGTGAAGGAGTACGACTACCTGCTGGCCGTGCGCAACGGCTGCGACGGGCTGGCCGGCGCGGCCCTGGTGGCCCGCCTCACCGCCCTCGACGCGGTGCAGTACGCCGCCCAGTTCGACCCCAATACCCTTAAGTACAAAGAGAACTTGATTTTGTAGGGCCCGCCGGGCCGGGCCGGGCCGGTTCCTTTTTCTTAAACTTGCAGCCCGAACCCCCTCTCCCCTTTCATGGAAAACCGTCCCAGCTTTAACAAAACCAAAATCGTGGCCACCGTGGGCCCCGCCTCCAACACCTACGAGCGCCTCGGCATGCTCATCCGCGAAGGCGTGGACGTGTTCCGGCTCAACTTCTCGCACGGCAAGCACGAAGAGCACTTAGAAGTCATCAACCTGGTGCGCCGCCTCAATAAGGACCTGCGCACCAACGTGGGCCTGCTCCAGGACCTGCAGGGCCCCAAGATTCGCCTCGGCGACGTGGAGGGCGGCGGCGTGGAAATCAAGCGCGGCGACAAAATCAAGCTCGTGTGCGGCGAGAAAGAAATCAGCACCGCCACCCGCCTGAGCACGATTTACCTGGGCCTGGCCCGCGACGTGAAGCCCGGCGACATGATTCTCATCGACGACGGCAAAATCGAACTGAAGGTACTGGCCACCGACCGCGCGGCCGAAGTGGACGTGGAAGTCATCTACGGCGGCCTGGTGAAGCCCCGCAAGGGCATCAACCTGCCCGACTCGAAGGTATCGGCCCCGAGCATGACGGAGAAGGACATCGAAGACCTCAAGTTCGGCCTGGAAAACGACGTGGACTGGATTGCCCTGAGTTTCGCGCGCCGCGCCGAGGACATCCGCTTTATTAAGCAGCTCATCGCCGAGGGCGGCAAAACCACGCGCGTGGTGGCCAAGATTGAGACGCCCGAGGGCCTGGAAAACCTCGACGAAATCATCGCCATCACCGACGCCGTGATGGTGGCCCGCGGCGACCTTGGCGTGGAGGTGAAGATGGAGGAAGTGCCGATGGCGCAGAAGATGATCATCGCCAAGTGCAACGCGGCCGGCAAGCCCGTCATCGTGGCCACCCAGATGATGGAGTCGATGATTACGGCCCCGCGCCCCACCCGCGCCGAAACCAGCGACGTGGCCAACGCCGTGCTCGACGGGGCCGACGCCGTGATGCTGTCGGCCGAAACCGCCGTGGGGGCCTACCCCGCCGAAGTCATCCGCTCGATGGTGGGCACCATCATGAGCGTGGAAACCCAGAGCCCGAACCTGTTTTACCGCTGGCGGCCCATCGACCCCGCCGCGCCCCAGTTCATGGCCGACAGCGTGCTGTCGGCGGCCTGCCACCTGGCCAAAAACACGGGGGCCAGGGCCATCACCGGCCTCACGCACAACGGCTACACGGCGTTTCAAATCTCCAAGTACCGGCCCAAAGCCAACATCTTCATCTTCACCGACAACCGGGCCCTGCTCACCGCCCTGAGCCTGGTTTGGGGCGTGCGCGGCTTCTACTACGACCGCTACATCAGCACCGACAGCACCGTGGCCGACATCCGCTACGTCCTCCAAACCACCGGCCACCTGGCCACCGGCGACGTGTTCATCACCACCGGCTCGATGCCCATGCAGGAAAAGGGCAAGGCCAACATGGTGAAAGTGACCGTGGCTTAGGCCCTAAACCGCAGATTTCAGCAGGATTCTGCTGGGCCTACCGGTTATTTGGTTCTAAAAAGGGGCCCCGGCTGCGAACAGCCGGGGCCCCTTTTTGTAGCATGGCCGCCGCGTAGCCGTCTGCCAGCGGGTTATCACCCTGGCCGCGACCCCGTGAGCCCGCGGCCACCGCGGGTACCTTCGCACCCTGAACGCACAAGAGGCCCCGTTTCCAGTTGGAAACGGGGCCTCTTGGTATAAGACGGAGGACCGGACCTTGGGGCGGCGCAGCCCGGCCCTCCTATTCGTTACGCGCTGAGCGCATTAACGAACTTCGTGAGCTTGCTTTTGTTGTTAGCAGCTTTATTTTTGTGGATAATGCTCTTTTTAGCCAAACGGTCCAGCATCGACGATACCTTCTTCAACAAGTCCAAAGCGGCCGTTTTGTCGGTGGTGGCGCGCAGCTTTTTGATGGCCGTGCGGGTCGATTTGTGCTGGTAGCGGTTCAGTACGCGCTTGGCTTCGTTGCTGCGGATGCGCTTGAGAGCCGACTTATGGTTTGCCATGAGAAGAAAAAACTATCGAAAACGGCCGGTAAGCCGGGTCTTTTTGCGTTTGGGAGAGCAAAGGTACGGAACATTTCTATTCCTGCAATAGAAAGTTCGGAAAATTCCCGAACCGTTCTGCTTGCACGGCTGTGTTCGATTAGTTTGTAACAGAAGAGCGAAGCCGCCGACAAGCCAATTCTTCGCCACCTTGTGAGTGTACAATTATTCAGCGGCCGACTGCCGCGCTTCTCAGGCCCCATGCCCTTGCTTTCCAACCCGGCCTACCAGCCGCCGCGCTACTTATTTAACGGCCACGTGCAGACCATCGTGCCCAGCCTGTGGCGCTCGGTGCCCGAGGTAGCGTACCAACGCGAGCGGCTGGAGCTGGACGACGGCGATTTCCTCGACCTGGACTGGAGCCGGCTGCCGGCCGGGCGCGTGGCCCAGGGCCTGGCCATTGTGTCGCACGGCCTGGAGGGCAGCAGCGGCAGCGCTTACGTGCGCGGCATGGTACGGGCCCTCAACCGCGCCGGCCTCGACGCGCTGGCCTGGAACTACCGCACCTGCGGCGGCGAGATGAACCGCCTGCTCCGCTCTTACCACCTCGGCGACACCGGCGACCTGGCCCGGGTGCTGCGCCACGCCCTGGCCCCGGGCCGCTACCCGCGCGTGTACCTGACGGGCTTCTCGGCGGGCGGCAACGTGACGCTCAAGTACCTGGGCGAGGCCCCGGCGCAGGTGCCAGCCGAGGTGCAGCGGGCCGCCGTGTTCTCGGTGCCCACCGACCTGCGAGCCAGCTCCCTGCACATTGCCCGGCCCCAGAACCAGGTGTACCTACGCCGGTTTTTGAAAACGCTGCGCCAGAAAATCCGCGACAAGGCGGCCCTGCGGCCCGGCGAAGTAGACCTGGCGGGCCTGGACGAGCTGCGCGACTTCCCGCAGTTCGACGACCGCTACACGGCCCCCATGCACGGCTTCGCCTCGGCCGATGCGTACTACGCCTTCGCCAGTTCGGGGCAGTACCTGGCGGCCATCCAAGTGCCCACGCTGCTGGTGAACGCCGAAAACGACCCGTTCCTGCCGCCCTCGTGCTTTCCGCGCGCGGTGGCGGCCGCCTCCCGGTTCGTGTACCTCGAAACGCCGCCCGGGGGCGGGCACGTGGGCTTCGGCGAAGGGGCTCCCGACGGCGCGTACTACTCGGAGCGGCGGGCGGTGGAATTCCTGCTGGGGCCCCTACCCGCCTGATTGCCTGCGATTAGCGGGCCCGCGAGTTGGCGGGCACGAACACGACCTTCTTGGTTTCAAAAAACTCCTCAGGAAAAAACTGCGCCAGTTCGGTGACGGTGGCCACCAGGCCCGACTCGGCAATTTCCTCGGCCAGGTCGCCGCCTTTGAGCAGGTACATTCCGCTTTCGCGCAGGCCCTTGGGCTTGAACAGGTGGGCCACCCACGGGTGAAAGGTGGCCAGCCGGGCCACGGCGCGGCTCACCACGAAGTCGTACTTGGGGCGCAGCTGCTCGGCGCGGGTGTGCTCGGCCGTCACGTTGTCGAGGCCCAGGGCCCCGGCCAGGTACTGCACGGCCCGGATTTTCTTGCCGATGCTGTCCACCAGGTGGAAGTGCACCTCCGGGAAGGCAATGGCCAGCGGCAGGCCCGGCAGGCCCCCGCCGGTGCCCACGTCGAGCACGGCGCTGCCCTTCGGGAACTGCACCACCTTGGCCAGGCCCAGCGAGTGCAGCACGTGCCGCTCGGCGAAGTTGTCCACGTCGGCCCGCGACACCAGGTTCACCTGCTCGTTGATGGCCCGGAACTCGGTTTCGAACTGCTTAAAAAGCTGGAGCTGCTGGGGCGTGAACTCGGGGAAGTGCTGCTGGAGGAGATTCATGGGCGCAAAGGTGCACGGTTCGGCGGCTTCACATGGGTTGCTGGAGGCCCGGCACCTACCCGAATGGCGCGAATCCTGCTCGCTACGGACTCAGCGCCGGCCAATGCGCCACGCTGCCACTATTCCCACGATTGCTCCAACGACTGCGCCCGCCGCGGACGCCACAAACGGCCCGATGAAGACCACCACGGCCAGCAGCAGCGTCTTGATTGTTTGCGCATTTTGGGTAGCGGGGAGTTTGTTTACCCCATGCAGCAGCGGTAGCAGTAGCGCATTGGCCCCGGCAAAGCCCAGGGCCGCGCCCACTGCTACTCCGAAAACATACGGCGCGGCGTTCCGCCACCGGGTGAAGCGCAGCACCACCCCAGCGGCCAGCGGCAACAGCAGCCCCACTACGAAAACCGGCAGGATAAAGAAATACGGCATCGTGCTTTCAATAGAAATTGAGGGTCCTGGCCGGCCATAAAAAAGCCCCGACGAGCGGGGCTTTTCAGAGCTTAAATAATCTGCTTGGTGTGCTTCATCATGTCGTAGAGCAGCTCGCGGGCGCGGTGCAGCTGGGCTTTCACGGTGCCGAGGGGGGCTTTTAGCTCGGTGGCAATTTCCTCGTAGCTCAGCTCGTCGAAGTAGCGCAGGCTCACCAGGCGCTGGTACTTGTCGGGCAGGCGCGAGACGACGTGGCGCATGATTTCGATTTTCTGGTTGCGCACGGCGTGCTCGGCCGGGTTGAGGTCGTTGTCGCGGAAATCGATGGTGATTTCGTCGCCGTTATCGACCTTGATGGCCGAATCGATGGACATCGTTTTGATTTTATTCTTGCGAATGAAATCGATGCAGTTGTTGGTGGCGATGCGGAAGAGCCAGGTGCTGAAGGCGTACTCGGGGTTGAACTTGTGCAGGTTCTTGAAGGCCTTGGCGAAGGCCTCGATGGTGAGGTCCTCGGCGTCGTCCTGGTTGCGCACCATTTTCAGCACCACGTGGTACACGGGCTTCTTGTAAATCTGCATCAGCTCGGCGTAAGCCTTCTCGTCGCCGTGGTCCACGGCGGCGCGGATGAGCTTGAAGTCGTGCTTGGCCTTGGCGGAGAACTGTTTCTGAATGTCCTGGTTGTTTACTTCCATCGAAGGGGACGCTTGAATAGCAAGGAAAGGCTGATGGTAACGTATTGAGCGAAATATAAAACGTCGAGCAGCGGCAGCCAAACGAGCGGCAGTGGCTGGCCCAGTCGCCGGCCAAGGAGGCCATACACACGGATTAGCGCTAAAGTTCGCAGAACCCACACAACCGCCAAAGTTACCCAAAGTTCGGGCGAAAAAGCTAGCGCCACGGTAAGCACGTACAGCAGCGTATTGGCCAGTACGAAGGCCCCGATGCGCCCGCGGTCGGCCGCCCGGTAGCGGCTGCCGGCCGAAAGGTGGCGGCGCTTCTGGGCCCACCAGGCGGCCCAGGTGGCGGCGGGCACGCTCAGGGTGTGGGCGGGGGCGTCGGCCACCACAGCGGCGCGCCGGCCCTGGGCCACCGCGTCCTGCACCAGCAGGTCGTCGTCGCCGCTGAGGCGGCGGATGTGGCTGGCGAAGCCCTTGGTGGCCGCGAACGTGGCCCGGGTGTAGGCCAGGTTGCGGCCCACGCCCATGTAGGGCCGCCCGCGCCAGGCAAAGCTGAGGTACTGGGCGGCCGTGAGCAGCGTTTCGTAGCGGATGAGGCGGTTGAGCAGCCCAGGGGCCTCGGCGTAGGCCGAGAAGCCGAGCACGAGGTCGGCCGCGGAGCCCGCGCCCGCACCGGGGCCCCCGAAGCCGCGCTGCATCAGGCGCAGCCACTGGTTGGTGGCCGGGATGCAGTCGGCGTCGGTGAAGAGCAGGCGGGGGTGGCGGGCGGCTTTGATGCCCAGGGTGAGGGCGTATTTCTTGGGCGCGAAGCCGTCGGGGGTGCTTTTGACGGTGACGAGCCGGAACCGCTCGGCGTAGTACTGGCCCAGCTGCTGGGCGTACTGCTGGGTGTCGTCGCGGCTGCGGTCGTCGATGAGCACCACCTCGAAGGGCCCCGGGTAGTCTTGCCGAAGCAGCAGGGGCAGCAGGCGGCGCAGGTTTTCCAGCTCGTTGCGGGCGCACACGACGATGGACACCGGCGCGTGGTCGTCGGGGCCCGGCGCGTCGGCCGGGGCCTCGGCGGGGCGGCGGGCGAAAGGCCCGAAGTAGTGAAACCAGTAGTAGAACTGCGTGAGCACGCAGGCCAGCAGCAACCAGAAAACGGGGGACTTGGGTAAATACGGGGGCAACGGCGGGCAACGCGGATGAGCCGGCAAAGGTACGGGCTACCTTTGCCGGCCGTAGCGCGAACTTTGTAGTTCGCGTTTCCACGCCATTGATGCTGCGTGAACGGCGCGGGGACGCGAACTACAGAGTTCGCGCTACACCGCCACTTCCCAGTCCCTGCATGACTTTTGACCTCCTCGCCCGCGACCCCGCCACCAAGGCCCGCGCCGGGCTGCTGCACACGGCCCACGGGGCCATCGAAACGCCCATTTTCATGCCCGTGGGCACCGCTGGCACCGTGAAGGCGGTGAGCCAGCAAACCCTCAAAACCGACATCGACGCCCAAATCATCCTCGGCAACACCTACCACCTCTACCTGCGCCCGGGCTTGGAGGTGCTGCAAGCCGCCGGGGGCCTGCACCAGTTCAACGGCTGGGACCGGCCGCTGCTGACGGACTCGGGCGGCTACCAGGTGTTTTCGCTCAGCAACACGCGCAAGATTAAGGAGGACGGCGTCACGTTTCGCTCGCACATCGACGGGAGCCCGCACCTGTTCACGCCGGAGGGTGTGATGGACATCCAGCGCGTGATTGGGGCCGACATCATCATGGCCTTCGACGAGTGCACGCCCTGGCCCTGCGAGTACGAATATGCCCGCCGCTCGCTCGACCTCACGCACCGCTGGCTGCAACGCTGCATCCAGCGCTTCGACGCCACCGAGGGCCTCTACGGCTTCGAGCAGAGCCTGTTCCCGATTGTGCAGGGCAGCACCTTTAAGGATTTGCGGGTGCAGTCGGCCGAGTTTGTGGCGGCCCAGGGGCGGGCCGGCAACGCCATCGGGGGCCTGAGCGTGGGCGAGCCCGCCGAGCAGATGTACGAGATGGCGGAGCTGGTCTGCGACATCCTGCCCGCCGACAAGCCCCGCTACCTGATGGGCGTGGGCACGCCGGCCAACATCCTGGAAAACATTGCCCTGGGCGTGGACATGTTCGACTGCGTGATGCCGACCCGCAACGCCCGCAACGGCATGCTGTTCACCACCCAGGGCATCGTCAACATCACCAACAAGAAGTGGGCGACGGATTTCACGCCCATCGACCCCAGCCTGCCCGGGGTCGCCAGCACGTTCTACTCGCGGGCCTACCTGCGGCATTTGTTTCAGAGCAAGGAGCTGCTGGGGCCCCAGATTGCCTCGGCCCACAACCTGGCGTTCTATTTGTGGCTGGTGCGCGAAGCCCGCACGCAAATCCAGGCCGGCACGTTTGGGCCCTGGAAGGCCCGCATGGTACAGCAGGTGATGACGCGTTTGTGAGCGGTTAGCTGACAGCTACTAGCTGTTAGCTCTTTAATTAGATTCAGTAGCTAACAAGTAGCAGCTAAGAGCTAACAGCTAGTAAAATGAACATCCTCGATAAATACATTATTAAGAAATTCCTCACGGCGTTCGTCTTCACGGTGTTCATCATCGTGTCGGTGATTTGCGTGATTGACTTTACCGAGAAGAACGACGATTTTATTCAGCACAACCTGACGCTGAAGCAGATTGTGTTCGAGTACTACGTGTTTCTGTTTCCGTATTTCTCGAACCTGCTGGCCCCGATTACCATTTTCATCGCCGTGGTGTTTGTGACGGCCCAGCTAGCGGCGCGGACGGAAATTGTGGCCATCATGGCCAGCGGCGTGAGCTTCCGGCGGCTGCTGGCCCCGTATATGGCGGCGGCGGCGCTGGTGGGGCTGTTCATTTTTGCCCTCACCGGCTGGGTGCTGCCGGTGGCCAACAAGGAGCGGGTGCGCTTCGAGCGGGCCTACATCAAGCTGCCCTACCGCTTCAAGGGGCGCGACGTGCACATCCGCATCGGGCCCCGCAGCTACGTGTACATGGAGAGCTACGACAACACCCACAACACGGGCTACCGCTTCGCCCTCGAAACCATCGACAGCACCATCCTGCGCCGCCGCATGACGGCCGACGCCATCACCTGGGACTCGACCAAGCAGGTGTGGCACCTCACGCCGCAGCTCGACCGCACCTTTCGCGGGGCCCAGGACGAGGTGCTGCGCAGCATTCCGGCCCGCGACACCACCCTGCGCCTGACGCCCAAAGACTTCGCCAGCCACTACCGCGAGGAGGAAACCCTGACGCTGCCGCAGCTCAACAAATTCATCGCCGAGATGCAGGAGCGCGGGGCCGACGACACCGCTACCTACCTCAGCGCCAAGTACGAGCGCTACTCCTACCCCTTCGCCACGCTCATCCTCACGCTCATCGGCGTGTCGCTGAGCGCCCGCAAGTCGCGGGCCGGGGTGGGCGGCCAAATCGCGCTGGGCTTCGTGCTGGCCTTCGTGTTCATCATCTTCGTGATGCTGAGCCGCAACCTGGCCCAGGTGGGCAGCCTCGCCCCGCTGGTGGCCGCGTGGGTGCCCAATTCTATTTTTGCCGTGATTGGGGTAGCTCTTTACCGGTTTGTGCCGAAGTAGGGGGCGGGCGGGTAGGCGGAATGTTGTCATTGCTTCGTCGTTCCTCCTCGCAATGACAACATTCCGCCTACCCGCCCGCCCCATATCCTCCTACCCTCCTACCCTCACTCCTTGTTAAAAGACTACCTGCGCCTGCATTTCATCGTGTTGCTGTGGGGCTTCACGGCCATTCTGGGCAAGCTGCTGGCCCCCACGCCGGCCGTGGAGCTGGTGTTCTGGCGCACGGGGCTGGCGGCGGCGGGGCTGGGGCTGCTGCTGGCGGCGCGGCGCGTGGGCTGGCGCGTGGCCTGGCCCGAGGCCCTGAAGCTGCTGGGCGTGGGGGCCCTGGTGGCCGCCCACTGGATTACGTTTTTCCTGGCCGCCCGCCTCTCGTCCGTCAGCGTGTGCCTGGCGGGCCTGGCCACGCTGGCCCTGTGGACGTCGCTGCTCGAGCCCCTCTTGCTGTGGCGGCGGGTGCGGGCCTACGAGGTGGGCCTGGGCCTGGGGGCCATGCTGGGGCTGTATTTAATCTCGCAGGCCGAGCTGAGCCAGCTCACCGGCCTGCTGGTGGCGGTGGGCTCGGCGGGGCTCTCGGCGCTGTTCAGCGTGCTCAACTCGCAGCTGGTGCGGCGCCACGCGCCGGTGCGCCTCACCTTCTACGAGATGGCGGGGGCCTGGCTGAGCATCGCGCTGTTCCTGCCGTTCTACGGGCGCTACCTCACCCACGGGGCGGGCGTGCGGCTGGCCCTGCACGGCTACGGCTGGCTGTGGCTGGGCCTGCTGGCGGGCGTGTGCACGGTGTACGCCTTCTCGTCGTCGGTCGAGTTGATGAAGCGCCTCTCGGCCTTCGTCGTCAACCTCACCATCAACTTGGAGCCGGTGTACGGCATCCTCCTGGCGCAGGGGCTGTACTGGCTGCGGGTGCCGGGCTTCGGGCAGGAGCGCATGGCGGGCGGCTTTTACCTGGGCACGGTCCTCATCCTGGCCAGCGTGCTCGTGCACCCGGTCATCGAGCAGTGGAGCCGGCGGCGGGCCCGGGTTGTAGCCAATAGCTAGCGCGGGCAACGCGGTGCGGCCGACCGGGCACGGACGGGCGCTGGGCGCGGTGGGGGCGCGGGGCGGGCGGCAGCGGCCGAAAATTGATGCCGTTGCGGGGGTTCACAACATAGGATAATTGCTGGCATTAGCTCTAATTTTAGGGCCTCACAGTCAATGCGTACCAGCTGATACTGCCCTTCCCGCGCGCTCATGGCCCCTGCCGCTGCTTCCGCTGCCAAGGCTGCCGGCAGGGGGGCGGGCACGAGCGCCGCCTGCGAGCCGGCCGGGCGGGGGTTTTCGGTGGCCGGGTGCATGTACCTGGGGGCAAGGCCCGCTCGGGGGAAGTGCGCCATACGGGCCAAAACGGCCGCCCCGACCTGCCGGGGGAGCCCAGCTCCCGGCTTTTACCGGGCTTGTACAAGCACGTCACCGGCCCCATAGAGCGTAACCGGCGCTGGGGTAGACGTGCGCGTGGCCGACAACGGCACCGGGATGCCGCCCGAGGTGCAGGCCAAAATATTCCAGCCCTTCTTCACCACCAAGCCCACGGGCGAGGGCACGGGCCTGGGCCTCTCGCTCTCGCACGACATCATTGCCCAGGGCCACGGCGGCACACTGACCGTGGAAAGCCAAGAAGGGCAGGGCACCACGTTTCTCATCAGCATTCCCGCTTAACCCCGCTTTCGGATTCCGCATGAAACACTTGTTACTGCTGTTGCTCGTGCTACTAAGCGCCGGCCCCTGCCTAGCCCAACCGACGAAAGGTGCAAACCAAACCCCCGACTCGCACGTGGGCTTTGTGCCGCGCTGGCGCTCGCTACTCACGAAGGGCTGGCGCTACCATGCCGGCGACGACCCCACCTGGGCCCGCCCCGACTTCGACGCCAGTACCTGGGATACGCTCACCCTAAACCGGCCGGTGCACGCCATGCCGCGCGCCACCCGAGCGGGCGTGTGCTGGCTGCGGCTGCGCTTTCGGCTGGCCGACAGCCTGCGCCAGCGCAACCTAGCGCTGCAGTTCTACCGGCTGGGCACGGCCGATATCTACCTCAACGGCCGCCTGCTAACCGACAGCGCCCACCGGGCCCGCACGCGCGGGTTCTGCTACGAG
Organism: Hymenobacter caeli; assembly: GCF_013294115.1. Taxonomy (GTDB): domain Bacteria; phylum Bacteroidota; class Bacteroidia; order Cytophagales; family Hymenobacteraceae; genus Hymenobacter; species Hymenobacter caeli. The sequence goes on along the minus strand of NZ_JABSNP010000031.1, from coordinate 19,929 downwards.
CCCGACTGGCTAGAAGTGCCCGCCAACGGGCCCGCCGAGCAGGTGCTGGCCGTGCGCTTCGTGCCCTGGCGCCTATTCCCCCTGCTGGGTACCGACCGACTGCCGCTGTTGCAGGCGCGGCTGCTGACCCAGCGGCAGCGGCAGCGGGTGGATACCAAGTGTGCCGTGCAGGAAACCAATTATTGGGTAATAACGACGGTGTTTCTGCTGCTGACCCTGCTGCACTACACCTTCTATCTCTATAACCCTACCCAGCGGGCCAACCGCTATTTTGCCCGCTACGCGCTGGGCTTTTGTTTGGCAACTATGGGCGTAAACTATGGTATCATCGGCTTTGCGATACTGCCTTCGTGGCAATGGAGTGCAGCCATTGCTGCCACCGGGGGCGCTCTGGTAACGCTGAGTGGCTTTTACTTATTACGGGCCATGTACAGCTTATTCGGCTTGCAGCCCGGCCGGGTCTACGTGGGCTTGGTGGTGATTGGGTGCCTGGTGCTGCCGATAAAAGTGCTTACCATGATTTCGCCTTGGGCCGGGCTTGCGGCCCTGTTGTCTGGAATCTTGGGGCTGGCCGAGATAGTACGCATAACCGTGCGGGCGCTGCGGCAGCGGCGGCGGGGCGCGCGCATCATTGCCGCTGGCTTTGCCGGCGGATTGCTCATCATCTTGCTGTACACTGGCTTGCGATTACTGGGGATATACCTATCGCCAAGCCTGGACGATTGGGTGAGTTACGCCCCCATCCTGCTGCCGGCGCTGGCTATCTCTTTATTTCTGGCCCGCGAGTTCGCCCTCGATGCCGAGTTACTGCTAGTCAAACTGCGCGAAGTCGAGCATCTCTCGGCCCAAACCATCGCGCAGGAGCAGGACAAGCAGGCCCTGCTGGCCGCCCAAAACGACACGCTGGAGCACCAAGTAGCCGAGCGCACCGACGCGCTGCAACGCTCGCTCACCGACCTGCACGCCACCCAGGCCCAACTGATTCAGAAGGAGAAGATGGCCGGCCTGGGGGAGCTGACGGCCGGCATCGCCCACGAGATTCAGAACCCGCTCAACTTCGTCAACAATTTCTCCGAAGTGAGCACCGAGCTGGTCGAGGAACTCCAGCAGGCGCTGGCCGCCCGCGACACCGCCGAGGCCACCGAGCTGGCGAGCGACGTCGCCCAAAACCTGGGCAAAATAACGGAGCACGGCAAGCGCGCCGCCGCCATCGTGCGCGGCATGTTGGAGCACTCGCGCACGAGCACCGGCGAGCGCGCCCCGACGGACGTGAACCAGCTGGCCGACGAATACTTACGGCTGGCCTACCAAGGGCTGCGCGCCAAAGACAAAACCTTCAACGCGCAGCTGCAAACGGACTTCGCGCCGGGCTTGCCGCTGGTGGAGGGGGTAGGGGCCGACCTGGGCCGGGTGCTGCTGAACCTGTTCAGCAACGCCTTTTATGCCGTGCACCAGCGCCAGCAAGCCAATGGCCAGCTCGGCTACGTGCCCACGGTGAGCGTGCGCACCAAGCAGGTAGGCGACAGGGTCGAAATTGAGGTGGGTGATAATGGCACGGGGATGCCGGCCGAGGTGCAGGCCAAAATCTTCCAGCCCTTTTTCACCACCAAGCCCACGGGCGAGGGCACGGGCCTGGGCCTGTCCCTGAGCCACGACATCATTGCCCAGGGCCACGGCGGCACGCTCACCGTCGAGAGCCAGGCCGGCCAAGGTACCACGTTTACGATTTGCTTACCCAGCTAACCTATGTTTGCTTCTTCCTTTTGCCGCGTGGCGGCTTGGCTCGTAGTCGCGTTTCTGGTGCTGGGTAGCGGGCCAGTAGCCGCGCAACACGCGGCGGCGGCCCGCTACCGCTACTGGGAAGCTGACCCCGATTCCCTGCGGCAAGTGCTCCGCGGGCAGCGGGCCGATACGGCCCGTCTGCGCACGCTCATGCACCTGGCCGATGTATTGCCCCTGGATGAGATTAGCTCCAATGCGGAGGAGGTGGCGGAAGCGGCCGTGCTCAGTGCCCGGCTGCATCGTCCCGAGCAGCGCGCTTACCGCCTGCTGGCGCATGGAAACCGGCTTTACCAGGCAAAAGATTTCGCCCCCGCGCTTGATACGCTGGAGGCTGCCGTAGCCGCTTTCGACCGGCTGGGTCGGCCCATTCCCATGCTGCTGTCTTCCATGCGGTTGCTCTTCAACGCGTTGAAGCAGCAGGCAGCGCGGGGCCGTTATTACCAGGAAAAGCTGGCGTACTATCAGCAGCGCGGGGCCACAGAAAACATGGCCGCCTGCCACCAAGGGCTGGGCGGCTACTACCGGTACCAGGGCGACTACAACCAATCCCTGGGCCACTACTTGCAGGACGTGGCGCTCCTGAGCGCCTTTAATCGTACGTATGCCTACCGACACCTTGTGCCGCTGGGCACCGACTACGCCGAGTGGGGCAACACGGCTAAGGCCCTGCACTACCTCCAGCAGGCCGTGGCCGGGCTGCGCCGCCAGCGCGGCGACGCCTTCTTTGCCTATAAAATCCTGGCCGAGGTGTACGTGCAGCGGCACGACTACCCGGCGGCGTTGCGCGCCCTCGACCAGGCCCTCGTTCGCCCGAAACACGAGGCGTACGCTGTGGCGTTCAAGCAAGCTTACGTCTTCGCCCTCCGCGGGGCGGTGCTGTTGGCGCAGGGCCACCCGGCACCGGTACGCCCGCTGCTGCAGGTAGCCCAGCACCTGGCCGACTCCCTTTCCCTGCCGCTGTCAGGGGCGGCTGGCAACCTGGAATTGGATGCCACTTGGGCGCGGTACTATGCGGCGCGGGGCGAAGCGGGCCGGGCCGAAACGTACTGGCTGGCGGCTTACCACAAGGCCGGGCAAGGCCACGTCACGCCGTTGCGCCTGCGCTACCTGCGCGCGCTCACCCGCTTCTACCAGCAGCACGGCCAGCCGGTGCCGGCCGCCCGCTACGCGGTAGCTGCCTTAGCGCTGGCCGATTCGCTCGACACGCGGGAAGGGGCTTTGCACGTGGCCCGCTACGAAATCGAGCAGGCCGACCGCGCCCAGACCCTGCGCATCGCCAGCTTACGGCAAGCCCAGGCGTTGGACGTGGCCCGGGCCCGACGCCAGCGCTGGGTGCTCGGGGCCGTGCTCACGGTGCTCGCCCTTATCGGCGGGTTCTCGTTTTTGCTGTGGCGCAGCAACCGCCAAAAGCAGCGCGCCAACGCGGCCCTCAATCGCCTCAACGAAGCGGTTACGGCCCAGAAAAGTGAGCTGCAAACCCAGCGCGACCAGCTCGATACCAGCCTGACGAAGCTGCGCGCCACCCAAGCCCAGCTCATCCAAGCCGAGAAGATGGCCAGCCTAGGCGAACTCACGGCCGGTATCGCCCACGAGATTCAGAACCCGCTCAACTTTGTGAATAACTTCTCCGAAGTCAGCGCCGAGTTGGTGGAGGAGCTGGAAGAAGAACAGGCGCGCCCGACCCGCGACCCGGCTCTGGAAACCGAGCTGCTGGGCGACCTCAAACAGAACCTGGTCAAAATTACCGAGCACGGCCAGCGCGCCGCCAGCATTGTGCGCGGCATGCTGGAGCACTCGCGCCAGAGCAGCGGCGAGCGAGCACCCACCGATATGAATGCGCTGGCCGACGAATACCTGCGCCTGGCTTACCAAGGCCTGCGGGCCAAGGATAAAACCTTCAATGCGGCCTTGCAAACCGACTTTGCCCCCGACTTGCCGCTGGTGGAGGGGGTAGGGGCCGACCTGGGCCGGGTGCTCCTGAACCTGTTCAACAACGCTTTCTACGCCGTGCAGCAGCGCCAGCGCCTGGGTGAGGCGGGCTACGTGCCCACCGTGCGCGTGGCCACGAGGGGGGTAGGAAAGGGGGTAGAAATCCGCGTTTCAGACAACGGCACGGGCATGAGCCCTGAGGTGCAGGCCAAAATTTTCCAACCCTTTTTCACTACCAAGCCCACGGGCGAGGGCACGGGCCTGGGCCTCTCGCTCGCGCACGACATCATTGCCCAGGGCCACGGCGGTACGCTCTCCGTCGAGAGCCAAGAAGGCCAGGGCACCGAATTCGTTATTTCCCTACCCCTTTAACGCGACCCTGCTCCGCCGTATGCCCTCCTTGCTGAAATCCTGGCTGTTCGTGCTGCTACTGCTAGCCGGGCCGCTGGCCGCCCAAACGCCGGCCCATTTCTCATTCGGCCACCGCTACTGGGCCACCGACCCCGATTCCTTGCGCCGGGTGCTGGCCAGCCAGCACGCCGACACGGCCCGCTTGCGCACGCTGCTGCACCTGGCGGACTTGGTCATTACCACGGGGGAGTTGCAGCGAAGCCTGCCGGAAGCGACGGCCCTCGCGACCCGGCTGCACCGGCCCGAGCGGGAGGCGTGCCGCCGCTGGTTGGCGGGCGAGCGCCTGTTGCAGGCCAAGGCGTATGCCCCGGCCCTCGACAGCCTGCAAGCCGCCGTGACGGGCTTTGACCGCCTGGGCCGGCCCGCACTCCGGCTGCTGACCGTTGTTCGCCTGGCCTACAATGGATTGAATCAGCAGGAAGCCAAGCGCACGTATTACCAGACCAAGTTGGCCGAGTACCGCCAACGTGGAGACCTCGAAAACATGGCCCCCTGCTACCACGCGCTCGGCAGCTACTGCGTGTCCCGAGGCGACTACAACCAAGCCATCGGGGACTACCTGCAAGGGGCGGAGTTGTACCGCCCTTTCTACCGGGCCTATTACAAGAATGCGCTGGTCGTGGTGGGCGGCGCCTACCTGGAGTGGGGCAACTACGCCAAGGCTCAGCACTACCTCCAGCGGGCGCTGGCTGTCCCTGCCCGCTCGCTTCCGCTCGCCTTCACCTACCGCACGCTGGCCGTGGTACACCTGCGCCTGCACCACTACCCGGCGGCCCTGCACGCCATTGACCAGTCCTTGACCACGCCGGCGCCGGACGCCGCCCAGGTGCCGGTTAACAAAGCCTACGGGCTGGTGCTGAAAAGCCAGCTGCTGCTAGGCCTGCACCGCGGCGCCGAAGTGGGGCCATTGCTGCAAGGGGCGCAGCACCTGGCCGACTCGCTGCACCTGCCGCTAACCTCTGCCTACGGCAACCTGGAGCTGGCGGCCACCTGGGCCCAGTACGACGAAGTGCAGGGCCAGCCGGCCCAGGCCGAGGTGGCTTGGCGCACGGCGTATCGCCAGGCCCAGCTGAGCCATTCGACGCCCTTGCGCCTGGCCTACCTGCGCGAGCTGGCGCGTTTTTACGATAGCCGCCGACAGCCTGGCCCAGCCGCGGCCTATGCCTTAGCCGCGCAGGGACTCGCCGATACGCTCAGCGCCGCGCAAGGGGCCTTGCACGTAGCCCAGTACGAAATCGAGCAGGCCGACCGCACCCAGCAAGCGCGCCTCCAGGGCCTGCGCTTGGCCCAGGTGCAGGAGGCCGCCCGGGCCCGGCGCCAGCGCCTGCTGCTGTTCTCTACGCTGGCGGGGCTGGCCCTGCTGGCGGGCCTGGGCTTCGTGCTCTGGCGCAGCAACCGCCGCCAGCAGCGGGCTAATACCCTGCTCAGCCAGCAGAAAGCCGAAATCCAGGCCCAGCGCGACCAGACCACGCAGGCGCTCACCAAACTGCGCACCACCCAGGCGCAGCTCATCCAAGCCGAGAAGATGGCGAGTCTAGGCGAGCTCACGGCCGGCATCGCCCACGAGATTCAAAACCCCTTGAACTTCGTCAACAACTTCTCGGAGGTCAGTGCCGAGCTCATGCTGGAGCTAGAGGAAGCCCAAGCAGCCGGCGACGGGGAAGAAGTAACTGCTTTAGCGACCGACGTGCGCCAGAACCTGACTAAAATCACGGAGCACGGGCAGCGGGCGGCCGGCATTGTCAAAGGCATGTTGGAGCACAGCCGCGCCAGCTCCGGCGCGCGCGCCCCATTGAATATAAATGCCTTGGCCGACGAGTACCTGCGCCTGGCTTACCAGGGCCTGCGCGCCAAGGACAAAACCTTCAACGCCGACTTAAAAACGGACTTTGCCCCCGGCTTGCCGCTGGTGGAGGGGGTAGGGGCCGACCTGGGCCGGGTGCTGCTGAACCTGTTCAATAACGCCTTCTACGCCGTGCAGCAGCACCAGCAAACCGGCGAGCCGGGCTATGTGCCTACGGTCAGTGTGTCAACCAAGCAGGTGGGCCAGCAAGTAGAACTCCGCGTGAACGACAATGGCACGGGTATGAGCGCGGCGGTGCAGCAGAAAATCTTCCAGCCTTTCTTCACCACCAAGCCTACTGGGGAAGGTACTGGGCTCGGGCTGTCGCTCGCCCACGACATCATCGCCCAAGGCCACGGCGGCACGCTGCGCGTCGCAAGCCAGGAAGGCCTTGGTACAACTTTCACTATCTCCTTACCCGGCTAACCTATGCTTCCTGCTTCATTTTACCGCGTGGCGGCTTGGCTCGTGCTGTTGGGGCTGAGCCACGGGCCACTAGCGGCGCAAACCCCGTCGGCCTCGCGCCACCGCTATTGGGAGGCCCGGCCTGATTCCTTGCGGCAGGTGCTGGCTACCCAGCGCGCCGACACGGCCCGGCTGCGCACGCTCATGCACCTGGCCGATGTGTCAATTATAGTAGGGAACGAAACAGACCTAAAGGTGGAGGAGATTATGGAAACGGCCGACCTCAGTACCCGGCTACACCGCCCCGAGCGGCGGGCTTACCGCTTGATGGCGAGTGGAAAACAGCTCTACAATGCCCACGACCTGTCGCATGCCCTTGATACCCTGCAAGCCGCCGTGGTGGCGTTCGACCGGCAGGGTCGGCTGGCTTACGGCCTGCTGTACGCCATGGGCAGCCTCTTCAGCGAACTGCGGCAGCCAGAAGCCATGCGCCGCTACTACCAGGCCAGGCTGGTGTATTACCAGCAGCGCGGGGCCACCGAAAGCATGGCCCCTTGCTACCTGGCCTTAGCTGGCTACTGCGGGGCGCAGGGCGACTATAACCAGGCCCTGAGCTATAACCTGCAGGCCCTGCAATGCTACCGCTTTTTCGACGGCAATACCTACAACAACCAATTGGCCACGATTGGCTCGCGCTACGCCAGGTGGGGCAACACGGCCAAGGCCCTGCACTACCTGCAGCAGGCCGTGGCCGGGCTGCAGCGCCGCCACGACGACTGCTTCTACGCCTACGATATCATGGCCGAGGTGTACGTGCAGCGGCACGAGTACCCGGCCGCGCTGCGCACGCTCGACCAGGCCCTGGTGCTCCCGAAGCACCCGTACTTGTCCTTGGCTCTCAAAAAAGCCCTGGTTTTTACGCTCCGCAGTGCAGTGCTGGTGGCGCAGGGCCACCCAGCCCTGGCCCAGCCGTTTCTGCAAGCCGCCCAGCACCTGGCCGATTCGCTCCATCTCCCCTTAAATACGGGGGCAGGTACCCTGAAATTGAATGCGACTTGGGCGGCCTATGACGCGGCCCGGGGCGACGCGGCCGGCGCCGAAGCGCATTGGCTGGCGGCCTACCGCCAGGCCCGCGAGGCCCACAGCATCCCACTGCGCCTGGCCTACTTGCGCGCGCTCACCCGCTTTTACCAGCAGCAAGGCCAGCCCGCGCCGGCCGCCCGCTACGCGGTAGCTGCCTTAGCGCTGGCCGACTCGCTCGAGGCGCGCGAAGGGGCCTTACACGTGGCCCGCTACGAAATCGAGCAAGCCGACCGTGCCCAAACGGCGCGCATCGCCGGCCTGCGGCAAGCCCAGCAGCAGGACGTGGCCCGCGCCCGGCGCCAGCGCTGGGTGCTCGGGGCCGTGCTCACGGTGCTGGCCCTGATTGGCGGGTTCTCGTTTTTGCTGTGGCGCAGCAACCGCCGCCAGCAGCGGGCCAACGCCTTGCTCAGCCAGCAGAAAGCCGAAATTCAAACCCAGCGCGACCAGACTACTCAAGCCCTAACCGAGTTGCGCACCACCCAGGCCCAGCTCATTCAGAAAGAGAAGATGGCCAGCTTAGGCGAGCTCACCGCCGGCATTGCCCACGAAATTCAAAACCCGCTCAACTTCGTCAACAACTTCTCGGAGGTAAGCTCGGAACTGCTGGCCGAACTGGCCGACGAGCAAGCGCGCCCCACCCCGGATACGGAGCTCGAAGCCGAGCTGGTGGGCGACCTGCGCCAGAACATGGCAAAAATCACGGAGCATGGGCAGCGGGCCAGTGGCATCGTGCGCGGCATGCTCGAACACAGCCGCGCCAGCACCGGCGAGCGCCAGGCTACTGATGTGAATGCCCTATGTGACGAGTACCTGCGTCTAGCTTACCACGGCCTGCGGGCCAAGGACAAAACCTTCAACGCGGAGCTGAAAACCGACTTCGCCCCCGCCTTGCCCCAAGTGGAGGGGGTAGGGGCCGACCTGGGCCGGGTGCTGCTCAACCTGTTCAACAACGCCTTCTACGCCGTGCAACAGCGCCAGCTAGCGGGTGAGCCGGGCTACATGCCTACGCTCAGCGTGCAAACCGAGCAAGTGGGAAAGCAGGTGCACATCCGGGTGTCGGACAACGGCACGGGCATACCCGAGAGCGTCCGAGCCAAAATCTTCCAACCTTTCTTCACCACCAAGCCCACGGGCGAGGGCACGGGCCTGGGCCTCTCGCTCGCGCACGACATCATTGCCCAGGGCCACGGCGGCACGCTGAGCGCGGAAAGCCAGCCCGGCCAGGGCACCACATTCACCATCACCTTGCCCGCGTAATCGTGCCCTATTTCTTAAAAAATCTGTTGCCACACCACGGTCGGCGTTGGTTGCTGCCGCTGCTCCTGCTGCTGCTGAGCGGCCCGCTGGCCGCCCAGCCCAGCTATCGCTATTGGGAGGCCAACGGCGACTCCTTGCGCCGGGTGTTGGATACTCAGCACGCCGATACGGCCCGCCTGCGCACGCTCCGGCACCTGGAGGATGTGAGGGGGTACCACTCGCAGGCGGATGACAACGCTTGTTTAGCCGAGTTAGCCCAGCTTGCCCTCCGGCTACGGGAGCCCGATGCCCGCGCACGCCGGCTGGATGTTTCGTGCCAAAAGCTGTTGCTCGCCAAAGCGCCCCAGACACAATTGCTCGACTCGTTGCGGGCGCTCTTGGTGGCGTATGACCGGCTGAGACGGCCCGTGCCGAATTTGATAAGCGAGCTGGGTCGGCTAATCGCCCAGCTCCAGCCCCCGGATTCAGTATATGCCTTTTATCAGTCCCGCCTGGCGTTTTACCGCAAGCGGGGAGCCCGGGAGAACATGGCCATCTGCTACCACGGATTAGGGAGATACTACGTGGAGCGGGGCGATTACAACCAAGCCATCAGCAGCTACCTGCGCGCCGCCGACCTGTATGGCACCTACAACCGGTATCTCCAGGCCAATGATTTGAAAGTTGCGGGGCGCTTTTATGCCGATTGGGGCAATCCGGCCAAAGCCCTGGCCTACCTGCGCCAGTCCCTGGACCTGAGCGCCGCCTTGCCGCGGCAGCGCGGCGGCGCCAGGATGGGCTACACCTACCGCGGCTTGGCCGAAGCTTACCGCCAACTGCACGATTACCCCGCCGCCCTGCGCAACGCGGTCCTGTCGCAGGCGCACGACCCCACCGACACGACCCACCTCGGCGCCTTCTTTTTGCAGCTGAACCGCGCCTATGGGCTGGTGCTCACCGGCGCGCTGTGGCTGGACCAGGGCCGCCCGGCCGAGGCTGAGCCGCTATTGGCACGGGCGCAACAGTTGGCCGATTCGCTCAAGCTGCCTTTCACTACCCCGGACGGCATTTTTGAACTGGACGCGGCCTGGGCGCGGTACTACGCCGCCCGGGGCGAGCCGGCCCGGGCTGAAACCTACTGGCTCACGGCCTACCGCAAGGCCCGCGAGTTCAAGATGATGCCCCAGCAGTTGGCCTACCTACACGGAATGGCCGATTTTTACGCCCAGCAGGGGCAGGCGGCACTGGCCAGTAACCAGGCCCGCGCCGCGCTGGCGCTCTCCGATTCGCTCGAGGCCCAACAGGGGGCGTTTCACGTGGCTCAGTACGAGTTTGAGCGGGCTGAGGAAACCCAGCGGGCACGCATTGGGGCCTTCCGCGCCCGCCAACAGCAGGACGCCGCCCGCGCCCGCCGCCAGCGCTACGTGCTGGGCGGCGTGCTGGTAGTGTTGGCCCTGCTGGCCGGCCTGGGCTTCGTGCTCTGGCGTAGCAACCGCCGCCAGCAGCGGGCCAACACCCTGCTCAGTCAGCAGAAAGCCGAAATCCAGGCCCAGCGCGACCAGACCGCCCAGGCCCTGACCAAGCTGCAAGTCACCCAGGCGCAGCTTATCCAGGCCGAAAAGATGGCCAGCCTGGGCGAGCTCACGGCCGGCATCGCCCACGAGATTCAGAACCCGCTCAACTTCGTCAACAACTTCTCGGAGGTATCCGCCGAACTCATGCTGGAGCTGGAAGAAGCCCAAGCAGCCGGCGACGGCGAAGAGGTAACCGCCCTAGCCACCGATGTGCGGCAGAACCTGACCAAAATTAGCCAGCACGGGCAGCGGGCGGCCAGTATTGTGCGCGGCATGCTGGAACACTCGCGCACTAGCACCGGCGAGCGAGCCCCCACCAACCTCAACGCCCTAACCGACGAATACCTGCGTCTGGCCTACCAAGGTCTACGCGCTAAGGACAAAACCTTCAACGCGGCGCTGCACACCGACTTTGCGCCCGGCCTGCCGCTGGTCGAGGCCGTGGCCGGCGACCTAGGGCGCGTGCTGCTCAACCTGTTCGGCAACGCCTTCTACGCCGTGCAACAGCGCCAGCGGGCCGGCGAGGCCGCCTACGCGCCCACCGTGCGCGTGGCCACCAAACGGATAGGCGACAGGGTAGAAATCCGGGTGTCGGACAACGGCACGGGGATGCCGCCCGAGGTGCAGGCCAAGGTCTTCCAACCCTTTTTCACGACCAAGCCCACGGGCGAGGGCACGGGGCTGGGCCTCTCGCTGAGCCACGACATCATTGTGCAGGGCCACGGCGGCACGCTCACGGTCGAGAGCCAGCCCGGCCGGGGCAGCACCTTTACCATTCTCCTGCCTGCTTCGCGCCCATGAAACACTTGTTACTCCTGCTGCTCCTGTTGCTCACGCTGCCCACGTGGCTTCGCGCGGCCCCGGCCCAACCCAAGCCGGGCGTCAGCCCGCCGCCCGACACGGCCGTGCTGCGTATCAGCCGCTTGCCTGCCACGGGTGGCCTGCTACTGCAAAAAGGCTGGCGCTACCGCCCCGGCGACGACCCCGCCTGGGCCCGGCCCGATTTTGACGATAGCCGCTGGGACACGCTCGACCCCACCCGGCCCCGGCGCGAGCTGCCGCGGGCCGCGCAAACCGGCATTAGCTGGCTGCGGCTGCGCTTCCGGCTGGGCGACAGCCTGCGCCGGCACGACCTGCTGGTGAATGCCGGGGAACGGGGTGCCATCGAGGTGTACCTCAACGGCCGGCTGGTGCAGCGCCACGGCGTTATCAACGCCGACCCCGCCCGGGTGGTGGCCCGGGGCCGCTTTCCGCAGCCCGGGCAGGTGCCGGCGGGCGGGCCGGCCGAGCAGGTGCTGGCCGTGCGCTACGCGCCCTGGCAGCCGCCCCTGCTGGCGGGCGTGGACCGCGCCCCGCAGCTAATCGTTGTCCTCTGCAGCCCGCAGGCGTTCTGGCAGGGGCAGGCCCGGGAGAAGGATAACGCCCGAGTGTACCTGGTGCTGCTGGGGTTTTCGGCCCTGCTGGCCCTGCTGCACTACGCCTTTTATCGCTACAACCCCGCCCAGCGCGCCAACCGCTACTTTGCCCGTTTTGCCCTTGCCGCGGCGCTGGCTTCGTTAGCGGGATATGGTGCCGTTGCGCTGGCTTTCGACTCGCAAATGCCCTACATAGTGGTGTTGTTTGCAGCCAACGCGCTGGCTTCGATGACCGGCCTGTGGGCCGTGCGGGCCTTGTACGCTTTGTTTAACAGGCAGCCCGGCCGCCTCTACGCCGCCTTGTGGGTGGCCTATGCAGGTCTGGTGCTGCTGCTGGCGCTGGCCAACGCTCATCCGGCAACCACCTACCTGTGGGCAGGCATGAGCATTCTGTTCACCGCCGAGGAAGTGCGCCTGACCGTGCGGGCCGTGCGGCAGCGCCGGCGCGGGGCCTGGATTATTGCCGTCGGCTTTGCGGGCGGACTGCTGGCCGCGCTGGCCTACGTTGGCGTGCTGTTGCTGCCGGTGTCGCTCCTGGTGGCGAATGTGTGCATCGCGGCGGTGTTCGTGCTGCCGGCGCTGGGCATCTCGCTGTTTCTGGCCCGCGAGTTTGCCCTCGATGCCGGGCTGCTGCTAATCAAGCTGGGCGAAGTGGAGCGCCTCTCAGCCCAGACCATCGCGCAGGAGCAGGACAAGCAGGCCCTGCTGGCCGCCCAGAACGACACCCTAGAGCAGCAGGTGCAGCAGCGCACGGGCGAGCTGCAACGCTCGCTCACCGACCTGCGCGCCACCCAGGCCCAGCTCATCCAAAAGGAGAAGATGGCCAGCCTGGGGGAGCTGACGGCCGGCATCGCCCACGAGATTCAGAACCCGCTCAACTTCGTCAACAACTTCTCGGAAGTGTCCGGCGAGCTGGTGGCGGAGCTGAAAGAAGCGCAGGCCGCCGGCGACGCGGCCGAAGTGGCGGCCCTGGCCGACGACCTGGCGCAGAACCTGGGCAAAATCGGCCACCACGGGCGGCGGGCGGCGGCCATCGTCAAGGGGATGCTGGAGCACTCGCGCACCAGCACCGGCGAGCGCCAGCCCACCGACCTCAACGCGCTGGCCGACGAGTATTTCCGCATCGCCTACCAGGGCCTGCGGGCCAAGGACGAGCGCTTCAACGCGACGCTGGAAACCGACTTCGCGCCGGGCCTGCCCGCCGTGCCGGCCGTGGGGGCCGATGTGGGGCGCGTCTTGCTCAACCTGTTCGCCAACGCCTTCTACGCCGTGCAGCAGCGCCAGCAAGCGGGCGAGGCCGGCTACGTGCCCACCGTTATGGTCAGCACGCAGCGGGTAGGAGCGCAGGTGGAAATTCGGGTGCAAGACAACGGCACGGGCATGAGTGAAGCCGTGCAGCAGAAAATCTTCCAGCCCTTTTTCACAACCAAGCCCACGGGGGAGGGCACGGGGCTAGGCCTCTCGCTCTCGCACGACATCATTGCCCAGGGCCACGGCGGCACGCTTCGCGTCGAGAGCCAGCCCGGCCAGGGCACCACGTTCACCATCACCCTTCCAGCCTAACTGCGCCCAAGCCTATGCGCTACTTTCTGCTGCTCGCGGCCTTGGGGCTGCTTTTCGGGGTTGCCACCGCCGCGCCGCTGCCGGCCGACACGGCTGTGCTGCGCATCAACCGCCTGCCCGCCGATGGCCTGCTCCTCAATAAGGGCTGGCGCTACCACGCCGGCGACGACCCGGCCTGGGCCCGGCCCGACTTCGATGACCGTGGCTGGGACACGCTCAACCCCACCCGGCCCCGGCCTGGGCTGCCTCCTGCCGTGCGCACCGGCATGAGCTGGCTGCGGCTGCATTTCCGCCCCGGCGACAGCCTGCGCCAGTATCACCTACTGCTCCAAAGCACCTTGCTGCCGGGGGCCTGCGAAATTTACTTGAATGGCCAGCTGGTGCAACGGCTGGGCCGCTTGCAGGCCGACTTGACGCGGGTACGCCCCTCCGGCGCTCGTCGTCCGAGCCCCATCGAGGTGCCGGGGGCGGGCCTGGCCGATGTCGTGCTGGCGGTGCGCTACGCACCCTGGCACTCGTCGCTGCCGCTGACCCGTTTTATCGACCAGGGTCCCATGTTGCAGCTGTCCATGATAAGCAGTGCCAACCATCGCCAAGCTTCCGCCGAGCTGGCAGAAGCCAGCCTGTTGTTTTACGTGGCCGGGGGTGTAGCTGCGCTGCTGATGCTGCTTCACCTGGCCTTCTTTTACTTCAACCCTGCCCAGCGGGCCAACTGGTATTTTACCTGCTACGCCGGTGCCCTGGCGGTGGCCGCGCTGCTCATTTATTACGGCTTCTACTGGAATTTCGGTTCCCCTGAAGCCTATATGCTATGTGGCTTTACCGTCTATTCTCTGCTGATTCTGAGTGAATTGTGGACGGTGCGAGCACTGTATGCCTTGTTCGGGTTTCGGCGCGGCTGGGTGTACACGGCCCTCTGGCTGAGTTGCGGGGGCCTGCTGACCTACCAGGCATTCTATCCGGCGGGCAATGGGTTCTTCGCCTTTTTAGGCGCCACCGTCCTCGCCACCATCGAGCAGTTGCGTCTAACGGGCCGGGCTTTGCGTCAGCGCCAGCGCGGAGCCTGGATTATCGCGACTGGTTTCGGCCTGTCCCTGCTCGTTGTTTTTGGATTGGTCGGATTAAATACCAGCGGGGCGCCAGGGGGCGCATTGACAAACGCCCTCTCGTTTGTCCTCATTTACTTGCCACCCGCGCTGGGCATCTCGCTGTTTCTGGCCCGCGAGTTCGCCCTCGATGCCGAGCTGCTGCAAGTGAAGCTGGGCGAAGTGGAGCGGCTTTCGGCCCAGACGCTAGCCCAAGAACAGGACAAGCAAGCCCTGCTGGCCGCGCAGAACGACACGCTGGAACACCAGGTAGCCGAGCGCACCGGCGAGCTGCAACGCTCGCTCACGGAGCTGCGGGCCACGCAGGCGCAGCTTATTCAGAAGGAGAAAATGGCCAGCCTGGGCGAGCTGACGGCCGGCATCGCCCACGAGATTCAGAACCCGCTCAATTTCGTCAACAACTTCGCCGACGTGTCAGCCGAGCTGATGGCCGAATTGCGGGAAGCCCTGGCCACTAGCGACACGGCCGAAGCCACGGCCCTGGCGGAAGACGTGACGCAGAATTTGGGTAAGATTCACCAGCATGGGCAGCGGGCGGCGGGTATCGTGCGCGGGATGTTGGAGCACTCGCGGGCCAGTACCGGCGAGCGCCAGCCCACGGACGTAAACGCCCTGGCCGACGAGTACCTGCGCCTGGCCTACCAGGGCCTGCGGGCCAAAGACAAAACCTTCAACGCGGCGCTGGAAACCGACTTCGCGCCGGGCTTGCCGCTGGTGGAGGCCGTGGCCGGCGACCTGGGCCGGGTGTTGCTCAACCTGTTCAGCAACGCCTTCTACGCCGTGCAGCAGCGCCAGCGGGCGGGCGAGGCCAGCTACCAGCCCACGGTGGGGGTGGCCACCCGCCGCGTGGGCAACGCCGTGGAAGTGCGCGTTTCCGACAACGGCACGGGGATGCCGGCGGCGGTGCAGGCCAAGATATTCCAGCCCTTCTTTACCACCAAGCCCACGGGCGAGGGTACCGGCCTGGGCCTCTCGCTGAGCCACGACATCATCGCCCAGGGCCACGGCGGCACGCTGCGCGTGGAAAGCCAGTCTGGCCAGGGCACTACTTTTTTCATCAGCTTATCCCTATCCGCTTAACGTATGCGCGGCTTTTTTAGTCAACTCCTGCTGGGTGCCGTTCTGCTGGCGCTGCTACCCGCCCGCCCGCTGGCGGCCCAGTCCCGCCCCCCGGCCAGCGCCCGCCCCCGCTACTGGGAGGCCAACGCCGACTCGCTGCGCCGGGTGCTGGCCGGGCAGCGCGCCGACACCGCCCGCCTGCGCACCCTGCGCCACCTGGCCGATTTGCAACCTATTAGTGTCCGGGAGACCGAGCTAACCGAATTGGTGGCCCTCACCGCCCGGCTGCACCGCCCCGACCACGGTGCCTACCGCCGGCTGGTGGGTGCTCAACGGCTACCGGATAATCCCGCTGCCCTAACCGCACTCCTCGACAGCCTGCAGGCGACGGTGGCGGCATTCGATTCGCTGGGCCATCCCGCGCCCGTCCTACTCATCCAAATTCGGGTGCTGTATAATGCGCTCAACCGGCAGGAGGCCAAGCTCGCCTATTACCAGGCCAAGCTGGCCTTTTACGAAAAGCGCCACGCCACCGAAAATATGGCCGCCTGCTGCCACGGGTTGGGCGGCTACTACCTGTACCGGGGCGACTGCAACCAGTCCATCAGCTACTACCTGCGCTCGGCGGAGCTGTACCGGCCGTTCTACCGCTCTTTCTACTACAACGAGGTGGCCGTAATCGGGGCTTCCTACGTGCAGTGGGGCAATTACGACCGGGCCATGCCCTACCTGCGGCAAGCGGTGAGCTGGGCGGGAATCAGTGCCGAGAACTGGGGATTTCTGAACCGGGCCATTGCCGATGCCTACCGCCGGCAGCACCGCTACCCGCTGGCCCTGCGCTACGCCGACCGCGCCCTGCGCCCCCGGTCACCGCGCGACACGGTGTCGCCCTTTGTAAAAACCTACGGGCTGGTGCTCAAAAGTGCCGTGCTGCTGGCCCAGGGCCGGGTGGCCGAGGCGGGCCGGCTGCTGCCCCCGGCCCAGCGCCTGGCCGACTCCCTACATATATCCGTGACTGGTCCGTCGGGCGACTTTGAGCTGAATGCCACCTGGGCACGCTACTACGCGGCCCACGGCGAGCCGGCCCGCGCCGAAACGTACTGGCTGGCCGCCTACCGCCAGGCGCGGGAATCGCGCTCCACGCCCCTGTGCCTGGCCTACTCGCGCGAGCTGGGCCGCTACTACCAGCAGCGCGGCCAGCCCGCCCCGGCCGCCCGCTACGCCCTGGCCGCCACCGCCCTCGCCGACTCGCTCGAAACCGCCCAGGGCCAGTTTCACGTGGCGCAGTACGAGGGCCAGCAGGCCGAGCGTGCCCAGAACGACCGCATTACGGGGCTGCGCCAAAAGCAAACCCTGGCCGCCGCCCGCGACCGGCAGCAGCGCCTCGTGGGCGGGTTTCTGCTCGGGGGCGTGGTGCTGCTGCTGGCACTGGCCGCCGTGTTCTACTACGCCTTCCGCCGCTCCGAGCGCCTCAAGCGCCTCGTCACGGCCCAAAAGCAGGACCTGCAAGCCCAGCGCGACCAACTCGACACCAGCCTCACCCGCCTGCAAGCCACCCAGGCCCAGCTCGTCCAGGCCGAGAAGATGGCCGGCCTGGGCGAGCTGACGGCCGGCATCGCCCACGAGATTCAGAACCCGCTCAACTTCGTCAACAACTT
This sequence comes from Hymenobacter caeli, assembly GCF_013294115.1. Classification (GTDB taxonomy): domain Bacteria; phylum Bacteroidota; class Bacteroidia; order Cytophagales; family Hymenobacteraceae; genus Hymenobacter; species Hymenobacter caeli. Next base: position 2,865 of record NZ_JABSNP010000031.1, on the reverse strand, counting down.
CTCGGAAGTGAGCGCCGAGCTGCTGGCCGAACTCAAGGAGGCCCAGGCCGCCGGCGACGCCGGGGAGGTAACGGCCCTGGCCGACGACCTGACCCAAAACCTGCAGAAAATCACCCAGCACGGGCAGCGCGCCGCGGCCATCGTCCGGGGCATGTTGGAGCACTCGCGCCAGAGCAGCGGCGAGCGGACCCCGACGGATGTAAATGCGCTGGCCGACGAGTACCTGCGCCTGGCCTACCACGGGCTGCGGGCCAAGGACAAAGCCTTCAACGCGGCCCTGAAAACAGACTTCGCGCCGGACCTACCCCCCGTCGAGGCCGTGGCCGGCGACCTGGGCCGGGTGCTGCTCAACCTGCTCACCAACGCTTTTTATGCCGTGCAAAAGCGCCTACTGGCCGGCGAGGCCGGCTACCAGCCGGCCGTTGGCGTGGCCACGAAACGGGTGGGGCCCCGGGTGGAAATCTGTGTTTCCGACAACGGCACCGGCATGAGCCCCGAAGTGCAGGCGAAGATTTTCCAGCCCTTTTTCACCACCAAGCCCACGGGCGAGGGCACCGGCCTGGGCCTCTCGCTCAGCCACGACATCATCGCCCAGGGCCACGGCGGCACGCTGGCCGTGCACAGCCAGGAAAGCGTGGGCACTGAATTCGTTATTTCGCTGCCGCTGTAGCCGCCCCGCGCCGGGGCCCCGCGCCGAATGCCGGCGGCGGCTTACTTTTCGCCCATGGCTTACTCTTCCAACAACGGCGAACTCCTGCTGCTGGCCCCCGCGGCGGTGGGCGTGGTGCGGGCGCTGCGCCGGTTCCTGCACCTGCCGGGCCGGCTGCCCTACCTGAGCCGGCTGCTGGGGTTCATTTGGGTGCCGGGGGTGGCGCTGTTCCTGGCCGGCCTGGCTTTCCACGCCGGCAGCGGCTGGCTCAGCGAAGCGTACTGGCTGCTGGTGCTGGCCAGCCTGGGGGGCGTACTGCTGCTGGTGCACGACTACCGCCCGGCCCGCACGCTGCTGGTGGCGCTGGGGCCCTATTTCCTGTATTCGGCGCTGACGTTTGGGCTGGAGCTGGTGGGCAGCACGTGGGCCAAGCGCTACGACGACGCCTTCGACACGGCCCAGTTATTTGCTGTTTTCTGGCTGGTGGCGTTCGTCTTCGTGGCCCGCGGCCAGAAAAAAACCCTGGAGCAGGCCCGCCTGCTGCGCGAGGAAGAGGAAAAGGCCAAGCGCCTCATCGAAGCCCAGAACGCCGAGCTGGAGCGCCTGGTGGCCGAGCGCACCGCCGCCCTCACGCACCAGGCCGAAGAGCTGCGCGGGGCCCTGGCCGAGCTGCGCACCACCCAGGCCCAGCTCATCCAGGCCGAGAAGATGGCCAGCCTGGGCGAGCTGACGGCGGGCATCGCCCACGAGATTCAGAACCCGCTCAACTTCGTCAACAACTTCTCGGAGGTGAGCACCGAGCTATTGGCCGAACTCAAGGAAGCCCAGGCCGCCGGCGACGCCGAGGAGGTAACGGCCCTGACCGACGACCTGACCCAAAACCTGGGCAAAATCGCGCAGCACGGGCAGCGGGCGGCCAGCATCGTGCGCGGGATGCTCGAACACAGCCGCGCCAGCAGCGGCGAGCGGGCCCCCACCGACGTGAACGCGCTGGCCGACGAGTACCTGCGCCTGGCCTACCACGGCCTGCGGGCCAAGAACAAAAGCTTCAACGCGGCCCTCGAAACGGCTTTTGCCCCCGGCCTGCCCCCCGTCGAGGCCGTGGCCGGCGACCTGGGCCGGGTGCTGCTCAACCTGTTCACCAATGCCTTTTACGCCGTGCAGCAGCGCCAGCGGGCCGGCGAGCCGGGCTACCAACCCACGGTCAGCGTGGCCACGCGGCGGGTGGGCGGGCAGGTGGAAATCCGGGTGGCCGACAACGGCACGGGCATGAGCGAAGCCGTGCAGGCCAAAATCTTCCAGCCCTTCTTCACCACCAAGCCCACCGGCGAGGGCACCGGTCTGGGCTTGTCGCTGGCCCACGACATCGTTGCCCAGGGCCACGGCGGCACGCTCACGGTGGAAAGCCGCGAGGGCGTGGGCACCGCGTTTCGTATTAGCTTGCCGGGGTGAGCGGGCAAGCCGCTTGTTTGCACCGCTTTCCCGCTCCGCGCATGGGTCGATTGTACCTGTTTCTGCTGGCCCTGCTGTGGCTGCCGGGCCCGCCCGCCCGGGCCCAGCAGCCCCGCCCCGACACAGCCGCCGTACTCGTCAACCGCCTACCGGCTAAGGGCCTGCCGCTCACCAAAGGCTGGCGTTACCACGCCGGCGACGACCCCGCCTGGGCCCGGCCCGGCTTCGACGACAGCCGCTGGGACACGCTCAACCCCGCCCGGCCCCGGCCCGAGTTGCCGCCCCGCCTGGGCATGGGCATCAGTTGGCTGCGGCTGCGCTTCCGGCTCGGCGACAGCCTGCGGCAGCGGGCGCTGCGGCTCCAGGCGGTCGGGTACGGGGCCTGGGAAATCTACCTCAACGGGCGGCTGGTGCAGCACGCGGGGACCGTGCGGGCGAGCCCCACCCAGGTGCCCGACCCCGACCACCTCCCGGCGATCGTCGTTCCCGCCGGCGGCCCCGCCGAACAGGTGCTGGCCATCCGCTTCGCCCCCTGGCAGTCGCCGTGGCTGCGGCTGAATAGAGCAAGAGGGCTGCTGAGCGTGTCGCTGCTCAGCGCGACCCAGGTGCAAAAGCAGGAAGCCGAACGGGTGCGAAGCGCCATTACGTTCAGTATGATGGCCGGCGTATTTAGGAAGTGTTAACAGTAGGAGTTATGTTTGAGCATGGACTATTTACTGACGGACGCGCAGTGGGCGCGGATTGCGCCGCTGTTGCCGGGCCGC
>NZ_JABSNP010000030.1 GCF_013294115.1 Hymenobacter caeli | reverse complement strand
TAGGCCTGCCGCTAGCGTTCATCCTGAGCCAGGATCAAACTCTCCATTGTATAATGTCCTGCACCCTGCCGAAACAGGGCTGATGTCTTGTGCTAATTCAACCCGTATTGACGAGTTTAAATCAATTTTGCGTTTGTAAAATGCTTGTCTTAATTGCTTAAGCCAAGTCTTACCATTTGTCTTTTCCAAACATTCAAAGAACGTGTGCCGATTCCATTTGAATCAGCAGTGTGGCCGACTGGCCGGTGCTTGCATCTCAACCTTTCGATTTGGGAGTGCAAAGGTAACAATATTTTTTAATTTGCCAAGTAACAGGTGAAAAAAATATTATGGTTTTTTTCTAAATCACTCCCTTTCGAACAATTTTGTTTCCCATATCAGGGAAGCGGGGTGCAAAGGTAGTTTTTTATTGCTAACTAAACAAGTAAAGGAGATATTTTATTTTCATCTTTCGCGCTACAATTCCGTTTGATTCGAAGCGGGGTGCAAAGGTAACGTTTACTTTCTAAGCAAACAAAAGATTGCGAAATTTATTTTTCAACACTTCTTTTCCCGTTCATCCGTTTGATTCGGGAGTGCAAAAGTAAAGCGCGGGTTTTGCCTGTACAAGGCATCAGAGAACATTTTTATCTACTGTCTCCGGGGTATTGCTTCGCTTTTGCACAAAGGATATTGGTAAATAGAACGTTATACGGGCAACTGTTCGTCGCTATTTTATCTGATTGTTTCAAAAACGAAGAAATCGTCCAGATTGGGTCGGTATCGACGGGGGCGAACAGCCTCGAACTGGCGGACGATTTGGCCAAAATGAGCGAGAAAGGGAAGACCAATGGTTTCGTAATCGTAGGCACCGTCATTGATAACACCATCAGAATTGACATAAAGAACTGCGCTTAGCAAGAATTCGGAATGGTACGATGAGTCAGCGAAGCAGGCCACGTCGGATAAAAAGCCATGGGACATGCCAACGATGTTGTAAATGCGTAGCCCTTGCTCAGCGGTAATCAACGGGCCGCGGCCGTAGTAAAGGTATTTTTTATATGCGTCGAAGTAGCGGGGCGCAGCATAAGCTCGGAACCCGGACTCGTGGGGCGTGGCGTGGAGGTAGCGTCGAAGGAAGTGATAGTCGGTAGCAGTAAGGTGAGGACGCTGGGAGGTGGGCGCTGATTCGGGGAAAAGCAGGTTGCGCAGGAAAGTGCTGATATCAGCCAAAGGCAGGTAATTGGCAGTGGTGAAATCGTAGGGCTGGTGGATGAGGCGTTTGCCGACTTGGTACGCATGGCCTTTAAAAACGGGGCCGAGCGGACTATTGTAAGGTATTAAATTGACGAGGGCTGGCTGCTTATACAGAGTGTCGCCGACGGAGTTGTGAAAACTGATGGGGTTGGTGTGGCGGTTAGCGGCCGTATCGCAAGGAGCGAAGCGGCGGGTGATGCGGGCGTTGGGGTAACCAAGTTGGGCAAGGCGCTCGTTGAGGGGGCGTTGGCCGAGGAATTCATAGAGGCGGTTGTAAGCGAGGTTGTCGCTTACGAGCAGCATCCGCTTGATGTAGTTGCCCACGGTAGCCGTTTGGTCAGAGTCGGCGGGAGCGGCGAAAGGAACGGGGGTCTGACAACGGAAAGCGGTGCCGGTGGCCATAATAGTGCGGCGGCTGACGCCGTCCTGATGCAGGTCGTTCAGCTTCTCTAAGGATAGAGCAACAACGGGGAGCTTGACTAGACTGGCAGGGTTAAAATATCGGCCCGGGTTGAGATGATAAGTATGAGGAGTAAAGTGGGGGTTGTTTTGGGCGTCGCGGTCGATTTGAGTGTAGATGACTTGCAGCTCATAGGTGGGATTATCGGCAATGCGGGCCAAATCGGGGGACGAGTGGAGCAGAGAATCGAGAAGTGCTGAGTCGCTGCTGTGCGGAGAGGTAATGCTTTTGCTGCGGAGTGGCACGGTGGGAGCGCAATAGGCCAAGGCAGTGAAAGTTATTGCCAATGAAAGCAGTCCTATTATGTAAGTGTAACGAAAAGCTATAAACTGGGCAAGCATAGACAGGTAAAATTGACGGGGGCCGTGGTGGGGTACCACGGCCCCCGTACGGTGGCTCGATTTAGATTGGGTGATTCAGTTGCTGATGGGGCCACGGCGGCGGGCCAGCATCAGGTTGGAATCGGTTTGTTGCCAGTTGTAGCCGGTGCCAAAAGGCAGCGGGCGGGGGCGGTGCAGGCTATCGGTGTAGGCAGCAGTTAACTCGGGCTGGTAGTGCTTGGCGAATAAGTTGATGGGCCGGCGGTAAGTACCGTAGTGGGTGAACTGCCAGGCCCCGGCGGGAAAGTACTTCATGGCAATGCCGGAATCGTCTTGCAGCAGGTAGTTGCTACGGGCCAGCACCAAGTTGCGGATTTTAGAAAAGTATGCTTTGTGCATGAGGTAGGTGGCCGACTTCACATAGGTGGTGAGGGGCCCCAGGGTACGCACGTAAGTTAGCAGGGCCGGGTGGGGCACGAGCTTGGCGTCGCTGATGTCGGCGGAGAAATAATAGATGGTTTGAATTTGGCCGTCGGGGGCCCGTACCTGAATTTCAGCCCCGGGAATGTTGGCGCGGCCGCCAGCGCGGGTAGTATCGGCGGTGCCGGGGGCGAGCTGGCCGGGGGCGGTGAGCTGCACGGGACGTACGGCCAGCACTTGGCGGTGGGTACGGGCTGCAAAAAGCATGATGAGCGGCACGGCTCCGTCCAGTTCCACCGATTTTAAATCGATGGCCATGTCGTTGGTGCGGAAAAAGCTGAAGTTTAGCACCGACCACAACGAAGCTTTGATGGCGGGGTACAGCTTGGGATTGGCAAGGGAAGTACGGGCGGGAACGCTGCCCACGGGCTCCAAGCCCACCATGACGTAGGCCTTGCTAGTGGGAAACATCGTGACGACGTTGAGGAAATCGGGGCCACTGAACGGGTAGAAGATGGTGGGGCTGTGGCGCTGCACGGAATCCAGCTCGTGGCTGGCCCATTTGGTCATGCGGCTGGTGTGGGTGCTGGTATACTTTGCCCAGCTTTTATCCTGGTCTTTAGCGAAGGCCTGGAAGGCGGGCTGCCCAGTGAGGGCCGCCAACGGGGAGTCTGGGCGGACGGGCAAGCCCCCGAGGTAAGCGGCAACGTCCTGCACGTAGGCGGTATCGGTGGGGGCCGTCGCAACAACCGGTTCAGCAGCAGGTTTGGCAGCGGGCCGGGCAGAATCGGCCGGTGCGGCTTTGGTAGCGGGAGGAGCCGGCGTGGAGGCCCGGGCGCTGGTAGCCGGTTCGGTTTTGGTGGTCGGTTCAGAGCAGGCCACCAAGACAATTAGCGCGACGGGGAGCAGCCGAATAGCGGCGGTGCGAAGCAACATATATATAAGGAATGAAAATGCAGGGGCCCCGCCGGCACCCTTATCTTGAAAACCGAAAGTTACGGGTTTGGCGCAGGCCGCGCGACGCGGAAAATGCGCGTGGTTAGCAGGTATATCACGAGGCCAGCAATCAACGTGTACAAGCCATACTTCGACTCGGTGGGCTTGTCGCGCAGGATGAAGGCGAGCGTCCAGCCGCTCAGGCCCAGGAAAAGCAGTGGCGTGAGCGGGTAGCCCCAGGCGCGGTAGGGGCGCGGCAAGCCGGGCTTACGCCAGCGTAGCACAAACAAGCCCAGCACCGTGAGGAAAGTGAACAGGTTCAGCACGAAGCCGGCGTACACCAGAACTTCTTTGAACTTGGGCCGCAGAATGAATACCAGCGTGATGGCAACTTGCAGCACAAGGGCCCGCACGGGAATGCCAGCGCGGCTTTTAGGAGCCAGGAAGCGCAGGGCCGGCAAATCTTCGCCCATTGTCTGCACGATGCGGGGGCCCGCAAATATCATCGAACTGATGGTGGACACCAGCAAGGCTGCGATGATGCCGCCCGTGAGGCGGCCCGCCGCGGCCCCGAACAGCGAGGTGGCCGCCACGAAACCGACTTCCACCTGGCCCTTCAGGCCGGCCAGCGGCGTGGAACGCAGGAACACGTAATTCAGCCCTACATATAATAGGAGTACGGCGGCGGTGCCGGCCAGCAGGATGCGCGAAAGGTTGCGGCCGGGGTTGTGAATTTCGCCGGTGAGGTACGCGGCGGCGTTCCAGCCCGAGTAGGCGTAGCTTACGTAAACCAGGCTGACGGCAAAAGCGGGGCTGAGCACTGCCCGCCAGCCGGCCGCATCGGGGGCGTAATGCAAGGGCTGCCCCTCCCCTGCCAACAGGCCGGCCCCGATAAACGCCACCAAAACGCCAACTTTCAGGGCCGTGATTACCACTTGCAGGCGGCTGCCGGCGCGGGTACTGGTGCCGTGGACCAAAGCCAGGGCGAGCACCACGCCCACCCCCAGCAGCGTAGCCCCCGTGGTGGTGGTGCCTTGTAGCAGCACCTGCCCCAGGCTGGGCCACACGCTTTTAGCGTACTCGCCCAAGGCCAGGGCCGCTAGGGCCGTGGGGGCCGCGAAGCCCACGGTGGCCGACACCCAGCCCGACAAAAAACCCAGCGCCGGGTGGTAAATCTGCCCCAGGTAGTGGTATTCGCCGCCCGAGCGCGGCATGGCAGCGGCCAGCTCGCCGTAGCACACGGCCCCGCAGAGCGCAATGAGGCCCCCCACCACCCACAGCGCGAGCAGCGCGAAGCCGCTCTGGATGTCGAGCACCTGAAACCCGAGGCTAGTAAAAACGCCCGTGCCTACCATATTGGCCACCACAATGGCCGCACCGGTGAGGAAACTTATCTTGTATGGTTGATTTTGCACGCTAGCAAATGTCGGGCTTTGCACCGTCTAAAATGAAAAAAGCGCCGAAGCGCATTTTTCCTACTGTGCCAACGGTAAAATTCGTTACTCTGCAACCGCGGCTTTGGGTTTTTTGTAGAGCGGGACGGTGCTGCACGGCTCACCGTACATGATGCTGCTCGTGACGGGCAGCAGCTTTTGCATAATGGCCACGTAGGCAAATGTGGGCACGGGCTTCTCGCCGCAGCCCTTCACTACCACCTTGGCGTCGCGGTATTCTTCGGCGTCGAGGCCGGCAATAGCTTCCTCGAACAACGATTGTTCCAGGGCCTCCAGGTTGCCGAAGACGTAGCGGTGGGCGTGGTTTTGCAGCTTGATGGCGAGCAGCATGTAGGCCCAGGTGGGCACAATGGCGTCGGCCGAGCAGACGATGGCTACGTTCTGGCCATCGTACCGGGCCCAGTCGTGGGTTTTGATGAACTCGCGAAAATCCTTTTCGCGCAGGATGAGGCCGTGGAACAGGTTGTCTTTGATGTCGTACAGCACCCGTTCTCCGGAATGAATAAATTCTTCCAGGTTGAGGGTAACGAGGCCGCTGTTGGCGACGCGGTTAGTGAAGAGCGGTTCCATATCTACAAGGAAATATCGAGAGAATAAACTAAAAACAGTGTTTCACAGGGAACAGTTACAGCGGAGGGCCACAACGAGTCAGCAACTATGAAAACGAAGTTTTGTGCACATTGCCAGCAGGAAGCTACTACGCTGTACCGCATTCAGACGCAGGCCGGCGGCAAGGGGTGGTTTTTCGTTTGCAAGAACTGTTGCATCGAAGCGAAGCCCCGACTGGGCTACCGCTACGGTGGCACCTGGCAGGGCTACCGGCATTAGCACAAAAACTCAAGACCGAGGCGTGGTCGTGTACACTTCTTTCAAATAAAACGGCTCGTAATAAGCCACGTCCTGAAACGCTTGGCGGCGAAAAGCTGCCACGCCCAGGGCCCCCACCGCCACGGCCGATGGCTCGATGCCGGCCAGAAAGCCAATGTTGGCCTGCTCCGTTACCAGCGGCTGGAACTTGACCGCGCCATTGCCAAAGCACAGCACCCGGCGGTGGGCCATTTGTTCGGCCAGGGCCCCGGGTGCGAGGATGAGCGGCGCGGGAGCCAGCACTTCCTGCCCATCGTGAGCGTAAATAGCTGTGTACACCTCCATGCGCCGCGCGTCCAGCATCGGGCAAAACAGCGTTTCTTCTGCCCCCGCCGTCACGGCCGCTACCTGCGCCGCCAGGGCCCCCAGCGTGCTCACCGCCACCAGCGGGATATCCAGCGCAAAGCACAGGCCCTTGGCCGCCGCCGCCCCGATGCGCAACCCCGTGTAGGAGCCGGGGCCGTCGCTCACGGCCACGGCGGCGAGGTCGGCCAGGGCGTGGCCAGTGTTTTCGAGCAATTGCTCAATTAATACGGTGAGGTGGGTGGAGTGCGATTTTTCCAGCCGCAGCTCGGACTGGCCAATCAGGCGGCCATCGGCCACGTTGTGTAGCGCGACGGAGCAAACGGGGGAAGAGGTTTCGAGGGAAAGGAGCATTATTTAATAAGTATTCCAACAGTTAACCAATCTAGTATACCTCATTCTTTTTGATTTTGTAACCTGTTAATCTTAACATTTCTAGACACAAATCTTTGACAGGATGTTTTTCTACATCCACAGAAACAACTTTATACTTTCCCTTATAATAAACTTCCAATGTCCAGTCAGAACCATCTGCGTGTGGCCCAGTACTATAATTACGTTGCATTTGCCAAAATTTCATCGCCTTTAATTTCTTCACAACTAATGGCGTTTTATTAGTTTCTAACAATGCAACTTGTTGTTGGTGCACGTAAGGAAACGGTTTTCCAAAACACTTTTCTCCTTTCTTAACCGGACAATCATGATTGAGACGAGATAGATTCTCTTTGTACAAAGCAAACCATTCTTCGTACAGTTTTCTAGTACCGCTTGAGTCCCGGATTTCTGGACGGTTCTCAATGCGAACGACTACATAATGGTGAAACGAGCGGTACCAGGAAAAGCGCAATGCGATTCTAGTAGTGTCGGTTAGTTTCTCATAATCCTCTTCGTTATTACGCGCAAAATAAACTTGTCCCCACTGTTTATCAGTAAGAGTACTATTAAAATGAACAGTGTCAACCCAAGCTAATGGATTGACACTGTTCATTTTTGGAATCACCTTCTCTTGTTGATGTGAACATCCCGCAGAAAGGAAACAAGTAATTGCCAGAGGACCTAAAAAAGCGGATTGCAACTTCATACTAACTAATTGTTCGTGCTACTTCGTCCCCGCCGACTTGCGGGCGCTAGCGGCTTGGCCGCTGGGTTTCAGCAGGGCGGCGTAGCGGTTGGGGTCGTTGAGGACGGCCACGGCGGCGATTATTTCTTGTTTCCACCAAGTAAGCCAAGAATGAGGTCAAGCTTGGTATCCATCGCAGCAAACTTGGTGTCTGCAACAGTTTGGTTTTCTTTCAATCCTATTACTTCACGTTTTATACCGCCCAATTCGTTTTTTATACCGCCCAATTCGTTTTTTATATCGCCCAATTCATTAAGCGCAAATTGAACGTTGTCACTTTGCTGCATTGCTATTTCAGTTTGTTGCAGGACCAAACTGACCAACTGTTTAAGCTGGGCAGTGTGGCGGTCAGCAACAGCGAGCGTTTGGGAAACTAAGGGTTCAAGTTGGTCTAATCGTTGATCGGCAGTCATAAGAAAGAGTAGATAATTGATTACGATGTAGGCGGGGCCCGTAAACTGCTACTTCGTACCGGCCGACTTGCGGGCGCTGGCGGCTTGGCCGCTGGGTTTCAGCAGGGCGGCGTAGCGGTTGGGGTCGTTGAGGACGGCCACGGCGGCGAGGATGTTGGGGTCGTCGTCGAAGCCGGCTTCGGTGCGGCCCTTCTCGTAGTAGTAGCGCGACACGATTTCCTGCTCCAGAATTTCCTTAATCTCGGGCTTGAAGCGCTGTAAGTCGTTGGCCTTGTTGACGGTCATTTTGCGGCGCATGGCTTCCAACTCGGGCTTTACGTCGTCGTAGTGTTTTTCTTCCTTCACCTTCTTGCTGAGGTCGGTGAGGGCTTTTTCGGCGTCGGTGCTGTAGCTGATGTTTTTGCCCTGGAGGTAGGCCACAAATTTCTGGTAATCAGCTTCTGAAAGCTTGAACTCGCGGGGAGGCGCGATGGTGGCGTGCTCGGACCGGAAGCGGGTGGCGTAGTCGAACAAATAGCTTTTCTGGAGCAGTACGCGGGTGATGTCGGCAATTTCGCGGTCGGCTACTTCCACGTCGGGGGCCACACCGCCGCCGTCGTACACGGTGCGGCCGGCGGTGGTTTTAAAGGCCGTGCGCAGCGAATCGGGGAATTTGCCCAGCGTGCCGTCGTCGGCGCGGTGGCTGTAATCGATTTCCTGGATGCAGCGGCCGCTGGGGATGTAGTACTTGGCGGTCGTCACCTTCAGCTGCGAGTTGTAGCTAAGGGGCCGGGTGGCTTGCACGAGGCCCTTGCCGAAGGTGCGCTCGCCCACCAGCACGGCGCGGTCGTAGTCCTGCAACACGCCCGACACGATTTCTGAGGCCGAGGCCGAGCGGTTGCTCGTGATAATGGCCACCGGAATCTGGGTGTCAAGCGGTACGTCGAGGGCTTTGTAGGTTTTGTTCCACTCCGTCACCTTGCCCTTGGTGCTCACCACGTCGAGGCCCTTGTCGATGAACAGGTTGGAAATGTTCACGGCTTCGTTGAGCAGACCGCCGGGGTTGTCGCGGATGTCGAACACGATTTTTTTCGCGCCCTGGGCTTTCAGCTTGGTAACAGCGGCACGCACCTCCTTGCCCGCGTCCACGGTGAAGCCGGCCAATTGGAAATAGCCAACTTCGGGCGAAATCATGCCCACATAAGGCACGTTTTCGACCTGAATTTTATCGCGCGTGACGGCCACTTCCAGCGGCTTGTCCTGGCCGTAGCGGGTCACGAGCAGCTTTACCACCGACTGGGCCTGGCCCTTGAGCAGCTTGCTGATATCAGCGTTCGACTTTTTGTCGACGATTACCCCGTTGATGTTCAGGATTTCGTCGCCCGGCAGCAGGCCAGCTTTTTGGGCTGGGTAGCCTTCGTAGGCGCTCTGCACCACGGTTTTGCCGTTGCGCTTCACCACCACGGCCCCGATGCCGCCGTACTGGCCGGTGGTCATGGTGCGAAAGTCCTCGATGTCGTCTTCCGGGATGTAGTTGGTGTAGGGGTCGAGCGACTTGAGCATGGCGTCGATGCCCGTTTTCACCAGCTTGCCGGGGTTAATTTCGTCCACGTAGTAGGTGTTCACCTCCCGGAAAGTCGTGGCGAAAATGTCGAGGTTCTTCGCAATCTCGAAGTAGCGCTCGTTGTCGGAGGCCGAGCGGAACGAGAACAGCAGCGCGGCGCTGCTAAGCGCCAAGCCGGCGTAAAGTTTGTGGCGGGAAGTCATGGAGCGGGCAGGGCGAAGGGCGAAGCTACGCGGTGGGCGGCAAAGCCAAACCAAGGGCCGCGGTACCGAGCAAACGATGGAAGGCGGAAATTAATTTTTTTTCCACCAACGCCAACGCACTTTTTTCCTTACCGGTATAAATAATTCCCAACACGCCCACCGGATGGCCTCCGGGGTGCTCCAGCAGCCGGTGTTTGTTGAGGCGGTAGGCCTCGCGGATGAGGCGCTTGAGGCGGTTGCGGTCCACGGCCCGCTTGAAGCCGCGCTTGCTCACGCTGATGAGCACCTGGGGCGGGGCCCCGGTGGGTGCCTCGCTTTTCAACCACACGATGCGGAGCGGGTAAACGCCAAAAGAGGAACTCTGCTTCCCAAAAAGCTCGTCGATGAGCTTTTTGCGGCACAGGTGTTCCTCTTTGGGGAAGGTATGAGACCTCTTCGGCGCGGTGGGAACGGCCTCACCCGCCGGCCCGCTCTCCGCGGAGGAGAGGAAACCGAGGGATTGGGTTGGTTCCATAGCTGAAAAGCTGCCAGCCATTAGCTTTCAGCTAACAGCTTGTGCCCTAGCGCTTGTGGCGGCCTTCGTCGGATACGGTGAGGCGCTTGCGGCCTTTGGCACGGCGGCGGGCCAGCACGTTGCGGCCGTTGACGGTTTCCATGCGGTTGCGGAAGCCGTGCTTGTTGCGACGCTTGCGCTGCGAAGGTTGGTAGGTGCGTTTCATGTCAAATCAAGTTTCGAGTTGGGCCGGCAAAGGTACGGGGCTGCGCCAAGAATAGCAAGCCCCGGGACCACAATTGGTTCCGGCCCACGGGCTTGGGCCCCGGCACGCAGCCGGGGGCGGGCCGGAACTTGGCTTCGGGCGCGGCGGCCTGCGTATGCAGGGGCCCTAGCTTTGCCCACCCAACCGTTCGCCGCCGGCCATGATTCAGTACCGCGTTTCCTACGAAAACCCGCTCACGTTTTACCTGCAAGTAGAAATGCGGCTGGCCGTGCCCGCCGGCGCAACGGCCCCGCTGGCCCTGCAACTACCGGCTTGGCGGCCGGGCCGCTACGAGCTGCAAAACTTCGCCCAAAAGATTCAAAAAGTTGAAGTCAGCGATGCGGCCACCGGCCAGCCCCTGCCCTACCGCAAAACCACCAAGGACCGCTGGGAAATAGCCGACGCAGCCGGCAAAGAACTGCGAATCAACTACAACTTCTACGCCCACCAGATGGACGCGGGCGGCTCGTGGCTCGACGAGCAGCAGCTCTACCTCAACCCGGTGCAGTGCTTTATGTACGCCGAAGGACGCGAGCAGGAAGCGTGCGAGCTGACGCTGGCCGTGCCCGAGGGCTGGCAGGTGGCCTGCGGCCTGCCCCAGGGGGCCCCCAGCGTATTGCTTGCCGCCAACTTCGACCAGCTGGCCGACGCACCGCTCATCGCCAGCCCCACGCTGGTGCACCAACAGTACGAGGCGGGGGGCCTGCCTTTCCACATCTGGGTGCAGGGCGAGGCCACGTTGAATTGGCCACGGGTGCTGGCCGATTTCAAGGCGTTTTCCGAAGCGCAGGTGCAGCTGTTCGGGGGCTGCCCGGTGGCCGATTACCACTTCCTGAACCAGCTGCTGCCCTACAAACACTACCACGGCGTGGAGCATCACAACTCGACGGTGATTACGCTGGGGCCCGCCGAGCTAATTATGACGGAGGCCTTGTACAAGGAGTTTTTGGGCGTGAGCTGCCACGAGCTGTTTCACACCTGGAACATCAAAAGCATCCGGCCCGCCGAGATGCAGCCCTACGACTACGCCCGCGAGAACTACTTCCGCACCTGCTTCATCGCCGAGGGCATCACCACCTACTACGGCGAATATTTGCTGGCCCGCAGCCACGTGCGCACCCCGGCCCAATACTTTGAGGAGCTGGGCACGGTGCTGCAACGGCACTACGCCGACGCGGGCCCCGACAACCTCTCGCTGGCCGACGCCAGCGTGGACCTGTGGCTCGACGGCTACAAGCCCGGCGTGCCCGACCGCAAGGTGTCGGTGTACCACAAGGGGGCCCTGGCGGCGCTGCTGCTCGACCTCACGCTGCGGCAGCTTTCGGGCCACGTCCGCAGCCTCGACGACGTGCTGCGGCGGCTGTACGCGGAGTTTGGCCAAACCGGCACCGGCTACGCCGAGGCCGACTACGTGCGCATCGTGGAAGCGGTGGCTGGCCGCAAAATGGGGGCCTATTTTGACAAGTTCATCTACGGAACCGAGCCCCTGGCCACCCCACTCGATAAAGTGCTGCACACCGTGGGCTGCCAGCTGCTGGTGGCCGAAAACGCCTCGGCCTCGGAGGGCCGCTTCGGCTTCCGCACCGTGGGGCGCAACGAGCGCACCGAGGTCAGCGGCATCTGGCCCGGCTCGCCGGCCGCGGCGGCCCTCACCGTAGACGATGAAATCGTGGCCGTGAACGGCCGCCGCGTGGACCTGAACCTGCAAACCCTGCTCAGCACGGGGGCCCCCAGCTACGAAATCAACGTATTCCGCCAGCACCGGCTGGTGACCGCGACGCTGACGGCCACTGCCGGCACCAGCTACGGGCCCCGGTACTCGGTGGCGAAGCTGGCCGAAGCTGACGCGGCCCAGCGCGAAGGCTTTGCGAAGTGGCTGGGCCGGGAGTTCTAGCCTGCTGGTATCTTTTGCAGCAAAAAGCCCCGCCGGAATACTCCAGCGGGGCTTTTTGGTTGTAAGCAAATTCACACAGGTTTAGTGTTTGGCATCGCCGCCTTTGCCCACTTTACCGGTATTCACCGACATGGGCTTGTTGCCCTGGGGGTTGCTGCGGATTTTCTGCACGCCTTTGCCGGCGCTGTTGCCGTCGGTGGTGTTGCCGTGGGCCGATACGTCGGTCGTGTTCGGGCTTTGCACCTGGGTGCTTTTTTTCTTGGTGTTGGCCGCGGGGTTAACGGACGTTTTGGCGTTCGTGAGGTCGGTTTCTTTCTTGGATAAAGACATGGCAACGGGGTTTGCGGTGGGAGATTAGGAGTGTACCCGCTTGGCCGCAAAAGAGTTGCCGCCGGGGCCCTACACCGCCGCTACATTGGCAATAGCCGAGGCCGGCACCACCCGCACGAGGTCGGCGAACTGGGCCTCACGGGCTTCGATTTCTTCCGCCGTGAGGTGCAGCAGGCGCTCAGTACCGAATTTCTCGACGCAGAACGAGGCCATCGCCGAACCGTGGATGACGGCCCGCTTCATGTTTTCGAACGAGCAGTCGTCGGTGGCGGCGATGTGGCCGATGAAGCCGCCCGCGAAGGTGTCACCGGCCCCGGTGGGGTCGAATACTTCTTCCAGCGGCAGGGCCGGGGCGAAAAACATCTTGTTCTTGTGGAATAGCAGGGCCCCGTGCTCGCCTTTCTTTATGATGAGGTACTTGGGCCCCATCGCCTGAATTTTCTTGGCCGCCTTCACCAGCGAGTACTCGCCCGACAGCTGGCGGGCTTCCTCGTCGTTGATGCTGAGCACGTCCACCATTTCGATGGTGGCCAGCAGCTCTTCCAGGGCCACGTCCATCCAGAAATTCATCGTGTCCATCACAATCAGCTTGGGCCGGTTCACGAGGCGCTGGATGACGAGGCGCTGCACGGCGGGCGTCAGGTTGCCCAGCATCAGGTACTTGCAGTCCTGGTAGCCGTCGGGAATAACCGGGTCAAAGTCGGCCAGCACGTTCAGCTCGGTGGCCAGGGTCTCGCGCGAGTTGAGGTCTTGCGAGTACTTGCCCGACCAGAAAAACGACTTCTCGCCCGCCTTGATTTGCAGGCCCTCGGTGTCCACGCCGTGCGTTTCGAGCAGCTGGATGTCGGACGGGGCAAAATCGTCGCCCACCACGGCCACGATGTTCACGGGCTTGAGCGAGTACGAGGCGGACAGGCTGATGTAGGTGGCGGCCCCGCCCACAATTTTGTCGGTTTTACCATACGGGGTTTCGAGGGCATCGAAGGCAACGGTACCAATGACGAGAAGACTCATTTAAGGAGAGTTAGGTTGTGGAATAGTCCGGTGGGAAATGCAAGTTGGCCCGTTTTTGAACCGGCCGGCCCGGGCCCCGGCCAGTGGCTGGCCAGGGTTAAGACACGGCAATAAATAAAAAAGTCCCCGGAACGGCTTCCGGGGACTTTTCAAAGAGGGTAAATAATGGGGCTCGAACCCACGACCTCCGGAATCACAATCCGGCGCTCTAACCAGCTGAGCTATATCTACCGTGTGGTTTTTGGTGGTGCAAAGATAGGAAAGGATGCGGGCGCAGGCAAAAAAACTTCGGAACAAGGCAAATGCCCGACCTTTGCGGGATGGAACCCACCGCTGCTTTATCGTTCAACGATTTCAAACTCAACAAACAACTCCTCACGGCCGTGGCCGAAGCCGGCTTCACCGAGCCCACGCCCGTGCAGGCCCAAACTATTCCGCTGCTCCTGGCCGGCCACGACGTGCTGGGCGTGGCCCAGACCGGCACCGGCAAAACCGCCGCCTTCGGCCTGCCCCTGCTCATGAAGGTGAAGTACGCCCAGGGCCTGCACCCGCGGGCCCTGGTGCTGGCCCCCACCCGCGAGCTGGCCATGCAGATTGAAACCCACCTCAAGGCCCTGGCTACCCAGACCGACCTGCGCATTTTCGCCATCTACGGCGGGCTGGGCCCCAAAACGCAAATCGAAACCATTGCCCAGGGCGTGGACATTCTGGTAGCCACGCCGGGCCGGCTGATGGAGATTTACCTGAAAGGGGCGCTGTTGCTGAAGGACATAAAAACGCTGGTGCTCGACGAGGCCGACAAGATGATGGACATGGGCTTCATGCCCCAGATTCGGCGCATCCTGGAAATCATTCCGCGCAAGCGGCAGAACGTGCTGTTTTCGGCCACCATGCCCGAGCGGGTGACGCTGCTGAGCCAGGAGTTCCTGGAGTTTCCGGTGCGGGTGGAGGTGACGCCGCCGGCCCAGACGGCCTCCACCGTGAGCCAGATTTTATACGAGGCCCCCAACCTGCTCACCAAAATCAACCTGCTGCACTTCCTGCTGCACCGCGACCAGGAAACCATGACGCGGGTGCTGCTCTTCACCCGCACCAAGGAGCACGCCGACCAGGTGGCCCACTTCCTGGAGCGCAAGGCCCCGGCCGGCGAGGTACGGGTCATTCACGGCAACAAAGGCCAGAACGCGCGCATCAACAGCATGGAGGCCTTCCGGGCCGGCGACGTGCGCTACATGGTGGCCACCGACGTGGCGGCCCGCGGCATCGACGTGCCCCAGGTGAGCCACGTCATCAACTTCGACGTACCCCTGATTCACGACGACTACGTGCACCGCATCGGGCGCACGGGCCGGGCCCTGCACACGGGCGCGGCCATCACCTTCGCCAACGAGGCCGAGATGGTGCACATCGCCGAGATTGAAAAGCTCATCAATCAGCCGATTGAGAACGTGCCGCTGCCGCCCGAGGTGAAAGTAGAAGAGACGCCCTTCGAGGAGCAGCAGCTGATGAGCCGCGAGTTGGACGAGCGCCGCAAGCGCCTCGACCCCGAGTTCAAGGGGGCCTTCCACGAGCGCAAGGAGTGGATTAAGCCGGGCGAAACCATCGACAAGCGCACGGGCAAAGTGTTTCAGGCCGGCAAGAAGAAAAGTACCAAAGGAGCCAAAGCCAACCCGGGCAAGAAAGGCGCTTCGGCCCCCGGCGTGAAGGCGCTGAAGCGGCGCGGGCGGTAAGGGAATTAAAAGGTGAGAGTTAAAACCCTGGCCTCAAGACGAGGCCAGGGTTTTAACTCTCACCTTTTAACTCCCTTAATGGTGAAACATGTGCCCGAAGCGAATGCTCACGAACGTGAGCACGCCGCCCCAGAATACGGCGCTCCAGAGCATGTGCAGCATGATGCGCGGGCGCGGCACCCCCAGCAGCGTGGCGATGACCGTGCCGCCGATGGGCGAGAGCAGAATGGGCGTCAGGAAGGCGATGCCGCCCATGCCGAAGCGCCGGAAGACCTTGATGATGTTGCGCGAGCGGGACGAGAAGATGGGCACCCGGCGCAGCCGGCGCTGCTGCTGCCGGTGCCGCACCCACACCCGCCCCACGCCCGAAATGATGAACACGGTGGTCATCATGCCCGCCACGGTGAGGGCCATGATGAAGCCAAACGGCAAGCCCATCGAGGCCCCGGCCAAGGGTCCGCCAAAAAACTTGACCATGCTCAGCAAGAACACGGAAGCGTATTTGAAGGCGTGGGACAACGCGGTGGGGCTTGGAACGAACGGAACAGCTTGGCAAAAAGTGAACCAGTGGCAAAGGTACCCCGGCCGGCCGGGGCCCCGGCGGCTAAAGTTTGCTCCCAAACGAGAGGTCGCCGGCGTCGCCCAGGCCGGGCACGATGTAGGCCTGCTCGTTGAGGCGCTCGTCGATGGCGGCCACCCACAGGTGCGCTTCGGGGATTTCGCGGGCCACGTGGGCCAGGCCCTCGGGCGAGGCGATGACGGCCGCGATGTGCACTTGGCGCGGCATGCCGAAGCGCAGCATGGCCCGGTAGGTTTGCACCAGGCTCTTGCCGGTGGCCAGCATGGGGTCGGCCAGAATCAGCACCCGCTCGTCGAGGCGCGGGGCCGAGAGGTAGTCCACCTGCACCGTTACCTGGGCCGTGCCCTCGATGCGGTAGGCGGCCACGAAGGCGCTGGGGCTCTGGTCGAAGTAGTTGAGGAAGCCCTGGTGGAAGGGCAGGCCGGCCCGCAGCACGGTGGCCAGCACCGGGAAGTCGTGCAGCAGCTTGCCGGTGGTTTCGGCCAGGGGCGTCTGAATGGTCTTGTCGACGTAGCTGAGGTGGGCGCTGATGCGGTAGGCGATGATTTCGCCCAGCCGCTGGAGGTTGTGCCGGAAGCGCAGGCTGTCCTTCTGGATCTTCCGGTCGCGCAGCTCGGCCAGGAAGTGGTTGGCGATGCTGGGCTCGGCGCACACCTCGTGCACGCGGGGGTTGGGCGCGGCGGCGGGGGCAATTTCGGGGGCAGGAACGGACGGGGAAACAGCCATGCAGCGGGATTTTTGAGTGGACAGGAGCGGCCGGCCACGGGCCAACCACGTCCCGAAGTTGGCACAAAAACCCCCAACCCCCAAGGCCCTGTTCCCCGCCCTGCCAACGGCCGGTTGCGTAGGTTTGTTAATTAATTGGCGGGCCGGGCAATGCGCCCGGCCCTACCTGAGTTGACTATCGTTATTATGAAGAAAATTCTTTTACTACTCGCTACCTGCGCATTACCGGCCGGCTTCGCAGCGGCCCAAACGCCCACCGCCCCGCCACCCGCCGCGCCTACGGTTCCGGCGCGGGGCAACGAAACCTCGAACTGGTACATTTTCAACGACACCCTGAAGCCCGCGGCTAAAACGCCCCCGCCAGCCCCAGTAGCCGCCCCAGTGGTGACGCCATCGCCCCCCCCGGTAGCCGCGCCGCCGCCCGCCAGGGCCCCGGCAGCCGGGGTGGCCCCGGCCAGTCCCGCGCCCTACTACACCCAAGGGGCCCTCTACGTGCCCCTCGACCCGGACACTTACCGGCTCATCGACCGCTACGCCATCAAGTACGGGCCCGACTCGCTGAACGACCCGCACACCAGCGTGCGGCCCTACACCCGCGCCGGCGTGGCCCGCCTGGGCGAGCGGCTGCTCTCGCCCGACAGCGCCGGAGTGGGCCCCGGCACCCTCTCGCGGGCCGACCGCTTCAATGCGCAGTACTTGCTGAAGGACAACTGGATGTACTCGGCGCTGGGCGACGAAGCGAATAAGAGCAAGCAGCCCATCCTCACGTATTTCTACCGCGACCAGACCGACCTTTACCACGTTCAGACCAAGGATTTTACTTTCCGCCTGAACCCCGTGCTGCTGCTGCAAGGCGGCAAAGACAGCGGCACCGGCAGCATCGACGGCCTGCGCTATGTGAACACGCGGGGCATCTCTTTTGAAGGCACCGTGGACCAGCGGCTGGGCTTCTACGGCTTTTTGACGGACAACCAGGAGGCCGTACCGGGCTGGGTGCAGCAGCGCATAGTGTGCGACAACCTGACTGGTGGGTTCGTGGCCCCGCACGAGGGGTACACCAAAACGTATAAAACCAGCGGCAGCGCCTACGACTTCTTTACGGCGCGGGGCGGCGTAACCTACGCGGCCACCAAGCACATTAACATTCAGTTTGCCCACGACCGCAACTTTATCGGTAACGGTTACCGCTCACTGATTTTGTCGGACTACAGTGCGCCGTATTTTTTCCTGAAATTCAACACCCGCGTCTGGCGGTTCAACTACCAGAACATCTTCGCCGAACTCACGGCCCAGCGCGAAAATGCCGACCAAGTGTTTCCCAAAAAGTACCTGGCGCTGCACCACCTGAGCTTCGACGTGACCAATAATTTCAACATCGGCGTGTTCGAGTCGGAGGTATCGGGCGGGCCGGGCCGCGGGCTGGAAATCCAATACCTGAATCCAGTTATTTTCTACCGTGCCATTGAGCAGCAGGTGGGCTCGGCCGATAATGCCTTGCTGGGCCTCGATTTTAAGTGGAACGTGAAGCACCGCGCTCAGCTTTATGGCCAGTTAGTGCTGGACGAGTTCAAGCTGAACGAGATTTTGGCCGGCAATGGCTGGTGGGCCAATAAGCAGGCCGTGCAGCTCGGCGGCAAGCTGCTCGACGTGGGCGGCATACAAAACCTCGATTTGCAGGTGGAGTTCAACTACATCCGGCCCTACACCTACCAGCACGTCGATATTTATACCAACTACCAAAACTACCAGCAGCCGCTGGCCCACCCCATGGGGGCCAATCTGACGGAACTGCTGGCGGTGGTGAGCTACCAACCCTTGCCCCGCTTGCACCTGGTAGCCAAGGGCTTCTACACGATGCAGGGGCTTGATGCGCTGCCTACTACTGCTAGCGCTTACAACAACAATGGGGGTAACGTGCTGCTCTCGTACAACCAGCGGGCCCCCTCCACTACCCCTGGCACCGACGCCGACCATGGCTACCGCGTAGGCAACGGCGATAAAAGCCACTTGTTCCACGCCGACTTCACGGCCACCTACCAGCCGCGCCTCAACCTGTTTCTGGACGCCACCCTCATCACCCGGCACCAAACCCTGGACCAGCCCACCTATTACGGCACCACGAGCGGCAACGAAACCTACGCTTCGGTGGCCGTGCGCTGGAACATCGCCAAGCGCCTGAACGAGTTTTAGGCCATGCCCGAAAGCACCTGCTTGTACCGCCCGGTCAATCAACAAGAGCTGGATTTGATTGCTGCCAGCGGCTGGCGCAGCTTTCCGCCCCGGCTGCCCGAGCAACCAATTTTTTACCCGGTACTGAACGAGGAATACGCCGTGCAAATCAGCCGCGACTGGAACGTTCCTTACTATGGCGTTGGGTACGTGGTGCGCTTCGCGGTCGAGACGGCTTATTTGGCACAGTTTCCGGTGCAGAACGTGGGCAACGCCCGGCACAACGAATTGTGGGTGCCGGCGGCGGTGCTAGACGAATTTAATCGGCACATCGTGGGGGCCATTGAAGTAACGGCTACGTTTCGGCGTCCTTAGCCAGCAGTACTACCGCTATGAAGACGTACCTCCGCATCCTGCAATACGCCCGGCCGCTGGCTAATTTCCTGCCGCAGTACCTGGTGTACACGGTGCTGGGCACTTTTTTCGGGTTGGCCAACTTCACGCTCATCATCCCGCTGCTGCAAGTGCTGTTCGACAAAACGGACAAGGTGCCGCAGGTGGCCCCCACCCATTTGCCGGCTTTCCACTTCGGGCTGGACTGGATTAAGGACACGTTCAACTACTTTTTTGCCGGCATGCTGGCGGCGCAGGGCAAGCTGGGGGCCCTGGCGTTTGTGTGCGTCATCGTGGTGGTGTCGGTGATGCTGAGCAACCTGTTTCGCTACCTGAGCCTACGGCTGCTGGCCACGGTGCGGGCCCGCGTGATTCGCAACCTGCGGCGGGCCCTGTACCACCGCATTGTGGAGCTACAGCTGGGGTATTTTTCGGGCGAGCGGAAGGGCGATTTGCTGTCGCGCTTCACCAGCGACGTGCAGGAGGTGGAAACCTCGGTGGTGAACACGATGACGGCCGTCATCCAGGAGCCGTTCAAAATCGTGGCTTTTTTCGCGCTGCTGTTCTACATCTCGGTGCCGCTCACGCTGTTCACGCTCATTTTGCTGCCGCTCTCGGGCGGGGCCATTGCGGGCGTGGCCAAGCGGCTGCGGCGGCAGGCCGAAATCAGCCAGAGCACGCTGGGCTCGATGATGTCGGTGATTGACGAGACGCTGGGCGGCATCCGGGTCATCAAGGCCTTCAATGCGCAGGGCTACATCAAGGGCAAGTTTGAGGAGCAGAACGACAACTACGCCCGCACCTCGCGCCGCATCGATAATACCCGCGACCTGGCCTCGCCGTTCTCAGAATTTGCCGGCGTGTCGGTGGTGGCCGGGCTGCTGTACTACGGCGGCACGCTCATTCTGGGCGGGCATTCGAGCCTGACGGGCGAGACGTTTATCGGCTACGTGGTGCTGTTTTCGCAGGTGCTCACGCCGGCCAAGGCGCTGTCGGGCTCGTTCGGCAACATCCAGCGCGGGCTGGTGGCCGGCGAGCGGGTGTTGCGCATCATCGACACCGAGCCCACGGTGCGCGACCGGCCGGGGGCCCTGGTGCTGCCGCCCTTCGCGCGCGAGATTGAGCTGCGCGACGTACAGTTCAGCTACGGCGACACGCCGGTACTCTACGACCTGAACCTGACCATCAAAAAAGGCCAGATGGTGGCGCTGGTGGGCCCCAGCGGCGGCGGCAAGAGCACGGTAGCTGACCTGCTGCCGCGCTTCTACGACGCCAGCGGCGGGCAGCTGCTCATCGACGGGCACGACGTGCGGGCCTGCACCATCCACTCGGTGCGCGACCAGATGGGCATCGTCACGCAGGAGAGCATCCTGTTCAACGACACGATTTTCAACAACATCCGCTTCAACACCGAGGCCACGGAGGCCGAAGTCATCGAGGCCGCCAAAATTGCCAACGCCCACGAGTTCATCGTGGCCAGCCCCGACGGCTACCAGACGATGATTGGCGACCGGGGCGGCCGGCTTTCGGGCGGGCAGCGGCAGCGCTTGAGCATTGCCCGCGCCATTTTGCGCAACCCACCGATTCTGATTCTGGACGAAGCCACCTCGGCCCTCGACACCGAGAGCGAAAAACTGGTGCAGGAGGCCCTGCAACGCCTGATGGCCGCGCGCACCTCGCTCGTCATCGCCCACCGCCTGAGCACGGTGCAGCACGCCGACGAAATTATCGTGCTCCAGCACGGCCGCATCGTGGAACGCGGCACCCACGACGAACTGCTGCGCCGGCCCAACGGTGTTTATCAGCGCCTTAGCTCGCTGCAAACCAACGCCGCGTTGGTGTAGGCCCCCGACGGAGCCTATCTTTATTCCCGAAACCTTCACTCAAAAAAACTCTTTCTCATGGTTGCTCTCAAGCGTTTCGTTTCGGTGGTGGTGATGGTGTACTTGCTGCTGGCGCTGTTGTTCCTGCTGGTACCGGCGGTGCGGGCGTCGGTGGCCGGGTTCGGCGCGGCGCTGTCGGACGAGGCACGGGAGCGGGATTTTTTTCAAATGCTGGCCACCATCGGGGCCGTGATAATGGCCGTGCAGCTGGTGATTGAGAACCTGGACAGCAGCCTGCTGCGCCGGAGCGTGGCCAAGCAGGACGGCCGCATCAACGAGCTGAAGGCCAAGCTCTACGACCACCAGCAAACCGCGTCCCGGGTAGTGCCCAACCCCGGCAATCCCAACTTTCCTGGCAACCCCGGCTTTCCCGGCAACCCCAATTTTCCCGCCGACCGCTACGCCGCACCCAACCGGCCCCCGGAGCCCGCCCGGCCCATGTTCCCGCAGTCGGACCCTAGCCTGCCCAACACGCCGCCGGCCGAGCGGCCCCCGCTGTAATTTTCTACCCGCGCCCAACCCTTTCCGCGTGCCCCACCCCACCCCGCTCGCCGCCCGCATCCACGCCGAACTTACCGAAGCTCGCAGTGTCCTCGACCGCTTCCTGGCCGACGAAACCAACCTGGCCCGTATCGCCCAGACGGCCGAGCTGATGGCCACCAGCCTGCGCAACGGCGGCAAAATCCTCACCTGCGGCAACGGCGGCAGCCTCTGCGACGCCCAGCACTTCGCCGAGGAGCTGAGCGGCCGCTACCGCGCCGACCGCCGGGCCCTGGCCGCCATTGCCCTCACCGACGCCTCGCACCTAACCTGCGTGGCCAACGACTACGGTTTCGAGTTCGTGTTCAGCCGCTTCGTGGAGGCCTTAGGCCGGCCGGGCGATGTGCTGCTGGCCATAAGCACCAGCGGCAACTCGCCCAACGTGCTGCGCGCTGCCGAAGCCGCCAAGGCCGCTGGCATGTTTGTGATAGCCCTTACCGGCAAAGACGGCGGCGAATTAGCCAGTGTTTGCGACGTGGAAATCAGGGCTCCGCACAGCGGCTATGCCGACCGGATTCAGGAAATTCACATCAAAGTGATTCACATCTTGATTATGCTGATTGAGCAGCTGGTATTGGCGGCCTGAGAATTCGCCTCGTTTTCCGCTTTTCTTCTCAGCAAAAACCGATTAAGCCGCGATTAAATCAACGAAATCACGGTTAATCACGACTAATCAGCGATTCATGTTAACCAAAACCTTCGGCTCGGCCGTGCAGGGCGTCAATGCCTATACCATTGTCATTGAAGTAGTGGTATCGGCCGGGACGAACTTCTACGTGGTGGGCCTGCCCGACAACGCCATCAAGGAAAGCCAGCAACGGATTGAGGCGGCGCTGAAGCTGCGGGGCTACCGGATGCCGCGCACCAAAGTGGTGGTGAACATGGCCCCGGCCGACATCCGCAAGGAGGGCGCGGCCTACGACCTGCCCATTGCGCTGGGCATTTTGCACGCCTCGCAGCAGCTCAATACCGAGCGGCTGCCGGAGTACGTCATCATGGGCGAAATGTCGCTCGACGGCGAGCTGCGGCCCATCAAGGGCGTGCTGCCCATTGCCATTCAGGCCCGCAAGGAAGGCTTCAAGGGCATTGTGCTGCCCAAGGAAAACGCGGAGGAAGCGGCCATCGTCAACAACCTCGACGTGATTGCCGTGGGCAGCATGCAGGAGGCCATCGACTTTTTCGAGGGCCGCGCGGAAATAAAGCCGACCAAGGTGGACACGCGCGACCTATTCCAGCACTCGGTGAACAAGTACACGGCTGATTTTGCCGACGTGCAGGGCCAGGAAAACATCAAGCGGGCCCTGGAAATCGCCGCCGCCGGGGGCCACAACGTGATTATGATTGGGCCGCCCGGCGCGGGCAAAACCATGCTGGCCAAGCGCCTGCCCAGCATCCTGCCCCCGCTGAGCATGCAGGAGGCCCTGGAAACCACCAAAATCCACTCGGTGGCCGGCAAGCTGGCCGGCGGCGGCCTGCTGAGCACGCGGCCGTTTAGGGCCCCCCACCACACGATTTCAGACGTGGCGCTGGTGGGCGGCGGCAGCAACCCGCAGCCGGGCGAAATCTCGCTCGCGCACAACGGCGTGCTGTTTCTCGACGAGCTGCCCGAGTTCAAGCGCACGGTGCTGGAGGTGATGCGCCAGCCCCTGGAAGAGCGCCGCGTGACCATCGCCCGGGCCAAGCTCAGCATCGAGTTTCCGGCCAACTTCATGCTCATCGCCAGCATGAACCCCTGCCCGTGCGGCTACTACAACCACCCCGACAAGGAGTGCGTGTGCGGCCCCGGCGTGGTGCAGAAGTACCTGAACAAGGTTTCGGGGCCCCTGCTCGACCGCATCGACCTGCACGTGGAAGTGACGCCCGTGACCTTCGACCAGATGACGGAATCGCGCAAGGCGGAGAGCAGCGCCGACATCCAGCCCCGCGTGGACCGGGCCCGCCAGGTGCAGGAAGCCCGCTTCAAGGACTTTCCCGACGTGCACTCCAACGCCATGATGCCGCCGCAGATGGTGAAGGACATCTGCCAAATCAGCGAAGCGGGCCGGATGCTGCTGAAAACGGCGATGGAGCGCCTCGGCCTGAGCGCCCGCGCCTACGACCGCATCCTGAAAGTGGCCCGCACCATCGCCGACCTGGCCGGCACCGAGGAGATTCAGATTCAGCACCTGGCCGAGGCCATCCAGTACCGCAGCCTGGACCGCGAAGGCTGGGCGGGGTAGCGCACGTTTCGGCCGGGGCCTGCGTACTTTGTGCTATGGAACCTCCCCATTCCCTCGACCACATCCGGCAGGTGCTAGCCGACTATTTCGCCGATAAGCCCGTGCGGCGGGTGCAGGTGTTCGGCTCGTATGCGCGCGGCGAAGCCACGGCCGAATCGGACCTGGACTTGCTGCTGGAAATGGAACGACAAGTCGGCTGGGAATTTTTCGACTACTCCCGCGACCTGGAGCAGCGGCTCGGTATCAAGGTTGACGTCGGGACCGTCGTTTCCGATTACATGATGCGCTACATTAAAAAAGACCTGACCACGCTATATGAAAGCAAGCAAAGGACGGCCGCGTGACCCTGAGCGGGTGTTACATACGTTGCAGGCAGCCCGTAACATCGAGCTTTTTTTAGTTGGTAAAACGTTTGCCGACCTCGCGTCGGACTTGTTGCTGCAATCGGGCGTAGAACGGCAATTTGAAATCTTGGGTGAGGCGGCGTCCCACGTATCGGTAGCCACGCAGCAGTTGTGTCCAAGCATCAATTGGCAGGGTACCAAGGATTTTCGCAACCTGATTTCGCACGAATATTTTCGGGTAGACTTGGCCAAAGTTTGGGATATTTCGCAGCACATTGTTCCCGGGCTGCACTTAATATTGGAAGACTTATTTGCCGACCTCGACCAGCAATTTGGCCCCGACGCCAGTGTATAAATCCCTCGTCAAACCCCTGCTGTTCAACCTCGACGCCGAGCGTGCCCACCACCTCGTGTTCGATAATTTGCGCCGGGCGGCCCGGGTTCCGGGCGTTCGGGCCCTGCTGCGCGGGCTCTACGACTACCAGCACGCAAGCTTGGAGCGGGAGGTTTTTGGGTTGAAATTTCCAAACCCGGTGGGGCTGGCGGCGGGCTTCGACAAGAACGCGGCCCTGACCGATGAGCTGGCCACGCTGGGCTTCGGCTTCGTGGAGATTGGCACCGTGACGCCCCGGCCGCAGCCCGGCAACCCGCAGCCGCGCCTGTTCCGGCTGCCGCAGGACGGGGCCCTGATTAACCGCATGGGCTTCAACAACGACGGGGCCCCGGCGGTGGCGGCGCGGCTGGCGCGGCGGCGCAACCCCCGGCTCATCATCGGCGGCAACATCGGCAAGAACAAGGACACGCCCAACGCCGAAGCCGCCGCCGACTACCTGGCCGCCTACGACGCGCTGGCCGACGTGGTGGACTACTTCGTGGTGAACGTGAGTTCGCCCAACACGCCCGGTCTGCGCGAATTGCAGGAAAAGAAGCCACTTATAGACTTGCTCCAGCAGGTGCAGGGCCGCAACCTGGCCCGCCCCACGCCGCGCCCCCTGCTGCTGAAGATTGCCCCCGACCTGACCGATGCCCAACTCGACGACATCATCGAAATAGCCGAGGAAACCCACCTCAGCGGCCTCGTGGCCACCAACACCACCATCGGCCGCGGGGGCCTCAGCACCGACGCCGGCCACGTGGCGGCCCTGGGCGCGGGGGGCCTCAGCGGCCGGCCGCTGCGGGCGCGGGCCACGGAGGTGATTCGCTACCTGCACCGGCGCAGCGCGGGGGGCCTGCCCATCATTGGGGCGGGCGGCATCCACTCGGCGGCGGACGCGCAGGAAAAGCTGGCGGCCGGGGCCTCGCTGGTGCAGCTCTACACCGGCTTTATTTACGAAGGGCCGGGGCTGGTGCGGCAGATAAATCGAAGCCTGGTGCGGTAGCCACCCGCTGGGCCCGCACCCGGCGCTGCCACCACCAAATGACGGGCAGCCCCAGCGCCGTGGGCCACAAAAAGTTGTAAGGAAAAGGAATAAACCGCAGGCTGGTGACCGAAAACGCCGACACCGCCGCGATGTAGGAAGCCATGAACCCCGAAATGTGGTTCAGCAGCCATTGGTTTTTGGCCCAGTGGCCGGCGTTGGCGTAGCCGCGCAGCTGCCGCGCCGCCGTCATGGCCCCCAGGGCCCCGAACACGCCCACGGGGATGTTGCCCGATGCAAAGGCGTAGGCCACCGTGCCCAGAAACACCACCAGGCCCCCCCCCGCCACGGCCCAGTCGAAGGGCGCCACGCGGGCGTCCCAGGCCAGCTGTTTCAGGAAAATGGAGCGGTAGCCAAAGGCCGCCATGTACAGGCTGAATACCGCCGTGAGCAGCAAAAACAAGCTGTGGATGTGCTGGGCCCCCGCCAGGGCCGTGGTACCGGCCACCGCCATCGCCCAGAAAAATACCCGCCCCCACAGCCGGTGCGCCTCCCCGCCCTTGCGCAGGGCCAGGGCCACCGGGGCCACGAAGAACCCGATGAAACCGGCCGTGATGTGCAGGTAGCGGTTGGATTGAAAAAAGGTTTCCATGCTGAAAGCGTGGCCTTTAGTGCAACCACGGCCTAAAGATTCATAAAATGCCCCAGTTGCGCGAATCTTCTTTTCCGAACCGCCCAAAACCTTCCCCAGGGCGGCGCTAAGGACCGATAGAACGCCTCACAGCTTGGCCCCTACTTTGAACTCAATCACGTCGGCCACGGCGCGGTGCGCCTTCAGGTCGATGGCCCCGAACAGGTGGTCGTTGAAGAGGTACTTCAGGCCGAGGCGCTCGTAGTACACGGTGCTGCTTTTGTAGGGGTCGTACACGTAAAAGCCCAGCTGCGTGCCGAACGCCAGCCGCCCAAACAGCAGCTCGTGCCCGGCAAACACCCCGGCTTTCAGCACGCTGGGGCCGGCGGCGCCGGGGCGCAGCGTGTCGGCCAGGTCGGCTTTCAGCGAGCGGTCGTAGAAGCCCTCCACGCCCAGCAGCAGGTTGGACTTGCGGTTGACGCGGCGGCCCACGGCCAGCGTCACGGAGTTGACGAGGTAGCGGCGTAAGTCGCCGTCGCTGCGCTGCTTGTAGCCCACGCTCGTGGCCACGTACCCGAAGGGGCGGCCCACGTCGGCGGGCGCGGGGGCGTACTCGTTCGCGTGCGGGGCCAGGCGCTGCTGGTAGTAGTTGAGGCCGAGCACCAGCGCGGGCAGGTTCACCCCGAAGTTGGGCTTGCTGGTGGCCCCGTTGGAGAAGTGGTTGAGGCCCAGGCCCACGAGCAGGCCCAGGTGCTCGGTGAGGGCGTGGTCGTACTCGGCCCGCAGCTGGATGTTGGCGTTCAGGGCCGAGCCGGCGATGGTGTTCTTGTGGTTGGTTTGCTGGTCGTAGGGGTTGGTGAGGTAGCCCAGCCCGGCCCCCAGCCGGAAGCTCAGGTCGTGCCGGGGCCCGCGCGAAAACGTCTTGCTGATGTAAGGGCTGACGGCAAAGGCCCGCCCCAGCACGGGGTTGTGAAAGTCGTAGTACACCAGCGCCAGCCCGACTTTGGGGAAGCGGTACCAACCGTGCCAGGGGGCCGCGCCGGTGGTTTGGCGCTGCGCGTTCAACTCCAGGCCCGTGGGGTGGGAAACGGCCAGGTGGCGCACGGCTTCGGTGTGGGCCACCACGATGGCCCCCTGCGCGTAGGCCCCCACCACCAGCGGGGCCCGCGGCGCGGGCACGGGCTGCGCCTGCGCTGGCCGGTGGCCCAGCCCCCACCCCAGCACCCAAGCCAACCGCTGCACGACTCCTAACACTTTCATTGCCACGAATTACGCAGTCAAACTAACGGGAGCAAAATTGGTGAGTAAGTTCTCAATTAGCGAGCTTATTTAAATTTTTATTAAGATTTAAATAAAAAAATGAAACCCAAATAATTATTGGAGCGATATAAGGCACGTTTTCGGTAGCGTATTCGTACCGCAAAACAATTATTTATATTCCCTTTTTACATTTTTTCAATCATGAAAAAAGTAATTCTTCCCCTCGCCCTCCTTGCCGGCATCGTTGGCACCGCACACGCCCAAACGGGCATTAAATTTGGTGTAAAAGGTGGCTACAACCTGGCTACTTTCTCAGGCACCGATTCGCACGGCATCGAGTACAAGTCGGGCTTCTCGGCTGGCCTCTACTCCAACTTCGGAGTAGCCGACAACTTTTCGGTGCAGCCCGAAGTGCTGTTCTCGCAGAAGGGCGCTTCGATCGATAACTTTGAAGGCCTGCCGACCACCCGCTTCAAAACCACGCTGAGCTACATCGACGTGCCCGTACTGTTGCGCTACAACACGGGCAAAACCGAGGGCAAAGGTTTTTTCCTTGAACTGGGCCCCCAGGCCAGCTTTTTGGTGCGTAACCGCGACTTTACCCAGACCGGTAACACGAGCACCCAAAGCACCGACAACACCAACAGTGCTGACATGAATAAGACGGTGCTGGCCTACGTGGGCGGCATTGGCTACCAGATTACCAGCGGCTTGAGCTTGGGCTTCCGGTACACTGGCGACTTCACGCAGGTGTACAAGCAAGGTGTATCGGCTAATTACGCCGGCCAGGCCTACGCCGGCGGTAACGGCCAGAACCCCAGCGTGCACAACTCGGTATTTCAATTCCAAGTCGGTTACGCTTTCGGCGGCAAATAGGTCTGAGTTGTTTCCAGAATTGCAAGTCCGTTCCTCTAACAAGGAACGGACTTTTTTGTGTTTATTGACAAATAATCATCAATAATTAATTTTGATTCACAAGAATAAAAATATTTTAATTAAAAAAATGTTTCTAACCAGTTGCACAAAAATATTCAGGTGTACTTTTGTGAAGTATTCACCATTTCCACACACAAAATAGTATGAAAAAAGTTATTCTATCGTTTGCATTAGTTACTGGCGCCGCCGTAGCTGCTAATGCTCAGAGCGCCTCGTTTGGCATCAAGGCCGGGGCCTCGCTCACTAACTTCACCGGCAAAGGCACCGATGGTGTTGACACAAAGAATAAATTCGGATTCAACGGCGGTTTCGTAGCCAACTTCGGGGTCAATGACGTTTTCTCCATCCAACCCGAATTGTTGTACTCGATGAAAGGCACTAAGGTCACTGAGCGCTCCCTTGGGTCAGGGCCAGATGCTACGATAACCTCTACTCTGCACTACATCGATGTTCCGGTCTTGGCTCACATCAACGCGGGAGGCCTATTTTTTGAGTTAGGGCCCCAAATCGGTTTTTTGGTTGCCGCTAAACAAAAGTCGGAGTATAACGGCCAATCTGACACGCAGGACGTTAAATCATCTATCAAAACCGTTGATTTTGGCTATGCGGCGGGCTTAGGATATCAGATGCCTGCCGGTCCCGGCGTTGGTCTGCGCTACAACGGAGGATTTACCAACATCGATAAGGACAACAACAGCAATAGCGCCTTGCATAACAGCGCGTTCCAATTGTACCTGACTTATATGTTCGGCGGCAAATAAACCCCGGCAAAGGTTTACAAAGCCCGGCTTTCTTGCGGAAGCCGGGCTTTTTGCCACCAGGCAACGCTTAGCTGGCTACTTTTGCGGCTTGCTCATTCCGTTTATTCCTATGCAAAAACCAATTTTTACCCTTGCCCTGTTGCTGGGCCTGGCCAGCGCCGCCCAGGCGCAGTACCGGGGGCGCGGCGGCAACGTATCGCTGGGCCTCAAGGCCGGCGTATCGCTCACCGACTTCGTGGGGGCCGACGTGAACGGCTACACCGGCCGCTTCGGCTTCCACGCCGGTGGGTTTGCCAACGTTGGCCTTACGCGCTTGGTGGCCTTCCAACCCGAAATCCTGTACTCGCAGAAAGGAGCCAAAGTGAACGGCAACAGCGACTACGGCACCCGCCTGCACTATATCGACGTACCGCTGGCGTTCCACGTCAACACCGACGGCTTTTTCTTCGAGGCAGGGCCCCAAGTGGGCTTTTTGGTGGCCGCCAAGGCAGAGGCCGGCAGCGCGTCGGTGGACGTGAAGGACGCCTACAAAAGCGTTGACTTCGGCTATCTGCTCGGCCTGGGCTACCAATTGAAGCACGGCCTGGGCCTCGGGCTGCGCTACAACGGGGCGTTCACCAACTTCCCCAACTCGTCCACGGTGGGCAACGTCACGGTGCAGCCGCGGGCCCGCAACAGCGCTTTCCAGCTGTACGCCACGTACTCTTTCAATTAAGCCGCCGGAGTTGCTGATAAGCTAAAAATCCCGCCGGCCGCGTAGCCGGCGGGATTTTTAGCTTATCAGCAACTCCGGCACAAAGGCGCACCTTTACGTTCCTGAAGTCCATCGGAGGCTGTTCAAGCAGGCCATTTGACAGCTGAAAAGCCGGGGCTACCGGGTTTCGGCCGCGGCGTAGTTGCGGTAGAAGTGCGGGATGGTTTCGATGCCCTTCAGGAAGTTGAACACCCCGAAGTGCTCGTTGGGCGAGTGGATGGCGTCAGAATCGAGGCCGAAGCCAAGCAGCACCGAATCGATGCCCAGCTCGGACTTGAACATGGCCACGATGGGGATGGAGCCGCCGCCGCGCGTGGGCACCGGGCGCTTGCCGAAGGTGGTTTCCATCGCATCGGCGGCGGCTTGGTAGGCGGCCGAGTCGGTGGGCGTGACGACGGGCTCGCCGCCGTGGTGGGGCCGCACCTGCACCGTGACGCCGGCCGGGGCGATGCGCTCGAAGTGCTGCTGGAACAGGGCCGTGATTTCGTCGCTGGTCTGGTTGGGCACGAGGCGCATCGAGATTTTGGCGAAGGCTTTGGAGGCGATGACCGTTTTGGCCCCTTCGCCAATGTAGCCGCCCCAAATGCCGTTCACGTCGAGCGTGGGCCGGATGCTGGTGCGCTCCGGCGTGCTGTAACCGGCCTCGCCGTAGGAGGCAGGCAGGCCGATGCTGGCCTCAAACTCAGCGTCGCTGAAGGGGGCTTTGGCCAGCTCGGCGCGGGCGGCCGTGCTCAGCTCTTCCACGTTATCGTAGAAGCCGGGGATGGTGATGTGGCCGTGCTGGTCGTGCAGGCTGGCAATCATCTGGCACAGGGCGTTGATGGGGTTTTGCACGGCCCCGCCGTAGAGGCCCGAGTGCAGGTCGCGGTTGGGGCCCGTCACCTCCACTTCGTGGTAGCTGAGGCCGCGCAGGCCTACCTCGATGCTGGGCACGTCGTTGGCCAGGATGCCGGTGTCGGAAAGCAGGATGACGTCGGCTTTCAGCTTTTCCTTGTTGGCCTGCACGAACAGGCCCAGGTTGTTGGAGCCGATTTCTTCTTCGCCCTCGAACATGAACTTGATGTTGCACGGCACGCCGCCCTGGCCGTCGCGCATCATCAGCTCGAACGCTTTGACGTGCATGTACACCTGGCCTTTGTCGTCGCAGGCCCCCCGGGCGTAAATGTTGCCGTCTTTGATGACCGGCTCGAACGGCGGCGAGGTCCACAGCTCGTAGGGGTCGGCGGGCTGCACGTCGTAGTGGCCGTACACGAGCACCGTGGGCTTGCCGGGGCCCGCGGCGAGGTAGTCGCCGTACACGATGGGGTGGCCGGCGGTTTCGCACAGCGCCAGGTTTTGCACGCCGGCTTCGGCCAGGCGGGCCTGGAGGTATTCGGCGGCCCGGCGCACGTCGCCCTGGAACTTGGGGTCGGCGGATACGCTGGGAATGCGCAGCCAGTCGAGTAACTCTTCCAGAAAGCGCGGCTGGTTATCGGCGAGGTAAGGTGTCGTCATAGATTAGGGTAGCCGGATAGAAAGTATTAAAGCGGCGAAAACTGCGCAAAAGTAGTTGTCGCCGTTGGCCGCGGGCCAAAGACCTGGAATTAGCCCGCGCGTTGCGCGTACTCGTGCCGGGTAAGGCGGTACTGGGCCAGGTCGTAGTATTGGCCGTCGCGCTTCACGTGGGCCACCAATTCGCCTTCCTGCACCATGCCGTTTTTCCGCATCACGGCCCCCGAGCCCGGGTTTTGAGTGGTGTGGGTGGCCAAAATCTTGTTCAGTCCCAGCCCCTCGAACCCGTAGCGCAGCACGGCGGCCAGGGCTTCGGTCATCAGGCCCTGGTTCCAGTAGGGCACGCCCAGCCAGTAGCCGGCCTCGGCCCGGTCGAAGCGCGGCTCAATTTTGAGGCCGATGCCGCCGATGAACTCGCCGGTGGCCTTCAGCTCGACGGCAAACGTGACGTCTTCGCCCTGCCGGTGCGCTTTCCGCGTGACGCGCAGCCAGTTGTGGGCATCGTCGGGGTGGTACGGGTGGGGCATGTTGAGCGTGTTGCGGGCCACGGCGTGGTCGCTGGCCAGCGCCACGATGCACGGCACGTCGGCCTCGGCCAGCGCCCGCAGCACCAGCCGCGGGGTTTCGAGGCGGGGGAAAGGCTCCATGCGGAAAAGGGGATAAGGAGGGGCGGGAAGCGCAGGCTAAGCGGTGGGCGTTAGGTAGCCGTTACCGGGCCCAGGGCAGGGGCACGCGGCTTTCGGTACCGGCCCGCAGCCGCCCGATGTTGGCGCGGTGGGTGTAGACGAGCATGGCCGCCAACGCAAAGCCGCACCAGACTTGCAGCGGAATATCGGGCCGGAAGGGCTTCCAGGGCAGCAGCTGGAGCAGCGCGAAAGCCACGCCCGCCGTCATCGACGACAGGGACACGTAGCGGCTGAGGGCCAGCACGGCCAGGAACACCAGGATGCACACGCCCACCGTGGCCGGCGCAATGGCCAGCATCATGCCCACGATGGTGGCCACGCCCTTGCCGCCCCGAAACTGCGCCCACACCGGGTAGATGTGTCCCACCACCGCCAGCACGCCGCAGGCCAGCCGCACGTAAAACAGATTCTGGGGCTCCAGGGCCCCGGCGTTCAGCAGGGCGTTGGGCAAAAAGTAAGCCGCCGCAAACCCCTTGAAGGCATCGACCAGCAACACGAACGAGCCGGCTTTTTTGCCCAGCACCCGGAACGTGTTGGTGGCCCCGGCGTTGCCGGAACCGTGCTGCCGGATGTCGGCCAGGCCAAAAAAACGGCGGCCCACCCACAGCGCCGTGGGGATGGAACCGAGCAAATACGCCGCCAGCAGCGCCAGCAGCAGCAAAAGAATGTTCATAGCCGGGCAAAGGTACGCCGGGGCCCGGGCCGCCCACCGGGCCCAAAAAAGGCCCCGCTGCCGGGCAGCGGGGCCTTTTCCCGGGGGGCCCGTGGGCGGCTAAGAATCGCCGAAGGGGTCGTCGGCGTTGCCCTTTTTCTTCTTCTTTTTCTTGGGGGCCTCGTCCACGGGGGCGTCGGCCGGGGCCGGCTCGGCGTCGGCTGCGGTGGCCTCCTTGTCCTTCTTCTTCTTTTTGGACGGTTGCTCGGCGGGCGGGGCCGCGGCGGGGTCGGTAGCCTCCGTGGCGGCGGCTTCCTGGCCCTTTTTCTTCTTCGAAGGCTCCGCCGCCGGGGCCTCGGCGGGCGTTTCGGTGGCCGCCGCGGCTTTCTCCTGGTCCTTTTTCTTCTTCGGGGCGTCAGCGGCGGGCGGGACCTCGGTCAGGTCGCCGCTGCCGAAGGGGTCGTTGTCCTTGGCCTTTTTCTTCTTCTTGCCGCTGGGCTCGGGGGCCGGCGCGGCGGTGGCGGCGGCCTCGGTGCCGTCGGTACCGAAGGCGTCGTCGCCCTTCTTCTTTTTCTTCTTCTTGCCGGTGTCCACGGTCGGCTCGTCGGGCTTGGACGGCGCGGCGGCGCGGGCGGCCAGCTTGCCGCTCATGCCCAGGTAGTCGCGCTGGAAGCGGCTGCGGAACCCGTCCACGTCGCCGAAGTCGCCCAGGAACACGCCGTAACTCAGGGCCGTGTTGTAGTCGCCCTTCTGGGCCCGCGTGATTTCGCCGTCGTAGGCGTCGCTCTGGCTCTTGGTCAGCAGCAGGTTGTTGGCGTACTTG
This sequence comes from Hymenobacter caeli, assembly GCF_013294115.1. GTDB lineage: Bacteria > Bacteroidota > Bacteroidia > Cytophagales > Hymenobacteraceae > Hymenobacter > Hymenobacter caeli. Next base: position 8,960 of record NZ_JABSNP010000030.1, on the reverse strand, counting down.
AAGTAGTACCAGTCCTGGGGGCCGGGTTCGAGGTAAATTTCTACTTCGTCGGTCGAGTTGCTGCGCTTGATTTCCACGTAGCCGTCCACCAGCGCGTTCAGGCTTTGCTTGCCCACGCCGGCCACCCCGATTTTACCCACCGAGTACCAGGCCTTTTTCTTGGCGTTCCAGCGCAGGTTCACGCGGCTCAGCAGCAGCGTGTGGGCCAGCTTGGGGCTGAGCTTGGCCAGCGAAATGGCCTGGCCCTTGGTCCCCGCGTAGGCTTCGATGCCCTTGCTGCCCACAAATTCGCCCAGCTTGTACAGTTCGTTGGCCGAGCCGTCGAGGGCCTCGGGCGACCCTTTGGTCACCTTCACCATCTCCGCGCCCAGCACTTCGAGCGCCTTGGCGGGCATCACCATGTCGAGGCCCAGCAGCGCATCCACGCGGTAGGCGGCGCTGTCGGGGTTGGCCACGCCCACGCCGCTGCCCACCATGCGGTACTCCTTGCTCGACTTGATGAACGTCATCGGGCCCCGGAAGCCCATTTGACCCGTCGAGTCCTTGTAGGTCAGCACGGCCCCGTCGTAGCGGTTGGGGTCGGCCAGGTCGTTGCGCGAAATCGTGAACAGGCCCCGCTTGGCGTCGTAGCGCAGCTTGCCGTCCACGGTGAACAGCGGCACGTCGGCCTCGTTGGGCAGCGCCGCCGCAAACAGCGGAAACACGCTGTTCGACTGGTCCGACAGGAACAGGCCCGTCAGCATCGGGGCTTCGCTCTCGCCCTTGGCTTTGGTGTCGGGCAGCGTCAGCACCACGTTTTTGGGGTCGATGCTGTCCTTCACCGGAAACCAGCCGGCGCTGGTGGCGTAGTTTTTCCCGAACTGCAGCTGCACCTCGCCCGTGAACGCCAGGCCCCGGCGCTGCGAATTCAGCTGCATGTCGCCGCGGTAGCCGATGCGCGGGGCCAACGAAAACTTGGCGTTGGTTTGCACCGAAGCAGTGGCCACGGTGGCCAGCCCGCCCGCGGGGCCGGGGGCCCCGGCCCCAGCCGCAGCCTTTTTGCGGAACAGGCCCCCGCCCTTCCGCGCCGTGGCCACGGAGGCCACCGAGTCGCTCGCGAAGTTCGTGAACCGGAGGGCCACCGAGTCGGTGGCCGTTTTGAAGCTGTAGAGGGCGTCGCCCGAGAAGGCCAGGCGCGACGCCACGGTGATGTTGCCGTTGTAGAGGCGGTGGAACTTGGCCAGCGAGTCGAGCACCACCTTGGCGTTGTGCAGGGTTTTGAGCTGGGCATTGGCCAGGATGACCACCCGGCCCGAATCGGGCACAATCCAGGCGTCGGCGGCGGCCACGTAGGGCACGCCGCCGGCCTGCAGCCGGTAGTGGGCCAGGTCGTACACGCCGGTGGCCGCCCGGAACTTCAGCCCGTGCTGGGCCTCGCCGGTGGCGTAGAAGTACGACGCGGTGGAGTCGGCCCCGGGGGCCACGCGCAGCTGCACCAGCTTCTTCTTAAAGTCCCAGCGCCCGCCGCTGAGCGTGGTTTTGAACTGCGAGTACGGCAAGTCGATGCTGGCCTTGCTGTCGGGCTCGCGGGTGAAATCGGCGTAGCCCTTCTTCAAATCGTACTGAAACGCGACTTCGTTGGCCGTGAGGGCCGGCTTGTTCACCTCGGCCGATTTCACGCTCAGCGTGGCCTTGCGACCGCTGTAGCCGTCGGTTTTGAAGGTGAAGTCCGGCGACTTGATAAACGACTGGGGCCCGTCGAGGCGGCCGTTGCCGCCCGTGCCCTTGGGCGTGAGCAGCGCCCGGCCCCGGAAGCTGTAGGCGTCGTTGGCGTACAGCTTGATGGGGGCCCCGGTGCGGGGGGTGGTCAGGTACATCGAGTCGGCCTGCACCACCCAGTTCATGAGGTAGCCGGGCGGCAGGGCCATGCGCGGCGAGTTCACGCCGCCCGCGTTGCGGGCCGCGAGCTCGCCGGTTTTGCCCTCCGTCACCACCGAGTCGCGGTAAAACGTGAAGCGGTCCGAGGTGAACGTGCCGCTCTGGTACTTCACGGTGCCGTCGGCTTGCAGGCCCCGGCTGTCGAGCTTCACCTTGTTGAACACCCGCCCTTTGCCTTTGTAGAGCGGGAAGCCGTCCTTGGGCACGTCGTACACGAAGCCGAGCGAGCCGTCGGGCTGGGCGGTGAGTTTGGTTTTGATGTCGGGAATGATGCCGCCGCTGCGGAACGTGCCATCGAAGCCGGTGGCCGTCTGGCCTAGGCTGTTGAGTGAGTCGAGGCGGAAGGGCGGGATGTCGAACACCATCGTCGAGTCGTAGGCCCCGCCCAGCACGTCCTGCTTGCCGAAGAACACGCTGGCCCCGGTCTTGGAGTCAAAGGCCGGGAAGTTGGGTTTTTTCTTGCGGCCCGACTTGTTCTGCGGGTCGTTCAGGAACAGCCGGCCGCTCGACACCTTGCCTTTATTCGTAAGGGCAAAGTCGAAGTGCTTGCCGTTGTTGCGCTTGCCGGCCACCTGCTTGGGCTGGCTGCGGATGACCATCGAGTCAATCTTGGCCATGTCCACGTAAAACCCGTCGTAGTCGAAAGCAAACTCCTTGCCCTTGAAGCGCATGGCCGCCGCCACCACCGTGCCGCTGAACTTGATGTTGCGGTTTTTCTGTACCCGCACCACGCTGCTGTCGGGCCGCACGTACACGGCCAGCGAGTCGTCGGTGAAGTTGAAGCGGTCCACGCCCCGGATGAGCAGCTCGTTGGTGGCCAGGTTGAGGGTGGCGTTGCGCCCGGCCCCCGACAACGACTTGATGGCCAGGTGGTCGTAGTCTTTGCGGTCGCGGGCGGCGGCCACGTAGTGCAGGCCCTTGGGCAGGATGGTCACGTTGCCGGTCTGGCCGTTCCACTGCACGTAGCCGTCGCGGGCCAGGCCGGCCATGGCGCTGCGCAGGTTGCCTTCGGCCGTGCTCAGGTCGGTGGCAATGTCGGCCACGTTCAGGGTGCGGGCGTTGGCGTGGGCCTGGCTGTAGCCCACCAGCATTTGCAGCGGGTGCAGCCGGTTGATGCTCTTGATTTGCTGGTAGCGGGCGTCGGTATAAAACGCCTGGCTCTCAAAATCCGCCGTCTGCTGGTTTTTAGCCGTCAGCACCGCGAAGTCGATGGAAGGCTGGTGCAGGTCCCAGGTGAGCTGTTCGGAGCGGATTTCGAGCTTGTGGTACGAGTCGTTAAAGGGCGTGTTTTTATACAAGCCGTCCTCCCGCGAGAGGCGCAGCTGCTGCTTGGCCCGCAGGTAGCGCACCTGCACGCCGGGGTGCGTCAGCGAATCCTGGCCCTCGTAGATGGCCACGGCCGCCCGCCCGGCCGTCACCACCGAGTCGCTGAGCACGTAGGCCCGCGATGCGGCCCGGAACTTGCGCTGGCCGCCTTCGCTCACGGTGAGCGTGGCCAGCGAGCCGTCGAGGGCCGCGCTGAGCAGCCGCTCGCCGGCCAGCGACACGCCGCCCCGGTAGCTGATGTCGCCGCCCAGGTTTTTGAGCCGGGCGTCGTTGGTGAGGGAAATGAAGCGCGGGTAACCGGTGTCGGTCGCGCCGGGCTTGCGGCGCACGCTGCGGTAGCTCAGGGCCCCTTTCACGGGGGCTTCGAGCTGGGCCGCGTAGGTCAGCGTCACGGGCTGGGCCGTGAATTCGGGCTTGCTCAGGTCGAAGTCGAACCCGCTCAGCGCGGCCGTCACGGGGTTGTTTTTAACGGTCCAGGCAAACTGGCCGCCGGTGCCCACGAAGCGGCTGGTACCGGGCACCGCCGTGCCGCTTACCTGGCGCAGCACCACCGAGTCGCCGGCGGTGGCCAGGTACAGGTCGGCGTCTTTCACCACCAGCACCGCGCCCCGGGTGGGCGGCGGCGAATAAGCATCGTAGCCGGCGGTGGGCTCGAAACCGGCCGTGCTGGGCGCGAAATCGGCCGGGTTGGCGGCGGGCTCGGCGGGGGCCGTGGCCACGGGCTTGGCCGCGGCCGGCGCTTTGGCCCCGGCCTTGGCCACGGCTTTTTTGGCGGGGGCTTTTTTCTTGGCGGGGGCCCCCCAGCCGTCGTCGGCCTTGCCCCAGCCGTCGTCCTTGTCGCCCCAGCCGCTGCTGGCCGCCGGCGACGACCACAGGTCGGACGTGTCCCAGCCGCTGCTGGATTTCTTCTTTTTGGCCACGGGCTTGGGAGCTGCTTTCGCGGCCGGCTTGGCCGCTGCTTTGGCCACGGGCTTGGCGGCCGGCAGCGGCTCGTCTTTCGCCGGGGCCGCGGCCCCAAACTCCAGGGTGGAAACCGGGGCCGCAACGGGCGAATACGCGAACGACACGGTGCCGCCCGCCGCCCGCAGCGAGTTGAAGCCCGAGCGGTACAGGTAGCCGCCGTTCAGGAAGCGGCTGCTCGACACCAGGAACTTGTCGGTTTCCGCGGCCGGCTCCTTGTCCAGCGTCTGGCCCAGCACGTCGAGGTACTGGTCCAGCTGCGCGGCCCCGAGCTTGGCGGTGGTGGCCCCGCCGATGAGGGCCCGAAAAAACGTTTCGAACTGGGGCCGGGGCCGGAATTTCTTGGCCAGCATGGCCTGCGAGAGGGCCACGATGCGGGCCTGCTGCGGGGCTGTGAAGCTGCCGCCGCCCCAGAGCTGCTGCAATTGCGCCCCCACGGCCTTGGCGGGGGCGTTGTTGGTGCTGGCCAGCATGGCCTGCACGTCCAGCATGAACTGGGCGGGGTCGGACGACAGCCGGCCCCGCGCCGGCGCGGCGGCCGGGGGCGCCTTGGCGGCGGGCACCGCCTGGGCCGCGGCCCGCTCCCCGCCCACTACTACGGCCGCCAGCGCGGCCACAACGACGAAATATCTCATATCTATAGCTATCGAAAAGCCGACGCAGGCCCGGAATAGCTAGGCTGGCCATACCGTCGGGGCTACAATTTCGGGAATCGGCGGGATATGTGCCCCATTGGCCCGCCCGTACGTGTACTTTTCCAACCCAGCCGGCCCGTCAAAACGCGCTTTCTGATAATTTTATTGCCTCACAATAAATTTATTATCAAATAGTTGCGTATAATATTCATAAATCAATAATTTAATTATGCTTTCAAAAAAATAGCCGATACCCAGCTGCGCAGCGTGCGGTGGCGCTGGTAAACCAGGCCCTGGCGCGTCGCTTCATTCTTTATTTTATCCAAGTCTTCCTCGTAGAAGCCGCTGAACAGGATGGGCCGGCCGCTGGGCAGCAGGGCCGCGTAGGCGTGCATGTCTTCGAGCAGCACGTTGCGGTTGATGTTGGCCAGGATGAGGTCGAAGGGGGCCTCGCCAGCCAGCACTTCCACCCCGCCCAGGCGGCACTCGATGGTGCGGCACTGGTTTTCGGCGGCGTTGTCGGCGGCGTTTTCCACGGTCCAGGGCTCCACGTCCACGGCCAGCACCTGGCGGGCCTCCAGCAGCTCGGCCATGATGGCCAGGATGCCCGTGCCGCAGCCCATGTCGAGCACGCGCAGGCCGCGGTGGTCGAGGTCGAGCTGGTTCTCAATCATGAGGGCCGTGGTCTCGTGGTGGCCCGTGCCGAACGACATGCGGGGCATAATCACGATGTCGTAGTCCACGCCCGCCGGCGCGGGGTGGAACGGGGCCCGTACCGACACCCGGTCGGCGATAACCAGCGGCTGGAAGTTTTTCTCCCACTCGGCGTTCCAGTTCTGGCGGGTGATGACGCGGTGCGAATGGCTCAGCTCGCCCAGGCCCTCGTAGCGGCTCATGATTTCGGCCACCCCGTCGGGGTCGAACGCGGCCTCCGTGGTGTAGGCGCAAAAGCCGGCGTCGTTGTCTTCAAAGGTGTCGAAGCCCACTTCGCCCAGCTCGGCCACCAGGATGTCGGCCAGCTCGCGGGGGGCCTCAACGGTCAGTTCAATAAAATCCATGCGGGGCAGGGTAAGGGTTTTAGCGTTGCGCAGCAAAAGCTCCGGCCGGCGGCCGGGATTTGGCGCGTCGGCGGCTTAATTGGTTCGGCACCCGGCAAAGGAGCGCACGGTGGTGTAGTGAATCGTGAAATCGGCCAGGCCCCGGGTGGGCGTCACGAACAGGGCGTAGTCGGCAAAGTCGCGGTTGGGGGCCTCGGCCCATAGCCCGGCTTTGTCGGCAAATAGCTTGTTGGCCTCCTTGAACACCAGCAAATCGGCAAAGGCCTGGTCGGGCTCCACGTACACGATGGCGAAGCAGCCGGAGCGCCGGTTGGGGTCGGTTTCGAGGTACACCGTCCCGTAGATTTTGCACGGGTCAACGGAGCCCCGCGGGGCCCCCGCGGCCGGCCTGGGGGCCCCGGGGTGGCCTTTGGCGGCGGGTCCCAGGACCAGCAGCGCAGCGAGAAGAAAAGAGAAAAACACGGCAAACGGGCTGGTGAAACAATCCGACGGAGGCAAAAAGCAGGCCGCGCCCGGGGCTAAAACGAGCGGATGATGGCCACGAAGTCCGGGGCTTTCAGCGACGCGCCGCCGATGAGGCCGCCGTCCACGTCGGGCTGGCCGAACAGCTCGCGGGCGTTCTGGGCGTTGGCCGAGCCGCCGTAGAGGATGGACACGCTGGCGGCCGCGTCGGCGGTGTAGGCGCGGGCCACCTGCTCGCGGATGAAGGCGTGCACCTCCTGGGCCTGGGCGCTGGTGGCCGTTTTGCCGGTGCCAATGGCCCAGATGGGCTCGTAGGCCACCACCACCTGCGCAAATTCCTCGTTGCTGAGGTGGAACAGACCGTCCTTCAGCTGCTTGGCGATGAAAGCGAAGGTGTCGTCGGCTTCGCGGGTTTCGAGCGACTCGCCCACGCAAAAAATTGGCTTGAGGCCGGCGGCCAGGGCCGTTTTCAGCTTCTGGCCCAGCAGCGCGTCGTCTTCGCGGAAGTGCTGCCGCCGCTCGGAATGGCCCAGAATCACGTATTCGCAGCCCACCGAGGCCAGCATCGGGGCCGACACCTCGCCGGTGAACGCGCCGCTTTCTTTCTGGTGGCAATTCTGGGCCCCCAGGTGCAGCGGGCCGCCCTTGGGCAGCTTTTCGCCCACCCCCGCCAGAAATGGAAACGGCGGGCACACCACCACCAGCGGTTGGGCGGGGCCGGCCGGGGCCTCGGCGAGCAAAGCGGTGATTTCGTCCGTCAGCGCGAGGGCCGCCGGGTAAGTGAGGTTCATTTTCCAGTTGCCGGCAACGATTTTTTGGCGCATAACTACGGGGTGAAGTGGAACCCCGCAAAGCTACGCGGCGCACGCCGGGCTGGGGGGCCTACTTCACCGCGGCGTTGCGGCGGGCCAGGGCGGCCGTCTGGGCCTCGGCGGCGGCCGTGGCTATTTCCCAAGGCTGCCGCCGGCCGCCCACCCGCGACAGGGCCGCCCCGCCGACGGCCGCCACGGCCGCCCCCACCAGCGCGGCCCAGCCCAGCGCGGGTATTTCGCGCAGCTGCGCCACCCAAATGGCCGCCAGGGCCCACGCCACCACCAGCGGCAGCACCGCCTCCTGAAACGCCCGGCTGATGACCAGTGCCAGCGCTACCACCACCGCCAGCAGCGCCAGCGCCACCGCCACGCCCAGGTCGGGGGCCGGCTGCCAGCCCAGCTGCCGGAGCCCAATGGTGAGGTTGATGACCGTGGCCACCGATATCCAGCCCAGGAACAGGGCCAGCGGCACGCTCGTCCAGGCCGGGGCAGCGTGGGCCAGCACCCGCCGCCGGGCCCGGCCGTAGGCGGCCACCAGCGCCCCCAAAATCACGAGCATCACGCCCACGCTGGGCAAAATCAGCTCGTAGGCAAACAGCACCACCCACGCGCCGGTGGCCGCGTTGGCCAGGGCCAGGGGCTTGGCCAGGGCGTCGGGCAGCGACAGGGCCCGCTGAGCCGGCAGCAGCTGCCACACGGCATAAATGCTCAGCCCCAGAAAAATCAGGCCCCAGATGCTGAATGCGTACCCGGCGGGCGTGAGCAGCGTCGGGTACTTGCCCGACACCGTGCCCATGGTTTGCCCGTTCAGCGGGTGGGTGTTGGAATAGTAGTTGAGGAAAATGTTGCCGAAGATGGCGGCGGCGGCCAGCCAGCGCCACCCCCGGCCCGCCGCCGAACGGTCGGGGGCCGCGTAATGGTCGGGTGGGTGGGATTGGGACATGGCGAGTAAGGGCAGGGAGTAATAATTACGAATAAAATACTGGCGCCGGTTTGACCGCGTACTACTCGGTCGGCGGAGCCTTGCGCTCGCCAAACCGGGCAAACGGCTAGACCAACCGGACTGACCGACAGCCAAACAAAAAACCTAATCCGCACGGTTATCGCAGCACAAGCCGGGGCCGCAGGGTTAACGGCTTTGCCCTAAAAAATATTTCTTATGCAACTTACTTGCTTGGTACTCGCTACGCTACTGGCTCCCTTGGGCCGGGTCGCGGCGCAAACGCCCGCCCCGCCGCCGGCGCTGCAACCGGCGCTGCAACCGGCGCTGCACGCCGCCCGCGGGCAGCGCCGCGTCTTGCTTGTGGGGGCCGCTACGGCCGCCGGGCCCGATTTTAAGCGCCAGCAAGCGCTGCTGGCCGCCGTGCCCGACCAGTTGCGAGCGCGCGACCTGCAAGTGCTGGCCGTGCTCTACGACGAGCTGAGCCCGGCCGACCGCCAGCTGGCGCAGCGGCTCGGGCTGCGGCCCCCGGCCTTCGGCGTCGTCCTCATCGGCAAAGACGGCGGGGCCAAGCGCAGCAGCGCCCGGCCCTTGGCCCCGGCCGATTTATTCAGCACCATAGACCAGATGCCCATGCGGCAGCAGGAAATGCGCCGGCGCGGGCAGCAATAGGTCCTTCAGGCCCAGCGCAGTTGCAGGCCGCCGTACCCAGCAAACTTGCTGTCGCGGCTCACTAGCGTTAGGTCCTCGCTCTTAGAGGGTATAGGGTAAAAACATAGAGATTTACCTTTGCCGGATGAATCGCCGTGCTTATTCAACCGATTTGACTGCTGAACAATGGCTTCTGGTG
>NZ_JABSNP010000029.1 GCF_013294115.1 Hymenobacter caeli | reverse complement strand
CGGCCCGGCAACAGCGGCGCAATCCGCGCCCACTGCGCGTCCGTCAGTAAATAGTCCATGCTCAAACATAACTCCTACTGTTAACACTTCCTAGTCCTACCTACCGTTTCAGCCTCCTGAACGACCCCGACGATAATAAATTCGTGGATTGCGCCATTGCCGCCAATGCCGTGTGCATCGTCAGCCACGACCGCGACTTCCTACCGCTTCAGCATATTGAGTTTCCGAAGGTGGCGGTGGTGGATACAGAGGCGTTTCGTGAATTACTACAATTATAATTCGTCCTGCCATGAGATGCTTTCTGCTAGCCAGTTTCCTGCTTTTCATGCAACTGGTCGCCCAAAGCCAACCGCAACCAGCCTTGACTGTGACGGCGGAAGTTATAGGTGTAGGTCCTTATCAGTGTAACTATGGTGTAGACGGCTATGCAATTAAACTGTCTGTAAAAAACAATACACAAAATAGCCGACGGTTTTTCGTATACAATTGCTCTTGGCAAACTTCTTGGTCTACCGACACAGAAGATTGGTATTTATGGAGCGCAGGGTGCGATAAAAATATTCCGGAGGAAATTACACTGCTTGCGTCGCAGCAGATGATATTCCATGGTTTTCTTGCTGCTAGAAAATCGTTTGAAAGAGAGGCGAAAGGTATTGTTTCTGCCAAAGTGAAGTTTGCCTTTACTGAACTGTCTGATATGCTGGACTTGACTGACTTTAATAAAACTGATGAAAAGATAAAAAAAGGAACTTTGATAATGTATTGGAGCGAGGATATCCCCCTAATCTTCCACAATAATTCTTATCAGATACTGGCTCCGACTGTCAAATAAACTGCTCCTACTCATGCCCGAACGTCCCTACACCTACTACGATTTCACCATCAGCCTCTGCCCGCAGTGCTTGCGGCGCATCGAGGCCAAAATCGTCTTCGAAGACGGGAACGTGTACATGCTCAAGCGGTGCCCGGAGCACGGGCGGCAGAAGGTGCGGATTGCCACCGATGTGGAGTACTACAAGAGTATCCGCAACTACGTGAAGCCCAGCGAAACGCCGCTGCGCTTCGGTACGCCCACGCACTACGGCTGCCCCTACGACTGCGGCCTCTGCACCGACCACGAGCAGCACAGCTGCCTGACGGTGATTGAGATAACCGACCGCTGCAACCTCACCTGCCCCACGTGCTACGCCGAATCGAGCCCCACCCACGGCCGGCACCGCACCCTGGAGGAGGTGGAGGCCATGGTGGACCTGGTGGTGGCCAACGAGGGCGAGCCCGACGTGGTGCAAATCTCGGGCGGCGAGCCCACGCTGCACCCGCAGTTCTGGGAGATTTTGGACATGTGCAAGCGCAAGCCCATCAAGCACTTGATGGTGAATACCAACGGCGTGCGCCTGGCCAAAGACGAGGCTTTCGTGGCGCGGCTGGCTACCTATTCGGGGGCCTTCGAGGTGTACCTGCAGTTCGACTCGTTCCGCGAGCACGTGCTGCTGGCCATGCGCGGGCGCGACCTGCGCGAGGTGCGCCAGCAGGCCCTGGCCAATTTAAATAAATACAACCTGAGCACCACGCTGGTCGTGACGCTGCAAAAGGGCCTGAACGACGACGAGATGGGCGACATCATCGACTTCGCCCTGAAGCAGCGCTGCATCCGCGGCGTCACGTTTCAGCCCACCCAGGCCGCCGGCCGGCTCGACAATTTTAATCCCGAGACCGACTCGTTTTCGCTCACCGAAGTGCGTCAGGGCATCATCGCCCAAAGCCCGGTATTCACGGCCGCCGACCTGCTGCCCGTGCCCTGCAACCCCGACGCACTGGCCATGGCCTACGCTCTGAAAATCGACGGCGAAGTCATCCCCCTCACCCGCTACGTGGACCCCGCCGACCTGCTCACCAACGGCGGCAACACCATCGTGTACGAGCGCGACCCGCGCCTGCGCCAGCACATGCTCAAGCTGTTCAGCACGGCCAACACCGTGGATGCGGTGGTGCCCGAAATCAACCAGCTGCTGTGCTGCCTGCCCCAGGTATCGGCCCCCAATCTGGGCTACGATAATTTGTTCCGGATAATTATTCTGCAATTCATGGACGCCTGGAATTTCGACGTGCGGGCCGTGAAGAAATCCTGCGTGCACATCGTGAGCAAGGACCTGAAAATTATCCCGTTTGAGACCATGAACATCTTCTACCGCGACCCTGAGAAGCTGGCGCGGCTGGAAGAATTGCGGGCCGAGCGCACGGGTATTGTCTGATGCTGCGCCCGGGAGTTATCGCCGGAATTTAATTAATCAACCCAGCGCAAACCCGCCCAATGACCGAGCCCCAACCCCCAGCGCCTAATGGAAAATCGTCCAAAACGTGGCCAATAGCCGTTAATTTAGGCTTGTTGCTGCTCGTGGCGGTGCTGTCGCAGGGCGAGCCGGTGGTGATTTTTGGGGCCGTGGTGGGGCTGGCCGTAATCAACGGCATTGCGGCGCTTCTAATGGCCATGTCCGGTAAATTAAACTGGGTAGCGGCGTTCTTGCTGTCGGCGCTGCTGGTGTTTATAATCGGCCTGGGTATTTGCGGCCTGATGCTGTCGGGCTTGGGCAGTATGCATTAATTAATGCAGGTGTTGCGGGGCCCTGAATGAATACCGCGACGGTAAAAATTATCTTTTATTGCATCCATGCTAAATCCTGGCGCTGATCCTAGATTACCGGAATATGAACCCAACCGGCCTGATTCTACTAACCACATTCTACGCAATAATCTGTTAGGCGTATTAGCTGCCGCTGTGCTCTTAGGTTCTATGGCACGTAGCACGCAGGGTAGCAGTGCACTATTGTTTGCTGGTATGTATGGTGTGCAAGTGGTAGTAAACGCCCTTTTGGGGCTCAGACACTGGGATAAGCAACCGGCTCCCTATTTCTTGAGCGCGCTACTGGTGCTGCTTATTGGTTTTGGGGCGTGCAGCTTCATGCTTACGACCATCATCGGGTAATAGCCCCGCAGGCGCCGGCTGGCACTTGGGGCAAGTATAGGTGGCGCGGCCGCCCACGTAGGTTTTCTCGATCTTGGTTTTGGGGTGGCGCGGGCAAAAGGTGTGGGCATCAGAGCCCGGCGTGGCCGATTCGTCCCATTCGCGGGCGTGGATGAGGAAGGACTTGGGAAACAGCCGGTAGTTGGCTTCGTGGTTGATGGCGGTGGTTAACACGAGTTGAATGGCGGCGTGCAGGGCCCCCGCTTCCTTTTCGCTCAGTGAGCTGCCAATGCGCTCGGGGTGAATTTTGGCCTGGAACAGCACCTCGTCCACAATCCAGTTGCCGAGGCCGGCGGTGAGGCCCTGGTCGAGCAGCAGCGGCTTGACGAACACCCGGCGGCGGCTGAGTTTCTGGTGCAGCTCGGCGGCGGTGATTTGCAGCGCGTCGGGGCCGATTTTCTTGGCTTGCTGGTAGGCGGCCACGCTGTCGGCCAGGCGGATGCGGCCGAACTTGCGCGGGTCGATGAAGGCCAGCGTCAGGCCCGAGTCGCTCAGGTGCCAGGCCACGCGGGTGAAGCGCGGGGCGTCGGGGGCGTCGCGGTAGGCCCCGATGTCGCCGGTCATGCCGAAGTGCAGGGCCAGCACGCGGCCGTTGTCCAGCTCCAGGAAGCAGTTTTTGCCCAGACGGCGGGTGCCGGTGATGGTGCGGCCCAGCAGGCCGGCCCGCAGCTCGGCTTCGGGCAGGGCCAGCACGTGGGCGTCGTTCACGGCGAGGCCGGTAATGGTCTGGCCCACGGCCACTTCGTCGATGAAGCGGCGGTAGGTTTCGACTTCGGGTAGTTCGGGCATCTATTTCAATCGACAATTAACAATGAGCAATGAACAGGGAAGGCACCGCATTGTCTGAAACGAGGGTCTGCTGGCCCTTTGCCTATTATTCTTGGGAGGGGCCGTGCAGCTTGGCCACGCGCTGGCCCTGCTGGTTGTACACGTCGCCGCCGGCGGTGATGAACAGGCGGCGCTGCTGGCCGTCCACCAGTACGTAGGGAAAATCGGGGCTGTCGGTTCGGGTGAGGCGGCCCACCACTTCGGTGGTGTCGTCGGGGCCCGCGCGCACCACGTTCAGGCCGGTGGTGAGGTAGTAGCGCTGGCTGGGGTCGTTGCGGAAGGTGAGCTGGCCCACCAGGCGCACCGGCGTGGCGGGGGCCGCCGTTTCTTCAGCGGCTTCGTCGGCATTGCCTTCGCTTTCAGTCGAGCGGGCGGGGGCCGGGCGCGGGGCGGCCAGGGCCAGGGCCACGGGCGCGGCCGACGGGTCGGCGGCGGTGCGGCTGGCGGCAATCTGGGTTTCGGCGCGGGCCCAGCCCTTGCCGATGGCCGCCAGGCGCGGGGCCCGGCCGGGGTGGGTTTCCGAACCCTCTTCGTCGGCCACGGCCGCCAGGGCGGCCTGGGCCTGCGCCAGGCTGGCCCCGAGCTTGCGCAGCACGAAGCCCGAAAACTCGTCGGCTTCCAGCTCGTCGGCGGGGTTGGAGCCGCCGGCGCGCAGGGTGTGGCCGTTGAGGTGGTGGCCCATTTCGTGGGCCAGGATGCTGATACCGGCCCAGTCGGTGCGGCCGGCGCGGTTCACTTCGGCCAGGAAGGCGGGGTTGTAGAGCAGGTAGCGCTTGCCGCCGTACACCACGGCGGCGGCGTTGGCTACTTCCGCGGTGGCCCGCAGCTCGAAGCGCGGCTGCAGGCCCACCACGTCGGTGATTTCGCGGATGATGCCGGTGGGGGCGGGGGCCGCCGCCTGGGCCCGCGCCGGGCCGGACAGGGGCAGCGTCGCCGCCAGCAGCCCCAGGGCCGCGCGACGAAAAAAACGGGGAAGAAGCGTCATGGCGGAAAGAGAGAAAACCAAAGGATAAGCGCCTGCAACGGGGCAAATGCTGGGCCGAAAATGCCCGGCGCTGCCGGCCGGCCGGCCGGGCCCCGGGGCCCACTGCGCTAACGCAAACCGAGGGGCTTTTCGTTTATTTTCTGGCAGGAGAACCCGGGACGCGGCGGTGCGGGTAACATTTCCGTAATAGACCCCATGAAGTATCCCAAAACCCCCGCTATTTTCGTCAAAGGCAAGGATTTCCGGCTGGCCGACGTGGACCCCGACGCCAACGGCCCGTTTGCCGATAAATACGTGGACAAGGACGCGGCCGGGCCCCGCGTGGCGGCGCTGCGCCAGCGCCTGGCCGAACTCCAGGAAAAGCTGTACGCAGAGCACCGGCGCAGCCTGCTGCTGGTGTTCCAGGCGATGGACACGGGGGGCAAGGACGGGGCCATCGGCAACCTGCTCGCGGGCGTGAACCCGGCGGGCGTGCAGGTAGCGGCCTTCAAAGCGCCCACGCCCAAGGAGCTGGCCCACGATTTTCTGTGGCGCATCCACGCCCAAACCCCGGAGCAGGGCCACATCGGCGTGTTCAACCGCTCGCACTACGAGGACGTGCTGGTGACGCGCGTGCACGGCCTGGTCGATAAAAAAAAGGCCCACCAGCGCTTCGAGGCCATCAACAACTTCGAGCAGCTGCTGGTGCGCAACGGCACGGTCATCCTCAAGTTCTTCCTGCACATCTCCAAGAAAGAGCAGGCCGAGCGCCTCCAGGCCCGCCTCGACGACCCGGACAAGCGCTGGAAATTCGAGCCCGGCGACCTAAAAGAGCGCGCTCGCTGGGGCGATTACCAGGACGTGTACGAAGACGCCCTGCGCCACTGCTCCTCGCCCGAGGCACCGTGGTTTGCCGTGCCCGCCAACCACAAGTGGAGCCGCGACCTGGCCATTGCCGAAATCGTGGTGGCCACGCTGGAAGAAATGCACCCCGAGCCGCCCGCGGCCGACTTTGACGTGAAGGCCCAGGTAATCAAGTAGCCAGCGGGCCGCCCTGCTGGGCGCGACAAAGCACGACGGCCCGCCAGTGGTACCGCTTACCCGGTCACGCTCAGCGCCTCCTTGCGCTCGCCAATCTGCTGGCGCCACATGGCGTAGTACAGGCCCTTGCGGGCCACCAGCTCGTCGTGGCGGCCGGCTTCGGCCACGCGGCCGCGCTCCAGCACGAAGATGCGGTCGGCGTGCAGGACGGTGCTGAGGCGGTGGGCGATGAGCACGGTGATGTGCTGCTGCGAGCCCGACAGCTCGCGCACCGTGCGGCCGATTTCTTCTTCCGTGAGCGAGTCCAGGGCCGAGGTGGCCTCGTCGAACACGAGCAGGGTGGGGCGGCGCAGCAGGGCCCGGGCGATGCTGAGGCGCTGCTTCTCGCCGCCGCTCACTTTCACGCCGCCCTCGCCGAGCACCGTGTCGAGGCCCTGGGGGGCGCGGGCCAGCAGCGAGTCGGCCGCCGCTTCGTGCAGGGCTTTCAGGCATTCTTCGTCGGTGGCGTGGGGGGCCACGAAGCGCAGGTTCTCGCGGATGGTGCCGGCGAAGAGCTGGGTATCCTGCGTGACGAAACCGATTTGCTCGCGCAGCTCGTCAAGGTCCACCGCTGTGCTGGGCACGCCGTTGTAGCGGATGCGGCCGGTGAGGGGCGGGTAGAGGCCCACGAGCAGCTTCACGAGCGTGGTTTTGCCCGAGCCGCTGGGGCCCACGAAGGCAATGGTTTCGCCCAGCTTCACGCCGAAGGAGATGCCGTCGAGGGCCGGCACGTCGGCCGTGAGGTGCTTGAAGCGCACGTCCTCAAAGGCCAAGGTTTCAATCTTGTGGATTTCGACCGGGTGCAGGGGCTTCACGTCGCGCGGCGTGTCGAGAATCTTCTGGAAATTCACCAGCGAGGCCTCCGTTTCGCGGTACGTGCCGATGATGTTGCCCAGCTCTTGCAGGGGCCCAAAAATGGAGAACGAGTAGATGAAGAACGAGAAAAACTCGCCCAGCGTGATGCGCTGCTGCACCACCAAAAACAAGAGCATCAGCAGAATCACGTTGCGCAGCAGGTTCACGAACGTGCCCTGCACGAACGAGAGCGAGCGCAGGTAGCGCACCTTGCGCAGCTCGAGCTTCAGGATTTTCTCTGTGATGCCGTTCAGGCGCTGCGTTTCCTGCTGGGCCAGGCCGAGGCTTTTGATGAGCTCGATGTTGCGCAGGCTTTCGGTAGTGGAGCCGGCCAGGGCCGTGGTTTCGGCCACGATGGTCTTCTGAATCACCTTGATGCGCTTGCTCAGCACAAAGCTGAGGATGCCCAGCAGCGGAATGGTGAGGAAGTACCCGGCCGCGATGGGCCAGTACACGCTGGCCGCGTACCAGATGACGAACACGATGCCCACCAGGGCCGTGAACAGCACGTTGACGAAGCTCTGGATGAGCTTCTCGACGTCGGTGCGCACTTTTTGCAGCTTGCCCAGCGTCTCGCCCGAGCGCTGGTCCTCGAACACCTGGTAGGGCAGGTCGAGCGAGTGGCGCAGGCCGTCGGAGTACAAGTTGGCCCCCAGCCGCTGGGTGATGACGTTGACGTAGTAGTCCTGGAAGTTCTTGGCGATGCGCGACACCATGGCCACGCCCATGGCCGCCAAAATGAGGGGCCCCGCCAGGCGCATAAACGGCCCGAAGGCAAACGCCACGTGCGGCGCGCCGGCCTTGGGCACCACCCGGTCCACAATCTGGCGGAAAATGTAGGGGTCGAGCAGCGAGAAAACCTGGTTGACGGCGGCCAGCGCCAGGGCCAGGGCCAACAGGCCCCAGTAGCGCCGGAGGTAGCTAAAAAGTAATTGCATTCGGAATGGCCAGTGTCGCCCAGCGGCTTGCGGACGGTGAAAAGTGAGGGCCCCGGGGCGGGGCGGGATGCCCCCGCAAGGTACAATGCGGGCAAGGGCTCCGGGGCCCCAAGGCGGCGGCCCGGGTCAATGGTTCAGATGGGGCTACACGGGTGAGCTCTACCA
The DNA here is from genome assembly GCF_013294115.1 of Hymenobacter caeli. Classification (GTDB taxonomy): domain Bacteria; phylum Bacteroidota; class Bacteroidia; order Cytophagales; family Hymenobacteraceae; genus Hymenobacter; species Hymenobacter caeli. The sequence continues at coordinate 36,596 of NZ_JABSNP010000029.1, read as the reverse complement.
ACAACGTATTCAGGGAGCAAGTTTAAATATAATTAATCTAATAAAACTGTTCCTGGTGTTTCAGAATGCCGTGCCCCGGGGCAAGCGCTTTAAATATAGCATAAGCTGCTGACTTGAGGCAGGATACGGGATTAGTTTTAAATAGTGTTCTATTACGAAATAGAATCGCAGAAATAGTCTTAAGGCATTTTATTTATTACTATTTCGATTTTAGTTTAGGGCCTGGGTAGTAGCTTTGCCTGCCGCGAGCGGGTTCTGTCTCTGTTGTTTATTCGCCGGTCGGTTTAGCTAATCTTCTACAACCCTACCTATTCTTTCTTATGCAAAATTGTACTTATAAGGTGCCAGCTCGATCATTCAAAACGGCGCTGCTGCTGGCGGCCTTGCTGCCGGCGCTGGCCCAGGCGGAGGGCTCGAAGGACATCACGCCGGGCACCGGCAGCCGCGGCACGGCCGCGGGCGTAAACAACTACATCGGCTACTTGCAGCACGACGACAACGGCATCTCGGGCAACTTCCTCAAGCCCGAGGCCACGGCCGCCACCCTTGAGCGCCTCTACGTGCACCTGGAGCCCGGCGAAAAGCTGTACTATGGCCTGCGCCGCATCAACGCCGGCAACGCCAACGGCCGCCTGCGGCTGCAAGTGAAGTACGGCGCGGGCACTGGTACCCTGGGGGCCTCCACCATCCTCGAGCCGGCCACCGGCACCAACGCCAACGGCGCCACCCTGGCGGCGGCCCGGGGCGTGATTGCCACGCCCGAGCAGGCCGCGGTGGGGCCCATGTACACCGACGTGGCCGGCGCGGCCACGGCCCCCGTCGGCGGCTACAACCCGCTCGTGTTCGAAAACACCACCGGCGCCGCGCAGGAGGTGTGGGTCGAGTTTGAGCAGGTGAACGCGGCCGGCACCGTGGCTAAAAGCAAGGCGTGGTACGACTGCTGGGACTTCACGGTGCGCGACGACGCGAATGCCACCGTGGCCCGGCGCGGCGAGAAAAAAGGGCGGCTGTACTCGTCGGCGTGGTCGTTCACGGGGGCCGACTTCAACAACCAGTTTGCCACCACGTTCGTCCTCTACCCGCTCATCCCCAACCCGAACTTCAACAACGCCAACTTCTTCGTGAAGCAGGTGAGCTACTCGCGCATCAGCCCGTACGGCACGCTGCTGACGGCCAACGAGTTTGGCACCAGCGTAACCGGCGACTACAAGGCCCGGCGCAAGAGCCAGCCCGCCAGCGGGGCCAGCCTGGGCTACGCACAGTACAAGATGTTCGTGAACGACCCGGACAACACCGTGTACCCCTCAACGACGGCCCCCAACTCGCCGACCGTCACCACCGCCTGCTCGGGTACGGCCCCGAACCAGACCACTACCTTCACGCTGGCCATGGACCAGGCCGGGTTCGGCATCGTGTTCATCGACGGCAACAACAACCAGACCTATGAGGCGGCCGCCGACCGCGTGCTGGAACGCCAAACCACGGCTTCGGCCACGGCCAACACCTTCGTGTGGGACGGCACCACCGACACCGGTGCCCGGATGCCGGCGGGTACCATCAACCTGACGTTTTCCAGCGGGGTGGGGCCCGTCAACTTCCCGATGTACGACTGCGAGGTGGCCGCCGCCGCCGGCATCACGGTGCGCTCGGTGCGGCCAGGCAACAACAACGGCTTCATCGATTACCTGTTCTACGACGACACCAACCTGGACGCCAGCTTCTCCACGCCCATCCGCAACCCCATCGGCAACAACAGCGCCTCGGGGGCCCACAAGTGGGGCACCGCGGGCGTGTCGACGGGGGCCCTGTCGGGCGATACCAAAACGGTGAACTCCTACGCCGTGGGGCTGCTGGCCCAGGGCCATGCCTACAACGTGGCCTACAACGGCAGCGGGTGCGTGGCCGTGAGCGCCGTCGTGCTCGTTCAGCCGCTGCCCGTGGAGCTGGCCCGCTTCGGGGCGGCCCTGCAAAAGGGCGGGGTGCGCGTGAGCTGGGAAACCGCCTCGGAGCGCGACTGCGCCTACTTCGCCGTGGAGCGCAGCGCCGATGGCCGCGATTTTGCCGCCGTGGGCCAGGTGCCCGGCAGCGGCACCAGCGCCCAGCGGCGCGCCTACGCCTACCTCGACCCCGCGCCGCTGGCTGGCCAGTCGTACTACCGCCTGCGGCAGGTAGACTACAACGGCACCGCGCACCTGAGCCCCGTCGAAGCTGTGCTGAATACGACCCCCGGCGTGGCTACCCTCTACCCCAACCCCGCCACTGCCGCCGTAACCCTGCGCTTCGCCCAGCCCCTGGCGGGCCCCGTGGAGCTGCGGGTGCTCGACGGCACCGGCCGCGTGGTGTGGCACGAGCGCCGCGACCTGGCCGAGCCGGTGCAGGAGCTGCAAGTGCCCACAGCCCAATTGCCGGCCGCCGGCCTCTACCTCCTCACCGTGAGCGGCGGCGGCACCACCGGCGCGTACCGGTTTAGCAAGTAGCTGGTTGCAAGAGGTGCATGGCCCGTTGGGGCGGCGGGGCCCCCACGCGGGGCCCCGCCGCCCCAACGTTTTTTACAGGTTGCTCATGCGCTGGGCGGGCACCGCCCGGCGCAGCACAATCAGCACCAGCAGCAGCACAATGGCCGGCACGCCCTTGGCCAGCCCGCCCGGGATTTTGGTGGCGTGCATTACCACCGCGCCCGCCATGACGATGACGAGGCCCGCGGCGGCCAGCCACGTAAAGCGCGGCACCAGTAGCCCAATGCCGCCCAGCACTTCGGCCGAGGCAATGATGTAGGCCAGGGCCCCGGGCAGGCCCATGCCGCTGAACATGCCCACCGTGCCGGGCAGGTCCATGAACTTGTGGACGCCGGAGGCGATGAAGGCAAGGCCGAGCAGCACTTACAGAACCCAGGCGACGATGTTGCGGGCGGAGGCGGACATGGGAAGGCGGCGTTAGGGGTGAAGTTGGGAAGCCAAGTAACCACATGTTCCGCACATACTTGCCGCCGGTAGCGGTTGGGCCACGGCGGCCCGGGCGGTTTGCTTACTGCCAGCCGCCGCCCAGGGCCCGAACCAGGGCCACGGCGGCCCGCAGCTGGGTGGTTTGCGTTTGCACCACCAGGCGGGAAGCGTCGAGGGTTTGGCGGTCTGCATCGACCACAGCGAAGTAGTCGGACAAACCGCTGCGGTAGCGCTCCAGCGTGAGGCGGCCCGCCAGGCGCGCCGCCCGCAGGGCCCGCTGCTGGGCGGCCAGCTGGGCGGCCCCGGCGCGCACGTCGGCCAGGGCGGTTTCCACTTCCTCGAACGCCGTGAGGGCCGTGCCCTGGTACGTGGCTTCCGACTCGCGGCCCTGGGCCTGGGCCAGCTGCTCGGCCCCGCGCAGGCGGCCCCCGTCAAAAAGCGGGATGTTGAGGCCCCCGCCCACGTAGTACGTGTAGCCGTTGCTCACCTTGGGCAAATCGCCGAGGCTGGTGGTTTGGGGCCCTACGAAGCCGTTGAGCAGCAGGGTGGGCAGGCGGTTCAGGCGGGCCTGGTCGGCGCGGTAGTCGGCGGCGGCGAGCTGGCGCTCGGCGCGGCGCAGGTCGGGGCGGCGGGCCAGCAGGTTGGCGGGCAGCGAGTTGGGGATGGCGGGCAGCGGCACTTGCAGCTGCACGGGCGGGGCCGGCGGAGCGGCCGGGGCCCCTTTAACGGCGGGCAGGGCGCTTTGGTAGCTCACCGAGTCGGGGGCCAGCGAAGGCAGCGCGAAGCTGCTGGCCGGCCGGCCGACGAGGGTGGCCAGCGAGGCCACCAGTCCGGCGCGCTGGCGGCGCAGCTCCACGGCGCTGGCCTCCACGGTGGCCAGCTCGGTTTGGGCGCGGCGGAAGCCAATCTCGTTGTCCACGCCGGCCTTAAAACGAGCCTGCGTGAGGGCCACGTTGTAGCGGCGGGCCTGGCGGGCGCTGTCGAGCACCAGCAAGTCGGCGTCGAGGCCGCGCAGGCTGAAGTAGGCGTTGGCGGCGTCGGCCGATACGCTCAGGCGCACGGCCTGCTCATCGGCCTCGCTGGCCTGCTCGGTGGCCTGGGCCGCCTGGGCCCCGCGCCGGAGGCGGCCCCAGAGGTCCACCTCGTAGTTCACGTTCAGCGGCACGTAAAACTGATTTTGCTGCACGGCCACGGCCGGAATCAGGCTCGATTGCACCGGCCGCAGGGCCGAAAGCCGGGTGTTGTACACCGACGGGGCCAGGGCCACCACCGGCGCGCGCTGCGCTTCGGCCACGCGCAGCTGCGCCCGGGCCTGGGCAATGCGGGCCACCGCGGCCCGGGTTGTGAAGTTCTGAGCCGCGGCCCGGGCCTCCAGGCGCGTCAGGGTCGTGTCGTTGAACACCGCCCACCAGGCCGGTAGCGTGGGCGCCTGGGTAAGCTCGCGCCGGGTGCTGTCGTCCGTTACCGGGGCGGGCACCTCGGCCCGGCCCCGGCCCAGCGAATCCACAGGGGCCGTGTTCTTAAAAGCGCTGGGCACGGGCACGGCGGGCGGGGTGTAGCGGTAGCGCGTGGCCGCGCAGCCGCTCAGCAAGCCAATAAAAACGATAATCAGGTACTTCATGAATTGCAAAACTGCTGGTAAGATGCGGGCAACGGTGAGGCGGCCTGATAAGCGCTTGGGGTAAGGTTCTTTGGCCCCCAGAGTTGATGTGTTGGGTCATCGCCCTTGAAAACCTCACCCCCTAGCCCCCTCTCCAAAAAAGAGGGGGAACTAGCTCTAGCTCTAAAAAACTATCTTCTACAGCTTTAAAGCTAAAAATTAGTCCCTCCTCTTTTTTGGAGAGGGGGCTAGGGGGTGAGGTTTTCGAGGGCGACGACTAAACGTATCAACTCTACCCCCTGCCCAGCCCTGCAAGGGTCTCGTGAGGTTTCCCCCAAGGCCCTAATTCACTGTCAGCGGCGACGACACGCGGGGGGCGTCGGGGTCGTTGGGGCGGGGCTTGGCGGGGGCCGGGCCGGGCGGCTTGGGGGGCGCTTTGAAGGGGCGGGTGGTCACGGTTTCGCCCTCCGTTAGCGTTTCCAACGGGTTCAATACCAGCAGCTCGCCGCCCTTCAGGCCCTGCGTCACCTCCAATTGGGCCCCGAAGTCGCGGCCCGTGGTGACGGGGGCGTAGTGAATCTTTTTGTCGGCCACCACGGCCACGCGGCTGTCGGTGCCGCCGGGCACCAGGGCGTTGGCCGGGATGATGATGCTGGGGGCCGTGCGCGGCAGGTGAAAGCGCACCTGGGCGTAGCTGCCCGGCCGCAGCTTCCCGGTTGAGTTGGGCACCTGCACCTCCGTGAGCAGCGTGCGGGTGTCCGTGTTCAGGGCCCCGGCGTTGCGCACCACGCGCCCGGCAAACGAGCGGCCCGGAAACTCCGGCACCAGGAAATCAGCTTTCAACCCGTTTTTGATAGAGGGCGAGAAGTTTTGCGGCACTTGCACGAAAGCGCGCAACACGTCGGTTTGCTCCAGCTTAAACAGCTGCGAGCCCGGGGCGTTGCTGGTGCTCACTAGGGCCCCCACCTCCACGTTGCGCTGCGTGACGATGCCGCTGAACGGGGCCACCACGCGCCGGAACGCCTGCTGCGCCAGCACGCCCTGCACGGCCGCCTGCTGGGCCGCGAACTGGGCCCGGGCCGCATCCAGCTCCTGCCGCGAAATGGCCCCGGCCAGCTTCACCCCGGCCAAACGGTCGTAGCTGACGCGGGCCAGGCCCAGGTTGGCCCGGGCCTGGGCCAGCTGCTGGTCCAGCTCGGGGGTGGTGATTTCGGCCAGCAGCTGACCGGCCTTCACGTGCTGGCCAATGTCGGCGTGCCAGGCCTTCACGTAGCCGGCGGCTTGGGCGAAGAGGAACGTGGCGCGCCGCGACTGCGCATCGGCGGGCAGGGTGAGGGTGGTGGTGTCGGGGGCCGCTTTGGCGGGCACCACGGTCACGATGGGCGCGGCGGTGTTGTTTTGGTGGGCCTCTTGGTCGCGGGCCTTGTCCTGGCGGCGGCGGGGCAGGTAGCCCACCAAAAATAAGCCGGCAAATACGACCAGGGCCACGATGATAACCAGCCAGAACCGGCCGGAGGATTTGTTGTCAGACATTTTGGGGGTTTTGTATCTTGGCTGGGCGCGGCAGCTCTAGGAGCGCCTCACCCCCCGGCCCCCTCTCCGAAAAGGAGAGGGGGAGACGGACGATTATATAAATGGGATAATTTAAATCGTTGAACGCACCCCCTCTCCTTCTCGGAGAGGGGGCCGGGGGGTGAGGCGCTCCCCGAAATAATTACGCCGCCTTCATGCCCGGCTCTGCCACTGGCGTGGGCTTTTTCAAATACGAGAACATAATCGGCACGAAGAACAGCGTCGTGACCGTGGCCAGAATTAGCCCGCCGATTACGGCGCGGCCCAGGGGCGCGTTTTGCTCGCCGCCCTCACCCAGGCCCAACGACATGGGCAGCAGGCCGATAACCATGGCCAGGGCCGTCATCAGCACCGGGCGCAGGCGGGTGAAACCGGCGTCCAGGGCCGCGTCGAGTGGCAGCAGGTCGGGCTCTTCCTCCCGTCGCTCGTTGGCAAACGTCACCAGCAGAATGCTATTGGCCGTGGCCACCCCGATGCACATAATGGCCCCCATCAGGGCCGGCACGCTTAGGGTGGTGTGCGTCACGAACAGCATCCAGAGGATGCCGGCCAGGGCCCCCGGCAGGGCCGTGATGATGATGAGCGGGTCGAGCCAGCTCTGGAAGTTGATGACCATCAGCAGGTACACCAGCACGATGGCCCCGGCCAGGCCCAGCCCGAGGCCCACGAACGAGGTGCGCATGGAGTCGGCCTGGCCGCGCAGGGCCAGCGTGGTGCCCTTGGGCAGGTGCTTGCGCGCGTCGTCCATCACCCGGCGCACGTCGGTGGCCACGCCGCCCAGGTCGCGGCCGCTCACCCCGGCGTACACGTCCACGGTGCGCTGGATGTTGTAGTCCGACGCCACGGCCGCGGTGGAGGTGCGCCGCACGGTGGCGAAGTTGCTCAGCAGCTGGGCCTCGGGCTGGCCGGGGCCCGTCACGCCGATGGCCCCCAGCTGGTCGAGCGTGGCCACGTCGCGGGGCGGGGTCTGCACGGCCACGGCGTAGCTCACGCCGGTCACCGGGTTCAGCCACTGGTTGGGGCTGGTCTGGGTGCTGCTGCTCAGGCTCACGAGCACGTTATTGGCAATGTCGCGCTGGAGCAGGCCGGCCTGCTGGGCCCGCACTCGGTCAATGTCCACCCGCAACTGCGGCTGGTCCGTGGTCTGGTAAATGAAGTTGTCGACCACGCCCGGAATCTGGTGAATCTTGGCGTTTATCTCGCCCGCAATGCGCTGGTTGGCCGCGGTATTGCGCCCAATCACCTGGATGTCAATGGGGGCCGGCAGGCCGAAGTTCAGCGTCTGGTTTACGATGTCGGCCGGCTGGAAGAAAAACACCAGGTCGGGCTGCTCTTTGCGCAGGCGGCGGCGGATTTCGTTGATGTAGTCGCCCGTGGGGCCGTGGTCCTCCTTCATGCTCACCAGAATCTCGCCGTCGCCGGCTCCGGTGGTGGGGTTGTCGCTGAGCAGCAGGTTGATGGCCACCACCGGCAGGCCGATGTTGTCGAGGATGAGGTCCAGTTCCCTGGCCGGAACGACTTCCTTGATGACCTTTTCCACCTGCTTGAAGCGCACTTCCGTGTCCTCCACCCGCGTGCCGGTGGGCACCCGCACGTGCAGGCGCAGCTGCCCGGCGTCCACGGTCGGGAAGAAGTTCTGGCCAATGAGCGGGAACAGGCCCAGCGAGCCGACGAACAGCACCGCGAAGGCGGTAATCACCTTGGGCCGGTTGGCCAGGGCCCAGCTCAGCGCGTCCCCGTAGCCGGCCCGGAACTTCTCGAAGTGGTGCTCAAAAGCGGTGTGGATGCGCCACACGTAGCTGTCCTGAATGCCCTTGCCCTTTTCCCGCTCGGCGTCGGTAATCTCATTTTCGGCTTCCTCCTCGGGCGTGCCGCTGGGGTGGGCCTTCTCAAACTGCTCGCGGCGGATGTGCTCCAGGTCGCGTTCGGCCTGGCTCACGGGCTGGCCGCCGCGCAGGTGGGCGCTGGGCAGGTCAGCCTCCTCCTGAGCGTGGTAAATGGGCAACTCGTTGCGCAGCAGGAACATCACCAGCGTGGGCACCAGCGTCCGGCTGAGGACGTAGGAGGCCAGCATGGCAAAAATCACGGCCGTGGCCAGCGGCGCGAAGATGGCCGAGGCCACCCCGCCCAGGAAAAACACCGGCACGAACACGATGCAAATGGCCAACGTGGCCACCAGGGCCGGCGTGGCAATCTGCTGGGCCCCGTCCAAAATGGCCCGCTTGAGCAGCTTTTTCATGCCCATGTTGCGGTGGATGTTCTCAATTTCCACCGTCGCGTCGTCCACTAGGATGCCCACGGCCAGCGAGAGGCCCCCGAGCGTCATGATGTTGAGCGTCTGGCCCAGGATGTTCATGATGACGATGCTCACCAGGATGCTCAGCGGGATGCTGGTGGCGATGATGAGCGTGGAGCGCCACGAGCCCAGGAATAGCAGAATCATCAGGCCGGTGAGGGCCGCCGCGATGCAGGCCTCAATGACGACACCCTTGATGCTGGCCCGCACGAAAAACGACTGGTCGAACAAGAGCTTGATGTTCAGGCCGGGGGGCGCGTTGGCCTGGATGTTGGGCAGCGTCGCCTTGATTTTGTCGATGATGGCCAGCGTGCTCGCCGCCCCGCTTTTGAGGATGGGGATGATGGCCGTGCGGCGGCCGTTCTGGCGCACGATGTTGGTTTGCACGGCCGCGCCCTCGTGCACAAAGGCCACGTCGCGGACGTACACCGTGGTGCCGTTCACCACCTTCACGGGCAAGTCGTTGAGGCTGGCCACGGCCTCGGGGCTGGAGTTGAGCTTGACGTCGTATTCGCGGGTGCCGATTTTGGCCGAGCCGGCCGGAATGATCAGGTTCTGGGTCGTGATGGCGGTCACCACGTCGTCGCCGCTCAGGCCCCGGCCGGCCAGCTTGTCGGGGTCGAGGTCCACCATGATTTGCTTGGGCTTGCCGCCGTTGGGCAGCAGCACCGAGGCCCCCTGCACCACGGCCAGGCCCGGCCGGATGAAGGCGTTGGCCGCGTCGTAGAGGTCCGACTCGCCGAGCGTCTCGCTGCTGAGCGAGGTCTGGGCGATGGGCACGTTGGAGGCCGAGTAGCGGATGATGAGCGGCGGGGTGATGCCCGGGGGCAGCACGCGCAGCAGCGTCTGGGTGATGGCCGTGAGCTGGGCCACGCCGGCATCGGGGTTGGTGCCAGGCTGGAAGAACACCTTGATTAGCCCGACGCCCTTGAGGCTCTGGCTCTCGATGTGCTCGATGTTGCTGACGGTGGTCGTAAACGCCCGCTCGTTGGGCACCACGATGCGCTGGTTCATCTCCTCGGGCGAGATGCCGGCGTAGCCCCAGACAACGCCCACCACCGGAATCGGAATGTCAGGGAAAATATCCACCGCCATCGTTTTGATGGTCAGCACGCCCCCCACCAGGATGAGCAGCGCCATGACCACGAACGTGTAAGGGCGCGCCAGCGCCAGCCTAACTATCCACATAATATCAAGTGCCTGGTCATAAAAAATGTCTTCGCCACCAGCGCGTTTCAACCGCCCCTTGCGGCAAAAGGTTGCGCCCAACGACGGCCGCCGGCAGAGGGCGGTTGCGGGCCAGAGCCGCATAAAAGCTCCTAAGGGCCCGAAAAAAGGTTAATAGCGGCGGCGGAGGGACCTGCTTCATGCGGCATTCATTGCGCAAGGGTCGATTTATTTTACTTACGGCGGGACTTTTAAACTCAGTTTATACTCAGGATTGGCCGGGGCGGCGGGTCCGGCCTTCGGCCGCCAACTAACCACCGGGGGAAGTTTTCGGCCGGCCGGCCCGGGGCGCGTGCGCCCCGCGGGCCCCCCGGACTAGTCCGGGGGGGGGGCGGCTTCAAATTTTTGGCGCGGTATATTTGAAAGCGGGCGGCGGGCGTTGTCACCCACCAAAAATCAGCAAGTGCCGACGAGCACTTTGTCGCCCCGGAATCGGTTGAGCCGGGCACTGGGGCCGGGGCCCGGCCCGCCGCGTTTTTGTTCATCCATTCATTACCCAACCCGATGGTACTTACGTCCATGAAACGCTACTTTCGGGCCTGGGCCCTGCTGGGGCCGCTGGCCGCGCTGGCCGCCAGCGGCTGCAAAAAAGACGAGGCCGCCGGGGCCGACACGGGCAGCGTGTCGCTCGAAATGGCCGCCGTGGTGGGCACCGCGCCCCTGGCCTTCGACGGCACCAGCTACGCGAAGGCCGACGGCCAAACCTTCAAAGTGACCAAGTTCAAGTACCTGGTGTCGAACGTGAAGCTGACCCGGGCCGACGGCACCGTGTACGCCGCGCCCGAGAGCTACTACCTCGTGGACGCCGCCCAGCCGGCCACCGCCCACCTAGTGGTGCCCAACGTGCCGCTGGCCGCCTACACCGGCCTGAGCTTCGTGGTGGGCGTGGACCCGCTGCGCAACACAGCGGGGGCCCAAACCGGGGCCCTCGACCCCAACAACGACCTGTACTGGGACTGGACCGCCGGCTACGTGTTCCTAAAAATGGAGGGCACCTCGCCCCAGGCCCCCCACGCCGCCGCGGCCGCCGAGGGCGGCCTGCGCTTCCACATCGGCGACAACGGCACCCAACGCACCATCACCTTCACTACCCCGTTGGTGGTGGCGGCCGGCCACGCGCCCGCCCTCCACGTGCAAGCCAACGTGCAAGCCCTGTTCGACAACGCCGCCACCGCCAGCAAAAACGTTGATTTCAGCAAAATGTCCGACGTGATGGGCGGGGCCAACGCCCCCACCGTGGCCGATAACTACGCCGCCGGCATGTTCACCGTGAGCCGCGTTGACGCCAATTAAATCAATTAAAAAATTAGGAATGAAGAATTAAAGATGAGTGCTGCGCAACATGCTTTTCGGCCCGATTTTTAATTCTTGATTAATTTAATTTCCACGCCCATGAAGCAATTGTCTTCGCAGTGGCTGCGCCGGGGGCGCTGGCTGGTGGCGGCCGGCCTGGCGGGGATAATCGTGGCCGCCTGTAGCCACGACGGCGGCGGCACCGACCCGCCCCCCGCGCCCGCGCCGGGCGTGGCCGCGCCCACGGCTTACGCGCTGGTGCTGCCGAGCAACTTCCCGGCCAACCCCCTGCTGCCCACCGACAACCCGCTGACGGTGGAAGGCGTGGACCTGGGTCGGCACTTGTTTTATGAAAAGACGCTCTCGGTGGACAACACCGTGGCCTGCGCCTCGTGCCACCGCCAGGAGCTGGCCTTCACCGACGGGCTGGCCCACGCCGTGGGCGTGAACGGGGCCCAGCACCCGCGCAGCGCCATGTCGCTGAGCAACCTGCTCTGGGACCCGCTGCTGACCTGGGACGGCACCGCCGCGGGCCTGGAAGCGCAGGCCCGCACGCCCCTCACCAACGCCATCGAGATGCACCAAACGCTGGCCGCCAGCGTGGCCAAGCTCCAGGCGCAGCCCCGCTACCCGGCCTTGTTTGCCAAGGCCTTCGGGGCAGGGCCCGTTACGGAAGACAACCTGCTGAAGGCCCTGGCGCAGTTCGTGCGCACGCTGGTGTCGGGCAATTCGCACTACGACCAGTACCGGCGCGGCAACCGCGCCGCGCTCTCGGCCGACGAGGTGAATGGCTTGCAGCTGTTCATTACCCACCCCAGCCCGCCGCTGCGCGGCGGCAACTGCGCCGACTGCCACGCCGGCGACCTGCAAACCAACCACACCTTCGTCAACAACGGCCTCGACGCCGCCTTCACCGACCTGGGCCGCGCCACCGCCACGGGCCTGGCCGCCGACCAGGGCAAGTTTCGAATTCCCTCGCTGCGCAACATCGCCCTCACGGCCCCCTACATGCACGACGGCCGCTTCGCCACCCTCGACGACGTGCTGGCCCACTACAACGAGCACATCGCCTTCGGCAGCCCCAACCTCGACGCCAACATCCTCAACGGCACCAACAGCCCCCTGGGCCCCGGCCAACCCCTGGACCTGACCGACGCGGAGAAGAAACAAATCGTGCTGTTTCTGAAGACTTTGACCGACTCCACCTTCATTCAGGACCCGCGCTTCGGCCGGCCCACGGATTAGCGGCGGTCCCTGGCCGGGGCCCGAACGGGCGGGCCGCAGCGTAGAATAGTCATTGGCGATTCTTTATGACGCTTTTCTGGTGGCGGCGCGGCGGCGTGGGGCTCGGCCTGGTGTGGTTGGCCGCGTGCCAGCCGCAACCGACGGCCCAACATCCGGCCCTGGCCCGCGTGGTGCCCCGAGCGCAGGTGCTGGCCGACTTAACCTTGTTCCAGCGCGTCAAGGAAGCGGCCCACGCCGGCATTTACAAGTACCGCACCCGGGCCCAGATGGACAGCGCCTTTGCCGCCGCCCGCGCCCAGGCCACGGACAGCATGACCGTGACCGACGTGTACCGGCTGGTGGTGCGCGTCACGGATTTTGAAGGCAGCCTGCACAACGACACGTTCCTGCCCGCTGCCGTGCGCGCCGAAATGCGGGCCGCTCCCGCGTTTTTTCCTTATCCGGTGAAGCTCATCGCGGGCCAGCTGGTGCTGAACGCGGCGCGGGCCCCCGTGCCGCTGGGAGCCGCTATTGCCAGCATCAACGGCATTCCGGCCCGGCGGCTGGTGCGCGAGCTGGGCCGCTACTACACCACCGACGGGCTGAACACCACCGGCAAAACGGTGGGCCTGGCGGCCAATTTCCCCGAATACTACCGGCTGGAATACGGCCCGGCGGCCGCCTTCGCGGTGCGCTACACGTTGCCAACCGGCCCGGACACCCTGACGCGTACGCTGCCGGCCGTGCCGTACCGGGCCTACCAGCAGGCCTTCGACACCCGGCATTCCAAACCTTTCGACAACGCGTTTTTTGCCGGTGCCCCCCGGAAGTACACGTTCCGGCTGCTGCCCGGCCGGCCGGCGGCAGTGCTGACGGTCAACACGTTCGACATCGGCGAGGAGGGCACGGCGGGGCACAAGCGGTACGAAGCCTTCCTGGACTCGTGCTTCGGGCTGCTGCGCCGCTCGCCGGCCATCACCGACCTGCTGGTGGACGTGCGGGCCAACGGCGGGGGCGACGACAACAACGACATGCTCACCTTTTCTTACCTGGCCCCCGCGCCGTTCCGGGAAAACAAGGGCTCTACCGTCGGCTTCCGGCGGGTGCCGTACCGCCGGTACCTCAGCTTCGAAAAAGACACCGCCGAGCGCGCCGCGGCCGTGCGGGAAAAAGAGGACGAGCTGCGCACCGACTTCGCCGTGGGCCCCGACGGCCAGCCGCACCAAACCGCCCAGAGCAACCCGGTTTTTCAGCCGCGCGCGAACCGATTCCGGGGCCGTTTGTACCTGCTCATCAGCCCGCGCGTGGCCTCGGCCGGCTCCATGTTCGCGGCCATGGTGCGCGGCCGCACCGCCGCCGTGGTCATCGGCGAGGAAACAATGGGCGGCTACTACGGCCACACCGGCCACGGCGAGCTGGAATATACCCTGCCCAACACCGGCATCCGCACCAGCTTTTACTGGGTGGACTTGCAGCAGGACGTGCCGCGCCGCGCCCGCCAGCCGTTCGGGCGGGGCGTGCTGCCCGACTACCTGGTGGCACAGTCCCGCGCCGATTTCCTGGCCAACCGCGACCCGCAGCGGGCCTGCGCGCTGTGGCTGCTGGCGGCCAAGGCGGCCGGTGCCCGGTAACGTTTGCGCTACGCCCCGGCGCTTTCCACCCACACCGGCACCCCCGATAGCGCCGCGTTGCCGGTGAGGGCGTCGAGGCGTGTCTCGTCGGTGAGGTCGTTGAGGCTGGGCCCGGGGTGCCGGGCGGCCACGTCGAGGCGGGTGCCGGGGCGCTGGTGGTCGTAGCCGTGGGGCATACTGGCCACGCCGGGCATCATGTTCTCCGTCAGCTCCACGGGTAGCTCCACGGTGCCCACCCGGGAGCGCACGCGCACCAGCTGGCCTTCGGCGAGGTGGCGGGCGGCGGCATCGGCGGGGTGCAGGTGCAGGGTGCAGCGGTTGCGGCCCTTGACGAGGCGCGGCGCGTTGTGCATCCACGAGTTGTTGCTGCGCAGCTCGCGGCGGCCCACCAGCAGCAGCTGGCCGGCGGCGAGGGCGGGTGGCGCGGCCAGGGCCCCCCGGGCCCGGCCGAGGTCGGCCAGGAAGAGGGGCGGGGCCAGGTCGATGCGCTGGCCGGCGGTGCGCAGCGCCTGCGGCAGCCGCGGTTGCAGGGGCCCCAGGTCCACGCCGTGGGGCGCGGCGCGCAGGGCGTCCAGCGAAAGGCCCTGCTGGCCGTAGGCCCCGTAGCGCAGGCCCAGGTCGATTTTGGCTTCGGGGTTTTCGGGCACGGGGGCCGCGGCCGGGCCGGCGGGGGCGTCGGGGCCCAGGCGCTGGCGCAGGCCCTCGAATATCTCCCAGTCGTAGCGCGCCCCGTCGCCCTTGGCAAAGAGCGGCTCCGAGTAGCGGGCCGTGTTGCGGATGGCCAGGGCGTGGAACGCCACGTCGTAGTGGGCCGTTTCGAGGCCCGTGGCGGGCGGCAGGATGTAGTGGGCGTGGCGGGTGGTTTCGTTGAGGTAGATGTCGACGCTCACCATGAACTCCAGGCCGGCCAGGGCCGCGTCGAGCTGGCGGCCGTTGGGCGTGCTCAGCACGGGGTTGCCGCAGCTCGTCACCAGGGCCCGCAGCTGGCCGGGGCCCGGCGTGAGCATCTCCTCGGCCAGGCAGGCCACCGGCAGCTCGCCCATGAACTCGGCCGCGCCGCGCACCCGGCTCCGAAACCGGTCGTGGCGGTCGTAGGCCTGGGGCTTGCCCAGCACGTCGAGGGCCGGGGTGGCGAACATGGCCCCGCCCGGCGCGTCGAGGCGGCCGGTGAGGATGTTGAGCACGCTCACCAGCCACAGGCACAGGCCCCCGAACTCCTGCACCGACACGCCCACCCGGCCGTAGCACACGCCCCGCTCGGCCGCGGCCAGCTCGCGCGCCAGCTGCCGAATTGTGGCCGCCTCCAGCCCGGTGGTGGCCGCCACGCGCTCCGGCGTGAACCCGGCCACGGCGGCCGCCAGGGCCCCCAGGCCGTCGGTGAAATCGGCGAGGCGGCCCAGGTGCACCAAGTCGTCGGCGAACAGCACCTGCGCCATCGCCAGCAGCAAAAACACGTCGGTGCCGGGCCGGATAAAGTGGTGGGCGTCGGCGCGGGCGGCGGTTTCGGTGCGGCGCGGGTCCACGACCACCACCTTGCCGCCGCGCGCCTGGATGGCCCGGAGGCGGGTGGCCACGTCGGGGGCCGTCATCAGGCTGCCGTTGGACACCAGCGGGTTGCCGCCCAGGATCAGCCAGTGGTCGGTGCGGTCGAGGTCGGGCACGGGCAGCAGCAGCGGGTGGCCGAAGAGCTGCCAGGCCGCGAAGTGGTGCGGCAGCTGGTCGACCGACGAAGCCGAAAACAAGCTGCGCGAGCCCAGGGCCCGCAAAAAGCCCGGGGCCGCCAGCTGGGTGCCCGAGTTGTGCACGCTCGGGTTGCCCGCGTACCAGGCCGTGGCGTGGGGCCCGTGTTGGGCGCGCACGGCGCGCAAGCGGGCGGCCACCTCGTCGAGGGCCTGCTCCCAGCCGATTTCCGCCCAGCCGGCGGCGGTGCGCTTCAGGGGCCGGCGTAGGCGGTTGGGGTCCTCGTAAATATCTTGCAGCCCAACGGCTTTTGGGCAGATGTGGCCCCGGCTGAACGGGTCCTGGCGGTCGCCGGCAATGCTGAGCACGCGCCCGTGCTGGTGCTTGATTTCGAGGCCGCAAATGGCCTCGCACAGGTTGCAGGCGCGGTAGTGGGTCTGAACGTCCATGCTGGGGCAAGCGGGTAGGAATGGGGCCGAAAAGGTAAGGCTTTTTGGTGCGGCACGGGGGAATTAGCCCGGTTTCACCAACCAGAACCGCGAGGCCCAGCAACATAATATTTTGTCAGTGCCACTAAGTAAAAAGAGCCTATTTCGCGCTGACACGGCTCCCTGGCTGGGGCCCCGGCCGGGCCCGGTGGCGGCGAAACCCCCTGGGTCCCATAAATTGCCGCCTCATTCAGCCCCAATCTCTCCCCATGCCAACCCTAACTACCGAGCGCCTGCGCGCCGGCGTGCTGCACGGCGACGAAGTGCAACAGCTGTTCCAACGCGCCAAGGCCGAGGGCTACGCCCTGCCCGCCGTGAACGTGACCGGCACCGACACCGTGAACGGCGTGCTCGAAGCAGCCCGCGACCTGAACTCGCCCGTCATGATTCAGTTCTCGAACGGCGGGGCCCAGTTCTTCGCTGGCAAAGCGGTGCCCAACGACAAGCAGCAGGCCAGCATTGCCGGCGGCATTTCGGGGGCCCAGCACGTGCACGCCATGGCCGCACTCTACGACGTGCCGGTGGTGCTGCACACCGACCACGCCGCCAAGAAACTATTGCCCTGGATCGATGGCCTGCTCGACGCCGGCGAGAAGCATTTCGCGCAGTACGGCCAGCCGCTGTACAGCTCGCACATGCTCGACTTGTCGGAAGAGCCCATTGAGGAGAACATTGAGATTTGCGCCAAGTACCTGGCGCGCATGGCCAAAATGGGCATGACGCTGGAAATTGAGCTGGGCGTGACCGGCGGCGAGGAAGACGGCGTGGACAACTCCGACGTCGATTCGAGTAAGCTCTACACCCAGCCTTCGGAGGTGGCCTACGCCTACGAGGAGCTGAGCAAAATCAGCCCGCGCTTCACCATTGCGGCGGCGTTTGGCAACGTGCACGGCGTGTACAAGCCCGGCAACGTGAAGCTGGAGCCCAAAATCCTGCACAACTCGCAGGAGTTCCTGCGCGAGAAGCACGGCATTGAGGCGGCGCTGCCTATTGATTTCGTGTTCCACGGCGGTTCGGGCTCGAGCCAGGCGGAAATCCGCGAGGCCATCAGCTACGGGGCCATCAAGATGAACATCGACACCGACTTGCAGTGGGCGCTGTGGGAAGGCATCCGCAACTACTACGTGAAAAACGAGGCCTATTTGCAAGGCCAGATGGGCAACCCCGGCGGGCCCGACGCGCCCAACAAGAAGTACTACGACCCCCGCGTGTGGCTGCGCGAAGGCGAGAAAACCTTCGTCACGCGCCTCAAGCAGGCCTTTGAAGATTTGAACGCCGTGAACCGCCGCGGCTAATCGCTGATTTTCGCTGATTAACCGTGATTTCGCTGATTTTTTAGGTTAGCAGGTTGCGGCAGCGAAGCCGGGCTAAAAGAACGTCATGCTGAGCTTGCCGAAGCATCTCTCCCGCTTACTAATTCTTTTGTTTAGTAAGCGGGAGAGATGCTTCGGCAAGCTCAGCATGACGTTCTTTTAATATAGTGATTAGGGAAAAGCTAATTTATTAACCAGCACGTATGCGCAAAATCTTTATTCTCCTGCTGGCCCTGGGGCCCTTCGCCCACGCCCGCGCCCAGGCCTTCACGCCGGCCGAAGTGGCCCGCTGGCAGCAGCAGGCCCGGCGGGTAGCCGTGACGCGCGACACCTGGGGCGTGCCCCACATCAATGGCAAAACCGACGCCGACGCGGTGTTTGGGGTGCTCTACACGCAGTGCGAAGATGATTTTGCGCGGGTGGAGGACAACTACCTCACCGCCCTGGGCCGCCGGGCCGAGGTGGACGGCGAGGCGTCGCTCTACGAGGACCTGCGGGCCCGGCTGTTCATGGACAGCACGCGGGCCCTGGCCGTGTACGGCCGCAGCCCGGCGTGGATGAAGAGCCTGCTGAACGCCTTCGCCGCCGGTACCAACTACTACCTGGCCACCCACCCGGCCGTGCACCCGCGCCGCATCCGCCGTTTCCAGCCCTGGATGCCGCTGCTCTTCAGCGAGGGCAGCATCGGGGGCAACGTGAGCGTGGTGCCGGCCGACCGCATAAAGGCGTTTTACGGGCAGCAGAAGCCGACTTCCTGGCAGCGGCCCCCGGCCGCCGCCGACGGGTTCGACGGCAGCTCGGTGGGCTCGAACGGGTTTGCCATCGCGCCGGCCCGCAGCGCCTCGGGCCACGCCCTGCTGCTGATTAACCCGCATACCTCGTTCTACTTCCGCTCGGAAGTGCAGATGACCAGCGCCGCCGGCCTCAACGCCTACGGGGCCGTGACGTGGGGGCAGTTCTTCATCTACCAGGGCTTCAACGTCAAGTGCGGCTGGATGCACACCTCCAGCCAGGCCGATTCGATGGACGAGTACCTGGAAACGGTGACGGAAAAGGACGGCAAATACTATTATCAGTACGACGGCAAAACGCTGCCCGTGCGCACCGGCTCGGTCGTGCTGGCTTATTTGAAAGACGGGCAGCTGCTGCGCCGCAAGTTCACGACCTACTACACACCCCACGGCCCCGTGGTGGGCCAGCAGGGTACCAAGTGGGTGACGGTGAAGATGATGGACGCCCCGCTGGCGGCCCTGGAGCAGTCGTACCTGCGCACCAAGGCCACCGGCTACGCCAGCTTCAAGGAAGTGATGCGGCTGAACGGCAACGCTTCGAACAACACGGTGTTTGCCGATGCGCAGGGCACCATTGCCTACTGGCACGGCAACTTCATGCCCCGCCGCCCCGCCGGCCCCGACTGGAGCCAGCCCGTGGACGGCAGCACCCGGGCCACCGAGTGGCAGGGCCTGCACCCGGTGGAAGACCTCGTGCAGGTGCGCAACCCCGCCAGCGGCTTCATTCAGAACTGCAACTCGACGCCCTTCACCGTATCGGGCCCCGGCAGCAGCCCCGACCAGGCCAAGTACCCCGCTTACATGGCCCCCGACGCCGAAAACTACCGCGGCGTAAACGCCGTGCGGGTGCTGAGCCGGCGCAAGTCCTTCACGCTCGACACGCTCATCGCCGCGGCCGACGACCCGCACCTGGCCGGCTTCGAGCAGCTGCTGCCCGCCGCCCTGCGCGACTGCCAGCTGCTGGTGGACGCGGCCAGCGACACGCCGCTGCCCGCCGACGTGGCCGCCGCCCTGCCCGTGCTCCGCGCCTGGAACCTGAACTACAGCGCCACCTCGGTGGCCCAAACGGTGGCCATCTACTGGGCCGAGCGGATGCAGCGGCTGGCCCGCCCCCGCGTGCCGGCCGGCCAAACGCTGGATTACATCGCCTTCACCCGGTTCGTCGTCGACCACGTCACGCCCGAGGAAAAAGTAGCGGCCCTGGGCGAAACCCTGGCCGGGCTCACCCGCGACTTCGGCCGCTGGGACGTGGCCTGGGGCGAGGTGAACCGCTACCAGCGCCTGACCGGCAAAATCGACGAAACCTACGACGACGCGCAGCCCAGCCTGCCGGTGGCCTTCACCTCGTCGGCCTGGGGCTCGCTGGCGGCGTTTGGGGCCCGGCCGGCTCCAAATACCAAAAAGCGCTACGGCTACGTGGGCAACAGCTTCGTGGCGGTGGTCGAGTTCGGGCCCCGGGTGGTGGCCCGCTCGGTCGTCACCGGCGGCCAGGACAGCTGCCCCGACGCTCCCCACTTCACCGACCAGGCCCCCCTCTACACCCAAGGCAAGTTCAAGGACGTGTGGTTTTACCCGGAGGACGTGGCCCAGCACGTGGCGCGGCAGTATCACCCCGGCGAGTAGCGCGCTGCGGCTTCCCAGCTGGCCCGGGCTGCCGGCTTTTTCGCCGGCTGCCCGGTAATCGCCAGGGCCCCCAGGGCCCCCAAATGATTCAACGATTAGCGGGCAGCCGGCGAAAAAGCCGGCAGCCCGCCCCGCCTAATTCCACCACGCGCTTGTGCAATCCTAACCTTGCTCCCATGAAGCTCTCGAAGCTGCTGTGCTACTGTCTGCTGGCCGTGCTGCCCCAGGCGGCCCGCGCCCAGGCCCCCGCGCCGCCCGTGCCCGCCGCCACGCTGCTGCGGCCCGCCGCCGTGTTCGATGGGCAGGACCTGCACCCGGGCTGGGCCGTGCTGGTGGAGAACGGCAAAATCACGGCCGCCGGGCCCGCCGCGCAGCTCGCCGCGCCCGCCGGCGCACGCACCCTGGAGCTGCCCGGCCTCACGCTGCTGCCCGGCCTCATCGAGGGGCACTCGCACCTGCTGCTGCATCCCTACAACGAAACCCCTTGGGACGACCAGGTGCTGAAGGAGCCCCTGGCCCTGCGCGTGGCCCGCGCTACCGTGGCCGCCCAGCGCACGCTGCTGGCCGGCTTCACCACCGCCCGCGACCTGGGCACGGAGGGCGCGGGCTACGCCGACGTGGGCCTCAAGCAGGCCATTGACGAGGGCATCGTGCCCGGGCCGCGGCTGCTGGTGGCCACCCGGGCCCTGGTGGCCACCGGCAGCTACGGCCCCCGCCTGGCCGCCGTGGACGACCTGCCCCAGGGGGCCCAGGAGGCCGACGGCGTGGACGGCATCATCCGGGCGGTGCGCGAGCAGATTGGCCACGGGGCCGACGTGGTGAAGGTGTACGCCGACTACCGCTGGGGCCCCGGCGGCACCGCCGCGCCCACGTTTTCGCAGGAAGAATTGACGCTGATTGTGCAAACCGCCCGCTCCACGGGCCGGGGCGTGGTGGCCCACGCCAGCACCGCCGAGGGCATGCGCCGCGCCGTGCTGGCCGGCGTCGAAACCATCGAGCACGGCGACGGCGGCACGCCCGAGGTGTTCCGCCTGATGAAGCAGCGCGGCGTGGCCCTGTGCCCCACCGTGGCCGCCACCGACGCCATTTCGCGCTACCGCGGCTGGAACAAAGCGCAGGGCCCCGTGCCCGAGCGGGTGCTGGCCAAGCACCGCGCCGTGCAGGCGGCCGTGCAAGCCGGCGTCACGCTGGTGATGGGCGGCGACGTGGGCGTGTTCCCGCACGGCGACAACGCCCTGGAGCTGGAGCTGCTGGTGCAGGACTACGGCCTGGCCCCGCTGCAAGTGCTGCGGGCCGCCACCGCCGGCAACGCCCGGGTGTTCCACCTCGCCGACCGCGGCCGCGTGGCCCCTGGCCTGCTCGCCGACCTCGTGGCCGTGGCCGGCGACCCCACCCAGCACGTGGAGGCCCTACGCCAAGTGCGGCTGGTGATGAAAGGCGGCGTGCTCTACCGGCTGCCGTAGGGGCGGGCCCGCCACCCGCCGCCGAAGGGTTGCCACCGGCTCTGCTGCCGGCGGCCCGCCGGTATTACCAAATGATTAAGATAGATTTTTGACAGAATTGCACGGCACTTTTGCGTTTGCAAACGCAGGCGCGGCGGCCCTGCTGGCCTGCTACTCCTTCACCTTTTCCGTTTTCCTATGAACCGTTTGCTGCTGCCCCTGCTGCTGGGGGCCTCCTGCGTGGCCCAGGCCCAAATGGCCCAGGCCCAAACCGCCGCCAAGGCCACCCCCGCGCCCGACTACCGCGTGGCCACCACCTGGGCGGTGGGCGGCGAAGGCGGCTGGGACTACATCTACGTGGACCACGCCGGCGGGCGCGTGTTCGCCTCGCACGGCGCGCAGGTGGACGTGCTCGACCTGAAGGACGGGCACAAGGTGGGCACCATCCCCAACACCCAGGGCGTGCACGGCATCGCCGTGGCCCCGGCCCACGGCTTCATCACCTGCGGCCGCACCAACTCGGTGCTGGTGTTCGACCCCAAAACCCTGGCCGTGACGGGCTCCGTGCCCACCGGGGCCAAGCCCGACGCGGTGCTCTACGACGCCTTCTCCAACCGCGTGTTTGCCTTCAACAACGACGGCACCACGGCCACCGTGCTCGACGCGGGCACCGGCGCCGCGGCCGGCACCGCCGAGCTGGGCGGGGCCCCCGAAGCGGCTGTGAGCGACGGCAAGGGCACCATCTTCGTCAACCTCGAAGACAAGAACGAAATCGTGGCCTTCGACGCCAAAACCCTGAAGGAGAAGCACCGCTGGCCCCTGGTCACCGGCGAAGGCCCCACCGGCCTGGCCATCGACCGGGCGCACCGCCGCTTGTTCAGCGCGTGCCACAACGAAAAAATGGTGGTGCTCGACGCCGACAACGGCCAGGTGGTGGCCACGCTGCCCATCGGCAGCGGCGTCGACGGCGCGGTGTTCGACGACGGCCGGCAGGTGGCCGTCAGCTCCAACGGCAGCGGCACGATTACGGTGGTGAAGGAAGACAGCCCCACCAGCTTCCGCGTGGCCCAGACGCTGGCCACCGCCCGCGGGGCCCGCACCAGCGCCCTCGACGAAGCCACCCACCGCATCTACCTGCCCACGGCCGACTACGGCCCCGCCCCGGCCCCCACGGCCGCGGAGCCCCGCCCCCGGCAGAGCATCTTGCCCAACTCGTTTCGGGTGGTAGTAGTGGAGTAAACGGCCTGCTTGAAATAGCGAAACGCCCCGCTCCGGCAGTACCGGAACGGGGCGTTTTAGTTGAATTCAGAGCGGTTTTTGGCGGCACTCCGGCCCCTGTTCCTACCTCGGCGGCGCGGCGGTTTCGGCGGCAGCGGGCTGCTCCCGCTGCGCTTCGGCCCGCGGCTGAGGCACCTCGCCCTCACCGGCGGGCCAGCCTTCGCGCTGGCTTTTGCGGTTGCCGTCGGTGGCCTCGGTCTGGTCGTGATACAGGATTTGCTGGGTGGGAAACGGCAGGTCGATGCCGTGGGCGGTGAGCGTGTTTTTGATGGCCTCCAGCACCCGGTCCTGGGCAGCCATTACGTCGGCGCGGCGCGGCGGGTTTATCCACCAGCGGGCGCGGACGTTGACGCTGCTGCCGGCCAAGTCCACCACCAGGGCTTCGGGCGCGGGGTCGGTCAGCACGCCGTCCACCCCGCGCATGGCCTCGATGATGAGCTGGCGGGCCTTGCCGATGTCGTCGCCGTAGCCGATGCCGACGTCGTATTGCAGGCGGCGCATGTCGTAGGCCGTGTTCACCGTCACGGCGTTGATGAACAGTTCGGCGTTGGGGATGACCACCCGCCGGCCGTCGTAGGTTTTGATGGTCGTGGCCCGCGTCTGAATCGTTTCGACGGTGCCCTCAAAGTCCTTGTAGGCAATCTGGTCGTTGATTTTGAAGGGT
This sequence comes from Hymenobacter caeli, assembly GCF_013294115.1. Classification (GTDB taxonomy): domain Bacteria; phylum Bacteroidota; class Bacteroidia; order Cytophagales; family Hymenobacteraceae; genus Hymenobacter; species Hymenobacter caeli. The sequence goes on along the minus strand of NZ_JABSNP010000029.1, from coordinate 13,532 downwards.
TCGGTGAGCAGCAGCAGCACCCCGGCCAGGAAGTTCTGAAAGATGTCCTTGAAGGCAAAGCCGATGGCCACGCCGCCCACGCCCAGGGCGCTGAGCAGGCTGGCGGGCGTGAAGCCGGGCACGATGATGGTGACCGTAATTAGCACGCCCAGGATCAGCGCCGCCACGTAAGAGAGCCGGCTCAGCAGCAGCTTCAGGCTCACGCTCTGCTCCCGGTTTTCCAGCAGCCGCTCCACCAGCGACTGCACGCCCCGGGCCACGAAAATGAACACGACGAACACCACCAGGCCGAACAGCAGGTTGGGCAGCAGGGCCATAAAATCGCGGCCCATCTGGTTGATTTTCTGCCAGGCAATTGAGAAATCCATGCGGTCGGGAAATGAGGTTCGGAGGTAGGGGAGCGGCCGGAATCAACGCCAGCTTGCTTGCCCGGACCAGGTAACAAGCAATGGGTTGAAAAACAGCCCGTTTTAAGCGGAATGGCTGCCCCCCGAGCCTTTTAGCCGATACGTGGCCAAAAGGTTCTACTTTTCTTGCTGATTGCAGCGAAGCTTCTTCGCCGGTCCGGCCGGTCCGGATTGGCCAGCCGTACCCCGCGCTCGTCCCGGCGGCCGCTTTCGCGCCCGCTGCTTCTCTGCGTTGTGCATGCGAAAACGCTTTACCCTCGGGCCGTTGGCCCTGGGCATGCCCGCCGCGGCCCAATCTCCCTGCTCCGCGTCCCCGCCCGCCAACAGCATTCGCTACCGGGCCCCTCGCCTGCGGGCGGCCCCAACGCCAACGAAGCGCTTCGCTACAAGAACATAGTAGATCGAAGGTGCTAATCTACTGGTTATTAGCACACTCATTAATAGCTCGGCCCGCCACCGGCGTGGCTACCACGACTGGAACGGGGAAGCTAATTTTCGCTACGCCGGCTAGCACACGCAGGGCGAAGGTGAAGGCTACCGCAAGCAACGACCGCCTTCACCCGGTACCACTTGCGGCTGCGACCGTGGGGCCTGTTCCTGCGCTCGGCACGACGGCTTTTTAGTTTTGGCTGGGGTGAGGCCCAGGGCCGCGCCACGTTCGGGCAAAAACCGGCGCGGCGCCGGCAGCTACTGCGTTTTCGCCTGGGTTTTTACGCCCTTCAAGTTTTGTTTGGCCCCGTCGAGCTGCTGCTTTAGCGCGTCGAGCTTCTTCTTCTCGACGTCGGCCTGGTCTTGCTGGTTGTCTACGGCTTTCTCCCGGTTTTTCACCACTTTTTTCTGGTCGTCGAATGCCTTTTTCTGCGCATCGACCTGCTGCTGGAGGTCAACCACTTTTTGGGCTTGGGCGGCCACGGCGGGGTTACTGGATGTCAGGTCGTCGCCGGCAGAATGGCCCAGCGAGCAGCCGCTCAGCGCCAGTCCAACAACGGTAAAACGGGCAAGGGAAGGGAAAGTGTTCATGGCGGAAGGCGTGAATTAAAAAATTAATACTGAATTAAGCACAACAAGCTCAACGGGAAATACAACTTACAGTTGCTAAAAACTACTAATCTTAAACCGGTAGCGGGGGCCACGCCTCACCGTTTTGCTGGGCGGGCCGCCGGGGCATCGGACGTGACGAGCAACTGCACGGGCTGCCGGCCACCGGCCCGCACGCGCAGCCAGGCGGCCAGGCGCTGCTGCTCGGCGGCGGGCAGGGCCTGGCGCACGCGCAAGGCCACCACCACCGCGGTATCGGCGCGTAGTGAGTCGGCGGCGGGCTGCACCAGGCGGCTTAGGCCGAGCTGGCGCACGGCGGGGTGCTCGGCCCGCACCTCGCGCAGCAGCGCGGCGGCCGGGGGCAGGCCCGGTGCGGCAATGCTGTCGGCGTGGGCCACCCGCTGCTGGAGCTCCACCAGGCGGCCCTCGTAGCTCACCAGCGTTTGCTGCTGGCGGCTGCGCACGTCGGCGAGCACGCTGGCGCGCAGGGCCCGGGCGTCGGCCGAGTCCACGCGGGCCAAGCCCTGGCGCACGGTGAGCAGGGCCCCGGCCAGGCGGTATTTCGGCAGCTTGGCGCGGGCGGCCCGCAGCTGGGCCGGGGCGAGGCGCTGGCCGGCCAGCAGCACGTTGAGGGTGCGCGGCCCGGCCGCGAGGCGGCTGGTGACGACGTAAGTACCGGGCAGGTTCAGCTGCTCGTCCACGAAGCGCTGGGCGTTGTGGGTAAAGGCATCGTTGCGCACGATGCCGGTGGCCAGGTACACGCTCGGCGCGGCCGTGATAAAGGCCAGCGTCCAGACGATGGTTTTGACGCGCCGGGCGCGCTGCGACGATTCGAAATCGTGGTGCGGCAGGGGCAGAACTTGAATTACCAAGAACGTGGAAACGCTGATGAACACGCAGTTAATCGAAAATAAATACAGCGCCCCGCCAAAATAGGCCCAGTGCGCGGTGGCCAGCCCGTAGCCGGCCGTGCACAGCGGCGGCATGAGGGCCGTGGCAATGGCCACGCCGGGAATGACGTTGCCGTGCTCGCGGCGGGTGAGGCCCACGGCCCCGGCCGCCCCGCCGAAGAGGGCAATGAGCACGTCCCAGGTCGTGGGCTGGGTACGGGCCAGCAGCTCGGAGCCCGCATCGGTCAGGGGCGTGAGGCGGAAATAAATCGCCGACACGGCCAGGCTAATCACGGTGGCGGTGAGCAGGCTTTTGGCCCCGCGCCGGATGAGGCCCAGCTCCATCGTGGCCGCTCCGTAGCCGATGCCCACGATGGGCCCCATGAGCGGCGAGATGAGCATGGCCCCGATGATGACGGCCGTGGAGTTCACGTTCAGCCCCACCGAAGCCACCAGGATGGCAAAAATCAAGACCCACAAGTTGGTGCCCTGAAAAGGAATGCCGGCCTCGACGTCGGCCCGGATTTCGGCCGGGTCGGCCATGTCGTCGGTAAGCAGGAAGCGGGTACGCAGGAAGCGCCAGAAAGTGGCCAGCATAGGGTAATGGATAGTACGGACTTAGGTAGCCGCCGGCTCGGCCCGCAGCCACTCGGCGGCGGGCCGCGTCTCCTCAAAAAAAGCCGTGGCAACGGCCCGCCGCAGCTGCTCGGCCACGGCGGGCGTGTGCAGGCGGTGCGCGGGCGCCAAAGCGGGCACCGCGGCGTAGTGCCCCAGGTGGGTGTCTTCGATGACGGCCGGCCGCCAGGTAGCGAGCAGCCAGTCGCGGTCAACGGCTGCCGGCGCAGCGGGCACGGCGCGGTGGCCGGCCAGGATGCCACGCCGCGGGTAGCGGCGCAGCAGGTTGTGCGCGTGGACGTAGAGCGCCCGAAACTCCGGCCCGGTCATGGGTTCCCCCGACCAGCGCAGGCGCAGGTAGCCGTCGTCGGGCACGTAATCGACCGAACCAACGGCGTTGGAGAAATAACGGTGGGCGGGGCGCATGGGAAGCAATCGGGGAAGCAACGCGGGGCAATTTGCCCGGTCAAACGGGTAGGCGAGTGGCCCGCCCGGCAGTTGCTTCAACGTAAGCCCCTGAATAACGGCCGAAAACAGCGCCACGGCAAACGCCATCGGTACGAAAACCTTGGGGGGCAGGCTGGGGGGCAGGCCCAGCCAAGGCCAACGAAATGCCCCGCGCAACATTCGGGTTGTCAAAAAAATCAAGGGACGCAAGCGCTGGTGCGGCCTGCCGCTGCCCTGGCCGCGGGCCCGTTGCGCTGCCAGCAACAGGCCCCACAATGGGCCCGCGGCCGGGAGGCAGCATCCGGGAGCGGGCCGGGCAGGGCCGCGACGGGCCCTTTCTAAGGCAATACTTCGTTCTTTTGCGGCCCGTCGGCCCGCGCAGACGGGAGCTGAACCGCCCGGTCCCGCATGCCATGAAGCACCTCTTTTTGCTGGCCCTTGGCCTGTGGCCCGCCCTCGCCGGGTGGGCCCAAACGACCACCGCCCCGCGGCCGGCGGTGTACAACGTGCGGGCGTTCGGGGCCCGGGGCGACGGCAAAGCCCTGGACAGCCCCGCCATCAACCGGGCCATTGCGGCGGCGGCCCGGGCCGGCGGGGGCACGTTGCAGCTGCCGGCCGGTACCTACCTGTGCGGCAGCATCCGCCTGCAAAGCAATATTCAGCTTGATGTTGGGGCCGGGGCTACTATTCTGGGGGCCCCTCAGGCGCTGCACGCTTACGACCCGGCCGAGGCGTTTGCGGGCACGGCCTACCAGGACGGCGGCCACACGTACTTCCACAACAGCCTGCTTTGGGGCGAAAACCTTGTTAACGTGTCCATCACCGGGCGGGGCCGCATCGACGGCGGGGGCCTCACCATGCTTGATAAAGAGCACCTGGGCAACCCCACCGGCGGCTCCATTGGCCTGGGCGACAAGGCCCTGGCCCTGAAGCGGTGCCGCAACGTGCTGATTCGGGACGTGACCATGACCCGCGGCGGCCACTTCGCCGTGCTGCTCACCGGCTGCGACCTGGTGACGCTCGACAACCTCACCATCGACACCAACCGCGACGGCATCGACCTGGATTGCTGCACGAACACGATGGTGAGCAACTGCCGCGTGAACTCGCCCCACGACGACGCCATCTGCCCGAAAAGCTCCTACGCCCTGGGCCGGCCCCAGCTCACCGAAAACCTGCTGATTACCAACTGCGCCGTGTCGGGCTTCGAGGAAGGCACGCTGCTCGACGGCCGCCGCATCCCGGCGAAAGTGGGCTGGTCGAGCGGCCGCATCAAGTTCGGCACCGAGTCGAACGGCGGCTTCCGCAACTGCGTGGTGAGCAACTGCACCTTCGACAGCTGCAACGGCCTGGCCCTGGAGGAAGTGGACGGCGGCACGCTGGAAAACATCAGCGTCTCGAACCTGACCATGCGCAACGTGTCGCACTACCCGATTTACATTGCCCTGGGCAGCCGCAACCGGGGCCCGGCCGGCACCCCCACGGGCGCGGTGCGCAACGTGTCCATCGCCAATGTGGTGGCCACCATGCGCGACTCGCTCAGCGGCATCCAGCTCACGGGCGTGCCGGGCCACCCGCTGGAGGGCATCCGGCTGGCCAATATCCGCGTGGTGTACACCGGCGGGGGCGCGGCGGCGCAGGCCCAGCGGCCGTTTCCGGAGCTGGCCTCCCTCGAAACGCAGTACCCCGAGCCGCACCTGCTGGGCCCCACCCCGGCCTACGGCCTCTACGCCCGCCACGTGCGCGACCTGGAGCTGCTCAACATCGCCTTCGAGCTGCGGCGGCCCGACGGCCGCCCGTCCATCGTGGCCGAGGATGTGGACGAGCTGGACATCGACCATTTCCGCGCGCCCGCCGCCACGGGCCCTGAGGCCGCCCGGCTGGCCGGCGTCAAAACGCTGCGGGTGCAGAACGCCCCGGGGCTGGTGGCGGGGGCGAAGTGAGTTGTTTGTTGTCGCCGGAACCTCACCCCCGGCCCCTCTCCAAAAGAGAGGGGTGCGTTCAACGATTTGATAACGTCAGGTACTGGCACCCCTCTCCGCAGGAGAGGGGCCGGGGGTGAGGTTCCGGCGACAACGACCATTCAAGGCCCTGCCCCATGCCACCAGCGTCAGCCGGCGGCCACGGCCCGCTCGTGCCGGCGCTGGAGGCGGGCCGCCAGGGGCCCGATGGTGAGGCCCTGCCCCAGGATGGAGCACACCACCACCACGTAGGTGATGCCCAGCAGCAGCTCGCGCGGCATGGAGGGCGGCAGGCTCAGGGCCAGGGCCACCGAGATGCCCCCGCGCAGCCCGCCCCAGGTGAGCACGGCCAGGTTGAAGTCGGTGAACTCGCGGCGCGTGCGCAGAAAGCTGAGCGGGATGCTCACCGACACGAGCCGGGCCAGCAGCACCAGCGCCACCGTGGCCAGCCCCGCCGCGATGTATATCCCCTTGATGTTGAGCACCAGCATTTCCAGGCCCATCAGGGCGAAGAGCAGCGCGTTGAGCACCCCGTCAATCAGCTCCCAGAACTTGTCCACGTAGTCCTCGCTCGTGTCCGACATGGAACGCCGGCTCTGCTGGCCCCCGGCCACGAGGCCGGCCACCACCATCGCCAGGGGCCCGGAGGTGTCGAGCGCCGCCGCCAGGGCCGAGCCGCCCATCACCAGGGCCAGCGTGAGCAGCACCTCCACCACGTAGTTGTCCACGCCGCGCAGCAGCAGGTACACGGCGTAGCCCAGCCCGGCCCCCAGCGCCAGGCCGCCCACGCCCTCTTGCAGCAGCAGGCCCAGCACCCGGCCGGGGCCCACGGTTTCGGCCCCGCCGGGCACGGCCACGGCCAGCACCGTGGCGAACACCACCACGCCCACCCCGTCGTTGAAGAGGGACTCGCCCACGATGTTGGTTTCCAGGGCCCGGGGCAGATCCACTTTGGTGAGGATGCCCAGCACGGCCACGGGGTCGGTGGGCGAGATGAGGCCGCCGAACAGCAGGCAGTAGATGAAATCGAGCGGCAGCCCGAACAGCGGCAGCACCAGGTACAGGCCGCAGGCCACCATCACGGTCGAGATGAGCGTGCCCACCGTGGCCAGCAGCAGCACCGGCACCCGTTGCAGGCTCAGGCTGCGGGTATCGAGCTGCATGGCCCCGGCGAAGAGCAAAAAGCTGAGCATGTACTGCATCAGCACGGTGTGGAAATCGAGGGCCCGCACCACCTCCACCACCCGCAGCACCGCCGGCACCCCCAGCCGCCCCAGCCCCACCAGCACCAGCGACGAGAGCAGCGTGAGCGCCATGAGCCCGATGGTGGCCGGCAGGCGCAGATACCGGTGGTTGATATAGGCAAACAAGGCCACCACCACCACCACCAGCGAAAACTGAGAATATAATTCCATGTCTTTTCTTTAGCTGTTAGCTTTTAGCTGTTGGCTGTTAGCTTTTTTGGGTAAATGACAGCAATATGTGGCGGAGCCTGTACGCCCAAGCTGTGCCTGGCCTCGTGTAAGCTGCCCCGCGGGCCCTGGGGCAAAACCAAGCACAGCTTGGTGATACAGGCTCCGCCAGCGAACCTTAAAAAAGCTAACGGCTAATAGCTAATAGCTAATAGCTCGTTATCTAACCCACCGGCAGCGTGAAGCAGAACTCGCTGCCCGCGCCCGGGGCGCTTTCCACCCACAGCCGGCCGCCCTGGGTGGTCACGAATTCGCGGGCGATGCTCAGGCCCAGGCCCGCCCCGCCGGCGTGGCCCGCGTCGGGCAGCTGGGCGAAGCGTTGGAAGATGCGCTCGTGGTACTCGGGGGCGATGCCGCGGCCCCGGTCGCGCACGGACAGCCGCACGAAGTCGCCGTCGCGCACGGCCCGCACCACGATGGTTTCGCCCGGCGGCGAGTAGCGAATGGCGTTGGCCAGCAGGTTCACGAGCACCCAGGTGGTTTTTTCCACGTCGGCCCGCACCGGGGGCAGGTCGGCGGGCAGGTCGGCCCGCACGGTCAGGCCGTGCTGGTCGAGCTGGGCCTGCACGGTGGCCGTGGCGAAGCCCACCACGGCCGGCACCGGCGTGGACTGTGCCTCGAACTGCACCCCGGTCCCGGCGTTGAGGCGGGCCACGTCGGTCAGCTCGTCGGCCAGGCGCAGCAGGCGCTGGGTGTGGTGGGCGATGCCGTCGGCCACGCGCTGGCGCTCGGGGGCGGCCACCTCGTCGGGGCGCAGGGCCAGCAGGCGGGCGTTGATGTCGGCCAGGGGCGTTTTCAGCTCGTGGGCCACCGTGAGCAGGAAGTTCGACTTCTCCTGGTCCAGCTTCTGGAAGTCCGACACGTTGCGCAGGGTCAGGATTTGGCCCACGGATTCCGTCTGCTTGGTGGTTTCGTTAAATGCCTCCAGCTCCTGCACGGCCAGGCGGTAAAAAGTATCCTCGCCATTGCGGGGGATGGTGAGCACCGGGCCCCCGGAGCGGGCCTCATTTGCGTCGGCGCGGGCCCCATCGAGCGGGGCCAGCATGGCCTGGAACAGGGGGCTTTCGACGGCCACCTCGGCGGCGGAGTGGTCGAGCAAGGCCTCGGCGGGCAGGCCCAGCAGGTCGCAGGCCACGGGGTTGGCCAGGATGATGCGGCGCTGGCCGTCGAGCAGCACCAGGCCTTCGTCGAGGCCGTTGACGATGCTGTGGGCCCGGTTGCGCTCGGCGCGGAAGTCGGCCGTGGTGGCGTTGCGGTAGTCGTTGAGCTGCACCAGCATGCGGTTGAAGGCCCGGCCCACGCGCCCGAACTCGTCGTCGTTCTCAATGAAAATGGGGGCGCTGTAGTTCTCGTCGGTGGCGTGGGCCAGGCCCTGCATGAGCCGGTGCAGCGGCCCCACGGCCGACTCGGGCACGCTGAGCACGAACATGAGGGCGACGAGGGCCGCGAGGACCGTGAAGGCCAGCAGGTAGCGCCGGGCCTGCAGGGCGGTTCGGCTGGCCCGCACGTTTTTAGCGGTCAGGGCCGCCGTGTTCAGGCGAATCATGCGGTGGGTCTGGGCCCGCAGCTGGCCGAACGGGGGCGGGCCCTGCTGGCGGCCAAAAGCGGCACTGGCGGCCGTGAGGCTGTCCACCAGCTGCTGCTCGCCGGGCTCCGACACGTTGCGGGCCTCCTGGGCCAGGGCCCGCCGGAAGTGGGCGAGGCCGGCCGCGTCGGCGGGTTGGGTTTCCAGCCGGTCGAGGGCTTGCAGCATCTGCTGGCCCAGCTCCACGGAGTAGAAATTGGCCGTTAGCGCGTCGCGGGAGCTGGTTTCCAGCCGTTGCAGCGAGTAGTAGGCGTAGGCCCCCATGCCCAGCAGCAGCAGCAGCAGGGCCAGGAAGCCGGCAGTAATCTTGGTTTTAAGGTTCATCGGTAATAGTGGCCGGGCCCGGGCCCGTGCGCCCGCTTCCGCGCCAAGCCGGGCCGTAGCCGCCGGCTTGTACGTTAATTGTTGACGGGTAGCTGCCCGGCCCGGGCCGCTGGGGACCGGGCCAAAATTAGCTACCCATCTCACATTTCGGCCCCAAAGCCGCTGTATTATTGCACTGTAAGATGCGCAGCCCGTCCCCATGAAAGCTAAATACTCCCTCGTTTTATTTGCGCTCGGCCTGGGTTTCGACTTCGTGGGGGCCCTATTCAAAGTGATGCACTGGGCCGGGGCCGACTTGCTGTTAGTAGCCGGGCTGACGTTTAAAATCGTCGGGGGACTGCTCTTCCTCTACAAGCTGCTGCGCCACCCCCGGGTTCGGGAGTTTCTAAACAGCTAGCCCGGTCGCTACCGTCGGCTGCTTCCCCCCGCCATACGCCAACCTCAGCAGGCTGGGCAGCACCACCAGCAGCAGGGGCAGGGCCAGCAATAGGCCCCCGATGACGGCGATGGCCAGCGGCTGGTGCAGCTGGGCCCCGGCCCCGATGCCCAGCGCCAGCGGCAGCAGCGCCGCGATGGCCGAGAGGGCCGTCATCAGCTTGGGACGCAGGCGGGCGGCGATGGCGTAGCCGATGGCCGCCTCCACGGGCTGGCCCTCGGCGAGAATCTCGAAAAACTGCTGGAAGGTGAAAATGGCGTTTTCGCCGATGATGCCCACCACCATGATGAGGCCGGTGTAGGAGCCCACGTTCAGCGGCGTATGGGTCAGAAACAGGGCCAGGCTGCCTCCGGCGGGCCCCAGGATGGCCACCAGCAGTATCAGCCCGGCGGCTTTCAGGTCCCGGAACAGGAACAGGCCCACCGCGAACACCAGCAGGCAGGCCGTGCCCAGAATCGTGAGCAGCTCCTGAAACGACTGCTGCTGCTCGGCGTAGGAACCGCCGTACTGGATGAAGTAGCCGGGCGGCAGGGGCACGCTTTTTTCCAGCTTTTGGCGGATTTCGCGCATGGCCCCGCCCAGGTCGCGGCCGTCGAGGCGGGCCGTGACGGCGGTCATGGCTTGCAGGTTTTCGCGCTCCAGCTCGGCGTCGCCGGCCGTCACGCCCACCGTGGCCAGCTCGTCGAGGCGGCGGCGCTGGCCGTTGGGCAGGAAAATGGGCTCGGTGCGCATCTGGGCCAGGGTGGCCCGGGCGGCGTTGGGGTAGCGCAGCCGGATGTTGAGCAGCTGCTCGCCCTCCAGCACGCTGCCGGCCGTGGTGCCGGCCAGCTGGGTTTGCAGCTGGGTCTGGAAGTCGGTGGCGGTGAGGCCGAACTGGGCCAGGCGGCGCGGGTCGGGGCGCACGTCCACGGCGGGCCCCATGCGCACGATGCCGTCGAACACGTCGGCCGTGCCGGCCACTTTCCGCACCTCGTCGGCCACCCGGCCCGCCAGGGCGTAGCGCTTGGGCGCGTCGGGCCCAAATACTTTGATTTCAATGGGCTGCACGGTGCTCATCAAGTCGCCCAGCATGTCGCCAATCACCTGGCCGAAGTCGATGGTGAGGGCCGGCTGGGTGGCTTCGATGCGCTGGCGCAGGTCGGCAATGACTTCCTCGGTGCTGCGCTGGCGGCTGGTTTTGAGGCGGATGAGGTAGTCGCCGCGGTTGGGCTCGGTGATGAAAAAGCCCATTTGGGTGCCGGTGCGGCGCGAGTAGCTGGCCACCTCGGGCACCTTCACGATGAGCTTTTCGGCCTGGCGCAGCATCCGGTCGGTTTCCTCGATGCTGGTGCCGGGCGGCGAGTTGTAGTCGAGCACGATGGCCCCCTCGTCCATGTCGGGCAAAAAGCCGGTGGCCAGGCGCGGGATGATTAAAACCATGCTGCCGATGAGAACCACGATGCCGATGATGGAATAGGCCGGGTGCCGGATGACGGAGCGCACCCAGGGGATTTCGTGGTGGTGGGTTTTTGAGCTGCTAGCTGTTAGCTGCTGGCTGTTAGCTTTGTTCTTATTGGCGCTGTCGGCTTCATCTGGCGATGAGCTAACAGCTAACAGCTTGGAGCTAGCAGCTTTCCCAGACAGCAGCAAATAAATCACCGGCAGGCCCAGCCAGGCCACGAAAAACGAGCACAGCAGCGCCACCACCATTGTGGTGGCCAGCACCTTGAAGTAGGCCCCGGCCACGCCGCCGAGCAGCGCGAAAGGCAGAAATATCACAATCGTGCTCAGCGACGAGCCCACCAGCGCGGGCAGCAGGTGGCCCACCGAGCGGCGCACCACCTCGCCGGGGGCGGCCCCGGGGTGGTCCTCGCCCACGCGGTGCAGCTGCTCCACCATCACCACGGCGTCGTCAATCATCAGCCCGATGGCGGCGGCAATGGCCCCCAGCGTCATGATGTTGAACGAGTAGCCGAGCCCGAAGTAAAGCACCGCCACGGTGAGGGCCAGCGCCACCGGAATGGCCCCCAAAATGGTGAGCGTGGCCCGCACCGAGCGCAGAAACAGGGCTGTGACCACCAGCGCCAGCGCCAGGCCAATCCAGAGCGCGTCCTGCACCGACTTCACGACTTCGGCCACGAAATCGGCCTGGTCGTAGTAGGGGGCCATTTTCACGCCGCGGGGCAGGCCCGCTTGCAGGGCGGCCACCTTGGCCCGCACGCCGTCCGACACCAGCACCACGTTGGCGTCGGGCTGGCGCAGGATGGACACCAGCACCGCGTCGCTGCCGTTGGCGTTGATGCGGATGTACTCCTGCTGCTCGCCCAGGCCCACGGTGGCCACGTCGGCGAGGCGCACGATGCGGTGGCCGTCGTTGCGCAGCACGATGTTTTCGAGGTCTTCTTTTTGCAGGATGGTGGCGTCCGTCACCGTCAGGTAGAGGCGGCGGTAATCGGAGAGGTAGCCGTTGCTCTGCACGAAGTTGGTGGCCGTGAGGGCCTTCGTGATGTCGTCGGGCCCCAGGCCGAGGGCGGCCATCTGGTCGGGCAGCAGCTGCACCTGGTACTCTTTGGTGCGCCCGCCCTGGATTTGCACCGACGACACGCCGTCGACCTGCGACAAAAACGGCTTAATGGTGTACAGGGCCAGCTTGCGCAGCTCCAGGGCCGAGCGCCCCGGGGCCTCCAGCGTGTAGCCCATCACCGGCAGGATGGCCGGGTTCATGCGCTCAACGGAAATCTGCACGGTGGGCGGCAGGTCGGCCCGAATCTGGTTCAGGCGCGACTCAATCAGGGTTTGGCTGGTGGCCACGTTGGCGCTCCAGTCCAGGAAGGCCGAGATTTCGCAGCTGCCGCGGCTGGTGGTGCTGCGCAGCAGCTTCAGGCCCGGCACCCGCTTGATGGCGTCCTCCATGGGCTTGGTCACGGTCACCATCATGCGGTCCACGGGCTCCAGGCCGTTTTCGGCAATCACCTTCACTTTCGGAAACGTGACCTCCGGGAACAAGGCCACGTTGATGCGCCGGTAGGCCACCGTGCCCAGGGCCAGGGCCAGCACCAGCAGCACCGCAATGGGCGCTTTGTAGGCTTGGAAAGGGGAAGTCATGTTTTTAGCTGTTGGCTATTAGCTGTTGGCGGTTAGCTTTCGATTAACGGCTGTTTTTTTAAGCTGAGGCGGTTACAGGGAATAAATCACAACTGAAAAGGCTAACAGCTTATTTACTGATGTTACGCACTCAATTGGCGAAGTTGCAGATACATGGCTTTGAGGCCGACGGTGTAGAGTTGGGCCTTGAGGCGAAAATGCCCGATGCCGCACTTGAGTTTGAGCACTTCGAGCTTGGTGTAGGCCAGCACGGCGGCCAGGAAGTGGGTGGTTTGCGTGGCCAGGGTTTTGGTGGGTGCTTTTCCCATGGAAGCATTCTGTTTGAGCGACTTATGGTATTCTTCCACTTTCCACCGTCTTTGGTAAATCGTGGTCAGGCGGGCCTGGTCCAGGTCGGTGTCACTGCTGACCAGATACAGGATGCCCTGGCTACCGTCTTGGTTTGTAAAGACTTGTCTGGTGACGAGCACGGCCTCTTGGACCGCCCGCAAAAAGACGCGCAGGGGCTGCGTATCCGGAAAGACCAGCGTCTGCACGGCCTGAAATTGGCCCTGGGCCCGTGCCGCTTCGCTCAGGGCCACGGTGCGGCTGCTTTCCAGGGCAAAAATAAAGTGGTGGCCCAGGGCCCGCACCAGGGTCATGTTCTCGGCCGAGGCGTACCAGCTGTCGGCCAGCAGGTAGCGGTAGGCTACCTGCTGCTGGGCCACGCGCAGCATTTGTTGCACGTATTCGTTCTTGGTGAAGGGACTTTGATAGCTGGTTTTCTGCGTTTTGGGGTGAAAGACCGACACGGTTTTGCGCACCAGCTCGACGGCGATGGGCAGGGCCAGGTCCCCGGCCTGGTAGAGCAGGGTGACGAAGTTGAGGCCCTTGACGTAGCGCTGCTGGCTGTGGTCCCAGTGGGTGCAAATCAGTTCGTTGGCATCCGTATGCGCCTTTTCCAGCACCGAATCGTCTACGATGAGGACGGCAAAATCCTCGGCGGGCCGACGGGCTTCGGCCTGGCGAATCAGCGCTTTGGCCTGCCGCCATACCTCGGCCGCGCCCAGCGGGGTGCTGCTCAACCAGCGCGTGATATGGTCATGGCTCAGCGACCCCTCCAGCAGCCGCGACAAGCCCGTGGCCGTCGTCGGACCCGTCGAACTCAGCAAATAATCCGTGTACAAGTCCAGCGTGCAACTAGGAAGTGTTAACAGTAGGAGTTATGTTTGAGCATGGACTATTTACTGACGGACGCGCAGTGGGCGCGGATTGCGCCGCTGTTGCCGGGCCG
>NZ_JABSNP010000028.1 GCF_013294115.1 Hymenobacter caeli | reverse complement strand
ACTACCAATCCGACCACACCTTGCTTCAACGCATCGAACACGTCCTAATCCGAATCGGAAAAAATTATACGGTTACTTTTGCGTGACTACTTAACGGCTCAGTACTTAAAACGCCGGCTTCGGCCAGTCGTAGTTTTTTGACCATTCGCGGAACACCTCCACCTCGGTGGGGTGCGCGGCCAGCCACTGCTGCACCTCGGGGGCGTCGGTCTCGGAGCTGTGGGTGAGGTAGGCGAAGGCCGGCACGTAGCCTTTTTTTTCCAGCTCGACGAAGTACGGCGCGTAGTACGTGCGGGTGAAGCCGCCGCCCGCCGCGGGGGCCCGCTCGCCCAGCACCCGGCACAGGGCCCCGAACTGGTCGATGAACCGCTCGGTCTTCGTTTTGTCCTGGTTTTTCTCGTCCAGGGCCAGGGCCCCCGCCAGCGAGAGGAACATTTCTTCCGGCCCGAAATCGTCGGGGCGGGCCTTCCGGCCCTTGCCCTTTTTCGGGCCCGCGGCCGGCCGGCTGAGGGCGATGTTGACGGGGCGGCCGTCGGCCCGGCTCACGCCTTGCAGCAGGGCCTGGTCGAGCAGGGCCCGGCGCTGGGCCGAGCGGCCGCTGCCCGGCTCCAGCACCAGGAACCGCGCCAGCGCCAGAATGGCCGGCACCCGCGTGCCGGCGCCCAGCTGCACGCCGCCCAGCACCATGTGCGAGCTGGCGTGGGCGGGGTTCAGGGCCAGCGCGTGCTGGAAGCTGGCCACGGCTTCGGCTTCCCGCTCCTGCCCGGCCAGCGTCACGCCCTGGTTGAAGTAGAGGATGTACGAATCGGGGTAGCGCAGCAGGGCCTGGCGGTACACGGCGAGGGCCTCGGCGGGCCGCTGGCCGGCGTCGAGGCTGTTGCCGTAGGTGGCGTACACCAGCGGGTCGGCTTCGGGGTGGGCGGCCAGCAGCTGCTGGCACAGGGCCACGGCCTCGTCGTGGCGGTTCAGGGCCGCGTAGGTCATGGCCAGCTCGGCCTGGGCCTGGGCGTCGCCGGGGGTGGCGGCCAGGGCCTGCTGGTACTTGTTGGCGGCCTGGTTGTACTGGCCGGTGTCGTACAGGGCCACGCCCTCGCGCACCAGCTCGCGGGCCGGCCCGGCCTGGGCCCAGGCCGGGGCGCTGCCCGCCACGCCGCCCGCCCAGCCGCCCAGTAGCCACAAAATCCTTGCTTTCTTCATGCCGGGGGCCCGTTAGGTGTGCGCTGGCCGGTCAGTAAACGGTCAGGCCTCCGGTAAGTTAGGCAGGGCCCCCACCAAATACGTCACCGCGTACCCGCCGATGTCCACCCGGTCGCCGCGCAGGCGGCACCACAGCTCGCCGCCCCGCGCCGATTCCTGCCGGGCAAACAGCTCGGTTTTGCCCAGCTTCGCGGCCCAGAACGGGATGAGCGTGCTGTGCGCCGAGCCGGTCACGGGGTCCTCGGGCACGCCCACTTCGGGCGCGAAAAAGCGCGACACGAAATCAACGCCTTCGGGGCCGGGCGCGGTGGCAATCAGCCCGATGTAGCCCAGGCCGGCGAGGGCGGCGAAGTCGGGCGTCAGGGCCAGCACTTCCGCGGCCGAAGCGAATTCGACCACCAAGTCGCGGGCGGCCAGCACGGCCAGGGGCGCGGCCGCGCCGGGGCCCAGCGCCTGCATCAGCACGCTGGGGTACTCGGGGGGGGCCAGCGGCCGGGGCGGGCGGCTGGGGAAGTCGAGCACCAGCCGGCCGTCGGCCTCGCGGCGCACGCGCAAAGGGCCGCTTTGGCTCTGAAACACAATTTCGGGCTTGGCAAAGCCCAACTCGTTCCACAGCACGTGGGCCGTGGCCAGCGTGGCGTGGCCGCACAAGTCAATCTCGAACGTGGGCGTGAACCAGCGCAGGTGAAAATCGGCCTCCTCCCCGGCCAGCGGGACGAAGAAGGCGGTTTCGGCCAGGTTGTTTTCGGCCGCAACCTGCTGCATGGTTTCGGCCGGCAGCCAGGCTTCGAGCGGGCACACGGCGGCGGGGTTGCCGGCAAAAGCGTGCCGGGCAAAGGCATCGATTTGGTAGATGGGGACGGGCATGGCGGGAAAAAGGCTTGGCGGCGCACAAAAAAGACGCGCAAAGATGCGCCCCCGCCGCGAGCTACCGGGGCCCCAACCCGGTCCTGGGGCCCTACAGCTGTTTGCGCAGCAGCAGGCCCGAGTAGGCGTAGCCGTTCGCGTTCAGGCCCTGGATGGGGGCCAGCGACACGCCCGCGGCCCCGGCTTTTTTGTGCAGCTGCGGCACCACCACGCCCGTGGTGGCCCCCACGGCGTAGCCCAGCAGGTTGTCGGTCAGGAAGTGCTTGCCCGCCTCGATGCGAAAATACGCCACGACCACCGGCACCGCCGCCGCCGCGCCCCACACGTAGGGCTGGGCGCGCGAGCCGGGGTTGAAGTCGTGGAACACCTTGGCGGCGAAGAAGGTGGCCGTGGCCGTGTGGGCCGTGTGGCCGGAAAAAAACGAGTTGGTGGCGATTTTGCCCGTGCGGTCATCGCCGCCCTCGGGGCCGTAGAGGTAGGGCCGGTAGCGCGCCACGTTGCCCACGGAAGTCGTGAAGATGGCGTCGGTGGCGAGCAACGTTTCCACGTACAGCGCCGCCACTTGCCCGCAGCGGCCGCGGGCGGCGGGGTTCAGCGCCAGCAGGCCCGGGGCCACCAACAGCGAGCCGTAGCAGAGGTAGTCGCTGGTGGTCTGGGCCCGCGCGCTGTAGTAGCCGGCCGAAAACCGGTCGATGCGGGGCACGTCGTCCTTGCTAAGCGCCGCCAGCCCGGCCGCGCTCAGGCCGTGCTTTTGCTGCACCCGGTAGAGGCCGAAGCCGCTGACGGCCCCCAGGCCCAGCGCAACGGGTGCGTCGACGGCGAACCGGGTATGGTAGGGCGACGGCGCCTGCTGGGCCACGGCCGCCGGGGCCCCGGCCAGCAGCCAGCCGCCGGAAAACACCAGGGAAGCGAAGAATTTCATCAAACTAAAGGAGCGTTTGGGTAGAAGCCGGAAACGCAGGACTGGCCCCAGGGGTTTAGCCAACAAAACCAATTCGCGGGGCTCTGGGCAACCCGCGGGGGCCCCGGCTAGCGCGTCAGAAACTCGGCAATCAACGCATTTATTTCTTGTTTTTGGCCATCCGTGGCCCCGTCCCACATGTCGTCGTGCAAGGTGTGCGGCAGCCGAACCACGGTGCTGCCGTAGCGGCGCTGCTCGGCCGGCGTGTGCACCACGCCGCTGTCGGCCACCTGGTCGCTCGAGCGCAGCGACAGGATTTGGGGCCGGCGGGCCCGGGGCCACGGCATGCGGCGGTTGTCGAGCGAGATGACGCGCCGCACCAGGGCGGGGTGCTCCTGGGCGAAGAGCAGGGCCGTGTCGCCGCCGTTGGAGTGGCCCACCAGCAGCAGCGCGTCGAAATCAACGCGGGGGTAGCGCCTTTGCAGCGCCCGCCGCACGAACAGCAGGTTTTGCACGCCGCGCTCCCAGTTGGGGCGGCGCACCACCTGCGGGGCCCCCACGGTGGGCAGGGGCGCGTCGGTAGGCAACTCGTGCTGCACGCTGGCCACGAAGTAGCCGTGCGCCACCAGGTTGCGGGCAATGAAGGAATAGTCTGTGCAGTGGCCGCCGTAGCCGTGGCTGAGGAGGGCGGCCTTCAGCCGCGCGTTGGGGCCCCCGCCGCCGGGAAAGTACAGCGCCACCGGCACGGCCCGCTGGCGGGCGCTGTCGAACAGCGCCAGGCTGTCGAGGCGAACGGTGGCTGGGCTGCCAGCCGCCTGGTGCGCGGCACGGGGCCGAACGGCCGGCGGCCGGCCCTGCTGGCAGCTGGCCAGGAGCAGGGCCAGGCCCAGCGCGCGTAAGGGTTTCACGGCCACGGCAGCTAGCGTGCTGGCAGCTGGGCCGGGGCGTGCGGGTCGACCACAACCAAGCCGGCGACCCGTTGAAAATCCGCCGTATTCCGGGTGAGCAGGGCCAGCCCGTGCACCAAGGCCGTGGCGGCAATGATGGCGTCGGGCAGCTTGATGCGGTGCTGCTGGCGCAGCCGGATGGTTTGCTGCACCACGGGCTCATCGAAGGGTAGCACTTCCACGCTCTGCACGAAGGACTGCATGAAGGCGTACTCAGATGCGGGCTCGGTCTTCGTCAGCAGCTCGATGCGCGTGATTACAAATACCGCTACCAGCTGCTGGTTCAGCCGTTGGTCTAACCAACCGGCGCTTACCAGCGGCAGGCGGCCCAGCACCAAGTCGATAACAGCGTTGCTATCGGCTAAATATTCCGCTCCCATTCGCCCCGGATTTCCAGTAAGTGCTTGTCCCAGGCCTCGGCCGAAGCGGAGGACAGGCTGCCAGCCCACTGGCGCTTGGCCGGCGCGGGCGCTTCGGCCGCAGGCACCACCCGCAGGATGTGCAGCGCTTCCAGTTGCCGCAGCAACTCGTAGGCTTGCTCGCTCAGAGGTTCAATAAGGATGGGGGCCATGGGTACAACGATTTTTGTTGCCCTAAGATACCAGCGGAATAGCTGCGGCGGCGAATGCAGTGCCTGAATCAGCACGATTTATTCCTGCTCGCCGGCCGTTTCAATCGGGTGGCCGAGCTGCAAAAGCAGTTCGCGCAGCTTGTAATAAGTTTCTACACTCGCCTCAACCATTACCCCGTCATCTGTCTGCATGAATAAGCATTGGAAACAGATGTTAAGTACACGTAAGAGCTTATCGTGGTCATCATAAAAAGCCAGCGCATCGCGGTAAATGGGGACGCACCCAGAAGCAAATTCTTCGCTGTTTGGGGTTTGCAGGGCCTCACTGAGTTGCTGGGCCACTGCCGATTCCCGCTCAATTACCGCTATTTTCTCGGCAGCATCACCAATTACTGACTTTTCATCCGACAATGTTTTTAGAGGAACATTGCCGCTAAACTCTTCTTCCAAGCTGCGCAGTTTCTGCAATAAACTAGCCCGCTGCATAAACCGGGCCTGTTGCAATTCCTGCTTGGCTTGCTCGATTGCGGCGGCCGCTTCGTGCAACGCGGCCAGCTTGGGCCCCCGGTTGAAGGAGTGCGTTACGAGGTAGCTAAACTGCTGCTGGTTCCAGAATTCGGCGGTGGTCATGCGGCGCGGCGGTTAACGCGGTACGGGTT
This sequence comes from Hymenobacter caeli, assembly GCF_013294115.1. Taxonomy (GTDB): domain Bacteria; phylum Bacteroidota; class Bacteroidia; order Cytophagales; family Hymenobacteraceae; genus Hymenobacter; species Hymenobacter caeli. The sequence continues at coordinate 39,628 of NZ_JABSNP010000028.1, read as the reverse complement.
GTGAGCGTAAACTACGCACTCCACCCCCAACCCCTACCCGCCGTGCCCACCGACTACCACCCCATCGCCTGCGGCTTTTACGACGTGCTGGAGGCCGCCGCCACCCGCCAGCAGCCGGTTTACCTGCAATACTTCAACGACTTGCGGCAGCTGTGCCAGGAATCCGTGGCCCTCCGCACGTTCGTCACCCGCGACCACGCCGAGTACGCCCTGCTGGCTTCGGGCGAAGAAGTGCGCCTCGACCGCATCATCCGCCTCGACGATACGCCCGCGCCGGGGTTTGCGGAGTACCCCGATTACCGCTGCGGCTGCTGAGGGCGGCGCGGGGCCCCTACGTCCAGTACTGGATGGGCGCGTGGGGGAAGCGGCGCTGCCACTCGGCGTAAAACCAGGCTTTTAGCTCCTTCATGGTGGGCATGTCGTACACGTACTTGACGCCCCCGAACTTGTTGCGCTTCACGGCGCGGCCGGTTTCGCTCAGGTCGAGGGTGGTGCCGGGGTACCAGCCGAGCAGTACCTGCTTGGAGCCGGGCGTGAAGCGGTGCGTGACGAACTCCACGGTGAGGTCGCAGTCGAAATCGAAGGCCGCCCGCACGCGGTCGAGCAGCTCGCCGTAGTGCCGCCGCCAGTCGGGCAGGGGCATGATGGGGGCCAGCAGCACGCCCACCGGGTAGCCCCCGCCGCCCTGCGCCACCGGCAACGCCAGCCGCCGCAGGGCCTGGAGGCGGGCCTCGATGCTGGCCGTGCCGCCCTCCAGCTGCCGGGCCAGGGGCTCGGCGTTGAGCGAGGCGCGGGCGCGGGTGTGCCCGCGGTGGGGCAGGCCCAGCAGGCTGTCCACGTGGTCGTACTTGCTCACGAAGCGCAGGCGGCCCCCCTCGCGGCCGGCGAAGTAGCGCACGGCTTCGGCCAGGGCCCCGGTGAGGTGCTCGATGCCCAGCACGTCGGTGTAGCAGCTGGCCTCGAAGCTCACGGGCCGGTCGGCGCGCTCGTACACCTGGGTGTTGGCCAGCAGCTTGGGCAGGTTGGCGAAGGCGCGCACCACGGGCGGGCCGCTGAGGCTGCCGGCCAGGTAGCAGTACTGGCAGTGGGCGGGGCAGCCCTCGGCGAGGTTGAGCTGGTAGTCGGCCGAGGGCGGGGTGGGCTGGAGGCGCAGGGCCCCGGCGGGGGCGTTCACCACGGCCAGCGTGGTTTTGGCGGTGCGGTAGGTGGCCCGCTCGTCGTCGCCGCGCAGGCCGGTGAGGCGGTTGCTTTTCAGCAGCTCCACGTCCAGGTTCAGGGCCGTGGCGCGGGCCAGGATTTGCTGGCCGTATTCCTCCTGCAAGGCGTCGGGGGTGAAGAGCACGCGCTTGGGCAGCCACAGCTTGGCGCCGTGCGTACGAGGGGCGGCGGCAGGGTCGGGCTCCGGCGCAATAGCGGGCACCGGGGCGTTGAGGACGGGTAAAAAGAGGTCGGTCTGCATTGGCTTATTAAACACCGCAGCCCGTACAATGGGTCATTCCAGGGCCCGCCACGGGTAAATTATTCCCTTTGTAAACCAGCTGATTACAAATTATTTTCCACCACTTGTTTCCTCCCCATGCCCCTCCCCGACCCGGCTCCCCTCATTCTCACCCTGACGCTCGACGCCGAGTCGCAGGCGTACTTCAACGGGCTGCGCCGCCGGCATTTCCCGCCCAAAATCAATCACTTGGCCGCCCACGTCACCCTGTTTCACCACCTGCCGGGGGCCGACGAGGCACCGATAACCGCCCGGCTGGCGGAAGTTTGCCGGGCCCAGGCGCCCTTAGCGGTGCAGGCCACGGGCCTGCGCTCATTGGGCCGGGGTGTGGCCATCGTGCTGGAAAACGCCGAGCTGCGGGCCCTGCACCGCCGCCTGCAAACGGCCTGGGCCGCCCGCCTCACGCCCCAGGACCAACAGCAACTCCAGCCCCACGTCACGGTGCAAAACAAGGTGGAGCCCGCCGTAGCCCGCCAGCTGCTGACCAATTTACAAGCTGATTTTCAGTCCTTCACCGCCACCGGCACGGGCCTGGCGCTGTGGGCCTACCGCGGGGGCCCTTGGGAGCCCCGGGCCCGGCTGCCCTTCGCGGGCGGGGTTTAGCGCCAGCGGCGGGCCGCTCCCTGCGCCCACCGCCCCACAAACTGGTGCAGCAGGCGCAGCAGCACCGGGGACATGCGCGGGGCGCGGGCGGCCAAAAAATCGGCGGCGGCGGCGGGGCCGAGGTGGCCGCCAAGGGCCGCCGCGCTGGCCGGCGTGGCGCGCAGGAAGGCCGTGTGCCAGCCGGGAAACGTGCGGCCCACGAGCAGCGGGCCGGCGGCCAGCAGGTGCAGGCGGTGGTGGCGCGGGTCGTGGGCAATGCGGCCGTGGCACAGCTCGTGCACGGCGGCCCGCGCGCCTTCCAGCAGTTGCGGAAACAAGCCCTCGCTGTGCAGCAGCAGGCCCGTTACGCCGGTGGCCCGGTTGCGGGGCCGCGCCTGCGCCAACAGGGCCCGCAGGGCGTCGTCGCCGAAGTCCTGGGTGGCAGTGCTGACGTGAATCAGTTGGCGCAGGGGCGTACCGGGCGGCCGTAAGTTGGCTTAGGTAAATATATTAGCTTATTGATTACTTGATACTTTTCGATGGGCCAAATAACAGTACCTACTACCTAGCAGCTACTTATGATTTTAGAAGCTCAGCTTGGCCAGCCGTTTCTGGGCGGCTGGCCGCGGCGGTCCCTCCGAGTACGCATGGGATAGGGAACAGCCCTGGACGAGTACAGGTACTTGTGCAGGAGCCGCAGCAGCCGACGGGCTTTCGGGCGCAGCCGAACCGGCAAATAAGTGGCCCGGCCCCCATTCCGCGCTACAGCCCGTGCGGCAGGCGCACCAGCTTGAGGTAGTCGCCCAGGCCGGCGGGCTTCTGGAACACGTGAATAAAGAGCACGGCTTCCTCGCCGCGGCTGCGCCAGGTTTCGGCGTAGAAGTCGGCCACGGCGAACAGGGTCAGGTCGAAGCTGTCCTCCTGGCGCTCGGCCAGGCGGTGGCCGTGGTGGGCCAGGTACTCGGTCTGGCGGCGCTGGTGCAGGGCTTTGAAATCGGCGAGGGTCATCGGGACAGAAAGGTGAAACCGGCGGGGTAAAGTTCGGGCGGCGGCGCGGGTTGCTACCTTGCGGGCCCGTGGCCGGGGCGGACCAGGCTGCCCATTGCCGCGCCGGGGCCCCTTTTGCTTGCCGGGCCCGGCCGCGCAAAACCCTGGCGGTTTGGCCCTTGTTACCAGGTTTCTGCCCACTTTTTGTTGCATTTCAGCGTCCGTCGCTTTGGCTCCTTACACCATCCTCCACCGGCCCGACCTCCGCATTTTATTCCTGCGCTGGCTGCGCGAAACCACCCTTGCCGAAACCCAGGCCTCTTACCTGGAGCTCCTGGCCCAGGCCCAGCAGCACGGCTGCGCCCACTGGCTGCTCGATGCCCGCCGCGGCGGCCCCATCGACGTGGTGGAAACCAACTGGCTCGCCGACGAGTTTTTTCCCGAGGCCGCGGCCCGGCTGGCCCCGTACCCGCTGCGGCTGGCCGTGTTCAGCTCGCCGGCCCGCATCGAGCAGATGCGCACCGACGACGCCGTGGTTTCGCCCGTGGCCCGCGCCCTGGCCCCCGAGCGCCCCTACCAGGCCCGCGTGTTCGCCGACGAAGGCGCGGCCGTGGGCTGGCTGCTGGACCAGCCCGCGTAGGTCCGGGCCCCGCCCGAGCCCATGGGTGGGCTAGGGCCGGTAAAAGCGGGCCACGTAGCTGCCACCGCTCGTGCGCAAGCGGGCCACGTACCAGCCGCTGGCCAGCCCGGCGGTGGGCAGGGTCCCGGCCGCGGCTACGTCCCGCAGCTGCTGCACGCACTGCCCCGTGACGGAATAAATGGCCAGCTCGGTGCCGGCCTCCAGTCCTGGCCCGGTGTAAGCGTAGCGCGGCGCGCCCTCGGCGGCCACCGTGGGGGCCACCGTGAAACCGGTCTTTGGTGCTTTTAAACCCGCCGCCAAGGCTTGCGCGGGCTGGTTCAGGCGCACGCTCACGGTGTTGCCCAGGAAGTTAGTTGCCACCAGGTCCAGGTCGCCGTCGCCGTCCACGTCGCCCAGTGCTACCCCGCCGGGGTGGCTGCCCACGGCCACGACGGAGCCGCCGCCAAACACCCCGGTGTTGGAACCCGTGGCGTCGCCCCCGTTCAGGCGCACGCTCACGGTGTTGTCCTGGTAGTTGGTTGCCACCAGGTCCAGGTCGCCGTCGCCGTCCACGTCGCCCAGCGCCGCGGCCGCGGGGCTGACGCCCAAGCCCAGGTCGGGGCCGTTGCCGAAGACGCCCGTGTTCGAGCCCGTGGCGTCGCCGCCGTTCAGGCGCACGCTGGCCGTGCCGCTGGCCGGGGTGGCGGTGCTGCCGTAGTTGACGGTGAGCAAATCCAGGTCGCCGTCGCCGTCCACGTCGCCCAGCAGCACCGCGGTGGGGTTGCTGCCCACGGCCACGGCCTGGCGGCTGGCGCTGCTGAAGCCGCCGCCGTCGTTGAGGTACACGCTGGCCGTGTTGTCGGTGCCGTTGGCCGTCACCACGTCCAGGGCCCCGTCGCCGTCCACGTCGCCCACCGCCAGCCCCGCGAGTTGGGTGTACGCGGCCAGGGCGGTGCCATTGCTGAACCGGCCGGTATTGGAGCCGGTGGCGTCGCCGCCGTTCAGGCGCACCCGCACCGACGCCGGGCTACCGCTGGTCGCCACCAGGTCCAGGTCGCCGTCGCCGTCCACGTCGCCCAACACCGGGGCCCCGGGGTATTCCACGGTTGCGGTGCTGCCGTTGATGAACTGGCCGGTGTTGGAGCCCGTGGCGTCGCCGCCATTTAGCAGCACCACCAACTGGTTGCCGGTATTGGACGACACCAGGTCCAGGTCGCCGTCGCCGTCCACGTCGCCCAGTGCTACCCCGTGGGCACCTGGCCCAATGGTTAGGGCGTCGTTCAGGACGAACACGCCGGTGTTGGAGCCGGTGGCGTCGCCGCCGTTCAGCAGCTCGCTCACCGTTCCGCTGGCACCAAACCCATTGGCGATGAGCAAGTCCAGGTCCCCGTCGCCGTCTACGTCGCCCAGCGCCAGGGCCCTGGGGTAGCTGCCCGTAGCCACGTCGGGGCCGGGCGGAAACGTGCCACGCCCCGTGCCCCCCACCGCCGCCGTGAACTGGGCTACCCGCGCGTGGGCCAAGTGGCCGCTGTTGCCGGCCGCGGCCGCGGTCACGGTGCTGAACACGGTTTCGCCCGGCATGAACGGGTAGGCGCGGGGCGCGAAGCTGAGCGTGTTGCCGCTGACTTCGGCCGGCGTGGCGCCGCGCGTGCGCAGCCCGCCCCGTTGGGCCGAATACACTTTCAGGGCTCCGGCGGAGGCGGCCGTCAGCGGCTCGCTGAACGTGGCCACGACGGGGCCGGGGCGGGCGGCGCGGGCGTTGGCCGCCGGCGAGACGGCCGTAATGGTGAGCTGGGCAAGGGCGGGGCCCACCGGGGCCAGGAGCCCGGCAGCGGCCCAAAAGCCAAAAAAGTATAACTGTTTCATCAAATAAGGGATAATACAAGTAATGACGCCACAATTACGTGTAAAAACCGCGCGGCACACGCCTGGCTAAAAGCGCCGCCGGCCTTTTTTGCCCAAAACAAAAGCCCCGCCGCCCGCCATCGTCAAACGATTGCGAGCGGCGGGGCCCCGTTGCAAACGGGCCGCGCGGGCGGCGGCTCATCTCAGCCTACCACAGGCGCGTGTCGCTGATGCCGGCGGGCAGCGGCGGGTGCTCGGCCAGGCCCAGCACGCACCAGCCGTCGCGGATGCCGAAGGCCCCGCCCTCGAGCACGTAGCTGGCCCAGCGCAGGGCAATGCGCCCGCTGAAAGCGGCGGTTTCGGGGTCGAACTCGCGCAGCAGCAGCGCGTCGCCGACCTGGAAGTGGCGGTCGTTTTCGCGCACGTCGAACGGCTTGGCTCCCGCCTCCACCGCGTCAAAACAAGAAGACCATATTTCCAGCTCGTGGAGCTGGCAATTGTCTGGCACGGACACCAGCACTTGGTTCGAAGGAACAATTTTCATAATGTTCATTAATTAATTCATTGATAGTCAGAACCAAGCTTTTCGTGTAAGCTGGTCTGGGGCTGGGGTTGCCGCGGCCGCGGTGGGCGGCGCACGGCCGCCGGCCCGGTTGGCCGGTGCGGCGGGCAACTTCCTCAAGTTACTGAAAAAGCCGGACTTACCGGGGCCGGGCAAGTATTAGGCCAGCGGGTTGTGCTGCACCAGGTAGTCGGTTTCCGAGCCCACGTCGCGCAGCGCCACCCGCGATTCCTGAATCAGTAACACGCTGGCGTAGAAGAACATTCCACTGCCGGCCAGGGCCAGCCCCGTGAGCAGCCAGGCCGCTGTGAGGGCCAGCGCTTCAATGGCCCCGATGACGACGATGGTGCCCACAAAGGTACCCAGGGCCAGGTACAGAACGGTCATGGCCTTTTGCAGGAGCTTGGCCCGCCGCGCCGCGAACAACAGCTGCTGGGTGAGGTAGCCGTGCTCGTCGGCCGCGGGGGCGGCGGCGTCGCGCAGGCTCCGCAGGGCGGCGGCCACGGCCCGCACCCGCTCCAGGCTGCGGCTCAGGCGCTGCGAGGTGGTGAGCACCAGGGCCCCGCAAGCCGAGACCAGAATGGCCGGCGTGACCATCGCCGAGAAGGCCGCGAGGGCCCCCGGCACGTCGCGCAGAAAGGTGATGGGTACGGGCATGGCGCGAAGTAACGGCCCCCGGGGCCCCGGGGCCCTATCTTCCGCGCCCTTTCCGCTCCTCCACCTGCCCCCATGCCCCTTTCCCTCGCCGAATTAAAAGACCGCGCCATTCGCTTCGCCCAAGAATGGCAGGACTCGCGCGACGAGCGCGCCGACGCCCAGGCGTTCTGGATCGACTTTTTCCAGGTGTTCGACGTGAAGCGGCGGCGGGTGGCCTCGTTTGAGGTGCCCATCAAGAAGGCCGACGGCAAGCAGGGCTTCATCGACCTGCTCTGGAAGGGCACGCTGCTGGTAGAGCACAAAAGCCGCGGCCGCGACCTGGACCGCGCCGGCCAACAGGCCCGCGACTACTTCCCCGGCCTGCAGGACCACGAGCTGCCCAAGTACATCCTCGTCAGCGACTTCGCCCGCTTCCGCCTCTACGACCTCGACGAGGGCACGGCGCACGAATTCGGGCTCGCGCAGCTGCACGAGCACCTGCACTTGTTCGCCTTCCTCACCGGGTACCAGAAGCGGGAGTACCGCCCCGAGGACCCCGCCAACATCAAGGCGGCCGAGCTGATGGGGGCCCTGCACGACGCCCTGCTGGCCGGCGGCTACCAGGGCCACCAGCTGGAGGTGCTGCTCGTGCGCATCCTCTTCTGCCTGTTTGCCGAAGACACGGCCATCTTCGAGAAAAACGCCTTCCAGGAATTCCTCGAAACCCAGACCCGCCCCGACGGCGCCGACGTGGGCACGCGGCTGGCCGAGTGGTTCTCGGTGCTCGACCAAGCCCCCGCCACCCGCCAGCGCCACCTGCCCGCCTACCTCGCCCAGCTACCCTACGTGAACGGCAGCCTGTTCACGGAGTTTTTCCCGTTCCCGGCCTTTGACGGGGCCCTGCGCCAGCAGCTCATTTTGTGCACGTACTTCGACTGGTCGCGCATTTCGCCAGCCATTTTCGGCTCGCTGTTTCAGAGCGTGACGGACCCCGTGAAACGCCGTAACCTGGGGGCCCACTACACCTCGGAGGCCAACATCCTCAAGGTCATCCAGGGCCTGTTTCTCGACGAGCTGCGCCAGGAGCTGGCCGCCGCCGGCCAGAGCCGCCCCCGCCTCGACGCGCTGCACCGCCGCCTGGAGCGCCTGCGCTTCCTGGACCCGAGCTGCGGCTGCGGCAACTTCCTGGTGGTGACCTACCGCGAGCTGCGCCTGCTGGAGCAGGAGATTCTGGAGCGCCAGTTTGCGGCCCAGGTGGCCACCGGCCAAACCGTGGACCTGGCCCTCTACGCCCGCGTGCAGGTGGACCAGGCCTACGGCATCGAGGTCGAAGAATTCCCGGCCCGCATTGCCGAAGTGGCCATGTGGCTCATGGACCACCAGCTCAACCTGCGCCTCTCCGAAGCCTTCGGCAACCTCTACCTGCGCCTGCCCCTCACCCGCACCGCCAAAATCGTCCACGGCAACGCCCTCACCACCGATTGGAAATCTGTGCTGAACTTGCACGGTTTAGAATACGTCGGCAGCTCGGCAGCTCGGCAGCTCGGCAGCTCGGCAGCTCCAGCGAAAGCGTGAACGCGGGAGAAATCTATATTTTGGGCAACCCGCCGTTCATTGGATCGAAGCTGATGAGCGAACAGCAGCGGCGGGAGCTGCTGGCAATTGCCGGCAGTTTGCAAGGCGCGGGGGTGCTTGATTACGTGGCCGCGTGGTATTTAAAGGGGGCCCAACTTGCCGGGCAATTGCCCATTCGGGTAGCGTTCGTCAGTACTAACAGCGTCACGCAGGGCGAGCAGGTCAGTATTTTGTGGGGCGAAATGCTGCGGCTGGGGGCCAAGATTCAATTTGCGCACCGCACGTTCAAATGGAGCAATGAGGCACGCGGCAACGCGCAAGTGTTCTGCATTATCGTCGGGTTTGGACGGGAAGAATTGCCAGTACGCCGCCTGTTTGATTATGCCACTCCCCGTAGCGAACCGCAAGAGTTGAAGGTGAAAAACATTAACCCGTATTTGGTTGATGCAGAGAATGTGCTGGTCGGTAGCCGCCAAACGCCCATTAGTCCGGTGCCTGGCATCAATTTCGGAAACATGCCGCTTGATGGCGGCAATCTTTTACTCTCAGATGAGCAGAGAGAAGAGCTTGTAGCAAAAGAGCCCGGTGCGCTGCCGTTCATCAAGCAGTTTATGGGTGCGCAAGAGTTTATTCGAAATGAAAAACGCTGGTGCTTATGGCTGGTAGACGCGGCACCTTCGGAGCTTAAGAAGCTGCCCGAAGTGATGAAGCGAGTAGAAGCAGTAAAGCAATTCCGGGAAGCTAGCGTAGCGCCTTCAACTCAAAAATTCGCTGCGACTCCCACGCTATTTCGTGACCGAAAATTACCTGCCGCCTACCTCATCGTGCCCAGCGTCTCGTCGGAAGCGCGCCGTTATATTCCAATTGGTTTTCTAACCGATGCAGTAGTACCTAGTAACCTGGTATTTACTATTCCCAACGCTACTCCTTACCTATTTGGCGTATTGACTTCGGCGATGCACATGGGTTGGATGAGGCAGATATGCGGACGCTTGAAAAGCGACTACCGTTATTCCAAAGATTTAGTCTACAACAACTTCCCCTTCCCTCCTTCCCCCACGCCCAAGCAAACCGCCGCCGTGGAAGCCGCCGCCGCGCAGGTGCTGACGGCCCGGGCCGCGTTCCCGGCCGAGAGCCTGGCTACCCTCTACGACCCGCTCACGATGCCGCCGGCGCTGGTGCGCGCCCACGCCGCCCTCGACCGCGCCGTGGACGCCTGCTACCGCCCGGCCCCCTTCCCCACCGAGCTGAGCCGGCTGGAGTTCCTGTTTCAGGCGTACCGGCAGCTGCAAGCGCCGCTGCTGCCCGCCGCCGCACCCCGGGCCAGCCGGGCCCCGCGCCGCCCGGCGTAGGGGCGGCGCGGGGCCCGGCGGGGCCGAAAGGTTCGGTCTGGGGCCCGAAAGGGGCCGCCGGGGCCCCACCTTTGCGGCCATGACGCCGCCCCGCTTCCGCTTTCCCCACCCGCTTGTGCTGCTCATGGCCTTCATCGTGCTGGCCGCGCTGCTGAGCTACGTGCTGCCCGCCGGCGAGTTTGTGCGCCGCCTCGACGCCGCTACCCAGCGCCAGGTGGTGGTGCCGGGCAGCTACCACCGGGTGCCGGCCACGCCCGTGGGGCCCCTGCAAATGCTGGTGGACGTGCCCCGGGGCCTGCTCGACGCCGGGGCCGTGGTGTTCCTGATTTTCCTTTCGGGCGGGGCCTTCACGGTGGTGGACCGCACGGGGGCCCTGCGCCACGGCGTGGACTGGCTGCTGGCCCGGGCCCGGGGCCGCGAGGCGCTGGTGATTCCGCTGCTGGGCCTGCTCTTTGCCACGATGGGGGCCCTGGAAAACATGGGCGAGGAGATTATCGCCCTCGTGCCGGTGCTGCTCGTGCTGATGCGGCGGCTGGGCTACCCGGCCCTCACGGCGGTAGCGGCCAGCCTGGGGGCGGCCGCGGTGGGGGCCGCCTTCAGCCCCATCAACCCCTTCCAGGTAGGCATCGCCCAGAAGCTGGCGCAGCTGCCCCTGCTCTCGGGCGGGGCCTACCGGCTGGCGCTGCTGGCCCCGGCCCTGGCCCTCTGGATCTTGGCCACCATGCGCCACGCCGCCCGCCACCGCCAGCTGCCCGACCCCGCGGCCGCCGACGCGGCCGCCGCTGCCACCGGGGCCGGCCGCCACGGGCTGGTGCTGCTGCTCCTGTTCGGGGTGTTCGCGCTGTTCACCTACGGCGTGGTGCGGCTGGATTGGGACTTCGACCAAATGTCGGCGCTGTTCCTGGCGCTGGGCATCGGGGCGGGGCTACTGGGCGGGCTGGGCCTGAGCGGCACGGCCGACGGCTTCGTGGCGGGCTTCCGCGACATGGCGTTTTCGGCCGTCCTGGTGGGGTTTGCGCGGGCCATTTTCGTGGTGCTGGCCCAGGGCCACGTCGTGGACACCATCGTGCAGGGCCTGGCCGCGCCGCTGGCCCACCTGCCGGTGGCCGCCGCCGCCCTGGGCATGATGGGCGTGCAAACCGCCCTGCACCTGCCCGTGCCCAGCGTGAGCGGCCAGGCCACCCTCACCATGCCCCTGCTGGTGCCCTTGTCGGATTTAATCGGCCTCTCGCGGCAGGTCACGGTGCTGGCGTTTCAGTACGCGGCCGGCCTCTGCGAACTCATTACGCCCACCAACGGGGCCCTGATGGCCATGCTGGCGGCCTGCGGCGTGCCGTTTGACGAGTGGCTGCGCTTCGCGGGGCCCCGCTACCTGGCCCTGCTGGCGCTGGGCGCAGCGGGCGTGGTGGCGGGGATTTATTTGGGGGTGTGAGGGAGGAAATCGGGAATACAGAATGACCACTGAACGTCATGCTGAGCGAAGCCGAAGCATGACGTTCTTTGAAGTATAAAAGCACCGTCCCTGTTACTTCTAATGCCCCTGCCCAAAACCCTGCTCCTTCTCCTCCCACTGCTCGCCGCGGCGCAGCTCGCCACGGCCCAACTCGTGCAGCCCAAAGCCGCCTTCACGCGGGCCGATACGCTGCGCGGGGGCCAGCCGGTGGCCCGCACTTGCTACGACATCCGCTACTACCACCTCGACGTGCGGCTCGACCCGGCCAAGCAATCGGTGAGCGGCAGCAATCTGTTTCGCTTCGCAGCGACGCAGGATTTCAGCCGCTTGCAATTCGACCTGTTTGCCAACCTGGCGGTGGAAAAGGTGCTGTACCACGGCCAGCCGGTGCCGTTCGTGCGCGAGGCGAATGCGGTGTTCGTCACCTTCCCGCAGGTGGTCAGGAAGGGCAGCCAGGACGAGTTCACGGTGCAGTACAGCGGCCAGCCCACGGTGGCCAAAAGAGCGCCCTGGGACGGCGGCCTGGTGTTCAGCAAAGACGCGCAGGGCCAGCCCTGGGTAGCCAGCGCCTGCCAGGGCGTGGGCGCGAGTATCTGGTGGCCCTGCAAGGACCAGCAGGCCGACGAGGTGGACTCGATGCTTATCAGCATCAGCGTGCCCACGGGCTTGCAGGACGTATCGAACGGCCGCCTGCGCCGCGTCACGGACCTGAAGGACGGCTACACGCGCTTCGACTGGGCCGTGCGCAACCCCATCAACAACTACGACGTGGCCCTGAACGTGGGCCACTACGTGCATTTCGGCGGCGTGTACGCCGGCGAGCAGGGGCCCCTGACGCTCGACTACTGGGTGCTGCCCGACAACCTGGCCAAGGCCAAGGCGCAGTTCGCGGCCAACGTGCCGCCCATGCTCAAGAGCATGGAGCACTGGTTCGGGCCCTACCCGTTCTACGCCGACGGCTACAAGCTGGTGGACGCGCCCCACCTGGGCATGGAGCACCAGAGCGCCGTGGCCTACGGCAACCACTACCAGAACGGCTACCTGGGCCAGGACCGCTCGGGCACGGGCTGGGGCCTGAAGTGGGACTTCATCGTCGTGCACGAGAGCGGCCACGAATGGTTCGGCAACAGCATCACCAGCCAGGACATTGCCGACATGTGGGTGCACGAGGGCTTCACCACCTATTCCGAGGCCCTGTTCGTGGAAAGCCAGTACGGCAAGCAAGCCGGCCAGGAATACATCCACGGCCAGCGCCGCAACATCCAGAACGACGCGCCCATCGTGGGGCCCTACGGCGTGAACAAAGAAGGCTCCGGCGACATGTACGACAAGGGCAGCAACCTGCTGAACATGGTGCGCACCGTGGTGAACGACGACGAGAAATGGCGCCAAATGCTGCGCGGCCTCAGCAAAACGTTCTACCACCAAACCGTGACCGGGGCCCAAATCATCGACTACCTCAGCAAAGAATCGGGCCGCGACTTGTCGAAGATTTTTGCCCAGTACCTGCGCTTCAGCACCTTGCCCATCCTGGAAATCCGCTTCGACAAAGGCCAGCCGCTGGGCCGCTGGCAGGCCAGCGCGCCGGGCTTCGACCTGCCGGTGCGCGTGCGGCTGCGCGGCGGCGAGTACCGCTTCGTGGCCCCCACCACCAAGTGGGGCCCCCTGCCGCTACCCGGGGCCACGAAAGAAAACGTGGAGGTGGATACGCTCAACTACTACATCGGCGTGCTGGTGGAGTAGGAATTAGTGAACGGCAGGCCGGTTGACAATGCGCGGTGAGCATGACGACCCGGCAACCAACTGGCTTTCCGTTCGCGGCTTTCTACCCAAACCTTAATTCTTCGGCGCGGAAAACCTGGGGCAGTTTGCGCTTGCGCTCCACAATCTGGAAGGTGGCCGTGTCGGTGGCCTCGTCCCAGAACACGTCGGACACCAGGCCGAAGCGGCGGTACTGGCCGGGCTGGGGGGTGATTTCCTCCACTTCGTCGCCGAAGCTGAACGGGGGCTTGCGGGAAATTATTTGGAACAGTTCCGGCCGCACCAGGAACTGCTGCTCGTCGTAGCGCAGCGTCAGCCAGTCGTTTTCTTCGTCTTCGCTGACCTGCTCGAACAGCTTGCCCACCGGCTCCAGCAGCTCGAACGAGCGGCGGTTGGCGGGGTGCACGTAGCGGTAGCCGTAGGCGGGCGTCCAGCCGTAGAGGCCGTGGACGAGGGGTTTGGGGCGGGGCATTCGTTTCTTTCCGTGAGCAGTTAACCGGGAAGGTTAACAATTGGTCGGCGCAAAGGTGCGAGCGAACCCGCTGCTAAGGCAAAAGACTTAGCAAAACTAAAAATATTACGCTTGCGTATTGCTCAGCTACCGCCCCGCCTGCCACCGGCTGCATCTTCAGCCGCGCCCGTGGCGCTTCACGCTTGCTCAACGAATGGCCACCTCGTCGCCCCCCGCCAAACCCACCGCCACTGCTGCTTCCGCTACCACCAAGCCCCAGGCCACGCCCCCCCCCGCTGCCCCTTCTCCGCCCCGCCCGGCCCCGCAGCCCGGCATGGGGGCCGTGCCGCACGCCGGCGGCACCACCTTCCGCGTGTGGGCCCCCCACGCCGACGCCGTGGCCGTGATTGGCACTTTCAACGGCTGGGACGCGCGGGCCGACCGGCTGCAATCCGAAAACGACGGCTACTGGGCCCTCGACGTGCCCGCGGCCAAGGCCGGCGACGAGTACAAGTTTGAGCTGACCAACGGCGACAAAACCTTTGGCCGCAACGACCCCTACGCCCGCCAGGTCACCAGCTCGGCCGGCAACTCGGTGGTGTTCGACCCGGCCTTCGACTGGGGCGACGACCACTTCCAGATGCCCGCCTGGAATGACCTCGTGATTTACGAGCTGCACGTGGGCACCTTCCACGCCCCCGATGCCGACCAGGTGGGCACCTTCATGAGCGTGGTGGAGAAGCTGCCCTACCTGCGCGATTTGGGCATCAACTGCATCGAGCTGCTGCCGGCCACCGAGTTTCCGGGCTCGCGCTCGTGGGGCTACAACCCCGCCAATCCGTTTGCCCTCGAAAGCGACTACGGCGGGCCCCTGGCCTTTAAGGAAATGGTGAAGGCGGCCCACCAGCACGGCATCGCCGTGGTGCTCGACGTGGTGTACAACCACTTCGGGCCCGGCGACCTCGACCTGTGGCAGTTCGACGGCTGGAGCGAGAACGGCGGCGGCGGCATCTACTTCTACAACGACTGGCGGGCCAAAACGCCCTGGGGCGAGAACCGCCCCGACTACGGCCGCCCCGAGGTGCGCCAGTACATCCGCGACAACGCCCTGATGTGGCTGGAGGACTACCGCGTGGACGGCCTGCGGGCCGACGCCATCGCCTTCGTCCGCAACGTGGAGGGCGAAGAAAACCCCGGGGCCGACCTGCCCGAGGGCTGGAGCCTGATGAGCTGGATCAACGAGGAAATCGACCAGACCATGCCCTGGAAAATCACCATCGCCGAGGACATGCGCGGCAACGACGGCATCACGGCCCCCGTGGCCGCGGGCGGCCAGGGCTTCGACTCGCAGTGGGACTCGGCCTTCGTGTACCCCGTGCACGAGGCCATCGTGGCACCCAACGACGCCGACCGCGACATGCACGCCGTGGCCGGGGCCCTCACCCAGACCTACAACGGCGACGCCTTCCACCGCGTGATTTACACCGAAAGCCACGACGAAGTGGCCAACGGCAAGAGCCGCATCCCGGAAGAAATCATGCCCGGGGCCGCCGATTCGTGGTTCCCGAAGAAACGTGCCGTGCTGGGGGCGGCCATCGTGCTCACGGCCCCGGGCCTGCCCATGCTGTTCCAGGGCCAGGAGTTCCTGGCCGACGGAGCGTTCAACGACGACCAGCCCCTGCAATGGGGCCGGGAGGAGGAGTTCAAGGGCCTCGTGCAGCTCTACCGCGACCTGATTCGGCTGCGCCGCAACCTCGACGGCCGCACCCGGGGCCTGGGCGGCCAGCACACGCACGTGTTCCACGTCAACAACGACGAAAAGGTCATTGCCTTTGCCCGCTGGGCCGACGGCGACGGGGGCCCCGGCGACACGACCATCGTGGTGGCCAACTTCGGCGATAAAACGCACGACGCCTACACCATCGGCCTGCCCGCCGGCGGCGACTGGCCCTGCCGCTTCAATTCGGATTGGCAGGGCTACGACGGCTCGTTCGGCGACTTCGGCTGCCTGGGGGCCACCGCCGAGGCCGGCGAATACGACGGCCTGGGCTGGCACGGCAGCGTGGCCCTGTCCCCCTACGGCGTGGTGATTATGGCCCAGTAAGCGGCTGGCTTAATCCAGTTCAGGGCAGGATGCTCCTTTTTGAACGTCATGCTGAGCTTGCCGAAGCGTCTCTCCCGCAGCAGTAATTAGTTACTCAGCGGGAGAGACGCTTCGGCAAGCTCAGCATGACGTTCTTTTCTAGCGAAATGATTTCTAGCGAAATGATTCATTAATCATTTTGTGCGCTCCTTGCCGCCATGGACACTTCCCCGCCTACTTCTTCGGCCGGCCCCGGCGCGGCGCTCAACGCGCCCAACTCGGAACTGCGCAATGCCGGCTTCATTGCGGCCGGGGTATTTTCGGCGGCGTTTGGGTTGAAGGGATTCCTGCTGTCGAGTCACTTCATCGACGGCGGCGTGACGGGCGTTTCCATGCTGCTGGCCGCCGTTACGCACCTGCCCCTGGCGGCCCTGATTTTGGTGTTCAACCTGCCCTTTATTGGCCTGGGGCTGCGGCAGCTGGGCCGGAAATTTGCTTTGCGCAGCGCTGTTGGCATCGGGGGCCTGGCGCTGGTGCTGGCCACGGTGCCGTTTCCCGACGTGACGCACGACCTGCTGCTCACGGCCGTGTTCGGGGGCGTGTTCATCGGGGCGGGCATCGGGCTGGCCATGCGCGGCGGGGCCGTGCTCGACGGCACCGAAATCGCGGCCCTACTCGTGAGCCGCCACCTCACCCTACTCAAAGTCAGCGACTTGATTTTGCTGCTCAACCTCGTCATTTTCGGGGCGGCGGTGGCCGTGCTCGGCACCGAGGCGGCCCTGTACTCCATGCTCACCTATTTCGCGGCGGCGCGCGTGCTGGAATTCGTGCTCAACGGCATCGAGCAGTACACGGGCGTCACCATCGTCTCGGAGCACAGCGACGCCATCCGCAAGGCCATCACCGAAAACCTGGGCCGCGGCGTGACCATGTACCAGGGCAAGGCCGGCTACGGCAAGCGCGGCGAGCAAGGCCACGAGCGCGACATCGTGTTCACCGTCGTCACCCGCCTCGAACTACCCGGCCTGCGCGCCCAGGTGCAGGCCATCGACCCGCAGGCCTTCGTCGTGCAGTACCGGGTAGACGACGCCCAGGGCGGCATCATCAAGCAACGGGCATTGCATTAGGTCATTTAACAGGTATCAATTAACCTTTAACAGCCGTTCCGGCGGGCCAATAGACACCACTGAAACGGCTGTTAAAGGTTAATTGATACCTGTTAAATGGCTACACCGGGGCCTGGTCGTAGCGCTCGCCTTCGGGCTGGGGCCAGCCGCCTTCAAACACGAACTCGGCGAGCGGCTTGCGCACGCGGGGGGCCATTTCCCGCTCGCGCAGGCCGTCGGGCAGGCCGGCCGGGTCGCCGGGGTAGCCGAGGGTGAACACGGCCACCGGGTCGTAGCCGGCCGGCACCCCGAACGAAGTGCGCACCTTGTCGGCCGAAAAACCGGCCATCTGGTGGATTTGCAGGCCCAGGGCCGCCCCCTGGATGGCCAGCGAGGCCACGGCCTGGCCCACGTCGTGCGTGGCCCAGGCGTTGGGGTTGCTGTCGTGCGAGAAGTGCGTTTTGGCGAGGCTCACGACCAGCACGGGCGCGGCTTTGGCCCAGCCCTGGTTGAACTCGGCCAGGCTGGCCAGGATTTTATCGTAGGCCTCGGCCGACTCGGCGCGGGTACCCACCAAAAAGCGCCAGGGCTGCTCGCCAAAGCACGACGAGGCCGCCGAAGCGGCGGCGAACACCTGGTGC
Organism: Hymenobacter caeli; assembly: GCF_013294115.1. Taxonomy (GTDB): domain Bacteria; phylum Bacteroidota; class Bacteroidia; order Cytophagales; family Hymenobacteraceae; genus Hymenobacter; species Hymenobacter caeli. The sequence continues at coordinate 22,477 of NZ_JABSNP010000028.1, read as the reverse complement.
AGCGCGTCGGCCGGCACGGGCTGGTCGGCGTAGGCGCGGGGGCTGCGGCGCTGGGCCAGGGCGGGCAGTATTTCGTGTTCGAGGGCGAGGACGTTGGTGGTATCGGCGGCCATAGGGGAGAATGGATTGATGAACGGGCCCGCAAGCTACTACCCGCCGGGCCGGGCGGGGCCCCTACTTGGCCGTGAGCAGCGGCACCACGTCCGCCACCTCAAACAGGGAGTTGTACTTGAGAATGGCCTTCAGAAACGCCACGTGCCCCTGCCCGATGACGAGCACAATGGCCCGGTCGTGCTGCACGTCCACCTGCCGCAATAAGTTGGTGTAGATGCGCACGTTGCGCTTGAAAAAATCACCTCCCATGTCAGCGCCTGAATAATTGTCCCCCCCGCCTATGCGGGCCAAATCGAGCAGGTACGTGTCCATCTGGGCGCGTTCGGTGGCCTCGGTGTTCATGCGAATGAAGCGCTGGAGCAGCGTGCCCCCGGGGCCCAGCAGTGCATTCACGTTGGGCCGGCTCCCGGTGCGGGCCGCGATGAGCCGACCAATGCTGTCCTTGGGCTCGGCGGCCATCGCGCCAGCGATGATGGGCTCCTGGCCGTGCAGCTTAGCGTAGGCCTGGGCGGCCTCGAAGTCCATGTTGACAAACGAATCGGCGCAGTACACACGGGGCCGGTTTAGCTTGTCGGCCAAGCGATAACCCAATTGAAACACTTCGCCATTACGGGGTTTAAGCTGATTTTTACGGTACAGGGTATAGGTACTGTCGATGGCATTTTGCTGGTCCATGCGCACTTCCACAAACACTTTATCGGCCTGGGTTTTCTGGAGCTTGCCCACCAGCTCGTCCAGCTCGCGCTGCTTTTCGGGCGTGCTCATGTCAATCGGAACACCGTGGTTGACGTCGGTCGGCGAAGAATCAAAGTGGAACGTGCCCACCAGGTACACCTTGATTTTGGCGGGCGCCGCGGGCTTGGTTTGGGCCGAAGCCACGGCGGCGGGCCCCAGCAGGGCGAGCGACAACAGGAGGCGGGCGGCGGAGCGGAAAGCAATCATGGCGGCGGGGTGAAAGCGGGTTGCGGAGGACGATGGGACAAAGGTGCCGGGGCCCCCGGCGGCCCAAAATTTTATTATCCCAACCCCCGAAAAATGGCCGCCAATGCCGCTGGGCGCCCTGGGGGCTGGGTCGTCCGCCGTTTGGCGGGGTTGGGATAATATTTTTTTCGCTGGGCCGGCCCGTCGGCAGCTTTGTGCACCGGGGCCCCAAGGGCCTTTTCCCATCCGGTTACCCATCCCCTTCCCCCATGAAAATTGTTCTCACCTGGCGCCCGCTGCTGGCGTTTGCGGCCCTGCTGTTTGTGCTGGCCGAGGCCCACGAGCTGGTGCACACCGGCCTGGGCCGGCTGCTGTGCGGCTGCTGGGGCCCCCGCGACTTCAACGTGTGGAGCCTGTGCAGCACCTGCGCCACCGGCCGCCCCTACACCAACCTGGCGGCCACGCTGGCCGGCCCGGCGTTCACGTTTGCGGTGGGCTGGGTGGGTTACGGGCTGCTCGGGCCCCGCCAGCCCGCGGCGCGGCAGTCGCTGGGCTTCGCGCTGGTGCTGGCCAGCGTGCCGTTTGCCCGCATTTTGGGCGCCGTTTTCCTGGGTGGCAACGACGAGGTGTACGCCCTGAGCAAGTTTATGGCCCACCCCGCGGCCTGGGCCCTGGGGGGCGCGCTGGTGGTGCTGGCCACGGTGCCGCCGCTGGTGCGCGCCTGGGCGGCGTTGCGCGGCAAGGGGCGGCCGTGGGTCTTCCTCGCGTTCTTCCTGCTGCCCTTTCCCTTCGCCGCGGCGGTGCTGCTAGGGGCCCTCAATTCGCTGCTGGCCAGCGGCTTTCTGGCCACCTACGGCATCCTGGGCTCGCCCCTGCTGATTACGTGCTGGACGGCGGCCGTGGGCGCAGTGCTGGCCCTCACCTACCGGCACTTATTCACGCTGGGGCAGCCCATAGCCACCCCGGGGCCCCCGCCGGCTACTTTTAAGCCATGAACCGCCGCCGGATTGCCCGCTACCACGCCCTGGGCTGGGCCCTGCTGATTGCCCACGACGAGGTGGGCGTCCTGCTCAACCACACAACCCACCTGCCCGAATACCTGGTGTTCACCGGCACGCTGTGGCTCACCCAAATGGTGCTGTTTTACTACTGTTTTTCGCTGGTGTACCCGCGCTACTGGCGGCCGGGCCGGGGCCCCCAGCTGCTGCTGGGGCTACTGGCCACGCCGCTGGTGTTCGGCGCCGTGCGCTACTTGGTAGAGGAAGTGCTGATGCCCGCCGCGTTCGGCTTGCGCAACTACGACCCGGGCAGCTCCTGGCGTGCCTTCGCCATCGACGACGTGTACCTGAGCCCGCCCGTTGTGGTACTGGCGGCCCTAGCCTGGAAAATCGAGGAAGTGTTCCGGCGCGAAAAAGACCAGGCCACCCAGCTCCTGACGCAGGAAAAAACCCGGGCCGAGCTGGCCTTCCTTAAAACCCAACTCAACCCGCACTTCCTCTACAACACCCTCAACTACCTCTACGCCGAGGCCTACGCCGTGTCGGAGCCGCTGGCCGGCGCGGTGCTGCGCCTCTCCGACCTCATGCGCTACATGCTGCACGAGGGCCCCGACGGCCGCGTGGAGCTGCGCAAGGAAGTGGCGTACCTGGAAAACTACCTGGCCCTGCACCGCCTGCGCTTCGAGGACCATTTTTTCGTCAATTTCCACCAGCCGGCGGCCGTGGGCGGGCAGCGGGTGGCCGCGCTGCTGCTCGTCCCGTTCGTGGAAAACGCCCTCAAGCACGGCGTCCTCCACCGCCCCGACCAGCCCGTGGACATCTGCCTCGCGCTGCCCGCGCCGGGCCGCCTGTGCTTCGAGGTGCGCAACCGCGTGGGGCCCCACCAGCGCGACGCCACCACCGGCATCGGCCTGGCCAACCTGCGCCGCCGCCTGGCCCTGCTCTACCCCGGCCGCCACGCCCTGGAAATACGCAGCGACGGCACGGAGCACTACACCCGCCTGGAGCTGGATTTGGGGCCGGTTTAATTGTTAGTTGTTGGTTGCTCGTTGTCAGTTATTGGTTATCGGTTGTCCGAAAAGGCCGTCATGCCGAGCGCAGCCGAGGCACCTCGCGTGCAGCAGTAAACCAATCGATTGGATTAGTAGGGCAGTGGAGATGCCTCGGCTGCGCTCGGCATGACGGCCTTTTCGGACAACCAACAACAACCAACGAACAACTGACAACCAATAACTAACAACTAAAATATGCTCCGCTGCATCGCCGTTGACGACGAGCCCGCCGCCACCCGGCTGCTGGCCGCCTACATCCAGAAAATCCCGACGCTGGCGCTGGTGGGCACCACCACCAACCCGCTCGAAGCCCTGCAATGGGTGCAGGAAGGCCGCGTTGATTTGGTGTTCCTCGACATCCAGATGCCGGAGCTGACGGGCCTGCAATTCCTGAAAATCTGCGGCCACCGCTGCCGGGTCGTCCTCACCACCGCCTACCCCGAGTACGCCCTCGACGGCTACGAGCACGACGTGGTGGACTACCTGCTCAAGCCCGTGGCCTTCGACCGGTTTTTGCGCGCCGTGCAGAAAGCCCAGGCGCTGGTGCCGGCCGGGGCCCCGGTCCTGGCCCCGCCGCCGGTGGTGGGGGCCCCAGCGGCCGACTACCTGTTCGTGAAGGGCGAGAGCAAAAACAAGTTTCTGCGGCTCAACTACGCCGATATTCTGTACGTGGAGGCCCTGAAAAACTACGTGTCCATCGCGGTGCCGGGCCAGCGCGTCGTCACCTACCAAACGCTGAAGGACCTGGCCCAGCAGCTGCCGCGGCCGGCGTTTCTGCGGGTGCATAAATCTTTTGTGGTGGCGCTGGACAAAATCAAGCTCGTGGACGGCCACACGGTGTACGTGGGCGAGGCGGCCATTCCGCTGGGCGAAACCTACCGCGAGGAGTTTTTCCAACGCATTCGGGCCCAAAACCAGCCGGAGGGCCCCGGCGGGCCGTACCGAAAATAAGTGGCGGCGGGCGCGGTCCGTGTTCCCGGCCCGGCTTACCTTTCGCCGCCGCTGTTCCTCCCGCCCTTCCCGCCCGCCCATGCCCACGAGCCTTGCCCCCGCCCCCGACGCCCTGTTGCCCGACGCCCTGCTGATTGAAGTGGCCTGGGAGGTTTGCAACCAAGTCGGTGGCATCTACACCGTTATCCGCTCCAAAGTGCCGGCCACCGTGCCCGCCTGGGGCGAGCGGTACTGCCTGCTGGGGCCCTACTTCGCCCACATGGCCCAGGGCGAGTTCGAGAACTACGAAGACCACCACCTCGACCTGATGGACGACCCCTACGCCGTGGCCGTGCGCCAGCTGCGGGCCGCGGGCTACGACATCTGCTTCGGCACCTGGCTCGTGACGGGCCGCCCCCGGGTGGTGCTCATCAACCCCTTCCAGGCCTACGGCCGGCTGGGCCAAATCAAGGCCGACCTCTGGGAGCGCCACGGCATCCCGATGCCCGACAACGACGACCTGCTGCACCAGGTGGTGGCCTTCGGGGAGCTGTCCCGGATTTTCATCCAAACCGTGGCCGCCATCCAGGCCGGAAAGCAGCGCCTGCTGGTGCATTTCCACGAGTGGATGACGGGCGTGGCCATCCCGGAGCTGCGGCGCGAGCGCACCCCGGCGCACCTCGTGTTCACGACGCACGCCACGCTGCTCGGCCGCTACCTGGCCATGAACGACCCCGACTTCTACGACCACCTCATGCGCGTGGACTGGCTGGCCGAGAGCCGCCACTTCAACATCGAGCCGGCCGTGACGATGGAACGGGCCGCCGCCCACGGCAGCCACGTGTTCACGACGGTGAGCGAGCTGACGGTGCGCGAGTGCATCTACCTGCTGGACCGCATGCCCGACGCCGTGCTGCCCAACGGCCTCAACATCGAGCGGTTCGTGGCCGGCCACGAGTTCCAGAACCTGCACCAGCTCTACAAGGCCAAGATTAACGAGTTCGTGATGGCGCACTTTTTCCACTCGTACTCCTTCGAGCTGGACAAGACGCTGTACTTCTTCACCTCGGGCCGCTACGAGTACCACAACAAGGGCTTCGACCTGACCCTGGAGGCCCTGGCCCGCCTCAACTACCGCCTCCAGCAGGGCGGCGTCGACGTGCAGGTGGTGATGTTTTTCATCACCAAGCGGCCCTTCACCAGCATCAACCCGCAGGTGCTGGAGCGCCGCGCCGTGCTGGAAGAAGTGCGCCAGACCTGCCGCGCCATCGAGGAGCAGGTGGGCGAGCGGCTGTTCTACGCCGCCGCCGCCAGCTCCGACCACCGCCTGCCCGAGCTGGGCTCGATGGTGGACGACTACTGGAAGCTGCGCTACCGCCGCACGCTGCAAAGCTGGAAATCCAACGCCCTGCCCCCGGTCATCACCCACAACCTGGTGGACGACCAAAACGACGACATCCTCAACTACCTGCGCCGCGCCAACCTGCTGAACTACCAGCACGACCGGGTAAAAATCGTGTACCACCCCGACTTTGTGTCCACCACCTCGCCGCTCTTCGGCATGGAGTACGGGCAGTTCGTGCGGGGCACCCACCTGGGCGTGTTCCCGAGCTACTACGAGCCCTGGGGCTACACGCCCCTGGAGTGCGTGGCCCGCGGCGTGCCGGCCGTTACGAGCGACCTCTCGGGCTTCGGCGACTACGCCCTGCAAAACGTGCCCGACCCCGAGCAGAAAGGCATTTTCGTGGTGCACCGCCAGGAGCGCACCTTCGATGAATCGGCCGAGGAGCTGACCGAGATGCTCTGGCAGTTCGTGCTGCTGAGCCGCCGCGACCGGATTCAGCAGCGCAACAACGTGGAAAGCCACGCCGACCTGTTCGACTGGAAAAACCTGCGCGTGTACTACGACCGCGCCTACGCCCTGGCCCTGGAGCGGCAGTAGCGGGCATGAAGGCGCATTTTCCCATCCGCGGGGCAGCGCTGCTGCTGGCCGCGGCGGCGGCTTCGGGGGCCCTGGCCCACGAGTTCTGGCTCCAGCCCGCCCGCTTCCGCCTGCTGCCGGGCGAAACCGTGTACGTGCGGCCCCTGGTGGGCGAAAGCTTCCGGGGCGAGCCCTGGGGCAACGGGGCCCGCAAAATCCTGCGCTTTGGGCGCTACGGCCCCGTGCCGGCCGACACCGCCGACCTGACGCCCGCGCCCGGCGGGGCCCCGGCCGACACGTTTCGCACCGCCGTGGCCTTTGCCCGGCCCGGCACCCACCTGGTGGTGCTGCGCAGCAACTTCGCGTTCATCGAGCTGCCCGGCGAGAAGTTCACCGCCTACCTGCGCGAAGAAGGGCTGGAGCTGGCCCTGCGCCGCCGCCAGGAGCGGGCCCAGCAGGCCCTGCCCGGCCGCGAGGCCTACCGCCGCTGCGCCAAGGCCCTGGTGCAGGTGGGGCTCACGGCCTCGGCGGCCGACACCGCCTACCGCCGGGTGCTGGGCCTGCCCTTCGAGCTGGTGCCCGAGCAAAATCCCTACCGCCTGGCCCCCGGCGCGGCCCTCACCGTGCGGGTGCTGCGGGCCGGCCAGCCGGTGCGCGGGGCCCTGGTGCAGGTGTGGCAGCAGCAGCCGGCGGGCCAGCCCACGGGGCACTTCGTGACCCACGCCAACCAAAGCGGGCGCGTGCTGTTGCGCCTGTTGGGGCCGGGCCCTTACCTGGTGGCCGCCGTCGACATGGCCGAAGCCCCGGCGGCTCTGCGCGACCGGGCCGATTGGCTCAGCACCTGGGCTTCGCTCACGTTCGCGGGGCCCGTGCTGCGCTAGGGCCTTGCGCGTTTTTTCTCTACCTTCGTTGCTTTAATACTTATCTCCCGCTCCCGCCGCATGAAGTACGCCATCGATAAAAAAGAAAGCTACACCGTCATCACCATCGACGAGAAAAAGCTGGACACCACCGTCGCCCCGGACCTCAAATCGGAGTTTGTTAAGCTCAACGCTGAAGGTATTAACAACCTGATCCTGGACCTGTCCAACGTAAAATACACCGATTCGTCGGGCCTCAGCTCCATCCTTATCGCCAACCGCTTGTGCAACTCTACCGGGGGCCTGTTGGTGCTCACCGGCCTGCAAGACCACGTGCTTAAGCTCATCACTATCAGCAAGCTGGAGTCGGTGCTGCACATCCTGCCCACCGTGGAGGAAGGCATCGACCGGGTGTTTTTGCACGCCATCGAGCGCGACCTGACGGACAAAGAGTAGTTTTTATTGAGCGGCTGCCTTGATACGGCACATGGTTTTTGGCTGTCAGCTGTTAGCCTTCCTTGGGGGTGCTACCGTTGGCAGCCAATTTCTTTTTGCTGAATGGCCAACTATTCTGAATTCTTATTGAAAAGAGCTACCTGTTGCCAACTGATGGCTAACAGCTTATAATCAACGGCTTACTATTTTGACTTTCGAGCTGCGAATTTTGGGCTCGGCGTCGGCCACGCCGGTGCTGGGCCGCCACCCCACGGCCCAGGCCCTCACCGTGGGCGGGGCCCACTACCTCGTCGATTGCGGCGAGGGCACCCAGTGGCGCCTGCTCGAATACCGCAGCCGCCTCAACCAACTGAAGGCCATCTTCATCTCGCACCTGCACGGCGACCACTACTTCGGCATTTTCGGGTTGCTGGGTACCCTGCACTTGCAGGGCCGCACCCGCCCGCTCGTCATCGTCGGCCCCCCGGGCCTCGACGACGTGCTCCTGGCCCAGATGCGGGCGTCGGGCACGAAGCTGGCCTACGCCATGGAGTTCGTCGCCGTCGATACCGAAGTCCACGCCGGGGTGTACGAGGACCAGCACATCACCGTGGCCTCGCTGCCCATGCGCCACCGCATTCCGTGCGCCGGCTACCTGTTTGCCGAGCAGCCGCGCCGCCCCCGCCTGCTGAAGGAGCGCCTGCCCGCCGGCCTCAGCGCCGCCCAGCTGGCCCGCCTCGCCGAGGGCCACGACCTGGCCCCCGACGACCGGCAGCCCGGCCTGCGCCACGCCGACGTGTCGGCCCCCGCCGCGCCGCCGCGCCGCTACGCCTTCTGCTCCGACACGCTCTACACCCCCGCCCTGGCCGACCTCGTGCGCGGGGCCGACCTGCTCTACCACGAGGCCACCTTTCTGGAAGACCTGCGCGAGCGGGCCGCCCAAACCCACCACAGCACCGCCCGCCAGGCCGCCCTGCTGGCCCGCGACGCGGGCGTGGGCCGCCTGCTCATCGGCCACTTTTCCAGCCGCTACAAGGCCCTAGAGCCGCTGCTGGCCGAGGCCCGCGCCGTGTTTCCCACCGCCGAGCTGGCCCTCGAAGGGCTGATGGTGAGCCTATAACCGCTGCCGTATGCCCGCCCCTTTTGCCCACCGCAAACAGCAACTGTACCTGGTGCTGAGCAGCATTTTTTTGGTGAACGCGCTGCTGGCCGAAATCATCGGGGTCAAGATTTTTTCGGTGGCCAAGCTCACCGGCTTTCTGCCCGGCAACCTCACGGCCGGCGTGCTCATCTGGCCCGTCGTGTTCGTCACCACCGACATCATCAACGAGTACTTCGGCAAGGCGGGCGTGCTGCGCGTGAGCTACCTCACGATGGGGCTCATCCTGTTCGCCTTCGGGGTCATCTACCTCACCACCCGGCTGCCCCCGGCCGATTTTTGGCTCGACGTGAACAAGGCCGACAACCTGGGCCGGCCGTTCAGCATCGACTTTGCCTACCAAAGCATTTTCCGGCAGGGGCTGGGCATCATCACGGGCTCCATTGTGGCCTTCATCATCGGGCAGCTGCTCGACGCCAGCATCTTCGACGCCCTCCGCCGGGCCACCGGGGGCCGCCTCATCTGGCTGCGGGCCACGGGCTCGACGCTGGTGTCGCAGCTCGTGGACAGCTTCGTGGTGCTGTACGTGGCGTTCTACGTGTTCGGCAACTGGAGCCTGGCGCAGGTGGTGAGCGTGGCCAACTTCAACTATTGGTACAAATTTGCCGCCGCCATCCTGCTCACGCCCGTGCTCTACCTGGCCCACTTCCTGATTGACCGCTACCTCGGCCCCGCCGACACGCTGGAGCTGCAGCAGGAAGCCGCGGCCAACGACAGTGTGTGAGCCCAACCCCTCTTTCCACCCTTTCCATGCTCAAAAACACGCTTTTCCTACTGGCCCTGCTACTGCCCGCGGCGGCCCGGGCGCAGCCCCGCGGGCCGGGCACCTACGCGCTGGCCAGCGACCCCCACAAAAGCTACCGCGGGGCCCTGCTGCTGAGCGAAAGCGGCCTCCGGGTCAAAGACGAAGCGGGCAACGCGTCCCGGATTGCGCCCGAGGTCCTGGCCTACGCGAAGACCGACGACGGCCGGGTGTTCGTGCCAGCGGCCGGGTTCCTGGTGCCCAGCGGCGCTACTTACCAAAAGATGGGGCCCACCCTGGTGGAGCGGCTCGACAGCGGCCGCGTGTGCCTGCTGCGCTACGAATCGGCCACGGCCGGGGTGCTCCGCTACGACGGCGCGTACGAGCGCACGAGCCAGGTGAGCGTGTACCTCGCGCGCCCGGCCGGGGCGGCCGAGGCCGTCAGCCTGCCCGCCTACGCCTGGACCAACCAGGGCGCGAAGCTGCACGCCGCCCTGCGGCCCTACGCCGCGGGCCGCCCCGATTTGCTGGCCCTGCTGGACGGCTCGGCCGTGCGCGACGACACCCTGCCCGCGTTTTTTCGGGCCCTCAACTCCGGCCAGCCCTTCGTGAAGCCCTGAACATGCGGCGCACTTGCTACCTTACCCGAGTCATTTTAGTGAGGCAATAATTATTTCTATCTTATCTACCTGTTAATCATCATGCTGCGCTTATCGTTTGCCCGCCACTGCCTGGTGGGCCTGGCCGGGGCCCTCGCCATGGCCGCGCTGCCACCGGGCCGGGCCCACGCCCAGTTCCTGCTCGCGCCGGGCCACTACCAGCTGGCCAACGGGGCCCAGGGCGACGCCGACCTGAAGCTGGTGCTGGCCGAAGACGCCAAGCCCGGGGCCCTGGCCGGCGTCCGCAACGGCCAGGAGCGCAGCTTCCGCCCCGCCCAGGTAGCGGCCTTCACCGTTGACGGCCACGCGTTTGCCCGGCAGGACGGCTTCAAGCTCCGCGCCGGCTTCGACGCGAAATTTGCCGACCCGGCCCTGCTGGAAACCGTGGTGGCCGACGGCCCCGTGGAGCTGTTTTACTACTACTACGTGGCCCCGATGGGCCCCATCAAGGCCCACATCGCGCTGGCCGTGCTGCGCAAGCGCGGCACCGCCAACTTCTTCGTGTACAGCCCCAAGCACGCCCCGGGCCTCGACGCTCGCCAGGCCCTGAGCCCGCTCGTGGCCGGCCTGTTCCCCGCCGACCCAGTGTTGCAGCGGCAGCTGGTGGCTAACCAGATTACCCGGGCCCAGCTGGCCGATTTGGTGCGCGCCTATAACCAAGGCGTGCGGATGAAACCCTGATTATTTTTTTATCCCTAACCATTCTATTTCTTTACGCCATGCGCCTGCTATTCGTATTCATTGGGTTATTGTTGCCACAGGTGCTGTGGGCCCAGTTTTTTAATTCTTTCGAGCCCGGCTCTTACCGATTGGTCAACAGCCCCGGCGTGCGCCACCAAGGCCAGCTGAAGCTGCGGGGCAACGACCAATTGGTGGTGGAAGATGCGGACGGCAAAAAAACCAGGTTCGCTCCACAGGAAGTCGCTTCCTTTCAGATGGGCGGGCACAAATACGTCACCGCGGGCAACTTCACATTGGGTTCCGGCCCGTTTATTAAAACCGTGGACCTGGCCTTTGTAGAGCGGCTCGACAGCGGCTACGTGTCGTTGTTGCGCTACACCTACCCGACGGGTGGGGCCCCGATGGTGGGGGCCGGCGGCGCGATGGTGGGCGGCGGCGGGTCCACCGGCGTCTTATATCTGTTGAAATGGGTGCAGGAGGCAGACGTTTCGCCCATCCCGTCCAGTGGCCTGCTGGGCGGCGGCAAAAAATTCAGGGAAGCACTCCAACGCCACCTCGCCAACCGGCCCGACCTGACCGAACTGTTGGAAGCCAAGCGGTTCACCACCGACGATTTGCCCGGCATTGTGCACGCGCTCAACACGGGTACCGATTACGTGCCGGCTCCCCTGCCGGACACCGCACACTGATTCTCATTTCCATGTCCCGCATCCTCACCGGCATCCAAAGCACGGGCCGCCCGCACCTGGGCAACCTACTCGGGGCCATCCTCCCGGCCATCGAGCTGTCGAAGAACCCGGCCAACGACTCGCTCTACTTCATCGCCGACTTGCACTCGCTCACCACCGTGCGCGACCCCGACGTGCTGCGCCAGAACACCTACGCCGTGGCCGCCGCCTGGCTCGCTTGTGGCTTCGATACCGCGAAAAACCTGTTCTACCGGCAGTCCGACGTGCCCCAGGTGACCGAGCTGACCTGGTACCTGTCGTGCTTCACGCCCTACCCGATGCTGGCCAACGCGCACAGCTTCAAGGACAAGAGCGACAAGCTCTCGGACGTGAACGCCGGCCTCTTTACCTACCCGGTGCTGATGGCGGCCGACATCCTGCTCTACGACGCCGAGATTGTGCCCGTGGGCAAAGACCAGGTGCAGCACCTCGAAATTGCCCGCGACATCGCCCAGGCCTTCAACGCCCGCTACGGCGACACGCTGGTGCCGCCCCAGGCCCGCGTCGACGCCGAGCTGATGACCATCCCCGGCACCGACGGCCTGAAGATGAGCAAGAGCTACGGCAACACCATCGACATCTTCCTGCCGGAGAAGGAGTTGCAGAAGGTCATCCGCAAAATCATCACCGACGGCAAAGACCTCGCCGACCCCAAAGACCCGGACACCGACGTTACCTTCAAGCTGTACTCGCTGCTGGCCCCGCCCGCCGACACCGCCGAGCTGCGCCGCCTGTACCTGGCCGGCGGCTACGGCTACGGCCACGCCAAGCAGGCCCTGTTCGAGCTGATTCTGAAGCGCTTCGCCGCCGAGCGCGAGCGGTTCGACTTCTACATGGCCAACCTGCCCGAAATAGACAAGCAGTTGGCCATCGGGGCCCGCCGGGCCCAGGCCTACGGGGCCGGCGTGCTAGCGAAGGTGCGGGCCAAGGTGGGTTATGGCGTTGTCTGAACCGCAGATTAAGTGGATTTAACGGATAAGAACGGATTCCAACGGCCTCCTCTTCTGCAACAAAAAGGCCACTCTACGAGTGGCCTTTTTGTTGGGGTTTAGAAATTCCAGCTAGCGGCCCAAAGCTCCTCTCACCAAATATTTAAAGGCTATTGAAATCCGTTCTTATCCGTTAAATCCACTTAATCTGCGGTTCAGACGACCTGCTCGTGGGAGAAGCTGAAGCCGACTTTGCTGCCGCGGCTCACCTGCTGGTTTTCCAACTTTTGCTTGACGTTGATTTTCTGAATCTCGGTGAGCGGCGGGGCAATCAGGTCGTTGTTGACGGCGGCAATCATGGCGCTTTCCACGAACAGGCGCATGGCGTCGGTCGTCAGCACGTTGTCCGACATGTCGTTGTTGGGCAGCTCCAGCTGTTGCACGCCTTCGAGGAAGTAGTGGTTTTCGATGTTGACGAGCAGGCGGCCCACGAGGTATCCCGGGTCGTTCAGGCGCTGGTACTTGATGCTGTCGGCCATGAAGTTGTAGGCCATGATGTGGCCAAAAAAGCGCCGCCGGAAATCGGCTTGGACGTAGGCGCTGGGCATGGGGCCGTACTCGTCGGCAAACGTGACGATGTTGGAGTGCATGACGAACACCAGCAAATCGCCCGAAAACCGGATGTGGAACTCCATGTCGTTGATGGAGCGGTACTCCAGCACCACGCTGGCGTCGAGGGGCGGGCGCTTGTGGGCCAGCTCCAGCACCAGCTCCTGCGAGACCAGGCGCAGGCATTCGAACGCCGCGAGCGTGTTGCGGAAGATGGCCTGCTTGGCGGTGGATTTCTGCTTGAGGCCGTCGAAAATCTGGTCGAGGCGGTCGGCGGGGGCCTCGGTGGGCGAGCCGGCTTCGGCGGTGGGCTGGTCGTTGGTAGCGGTGGCCCCGCTGTGCACGGTTTCGGCCGGGGCAGCGGGGGCTTCGGCCGGGATAAGGGCTTCCTTCTTAGGGCTTTTAGGAACCCGGCTGGCCTTTTTCCGGGCGGGCGCGGGGGTGGCCACCAAGTCGGTAGCGGGCCGCGGCTCGGCCGGCGCGAACAGCTCGGGGGCGGCGGGGGCTTTATTGGATAGCTTGGCCATGATAGAGTAAGTAATTTATGAAATAAAACGGGATAGCTAGTACTGGCAAGAATAAAGGTTTACTGTCAAAATACCAAAAGCAAAATTTACATCTATTAATTAACATACTGACTTACAGATAATTATTTTTTAATTTATTTTAAAGCACCTGGCGCAAGTACCTAATTTCAGTATAACATAGCTGCGTTAACCCTCGGCTTCCATCGTTTCGCCCGTTTGACCACGGCGTTTTTGGAGCTGGGACAAACGGGTGCCGCCCCCGCGCACCCGGCCCGCAAACCACCGCGCCGGCCGCGCCGGGGCCCTGCTCAGGCCGCCAGGTACCCGTGGTCGCGCAGCTCGGGGCCGGGGTTGGCCCCCAGCTTCAGCAGGCGGCCCTGGTGCAGCAGGTACACCACGTCGCACAGCGGCAGCACCTCGGCGTGGCGGTGGTCGGTGAGGAGCAGGCCTTTGCGCTGCCGGGCCCGCTGCATCTCCGCGCCCAGCGTTTCGAGGTGCACGGGCATGATGCCGGTAAATGGCTCGTCGAACAACGAAAACGCGGTGTCGGCGTGGAGCAGCAGCAGCATGTGCAGCAAGCGGGCCGTGCCGCCCGAAAGCTCGCCGGGGCGGGCCTCCAGCTGCGCCCGCAGCTCGGGGAAACTGGCCGTGGCCTGCGCCCAATCGACGCGCAACAGCCGGGCCGCCTGCCGCAGCGACACGCCGGGCGGCAGCAGCGGCGCTTGCGGCAGGTAGTTGAGCAGGCCCGGCGTGCGGAAGGCGGGCACGGCCCGGCGGCCGTTCACGCGCACCGAGGCATCGGCCACGCACCGGGCCCCGAACACGGCTTGCAGCAGCGTGGATTTGCCGCTGCCGTTGCGCCCGAGCAGGCCCACCACCTGGCCGGTTTGCACCCGCAGGTAGATGTCGGTCAGCACCGGCCGGCCGCCGAACGCCACCCGGATGCCGTCGGCTTCGAGCACGTGCGGGCCCGCGGCGCGGAATGCGGGGCCCCGGCTCACGCGGCCAGGGCCGTTGCGGCGGCCGCCGTGCCGAGGAAGAGCAGCCCGTCCAGCACGGCCACGCCGGCCCACAAGCGCCCGCGCGATACCCCCAGGTTGTAGTAAAACCAGTACTGCTGGGGGCGCAGCTGCTCGGCCAGGTACCACACCGCGGGGCCCGTGGCCAGCTTAAGCAGCAACAGCATCGGCAATAAGCCCCGGGCCCGGCCCTCGCGCAACGCGGGCACCAAAACCGCCAGCACTATCAGCGCCGAGATGCCCAGCGTAAACGGCGCGACGCCGCGGTAGAACAGCAGCACCGCCCGCAACCGGGTAGCCAGTGGGGTCATAAAAATCAGGAATAAATGGCTCGCCAACGCGGTGAACCTGTGATTATTTCACCCGCCCGGCCCGGGCGAATACGGGGAATATCACCGCCCGCTCACCGGGGCCCCAGGCCTGCGTCAGGGCCTCGGCCACCAGCGCCACGGGGTCGGTGCCGTGCTGTTTTTGGTAGTTCTGCACGCTCGACCAGGTGCGCAGGTAATCGAGGTACCAGGCGGCCGACCACTGCCGCTGCTCGGCAAAATGCGCCCGCTGCACGTCGGCAAACGGGAACGGGATGCGGGCGTACTCGTCGTCCACGTGCCAGCGGTTTTCGTCCCAATAGGGTCCCAGCACCTCGCGGTAGAAGTGCCACACGAGCGGGTCGATGGCGGGGCTGATGCGGCCCAGGCCGTAGCCCCACTCGGCCAGCCACGCACCGGGTCCAGCGACGCGGCGCACCTCGCGGTGGTAGGCGGCGTGGTCGAACCAGTGCACGGCCTGGCCCACGGTGATGAGGTCGAACGCGGCATCAGGGAAGGGTGTGTGCTCGGCGCGGGCCGTTTGGTAGTGGAGGTTAGGCCGCGCCGGGGCCTGGGCCAGCTGGTTGGTGCTGAGGTCGGTGGCCTCCACTTCGGCGAAGTGCGCGGCCAGCGCCACGGCCACCTGGCCGTTGCCGGTGGCGCAGTCCCAGGCCCGCTGGCGGCCGGGCACCAGCGGCAACAGCCACGCGTAGAGGGCGGCGGGGTAGTCGATGCGGAAGCGGGCGTAGGCCGCAGCCTGGGCGGAGAAGCGGTCGAGGGACATTTCTGGGCGCTGAGTCGTTGGGGCTTTTGGCGGGGCCGGGCGGCCCGGTGCCCCGGGCCGCCCGGCGCAACCTCAAGCGTGGGCCCCGGGCGTATCTTTACCGTAAATCAAGCGGTTTGCTGGCCAAAAGCACGAGGTCAGCCCAAATTATTCATTTTAAAACAGCTGTCCCGTGACGTTTCACGAATTTAACCTCCACGACGACCTGCTGGCCGGCGTGGACGCCATGAACTACCAGCAGGCCACGCCCGTGCAGGAGCAGGCCATCCCCAAAATCCTGGAAGGCAAAGACCTGATTGCCTGCGCCCAGACCGGCACCGGCAAAACCGCCGCTTACCTGCTGCCGCTGCTCGACAAGATTTCGCACGCCAAGCACGGCCACACCACCACCCTCATCCTGGTGCCCACCCGCGAGCTGGCCACCCAGATCGACGAGCAGGTGATGGGCTTCGGCTACTACGTGGAGGCCAGCTCGATAGCCATTTACGGGGGCGGCAAAAGCGAGGGCTGGGAGCAGCAGAAGCGGGCCCTGACGAGCGGGGCCGACATCATCATCGCCACGCCCGGCCGCCTCATCGCGCACCTGCAGATGGGCTACGTCAAGTTCGACCAAATCAAGTACCTGGTGCTGGACGAGGCCGACAAGATGATGGACATGGGCTTCAGCGACGACATCTTCAACATCGTGCGCCAGCTGCCCAAGCAGCGGCAGACGCTGCTGTTTTCGGCCACCATGCCGAGCAAAATCCGCGACTTCTCGCAGCAGATTCTCACCAATCCCGAAGAGATTCGCCTGGCCGTGAGCAAGCCCGCCGCCGGCATCGACCAGCAGCTGTACATGGCCTTCGACCGCCAGAAGATTTACGTGCTGGAGCACATCATCAAAACCCAGGACGTGCAGAGCATGGTGCTGTTTACGAGCCAGAAAGCGGCCGTGGGCGGCATCGTGAAAGCCGTGAACAAGCTCGGCATTGAGGCCCGCGGCATCAGCTCGGACCGCACCCAGGAGGAGCGCGAGGAAATCATGCGGGCCTTCAAAAACAAGCAGTTCCCCATCCTGGTGGCCACCGACGTGCTCAGCCGCGGCATCGACATCGACAGCCTGAGCCACGTGGTGAACTACGACATTCCGCGCGCCGCCGAGGACTACGTGCACCGCATCGGCCGCACGGCCCGCGCCGCCACCAAGGGCACGGCCATCACCTTCATCTCGGACCAGGACCAGGACCGGGTGCTGAAAATTGAAAAGCTCATCGAGCGCGACCTGGAGAAGCGGGCCATCACCGAGGAGCTGGGCCTGGGCCCCGCCCCGGAGTTCGACCCCAAGCGCTTCGCCGGCCTGGGCGGCAAAATCGGCGGCCGTCCCGCCCGCGGCGGCCACGGCGGTAGCGGCGGCGGCCGGAGCGGCGGCTTCGGCGGGGGCCCCCGCGAGGGCGGCTCGCGCCGCGAAGGCGGTGGCCGCGACGGCGAGCGGCCGCCCCGCCGCGACGCCCCCGACCCCAAAGACCCCCGGCACCTGGAGCGCCTGGCCAACGCCAAAAACGCCCTGGCCGCCCTCGACGCCGGCAGCGCCCCCGCCGTGCCCTACCAGCGCCCCCCGCGCCCCGAAGGCGAAGAGCGCCGCGACCGGGGCCCCCGCCCCGAACGAACCCCGCGCCCCGAAGGCGGGCAGCGCCCCCCGCGCGAGCCCCGGGCCGAAGGCGAAACCCCTGCCAACGGCGAACCCCGCGAGCCCCGCCCCGACGGGGAGCGCCGCCGCAGCCGCGGCGGCCGCAACCGCAACAGAGACGACCGGGGCCCCAAGCCGGAAGGCGGTGCCGAAAGCAGCACTACTTCCAGCGAAACGCCACCTGCCAGCGAATAAAAAAAGCGCGGCCGCCCATGTGGGCGGCCGCGCTTTTTTTATTTAATCAATGCTCAAGTGGGTCGTTCTAGCATCCGCCTCTGCGCTCACCGTCCTAGGGAACCTCACCCCCTAACCCCCTCTCCAAAAAAGAGGGGGAACTAGCCCTAGCATAATCTTCTAGTTTTAGAAGCTAAGGCTAAAAACTAGTTCCCCCTCTTTTTTGGAGAGGGGGTTAGGGGGTGAGGTTCCTTGGGAGCAGGGCAATCCTACACTACCTGCCCCACCCCAAATAGTACCGTGAACACCAGCGTGCTCAGGGCCATGTGCTTCAGTAGCGGATCGATTTGCAGGGATTCCTGGCGCTGCCATACTTGAATGGCGTTGAAGAGCAGCAGCGGGGCAGCTAGCACGTAGAGCCACTGCCAGGGCGAGTGGTAGGTGAGGGTCACAAATACCGTGGCGCAGCCCAGCCCGAACAGCACCAGCAGCCAGTGGTAGCGCCGGGCGTGCCGGGGCCCCAGCCGCACGGGAATCGTGATTTTGCCGGCCAGCACGTCGGATTTAATGTCGCGGATGTTATTAACGTTCAGCACTGCCGTGGCGAAGCATCCCAGCGCGGCAGCGGGCAGCAGCACGGCCAGCGGCAGGGCCCCCGCCTGCAAAAAGTAGGTGCCGCACACGCCCACAATCCCGAAAAAGAGGAACACCGAAATGTCGCCCAGCCCGGCGTAGCCGTATGGCCGGCTGCCCGCGGTGTAGTTCACCGCCGCCCAAATGGCGGCCAGGCCCAGCGCCAGGAAGCCCAGCAGCAGCCAGAGGCCGGCCGTGCCCAGGGCCACCCACAGCAGCAGCAGCCCGCTGGCAAAGGCCAGGGCCCCGCAGATGTACATGCCGCGCTTCATTTGGGTGGGGGTGATGGCCCCGCTTTGCACGGCGCGCTGGGGCCCCTCGCGGTGGATGCTGTCGGCCCCGTTTTGCGAGTCGCCGTAGTCGTTGGCCAGGTTGCTGAGGATTTGCAGGAGAATGGTGGTGAGGGCCGCCAGGGCCACCACGGGGCCGTTGAACAGGCCCGCCGCCTTCGCCAGGAAGCCGCCGGTGAGGATGCTGGCCAGGGCCAGGGGCAAGGTGCGCGGGCGAAACGCGGAAATCCAGGGGGACATAACTGTAGAAAAAAGTAATTAAAAGCAAAAGAACGTCATGCTGAGCGCAGCCGAAGCATCTCTCCCGCAGCAGCACTCCAATCGATTGGAATAGTTGAGCAGGAGAGATGCTTCGGCTGCGCTCAGCATGACGTTCTATTTGCGTCACGCAGGCAACAGCTTGCCGGGGGCAAAAATTACTTGGCCGCGATGTCGGCCAGCAGCTCGGGGCTCAGGGGCGTCACTTTCGAGGGGTAGAACTTCACGACGTGGCCCTGGGCATCGACCAGGTACTTGCAGAAATTCCAGCTCGGAGCGTCGCTCACCGCACCGTTCTTGGTCTTGTCGGCCAGGAACTTGTAGAGCGGGGTGGCGTCGTCGCCCTTCACGGCCACGGTCTGGAACAGGGGGAACGTCACGCCGTAGTTTTTCTCGCAGAACGAGGCCACTTCGGTGTTCGAGGCCAGCTCCTGGTTGAAGCTGTTGGACGGGAAGCCGAGCACGGTCACTTCCTTGCCGTACTTCTTCGACAGCTCCTCCAGCTCCTTGTACTGCGGGGTGAAGCCGCACTTGGAGGCGGTGTTCACGATGAGGATTTTCTTGCCCTTGTACTGGCTCAGCTTCACGTCTTTGCCGTCGATGGACTTCACGGTGAAATCGTACACGGTGGGGGCGGCGGCAGTTTCCATTTTAGGTTGGGGCGAAGCGGTGAAATTCATGGCCGAGAGACCGGCCGTGGCCAGTGCACCCAGGCCCAGCAGGCGCAACAGGGAGTTTTTCATAAAATTGGTGTTGAGGTGGTTGAATTAGAACTTGCCGCTTGAACCGGCGCGGCCGCCGCAAGGTTTGAGGCCCCCATGTTCACAGTGCTACGTGGTGCTGGAATCGAGCCATTTCTCGACTTGCGGCGAGCGGTAGGCGGCCAGCTGCGCGAGCAGGCCGGCGGGGCTGGCATCGGCCAGCAGGGCGGCCCGGTTTTCGGCGCGCAGCAGCTGGTCGTCGCGCATGCGGTCGAGGGCCAGCAGCAGGTGGTCGTAGTAGCCCGCTACGTTCAGCAGGCCCACGGGCTTCTGGTGCAGGCCCAGCTGGCCCCAGGTGAGGACTTCGAACAGCTCCTCCAGGGTGCCGTAGCCGCCGGGCATGGCAATGAAGGCGTCGGCGCGGTCGGCCATCATTAGCTTGCGCTCGTGCATGGTGCGCACCACGTGCAGCTCGGTGCATCCTTTGTGGGCCAGCTCCTTAGCATCCAGAAAACCGGGGATAACGCCAACCACTTTGCCGCCGGCGGCCAGCACCGCATCGGCGATGGTGCCCATCAGGCCCACGCGCCCGCCGCCGTACACCAGCGTGAGGCCCTGGGCAGCCAGTGCGGCCCCCAGGGCCCGGGCCTGGGCCACGTAGGCAGGGTTGGTTCCGGCACTGGAACCGCAGTAGACGGCGACGCTTTTCATTCGGGGGGATTATGGATAAGGGACTGCGGATGAGGGATTATGGATGAGGAAACGGGGCGGGCTGCCGGCTTTTCGCCGGCTGCCCGCTAATCGTTGAATCGGCAGGGAATCGTTGCCCCGGGGCCCTGGGGTTACCTGGGGGCCCTTGGTACCTGACCTGGGGGCCCTGGGGATTACCGGGCAGCCGGCGGAAAAGCCGGCAGCCCGGGCCGGCCTACATGCGCTCGGGTACCTGGATGCCCAGCAGGCCCAGCGTTACCTTGAGTTGCTCGCCCACCCGGGCCGACAGGGCCACGCGCAGGCTGCGCTTTAGCTCATCGGTTTCCTGGAAGATGGAGACTTCGGCGTAGAAGCGGTTGTAGGCTTTGGCCAGGTCGTAGGCGTACTGGGCCACCACGGCGGGCGAGAGGTTGCGGGCGGCGTCGGCCACCACGGCGGGGTAGCGGGCCAGCTCCTGCACCAGCTCGCGCTCGGTGGGCGCCAGGGCCCCCAGGGCCGCAAAATCCGCAGCTTCGGCAATGCCAAGCTCGGCGGCTTTGCGGCGGATGGCGGCGATGCGGGCGTAGCTGTACTGGATAAAGGGCCCCGTGTGCCCCTCCAGCGCCACCGATTCTTCGGGGTTGAAGAGCATGCGCTTTTTGGGGTCCACCTTCAGCAGGTAATACTTTAGGGCCCCCAGGCCGAGCAGGTGGTACAATTCCTCCAGCTCGGCGTCGGACAGGCCTTCGGTTTTGCCTTTTTCCAGGGTGGCGGCTTTGGCGGCGGCCACCACGTCGCGCACCAGCTCGTCGGCGTCCACCACGGTGCCTTCGCGCGACTTCATCTTGCCCGAGGGCAGGTCCACCATGCCGTAGCTGAGGTGGTGGATGGCGGCGGCGTAGGGCTTGCCCAGCTTGGCCAGCGTGGCTTGGAGCACCTGCATGTGGTAGTTCTGCTCGTCGGCGATGACGTAGATGCTGCTGTCGTAGCCGAAATCCTGGTACTTCAGCTCGGCCGTGCCCAGGTCCTGGGTGATGTAGACGCTGGTGCCGTCGGCGCGCAGCAGCAGCTTCTCATCCAGGCCCTCGGCTTGCAAATCGACCCAGACCGAGCCGTTTTCTTTGGTGAAGAACACGCCTTTTTGCAGGCCTTCCTCCACCCGCTCCTTGCCCAGCAGGTAGGTGCCCGATTCGTAGTAGAACTTGTCGAAATCGACGCCGATGGTGGCGTAGGTTTCGGTGAAGCCCTCGTACACCCAGCCGTTCATCTGGTGCCAGAGGGCCATCACGGCTTCGTCGCCGGCTTCCCAGGCTTGCAGCATCTGCTGGGCCTCGGCCATCAGGGGGGCCTGCTTTTTGGCCACTTCGTTGGTCACGCCTTCGGCTTCGAGCTGCCGGATTTCCTCGCGGTAGTGCTTCTCGAACAGCACGTAGTACTTGCCCGCCAGGTGGTCGCCCTTGAGGCCGGCGCTGGCCGGGGTTTCGCCCTGCCCGAAGCGCTGGTAGGCAATCATCGACTTGCAGATGTGGATGCCGCGGTCGTTCACCAGGTTGGCCTTGGTAACGGTGGCGCCGGTGGCCTTCAGGATTTCGGCCACCGAGTAGCCCAGGAAGTTGTTGCGCAAGTGCCCCAGGTGCAGGGGCTTGTTAGTGTTGGGCGACGAGTACTCGACCACCACGCGCTGGGGCCCCCCGGTGGGGACAGGGGCCCCGGCCGGCTGCGCTTGCAGCTGGGCAAACAGCTTCAGCCACTCGGCGTCGGCAATTTCGAGGTTGAGGAAGCCCTTCACCACGTTGAAACCGCTCACGCGGGGCTCGTGGGCCTGCAGCCACTCGCCCAGGGCGCGGCCGATGGGCTCGGGGCCCTGGCCCAGCGCCTTGGTGAGCGGAAACGTGACGAGAGTGAAGCTGCCGGCAAACTCCTTGCGCGTGGGCTGCAAGGCGAGGCTGGCAAGGGGGATTTCGACGCCGAAAACGGCCCGGGCAGCGGTTTGCAGCGCGGTTTTGAGGTCTTGTTCTAACTGTTGCACGGGGCAAAGGTACGGGCTGGCCGTAACCCTATCCCCGCGGCAAAAAGCAGGGCCCCCAGCGTAGGGCCCCAGCGGCGGCGGGCGCGGGGGGACTGGGCTGGGCGGGTGGGGCCCCTCGCGCCGGACGGGCGGGTAGCCTCCCGAAACTTGGAGCGACTTAGGGGCCCTGGTGGTGGCTGGCGGGGCTTGCCTTGGGGCCGGCTTGCTGCATATAGGGTCACTTATTCCGTTTCTGATAATTTAATTATACTGTATGGAAGCCCATCCTGCACCTTCGCCGTTATTTGAAAGATAAATCATTTAATACCCCACGCGAAATGAGCAAATCCACCGAAAAAACCGTCGCCGGGCAGGCCACGAAGCCGGGTGCCGCAGCTGCTAAACCCGCCTATTCCTTCGATTTCAAGATTACCAGTGACGAACAGCACGCGGCCGCCATCGAGCAGATGATAGCCTGGGAGCAAGCCCCGGACGCCGCCGATAACAAAGCCCTGGCCTTACTTGCCGATGCCGTAGAAGCCTACGAAACCACCGAGGGCCACACGCCCGAACCACCGGTAACCCTAAGAGGGTATAGGATAAATCAATCGTCAGGTTTGGATATTGCCCGTTTAGCAAGTCGTCTGAGCATTAAGTTGCTAAGACAGATTTTAATCC
>NZ_JABSNP010000027.1 GCF_013294115.1 Hymenobacter caeli | reverse complement strand
CTCGTTCAGCAAGTGCCGCGCGAGCCATTATAACCGAATTAAAATTGCTATTGACCAGCATAATTTGGAAATCACCCTGCTTTAAGCCACTACCTAAATTTAATACTGCCCAATCGAGAGCAGCACCAGCGTGCAGGCCTCCTCCGTCTGAATCCCTTGCTGCTGCGCCAGTACTTCCAGCTCGGGGTTTTCGGTGCCGGGGTTGAAGAGGATGCGGCGGGGCTTCAAACTCAAAATATAATCGTACCAGCCGGGCTGATTTTGGGGCCCCACGTAGAGCGTCACGGTGTCGATGCCGGCTTCCTGGGGGCGGTCGGTGCGGATGGGCAGGCCGGCCACCTTGCCCCGGCGGATGCCGACGGGCACCACCTCGTGGCCGTGGGTTTGGAGGGCGTGCACGGCGCGGTAGGCGTAGCGGTCGGGGTTGTCGGTGGCTCCTAAAACGAGGGTTTTCATGCGCAGAGAAAAGTAGCGGGGATAAAAAAGCAGCGGCCGGGCCCCGGGGCTCAGCCGCCTACAAAGTACGGAAAACCGGGCCCGGCCGGTTCGGTTCACCCGCGCGCCAGCCCAGCGCCGGGCCGCTACCTTTGCCGGCATGATGCACCCGCGCCGCGCCCCGTTGCTGGCCCCTTCGTTCCTGGCCGCCGATTTGGCCAACCTGCAAGCCGAAACCGAGCGCCTGGCCACCAGCGCCGCCGACTGGCTGCACTTCGACGTGATGGACGGCCGCTTCGTGCCCAACATCTCCTTCGGCCTGCCCGTGCTGCAAGCCGTGGCCCGCTACGCCCAGCAGCCCATCGACGTGCATTTGATGATTGAGGACCCGCAAAACTACCTGGCCGCGTTCCGCGACGCGGGGGCCGCCGGCCTCACCGTGCACCACGAGGCCTGCCCCCACCTGCACCGTGTGGTGCAGCAAATCAAGCAGCTGGGCTGCCGCGCCGGCGTGGCCCTGAACCCGGCCACGCCCGTGGCCGTGCTCGCCGACATCGCCGCCGACCTCGACGTGGTGCTGGTCATGTCCGTCAACCCCGGCTTCGGGGGCCAGGCGTTCATCCCGCACACGCTGGCCAAAATCGCGGCCCTGAAAGAGCTGCTGCTCGACACCGGCTCCGACGCCCTGATTGAGGTGGACGGCGGCGTGAACGCCGGCAACGCCGGGGCCCTGGTGCAGGCCGGGGCCGACGTGCTGGTGGCCGGCAACTTCGTGTTCTCGGCCCCCGAGGGGCCCGTGGCCACCCTGGCTGCCCTGCGGGCCCAACTCGACGAAGCTCTGGCCGAGGGCCCGGCCGGCCGCGGTCGGCAATAGCCGGGGCCCCGCGTCGTTACTGCCAACATAACTTTTTCCGTTTCTACTTGCCGCACGTGTACTTGTCAGGGTTTTTCAATTGCCGGATGCGGCCGCTGCTGGCCGGGCTGGCGCTGGCCGCCGCGCTGCTGGGGGCCCCGGTGGCCGGACGGGCCCAGGAGGTGCCGGCCGCCGGGGCCCCCGCGGCGGGCACCCTCACGCTCAGCGGCACGGTGCGCGACGCGGCCGGCCAGCCCCTGGAGCTGGTGACGGTGAGCGTGCTGGGCCAGCCCGGCGGCACGACCACCACGGCCCGGGGGCAGTTTTCGCTGGTTATCCGGGCCACGGGGCGGGGCGAGGCGGCCGTGCTGGTGCTGCGCCGCCTGGGCTACCTGCCGCTGCGCCGGGCCCTGGTGCTGCCCGCGGATGCGGCCCATCCGCTGGCCTTCACCCTGCGCCCCGACGCGCAGGCCCTGGGCGACGTGACGGTGCGCGGCGGCCGCGCCGGGGCCGACACCCGCGAGCAGGTGAGCCTGACGCAAATCGACCCGCGCGACGTGAAAACGCTGCCCTCGCCGTTCGGCGATTTTAACGCCATTCTGAAGACGCTCCCCGGCGTGGTGAGCAACAACGAGCTGAGCAGCACCTACAACGTGCGCGGCGGCAACTACGACGAGAACCTGGTGTACGTGAACGGCTTCGAGGTGTACCGGCCGTTCCTCGTCACGGCGGCGCAGCAGGAGGGGCTCAGCTTCATCAACCCCGACCTGGTGCGGAGCGTCGATTTCAGCGCCGGCGGCTGGCAGCCCAAGTACGGCGACAAGCTTTCGTCGGTGCTCGACGTGACGTATAAGGAGCCCGCGCAGTTCGCGGCCTCGCTCACCGCCAGCCTGGTGGGCGGCGCGGCCCACGCCGAGGCCCGCTCCAAGAACGGCCGGGTGAGCTACCTGGCCGGCGTGCGCTACAAGAACGCCCAGTACGTGCTGTCCTCGCTGAAAGAAGCGCAGGGCGGCTACAACCCCACGTTTTACGACGCCCAGGCCTTTGTGAACGTCGGGCTGGGCCCCAAAGACGACCTCCAGCGCACCACCCTGGGCCTGCTGGGCGTGGTGGCCCACAACGACTACCGCTTCACGCCCGAAACCGGCCAGGCCACGTTCTCGACCAACACCAACCAGTTCACGCGGGTGTTCATCGCCTACGACGGGCGCGAGCGGATGCAGTACGACACCTACCAGGGGGGCCTCAGCCTGAAGCACCGCTTCACCAGTAACTGGCAGGGCGAGCTGCTGGGCTCGGCCCTGGTCTCGCGCGAGTTCGAGTACCGCGACGTGGAGGCGGCCTACCGCCTGGCCGACGTGAACCGCGACCCCACCTCGCCCGATTTCAACCAGGCGGTGCGGCAGCGCGACGTGGGCTCGCAGTTCCAGCACGCCCGCAACGGCCTCACGGCCCGCGTGTACACGGCCGAGGCCCGCACCCGCTGGACGCCCGGCCTGCGCCACACCGTGCGCGCCGGGGCCAAAATCGGCCGCGAAAGCATCAGCGACGTCCTCGACGAGTACACCTTCGCCGACTCGGCCGACTACGTGCCCGATGCCCGGCGCACCCGCCTGCGCACCGATTTGGCGCTCGTCAGCACCCGCACCCAGGGCTACGTGCAGGACACCTGGGCCATCGATTCGCTGCGCACGCTCACCTACGGCCTGCGGGCCCACTACTGGACCACCAACGGCCAGCTTGTGGTGAGCCCGCGGGCGCAGTATTCGCAAATCAGCCGCCGCCACCCCAACCGCACCTTCAAAGTGGGCCTCGGCGCGTACGCCCAGCCGCCGTTCTACCGCGAGCTGCGCAACCAGCAGGGCGTGCTGAACCCCGAGCTGCGGGCCCAGCGCTCGTACCATTTGGTGGTGGGCCGGGAGGCGGCCTACAACTGGGGCGGCCGGCCGTTCAAGCTCACCACCGAAGCGTATTACAAGTACCTCACCGACGTGGTGCCCTACGACGTGGACAACGTGCGGCTGCGCTACTTCGCCCAAAACAACGCCCGGGCCTACGCCGCCGGCTTCGACGCCCGCCTCAGCGGCGAGTTCGTGAAGGGGGCCGAATCGTGGTTCAGCCTGGGCGTGCTTACGACGCGCGAAAACGTGGACGGCGACTCGGTGAACCGGGTGACGACGCCCGCCACCGCCACCCAGCCGGCCGTCGTCACCCGCGAGGCCAAGGGCTACATCCGCCGGCCCCAGGACCAGCGCGTGACGGTGGGCGTGTTTTTCCAGGACCACCTGCCCGACAACCCCTCGGTGCGCGGCTACGTGAACGCCGTGTTCGGCACCGGCCTGCCGTTCAGTCCGCCCAACCTGCCCGACCTGCGCGGCCTCGACATCCTCGAAACCAACTACCTGCGCGTCGATTTGGGCTTTTCCAAAATCGTGGCGGTGCGCAGCGGCCCGGCCCCGCACCGCTACTCGCTGCAAAGCCTGTGGCTGGCCCTGGAAATTCTCAACGTACTGGGGGCCAACAACGTGGCCGGCTACAGCTACTTGCAGGACGTGAACGGGGCCACCTACGCCGTGCCCAACTACCTCTCGCAGCGCCTGGTGAACCTGCGGGCCATCGCCCGCTTTTAGCGCGGCCGGCCGCGCCGGCCCAGGTCGATGGACCCGCCGGGGCCCGGTCACGCCACCAGGCACCGGGAGGGCACCACGGCTGCAAGGGCTGGTGTACGGGTGTGCAGGTGTGCGCAGGGGCGGGGCTGGCCCGCGCCCGTCGCGGCACGGGGCCCCGCCAGCCGGTCAACGACGGGCGGAGGCCAGCCTCTACTCCACGCAAATGGGCCCTGCAACCGCCCTGGTGCTGCTTCTGCGAGAAAAAACGGGAATCCCTTGCCGCGCCGGTTCGCCCGCTGGCCGGCGGTTGCGCACGCGGGTATTCCATAGGGGAGGGGTTTAGAATTATAGGCATATTCTGAAAAATTATTGACTTATTTATCGATTACCCCTTTTTATGAAAGGGGTAATCGATTAGATTTGCAATGCGCAGCCTGCATGCACCCCAAATTAATAGGGGGCACTGGGCTTTGTTGCCATTCTTCCCAGGCCCGGCTGCTCCGGCTGGCTGGCCCGTCCCATCCCACCCACCCCGTCCGCCTATTACACACCCCTACCTATCCCGGTCAGCATGGCAGCGCAGCAACTCCCCACCGTCGTTGTCATCGGCAACGGCATGGTCGGCTACAAATTTTGCGAGAAGCTCCTCGCCAAATCGACCGCCTTCAACCTTGTTGTTTTCGGTGAGGAGCCCCGCGTGGCCTACGACCGGGTGCACCTGAGCGAGTACTTCGGCGGCAAAACCGCCGACGACCTGCTGATGGCCCCCCAGCAGTGGTACCACGACCACGGCATCGCGCTGCACCTGGGCGACGCGGTGCAGGAAATTGACCGCGCCAGCCAGACGGTGCACTCGCGCGGCGGCCTGGTGCAGTCCTACGACTACCTGGTGCTGGCCACCGGCTCGTCGGCCTTCGTGCCCGACATCCCGGGCGTGGAAAAGCAGGGGGTGGCGGTGTACCGCACCATCGAAGACCTGGAAGAAATCAAGGCCGCCGCGGCCACGGCCCGCGTGGGGGCCGTGCTGGGCGGGGGCCTGCTGGGCCTGGAGGCCGCCAAGGCCCTGCTCGACCTGGGCGTGGCCGAAACCCACGTCATCGAATTTGCCCCGCGCCTGATGCCCCGGCAGATCGACGCCGCTGGCAGCGCCATGCTGCAAAGCAAGCTGGAGGCCCTGGGCCTGAAAATTCACCTCAGCAAGGCCACGGCCAGCATCGGCGGCAACGGCCGCATCGACGCGCTGCACTTCGGCGACGGCTCCATCCTGCCCGTGGACATGCTGGTGATTTCGGCCGGCATCCGGCCCCGCGACGAGCTGGCCCGGCTGGCCGGCCTGGAGGTGGGCCTGCGCGGCGGCATCACCGTCAACGACCAGATGCAAACCAGCGACCCGCGCATCTTCGCCATCGGCGAGTGCGCCCTGCACGGGGGCATGATTTACGGCCTCGTGGCCCCCGGCTACGACATGGCCGAGGTGGTGGCCAGCCAGCTGTTGCAAGGGGCCCGGGCCTTCACCGGCTTCGACATGAGCAGCAAGCTCAAGCTGATTGGCGTGGACGTGGCCAGCTTCGGCGACCCCTTCATCGCCGAGCCGCACAGCCGCAGCATCGTGTTCGAGGACGCGCACAGCGGCATCTACAAGCGCATCAACCTCAGCCCCGACGGCAAGTACCTGCTCGGCGGCGTGCTCATCGGCGACGCCGAGGCCTACAGCATGCTGCTGCAAACCGTCAACAACAAGCTCGTGCTGCCGCCCCACCCCGAAGACCTCATCCTGGGGGCCCGGGGCGGCGAGGGCAGCGATAGCGGCGCCAACGTGCTGAACCTGCCCGACGAGGCCCTGATTTGCTCGTGCGAGGCCGTGACCAAGGGGGCCATCTGCGCCGCCGTGGCCGAGCTGAGCGTGACCACCGTGGACGGCATGAAGAAGTGCAACAAGGCCGGCACGGGCTGCGGCGGCTGCGTGCCGATGGTGAAGGACCTCATCAACGGCACGCTGATGGCGCAGGGGGCCTACATCAAAAACGTGCTGTGCGAGCACTTCGACTACTCGCGCCAGGAGCTGTTCGACCTGCTGAAAATCAACGACATCCGCACCTACGACACGGCCCTGAACCGCTTCGGCAGCGGCGACGGCTGCGAAACCTGCAAGCCGGCGGTGGGCAGCATCCTGGCCGGGCTCTGGAACGACCTGATTGTGAAGCAGAACGTGATTCAGGACACCAACGACCGCTACCTGGCCAACATCCAGAAGGGCGGCTCCTACTCGGTGATGCCGCGCATGGCCGGCGGCGAGGTGTCGCCCCGGCAGCTGATGGCCATTGGGCGCATCGCCGAGAAGTACAACCTGTACACCAAAATCACGGGCGGCCAGCGCATCGACATGTTCGGGGCCCACGTGAGCGACTTGCCCGACATCTGGGAGGAGCTGATTAACGAGGGCTTCGAGAGCGGGCACGCCTACGGCAAGAGCCTGCGCACCATCAAAAGCTGCGTGGGCAGCACCTGGTGCCGCTACGGCCTGCACGACAGCGTGACGTTTGCCATCGAGCTGGAGAACCGCTACAAGGGCATCCGCTCGCCCCACAAGCTGAAAAGCGGCGTGAGCGGCTGCGTGCGCGAGTGCGCCGAGGCGCAGGCCAAGGACTTCGGCGTCATCGCCACCGAGAAGGGCTGGAACCTGTACGTGTGCGGCAACGGCGGGGCCAAGCCCCAACACGCCCAGCTGCTGGCCGGCGACATCGACCAGGAAACGGTGGTGCGCTACCTCGACCGCTTCCTGATGTTCTACATCAAAACCGCCGACCCGCTGACGCGCACCGCCGTGTGGCTCAACAAGATGGACGGCGGCATTGCCTACCTGCGCAACGTAATCGTCAACGACAGCCTCGGCATCTGCGCCGATTTGGAGGGCGAAATCGCGCTGCTCATCAAAAACTACTTCTGCGAGTGGAAGGAAGTGGTGGACAACCCCGAGCTGCGCAAGCAGTTCACCCACTTCGTGAACGCGCCGAAGGTGAAAGACCCGACGATGAAGTTCGAAACCATGCGCGGCCAGAAGAAGGTGGCGGAGTGGTAGGATAGGGCCCCCGGCGCGGTAGAGACGCGACACCTCGCGTCTGGCCGCTGAACGGTAACCGTTGCGGCTGGCACCGGGCAGCGATGGAGACGCGAAGTGTCGCGTCTCTACGGGCACAGCGCCTCTACGGGCACAATACAATCAATCAACCAACCCCTTATGGAAGCTGCAACCGCCGTGACCTGGCTGCCCGTGTGCAAAACCACCGACATCCCCGCCGACGGCGGGGCCTGCGCCCTGGTGAAGGGCGAGCAGGTGGCCATCTTCAACTTCGCCCGGCGCGGCGAGTGGTACGCCACCCAGAACCTGTGCCCCCACAAGCAGCAGATGGCCCTGGCCCGGGGCATGATCGGCAGCGCCGGCGAGGCCTGCGAGCCCAAAGTGGCCTGCCCGTTCCACAAGCGCACCTTTTCGCTGCTCACGGGCGCGTGCCTGAACGGCGACGAGTGCGCCATCCAGACCTACCCCGTCAAGGTGGAAGGCGACGACGTGTACATCGGCTGGGCCTGAGCGGTAAAACGGAGTGGCATTCCGTTACGGGTTGAACAGCCCCGGCGGCCCCCCGTTGCGAGTTGCAAATGCCCAACGATTAACGGAGTACCACTCCGTTTTACAATAACCATCAACAAACCAACTGCTTATGGACGCCACCGCTACCGCCCAACAGCCCCTGACCCGGCTCAACATCTTTGCCGCTGCCGGTGTGCAGATGCGCACGTTTCACCTCACGTGGCTCACGTTTTTCATGTGCTTCTTCGGGTGGTTCGGCATCGCGCCGCTCATGCCGCTGGTGCGCGAGCAGCTGCATCTCGACAAGGGGCAGATTGGCAACATCGTCATTGCCTCGGTGTCGGCCACCATCCTGGCGCGGCTGCTCATGGGCAAGCTCTGCGACACCATCGGGCCGCGCCTGGCCTACACCGGGCTGCTGGTGGCGGGGGCGCTGCCGGTGATGTTCATTGGCCTGAGCCACAGCTACGAAAGCTTCCTGCTGTTCCGGCTGGCCATTGGCATCATCGGGGCCGGGTTTGTCATCACGCAGTTCCACACCTCCATGATGTTCGCGCCCAACGTGGTGGGCACGGCCAACGCCGTGACCGGCGGCTGGGGCAACCTGGGCGGCGGCATCGCCAACATGCTGATGCCGCTGGTGGCCGCCGGCTTCGTGGCCCTGGGCTGGGCCACCAAGGCCGACTCGTGGCGCTACGCCATGGT
This sequence comes from Hymenobacter caeli, assembly GCF_013294115.1. Lineage (GTDB taxonomy): Bacteria > Bacteroidota > Bacteroidia > Cytophagales > Hymenobacteraceae > Hymenobacter > Hymenobacter caeli. Next base: position 39,687 of record NZ_JABSNP010000027.1, on the reverse strand, counting down.
GGTGCCCGGCGTGCTGCTGCTGGTGATGGCCGTGCTCTACTACCGCTACACCGAGGACACGCCCCGCGGCAACTACGCCGACATTCAGCGCACGGCGGCCGCCAAGCCCAAGGGCACCTTCCTGCTGGCCCTGCGCGACTACCGCACCTGGCTGCTGGCGCTGGCCTACGGGGCCTGCTTCGGCATCGAAATCACGGTGGACAACGTGGCCGCCGTTTACTTCGTGGACCACTACGGGGCGTCGCTGGTCACGGCGGGCCTGCTGGCCGGCACCTTCGGGGGCATGAACCTCTTCGCCCGGGCCCTGGGCGGCATCGTGGCCGACCGCACCGGCCGCACCCACGGCCTGAAAGGGAAGTGGCTGCTGCTGAGCGGGATGCTGGTGCTCGAAGGCATCGGCATCGGCTTTTTCTCGCTGGCCCCGAGCCTGGCGCTGGCCATCGCGGCCATGCTGGGGTTTGCCCTGTTCCTGAAAATGGCCAACGGCTGCACCTACTCCATCGTGCCCTTCGTGAACCGGCAGGCCATCGGCAGCGTGAGCGGCATCGTGGGCGCGGGCGGCAACCTGGGGGCCATGCTGGTGGGCTTCCTCTTCAAGTCGAAAGACATCACCTACAGCACGGCCTTCCTGTACATTGGCTGCGGGGTAGCCGCCGTGGGCGGCCTGGTGCTGCTGGTGCGCCTGGTGGCGCAGGGGGCCGAAGCGGAAGCCGGAGCCCCGGCCGTGGCCCTGGCGTAGTTTTTAGCTATGGGTTATGAGTTATGGGCTGGGATGGTTAAACCGAGCGCTTGCCCACATTTTCCACCTTCGATTCCCGCCTGCCCACAACTCATAACTCATAACTCATAACCCATAACCCATAACCCATAACCCATAACCCATAACCCACAACCCATAACCGAACCGATGTCCACCAAAACCCCTGCGCTCCCCTCCATCTGCTGCTACTGCGGCGTGGGCTGCGGCGTGCTGGTCGAGCCGTTGCCCAACGGCGACGTGGCGGTGGTGGGCAACCCCGACTACCCCGTGAACCTGGGGGCCCTGTGCAGCAAGGGCCTGAACCTGCAGTACACCGTGAACGACCGCAGCGACCGGCTGCTGTACCCGCAGATGCGCTACAGCAAGGGCCGGCCCTTGCAGCGCGTGGGCTGGGACGAGGCCTTGCAGCGCACGGCGGCGGTGTTCCAAACGTTCATCGCCAAGTACGGGCCCGACTCGGTGGCGTTCTACGCCTCGGGGCAGTGCCTGACGGAGGAGTACTACGTCATCAACAAGCTCATCAAGGGCTTCATCGGGAGCAACAACATCGACACCAACTCGCGCCTGTGCATGAGCAGCGCGGTGGTGGGCTACAAAATGGCCCTGGGCGAGGACAGCGTGCCGGGCTGCTACGACGACGCGGCGCTGGCCGACTGCTTCCTGGTGGCCGGGGCCAACCCCGCCTGGTGCCACCCCATTTTGTGGCGGCGCGTGGAGGCCCGCAAAGCCGCGCACCCCGCCGCCAAGCTCATCGTCATCGACCCCCGCGCCACCGATACCTGCGCCCTGGCCGACCTGCACCTGCAGCTCATTCCGGGCACCGACGTGGTGCTGCTGCAAGCCCTGGCCCGCGTGTTGATTGAGAACGGCGACGTGGACGCGGATTTTTTGGCCCACCACGCCGAGGGCTACGAAGCCTACCGCGCCCTGGTGCTGGCCCGCCCGCTGGCCGAGGCCGCCGCCCTGTGCGGCGTGCCGGAGGAGGACATCCGCCTGGCGGCCCACTACATCGGCTCGGCCAAGGCTTTCCTATCGATGTGGACGATGGGGCTGAACCAAAGCGCCGTGGGGGTCGACAAAAACCTGTGCCTGCTGAACCTGCACCTGCTGACGGGCCAGATCGGCAAGCCCGGCGCGGGGCCCTTTTCGCTCACGGGGCAGCCCAACGCCATGGGCGGGCGCGAGGTGGGCGGCCTGAGCAACCTGCTGCCCGCGCACCGCACCCTGGCCAACCCCGCGCACCGGGCCGAGGTGCAGCAGTTCTGGGGCAGCGGGCCGCTGGCCGCTACGCCGGGCTACACCGCCACCGAGATGTTCGAGGCCCTGGAAGACGGCCGGCTGAAGGCCATCTGGATTTTGTGCACCAACCCGGTCACCAGCCTGCCCAACGCCCGGCAGGCCGAGGCCGCCCTGGCCAAGGCCCGGTTCGTGGTGGTGCAGGAGGTCAGCAACCGGTCCGAGGCGCTGGCCTACGCCGACGTGGTGCTGCCCGCCGCCGGCTGGGCCGAGAAGGAAGGCACCATGACCAACTCGGAGCGGCGCATCGGCCACCTGGCGCGGGCGACGGCCCCGCCCGGCGAGGCCCTGCCCGACAGCGAAATCATCTGCCGCTTCGCCCGGGCGATGGGGTTCCCGGGCTTCGACTTTGCCAACGCCGAGGCCATCTACCTCGAGCACGCCCGCCTGACGGCGGGCACCAGCATCGACATCAGCGGGCTTACTTACAGCATTTTGAAGGAGCGCGGCTCGGTGCAGTGGCCCTACCGCGCCGGGCAGGCCGCGCCCGACACGGCGCGGCTCTTCACCGACCGGCAGTTCCACACCCCCAGCAAAAAGGCGGTGCTGCACGCGCCGCCCGCCGCGTTTCGCAGCGAAGCGCCCGACGACGAGTTCCCGTTCATCCTCACCAACGGGCGCATCCGCGACCAGTGGCACACCATGACCCGGACGGGCAAGGTGAGCAAGCTCAACCAGCACAGCCCGCGGGCGTACCTGGAAATCCACCCCCGCGACGCGGCGGCGCTGGGCGTGGCCGAGGGCGGGCTGGTGCGGGTGGCCTCGCGCCGGGGCGAGGTGCGGGTGGCGGCGCGGCTCTCGGCGGGCATCCGGCCGGGGGTGGTGTTTTTGCCCATTCACTGGGGCAAGCTGCTGGGCTCGGACCTGAACCGGGCCAACAACCTGACCTCCGACGCGGTGGACCCCGTGTCCAAGGAGCCCGACTTTAAGTTCTGCGCCGTGCAGGTGGCCAAGTACTGCCCGCCCAAGCGCCGCATCGTGCTGGTGGGGGCGGGGGCCGGGGCGTTTGGCTTCGTGAAGGCGTACCGCGAAATCAACCCGGACGACGAGCTGATTATCTTCAGCAAGGAAAACTTTCCCTTCTACAACCGCGTGATGCTGCCCGACTACATCAGCGGGCAGCAGGAGTGGGCGCAGCTGGTGAAGATGCAGGCGGCCGAGGAGGCCGCCTACCGCCTCGACCTGCGGCGCGGCGTGAGCGTGGAGGAAGTGCACCGGGCCGAAAAGTACGTGCTCGACTCGCGCGGCGAGCGCACGGCCTACGACGTGCTCATCCTGGCCACGGGCAGCCGGGCGGCGGTGCCGCGCCAGGTGCCCAAGCTGCCGGGCATCTTCTCGATGCGGAGCCGCACCGACGCCGACGAGTTCCGGGCGCACCTGCCCGCCGGCGGGGCCCACGTGGTGGTGGTGGGCGGGGGCCTGCTGGGCCTTGAAATGGCCGCCTCGCTGCGCGAGGGGGGCACGCGGGTCACGGTCATCCACCGCACCTCGCGCTTCCTCGACCGGCAGCTCGACGCGCTGGGCAGCCAGCTGCTGCGCGAGGAAATGGAGAACCAGGGCTGCGAGCTGTACTTCAACGACGAGGTGGAGCTGTTCTACGGCCGCGAGCGCCTGACCGGGGTGGGCCTGAAAAGCGGCCGCCGCCTCGCCTGCGACGCCCTGATTCTGGCCGTGGGCACCACGCCCAACCTGGAGCTGGCCCGCGACTGCGGCCTGGCCTGCAAGCGCGGCGTGGTGGTGGACGCGCACCTGCAAACCAGCGACCCCGACGTGTTCGCGCTGGGCGAAATTGCTGAGTTTGGGGGCGTGCTCTACGGCATCACGGCGGCGGCCGAGCAGCAGGCGGCCGTGCTGGCCCGCTACCTGGGCGGCGACGTGGCCAGCCGCTACCCGGGCAGCACGTTCGTGAACATCATCAAGATTCACGGCTTCGACCTGTGCAGCATCGGCCTGCCCGAGGCCCCCAACGCCACGGATTACGAAGAGATTGTGTTCGTGGACAAGGCCAAGCGCTCCTACAAAAAATGCGTCGTGCACCAGGGCCGCCTGGTGGGGGCCATCCTCATCGGCGACAAACACGAGTTCCGCGAGTTCCGCGAGCTGATTGTGAACAAGACCGAGCTGGGCGACAAGCGCCTGCAGCTGCTGCGCGGCGGCAGCCCGCCCGTGCCGGTGCTCGGCCCGCTGGTGTGCAGCTGCAACGGCGTGGGGGCCGACAACCTGCGCCAGGCCGTGGCGGCCGGCTGCGGCTCACTCAAGGCGCTGGGCGCCGCCACGGGGGCCGGCACGGGGTGCGGCTCGTGCCGGCCCGAGGTGCAGCGCATCCTGGAGCAGGCCCTGGTGGTGGCCTAGCGCCCCCGCCCGTAGCCGCCGATTGCTAAATACTTACTTACTTGCCCGTCCTGGCCCACCGCCCGCGCCCCCGGGGGCCGAGCGGGGCGGCCCGCCCCCATGCACACCATCCGCATCAACCTGCCCGGCGGCATTGTGCCGGCCGGCGACCTGCTCGCCATCGCCGAAGCAGCCGCGGCGGCCGGGGCAGAGTACCTGCACATCGGCCACCGGCAGCAGCTGCTGGTGCCGGTAGAGGCCGAGCGGCTGGACGACCTAGTGCAAGCGCTGGCGGCGGCCGGCTTCGCGCACGAAGTCGATGCCGAGGCGTACCCCAACATCAGCAGCTCCTACGTGGTGGAGGACGTGTTCCACAGCATGGCCTGGCTGCGCGAGGGCGTGTACAAGGACGTGCTGGACTTGTTCGACTACCGGCCGCGGCTGAAAATTAACCTCGTGGACAAAGGGCAGACCTTCGTGCCGTTTTTCACGGGCAACCTGAACTTCATCGCCTCCGACACGCCCAACTACTGGTACCTGTACGTGCGCTTTCCCCGGCACAACGCGCTCTACTGCTGGCCGTCGCTGGTGTACTCGGAAGACATTCCGGGGCTGAGCAGCGCCGTGGAGCGGGTCGTTTTTGCCCACCGCGAGCAGTTCTACGACCAGCCGGCCGCCGACGGGGCCCTGCTCTACGGCCTGGTGAACGCCGCCCAGCCTTTCGGCCTGCAGGCCATCGCCGCGCCGCTGGCGCTGCCGCCCTTCACGCTGCCCTACTACGAGGGCTTCAACCGCTACGGCGGCAAGCTGTGGCTGGGCATCTACCGGCGCGACGAGCGGTTTGCCCTGGCTTTTTTGCGCGACGTGGGCCGGCTGTGCCTGCAAACGCGCCTCGGCCAGCTGTGCACCACCAGCTGGAAGTCGCTCATCGTCAAAGGCATCGACCCGGCCGACCGGCCCCGGTGGGACGCCGTGCTGCGCCGCCACCGCGTGAACGTGCGCCACGCCGCCAACGAGCTGAACTGGCAGGTGGAGGACGACTGCCCCGCCGGCCTGGCCCTGAAGCACGAGCTGGTGCGCTACTTCAACGAGGAAGACCTGCGCACCTACCAGCTGTGCTTCGCCATCAAGACCCGGCCCAAAACCGGCCTCTTCGGCTCCATCGTGGTGCGGAGCCAGGCCGACGGCCTCGCCCAGACCGGCCTGCACGGCGAGCGGTACGAGCTGCTGCACACCCGCGACTTCAACCCCAACAGCAAGGACCTGGTGAGCTTCCGCCAGCAGGTGAGCCGCGAGAACCTGCCCTGGTACCTGGCGCAGCTCTGCGACCAGTTCTACGCGCAGCAGGAGGCCGCCTCGCTGCCCGCCCCGGTGCTCGAAGAAGCGCCCGCCCCCCCCGCCGCGCCGGCCGGCCCGCCGCCGCTGCACCAGTGCCGCCACTGCCGCACGGTGTACGAGGCGGCCCTCGGCGAGCCGGCGCAGGGCGTGGCGCCCGGCACGCCGTGGGCCGCGCTGGTGGGCTACCGCTGCCCCACCTGCGACGCGCCGGCCGCCGATTTCGCGGCCGTGCGCGCGTCGCCGGGCGAGTGGCTGGTGGCCCCGTAGCGGCCGGGCCGCCCCATTTCTAAAACCCCCGCGGCCCGGTGCGCCGGCCGCGGGGCCCCCGTACCTTTTGCTTCCCGCCATGCCCGTTCAAAACCCCCTTTTTCCCGTTTTCATTAAGCTCGAAACCCTGCGGGTGCTGCTGGTGGGCGGCGGCAACGTGGGCCTCGAAAAGCTCGCCGCCATCCTGCGCAGCAGCCCGGCCACGGCCGTCACGGTGGTCAGCCTCACATTTTTGCCGGCGCTGCGGGCCCTGGCGGCCCGCCACCCGGCCGTGCGGCTGCACGTGGGGCCCTACGCCGATACTTTTCTGGAAGGGGCCGACCTCGTGTTTTGTGCCACCGACGACCCGGCCCTGCACCGGCGCGTGGTGGCCGCCGCCCACGCCCTTCGCCTGCTGGTGAACGTGGCCGACACGCCGCCGCTCTGCGACTTCTACCTCTCGTCGGTGGTGCAGAAGGGGGCCCTGAAGGTGGCCGTGTCCACCAACGGGCAGTCGCCCACGGTGGCCAAGCGCCTGCGGGCCGTGCTGGAGCAGGCCCTGCCCGACGAGCTGGACGACGTGCTGCAAAAGATGCCCGCCATCCGCAAGCAGCTGGCCGGCGACTTCGCCGCCAAGGTGAAGGCCCTGGACGCCGTAACGGCTGGCCTGGCCGGCGGGCCCGGCTACGTGGCCCCCGCCACCCGGCGCTGGCGGGCGCTGGCCGTGGGGGCCCTGCTGGCCACCGGGGTGCTGGCCGCCGCCCGCTGGGGCCCCCAGGCACCCAAACCCACGGACGAGCCCCCGGCCGCCAGCTAATTGCCTACCAGACGATTATGGCAACTATCATTCCCGAATTATTCGTGGTGGGCGCGGGCCCCGGCGACCCCGAGCTGCTGACCCTCAAGGCCTACAAGGTGCTGCAAACGGCGGCCGTCGTGCTCTACGACAACCTCGCCAACCAGGACCTGCTGGCCCTCGCGCCGGTGGCCTGCGAGTGCATCTACGTGGGCAAAAAGCCCTACGGCGAGTACACGCCCCAGGAAGTCATCCACGGGCTAATTCGCGAAAAAGCGCTGGCCCACGGCCGGGTGGTGCGCCTGAAGGGCGGCGACCCGTTCATTTTCGGGCGGGGCTTCGAGGAGATGCTGTTTGCCCGCAGCCACGGCATCGCGGCGCACTACGTGCCGGGCATTTCGAGCATGCAGGCCGTGGGCTTCGAGGACATCCCCCTCACGCACCGCGTGGTGAGCGAGGGCATCTGGCTGCTGACGGGCACCAAAAAGGACGGTGCCCTCTCGGCCGACCTGCGCCTGGCCATGCAAAGCAATTCCACGGTGGTCATCTACATGGGCCTGAAAAAAGTGGCCGAAATCGCCGCCACGTACGTCGAGATGGGCCGGGGCCACACGCCCGCCGCCGTGGTGCAGCACGCCTCGCTGCCGCAGCGCAAGGTGGCCATCGGCCGCGTGCAGGACCTGCCGGCGCTGGTGGAAGCCCACGGCATCACCTACCCGGCCATCATTTTCATCGGCGACGTGGTGGGCGTGGGCCGCGAAATAGGGGAATGTAAGGAGGAGGGATGAAGGATGTAAGGATGAGGGATGAGAAAGTGGTGTCTGTACACATCCCTCATCCCTATATCCCTCATCCCTAACCTAAGCCAGTGCTTTGCCCACCAGCGCCAGGGCCTCGGGCGTGAAGGGCAGCTGCAGGGCCAGGGCGTGGCCGCGGGCCGTCATTTTGGGCCAGGTTTTCTGCACGATGTCGATGACTTTTTCCTCGGGGTGCTGGGCGGCGAAGGGCAGGAAATAGTATTCGAGGAAGACCAGGCAGATTACGTCTTCTAGTAGCTGCACGTCGGGGTCGTCCTTAAGGCGCAGCTTTTGCACCAGCTGCTGCACGCGGGTGATGGTTTCGGGGCCGTAGCCGACCTGGGCCAGGAGCTGGCCGGCCAGCTCGGCGTGGTACTTTTTGAGGGTGTTGCGCCACTGGTGGTAGCCGGGGCGGTCCAGCGGAAAGTCGGTGCGCGGGATGGCCCAGCGGCGGATGTGCTGGCAGCGGGCGGCCAGCTGCACGGCCTCGGGGGCGTCGGGGGCCACGCGGGCCAGGCAGGCGCTCATGCGGGCGGCGTACAGCACCTCCTTGGGCCAGGCGCGGCCGGTGGCGTCGGCGTCCGGGTTGGGGTCTTCGGCGTTGGCGGCGTCGAAGGCAGCGAGGGCGGCGGCGAAGCGGGCGGGGTCGGGCGGGAGGGGGGCGGCCATCGGGCGGGGGCGCATGGGAGCGCGGGCGCAAAATAGGCCCGGCGCGGGCAATGCGGGCCGGCCGGTCCGGGGCCGTCGGGCCGCTCCGCGGGCATTCGGGGCAAACGATGGGCAGCGTTTGGGCGCTGCCGGCGCGGTGCCCCGGGCCGGTTCAGCCGGGGCCCGGGCGGCGGGCCGCCGCGCACGACGGGCAGGGGCGAGGAAAGCGCCGATTCATGGTCCACTCCAGCGCAAAAGCCCACTTTTTTCAGGCGGCCTTCATGCTTTTTTCAGGGGCCCTTCATGCCCGCAAAAAAAGGCGGGCGGCCCAACAAAAATTAAGCGCTTGATTGTGAGAAACTAGGGCTTTGCACTGGCGGAGTTTTACCAACTAGTTGCGTGGTGGGCTTAAACTTTTTCGGCCCTGAATGGCTCTAAACGAGCATTTTATTCTGATTTCTGCCCCCGTATGCACCTTCGTTTGCTTTGCGCGGCCCTGGCCGCGGCCGCCCTGGCGGGCTGCCAAAAAGACGTGTCGGACCCCGTGGTGCCGGCCGCGCTGCCCGGCACGGGCCCCCACCTGGCGCTGGCCCCGGGGGCCGTGGTGCTCGACCCCACGGGCTTCGCGCCGCTGGCGGCCCGCGTCACGTTCACCTACCCCGTGGCGGCCGTGACGAAGCTGGTGGTGCACGGCAAGCACGGGGCCGATTCGGACGTGGTGCAGCAGTTCAGCGACCGGGGCACCAGCCACGTCGTGCCGGTGCTGGGCCTGTACGCCGACTACGCCAACCTCGTGGAATTGCAGCAGCTGGACGCCACCGGCCGGCTGCTGGCCGACACTACGCTCGTCGTCCGCACGGGGCCCCTGCCGCCCAACATGCCCACCAGCATCAACGTGACGGCCAACGCGGGCCAGCCGCTGGACGGCCAGTTTGCGCTGGTGAGCAACTTCAGCGCCATGAACCCCGAGGTGCCGCTGATCATCGACAACTACGGCGACATCCGCTGGCTGCTGAACTACGCGGCCAACGCCACCAACCCCGAGCTACAAAAGCTGTCCTACGACTGCGGCATCAAGCGGCTGCAAAACGGCAACTTCTACTTCGGCGACATTAATTCCAGCAAGCTCTTCGAGGTGGACGCCTTCGGCACGGTGGTCACGCGCTGGGACTTGCCGGGCTACGTGTTCCACCACGAGGTGTACGAGAAGCCGGACGGCAACTTCCTGGTGTCGGTGAGCAAGACCGGCAGCACCCACCCCGGCGGCGGGGGCACGGTGGAAGACTACGTGGTGGAGGTGGACCGCCACGCCAACCGCGTGGTGCAGGAGTGGGACCTGAAGCAGTCGCTCGACGAAAACCGCACGGCCCTGGAAGCCGACCCCGTGGACTGGCTGCACGTCAACGCGCTGCTCTACGACCCGTCTGACAACACCATCATCGTGTCGGGGCGCTACCAGGGCGTGGTCAAGCTCACCTACGACAACCAGGTGAAGTGGATCCTGGCCCCGCACCTGGGCTGGACCCACGACGCGCGCGGCCAGGACCTGAACCCGTACCTGCTCGCGCCGCTCGACGCGGCCGGCCAACCGATTCTTGACCCCGACGTGGCGGCGGGCCGCGCGAACCACCCCGACTTTGAGTGGAACTGGTACCAGCACTCCATCGCCCTGCTGCCCAACGGCGACCTGCTGCTCTTCGACAACGGCACCAACCGCAACTTTATCCGCAACGCCCCCAGCCACTACAGCCGGGCCGTGGAGTACCGCCTGGACCCGGTGAACCGCACCGTGCGCCAGGTGTGGGAGTACGGCAAGGAGCGCGGCGACGCCACGTACTCGGCCATCGTGTCGCGGGTGCAGTACCTGCCGGCCACCAACCACCTGCTGTTTTGCCCCGGCTACAGCGTGCCCAACGCGGCCGGCAACGGCGGCAAAATCATCGAGGTGGACTACGCCAGCAAGCAGGTGCTGCTGGAGATGGAAATGACGGCCGACAACGGCTGGGGCTTCCACCGGGCCCAGCGCAGCGGCCTGTACCCGTAGCGGGAAGCGGGGCGGCCGCCAGCCGGACGATGCGGGGCCCCGGGCCGCCCGGGGCCCTATCTTGAGGGCGCGAACCCCTTGCCGCCGCCCGATGCCCCCGCCCGCCCCCGCCGCCCCCGGCCTCCAAAAAGCCCTGACGCCGCTGCACCTCTGGGCCCTGGCCGTGGGCCTGGTCATCTCGGGCGAGTACTTCGGCTGGAACTACGGCTGGGCGGCGGCCGGGCCGGTGGGCTTTTTGGTGGCCACGGGGCTCGTCACGGTGCTCTACGTCGCGTTCATCTTCAGCTTCACCGAGCTGACCACGGCCCTGCCGCAGGCGGGCGGGCCGTTCGTGTACGCGCAGGCCGCGTTCGGGCCGGTGGGGGGCGTGGTGGCCGGCTACGCCACGCTGGTCGAGTTCCTGTTCACGCCGCCGGCCATTGCCTTCGCGCTGGGCAGCTACGCGCATTTTCTGGTGCCCGCCCTGCCGGTGCTGGCCACGGCCCTGGCGTGCTACGCGGCCTTCACGCTCATCAACCTGCTCGGCATCCGGGAATCGGCCACGTTTTCGCTGGTCGTGACGGGCCTGGCCGTGGCCGAGCTGCTGCTCTACCTGGGCCTGGTGGCCCCGCACTTCCGGGCGGCCAACTTCCTGGCCCACCCGGTGCCGCTGCGGGCGGGGGGCGTGCTGGCGGCGCTGCCCTTCGCCATCTGGTTTTACCTGGCCATCGAAGGCGTGGCGATGGTGGCCGAGGAAGTGCGCGACCCCTGGCGCACCATCCCGCGGGGCTACGGCTACGGCCTGGGCACGCTGGTGGCCCTGGCCCTGGGCGTGGCCGTGCTCACCGCCGGCCTGGGCGACTGGCGGCAGCTGGCCCGCCTCGACTACCCCTTGCCCGCGGCCCTGGGCCTGGCGCTGGGCCCGGGCAGCCGCTGGGCGCGGTTTTTTGCCAGCATCGGCCTGTTTGGGCTGGTGGCTTCGCTGCACGGCACCATTATTGGCTACTCGCGGCAGGTGTTCGCCCTGGCCCGGGCCGGCTACCTGCCCGGCTTCCTGGCCCGCCTCAACGGCCGCCAGACGCCGCACTGGGCCCTGCTGGCGGGCGCGGCCGTGGGCGGGGCGGCCCTGCTCACCGGCACCACCGACCAGGTCATCGTCCTCGCCGTGCTGGGGGCCCTGGTGATGTACGTGGCGAGCCTGGCCAGCCTGTTTGCCCTGCGCCGCCGCCAGCCGGATTTGGTGCGGCCCTTCGCCGTGCCCGGCTACCCGGCCGTGCCGCTGCTGGCCCTGGCCCTGTGCCTGCTCAGCCTGGGGGCCCTGGTGTACTTCAACCCGGTGCTGAGCGGGGTTTTTCTGGCGGGGCTGGGGGCGGTGCTGGCGCTGTTTCGGGGGCTGGGGCGGCACCGGGGCGGCAACCCGCGTTTCAACACCGATTTATCGGAAGCACTGGGGGCGCTGGCGCAGTTCTGGCAGCGCCAGTCAATCGTTTTTCAGCCGTTGCCGTTGTCGGCCGTGCAATCTTTAGCGTGTCTGCCGGCCGTTGCGTGCCACGACGATAACGCACGCGGTAATGGGGCGACCTTGCCGCCCGACTTTGTGCAATTTTATTGCGCGACAAACGGCATGGTTACGCCCGCTTCTAACACAATAGGGGTGGACGCGAACGGCTTCTATTTTTTGTCTTTGCCGGAATTGCGTTCCGATGGCAAAGAATGGTTGGTAATATCGAACGACGCCGCATCATCGGAATGGGCCTGCGTAACTGTATTCGTGGATTACAGGGAAACCAGTTGGCGGTACGGTTTCATCCCGGATGCCAACGGCAACGGCTACCGGATTGGAATCGTGGCCAGCGGTAACGAATTTAAAATAATATCGACCTCATTGGCGAAATTTCTGCGGCTGTATGTGCAAAATGCCGCCGTTTTGTACGACTGGCACAACCCGTTCGCCGTGCAAACAGAAAAATAATCGTTGTACCCAAGGCCGAGGCTAACAGCTAACAGCCAGCAGCTAACAGCTAATAAAATGTACCGCCACACCGTCCGCCAGCGCACCTACGTGTGCGACGATTTGAAAACGCTGCTGGCGCGGGCCTCGCCGCCGCGCGCGGGCGACGCGCTGGCCGGCGTGGCCGCCGCCACCTACGAGGAGCGCGTGGCCGCCCAGTACGCGCTGGCCGACGTGCCGCTGCGCAACTTCCTGCACGAGGCCCTGGTGCCTTATGAGCAGGACGAGGTGACGCGGCTCATCATCGACACCCACGACGCGGCGGCGTTTGCGCCCGTGGGCCACTTCACCGTGGGGCAGCTGCGCGACTGGCTGGTGTCGGACGCAGCCGACGCGGGGGCCCTGGCCGCGCTGGCCCCCGGCCTGACGCCCGAAATGGTGGCCGCCGTGAGCAAGCTGCTGCGCAACCAGGAGCTGATTGCCGTGGCCCGCCGCGTGGCGGTCGTCACGCGCTTCCGCAACACGCTGGGCCTGCGCGGCCGCCTGGCCACGCGCCTGCAGCCCAACCACCCCACCGACGACCCCCGCGGCATCGCCGCCAGCCTCGTGGACGGCCTGCTCTACGGCAGCGGCGACGCCGTTATCGGCATCAACCCGGCCACCGACAACCCCCGGGCCGTGCGCAACTTGCTGCACATGCTCGACGCGGTGCGGGAGCAGTACGCCATCCCCACGCAGTCGTGCGTGCTGTGCCACGTCACCACCGCCTTGCAGCTCATCGAACAGGGGGCCCCGGTGGACCTCACCTTCCAGTCCATTGCCGGCACGGAGGCCGCCAACGCCAGCTTCGGCATCCGCCTGGCCCTGTTGCAGGAAGCCTGGGAGGCCACGCTGGCATTGAACCGGGGCACCGTGGGCCAGGACGTGATGTACTTCGAAACCGGGCAGGGCAGCGCCCTCTCCGCCAACGCCCACCACGGCCTGGACCAGCAAACCTGCGAGGCCCGGGCCTACGCCGTGGCCCGGCGCTTCCGGCCGCTGCTGGTGAACTCGGTGGTGGGCTTCATCGGCCCCGAGTACCTCTACGACGGCAAGCAAATCATCCGCGCGGCGCTGGAAGACCATTTTTGTGGCAAGCTGCTGGGCCTGCCCATGGGCGTGGACGTGTGCTACACCAACCACGCCGAGGCCGACCAGGACGACACCGACACGCTGCTCACGCTGCTGGGCGTGGCCGGCTGCAATTTCATTATGGGCGTGCCCGGGGCCGACGACATCATGCTCGGCTACCAGTCCACCTCGTTCCACGACGCCCTGTACCTGCGCCGCGTGCTGGGCCTGCGCCCGGCCCCCGAGTTCGAGGCCTGGCTGCGCGGGCAGGGCATTTTCGACGCCCAGGGCCGGCAGCTGCCCGCCGCGGCCGCCCAGCTGCTGGGGCAGCTGCCGGCGGCGCTGCGGGCAGGCGGGGGGTAGGCGCGGCGCGGGCCGCCCCGCCCCCCGCCTGCCCGCAGCGCTGGGAAGCCTTTTCTCTCGGCCACGGCCTTCACCAATGAATACGCTTTTTGGGGCGAAGCTCCGGCCCATAGAAAACGAGTGGCCCGCCGATATTTTTACGGCGACAATTTGAATCCCGCGCCCGTGTCCGAATCGCCTGCCCCTTTGCCCGCCGCCGACGGCCCGGCCCCCGACCCCTGGGCCGGGCTGCAAGCCTTCACCGCCGCCCGCATCGCCCTGGGCCGCACCGGCACCAGCGAGCCGCTACGGGCGGCGCTGGCCTTCCGGCTGGCCCACGCCCACGCCCGCGACGCGGTGTACTCGGCCCTGGAAACCGACCGGCTCCTGGCCGAGCTGCCCGCCCTGGGGCTGCCCGTGCTGGCCGTGCACAGCCGGGCCGAAAACCGCCCGCAATACCTACAGCGCCCCGATTGGGGCCGGCAGCTGGCCGCGGAATCGCGCCAGGTACTGGCCGGCCAGGGCCCCTGCGACGCGGCCGTGGTGCTGGCCGACGGGCTCTCGGCGGCGGCCGTCAACGCCCACGCCGCGCCGCTGCTGCGCCTGCTGCTGCCGCGGCTTGCAGCCGCGGGCCTGCGGGTGGGGCCCCTGGTGCTGGCCGAGCAGGCCCGCGTGGCCCTCGGCGACGAGGCCGGCCAGCTGCTGGGGGCCCGGCTGGTGCTGGTGCTCATCGGCGAGCGGCCGGGCCTGAGCGCGCCCGACAGCCTGGGGGCCTATTTCACCCACGGGCCCCGGCCGGGCCTCACCGACGAGGCCCGCAACTGCGTGTCGAACATCCGCCCCGAAGGCCTGGGCTACGCGGCCGCCGCCGACAAGCTGTTTTTTTTGCTGCGCGAGGCGCTGCGGCTCGGGCTGTCCGGGGTGGGCCTGAAGGACGATGCGGAGCTGCTCGGCGCGTAGCCGGGGCCCGGCCAGCGGGCGGCCAGTGGCTGGCCAACCGGGCATAAGCTATTCCCCGGAAAGCCCCGCGCCCGCGGATTTCCGGGGAATAGCGGGCAACTTTGCAGCGCAATGAGCGAAAACGTGACGCACTTCCTGGCGCAGTACCCCGACGCGCTGACGCTGGCCGTGGCGGTGGGGGGCAGCGCGGCGGGCGGCTGGCTGCTGCGGCTCGTGCTCTTCGGCACGCTGCGGGCCTACGAGCGGCGGCACGGCTCGGTCCTGGCCCGGTCGGTGGGGGCGCACCTGGGCGGGGCCGCGGCTTTTTTCTTGCCGGTGCTGCTGCTGGCGCTGCTCCTGCCGCTGGTGCCGCTGGCGGCCCCGCTGCTGGCGGGGCTGCTGCGCGGCGTGGACCTTGCCTTCGTCGGCACCCTGGCCTGGGTGCTGGTGTGCGCCCTGGACGTGGCCCAGGACCTGGTGCTGGCCCACTACCGGCTCACGGGCGACGACAACCTGCGGGCCCGCAAGCTGCTCACCCAGCTGCAGTTCGTGAAGAAGGTGCTCGTCTCGCTCGTCGTGTTCGTGGCCGCCGCGCTGGTGCTGATGAGCTTCGCCACGGTGCGCCGCGTGGGCACGGGGCTGCTGGCCTCGGCGGGCATCGCCAGCGTGGTGGTGGGCTTCGCGGCCCAGCGCTCGCTGGGCAACCTGCTGGCCGGCTTCCAGATTGCCTTCACCCAGCCCCTGCGCCTCGACGACGTGCTGGTGGTGGAGGGCGAGTGGGGCCGGGTCGAGGAAATCACCTTCACCTACGTCGTGCTCCGCATCTGGGACGAGCGCCGGCTGGTGCTGCCGCTCACCTACTTCATCGAAAAGCCGTTCCAGAACTGGACCCGCTCCTCGGCGCAGCTGCTGGGCACGGTGTTTTTGTACGCCGACTTCACGCTGCCCGTGGCGGCGGTGCGGGCCGAGCTCGAGCGCATCGTGGCCGCCACCCCCCGTTGGGACGGCCGCGTGTGCAAGCTCCAGGTGACGGACCTCAAGGAGCGCACCCTGGAGCTGCGGGCCCTGGTGAGCGCCGCCGATTCGGGCACCGCCTTCGACCTGCGCTGCGAGGTGCGCGAGCAGCTCGTGGCCTTCGTGCAGGCCCACTACCCCGACAGCCTGCCCAAAACCCGCGCCGTGGGCGGCCCCGAAGCGCCGTTCCGGGGGGCCACCGCGGCCGACGCTTAGGGCCCCGGCCCGGCGGGTGCTTACTTTGGGTTTTCAAGCGCCCTTCCTTGTTTATCCTTTATGATTGACCTCGAACCCTTCACGTCCGACGATTTTGCGCAGCTCATCGGCTGGATCGACAACGAGCGCCTGCTCACCGAGTGGAGCGGCTCGCTGTTCGGGTTTCCGCTCACCCTCGACGACATGGCCTGGTACGTGCGCGGGGCCAACGACTTCGCCGCCCCCGACGTGTTCATCTACAAGGCCGTGGAGCGCGAAACCGGGCTTACGGTGGGCCACATCTCGCTGGGCGGCATCAGCCAGCGCGACCGCTCGGGCCGCATCACGCGGGTGCTGGTGGGCCCCGGCGCGGCGCGCGGCCGCGGCTACTGCGCCCTGATGGTGCGGGCCCTGGTGCGCATCGGCTTCGCCGAGCTGGGCCTGCACCGCATCGGCCTGGGCGTGTACGACTTCAACCACGGCGCCATCCGCTGCTACCGCAAGTGCGGCTTCCACACCGACGGCACGCTGCGCGACGTGGCCCGCTACGGCGACGAGTACTGGAGCCTGGTGGAAATGAGCCTGCTGGCCCCCGAGTGGCGCGCCCAGCAGGCGGCCCTGGCGGCCGGGTAGGGGCCCGGGGTCAGAAGCAGGCGCGAACCAAAACGGAACATTTTCCCGTTGTTAGGGAAAATGTTCCCATCTTTGGGGAAATATTTCCCGCCGTCGCCATGCCCGCCGCCGCTGTTCACCCCCGCACCGCCGTTTACTCCGCCGCCCTGCTGAGCCTGGCCACCGCCGTGGCCGACCCCTACGCGCTGGTGATGGCGGCGCGCGCCGGCGTGCCGGCCAAAACGGCGTTCGACGTGGCCGGCATCCTCCAGCTCCGCGCCGACGAGCTGGCCGACCTGCTGCACACCACCACCAAAACCCTGCGCACCTACCGCGAGGCCAAGAAGCGCCTCAACCCCGCCGCCAGCGAGCAGGTGCTCAAGCTGCTGGCCCTGGCCCGCCGCGGCGAGGAAGTGTTCGGGTCCCCGGCCGCTTTCCGGCGCTGGCTCAGCAAGCCCGCCTACGGCCTGGGGGCCCAGGTGCCGCTGGCGCTGCTCGAAACCAGCGGCGGCATCGACCTGGTGACGGAGGAAATCGACCGCATCGCCTACGGCGACCTGGCCTAGCCGGGCCCCCAGCCGCTGCTCCCGTGGAAGTTTACCGCATTTGCCTGGCCAAGTACGCCGACGCCCTGGTGGCCTCCGGCAACCCCGGCCGCTGGAACCTGCGCGGCCAGTTCGTGCTCTACGCCGCCGGCAGCCGGGCCCTGGCCTGCCTCGAAAACGTGGTGCACCGCAGCGGCGAAGGCCTCAGCGACCTCTTCAAGGTCGTCGTCATCGACTTCCCCGACGACTTGGTGGTGGAAGAACTCACCCTGGCCGACTTGCCCGCCGACTGGCAGTCGCCGGCGCACTACGCCCGCTGCCAGCCCCTGGGCGCGGCCTGGTACGCGCGCCGGGCGGCGGCCGTGCTGCGGGTGCCCTCATCGGTCATCGCCCACGAACTTAACTACGTCTTCAACACCCAGCACCCCGATTTTGCCCGCGTGCGCCTCGTGGCCCGGGAAGATTTTGCATTCGACCCGCGTATTAAAGGGGAGGGGGCTTGAAAAACTTAGAATAGAACGTCATGTCGAGCGCAGCCGAGACATCTCGTTCGCTGACTAATTATGGATTACTGCCGCATGCGAGATGTCTCGGCTGCGCTCGACATGACGTTCTGACGACTTCCTACAATAGCTTGGCTTCTGGGCCACAATTCCCCACCTGTTTGGGTACTGCTTATGAAATGGCTGTTCTTTTTGTTGCTCCCGATAACGAGTCACGGGCAAGCCCTGACGGGCCGGTCTGTGGCAGGGGAGGTATATGCCCGGGAGCAGGTCCGGCGGATTGTTAGCGAACCAGTTGGCGTTACAACCACCGTTTTACCCACCAAACAAGTTGCGGTTGCCGTCGCGGAAGCCATTCTGTTTCCGATCTACGGCCAACGCACCATCGTTAACGAGCGCCCGTACGAAGTTTACCGCATCGATGGGTGCTGGTACATCGGCGGCACGCTGCCGGCGGGATACGATGGCGGTACCTTCGAAATCGTGTTGAAATCCGCCGATGGCCAGGTGCTGCGCCTAACCCACGGCAAATAAGCCGCCGCCCGGCCTGCCCACCCGCAAAACATTAGCCCGGCCTTGCCCGTTTGGGAAACCGAACTACCTTTGCGGCCAGAATGACCACCCCCGCTTTCCCGTTTTGCTTCGCTGCAACGGCCGTTTCGGCCGGGAACGCCGCCGTGGGCCACGGCCATCACCATCGGTAGGGGGCCGGGCGGCGTGCCGGGGGCTGATGCAGCGCCGGTAGCCCGCGCCTCCGCCTCCGCCGCCGCGCCCGTGCTGCGCCGTTGCGCCGGGCTCCTTGTTTTGTTTTCATTTTGTGGGATGCGCGCGGGACGCCGCCGGCCGGTACTGGCCGGGGCCCCGCGCCGCCGGCTCGCCGCCGCGGGGCCCCAATTGGGCCGCCGCTTACCAAGTTTTTTATGCTCCGTTTAGCCATTCAGAAGTCCGGCCGCCTGAGCGAAGACTCGCTCCAGCTCATCCGCGAGTGCGGCATCAGCTTCCTCAGCAGCTCGTACAAGCTCAAGACCGAGGCCACCAACTTTCCGCTCGAAATCCTGTTCCTGCGCGACGACGACATTCCCGGCTACGTGCAGGACGGCGTGGCCGACCTGGGCATCGTGGGCCAGAACGTGCTCGAAGAGGCTGACGGGGCCCACCTGCAGGTGGAGGCCCTGGGCTTCAGCAAGTGCCGCCTGAGCCTGGCCGTGCCCCGCGGCGACGCCTACGAGTCGGTGGCCACGTTGCAGGGCAAGAGCATCGCCACCTCGTACCCCCACCTGCTGGGCCGCTACCTGGCCGCCCACGGCGTGCAGGCCCAGCTGCACACCATCAGCGGCTCGGTGGAGATTGCGCCCAGCATCGGGCTGGCCGAGGCCATCTGCGACATCGTGAGCAGCGGCTCGACGCTGCTCGGCAACGGCCTGCGCGAGGTCGAAACCGTGTTCCGCTCCGAGGCCGTGCTCATCGCCCAACCCCACCTGAGCGCCGAGCAAAAAGACTTGCTCGACCAGCTCCAGTTCCGGATGCAGGCCGTGCGCCGGGCCAAGCGCAACAAATACATCATCCTGAATGCCCCAGAAACCGCACTCGACGAGGTGCGCCGGCTGCTGCCGGGCATCAAGTCGCCCACCGTCACGCCGCTGGCCGAGGCCGGTTGGGTATCGGTGCAGTCGGTGGTGCAGGAAGACGACTTCTGGCACATCACCAGCCAGCTCAAGGCCGTCGGGGCCGAAGGCATTCTGGTGCTGCCCATCGAGAAAATGATTGCCTAGGGTTCATTTAACAGTTGTCAATTAACATTTAACAGGCGGTTAATTATTGATAATGAGCGGCTCAGTAGAGAAAGTGGAACGGCCAAGGGCTGAGAAATACCCTTGTGCCCTCCCGATTTTCTGCTGACAACTGCCCGTTGTTAAATGTTAATTGATAACTGTTAAATGACTTTTTTCATGCAAACCTACCGCTTCCCCGAACCCGCCGCCTGGGGGCCCCTGCTGGCCCGCCCCGCCGCGGCCGAAAGCCCCGCCGTGGCCGCCCGCGTGCAGGAAATTTTTGCCCAGGTGGCCGTCAGTGGCGACGACGCTCTGCGCCAGCTGGCCCAGGAGCTGGATAAAGCCGCCGTGGCCGACCTGCGCGTGAGCGCCGCCGAGCTGGCCGCCGCCGGGGCCCTGGTGCCGGCCGCGCTGCAAGCCGCCATCCGCCAGGCCAAGGCCAACATCGAAACCTTCCACGCCGCTCAGCGGGTGGTGGAGGCCCCCGTGGAAACCCAGCCGGGCGTGCGCTGCTGGCGCCGGTCGGTGCCCGTGCAGCGGGTGGGCCTGTACGTGCCGGGCGGCTCGGCGCCGCTTTTCAGCACGCTGCTGATGCTGGGCGTGCCGGCCCGCCTGGCCGGCTGCCCGGAAATCGTGGTGTGCACCCCGCCGCAAGCCGACGGTACGGTGAGCCCGGTGATTCTGTTCGTGGCCCAATTGCTGGGCATCACCACGGTGGTGAAGGCCGGCGGGGCCCAGGCGGTGGCCGCGCTGGCGCTGGGCACGGCCTCGGTGCCGGCGGTGGACAAGATTTTCGGGCCCGGCAACCGCTACGTGACGGCCGCCAAGCAGCTGGCCGCCGCCCGCTACGGCGTGGCCATCGACATGCCGGCGGGGCCCTCGGAAGTGCTCGTCGTCGCCGACGCCAGCGCCAACCCCGCCTTCGTGGCCGCCGACCTGCTCTCGCAGGCCGAGCACGGCCCCGACTCGCAAGTCGTGCTGCTGACCGATTCGGAAGACATTCTCTCCAAGGTGCAGGCGGAAGTGGAAACCCAGCTGGCCGCGCTGCCCCGCCGCGACGTAGCCGCCCGGGCCCTGGCCGAGAGCCGCGCCGTGCTGCTGCCGGGCCCCGCCGAGCTGCTGGATTTCTCGAACCAGTACGCCCCCGAGCACCTGATCCTGGCCGTGGCGGAGCCCGAGGCGCTGGCCGCGGGTGTCACCAATGCGGGCTCGGTATTCCTGGGCCACCTCACGCCCGAGGCGGTGGGCGACTACGCTTCCGGCACCAACCACACGCTGCCCACCAGCGGCTTCGCCCGGCAGTACAGCGGCGTGTCGCTCGATTCGTTCGTGAAGAAAATCACCTACCAGCGCCTCACCGCTGCCGGGGTGCAAGCCCTGGCCCCGGTGGTGGAAACGATGGCCGAAGCCGAGGGCCTGCACGCCCACGCCCGCGCCGTGGCCCTGCGCCGCGAAAGCCTGGAACAAGCTGCGCTGGCTCCTTCAGCGCCCGAAACCGCCCAAGCACCAGCCTTCGACTTGGGGGCCCTGGTGCGGCCCAGCATCCGCAAGATGCAGCCGTACTCGTCGGCCCGCGACGAATTTGAAGGTGCGGCCGCGGTGATGCTCGACGCCAACGAAAACAGCTTTGGCTCGGTCGGCGACCGGGTATTCAACCGCTACCCCGACCCGCAGCAGCGGGCCGTGAAGGCGGCGCTGGCCCCGCTCAAGGACGTGGCCGCGGGCCAGATTTTCCTCGGCAATGGCTCCGACGAGCCCATCGACTTGCTCGTGCGCCTCACCTGCGTGCCCGGCCAGGACAGCATCGCCGTGCTGCCGCCCACCTACGGCATGTACGAGGTGGCCGCCAACCTCAACGACGTGCGCGTGGAGCGCCTGCCGCTCACGGCCGACTTCCAGCTGAGCGCCGCAACCGTGGAGCAGCTGGCCCGCTCGTCGGCCAAAATCGCCTTCCTCTGCTCGCCCAATAACCCCACCGGCAACCTGCTGGACCCGGCCGCCGTGGCGCAGATGCTGCGCCGCTTCCGGGGCCTGGTGGTGGTCGACGAGGCCTACGGCGACTTCGCCGGCGCCCCGAGCTGGACCACGCGCCTGGCCGAGTTCCCCAACCTGGTGGTGCTCCAGACCTTCTCCAAGGCCTGGGGCCTGGCCGGCCTGCGCCTGGGCGTGGCCTACGCCTCGCCGGCCATCATCGGCTACCTCAATAAAATCAAGCCGCCCTACAACCTCTCCGAAAACACCCAGCAGCTGGCCCTGGCCGCCCTGGGCCGGGCCGACCACCTGCCGGGCCTGCGCCAGCAAATTTTGGCCGGCCGCACCTGGCTCGCCGCGGAGCTGGCGGATCTGCCGGTGGTCGAACACGTGTTCCCGTCGGACGCTAACTTTTTGCTGGTCCGCTTCCGCCCCGACGCCACGGCGGTGTACGACGCGCTGCGGGCCCGCGGCATTGTGGTGCGCAACCGCACCACGCAACCGGGTTGTGCGGGGTGCCTGCGCCTGACGGTGGGCACACCCGCCGAAAACGAGCAGCTCGCCGACGCCCTGCGCGCCATCGGGGAGGAGCACCCGGCCGCGGCCGACGCTGGTCTGGGGGCCCTGGTGGGCAACGCCTGACGCTGGGCCCCGGGCCCGTTGTACTTGTTAACCGATACCTGTTAAATAGTAATTGATTTGAAGAAGGCCCTGTTCATCGACCGCGACGGTACCATTTTGATTGAGCCGCAGCCCAGCCAGCAAATTGACGGCCTCACGCCCGACAAGTTCCAGTTTGTGCCCGGTGCCATCAGCGGCCTGGCGCGCATTGCCCGCGAGCTGCCCGGCTACGAGCTGGTGCTGGTGAGCAACCAGGACGGCCTGGGCACGGCCAGCTTCCCGGAGGACACGTTCTGGCCCGCGCACCAGCTGATGCTGGATATTCTGGCAGGGGAGGGGGTGCGCTTCGCCGCCGAGTACGTCGACCGCAGCTTCCCCGCCGACAACCTGCCCACCCGCAAGCCCGGCACCGGGATGCTGGGGCCCTACCTGGGCGCGGCCAGCGGCTACGACCTAGCGGGCTCGTTCGTCATCGGCGACCGCCGCACCGACGTGCAGCTGGCCCACAACCTGGGGGCCCGGGCCATCCTGGTGAACGCCGAGCCCGACGCGGAGGCCGCGCTGAGCACCACCGACTGGGACGAAATCTACCGCTTCCTGCGCTACCCGGCGCGGGTGGCCGTGGTGCAGCGCGACACCAACGAAACCCAGATCGAAATCCGTCTCAACCTCGACGGCACGGGCCAGACCGACATCCACACCGGGCTGGGCTTCTTCGACCACATGCTAGAACAATTGGGTAAACACAGCGGTTCGGATTTATCCATAAGGGTAAAAGGGGACTTGCACATTGACGAGCACCACACCGTGGAGGACACGGCCCTGGCGCTGGGCCAGGCCTTCGACCGGGCCCTGGGCGACAAGCGCGGGCTGGCCCGCTACGGCTTCTTGCTGCCCATGGACGAGGCCCTGGCCCAGGCGGCCATCGACTTCTCGGGCCGCCCGTGGCTGGTCTGGGATGCTGATTTTAAGCGCGAGAAAGTGGGTGATTTGCCCACCGAGCTGTTCTTTCACTTCTTCAAAAGCTTCACCGACGCCAGTCGGGCCACGCTCAACATTTCCTGCCAGGGCGACAACGAGCACCACAAGATCGAAGCCATCTTCAAGGCCGTGGCCAAGGCCATTAAAATGGCGGTGGCCCGCGACGCCAGCTCGGCCATCCCGAGCACGAAGGGCATTTTGTAGCATCAGACTTATTTATACACAAATGTGATACTGTTATTTGTGTATAAATAAGCCATGTTTTATTACGCATTTGTTTATGGTGGCAGTTGTGAATTACCAGGGCGGCAACGTCCAGTCCGTGTTGTTTGCCCTGGAGCGCCTGGGCGTGGAGGCGGTGCTGACCGATGATGCGCAGGTGCTGCGGGCGGCCGACAAGGTGTTGTTTCCCGGCGAAGGGGAGGCCTCGTCGGCCATGGCGGCGCTGCGCGCCGCCGGCCTGCACGAGGTGTTGCCTACGCTCACCCAGCCATTTCTGGGCATTTGCCTGGGCATGCAGCTGCTGGGCCGCCGCAGCGACGAGGGCCCAGCCGGCGGCACCGAGCTGCTGGGCATGCTGCCCTTCGAGGTGGTGCGCTTCACGCCGCCCGACGCGGCCCACAAGGTGCCCCACATGGGCTGGAACAACCTCCACGACCTGCAAGGGCCGTTGTTTGCGGGGCTGCCGGGGGCCCCGGTGGCAAATACCGGGGCCCCCGGCGCGGCCGACTACGTGTACTTCGTGCACAGCTACTACGCCCCGGTGGGCGACTACACCATTGCCCAGGCCAGCTACCCGGCGGGGGTGCCGTTCAGCGCCGGGGTGCGCCACCGCAATTTCTACGGGATGCAGTTCCACGTCGAGAAGAGCGGCCCCGTGGGCGAGCAGATCCTGCGCAATTTCCTCACCGGCGACTTATTATAAGCTGTTAGCCGAGAGCTGCTAGCTTAGCTTTAAACGGTCACTGCCGCCATCCACAAAAAAGCTAACAGCCAACAGCTGTCGGCCAATAGCCCAACAAAATGGACCTTATCCCCGCCATCGACCTGATCAACGGCGCGTGTGTGCGCCTGACGGGCGGCGATTTTGCCCGTCAGACCACGTATTCCGCCGACCCTTTGGCCCAGGCCCAGCACTTCGAGCAGCTGGGGGCCACCCGCCTGCACCTCGTGGACCTCGACGGGGCCCGGGCCCGGGAGCCGCGCCAGCTGGCCGTGCTCGAGCGCCTGGCCCGGCACACGGGCCTGCACATCGACTTCGGCGGCGGCATTCAAACCACGGCGGCGGCCGAGCAGGCCTTTGCGGCGGGCGCCGCCCAGCTCACGGCCGGCAGCATCGCCGCCCGCGACCCGGCCCTGGTGGGGGAGTGGCTGGCCCGGTTCGGGGCCGCGCGCATCATCATCGGGGCCGATTTCAAGGGCGACTACATCGCCGTGAGCGCCTGGACGGAACAGTCCACCCAAACGCTGCCCGCCTTCGTTGAGGCCTACCTGGCGGCCGGGGCCACCACCTTCATCTGCACCGACGTGAGCCGCGACGGCCAGCTTCAGGGCCCCGCCACGGCCACTTATGCGGCGCTGCGGCAGCAGTACCCCGCGGCGCAGCTCGTGGCCAGCGGCGGCGTCACGACCGTGGCCGACGTGGCCGCGCTGCGGGCGGTGGGCATGGCCGGGGCCATCGTCGGCAAGGCCCTGTACGAGGGCACGATTACGGAGGCGGAATTGCGGGGGGAGCTGGCGCGTTAGGGCAACAGGGCGATGGGATACGAATACTTACTCCAAATACCGGCCAGTCAACGGTTACTTGCCGGTGACAACGTATTGCGGCGCTTTGAAGTCCGCGTCCCGTTTGCGTTGAAAGTTGTTGAAAGACAGGCTGCCACTGGTAGTTACGCTTTCGGTAAGACCACAAGGGAGCAATGGGCAGAAGATTTCACAATCAGTGTCGATGAGCAAAAGTGTTACGTGGTTTTTCACGTTGCTTCTTCTCACCAACCCATCGTTCTGAACATTTTAATGAGTTGCTTGCTGGAAGCAGGCATAACCGGGACGTTCGATGAGCTTTAATTTCTCCCACGCCTCCGCTGCCATGCTGCCCCCGATGCCCCAATCGTCTCCGCTCATGTCCATAACCACCGTGTTGTTCGACCTGGACGACACGCTGTTTGACCACATCGGCACGGCCCGGGCGGCGCTGGCTGCCACGGCCGCCACCGACCCCCGGTTGCGGGCGGCCGACCCGGAGGCCCTGTACCAGCACTACTGCGAGTTGCTGGAAGAAATCCATACGCAGCTGCTGGCCGGGCGCTACACCTACGAGGAGGCGCGCCAGCTCCGGTTCGAGCGCCTGCTGGGCCCCTACGGGGTGGGGGCGGCCGAGGTGCCGGCCATCGCGCAGGCCCACTACGGGCGCTACCAGCAGCTGCGCCGGCCGCTGCCCGGGGCCCGCGCCCTGCTCGAAGCCCTGAAGCCGCACTACCGCATTGGGGTTGTGACTAACAACCGCACGGTGGAACAAGTGGATAAACTGCGCCATTTGGGCCTGGAACCCTTCGTCGATGTCCTGATTACTTCCGAAGACGTGGGCGTGCCCAAACCCGACCCGCGCATTTTTCAGGCGGCCCTGGCGCGGTTGGGTGCCCGGCCGGCGGAAGCGGTGCTGGTGGGCGACAACTGGACGGCCGACGCGGTGGGGGCTCTGGGGGCGGGCATCCGGCCCGTGTGGCTCAACCGCACCGGGGCCCCCCGGCCGCTGGCGCACGTCCAGGAACTGGCCGGCCTGGCGCCGCTGCCGGCCGTTTGGCAAACCATTACCGGCCGGGCCTACGCCGGGGCGGGGGCCCCGGTGGGGTAGTTTTCGCGGCTTTTTTGTTGTTGTCTCTTTTGCTTTCGTTCACGCTGCTTTAATTCTTGCTGCCCGATGCTCACCAAACGCCTCATTGCCTGCCTCGACGTGCAGAACGGCCGCACCGTCAAGGGCACGAACTTCGTGAACCTGCGCGACGCCGGCGACCCCGTGGCCCTGGCTGCCCGCTACGCCCAGGAAGGCATCGACGAGCTGGTGCTGCTTGATATTACGGCCACCGTGGAAAAGCGCCGCACCCTGATCGAGTTAGTGCGCAACGTGGCCCGCGAGGTCAACATTCCCTTCACCGTGGGCGGGGGCATCGGGGCGGTGGCCGACGTGGAGGCCCTGCTGCTGAGCGGGGCCGACAAGGTGAGCCTCAATTCCTCGGTATTGCGCGAGCCGGGGCTGATCGACGCGCTGGCCCGGCGCTTCGGCAGCCAGTGCATCGTGGTGGCCGTGGACGCCCGCCAGACCAACGCCGCCGCCACCGGCCCCGCCGACGAGGCCTGGGAGGTGTACACCCACGGCGGCCGCCAGCCCGCCGGGCGCGAGGCCGTGGCCTGGTGCCGCGAGGCCGCCGAGCGCGGTGCCGGCGAGCTGCTGCTCACCTCCATGAGCCACGACGGCACCCGCGACGGCTACGCCCTGGGCCTGACGCGGGCCGTGGCGGCGGCCGTGGGCGTGCCGGTGGTGGCCTCGGGCGGGGCCGGGGCGGCCCCGCACTTCCGCGACGTGCTGGCCCTCGGCGGGGCCGATGCGGCCCTGGCGGCCAGCGTGTTCCACTTCGGCGACTTGTCGGTGGCCCGCCTTAAAACCTACCTGTTGGGCGAAGGCGTGGCCATGCGCCCGGTCGGGTAGGGGCCCGGCCGCCGGGGTCTTGGCGGCCCAAGTGGCGCCGCGGGGCGACCTTTGCTGCTCTCAGGTGCCTTGGCGGCCCGCGCTCTGCGGCGCGACCCGTCTGCACCGTTCTTATGATTACCGTTTGTACCATGGCCACTGGCTTAGCCTCCGATACCCTTGTCCCGCTCGATGCGCTGCGTTTCGACTCCGCCACCGGTTTGGCCCCGGCCGTGGTGCAGGACGCCGACACCGGCCAGGTGCTCATGCTGGGCTACGTGAACGCCGCGGCCTGGGACCAAACCCGGCGCGAGCAGCGCGTCACGTTCTTCTCCCGCTCCAAAAACCGCCTGTGGACCAAGGGCGAAAGCAGCGGCAACTTCCTGGAAGTCGTGAGCCTGCACATCGACTGCGACGCCGACACCGTGCTGGTGCGCGCCCGGCCGCAGGGCCCTACCTGCCACCGGGGCTTCACCAGCTGCTTCGAGCAGCCGGGCCTGGAGGCCGTGGCCCCGGCCGCTCCCGTGGGTTTGCTGGCCGGCTTGGAGCGCCTGATCGTGGACCGCCGCACCAACCCCGCGGCTGCGCCTGGCTCGTACACCGTGTCGCTGTTCGACAAGGGCCTGCCCAAAATTGCTCAGAAAGTAGGGGAGGAGGCCGTCGAAACCGTCATCGACGCGGTGGCTGGCCACCGCGAAACCCTGCCCGGTGAGGTGGCCGATTTGCTTTTTCACCTGCTGGTGTTGCTGGCGGCCACCGGCGTGCCGCTGGCCGAAGTGCTGGCCACGCTGCACGCCCGCCAGGGCGCGCCCCGCCGCGGGGCGTAAGACCGACCCCGCGGGGGCCCCGTGCGGGACCCGCCATCCGCCACCAGCAGCTTTTAGTGGGCCCGCTGCGCCGTGGGCGGCCTACCTTTCCCATCGTTCCCTAATTCTCCCCGCTTTTGCCGCCCGCCGTTTCTATTTCGCCGCTCCGCACTGTGGCCGTGACGCGTTATGTGACGCCCTTGCGCGAAGGGGGCTCGTTGCCGGCCCTGGTGGAGGCCGACGACGGGTTCCTGTACGTGCTCAAGTTCCGCGGCGCGGGGCAAGGGGTGAAGGCCCTTATCGCCGAACTCATCGTCGGGGAGCTGGCCCGGGCGCTGGGCCTGCGGGTGCCCGAGCTGGTGCTGGCCGGGCTGGACGCGGCCTTCGGGCGCAGCGAGGCCGACGAGGAAATCCAGGACCTGCTGCGCGCCAGCACCGGCCAGAACCTGGCGCTGCACTACCTGTCCGGGGCCCACACGTTCGACCCGCTGGGCCGCGCCGTGCCCCCGGCCCTGGCCTCGCTCGTGGTGTGGCTCGACGCGCTGACGCTGAACGTGGACCGCACCGCCCGCAACACCAACCTGCTCGTGTGGCACCACGAGCTGTGGCTCATCGACCACGGCGCGGCCCTGTACGTGCACCACGCCGGCCCCGATTGGGGCCGGGCCAGCGGCGTGCGGCCCTTCCCCCAAATCAAGGACCACGTGCTGCTGCCCCAAGCCGCTGAGCTGGTGGCGGCCGATGCCCTGGGCCGGGCGTGCCTGACGCCGGCGGTGCTGCGGGCCGTGGTGGCCCTGGTGCCCGATGGCTGGGTGGGGGAGGCCTTCCCCGGGGCCGCGCCGGCCGCGGTGCGGGGCGCTTACGTCGGGTTCCTGGAAACCCGGCTGGCCGCCTCCGCGGCGTTCGTTCACGAAGCCAATGCCGCCCGCGATGGACTTGTTTGAGTACGCCGTGGTGCGCGTGGTGCCGCGGGTCGAACGCGAGGAGTTCGTGAACGCCGGCGTAATCGTGTACTGCCCCCAGCAGCAATTTCTGCGCGCGCGCCTGGAGCTGCCCGCCGCGAAGCTGCGGGTGCTGGCAGGCCCTGGCCTCGACGCGGCGGACCTGGCCGCCCGGTTGGCCGCTTTCGAGCGCATCTGCCGGGGCCGGCCCGACGGCGGGCCCATCGGGCAGCTGCCGCTGGCCAGCCGGTTCCGTTGGCTCACGGCCACGCGCAGCACCGTGGTTCAAACGTCGGCCGTGCACCCCGGCCTGTGCCGCGACGCCGCCGAAACGCTGGACCAGTTGTTTGCCCAACTGGTACAATGAGCCCGTGTTCAACTCAGCAGCTTAATTAGTGCGGAGCATTGTGTTTAACATAACTTAAAAATAAGCCGGTGGGCGCGCTTTACGTCCGCAGCTGCCGCCGGATTTTTTCCAGCAAGCCTTGCACCAACAACAAGTCGTCCTCGTCGCTGATGACCAGTTGGGTATCCAGGCCGGGCCCGCTCAGGTGCACGGCAAATTGCGTTGGGGGGGCCGTGGGCTGGACGGCCGGGGAGGGGGCAGGCAGGTCCCTGCCGGGGCTGCTGCTGGCCACCGGTTGGCTTGGCGTGGGCCGTCTGGCGGGTTGTGGCGCCACCGGAGCGGCTGAAGCGGCTTCCGTGGTCCTTCGTTCGTCTCCGTTACTCCTTAGGCCAAAGAGCGAAGCCACGGCGTCGTCGTCCACGACTTTGGGGGCCGTGGCTTGGGGGCGGGGTGCCGGAGTTGGCCGCTCGGGCATTGGGGGCACCACTGCCGGTGCGGCTGTTTCGGGGGCACGGAATGAGTTTACCGTCGGGGGGGGCGATGCCAGTTCGCGGCGCGGGGCGGTTTGGGCCGCGTGCTGGTCTATGTCGGCCACGGTGTTGTGCTCGTCTAGGAGGCCCACGGCGCGGGCCCCTTCGGCAAAAGCTTTGGCCACCGCCGCCGCGTTGATTTCTTCCACGTCGAATTCGCGGATGAGCATCACGTCCAGCATTTGCACGGGCAATTCGCGCTGGCGGAACTTGCGGCACAGCTGCGTAAAAAGCGGTGGCGTAAGAAAGGCCTCCCGATGGAAAAGCATTTCCTCCTGCTTGTCGTAAGCGTGCTTGATGCGGCGAAACAGCGTGGTGGTGCTCAGCAGCTCCCGTTTGCTGGTCAGCAGTCCAAACTTCACCGCCGAGCCCACAATGGCCTTGAACGAGCCGCTCACCTTGCGGTCGAGCTTGCGGGCGCAAGTTTCCAGGGCGCACTTGCCGCCGGTATCATCCACTACTTCGGCCACTTCCCATGCGCTGGCATAGGTGGTACGGGGGTAGTCTATAAGTTTGGGCATGGTACAAAGAGGCGCAATGGTGGCAGGCACATAACGTAGGAAGAAAAAAAAAGTTAGTATAAATTTATTAAAAGTATTAAAAAGTATAAATTTGCATTATATTTTATACTTTTTAATACTTTAAACGAATATAAGTACATAACTTGCGGAATAATACATTTTACCTTTGCATCACCTTGTACTCTATAATTTTATACTTTTTTTTCTTTTACCAACATTTCCCGCGCAGGGACACCTTGCAAGCAATAATTTTATACCAGGGTGCCCCGAGTCGCGGCGACTGCTGACGCCCCGGCAGTCAAAAACCAGCGTAGCAGGGGAGTGTGCTGCCCTAAGCCTCGACGTCAGTAGCGCAATCCTTTTACAGCGGTAATAATACAGCAGGTTTTAAGTTAGTGGTTAGTGTACGGGCGGCAACGAAGTACCACGCCGTCCTCCGTTTGGGGTACCCCAAACGGTACCCCAAACCAAACTAATCGAAGCAACTTAGCCTCTGGTGTTACGGGGTGCCAGGCAGCCATTGCCGCAGGCCCTAACGGAATACCGGGACAACGCAGCCTACGGCAAGTAATCGCAGCCAAGCTAGCCTGCACTGTGCAGGGCATGCAAACGGTACTGCGGCCACGCGTAAACGATCAACGCAGTGAATTTTGTTACGCACCTGGGACCATACGCATGCAAACCTAAGCGGGCACCCACCACAACGGGTGCCCCAACGGGCCTTCGCGCACGCTGCTGGGGCACCCGACGGTTCATCCACGGGTCAACCGCAAAGCATTCGCTTCTTCGACGCAATTCACGCTGCCGGTTACCGGCGTGCGCCCGAAGCCGAAACAGTACCTACTTGTCTTATAATTTATATTATGTTAAATAGTTAAATAGTAGTTGGGTATTAGGACCTTGGCTACCGAACTAGGTCTTCTCCCCTAATGCCTCTGACCGAAGCAGCTAAACAGCTAAGCGATGGGCCCAACGAAGGAAGCCGGTGCCAGAGGACGGGGCATAAAAAAGCAAGCCCGGCCGTCAGGGCGGGCTTGCTTTTTTTGCTTTTCCAAAAACTACTTTTTTAACTTGGCCGCCAGGCGCTCCGAATCGGCGGTGCGGCCCAAACGGAAATACACTTTCTGCAAGGTTTGCATCGTGGCCGTGTCGTCGGGCTTGATTTGCAGGGATTTTTCGAAATACGGCACGCTGTCCTCGAAGTACTTCTTGCCCTGAACTTCGTACTTTTTGCCCGACACCTGGTAGGTCTTCAGGTCCATTTTGCTGGCTTTGGTGTAGGCTTCGGCGGCTTTGTTGTAGTTGTACACGCCCAGGTTGTACTGCGCGTCGAAGTTGTTGGGGTCGGCGGCCACGGCCTTCTGGTAGGCGGCCAGCGCCTCGGCGGGTTGCTTGTTCTGGTCGTACACCGAGCCCAGCACGGCGTACAGGTTCGAGGCGTTGGCCGGGTCGGCGGCGATGGCCTTGTTGATTTTGTCAATCGCCTCCTTGCCGCGGCCCGAGCTCAGGTACACGTTCAACTCTTCGAGCATGAAGTTCTTGTTGTTGGGGTACGCGGCCAGCGCCTGCTGCAACACCTTGTTGGCATCGGCGTCGTTCTTTTCCTGCTTGGCCAGCTGAAGCAGGCGCGTGTACACCTGCACCGACTTGTAGCCCGTGCCCAGCAGCTGGTTGTAGCTGGCCTTGGCGCCGGGGTAGTCCTGCTTGGCCTCCTGGGCGTAGGCCGTGTAGAGCACGGCCGTGGTATCGGTCGGGTTCAACTGCCCGGCCAGCTTGTAGTTGGCGATGGCCTTGTCGTAGTCCTTGGCGTTGTAGGCTTCCACCCCGGCGTTGAAGGCCAGCCCGTACAGGCCCTGGAGCTGGGGCACGGCCAGCTTGCCGTACTCGCCGGTTTTGGTGTCGAGCTCGATGGTTTTGTTGAACGACTCGGACGCCTTTTGCAGGCCCTCGCCCGGCTGCAGCTGCTTGCCGTAGATGGGGCTGGCCAGCATCTGGGCGTACACGTCGCCGCGGGTGTACCAGGTCTTGGCCTTGCCGCTGGTCTTGGGGTCGAGCACGGCCTTGTCGATGTCGGCGCGGGCCTTGTCGAGCAGCCCCGACTTCTGGTTGAGCAGCGCGTTGGTCACGGCCGAGTTCTGGGCCCGGGCGGCCGGCACGGCCGCGGCGGCCAGCGCGGCGGCCACGGCCAGGGTCGAAAGAATTTTCTTCATGGAAAAAAAGTAACGCGCCGGAGCGCGGGTAACTCCGGGCGCGGCGCGCCCGGCGGGGTGAAAGAAAGGGAAAGACGGCCCCGCAACGGCCCCGGCCAACCGGCCAGAACGGCCGGAAACGCCATAACCGGGCCCGCGGGTGCCCAAAAATAAAGGGAGCGGAGCAAACGCCCCGCTCCCCTCCTATTGCAACGCGGCAAAATGCCGCCCGCCGGCCGGTTTATTCCGCGTCGCCGCCCAGCGCGTCCACCGTCGCGTCGGGGGCCAACGGCGCGGCCGGCTCCAGGCCGTCAGGGCCGGCCACGGGCGCGCCGTCCTCGGCCTCCAACGTTTCGGCGTCGTCGGCCGTCACCTTGGCCACGGACGAGATTTCGTCGTTGCCGCCGATTTTCAGCAGGCGCACGCCCTGGGTGGCGCGGCCGATGGTGCGCAGCTCGCTCATGCGCAAGCGGATGGTGATGCCCGACTTGTTGATGATCATCAAATCGTCGCCGTCGTTCACGTCCTTGATGGCCACCAGGGCCCCGGTCTTGTCGGTCACGTTCATGGCCCGCACGCCCTTGCCGCCGCGGTTGGTGATGCGGTACTCGTCGAGGGCGCTGCGCTTGCCGTAGCCGTGCTCGCTCACCACCAGCAGCTCCTGGGTGGGGTCGGCGATGCACACCATGCCCACCACCCGGTCGTCGGCGTCGGCCAGGGTGATGCCGCGCACGCCGGCCGCCGCCCGGCCCATGGCCCGCACCTTGCCTTCGTTGAAGCGCACGGCCCGGCCCGAGCGCAGGGCCAGCACCACTTCGGCGTTGGGGGCCAGCAGCTGCACGTCCAGAATCCGGTCGCCTTCGTTGATGGTGATGGCGTTGATGCCCGCCGTGCGGGGCCGCGAGTAGGCCTCCAACGGGGTTTTCTTCACCGTGCCCTGCTCGGTGCAGAACATGAGGAAGGTGTTCTCCAGGTAGTCGGGGTCCTTCAGGCCGCGCACGTTGAGCACGGAGCGGATTTTATCCTCGCGCGGAATCTCAATCAGGTTCTGGATGGGCAGGCCCTTGGTGGCCTTCCCCCCTTCCGGCACCTCGTACACCTTCAGCCAGAACACGCGGCCCAGCTCGGTGAAGAAGAGCAGGTACTCGTGGGTGGTGGCCACGAACAGGTGCTCCGTGAAGTCGTCCTTCTTGCTCGTCGCGCCCCGGGCCCCCAGCCCGCCCCGGCCCTGGGCCCGGTACTCGTCCAGGTGGGTGCGCTTGATGTAGCCCGCGCGGCTCACGGTGATGACCATCGCCTCGTCGGCAATCATGTCCTCGGTCGAAAAGTCGCCGCCGGCGTAGTTGATGTCGGTGCGGCGGGCGTCGCCGTAGCGGTCGCGCAGCTCCAGCAGCTCGGTTTTGATGATGCCGCGCTGCAGCTCCTCCGAGGCCAGCACGGCCTGGTAGTGGTCAATCTCGCGCATCAGCCCCTCGAACTCGGCCACGATTTTGTCGCGCTCCAGGCCGGTGAGGCGCTGCAGGCGCAAATCGAGGATGGCGCGGGCCTGCACCTCGCTCAGGGCGAAGCGCTCGATGAGCTGGGCGCGGGCCAAGTCGCCGTCGCGCGAGCCGCGGATGAGGGCAATCACCTCGTCGAGGTGGTCGAGGGCGATGAGCAGGCCCTCGAGGATGTGGGCCCGCTTCTGGGCCTCGGCCAGCTCGTAGCGGGTGCGGCGCACCACCACCTCGCCGCGGTGCTCGACGAAGTACTGAATCAGCTCGCGCAGGTTCAGCGTCATCGGGCGCCCCTTTACCAGGCACACGTTGTTGACGCCGAACGAGCTTTGCAGCTGGGTGTATTTGTACAGGTTGTTGAGCACCACGCCGGGCACGGCGTCGCGCTTGAGGTCGTACACGATGCGCATGCCGTCGCGGTCGCTCTCGTCGCGCAAATCGGCGATGCCCTCGATTTTTTTCTCGTTGATGAGCGCGGCCGTCTTCTCGATCATCGAGGCCTTGTTCACCATGTAGGGAATCTCGGTGACGACAATTTGCTCCTTGCCGGTTTTACTGGTTTCGAACGTGGCCTTGGCCCGCATCACCACCCGCCCGCGGCCGGTTTCGAAGGCCTGGCGCACGCCCTCGTAGCCGTAAATGGTGCCGCCGGTGGGAAAGTCGGGGGCCGTGACGTGGGCCATGAGCCCGGCCACGGTAATCTGGGGGTCGTCGAGGAAGGCCACGACGCCGTCGACGACCTCCGTGAGGTTGTGGGGGGCCATGTTGGTGGCCATGCCCACGGCGATGCCGGTGGTGCCGTTCACGAGCAGGTTGGGCAGCTTGGCCGGCAGCACGCTGGGCTCCTCGAGCGAGTCGTCGAAGTTGGGCTGGAAATCCACCGTGTCCTTGTCCAGGTCGCCGAGCAGCTCGTCGGCCAGGCGCTTGAGGCGGGCCTCGGTGTAGCGCATGGCGGCCGGCGAGTCGCCGTCGATGGAGCCGAAGTTGCCCTGCCCGTCCACGAGCGGGTAGCGCAAGCTCCAGTCCTGGGCCATGCGCACCATCGTGTCGTACACGCTGCTGTCGCCGTGGGGGTGGTACTTGCCCAGCACTTCGCCCACGATGCGGGCCGATTTCTTGTGGGACTTGGTGTAGGACACGCCCAGCTCGCTCATGCCGTAGAGCACGCGCCGGTGCACGGGCTTGAGGCCGTCGCGCACGTCGGGCAGGGCCCGGGAGATGATGACCGACATCGAGTAGTCGATGTAAGCCCCGCGCATCTCGTCTTCGATGTTGATCGGAATGATTTTTTCGCCGTCTGCCATACCAGGTAGAAAAGCGGCCCGCCGGACCCGCCAAGGGCCCGCGCCAGCCGCGGAATGAAGAGTGTTGTAAGACGCGCGAAGGTACGCAAAAAAGCCCGTTCTGGCAAGCCAGACGGGCCTTTTCACCGGGCCGGGCGGGGCCCCAGCGGAGCGCTTACGGCCGCGCTTATTTCAGCGGCTTGGCGTGGTTGTTCAGGGGCTTGGCCCCCGAGGGGCCCGCCACCTTGATCTGTTGGCCCACCTCTGGGTTTTTCTTTTTCCACACCATCCAGGCCGGCACGCCCCGGTAGCTGACGCCGTTGTGCAGGTGCACCTTGCGCACGCGGCACGACTCGACGGGGCAGGTGCGGCAACCGGCGGCGGCCAGCGCCAGCAGCCCGCCCAGGGCCAGCACGCGCAGCCGCGGCCGGCGGGTAACGGGACGGGGGGTAGAGAAGCTCATAGCACAGGGGAATAAAGGGATAAAGGAAACCAAGGGATAACGGCTTGCCGCCCAAAGGTAACCGGGCAAGCGCTTCATCGCCGGGGCCCGCCCCCGCTCAACCCCAGGCCCCCCGCTTGCGCCCCTCACGCCTCCCCTGCCCACTCGGCCAGGAACTGCGCCACGAAGGCTTCGAGGTAGGCCTGGCGGCCGGCGGCGAGGCGGCGGGCAGCGGGCGTGTGCAGGCGCTCGTGCAGGTGCAGGAGCTTTTCGTAGAAATGGTTGAGCGTGGGCCCCGAGCTGCCCTGGTAGGCGGCGAACGAGGCGTGGGCCACCGGTGGCACGGCCGGGTCGTGCAGCGGGCGGCCCCGGTGGCCCCCGTAGGCAAAGGCCCGGGCGATGCCGATGGCCCCGATGGCGTCGAGCCGGTCGGCGTCCTGCACCAGCGCCGCCTCGGGCGACGACACCGGCGTGGGCACGCCCAGCCCCTTGAAGGACACCTCGCGGATGAGGGTTTCGACGCGCCCGATGAGCGCCGCCGGGGCCCCCAGGCCGGCCAGCCAGGCGCGGGCAGCGCGCGGGCCGGCTTCGTAATCGCCGCCGTGGGCCTTCCAGTCGGCCACGTCGTGCAGCAGGGCCCCCAGGGCGGTCAGCTCGGGGTCGGCCCCGGGCGTGTCGGCGGCCAGGCGCTCGGCCAGCCGCCACACCCGGCGGATGTGTTCCCAGTCGTGGCCGCTGCCCTCGCCCCGAAATTTTTCCTCGATAAAAACAGCAGTGGGTTCGATGAAGTCCAAATGAATAATACAAATGAGTAATGAAAGAACCGCTGGCCGCGAAGCGCGCGCTGGGCCGGCGCTGTTAACGCAGCGGCTTCGCTACGCCGGGCACCGAATCAAGAAACGCGCGCTCCGAACCAGTTAGCCAAGCATTTGCGAGGCGGGGCAACGGAAACAGCCACCGAACCAACTATTGCCCAAATGGATAATAAGTTATTTTGTTCATTTGGGCAATAAACAGACACTAGTCGTCGCCGGGCGACAAGGTGGGGTGCCGGGCAGCAACAGCCCCCGGGGCCACCCGCAGCGTACCCGCGCCCACGGTGCGCACGCGGGCCAACGGGTCGCGAAAGAAATACGCGCCGGGCTCGACCACTACCGCGCCGGCAACGACCAGCCGCGCGTAGCGGCGCAGCTCCAGCGCCCCGCCTTTTTGGACCAGCAGCCGCGCCGTGGGCCCCACGTAAAGCGCGGCGGTGTCGGCGGGCGCGGCGGCGGCCAGCACCAGGGCATTGCCCTCCCCCACCACCACGCGGGCCGAGTCGCGCAAACTAGCCGGGCCCCGGCCCACGTCGAAGCCCCCGCGCACCAGCCAGGCCGCCGTACGGGCCCGCAGCTCGAGGCGGCCGGGGGCCCGCACCGTGGTCAGGCCGCTCAGCTCGGCCGGGGCCCCCGCCGCTTCCGCTTGGTTGTGCGGTGGCAAAAGACCGGGGGCGTCGCGCAGCACGGCGCGGCCGCCAAACACCGCCCCAGTCCAAACGGGGCCAGCCCCGGGCCCCGCCGGGGCCGGGCCGGCCTCAAACGTGCAGCCCAGAAAATGGGGCCCGGCCGCCGTATCGGCCGGGTCCGGGGCCACCAGGTGCAGCCAGGGGCCGCCGCGGCGCACGAAGCGGCACGCCGTGAAGCGGAGGCGGCGGGCGCGGCGGTCGGAGAAAAACAGGTACGGGCCCAGGGCGGGCCGCCCGGCGTAGGGCCGGTCTTCAAACGTGCAGCCGTCGAAGGCGGTGGCCTCGGCGGCGGTGGCCGCGTCGCAGCCGTGCACGAAGGCCCCGTAGAAGCGGCAGCCCTGGAATTGGAACCCGGGCTGCGTCACCCACGCCGACCAGTTGGTGGTGCCCCAGAGGGTGCAGTCGGTCAAGCGGACGTCGGCCGTGGCGGGCGGGTGCGGGCCCCCGGGCCGGTCGGCCACCAGGCCCTGGCCGCCGTTGTCCACGAAGCGGCAGCGCGCGAAGGCCACGTGGGCCACGTAGCCGCCCTCGGGCTCCAAATCGACGCCGGCGGCGGGGTTGGAGAACAGGGCGTGGCCCGCGCCGAGCGCGGCGGTAGGGTTTTGCACCCGGGCCGTGTGGCTGAAGCTGCAGCGCACGGCCCGCAAGCCGCTGGCGCCGGTGACGGACAGGCCCTGGCGGCCGTTGTAGTCGAAGGTGGAGTTTTCGAGCACGATGTTGTCGCGGGCGGGGTCGTCGAGGCCCCGGGCCAAGCGGTTGAGCACCTGGATGCCGTCGCGCCCGAAGTGGTGCACCGCCACGTTGCGCAGCGTCACGTCGCGGGAGTTGTCCACGAACACCCCGTCGCAGGCCAGCTGGATGCCCGTGTCGCCCCAGAAGCCGCCGAGTTCCAGGTGCGCACTGTTGCCGTTGAGGGCCAGGTTGGCCACTACCACGTTTGCGCACTCCTTCAGGCCGAGGCAGACGCCCCCGGTCGCCGCGTAGGCAATGTTGGTGAACACGGCCGCGGGCGAGCGGTAGGCGCGGCCGGTGGCGGGGTCGAACGCGCCGTAGCGCCGGCCGTCGGCGTAGCGGATTTCGGTGCGGGCACTGTCCTGGCCGGTGACGGTGAGGTTGCGGCAGCCCACCAGCGCCAGCACGGGGGCCCCGGTGCGGTACGCCTCGCCCCCGCCCAGCTGCTGGCCCACCCGGTACACGCCCCGCGGAATGAAAAGCACGGCCGGCCCGGCCCCGGCCGGCGTGCGCGCCCGGGCGTTGAAGAACGCCGCCGCCCGCCCGAACGCCGCCTGGTCGTCGGCGAGGCCGTCGCCCACGGCCCCGAAATCTTTTTTTAGGTCTTTGCGCAGCACCGCCGGGGCGGGCACCCCGGGGGCCGCGCCCCGCAGGGCGCCCGCCAGCGCCAAAAACAAGACGGGTTGCCAAGAGTGCACGGAGGCGGAGGGGGAAAGGGCGACCCGGCACGCGGGCGCTGCCCGCAAAGCTAGGGCTTCCGCGGCGCAAGCCCCTACCCTGCCCACCGTGGGCCCAAACCGTCCAACGCACCCGCACGGGTTATCATTCTTTACGCCACATTCTTTACGCCACGCCCGGACGAGCCCCGTCGGCAGGCCCCGCGTAAACTCGGTTCACTCGCCCTTCCGGCTGTCCACGGCCAGCGAGCCGCCGGGCCCTTTGGCCACGATGTTGCAGCTCCTCGACAGGCCAAGGCCGGCGCCTTCGCCGGGGGCTTACGGGTGAAAAAGAACAAGGAAGGGAGGTAGAACAAGGAAGGGGAATTACCGCCCCCGCCCCCACGCCGGGGCCGTTACCGGGCACGCGCAGGAAAACTGCGCCCCCCCCCCCGCGGCACGTGGCCCGCGCACATCGGGGCGGCCAACTCACCGCGACGACCCGGTAGGCGAGCGGCGAGCGGTGGGGGCGACAGCCGGCCCCCGCCGCGGGCTTCCGGGCGGGGGCCGGCTGGAAACCCGCGGCGGGGCCAACGGGGCCACCAAATCCTTCCCGGGCCGTATGTTTGTCCCTGCGGGGGATTAGCTCAGTTGGCTAGAGCGCCTGCTCCGCAAGCAGGAAGTCATCGGTTCGAATCCGATATTCTCCACCCCAAAGCCCCGGCCGTCACGCCGGGGCTTTTTTTGCCAACTGCGGCGCGGGCCCCGGTGCCGTTCCAGCGGCCCTCGAAGGTGGAAAAGCCGTCCGACACGGGCCATTGTCCGCAACGAGTGCCCCACCACGGCTGCCGGCCTCGGCCCCGCAGCGGCG
The DNA here is from genome assembly GCF_013294115.1 of Hymenobacter caeli. Taxonomy (GTDB): domain Bacteria; phylum Bacteroidota; class Bacteroidia; order Cytophagales; family Hymenobacteraceae; genus Hymenobacter; species Hymenobacter caeli. Next base: position 894 of record NZ_JABSNP010000027.1, on the reverse strand, counting down.
TGAGCCTTGGCGCAAGACAGGCGATGTAGCAATCGCTCTGACAGCTACTTATCGCTGCGGCATGCATTCTGGCACGGCAACCTAATCAGCGAAAAAGCCTGCGCACCGCAGGCTTTTGGTTTATCGAACCCCGCCGCCCGCGTCATTCACGACAAGTCGGGTTCGGGCAAGCCAAATATTTCCAGCAGAATTTGCAAGCGCGGGTCGGCCAGCACCAGGGGCCCCCGGGCCGCCACGGCGTCGAGGGCTTCGTCGAGGGCCGCCGGCCCGACGTGCCCGAAGGCCATGGAAAACTCGGCGAAGCGCCGCCGGGGGCCAGGCCCGTGGCCCAGGGTGAGCACCTGCGCGTGGCGCGGGTCGAGTTGAATGCGGGCGTACAGGGCCCGCAGTTGGGCCTCGGGGCCCTCCAGCACCTGCACGAACCGGCCGTCGCTGTACAGCAGCAAACCGGTAATCTGGTGGCGGGCGTTGTAGTCGCGCGCGCGGTGCAGCAGCTCCTGGAGCTGCGTTTCGGTGGGGGGCGGCGTGGCCTGGCTGCTGTACAGGAGCTGGTAAGTGCTCGCGTCGAGCAGGTCGCTCATCTCGTTGATGGTGATGCCGCCGTGCCGGTAGCTGCGCAACAGCTCGCGCTCGTAGTGGCGGGGGGCCAGCACCGTGCCCGCCGTCAGGGCCACGACCCAGGCCACGGCCCGACGGCGCGTGGCTTCGTCTTGGTGGGGGTCGGCCGTCATCGGGCAATGTACGCAGCCGTCTCGAACGAAGATTCCGCGATAAATACGTAATTACGCCGACAAGCTTAAGAGGGTATAGGGTAAAAACATAGAGATTTACCTTTGCCGGATGAATCGCCGTGCTTATTCAACCGATTTGACTGCTGAACAATGGCTTCTGGTG
>NZ_JABSNP010000026.1 GCF_013294115.1 Hymenobacter caeli | reverse complement strand
GCGGCATTCGGCCCTCGGTTATCTCGCCCCCAACCACTTCGAAACCCATTTTCAAACTACGTCCCAACTCTGTGCGGCTTAGCTAGACCACCTCAAAAGCGGTATTTCTCGCCGTATTGAACGCGCGTCGTGCCGGGTGTGGTCGGCAGGTGCAGAAAGTCGACGGTAATGGAGGACGAAGCCATTTGAGCACATACTGGACCCGCTAACAGGAAAAGAGCAAAAACGGCCCATATGATTCTAAAAGTATTGTGCCTGGCCTCAGCTTTTTTAAAATGGGTAGTAGGTGACAATGGTCTCTTTGTCGATTTTTGACAGCGCGGTGGGCCATTCGATATCTGCTGTTAGATTAGTAGTCAGCTCTTTGGGTATGGCGTACACCATAATAGAAAGCGGGTCAAACTTGGTGTAGGCATTCGTTGGCACGATTTGCAGGACGTTGGTATACACTTTGTCCGGTTCCCAGCCATATAGTTTTTTGAAATGCGCATTGACTTCCGGTACTTTCCATTTGATAGAAGCCGCTGCTGGGCTTTGGATTTCGTGCAGCAACCCAATGGAATGGCCAAACTCATGCAGCACAACCCGCTTGAACTCGTCCTTCGGTTGCTTATCCAGGTTTTGTAACCACATAGTGGTGTGGTTAACATATGCTGCCTCCGTCGCGTGCGTCCCGACGGCGGATAAATACCCGTTGCCCGCTCGGAAAGCAACGCGGATATCGGATGTGGCTTTATTGGTGGTTAAGATAAACTTTATATTCCCATAGGCCGACCATTCATTGGCCGTATTGAGCGCTTTTGTAATCAGCTCATAGTCATAAATGTCCATAAAATACACAGTGACTTTGCCTGTTGGCCACCGGTGTAACGCATCAATGGTCAACGGCACACTCTCAGTTTTGGTTGAGTGCCGCGTGGGAACCTGCATCTTGTGTAAAGTATCTCTATGCAGCGGGTTCACTTGAGTGGCGGGCACCCCACAGGGAAGCCGCGTGGTACCTGCCGCCTCTTGCTTTTGCAGCAAGAGAAAGATAAGCCCTGACATAATTATCAACCCTACAACCACGTACTTCATATACTATACCTTGGCTCTTTACCACTAAGCGCGCATACTCAACGCGCTGGCAACCCTTGCTGTAACTGGCAAAGTTATTTCGTCAACTGCGCAGAGGCATCAGTGGCAGCACTGAATGTTGAGTTCGCTCTCAACGCACGATTAGTCCTGGTTAAAAGCCTGATAAAGAGGTCAAACAACGAGCTAAAAATCTGCTTTCGCTTGACTATAAAAATGCCTTTGTATCCAATAAACGGGTTTTTACGTGGTCTCCTGGTGTCCGCCCCCCCCCCGCGCGTCTCCTTTAATCTAGTTGGAGGATTTGCCCTGTTTGTTTAATAACACCCAACTTTAACGTCATTGCCGTTCCTACGCTCGTGCGACTCCTTGTGCTGCTAGGGTTTACCCGACCGCCTCATCATGTACCCGGCAAGTTGCCTTAGTGCTGGTAATAACTCAAATCGTACGAGTGAATGGCTGACGTATCGCTTAAAAGCGTGTAGCTATACCGGGCGCAGTCCACAAAACAGGCGATACTGAACTTCGTTTTGGACCGCTTCAACGTTCCCTGGGAAGGTTTGTCGCCGTACAGGCTGGCCCGGTGTACCATCCAGTCGATATCCATCGCCTCCTCTACCAAGTAAGCCAGCACCGCCTCATTGTCCCGGTGCTGCCCCAGTAGGCCGGAAAAGCGCACGAGCGTCTGTTTTAGTACCCAACTCATCAACGGCAGGGCTTGCTGGTAGGGCCGGGTGAAGCCGCCCGCCTGATAGAGGAAGCGCTTGACGGCCTGGCGACGCATCGCGGGGATTAATCGTTTGACGAACGCCGTGTTGACGTTTTCCCGCTGCTGCCGGTGGGCATCGCCGAGCATGCTCACCACAAAATCTACTCCGTTGAGCAGGGCATCAAGCGGCTCGTAATCCGGAATCGTGCCGACTACTACTGCTAAATTAGGGTCCTGCATTTCCAGTTTTTCCGGATTTCGAACCAAGGCTCGCACGCGATGACCTTCGCGAAGCGCGAGTTCGATGAAATGTTTTCCGGTTCGGCCCGTACCGCCAAAGATGAGGTAGGTGTAGGTTGGCTGCGTCATGTCGTTTCGGGTTAGGTTGCGGGTGGTTGATTCACTAGCCGGAAGTCCCTGGGGCAACCAGCAGCGCCCGGCGGCGCTGTTTTGCCAGGTACCAAGTGCGAGCAAAAGTAGGAGGCCCGCTTTGTATGATGGATGCGTCATCGTTCAGAGTATATTTGCCATCGTACAAAATTTACCTTGATGGACGCCTTATCGGACGTGCTGGCGCTGCTCAAAATCCGCAGCTACCTGTATGGCGGCTTCGCGGCCGGGGGCGACTGGTGCTTGTCATTCGGTCCGCACCTGGGGAGCCTCAAGTTTTACACGGTGGCCACGGGCGCGTGCTGGCTGGCCGTCGAGGGCGTGGCCGAGCCGCTGTGGGTGCAGGCCGGCGACTGCCTGCTGCTGCCAAGCGGGCGGGCCTTCCGGGCGGGCACCGACTTGGCCTTGCCCGCCGTGGACGTCTTTTCCCTGGTGCCCGGTGGGGCGACCGGGGGCACGACCGTGTACCAGGGCGGGGGCGATATCCTGATTCTGGGCGGTTTCTTCACCCTCGCCGCCGAGCAGGCCACCTGGCTGCTGGACGTACTGCCGCCGGTCGTCCATATTCAGGCAGCGGCCGACAAGGCCGTGTTGCGCTGGACGTTGGAGCAGCTGCGGCAGGAAGTAACCGTTCCCCGGCCCGGCGGCCTGGTGCTGTCGCAGCAGCTCGCGGGCCTGCTGCTGGTGCAGGTCTTGCGGCTGCACATGACGGCGGGCGGCACGGGCTGGCTGGGCGCGCTGGCGGACGCGCGGCTGCAAGCGGCGCTCACGGCCCTCCACGCGCGGCCCGGCCAGCGCTGGACCGTGCAGGCGCTGGCCCAGCAAGCCGGCATGTCGCGGACGGGCTTTGCGGTACACTTTCGCCAGCAGGTCGGGCAGGCGCCCCTCACCTACCTGGCCCACTGGCGCATGCAGCTGGCCAAAGAACGGCTAACGTCCTCCACGGCCTCCCTGACCGAGTTGTCCCAGGCCCTGGGGTATGAGTCGGAATCTGCTTTCAGTACCGCCTTCAAACGCATCATCGGTTACTCTCCCCGGCATTATCACCAGCGGCTGGCGGTCACAGCGCCTGCGGCGTAGTCCTTGGCAAGGCGTAGCGTGTACGGATGGGGCAGTGGGGCTAAGCGGCCAGCGGGAGAGCTTCCGCTGGCCGCTTAGCCCCACTGCCCCACCCTTTTTGATGCGCTCCATCCTTAGCGTTGTTTTCCGTTCTTGCTCTAGTGCGACCCCTACGGTAAGCGTCGATGAGCGCTGAGCCACACGCCGACGCCACACGGGCTTTAAAACGTTAGTTTGAGCACGCTCTGCAGCTGCTTGAATCGGCGCAGCTCGGGTACGCCAAACCCGCCGTGCTTTTTTTCTGGTTGTAGTAGGTGGCCCCCCGATGCCCATCTACCGGCACACGACGACGACACGCACCCGTCGCCAGCGGCAAAGCCCGGCACGTCCGACCCCGGAATGAGGGGAAAGGCCACCACCGGCCGCCACTCGGGCGGCAGCATCTGGTAACCGTCGCGCAGGTACCAGTCGGGAGGGTTGAGGCCAATGGCGTGCACGCGCACGAGCACCTCCCCCGGCTTCAGCGCGGGAATTGGGGCCGCTTCGTAGCGCAGCACTTCCGGCCCGCCGAACGCGTGCAGCTGAATGGCCTGCATGGTACCGGCCGGCCGCGCCGCTGCTTTTTGGGGCGCAGGGGCCTCTTTTTCGAGTGCGTGGGGGCGTGCAGCGCCCACTGGCATTGCTGTTTTTTCTGTTGCTGTGGCCAGGTTGGTTGGGGGATTACCTGGTGAAATCGTCCTGCTGTCCGTCGGAATGGCGACCTGGCCTACCGGCCCCGACCCGCTGCGCAAAAACCAGCGGGCCGGGGCCGCTTTCGCCCGGTGCCATCGACGCTACAAAGGTCCCCTTGCCCGGCAGGGGTAAAAAACACGATTCAAACCAAAAAGTATGAATAGCACACAATCAAGGCCCAAATGCCTGAAGCGCATTTTGCACCAGTCGTTTGCAGGTATCGGCCAGCTGCTGCCCTTCCTTGCGCGCGTAGCGCAGGTGAGCACTTCCCGGCGGTGTGCCCGTGGGGAGTCAGCCGCCGTGCGAAACACCGCAGCACACCGCTTTGCAAACGCCAGCAGGACGGTTGGTGAATCTAATGGTAGCTTACTACGTTGTTGGCTACGTAAATTATTTCTGCGTATATTCGTTTTCAACTAAGCATTTAACCCACACTATCATGCCTCCGAATCTCACGATTACTCCCCTCTTCAACGACAGTTCTGCCCAAATCCAGGGCTTGATATTGCCCATTCAGCAAATTGAATTCAACGTGCCCATAACGTTGGAAGGGCAACCCGATTTGCTGGACGTGGAAGCGTTTTACCACCGGACTGGCGGGGGTTTCTGGGGGGCGAAATCAGCCGACGAATTGGTTGGGACCATCGGCATGATTGCCACCGGGCACCACGCCTGCGCCATTCGAAAGATGTTTGTCAAAAAAGAGTACCGGGGCAAAGAGCTAGGTATTGCCGCACTTTTGTTGAATACGCTGCTAATCGATTGTCGCGCGAAGGGTATCACGGAGGTGTACCTGAGCACAGTGGATGTGCTCAAAGCCGCGCATCGGTTTTATGAGCGCATCGGCTTTGAGCGGCGGGAAAGCGAAGAAATGCCGGCCTATTTTCCGCGTATGCCGTCCGATAATGTGTACTATCACTTGCATCTGAATGCTTAACGACCAATCGGTATGAGCCTGCTTGACGAATCCGGTCCCCTCGCCATTGCTACCCGGTTGCTGCGCCTCAGCGAACAGATTCGCCGCGACGGATTTTTGGTGTACAAGGAAAACGGGATAGATTTTCAGCCTAAGTGGTTTCCGGTGCTCTACATCCTGCATCACAAACCCGTTTTGAGCGTGCTGGAGCTGGCCGCAGAAATTGGCTACACGCATCCCTCCACCATCACGCTGTTGAAAGAGCTGGAAAAGGAAAAGCTGGTGCGCTCCAAAAAGGATAAGCAGGATGAGCGGAAGCGCCTGATACAGCTATCCGCGAAGGGCGAAGCGCTGCTACGCCAAATGCAGCCGGTTTGGCACATGATTGCCGCGGCCGCCACCGAGTTGCTCGATACGCCGCATAACCTCCTGGCGGCCCTTACAGAAGTAGAAAACCAGCTGAGCGAGAAGAGCTTTCTGGCCCGAGCCAAGGCCTACGCGCCTACGAACAACGCCGCTGACCCGAAGTAGGCTTTGGTTGAAAGCTGGTTGAAATCAAACGGGCAGGGTAGCCATCTATTCCCCGTGGAAGGCCAGGAGGGTCCCGGATGAGGTGTTTGCGTGCGTGGTCGGAGAGGTAGCCGCCATCGCCGCCAACCCACGGGCGAGCTGGCAGCGATGGCGGCTACCTGCCGGCGCTCGGTTTACTGCCCGCCCGCTTCGCGTTGCGGTGCAGCTTCTGTACCGACCTTTTCACCAAGGCCAAAATTCAAGATGGCCTCCAGCACTTGCGCCGGTTTTTCCTCAAACATGTAGTGGCCACTGTCCAGGATGCCAACGACCTGCACGTTTTCGGCCACGTAAGGCAAACTCATTTGCAAGTAGCTGTACGACACGTGGCTGCCAATGCCCAGCACCGGCATCGTGAGGCGCGCGTAGGTAGTGGCATCCGCAATGTCCTGGTCGAATGCCTGGTACCAGGCATTCGAGGCGCGGATGTTTTCGGGCTGATTGTAAACGGCCGCGTACACGGCCCGGTCGAAGGCCGACATGTGGCGGTCGTCCAGCATCACGTAGTGAAAGAGGTGGTCCAGCAGGTACTGAAAGCGCCCGGCCAGCAGCTGCTCGGGTAGCTCTTTTACCTGGTTGAAGGCCATCCACCAGGTGTAGGGCTGCTGCCCGTCCATCTTTTCAGTGAAGGCGCCGGGGGCCGGCAGCAGCGACATCTGCCGCATCCCTTCGCTGGGGTGCGCTCCATCGGCCAGGATGAGCTTTTCGGTGGCTTCCGGGTGGTTGAAGGCAAAGCTGGCCGCCACCATGCCCCCGATATCGTGCCCTAGCAGCGACGCCTTTTCCAGGCCCAGGTGGCGCAGCAGCTCGTAAACGTCCTGGGCCATCGTTTTCTTATCGTAGCCCGTGGCGGGCTTCTCGGAGCTGCCCATGCCGCGAATGTCCACGATGATGACCCGGTAGTGCCGGGCCAGCCCGGCGGCGACGGGGTGGTACGAATACCAGGTCTGCGGCCAGCCCGGCAGGCACACCAGGGCCGGGCCCTGGCCGCCTTCGACGTAATGGAGCCGCACGCTGTTGACGGTGGCGTAGTGGTTGGCAAAGCCGGGCAGGTGCTGGATGAGCGCCTCGTCGGAGTAGTCGGTCGGGAAAGTGGTTGGGAGGGGTTGCATGGCGTTAAGCAGTTAAGAAGGTGGGGAGATTGGACCAGGTTAGGTCCGGGTAGCGGGCATTGTCGAGGGAGGTATTCTGGACGCTGAACATGCTCCGCAGGTACTGCATCTGCTGCCAGTCGGCGTAGAGCTGCTGCTCGCCGGCCGGGTTGGCCGCCCGGGCGTGCCGGATGGCCGCGTCCAGGTCGGTGCGGGAGCCGAGCCGGACCAGCTTGAACCGGCCTTTACCCGCCGTTTCGGCCACGGCGGCCAGCTCGCGCGGGCTGGGCTGAAAGCTGGCGATGCGCAGGAAGCGGGACGTGGCCGGGTCCAGGGCGGCGGCGGCCGTAAAGGCAGCCGTGTCGTCCATCGTCGTGAAGTCAATCCGCCAGTCGGCGTCTTCCCAGTACCCCACCTGCTGTTGCTTGAAGTCGAGCAGCGGAATGTTGTACGCCAGGATTTCGCCAAAGGCCCCGTTGAGAATGGACGTAGCCCGAATAGGTGCCTGGTCGAGGCGGGCCTGAAACTCGCGCCGCAGGTCGAAGTTGCGGTTGGTGCCGGGGGCCTGCTGGGTGTAGTCGCTGGCAAAGTCGGACGGAATAAAGCGGGGCACGCCGGCGTCCACGGCGGCGTTTAGCAGCTGCGTTTGGGCGTCCACGATGACCTCGCGCAGGCCCGCCAGGGCAGACACCACGCAGCTGCCGCCGGCACAGGCGCGGGTGAGGGCGGCCGAATCGGCGAACTCAACGCGCCGCACGTCCACGCCCAAGTGCGCGAGGGCCTCAACCTTGGGTTGGTCAGTTTGGGGGCGCACCAGCGTCCGCACGGCCGCGCCGCGCTGCTGCAAGGCCTTGGTGATGCGGCCGCCCAGGTCGCCGGTAGCACCGGCTACCACAATAAGAGGGGGATTCATGTGAGCAGGAAATGAGGATGGGGCCGCCGTTTGGAGCGGCTTTAACTACCTCAAAGGTCTGCTAGCCGCTTCCGGCCGGATGCCCGATTCTTGCCCGCTACTTACACATTCTTGCGCTTTTTGAGGGCCCCCTAGCTTCGCTGAAATTCCCGCGGGCTCTGGCCCACCGCCCGCTTGAAGGCGGTGGCGAAATGGGCCGGCGAAGCGTAGCCCAGGGCATCGCCGATGGCGGCCACGGGCAGCTCGCCGGCCCGCAGCAGGGTGCGGGCGCGCCGGATTTTCCAGTCGAGCACGTACTGGTAGGGCGTGCGGCCGGTGGTGTGCTTGAAACGGCGGGCGAAGTGGAAGACGCTTAAATTGGCCAGGCCGGCCAGTACCTCCAAGGTAATAGGAGCCTCCAGGTGCGCCTCCAGGTAGGCATCGAGGCGGGCCAGCACCGCCCCCGACAGCCGGCCCCCGGCTTCGCCGGCCAAGCGGCGCTCAAACGTGGCGTGGTGCTCGATGAGGTGGTAGCTGAGCGCCGTAACCAGCGACTCGGCGTACAGCTGCCCAATCGTGTGGGTGCGGCCGGCGGCGGCCAGCAGCTGCTGCCCCAGCTGGGCCAGCAGGCCGTCCTCGCATCGAAACTGGTCGCGCAGGGCAAAATGGGTAAGGTACAGGTCGCGGCGGGCCCGTGTTTCCAGGGCCAGCGCATCCAGGTGCACGTGAATGAGGTCCACCGGGCCGTTCCAGTCAAAGGGGCCGTATTCCCCGCCGGGGTACAAGCCCACGTCCCCGCTCCGAAACTGGTCCGTCTCCACGCGGCGGCCGGTGTGGCGGCTGGACACCACGGGCTGAACCCCCTGGTGCACGAGCAGCAGGTGTTGCGCGTGAAAATGCGCCGGCATGGTCATCGCTTCCAACTGGTAACGCTCCAGACGCACCCCCGGCCAGGACAGCGCGGCACTGCTTGCAAGCGCCGGGCGCTCATACATCTCGGAGGTGTAGGTATAGGTGCTAAGAGCTAACATGTGCAGTAGGTAACACTACGAATGTAAAATGGTTGACCGTGCCTGTTCTAAGGCCAACAGGCACCAACACACACCAAATCAAGCTGCTATGCGGGATGTCCGCCGCCCATCCCGCACCGATGGGCACGTCACGGGCCAAACCCGCCGACGCCAGCAACCGACGCCAAAACCCTCCCCTTTCTGAGAGCGGTTCGGCAACGTAGCATTGTGTAACCAAACAAGAGGGAGAAAAGCCACCTAGCTTACGCTGGTGGCTTTTCTCCCTTTTGTTCTGCTCTTTTCATCGATGCTACCGCTCAACTACCCCAGAAATTAGGCCGGCTGGCCATTGGCCTTGGGGTAGTCGGTGTAGCCCTCTGCCGGGCCACTGGCGGCGGCGGCGTAAAACGTGGCCGGGTTGGGCTCGGTCAGCGCCACCCCGTCGCGCAGGCGCTCCACCAGGTCGGGGTTGCCGATGAAGGGCCGGCCGATGGCCACCAAATCGGCCGGGCCGTGCAGCGCCGCTTCGATGCCCGCCACCGTGTGGTAGCCCCCGGACAGGATGAGCGTATTGGTGAAACGGGCGCGGATGGCGGCCACCGTGGCGGGCGGCACGGCCGGGGCCCCCATGCTGGCGTGGTCGACCAGGTGCAGGTACACGAGGCCGATTTTTTGCAGCTCCGTGGCCAGGTAGGCGTAGGTTTCGTCGATTTCGGGGTAATGCTCCAGCCCGCCAAACACGCCCCAGGGGGAGAGGCGGATGCCGGTGCGCTCGGGGCCGATGGCCGCCGCCACGGCCTGGGCTACTTCGAGCACAAAGCGGGCCCGGTTGGCCACGCTGCCGCCGTAGGCATCCGTGCGCTGGTTGGCCGTGGGGTGCAGAAACGATTCCAGCAAATAGCCGTTGGCCCCGTGCAGCTCGACGCCATCAAAACCGGCTTTCCGGGCTAGTTGGGCGCTGCGCACGAACTCGTCGCGCACGCGTCCTAGTTCCGCCAGGCCCAGGGCGCGGGGCGTGCCGTTGGGCTGCATCTGCTGCTGGTTGGTCCAGATGCTGCCGGCCGCCGCGATGGCCGAGGGGGCGACGCCTTCGGCCCCCGCGGGCAGGTTGAGGGGATGAAACATGCGGCCGGCGTGCATCAGCTGGGCAAAAATGTGGCCGCCGCGCCCGTGCACCGCGTCCGTCACGCGCCGCCAGCCCGCCGCTTGCTCCGGCGTGAACAAACCCGGCATGTTGGTGTAGCCCAGGCCATCGGCCGCCGGGGCCGCGCCTTCGGTGATGAGCAGGCCAGCCGAGGCGCGCTGGCGGTAATAGTCGACCATCGACTCATTGGGCAGGTTGCCCACGGCCCGCGAACGGGACATGGGGGCCATCACGAGGTGATTGGCGAGGGTGAGCGGACCCAGTTGAGCCGGCGAGAAAGTTATATTAGACATGATTGGAAATGGCAAAAGAAAAAAGAACTGCCGCCCGAACCGGCGGCCCGACCGCTGCGGCGGTAAGGGCAAGCCGTGGTGCTGACGGGTGCAAAGGTGCGCGGCTTAGCGTACCTTTGGCAAGTAGGCACCTTTTTGTCAGGTTGTTTCCCTGGGGTAACTAATGCTATAAATCAATGTGTTATGTGTGAAAGTAATTTGAAAGAAGTGTATACTTGCGCCATTTCCGCCAGTGTGGGCACCGTCGGCGGCAAGTGGAAGACCAGTATCCTGCTCCATTTGCGGGACCGGACCCTGCGTTTCGGGGCGCTGCAACGGAGCGTCAACATCTCGCAAAAGGTGCTGACCCAGCAGCTCAAAGAGCTGGAAAAGGACGGCCTGGTTCGGCGCGAGGTATTCGCCGAAGTCCCGCCCCGGGTGGAGTACAGCCTGAGCGCTTACGGCCAGACGTTGCAGCCCGTCCTCGACGCACTTTACCTCTGGGGCCGCGCGCACTACATCAAGAGCCAGGCCCAGGCAGCAGCGCCGGCTGGCCCGGCTGATTCTCCGCTGGCAGAGGCAAAGCCCGTCCTGTCAGAATCCGAAGCACTACTTTCTTAGGCCCGGAGAGGCGCTGAATGCCGAATTCCAGCGTGGAGCTACCGTGTTGGGAAGCAACTCGCTCAACTGTGCCGCCAACCTTCGGACCTGGGCCAGAGATGGTACTACCGTAGCTGGCTACCGGTCCCCGGCTTCGCGTTGCGTGAGCAGCTCCGCCAGCAGCTGCTTGCGGTCCCGCGCTATCGGCAAGGCAGCCGACGGAACATGCGCAAATTGCCCGTCAACCGAAGTAATGCAGGCTTTTTGCGCCAGGTAAGACCGGTGAAGCTGAATAAACTTTTGAGCGGGCAATAATTCCTGGATGGCTTTTAGGGTTGTGTGCACGATGACAACCCGCTTATCTTTCAGGAACAGCTGCACGTAATTTTGCAGGCTTTTCACGTACACGATATCCGTGATGACGATGCGGTGCGAGACGGCATTTTCCCGGAAAAACAGGTATTCCGACGCACTATCCTCGGCGTGCCGCAGCTCGTGCCAGGTTTTGGCTTTCAGCACGGCCTTTTCAAAGTCCTCGAAGAATATCGGCTTCAGCAAATAGCCGATGGCGTTGACCTTGTAGCCCTTCAGTGCGTATTCGGCGTAAGCCGTGGTGAAAATAATCATGACGGGCAGGTCGCCTATCATCTCGGCAAACCGGATGCCCTTGATGCCTGGCATTTCGATGTCCAGAAAAATCAAGTCAACCTCCTTGTTTCGAATGAGGTCGAGGGATTCCAGCGCGTTGGCGTAGTCGCCCACCACGCCCAGGAAATCGAATTGCTTGATAAATTCCAGCAAGCCCTCGCGGGCTATTCGCTCGTCGTCGATAACCAGGCACCTCAGCATTTCTCTAGCGCTAGTTCAAGCTTCACGGCAAACACGCCGTTCTCCTGCTGCAACTGCAACCGGTGGGCATCGGGATACGCCAACGCTAGGGTTTCCTGTACGTGTTTCAGGCCGAGGCCGCTGTACTCCGCGGCCTCGCGCGCGGCGCTAAACGTGTTGCTTATCTCAAACGTCAGGTGGCCATCCGGGGTCAGCGCGTGGGTTTGCCGGACGTAGTGCGCTTTGGCATCATTAGGCAGTACGTGCTTGAAGGCGTTTTCCACGAAAGTGGCCAGGATGAACGGGGCAATGCAAAACCGCCCGTCGTAGTCGGTGGCATCGAACACAATTTCCAGCTCGCCAGCGCGCTGCTTGAGCTGGAGCTTGAAATATTCGTGCAGAAAGGCGACTTCCTGGCCGAAGGCAATGGCTGCTTTGCGCGACTCATACACGTAGTAGCGCAGTATTTTGCTGTAGGTGGAAAGCAGGTACAAGGCTTCGTCTTTGTCCTTGTGAATGAGGAAATGCAGGTTGTTGAGCACGTTGAAGGTGAAGTGCGGGCTCAGCTGGTTGCGCAATAGATGCAGCTCCATTTCCAGCGCGGTGCGCTTGAGTACTTCCAGCTCCTTTTCCTGCATGAGCGACTCCTGGTATTTGCCAAATAAATAATGGAGGCACGAAACGAAGCCGCTCAGGGTGAACAGGCCAAAAAAGGCTGGTAACGAGTCGTTGAGCATCACGCGGGCCAGGTGGGCGGGCATGGTTAGCTGGGCCAGCACGTAGCCCTGGGCGGCCAGTGCGAGCGCCAGGGCGGTGCACGCCAGCAGCAGCAGCAGCAGCCGGACTGCGGTGCGGCGCCGGGCAATGAAGCGCTTAAAGGCGGGTCGCGAGGCGTAGTGAAAATACAGCCCCAGTGTGGCCAGCACCGACAGGGTGTACAGCAAGGCCGTGCCGAACGGCATGCCCTTGCTGGTGGAGAGCTGGAGCAAAAGGGCCAGAAAAAGAAAGGCCCAGAAGAAAGCACTAATTCGTTGTCGGATTTCCATAACGGGCAGCAGGGAATGCCGCGCAAAGAACGGGCGGTGGGCCAGGGGCCGCAAACGGTTCGTCACTGCCCACGGGCAGTTGGTCAAAAAGGAGCCTGCCGGGGGCCGTTCGTCACCAGATACGGACGGCTGGTCAAAAGCCGTGTGCAACGCAGCAAGAGGGTTTCTACTTTTGTAATGTCAACTTAACTAAAAGGAAAACATCATGAAAACCAATTTATTAACCTTGCTCGCGGCACTCGCAACGACCCAGTTCGCCCTGGCCCAGGAGCCCGCTCCGCGCGTCGCTTTGTCCATCGGAGTAGTCAACAACTACCGCTTTCATGCCGGCTCCAGCCGCGTGGCCGACTACTACGCCCTGGGCAGCAAAGTGAACCTGGTGTTCAACGACACCTGGCTGCTTGGCTTCACGCAGCTGACCAGCGTCGCGCCCGGCAATCTGCTCCCCGACGCGGAATTCGGTTCGGGTAACACGCGGCTTTCCGAGTACGCCGTGACCGGCGGCAGCAAATGGCGCTTTTCTCCCAAAGCCTACACGCAGGGCAGCCTCAAGGCGGGCATCGGCCGCCTGTCCCGGCGCGACGGCACCCTTGAAAACGGGGCATCGGACGGACGGGCAGCGTTCTTTACGGCGGGCGCGGAGGCCGGCATTGGCTACCACCTAAGCAAGTACGTAGCGCTGGAGGCTGGGGCCGGCTACCAGCTTTATTTCGACAACGACCGGTTGCCGGTGGCCGCCAAGGAATTGAACAACCTCAGCGCGCAACTTTCGCTGGTGGGAACGTTTGGCCTGTCGAAGCAGCGCTAGCGGCGATTATTTGCTGGCGGCCTTGCGTAACCGGCGGTTCCCCCTGTTGATGGCTAGGGTCCCGGTCCAAAGTACATTTGGTCGGGACCCAGATAAAAGAGCCGGTGCCTTGCGCCACTGCGCCCGTGCAAACGCGATTTTTGGACCAAACTTCTAACTAAGGCCACGAGTGGCCGGGCCGGAATAGCGCTACGAAGGCAGCATAACCGCGCCCTTGTGGCCCGTTGGCCAGCGGCCTCACTCCAGCCAGCGCTTGAACAGCGGGGCCCGGTCGCGGCTGACGAGCACCTCGTCGGGGCGGGGTGGCAGCAGCTCCAGCTTAAGCTTGCCCAGGAAGTGGCTGTGTATCTTGCCGATGGCTTTGAGCGAGGCCAGGTACTGGCGGTTGAGCCGGAAGAACGTAGCCGGGTCGAGCAGGCTCTCCAGCTTTTCCAGGGTGTGCTCCAGGGTGAATTTGCGGCCGTCGTGGCGCACGAGGTACACCACCTCATTCAAAGTGTAGAAGTAGGCGATTTCCTCCACGGCCACGGGCAGCAGCTGCTCGCCGGCCGTGATAAGGAAGCGCTGCCGGTAGCTGGGTTGGGCGGGGGCAAACTGGGCCAGCAGCTGCTGCATTTTCAGCAGCTGGGCCTCGCCGCCCGGCTGCTGGGGGGCGGGGGCCTGGGTTAGCCAGTAGGCGTGCTTTTCCAGGGCCCGGGCCAGGTCCTTGGCCTGAATGGGCTTGAGCAGGTAGTCGACGCTCAGCAGCTGGAAGGCTTTGAGGGCGTACTCGTTGAAGCTAGTGGTGAAGATGAGGGGGGCCCGCACCGGCACGGCATCAAAAATCTCGAAGCTGAGGCCGTCTTCCAGCTGGATGTCGGAAAAGATAAGGTCGGGCGCGGGGTGGCTGCCCAGCCACTCGATGCCGGCGGCCACGCTCGCCACCACGCCTATTACGCGCACGTCGGGGTGCTTTCGCAGCAGGTTTTGCAGGTGCGTAACGGCCAGGCGCTCGTCTTCAATCAGCAGAGTGTTCATGCGGCGGGGAGCAGGGGGAGGCAAACTTCAAATTCCGTTTCCCGCGGGTCGATGCCGACGGGCCGGTCAGTTATGAATTGGTAGCGGGCGACGATATTTTGCAGGCCCTGCCGGGAGGTTTGCGCCAGCACCGTTTTGTGGTGCCGGCTATTGCAAACGCGGAGCACGTCGCCGGCCGCGCGGATGGTGATGCGCAGCGGCGACTTCTCGCTGATGGCGTTGTGCTTCAGCGCGTTTTCCACCAGCAGCTGCACCACCAGGGGCGGCACGTGCTGGCGCAGGGCTTCCGGGGCCAGGTGAATGACGACCTGCACGGCCGCGCCGAACCGAACTGCGGTCAGGTTCAGGTAGTCCGCCACGAAGTCCATTTCCTGGCTCAGGGGCACGGTCGCGTGGTCTTTGCTCAGCAGCACGTAGCGGTACACGCTGGCCAGGCTGCCCAGAAACTCCTGCGCCGGCTCGTTGTCACCGACCAGGCCGGCCAGGCTGTTGAGGCTGTTGAAGAGAAAGTGAGGGTCCACCTGCTGCTTGAGGGCCTCGAAGCGGGCCACGGCGCTTTCGCGCGCGAAGCCGGCGGCCTGCCGGGCCGTGTGGCGCCACTGGTGAAAAAAGTACACGCTCTCGTAGAGGCTGGTGGCCAGCACCACGAAGCGCAGGCAGCCCAGCAGCGACTTCCAGTAGGCGGGCCAGAAGGCCAGGCCGGGTTCGAGGGTGGAGCGGGTCAGCCAGGTCAGGGGGAAGTTGGTGAGCACCGTAAACGCGACCGACAGCCCCACGGCCAGCAGCACCCGCCGCATCGTGTTCTCGTAGCCCGGCAGGCGCCGGCGCAGGTAAAAGAATAGCAGCGCGTTGCCGTTCCAGCTCGTGGCGATGCGCAGCAAGAGCATGCTCCACACCTGCCATCGCGGCAGGCCGTGCCAGTCCGCCTGCGCGACGACGAAGAAAGTAGTCAGCCCGATGATGCTGGCCCAGCGCACCCACACTTCCCGCAGCGACCAGGACGGCCCGCGCAGGGCCGCCGGCAGCCAACTGGGGGCAGAGGACGCAATCGGGACAGCCTGGCGCATACGGGGAAGGTAGGCAGGCAAGTGTGCAAACAGGTTCATGGGTAACAACAAGGTAGGCGGCCGGCGCGCTGGTTTGGTCACCGCTGAAGCGGCAGGAGCGTGCTCGACATGTTAAAGAAAGCGGGATTCCGAGCCTCCCCCGGTGACTAAAGCGGGGAAGCCGGGGCAAGCCGGCTTGAAGCGCCCGCAGACGCAGGCGAAGCGGACGCCGGAGGAAGTCGTCGTTCCAAGCGGTTCCCTACCCCTCCCGAAAGCCTTTGGCAGGTAAAGCCGTGGGTTTGCCGCCCGCCTTCCTGCTGACCCAGCATCAGGCGCGGGCCGCGCGAAGCAGCAACCGCATTTTTTCACATGCCGTCCCCGCTGCTTCACCTCCCGTTTGCCCGGCTTGCCCGGTTTAATTCGGCGCTGCATCAGCCCGCCGCCGTGCTTTGGACCATACTTATCCTTTATCCCCGGATTATGTCTCCTCCCGTTTACCCCTTCGCCTGGCTGCTGACCGCGAGCCTGGTTCTGCCCCCGGCGGCCCTGCTGGCGCAAACGGCGCCGGGGCGCGGCGCGGGGACAACCGCCGCTACCCTGCGCGGCACCCTGGCCGATGCGGCCGGCCAGCCGCTGATTGGCGCGACAATCGTCGTGAAAGCCCTGGGCCTGGGTACCGCGGCCGACGAGCAGGGATGCTTTGCGTTGGCGCTGCCGGCCGGTACGCACGTGGTTACTTACAGCTTCGTAGGCTACGAGCCCAGGACCGAAACCCTGACGCTGGCCGGCGGCCCCCTAACCCGCACCGTGCAGCTGGTGGCCGCGAGCGTCAGCACCGGTGAGGTCATTGTCACCGCCCGCCGGGCCGAGGACAATGTGCAGAGCACGGAGATGGGCGTGACCCGCCTCGACATGAAGACGGTACGGCTGGTGCCGGCGCTGCTGGGCGAAGTCGACGTTATCCGCACGCTGCTGCTGCTGCCGGGCGTGAGCACGGTGGGCGAGGGCGCGGCCGGCTTCAACGTGCGCGGCGGGGGCATCGACCAGAACCTGATTTTGCTCGACGACGCGCCCGTGATGAACAGCTCGCACCTGTTCGGGCTGTTTTCCATCTTCAACCCCGACGCGGTATCGGACATCAAGCTGGTGAAGGGCGGCCTGCCGGCGCAGTACGGCGGCCGGCTCTCCTCGCTGCTGGACGTGCGCCTGAAAAATGGCAACGCCGACAGCCTGCGCGGGTCGGGCGGCATCGGCACCGTGTCGTCGCGCCTGGCCCTGGACGGGCCGATTCAGAAGGGCAAAAGCGCGTTTGCCCTGGCGGGGCGCCGCTCCTACGCCGACGTGTTTCTGAAGCTGGTGCCCGCGCAGCGCGACAACGCGGCCTACTTCTACGACCTGACGGGCAAGGCCAGCTTCACGCTGGGGCCCCGCGACGGCCTGTACCTGTCGGGCTACCTGGGCCGCGACGTGTTCAATTTTGGCAGCTCTTTTCTCTCCGATTTCGGCAATACCCTCGGCACCGTGCGCTGGAGCCACGCGTTCAATCCGCGCCTGGCGGTGAACGTGACGGCCCTGACCAGCCAGTACGACTACCACCTGGGCGTGCCCACCGGCACTACCGGCTTCGACTGGCAATCCAGTATCCTGAACCGCACGGGCAAGGTGGATTTTACGTACCAGCGCGCCGCTGGCAGCACGCTCAGCTTCGGGGCCAGTGGTACCTGGTACACCGTGCAGCCCGGCCAGGTAACGCCCACCGACCCGGCGTCCATCTTCCAACCCTTGCAGCGACCCGACCAGCGCGCCACCGAGGGAGCCGCCTACCTCGACCACGAGCAGGTATTTTCCCCGCGCCTGGCCGGGCAGTACGGCCTGCGCCTGAGCGTGTTTGACTACCGCGGGCCGGGCCGCATCGCCGAGTACGCGGGCCCCGACGGGGTGCAGAAAGCGCTGGTCGGCGAACAGGAGTACGGGAAGGGCGACCGGGTGAAGCGCTACGCCAACCTGGAGCCGCGCGCCTCGCTGCGCTACACGCTCACGGCGGCCAGCTCGCTCAAGGCCAGCTACACCCGCACGGTGCAGAACCTGCACCTGCTCTCCAACACCACGGCCTCTTCGCCGCTCGATGTGTGGAGCCCGAGCACCAACAACATCCGGCCCGAGCACGCCGACCAGCTGGCCCTGGGCTACTTCCGCAACTTTCACAACAACGCCTACGAGGCTAGCGTGGAAGTGTACGGCAAGACGCTGGACAACCAGATTGACTACATCAACGGGGCCAACGTGCTGCTCAACGCCCGGCTCGAAGCCGACCTGCTCTACGGCCGGGGCCGCGCCTACGGGGCCGAGTTCTACCTCAGGAAAAACAACGGGCCGCTCACGGGCTGGGTCAGCTACACGCTCAGCCGCAGCGAGCGGCGGATTAACGGCATCAACAACAACGACTGGTACGTGGCCAAATACGACAAGCCGCACAACCTGGCGGTGGTGGGCAGCTACGCCCTCACGGCGCGCCTGGCGCTGTCGGGGGCCTTCACCTACAGCACGGGCATTGCCACCACCATGCCCGACAGCCGCTTCGAGTACCAGGGCCTAATTGTGCCCAACGTGAACGGCGACGTGCGCAACAACTACCGCGTGCCCGCCTACCACCGCCTCGACCTTTCGGCCACCTGGCAGCAGCAACGGAACGCCGGCCGCCGCTGGCAGGGCGAGTGGGTGTTCTCGCTCTACAACGCCTACGGCCGCCGCAACGCCTACAGCATCTACCTGCGCCAGAACGAAAACAACCCCCTGCAAACCGAGGCCGTGCGCCTCTCCGTGTTCGGCACGGTGCTGCCCTCGGTCACGTACAATTTCAAGTTTTAACGGGTCTAATGAACAGCTACTTATGAAACGCTTCCTCCCTTTCCTTGGCCTGGCCGCCGCCCTGGGGCTCACCGGCTGCGAAGACGTCGTGGACCTGGCCGTGCCCCGCACCGCGCCCCTGTTGGTAGTGGACGGGGCCGTGACCGACCAGCCCGGCCCCTACGTGGTGAAGCTCACCAGTACCGCCCCGTACTTTGAAAACCAGGCCACCCCGCCCGTGACCGGGGCCCGGCTGGTGCTGAGCAGCAGCGACGGGCCGCAGGAAACGCTGCGCGAGCAGCGCCCCGGCGTGTACGTGAGCGGCGGCACCGTGCGCGGCCGCGTCGGGGGCCGCTACACCCTGGCCATCGAGACGGCGGGCGAGCACTACCAGGCCGAAACCGAGCTGCGCCGCCCGCTGCCGGTTGACAGCATTCGCGCCGAGTACCACCGCGACGGCGAGCCCACTTACACCCGCGACGGCTACTACATCTACTACTACGGCCAGGAGCAGGCCGGCAAGGGCGACTACGTGCGCTTCAAGGTGTTTCGCAACGGGGTGCTGCGCAACGAGCCCGCCGACCTGCAGGTGCGCTCGGACGACCTGGTGGACGGCACCTACTTCCGGGGCCTGCTGCTGACCACCAACCCGGACCGCGGGACGCCCTTCGCCAAGGGCGACCGAGTGCGGGTCGAAGTCGAGGCCCTGACGGCGGACAACTACTACTTCCTCAACGAGGTGCGCACCCAGCTCAACAACGGCGGCCTGTTTGCCCCGCCGCCGGCCAACGTGCGCACCAACGTGCGCAACCTGAACGCCAATTCGCCCCAGAAAGCCGTTGGCTACTTTGCCGGCTACACCGTGCGCGCCGACTCACTGGTCATCCGGTAGCGAGCGAAAAAGCCTGGCAGACTCCGGTCGGGAATTATTCGTTTTTCTACTAACCGCAAAGAATTATAAATCAGTTGTTCACTATAAAATACATGCTCTTTTTTGGGCTGCTATCCGGGTTGACTACGGGTGCGGCGCTGGCCCAGCACGCGCCGCTGACGGTCAACGTCCGCCAGTTTAAGAACACCAATGGCCAGGCCCGCTACTGGCTGTACCGCTCGGCGGACGGCTTTCTCACCGATGAAAAAAAGGCCGTCCGCGTTGTCGGCGCGCCCATCATCGGGACGAGCAGCCGCTACGTATTCGAAAACCTGCCCGCCGGCACTTACGCGCTGACCGTCATTCACGACGAGAACGACAACCACCGCTTCGACACGACCCTGCTCGGCCTGCCCAAAGAAGCCTACGGCACCACCAACGACGCGCGGGGCGGCCTGAGCGGCCCGCCCAAATTTGAAAAAGCCCGCTTTACCCACGCCCCGCCCGGCACGACCGTAACCGTCAAGGTAGAGTAAGGGCCCCGCCGCCGGTGAGCGGTGCCGGCTCCCAACGCCCCGGTAACCAGTCGGGCGAAGCCAGCTGCCTGCTACCAAGGGTCAGGGGCTGGTGGCGCTGGATGCGGAGGCAAACCCCTCGTTTCACTCATGTTATCCATTACACGTTGAGCTACTTCCTTTCCACGCTGGCGTTGCACAACGCGCCGCGCTACTATTTCGGCTGGGTCTGCCTGGCCGGGGCTCAACTGGAACACGCACCACGCCGACTTACCAGGAAGTACGATTAAGTCATTTGTGAATTAACCTGTTAGGCCCCTTCAGCAATGAGTTCATGGTTGATAAAGGCCCCGGCGACGTTGCCCATCGCAATCGAGCCGGCCACGGAGCGCAGCAACGAGCTGTTGTCCCCCGCCGCGTAGACGCCCGGCACACTGGTCTGGCGAAATTCGCTGGCGGCTAGATGACCGGTTTCCGTCAGGGTGCAGCCCAGGGCTTGTGGCGCGGGGCAGTGCTGCTCGAAGGGCACCCGGGCGTACAAGGCCGTGAGGGGGTGCTGGGTGCCATCGGTGAAGAGCAGGTGCTGGATAACGCCTTGCTGATGGACTATCTGCTTGATTTCCTTGCTCACCACGCCGATACCGAGCGCGGCCAGTTGCTGGTGGTGTTCGGCGCTAAAGGTGGGGGCCCCGTTGGTGAAAATGGTCAGGTCTTTGGTCCAGTTGCGAATCAGCCGGCCGAAGTCCAGGGCCGGGGCCCCGTTTACCAAGATGCCCGTGGGCTGCGCGCGGTACTCGTAGCCGTGGCAGTAGGGGCAGTGAATAACGGAGATGCCCCAGCTTTCGGCAAAGCCCGGAATAGCGGGCAGTAAATCGCGGATGCCGGTGGCAAAGAGAATCTTTTTGGCCCGGATGGTTTCGCCGGCCGCCGTATGCACCTCGAAGGCCGGAGAGACGCCGGTGACTGCGGTGACGGTGCCCATCTGAAACGTAACCGTCGGGTAAGCCAGGACTTGCGCCCGGGCCGTGGCCGCCAGGTGGGCCGGGGTAGCCCCATCCTGCGTGAGCAAGTTGTGGGAGTGGGGGGTCTGCCAGTTGCAAGGCTGTCCACTGTCCAGGATTAATACGTGCCGAAGCGCCCGGCCCAACGCCATCGCCGCGGACAATCCCGCGTAGCTGCCGCCCACAATTACGGCCTCGTAGGCGTCTGGTCTCATCGCAGAAGGTATCATAGTTTGAAAAGGAGTGAATAACACCGAGGCGAGGAGCCCGCCGGTGTAGGTAATAAAATCAAGTCGGTTCATGCGTTCGCAGAAGCAGGGGGTGGCGTGGCGGCCAAGCCAATACCCTGGCGGCAGGAAAGCCAATGCTCATCAGAAACTCGCCCACGATTTCCCTGCCAGTGAAGCGGAACGTGCGCTTGAACAGCTGCACCTACTCGGCCTTGGCTAACGGATGGCGCTGCGTCAGCCAGTTTTCAAACGAGCCGTGGCGGGCTTGCCGCGTCAACAGGATTGGTGAATGAAAGCTAAGGATTAGCCGTTTAGCACTTCATTCACCAATCCTAGCCGAACTATTACTAACGCGGTTTAAACGATTCGCAGAGCCGCACATAATGTTTAGCCTTGAAGCCTATGCCTTCTCAGGGGCTAACTGCTTCAGGATGCCGTAAAAATCGAAGTAAGAATCGGCGCGAATAATCTTCCCGTTTGCCAGCCGGTACACATCGCAGAAGTAGACTTCCATGCGCCCGCCGTTGGGCAACAAATCACCGGCGGGCGAGGGGAACACTCCGCGTTGCGTAGCCCGCGTGATGCCCTGGGCCACCACGTGGTCACCGAGCGACACGATGCTCCGCACTTCGCTTATCGAATCCGGGAATATATCGAACCAGCCCTTCCACGGGCGCACGATAGCTGACTCGCCCGTGTCCGTGAAATTGTAGGGCACGTCGAACCATTCACTTTCCGGCGCCCCCAAGGCAGCCAGGTAATCAAAATTCCGTTGGTTAACGGCTTCGTACAGGCCTTCAATGATGGCCTGATTTGTCAATTGAGTCATAATAAGCGTATTTTGAGAGGGGGATGCGTTGGAACACGCCTTACTTGATGT
The DNA here is from genome assembly GCF_013294115.1 of Hymenobacter caeli. GTDB lineage: Bacteria > Bacteroidota > Bacteroidia > Cytophagales > Hymenobacteraceae > Hymenobacter > Hymenobacter caeli. The sequence goes on along the minus strand of NZ_JABSNP010000026.1, from coordinate 33,331 downwards.
CCACGTTCCGGCCGCTACCGGCCGGAAGCCGGTAGGGCGGAGCGAATTATTCGCGTTTCGTTAGTCGGTAGCCGGCGGGCTTCAGCCGGTCGCCTTTGAATTCGCCAAAAGCCCAAAAGCCCAGGTCGTCCAAGTAATCAATGCGGTTGCCGGTTATCCAGTAACGGCTTTGATACGCACTTTTCCGGTCGCCGCGGCCTTCGTCGTACCGGCCAGTGGGAAGCAGTTCCTGCTTCATCAGGTCCTTTCCGTCCACCCACAGGCCTACCCGGCGCTGGCTGTCGGCGGGGTTATTGTGCAGGGCGTGGCCGGCCACGGGCGGTGAAGGGGCAGCGAGTGGTTGGCCAGCCCACCCCTGCACTAGGCCGTCGAGCAACAACACGTCGTGGCTGGCGGCTACCCCCGCCAGCGTGGCGTACGGCACGGGATTGTTCAGCTTCAGCACGGCGATATTCGCGGCAGTGTCAGCGGTGAGCGTACTGCTTTTGCTTGGTGCCGCGTAGTCCACCGTCGCGGGTAGGATAACCATCCCCTCGCAGTTGATGACAATGGACTTGTCGTCTTCGGCCGAGGTAATGATGTGCGGTCCTACGCCAGCAATTACCCCGCCCATGATGAGCACACCGGCGCGTTCCCAATTGTCCATTAGATGATTCATTGTCAACACGGTATCGCCTGTGAGGAGCAAATGGGCTACTTTTTTAGTTCTCGATAAAGCACCATGCCCGCGTGGTAGAGCACGTCCCGGCGGAAGTCGCCATCGGCCGTGAAACCGGTATTGTCCACGTAGTCGATGTGGTCACCGGTGAGGGCGTAGCGGCCCTGGTAGGCGCTTTTTCTGGTGCCGCGGGCCTCGTCGTAGCGCCCGTTGGGCAGCAGCTCGTGGCGGATGTGGCCGTCGACCGTCACCCACATTCCCACGTAGGGATGCGGGGCGGCAGAGCTATTCGGTTGCGGGGGGGCTTGCTTCACAGCTAATAAGAAATTGAAAATCAAGGGTTCTTTAGGCGAGCAGGGCCTATAAGTCGGCGCTGCCGTTCACTAGCAGGTGGTGGCCACTCACAAAGTCGGCCTCGGCGGAAAGCAGGTAGGCCACGGCGTTGCCCACGTCGGCGGGCGTGCCTAGGCGGCCCATCGGGGAGCCTTTGGCAAACTCCGCCAGCTCCGGTTCCGAAAGCTCCGCCACGACCCCGGCCCCCACGATGGCCCCCGGCAACACGCTGTTGACCGTGACCTGGCGCGGGGCCACTTCCTTGGCCAGAATCTCGGCAAACATCTTAATGGCCGCCTTTGTCCCGGCGTACAGGCTCATGCCCGCAATGGGGTGCAGCGTGTTGCTAGAAGAAATAACCACGATGCGGCCCCCGTCCACGACGCGGGTAGCGGCCTGCTTAAGGACGTGAAACGTGCCCTTCACGTTCAGGTCGAATAGCCGGTCATAATCCGCTTCCGAATGGTCCCAGAGCTGGCGGCTAATGATTTCCATCCCAGCGTTCGAGACCACGGCGTCGAGCCGGCCGAAGCGGTCCTCGGCCCGCTGGAACAAGGTTTCCACGCCGCTAGCTTGCGACACGTCGGCTTTAAGCAGCAGGCACTCGGCCCCCAGGTTTTGCACCGCGGCCCGGGTTTCTTCGGCGGCCGCGTCGTTGGCGGAGTAGTTAAGCACCAGCGTGTAGCCGGCCGCGGCCAGCTTCAGTGCGATGCCGCGCCCGATGCCCTTGGAGGCGCCGGTAATGAGCACTATTTTATCTTTGGCAGGTGTCATGACGCAAGGAAATTAAAAGCCTTTCTGACCGGCCGGGCGCAAAACGACCTCGTTCACGTCCACGTCGGCCGGCTGCTCCACGGCGTAGGCAATGGCACGGGCAATGGCCTCGGCCGGCAGCAGGTGCGTGCGGAATTGCTCGACGGCCGCTTTTTTCATGGCGGGGTCCGAGATAGTGTTGGGCAGCTCCGACTCGGTTACGCCCGGCGCAATCAGCGTGACGCGGATGCTGGCATTCACTTCCTGGCGCAGGCCTTCTGAAATCACGCGCACGGCGTGCTTAGTGGCGCTGTACACGGTGGACGTGGGCCCGACCCAGCGGTCCGCTACCGACGAAATATTGACGAAGTGGCCGGTGTCCTGGGCCTTGAATACGGGCAGCGCGGCGGCAATGCCGTAGAGCACGCCCTTTACGTTTACGTCAATCATCTGGTCCCACTCGTCCACTTTAAGGCTTTCCATCATTGAGAGGGGCATCAGGCCGGCGTTGCTGACGAGGACATCCACCTGGCCGAACTGCGCTTGAGCGAATTCAATGAAGTGCACGAGCTGCGCTTTTTTCGTCACGTCGAGCGCGGTGGCGCGGGCTTCGCCCCCGGCCGCTTGAATCTCGGATACGATGGCGTCAAGCTTGTCGGTGCGGCGCGCGCCCAGCACCACGCGGGCACCCTTGCTGGCTAAAAAGCGGGCAGTGGCTTCGCCGATACCGCTGCTGGCGCCCGTAATGGCGATGACTTTGCCGGCGATGTTATTCTGTTGAACTGACATAAAAAAGAGAAAAAGATGGCGCCGGGGGCGGCCATAGCCGGCCCCGGCCAGGCCGCACAGCAGCCTGCTTGTGAAGTGAAAAGAAGCGGTAAAATCCGCCGCCGGCCAGCCAATGGGTTGGCAAAAAGCCGCTAGGTTATTGACGTAAGCCAATCCAGCAGGTAGCTGCGTAAAGGGCAGGTAGCTACTGCATTGTCCGAGGTGTAGGTCGGATTCCTCAGCCGATAAGGACGTTGCCTGGCAAGGCGGTTGGCACAGGCTGAATTTGGCCCTAGGCGTTCACAACCACCCGGTTGGCCACCCGGCTGCGGTAACTCGCTTTAACCATACAAAATTACGGACTGCCCTACGGGTAGGATGGTCAGTTTCAAACCACTGCTTACTCAAATCAAACAAGACGGCATTCCTGACGCGCTTGGCAGCCTGCGACGGGCCGCCCGGATGAGGTGCCTTAAGCGGTGCGCACGGCCAGGGGGGGTAGGCCGGTATTTTTCTTGAAGAAATGGCTGAAGTGAGCCGGCTCCTCGAAGCCCAGGCAGTAGCCGATGAGGTTGACGGGCCAGTCGGTGTGCTGCAGCAGGGCACGGGCTTCCTGCACGAGGCGCTCGGCCAGCAGGCGGGTGGTGGTTTTGCCGGTCACTTCTTTCAGGGCCCGGTTGAGGTGGTTGACGTGGACAGCCAGCTGGTCGGCAAAGGCTTGGGCCGAGCGCAGGCGCAGGCGCTGCCCCGGCGACTCGATGGGAAACTGCCGGGCCAGGAGCTCCGTGAACAGGGAGGCAATGCGCGTGGCCGCGTTGCTTTCGCGGTAGAGCGTGGTAATGGGTTCCAGCTTCTGGGCACTGTGAATCAGCTCCAGCACGTAGGCCCGCAGCAAGTCGTACTTGTAAACGTAGCTCGAATCCAACTCCGTGAACATCTTGAGGAAAAGCCGGCGGGCTTCGTCCAATTGCTCATCCGTGAGCGTGAACACGGGCTGGCCGCCGGGCTGAAACACGGGAAAGTCGGTGAGCTGGCTGCCCAGGTACCGCTGCAAAAAGGCTTCGGTGAAAATGCAGAAAAACCCGCTTTGCTGGGCGCTGCGCGGCTCCCATTCGTAGGGTACCTGCGGGTTGGCAAAGAGCAGCGCGTTTTGTTCAATGGCAATGCTCTTGTCGGCGTAGTGGTACGTGTTCTGGCCGATGATGAGGCTGATTTTGTAGAAATCCTTGCGCGAGTACGGGATTGGCTGGGCGTTGTGTCCCACAAAATCATCGAGCCGAAACACGTTGAAGTGGCCCAGGTCCTGTTGCAAGTTTTCGGGTAGCCAATTGAGTTTGGCCTGGTAGAATTCTTCTAGGGTGAGTGTTTTCATGCCCGTTGTTAAATCGGCCTCGTCCGAGGAGCGAAGCGGCTGCACCGGTGAAGGATAAGGGTGGGTGGTAGTGAAGCCAGGCAGCCGGTAAAGCGCCCGCTATTGCTGGTGGTAACGCCAATGCTTAGAAAACGGTCGCGGCGTGGGTCAGCAAGCTTGGCAACGCCTAGCCCCACTGGGGGGTTACTGGCCGCTACCTGCCGGGCCACCCGTTGGCTCGGCCAGCACTTTTTTGGCGATGGCAATGCCGTTGAGCGCCGCTGGAAAGCCGGCGTATACGGTCATGAGCAGCATGATTTCGAGGATAGCTTCCGGCAAGCAGCCTAGGTGCAGGGCCGCCCGGATATGGAATTCCAACTCGGCCGTCAGGCCGCCTTTCGCCGTGACCATGCCCACCGTGAGCAGCTGCCGCAACGGGGGCAGTAACGCCGGCCGCGAGAGCACATCCCCAAAGCAAAAGTCGACGATAAATCCCACCACGTCGGGCGCAATGGCGTCGTATTCGGCGTGCAAATGCCGAAGCTGGCCTGCTTTGAGACGTTCCAGGGCTTCTTCGCCGCGGACGGGGCGTGTGCCTGCGGGGGCTGCGGCCGCAGGCGCAAGCGGCGCGTCCGGCTTGCCTTGCTCGTCGCGGGCCGCAAACACTTCGCGCGCGGCTACGATGCCCTTGAGCGCGGCCGGGAAGCCCGCGAACACGGCCACTTGCAACAGCGCTTCCACCACTTCCTGGCGGGAATTGCCCGTGTTTAGGGCCCCGTGCAGGTGCACTCTCAATTGGGGCTCGGCGGTGCCCATTGCGGCCAAGGCGGCTACCACCACCAATTCCGTGGTTTTGAGGTCCAGCTTGCCGCGCGCATAAATATCGCCGAAGCAGTACTCAATCAGATAGCGGCTCAGGTCAGGGGAAATATCGCACAAGCTGTTAATCACTTGCTCGCCGGCTTCGCCGTCGACTTCCCGTAGTTTAGCCCAGCCACGGGCGTAGCGCTCGGCGGCGGTGTCGGAGGCAGTAGACATCATAGTGGTTGGCGCTGTAAATAGTGGAATTGATGACACAAAGTTTGCCGTTGACCCACCCGGCTAGGTATCACTATTCAAACCAGTTCATGTCAAAATCAAACACATGCGGGTGTCCTGGACCGTGGCGCGCTGGCGCCACTTGGCCACGTATTTAGGAAGTTTCTGGTATGTAAATCAACCGGTCGAGATGGTCGAGTCGGCCAGCGCACGCCGTACCAGCGGCCGGCCCTGCAGCGCGAGGAGGAATACGGCCACCGCCACCCCGGCGTAGAGCAGGGCCACCAGCCCCGTGCTGCGCACGCTAAACCGGCCGTACCACGCCAGCAGGGGTTCTTGTTCCAAAAGAGCGGTTTTACACGCTAAGCAGTTAATTTATTGACTCATTGACTATTGCCAACAGCAAATTTGAGGTTTACCAAAAAGGAAATCCTTTTTGATAAGCTTAACATACCCGCTTGATTGCTTGGAATCGCACTTTTTTAGCCTGTTTTTGGACTACCCTTTTTGATAAAGGGCTTAGCGTGTAAAACCGCCCTTTTGGATACTGTTGGCGAATTCATCCCTATACATCAAGTCCCTTTAACCCAGACCCGTCAGGTAGCTTTCGAGCGATTATTCCTTCCAGTAATGGCTCGATAATGAATTCGCCAACAGTATCCTTTTGGAACAAGAACCCCTAACCGGGCAGCGTTTTAGCGTTGGTGTTACGCTACGCCGACGGGCAGGGCTGCCCTAGCAATTGTTCAGGCCGGTACCGGTAAAGCCAACGAGTCCTTTGTTTGGGCATCGGCGGCGATTTGCCCTTCCCCTTTGGACTCGATGCGGCCCAGTGGGGTGGCCGCGGCCAGCAGCGCCTGGCTCGCCGCCGGCCAGCTGGTGTCTTCGGGGTAGAGCGCGGTGCGCAGGTAAGCCCACGTCAGCTGCGCCACCAGGGCCACGCGCTCGGGGTTCTCGTCGGTCGTTTCGGCCGCGTCGTAGCCCGAGATGCCGCCCAGGATGTGCTCGCCGCCAAAGATGGTCAGCAAGGACTTGGGGCCGGGGCTCAGGAAATACGCATCGGTGCGCCAGTCAGCACGGGCGGAGAAGTCCGGGTTTTGGTCTTTATCGCCGGCCACCACGAGGGCCGGCAGCTTCATGTCCGCAAAATTGGTGTTGTGCAAGACCGGGTAGTGCTCGGTCACGAACGCGGCGGTGTCGGCCCCGTTGCCCGGAGCCCCTATCAGCACCCGCGCCTTTAGCCGGGGCTCAACAAGGTTCACTTCCTCGCCATTTTTAGGGTCGATGACCCGCATCCCGGCGAGCATGGCCACCGTGTGCCCCCCCAACGAGTGGCCAACGGCGGCAACCCGGCCGCGGTCCAGGCGGCCCGCAATCTCCGGCACGGCCGCTTCGATGGCTTCCAGCTGGTCGAGGAGGCGCCGCATGTCCTCGGCGCGGGACCGCCAGAACAAGGCGCCCTCGGGGCCGTCCGGGTCGAGGCGAAGCGTCGTGGAATCCAGGTGGGTGGGCTGGATGACGACGAAGCCCCGCGCGGCCCAATAATTGGCGAGCGGGCCGTAGCCGTTCAACGACGAGAGGTTGTTCGACCGGCCGTGCCCGTGCGAGAGCAGGATGATGGGCAGCGCGCTGCCGGTCACGGGCGCGGAAACGCGCAGTTGCAGGTCCACGGCGCGCCCCGGCGCGGGCAGCACCACCGGACTAACCGAGACGACACGCGTGGGGGCACCGCCGGAAATATCGGCGTTATGGCTTGGCTTGTTCATGGGCTGATTTTTTTAGTGGTGAGTCGCTGCCCTGCTGGGCACGGCGGCGTCAAAAGTCAGTAGCTGCTGTTCGGAAAACCATGATACTTGTCAGCCGGATAGATGACAAGCAGCAGGTGGGCAGGCAATGCGGCCCGAACGGAGCCGCCAGGGCCAACCCGGCCGGTGGTTTTTACCACGGAATTTCCCCCGTCACGGGGTTGTGTTCCTCGCTGATAAACTTGCCGGTGGGGCCGTCTTCGCCGACCAGCACATATTTTGCTATCCGGGTGCCGGCTTCTTCCACGGTGCCCGTGCCGCGGTGGTTATTCAGGTCGGTGGCCGTAAAGCCGGGGTCCACGGCGTTTACCTTAAAAGCCGTGTCGCGCAGCTCGTAGGCCAGCGCGATGGTGTACATGTGCAGCGCCGCCTTGGAAGCCGGGTACACCGCCGCCTTATGGTTGTAGTACTTCCACGTCGGGTCGCTGTGCAAGGTCAGCGACGCGCCGCTGGAACCCACGTTGACGATGCGGGGCTGCGGTGCCTGGCGCAGCAGGTCGATGAACGCCTGCGTGACTTGCACCACCCCGAACACGTTGGTGGCGAACACCTCCTGGAACGTGGCCACCGCGGCCCCGAGGGGCGCTTGCGGCATCCCGCCGGTAATGGCGGCGTTGTTGACCAGGGCGTCGAGCGCTTGCGTCTGGCGGCCGATTTCGACGCGGGCGGCCTGCACCGATTCGGCGCTGGTGACGTCCAGCTGGATGGCTTCTACCTCGGCCAAGCCTTCTGTGTGGAGCTGCTGGGCCGCCCGCTGGCCGCCGGCCAGGTCGCGGCTGCCCAGGAATACGTGGTAGCCCTGCCGGGCAAGCTGGCGGGCGGTTTCAAAGCCAATGCCTTTGTTGGCCCCGGTTATCAAGACGGTTTTCATGGGGAGGGGGGTTAGTTTACGCTGCAAAGGTCCCCCGCCCCAAAAGGCCGTCAGTTGCCATTTGGCAAAAAGCGCGTCAGCGGATGTTTTTTCGTATCCGGCTCAGCGAGGACTGCGTGACGCCCAGAAACGAGGCCAGGTAGGACAGGGGAATCCGGTTGGCCAGGCGCGGGTAGTTGTTGAGAAACTCCCGGTAGCGGGTGGTGGCGTCCTGGGCCATCATGGGGCTGATGCGGGCCAGCTTCTCCATCAGGTGCTTGGCGGTCATTTTGTGCACCATCTCGCTCCAGCCCACCATCGTGTGGGCCAATTCGTCCCAGTCGCGTTTGGCAAACACGAGCAGCCGGCACTCGGTCACGGCCTGCACGTACTCGGACGAGGCCAGCCCGTCTTCCAGCCCGCGCAGGTTGGTGGTCAGGTGGTGCTCGTCGATGAAATTGCGGGTGATTTCGTCGCCCTTGTTGTCGTAGTAGCAAATGCGTAGCACCCCTTCCAGCAGGAAGCCCACCCGGCGGGCCACGTGCCCCGCTTCCAAAAAATAAGCGTCTTTACCCAGCGCCAAGGGAGTAGCCTTGCTGGCAATCAGGTCCAGCTGTCGCTGGTTGAGCGACCCAAATTGCAAGAGGTAAGCGAAGAGTTCATCCATGAGGGCAAGTTACGCGGGCGTGGTGGGGTAGTAGTTGCCATTTGGCAAAAAGCAGCTACGGTTGCTGGCAACCCAATGGAGTAACCGCCAGAACCGCCCTGCTCAGCGGTCGGTGAGTGGCTGGCGCACCTCAGCGGGCAGGTGAGGAAGCACCCGTACGTCGGCCCGTCGGCCCGCTGCGACCGTCCTTCGAAGCAGGCGCCCCCCTCCTTAGCAATTGCTCGCTAAACCAGTGCCGGGCTGACTGGGGGGGGGGGTAAACTGTTTGTTAAACAACGAGCTATTCCAAAACCGGAGCGCGCCGCTGCTTGGGGCGCGGGTGCCTATCTTCCAGGCATGCAGCACCTACTACGAACCCACCTGGAAAATCTGGTGCCGCTGACGGACGAGGAGTTTGCGCGGGTGCTCTCGTACGTCACGTTCAAAACCTGTAAAAAGCGCCATTTGCTCATCAGGGCAGGTGAAAGCGTCCGGGAAGCGTATTTCGTGGCGAAGGGGCTCCTCAAGCTGGTTTATGCCGATGCGGCAGGCAAGTCCCACATCGTCTCGTTTGCGCCGGAGGACTGGTGGGAAAGCGACTTTCAGGCCTATTACAACCAAACGCCGGCGACGCTCTCGTTGGAGTGCCTGGAGGATACGGCCGTGTGGTGCCTGTCGCTGGAAAACTACCACCGGCTCTGCGCGGAGCTGCCCCAGCTAACCCACTTTTTCCTGACCAAGGCGCTGCGCGGTTCCATGGCCGCCCAGCAGCGCATCCTTTCCTTGCTCACTACCCAGGCCAAAGAGCGATATGAGCAGCTGCTCCGGCTCTACCCGGCGTTGCCCCAACGGGTTTCCAAAACCCTGCTGGCTTCCTATCTGGGCGTATCGCGCGAAACCCTGAGCAGGTTATCCGCTTAGGCTGTCCTGGCGCACCCCAAACTTGTGCGCTAGGTCACGCGCGGGTCGCTAAGCAGCAGCCGACCTTTGTGCTAACAATTTCAACCCGCGCTGCGGCCAGGCTTAGTAAGGCACACTACTTCACAGGCTTCACCTAACTGGCAGTAGCGCTTCATTCACTCAAATTATGGAAAAGCGCATCATCAATCCGTGGCAATGGCAGGAGAAAAACGGCTACGTACAGGCGGTAGAAGTCACGCAGCCCACCGCCACGCTCTACTGCGCCGGCCAGGCCGCCATCGACGCGGACGGGCAGGCGAGCACCGGCGACATGCCCGCCCAACTGCGGCAAGTGCTCGGCAACGTGGAGCAGGTCATCGCCGAAGCGGGCTACCAGTGCCGCGACATCGTGCGGTTCACGGTCTACACGACCGCGACGACCGAGCTATTCAACTGCTTCGACCTGCTCACCGCCTGGGTCGCCCGCCACGGCATCCGAGCAGCAGCTACCATGGTGGAAGTCAAGGTACTGGCTTACGACTCCCTGAAGGTAGAAATAGAGGTAACCGCCGCGCGCTAAGTCGGGTTGTGTTGCGCATTGAGCCAAGAATTACGGTCAGACCTTACCGACCACTTTGGCAGCGGGTAGGGCGGGCTTTTCGTTAATCCGGCAGCCGGCGAAGCGCAGGATTTTGTAAAGGGTGCGGCGCGAGCCAATCTGGAAGTAGTCCATGAGCTGGCGCGTGGATTGCTGACCCGCCTCGTAGAGTTCTTTAACTGCGGGCGCAATTTTCTGATAACGCAGGGCCAGGCCAGGTGGCCGGCCGCCCTGCCGACCACGGGCACGGGCTGCCTGGAGTCCCGCGTGGGTACGCTGCACGAGCACGTTACGCTCGTGCTCGGCCAGGGCACAAAAAATCTGAAATACCAACTGGCCACCGGGGGAGGTGGTATCAATAGGGTCCTGGAGCGAAATCAGGTGCAGTTGGCGTCGGCTCAGGTCCTCGACCACTTCAATCAGGTGCTTGGTCGAGCGGCCCAACCGGTCGAGCCGCCAGATGACGACGGTGTCGCCGGGGCGGGCATAAGTCAGCAGTTGCTCCCAGCTGGGTTTGTGGGCCTGCATGCCCGATACCGTGTCGGTAAAGACCTGCTCGCAGCGGTGTCTTGTCCTGAAATAAGTTGACCGTTTAGTGATAGTCCGGGCCTGCGTTGACCGTTTCGGTGGTAGTCCTAAAAGTACTGTCTTTTGGTTCGTTCGCAACGGGTGGCTTGTAGTAGTTTTTCCAGCGTCGTTCCAACGGCCCCCAGCTGCGGTGCGCTTCGTCGGGGCTTTGGTAGTTGCAGCTCAGATGGGGGCGTTTGTAGTTGTAGAGAAACACGGCCCGTTCGAGGTGTTGCTGCGCTTCCTCCACGGAGCGGACTGGCTGGTGACTCAAGTATTCCTGCTTGAGGATGCCGTTGATGCGTTCGGCTACGGGGTTTTCCAACGGGTCGGAGTTCTCCGTCATGCTCACCTGCACGTGCCAGGCCGCCAACGGGGCCAGGTATTCCTGGCTGCAGTACTGAATGCCGCGGTCGTTGTGGTGAATCAGGTGGCGGCCGGCCCGTTTGCTGATTTGGTGCAACGCCATCTCCAGCGCCCGGCGAGAATGGACGGTGGCCAGCGTCTCGGCCACGGCGAAGCCCATGATGCGGTGCGAGTAGGCATCGGTGAGCAGCGAGATGTAGAGACAGCCGGCTTCGGTAAACCAGTAGGTGATATCCGCCACCCAAACCTGATTGGGCCGCAGGGGCGCCAGGTCTTTAATCAGGTTCGGATATTTGCGAAATTTGTGCCGCGAGAACGTGGTAATGGCCTTGCGCTTGCGTCGGTGGATGAGCAAGTTGTTGGCAGCCAGCAAGTCAAAGAGGGCATCCCGTCCCAACTTGATGCCTTGCTTGACCAGTTGTTCCTTGAGTAGGTAGTAAAGCTTCTTGCCGCCCATGCGCGGGTGGTTCTCCCGCACCTCGGCCACGAGGTCCAGTACGCACCTCGCTGCTCGCTGGTGAATTGCCGGTTTTCGTGCTGATAGTAGGCCTGCCGGCTAAACCCAACTACCCCGCTGACCCGCCGCAGGCAAGAGTGCGGGCAGCTTACTCGCAGGAGCTGGACTACTTGGTAACGGACTTTTTTTCGATGCTCAGGCCCAGCTCCTGCTCGGCCACTCGAATCACATTCTTGTAATAGAGCACCTGCAGCTAGGCTTGTTCGAGCTGTTTCTGTAACTGCTTGACCTGGCCGGTCAGCGCATCGGTGTGCTGCACCACTTGCTCGACGAGCGCCGTGGGTGGCTTCTTCGCGGTGTTTTTCATGGCTTCGGTACGGGCCAGTTCTTCTTGCCGGACACGTTCCACCCATTTGGTAACGGTCGAGCGGGTGAGCACTTCATACTTGCTCATCGCCGACTCAACGGTGTGGCGGCCGAAGGTGATTTCTTCGACCATCTGGCGCATTTTCAACTCGTGCGCCTGCTTGCGTAACAGAAATAAGTGTTCCATCTGCGGGGGATTGATTGTCAACTCATTTTAGGACAAGACACTTGCAAATTTTCCGCTTTAACCGACATTTTATGTAGCTGGCCGTACCTTGGGGAAGTAAATGCTTGCCCTCATGAAGCTGATTCCACAGGCACCAATTGAAGCGCACACGCTGGATGACATCATCAAAGCCAGCAAGTCAACTTATTATAAGCTGGCTGATGCCTGGGGCATCGACTACCGCACGGCCATCCGCCGGGCGGAAAACCCCGATACGCTGACCATTGGGGAATTGCGCCGGCTGGCGGAGCTGCTGGGGCTGGACCCGGCCGACGTTTTTGCCGTGGTGCAGCAGCAGTTGAAGGATGTGCCACCACCGATGAACAGGAAGAAGAAAGGCAGTGCGAACGAGTAGGGTCGTCACAGTTGGCGCTTAGCAGCCGTAAAGCCGGCTAGCAGACTGAAACGGGATTTTCCCTGTTACTTTACGTGCTTCAATCTGTCTCTTTTTGTTCTCGTATTAATGGCTAAAATATCCTCCCCTACCGTTACTTTTACCGAGCCGCTGACTAGCCCGCCCCGAATGCACCACCCGGACACGCTGGCCGGGCTGCTAGAAGTGGCCGGCACCCGCAAGCGTATCGTAGCGGCGTGGGGCGTATCGGCCCGCACCTATGACACGCGCAAGCACAGCCCGGCCACCTGCACTATCGCGGAGGTGCAGCAGTTGGCCAGGGTGCTCCAGGTATCCGAGGATGAGCTATTCGCCGTGGTGCGTAGCCAGGCGGCCGCCTCCCCTCTTATTGCTGAAGGCGAGGAGTAGCCCGAATAGCCTTGTTTTAGCGCAGCCCGCATATTTTTAAGAATAGACCCCCCGGATTCTTAGTTGCCTTCACCTTATCGGTTTTCAACTGATAGGTGAATTTAAACAGCTGGTCCAAGTGCTTGGGGTCGCCCAGCACTTGCGCCACCAGCTGCGGCTGCGTGATGCCCAGCGCCTCCAGGTGCTGGCGCGCCGAAAAGGCCCGTGCATCCTCCGCCGGCTGCTCAAAGGGAATCGGGAGCTGCTGCGGCTGCTGCCGGGCAATGGTGAAGCGCACCGCATCGTAGGCCCGACCCTTCTTCACCAGCACGTAGTCGATGCGCAGGTCGGTGTGCTCGCTCACTTGGCGTACGGCAATGTCCAATACCCGGGCTTTGAGCTGGCTAATGTTCTGGAATAGCTCTGGCTCCTTGCCCTTGGGGTCCTTCAGGTGCAGCATCTGCTTGAACTCATCGAGCGGATACGTGCGGGTCGCCTCCTTGTCCTTCCACTGGCTCACCAGCTGGTAGATGCGCTTGGCGTACTTGCTGCTCAGCTTGAGGGCTGAGTGTAGCTGGTAAGAAGTGAAGTTCTCCTTGAGATTGAACAGGTAGGGCCGGATGGGCGTCGACAGCTGAATCTGCAAACAGCCCTTGCCCTTAATGTACTCCACCCGCTGAAACATCCACAGTTGCTGGTAGGTCCGCTCGCTTTCCACCTCAAACATGCGCGAGCCCATATCGGCGGTGGCTTCACGCAGCTGCTGATAGTTCCACTGCCGCCCCGTCAGGGCCTCCACGTCTTTAACGTAGATAGTGTACTCCTGGTCGGGCGCATCATCCCGCCGCAGGCGGGAGAGCAAGTAGAAGAAGATATCCAGTTGGCAGGCCGTGTAGTCGTAGCGGGCGGCCGTAATGGCGTTGTGCTGGCGAACAACCGGGGTGACCGTGGTCAGGCCAGGTGTAATATTGAGCGGCTCCATAGGCGGGTGGGGAGGAGACAAATATAATCACCCATGGCACAAAAAACCACAGTGGTAATTGGAGGTGGTTATTCACTTATAAAACGTGGTACTAAAGCTTATAAAACGTGGTAGTTAGCTTATAAAAAGTGGTTTAAAAGGTATAAAAAGTGGTTTTTCGCTTATAAAAAGTGGTTTTATACCTTTATATACCTCTGATTATCAACGACTTGTGAGCCCTACAAATAGACAAGTAAAAAAAATAATCACAAGGTTGTTGTTACCCCAGACGAAAGCTTTTAGAGTGGGTGCTTCAGCACCCGGACAACACGAAACAAACAAAAAACAACAAAAAGGAAAATAAAACCCAAACGAAAGCAGTGATTGCACTTTTACAATAATCACTTGTCCTAAACTTATTTAAAACCACGTTTCATAAGCCTCCCCGGTAACAAGGAGTCTCGGCCGAGTTAACCATCTGAATTGCATTTTTATACTCTAAAAGCGTAGATTGAACAACAATATACGCTATCACTAACTTTTCACTAATATTTAACTAACAGCGAATTACCACGTTTTATAAGCCCTTATTCTGAACCAGCCTCAAACTAGCACATTTTATAAGCATCGTTTCCGGCAGCACAGAATCTTCCGCTCAGAGTCAATTTAATTTCTATTGTGACTGCTATGAACAAGTGCTCACTCGTTTATCGAGGCTGTTGCACACTTTTGCGCTATGGAAGACCTGCTCCAGCCCCGGCACCCCCACGAAAAGTATCATCAGGCGCAACTGGATTTTCTGGCCGCGCTACCTCAAGAGCAGCGGGCCTATCACGCCCGGTTGTTTCGGCTGGGTAACGCCAGCTACCGCTACCAGCAGCAGGCCGACGGCGAGGTAACGGAGGAGGATTTTCACCACTGGCTAGCTGGTCTACCCGAGAAAATACGGGCTGTCATGGCCCGCGATGGCTTCGCGGCAAGCAAAAACAGCCTTCCGCTACGGCGGCACGCTCTGGAGCGGCGTGACCTGGGCTACGATGCCTTTTTGCAAGCCAACCTCTCGCCGGAGGACTGGGCCTATCAGCAGCAGCTAAACCAAGCGTCAGCACCAAAAGAGCACTAACGCAATTAGTAAAATGGTGCCTAGATTTGAGGAGTCATTTTCCTCTGATAACGCATGAGCGCGCCACTCTATCCCGCCTGTATCGGCGAAACGTATGCTGAGCTACCAGACGGACTGTACCTGGCGCTAACTGACTCCGACCAACCCGGCAAGGATGGCCGGGGGCCACTTATCGGACCGTTGGCTTATGCGCGCACCACGGCTGGCTCGCCCACTACCACGCTTTCCTTCCGCTTCGTGGGCAACAGTGCCGAGCAGCAGGTGCACGCCCGACGCTACGGGTTCGATACCACTTTTGAGGGGGAGCCGCGGGACGATTTTCATCCCCACGATTTGGAGTTTTATCAGGGCCGCTATTGCTACCCACACAAGATGGGCCACAGTGGCCCAAACTACCACAGCTACCTGCTCGGGCAGCTTACCGACGGCCGCTTCCGCGACGAGTAGCGTACCGGCACCTACTTCTCCAATGGTGCTCAACAATCGGCAGCGTCGGTACCTACTGGCTGCCTATCAGATTGACCAGTAAGTAGGAGCTAACCGTAAGCTTGCTTATCTGCGCAACCACTACGACCAGCCTAAGAACGGCGCTGGCTGCCTCACGGCTGCTGTGAGCATTGGGCAAACCGCCTCCCCTACCCCGCTGCGTGAGCGCCTGGAAAGCCTCAATGCGAAGCTCATCAGCGAGGGTACTGCTAGCACCTGGCGGGCACCGACAGGTGCACCTGCACCTGCGGTATCTCTATGACCTGATGCGCCCCCGCGTTCGCCGGGGGCTGGTGGATGCCTTCATTCAGGCGGAAACGCACCTCTCCCCCACCGCCCCATTGCGCGTGGTCGTCATCGCCCCAAAGATGTCGCTGCCCGAGTGGCGCGCCGCTCAGGCCTGGCTTACACAACTAAGGCGATAAATCTATACCCCTGGGCTAGGAGCCGGCGGCAGCTTACCCGCCTTGCGCATCTGCGCGTCCAGCAGCCGGTGGGCCATTTCCAGATACTGCTTGATGTTAGCCGGGTTATCGGGCGCGCTAGGCAGCAAGGCCAACGTGAGCTTGATTTGCTGCACTACCGACCGGGAGAGCTTCACCGAGTGCTCCTGCTCGGGGCCAGTGGCCACCACCGGAGCCAAGGCGGCTTTGGTCGCACGCAGCCGGCGGGCGGGGGCCTCTGCAGGAGTTACTGCTGCGGGAGCCACTGGGGCAGCCGCAGCCTCCACCACCGGCGGGGCTACTTCCGCCGCTGGTGCCGAGGGCTCTGGGGCCCCCTCCCCTACTACTGGCGCAGCGGGAGCCACCGGTACCACCGGGGTGGCGGCGGCCAGCGCGGTCTGCTCCCCTCCCATCCCCGCCCGGGCTTCCCGGCGGGCTTCTTCTGATACTGGGATGCGCCCCCGGCGCGATTCAATCTTGGCGGGCTTAAACATTAGTTAGAGTCAGTTGAGGCGGTGGAATTCTTGCCGGTGCCGGCCGGCGCGGCTTTACGAGTCGGCAGGTCCAGCCGCTCCACCAACTCGTCGCACAAGCGGCGGATTTCATCAGCCGTTTCCTTGTTGCCCCCGGCGTAGCGCAGCCAGGCCGGATTTAGCAGGCTGTAGAGCGTCGAGGCCCGCGAGTACGCCACCCGGTTGCTCAGGTACGAGTTGAAGCGCGCCAGGCCCAGCCCATCGATGTAGTCATCCATCTGCTTTTCTTCCCGACGGCCCGCTACCCGCTTGGTCGACAGCCCGAAGTACTGAAAGGCGATGCCGTGGGTGTCCGCCGATTTCTTGATGGCCTCCAGAATATTCATAAACTCGGCCGTGGAGGCCCGGTCCAGGTAATCCGACACTAGGGGCACAATCACCGCGTCGCAGGCCGTGAGCACGTTAAAAACGTCATCCCCATCGGCCCGGCCCGGTACGTCGACGATGATGAGGTCGTAGTCCTTTTCCGGGTCGTCAATAAAGTCGAACACCTGCCCCAGGCCCAGCGCAAACACGTCATACGGGTACTGCGCCGCCGGATTCGTTTTGAGCAGCTCCTCGAAGTTATCAGCATCTACCTGCTCGCGGGTCTTGACAATGCTCTGCTGATAGTCGCAGTCCAGCACCGCAATGCGCAGGCCGTACTCCGTGGCCAGCGGCGCAGCCAGTACCAGGGCCAGGGTTGATTTTCCAGAGCCACCTTTTTGGGTGGCAAAGCTGATGATTTTAGCCATTGCATTAACGGGGATAGGGAGTGAGCAGACCAGCCCGCTGAGACAGCAAATGTAATGTAAAAGTAGAAAAGTGTACTCGTGTAAAAAGGGAAACTAAGAGAAGTAGAAAAGTAGAGAAAGTAAAAGGTAGAAAAAGAGAGTAGTAGAAGAGTAGAGAAGTGTAAAGTGGGAAGATTTGTGATAAAGCAAGCGAGAGCTCGTTGTCAAATTATTTAGATTGAACGAGCAAGTAGAAAAGTGGTGAAGTAGAAATGTGGAAAAGTAGAGAAATGCGCTACACGGTATTTGTAGCCTGCTAGTAGTGTTGCGAGAGAAGTGTAAAAGTAGAGAAGTAGAAACAGGTAAAAAATTCGGGGCGGATGAGCGTTGTGTATGTAAAGTGGAGACGTGTATAAGTAGAGAAAGGGAAAAGTAGAAGTTGTTACAAAAGCGATACAATATCCTTGCTCCTACTAATGCGTCAACCAATATTGTAAAAGTAGAGAAGTGGAGAATACTACTTCGGCGTTGATGCGAGTGGCCCCAAAATCGGAAAATGATAGTGTGCCTGGGTGAGCGAGATAGTGGGCTAAAGCAGAGGCTAGCAAAAAGTTATCAGCCTAGGCTAAACAACCTGGCAGGTACTGCGTACTAGCTTTTAACTAACTTTTTACTAATCTTAGTTTAGCTTAGCAAGAAGAACACCACAAGCCTAGAGCTAAGCGCCTAGGATTGTGGTGTTTATAAATCAGCAGAGCTGATTTAGGGGCCAGTTGCCTCTAAGTAACTGATTAACTGAGCTAATTCTGGGCCACCCAAGCCAATTATACCTAAAACATACCCGATGAGCGCGGAACTACGCAAGCGAGTGACCTTGGATAATAGCACGCACCGTAAGGGTGAGGCAGCCGCCATTAGCATGGGTACCTCGCTGGGCATTTATGCCAGCGCGGCAGTCGAATACTTCGCCACACGGGGTCTTGACCCCCGGGAGACGGAAGCACGGGAAGGGCAGCTAATTATGCAGCAGATAAAGAAGCTGGGAGACCGGGTATTCGGGTTTCTGCAAGAGCAGGAGCGGGGCCTATTGACCGGGATACTGGAAGAGATGCTGCGCACCCGCATCACGCTGGACCGGGTACTGCGCATGAATGAAATCCTGGTAAGCAACCTTAGCTCCCGGCTGGAAACGCTGAGCGAAGCCCAACTCCAGCAGCAGCAGGAAGCCCTGAAACTCTTGCGTGGACGCAATGAAGAGGCGATTGAGAAGCAGACCATCGAAGCGCTGGTGACAGCTAAAAAGGCAGGGCCGGGGCGACGGATAAAGCCGGTTGTTGAGGAAACTGATAAAGTGTAAAAGTAGAGAAGTGTAGAGTAAAGACATTCAGAATATTCGTTTAAAATCCCTGATGTACGTCAAGCTAATTAATCCTGCGACGCACGGAAAAGCCGCTTATACCAACAGCGGCAGCTGTGCTCAGACCCTAAATTATCTCAAGCAGGAGGCGGTAGGGGAGGGGCAGGAGGCCCGGTTTTTCGGGGCCGGTGACGAGTTGAGCGCGGACGAATTACAGCAAATGATTGATGCCAATGTGAAAGGGCTACGGGCCGGGGAAGCGCGGTTTTACTCGCTGGTGTTAAGCCCCAGCGAAGACGAGTTGGCCCACATTGGCAGCGACCCGGCAAAGCTGAAGGAATACACGCGGCGGGTGATGGACGAGTACGCGCAGAACTTTAAGCTGAAGGGTGGGCAGCAGCTGCGCAGCACCGACTTGGTGTGGGGGGCCATCGTGCACCAGCAGCGCACCCATCGGGGGACTGACCCGGAAGTAGCGGCGGGCCAGGCGCGGGCCGGGGAGCGGCGGGCGGGGCGGCAAAGCCACGTGCATATCATCGTGAGCGCCCGCGATGCGGAGCAGAAAATCTCCCTTAATCCGGGCGGACGCAAGCAGCGGTTTGACTTAACGAAATGGCAGGTGGCGGCCGGCCGGCAGTTTGAGCAGCAGTTTGGCTACGTGGCCCAGGCCCACGAGAAGCTGCGCCCCAAAGCCCGCGCGCGGGATACCACCTACGACGCCGGCCGCCTGGCTAAGATTGGGGAGCGGGTGGTGCGCATCAATCTGCTGGTGCCCGCCGAGCAGCGCCTGAACCCGGAAAAGGTGGGGCAGATTGCTAGGGACCGGCAGTTTGACCAGACGTTTTACCGGATGCTCAGCCGGGTAGAGGAGCGGGCGCATGATGGCCGCCCCATCGATAACGCTTACCACCTGCTGGCCACCGGCCGGGAGCAGCCGGCTCCGCAGCATACGGCCACGACGGTACTGCACGCCGTGCAGCAGCTGGTGCGGTCCGGCGGGGGCCGCGACGAGCAGACCGAGCAAATAGCCGAGAAAAAAGGCCGCCGCCGCGCCGAGCTGGACATCGAAATGTGAAGGTGCCGCTGGCTAATTCTACTCCTGTTAATTTTTTTTGATGACGACTCAAGCACCCCGGCCCGCCGCCAACACGCAGAACATCGGTCTGATTTTCGGGCTATTTATTGTTGCCCTGCTGGCGGGCGAGTGGTATACGCTCCAGCACCAGCTGGACATTGCCGTGGCGCAGGCCGCGCAGCGGGCCGTGGCCACCGCTGGGCCGGCGCTAACGCCCGGGCAGCGGCTGGCGGCCCGCATGGTGGTTATCAACCGGGAGCGGGCCGCCGCGCAGCGCGCCCGGCTGCACCGGCCAGTAGCGCCGGTATTGGGCCAGGGGCGAGCTGATACGGCCGCCGCTGGTGGAGCTGGCGATACGGCGAGGGGTAGGGGAGGGGCCCGCGTGGGCCGGGCGGCCCCGGCGGGGCTAGGCTTTAAGAGCAAGCTGCTGGTAAGGGCTGGGAAGTTCTATGCCGCCGCCGGCATCTACCTGCGCGTCTTGCTGGTGCTGGCTGCGCTGGCCCTCGTATTTGTGCAGTCGGCACCCGCGCGCCGGCCGGGGCAGGCGAAGCGCAAGCCGCTGGACCCGCAGGCCCTGCGCATCGTGGCGGGCGGGTGCGCGGTGGTGTTCCTAGTAGGGGCCTACTTGCTGCTGACCATCCACACGTACTCGGCGGGCTTTATTCACTACGGCTACCCCGGCGCAGCAGCAGCGGTGCTGGGCAGCGGATTTGTGGCGGGGCTGCTGTGGGCGACTACCAAGAGCCCGGCGTTTGGGCTGAGCGTGGAGCACAAGAAGCGCGAAACCCCGGACGGCTTCAACCTGCCCACCGACGATGGCGGCTGGATTAACGTGCCCAATCCGTACCGGGGCGTGCTGGTACTGGGCGGGGCCGGCGCGGGTAAAACCTTCTCCATCGGGGAGCCGCTGATTGAGCAGCTGGCGGCCAAAAACTTCGCGGGCCTCATCTACGACTTTAAGTTTCCGGTGCTGGCCGAGACGGCCCAGAAGGCGCTGGAGCTGGCCAACCGCCGTGAGCTGCCTCCCCGGCGGCAAGCCAACGGCGAGCCGGAGCCGGCGGTGGTGTTCCACGTCATCAACTTCCGCGACCTGACGCGCAGCGAGCGGGTGAACCCGCTGCGGGCGGAGGACATGCCGGTGGTGGCGTTTGCCGAAGAGTATTCGCGGGCCATCATCAACAACCTAAACCCGGCCAGCATTCGCAAGATGGAGTTCTTCGACATCAGCGCGGTGGCTTATCTGACTGGCATCATCTGGTTTTACAAAAAGCACTTTCCGCGCTATTGCACCATTCCGCACGTGGTGGCCACGGCCGTGCACAAGGACTTCAAGCACGTGCTGAGTATGCTCGAAACCGACCAGGAGTGCGCCGGCATGGTGCGCAGCATCGTGACGGCCGTGGAGCAGCGGGCTGAGAAGCAGGTGGCCGCCGTGGTGGGTACCCTACAAGTGATTCTGAACCGGATTAACAGCCCGGAAATCGTGTGGGTGCTCACGCCCGACGAGGCGGCAGGGGAGGGGTTTTCGCTAAATCTGAATGACCCCGCGCAGCCGGCGCTGCTGTGCATCGGCAACGACCCGACGCTGAAGGAGACTTTTTCGCCGGTGGTGAGCTGCATCATTACGGTGGCCATCAAGCTGATGAACCAGCAGCATAAGCACCGCAGCTACGTGTTCCTCGACGAGGCCGCCACGGTATACGTGCCGGGGCTGGAGGTGCTGCCGGCCACGGCCCGCAGTAACAAGGTGGCGACTATCTACATGACCCAGGACTTAGCGCAAATGACCGATGCTTATGGGCCTGAGAAGATGAAAGTTATGGTCAGCAACCTCAACAACCAGTTCTTCGGCAAGGTCAACAGCCTCGATACCGCCAAATTCATTTCCGAGCTGGTGGGCCGGGAGGACAAGGAAATGCACAGCACCAGCACCGGCAAAAGCCAGGGCGGCACCGGCAGCGGCAGCAACAGCTCGAACCTGAGCACGAGCTACCAGGAGCGCAGCTTGGTGCGGGTGCAGGATGCCATCGGCTTGCAGCAGGGCGAGTTTATCGGGCAGACGGTGGAAACGGAGAAGACCTTTTTCCAGGGCACTATCTCGCGCACCGACGCCACGAAGGAGCGGTTTCCGCTGCACCCGGTGGCCACCTTCGGCGACCCAGAAGGGGAGGGGAGCGACACCCTTTCGGTCGTTGTGCAGGAGAACTACCAGCGCGTGAGCCGGGAGGTGCGGGAGACGCTGGCCCTGCACGTAAACACCTTAGCCGGCGGCACCAGAAATGACCTCGATTAGCTAGAAAAACCCACTCCAATGCCACGTTTAGGCCCTTTTTAGTGTTAATAGAGTGCCTATAAACCTTATCCCAAAACCCATGAAACAGCCCTTTTTTACGCCCGCCCCGGCCGGCCTTACCCCCGAGCAGCTGACCGCCCGCCAGGAGCGCGAGCGTAGTGCCACCAATTCAGTGGCCACGCTGATGAGCAACGGTCCGGCCCCGAGCCTGGAGAGCCTGGCGCTGATGCAGCGCTACGTCGATGGCGAGCTGAGCATCGACCAGGTTGTTGAGTTGACCGATGCCATGCTGCTGGCCCGCCACCAGCCCCCGGCGGGCGCGGAGGCTAATGCTCAGTCTGCCCGCTGATGGTAGCCAACGACCGATTCAGCGACGAGAACGGGGTGCGGCTGAATCGTCTGGGAATTACTGACCCGCAGGCCCTGGCCCAGGCCGAAACCGACTCTTCGCTGCCCCGTCTGGAGCGCCTTAACCAGTTGGGCGGCATCCAGGGCGGGCGCTACGACCAGGCTCACCTTAAGGAGATTCACAAGAAGCTGTTCGAGGGCGTGTACCAGTGGGCGGGCGAAACCCGCGCCGACCGCGAGTTCCAGGGGCACAAGCCCACCTATGTCACCGGCTTCAAGGAGACGATGACCTATGCGCCGCACAAGGAAATTGCGCAGCGCCTTGATGCCATCGGCGCGCAACTGGGCAAGGAGAACAACTTGAAAGGCCTGTCGGAGGAGAAGTTTACCGAGCGCGCGGCCTACTATCTCGACCAGTACAACCACACCCACGCCTTTCGGGATGGCAACGGCCGCACCCTGCAAGCGGCCTTCACCCAACTGGGCAAAGAAGCCGGCTACCAGGTGGAGTTCAGCCGGATTGACCCGGCGATCCTAAACCGCGCTCGTGACGAGGCGATGGTGCGCCAGCACGCGCCCCAAGAGGCGCAGCGCAACTTACAGCCGCTAAAAGTCATGTTCCAGCAGATTGTCAGCCCCGCCCCCGGCGCGGTCGCTGAGCAGCTGCGCGACCCCAGCCAGGCCCGGCCGCCGTCCCCGCTCTCGCCCGCGATGCAGGCGATGGATGCCCGGCGCGAGCTGGAAGTGACCGGCTACCGGGTAATGGATGTGGTAGCGAATATGCCGGGAGCCGGCAACTACGAGCGGGGCGTGGCGGTGGGAAAAGGAGTGGAAGCCACCAACCTGAACCCCATTGCCATTACTACTCACCTGGCGCAGTTTCAGCAGGCGGCCGAGAAAATCAGCAAGCACCCTGGCTTGCAAGGCCCCGATGCCGCGCAGGACCGCAGCGACGCCAAGCGGTTTCGCACGGCCGCCGAGCAGGTGCAGGCCATAGCGGTGGTAAAAGAAGCAGCGGTGAAAGTGCCTGTATTGCCCAAAACCCACGACGAGGCTCAGGCTGTTTTTAAGCAGGCGGCCAGCCAGGTGGCCCAGGGTCTCCGTGAGAATGGGAAGGGGCTGGATGCGGCCCGGCTACAGGAGGTGGCCCGGCACGTGGCCCGCACGCCGTTCATCGGCGGGCTGAACCGGGAAAATGTGGGCAAATCCATCGACGCGGCCGAGAAGATTCCGGCCCTGAGTGGCAGCCGGTCGCTGGACGAACTGAAAGGTGCGGTGGGCGTTATGGAAAAGGCGCCCTCCGCGCAGGAGCGTAGCGCGGCCAGTGTTTCCACGCGCGATGCTGGTGGCGTGGAGCGGTGACCATCCCCATTGTAGAAGGGTACGGGCAGAAACAGCCTGACTATTATCCATAAAAATGGACTGACGCCTGCATCTGTTGTAGCGGTATTAACTCCCCTTTAGCAAGGCTAGCAGCAATTTGTTGTTCATTGTCAAATATGGACAACTGTCGGGCAGCGGCGGCGCGGACGGCTTGAACGAATGCTGGCGCTGCCTGGAAGCTCTGCCAACCATGCACGATGTTAGTAGTCGCATCGAGCAGCACATATACCAGCCGCTGTCCCATTTGCTGAGGCCAGACTAGGGCGACGGCTTCTGCTTCAGGCGTGCCCGGCCGGCGCAGATTCAGCGTCACATCGAACAGCCATCCTTGGCCTAGGTCAGTCAGAATAAATGGTAGTCCGGGAGCTACTTCGTGAAGCCCGTAGCGAATGCTTCCTGTCCGCCACAAACTAATTTCCTGTGCTGATGGCTGATTTAAGCAACACAGAATTGTTATAAAGCTATCGGTGAGTTGCGCTCGTGCACCATTCTGCCCAGGGTAGGGATTAGGATGAGGGTAGGGCTTGCCCAATGTTATTACCTGCATGCAATAATTTAGGATGCAATAGAACCTGTTTTACAAAGAAATATATAGCGAAAGGACAGAAATTCTAGGGTAGCCTCAAGCTTCTACACCATCCGTTGCTTCGGATTCCTCTACCGAAACAACTTCGTGCTTCATTGCTGAGGCTGGTCCACGCCGTAGGGTTATTTCATGTCGCGAGAACTCCGGGTCCATGTAAGCGAGCTGCTCACGCAAACGTTGACGCAGGTTGATTGCAGGTTGCAGGCAATACACTTCGAATTCCTGCTCCGTAACTGTAGAAAGGTCTGGAAACAAAAGCTTAAGGAAGCCAGCTGATAGTTTTAAGATGGCTCGAACGTCACGAAAATCCTTAGAGTCAATTAAGTGCTGCCGTTCCTCCACAAACTTGTCATACTCTATGCGAAAGCGAAGGGCATGAAATATCTCGCCTAGGTAATCAGCTTTTAAGCCTACGCCTTTCGATAGTGCGTCAACGCCCATTCGTGGTAGGTGCCAGCCAGGTAGTAGCCCGTGGATACGGTCGAGGAGGGCAGTTTCTTGCAGTATAGTTGGCAAGTCACTGAATAAATGCTTGGCGTTAACAGGCGTTTTATCTGACTTAATTTGAACGTTGGCAATGAAGACTGCGCCAGCATCTGCTGATACCGTAAACTTGCCTTTGGAGTACTTGCCTTGCTCTAAGTAGCCTTTTAGCTTGGCTACCGTTTCGTCCGGACTGCTGAAAGAGAGGGATTGTGCTTCGTCAAACACAACGATATCAAACTGGGTGAATAGCCCTGGCACCTTCGTATTCTCGTTATAGAAAAGCACAGCCGGAGAAACAGCGCCCCCTTCAATCAGACGAGAGTAGCGTGAGAATTGTCCAAATAGAAAAGATTTGCCAGTTCCTTTCGGAGCTAGTTCGAAGAGATTGACCCGTCTTTGCACAAACGGAATTAAGCGTGTGAGCAGTGCCAAGCGAGTTTTATCTTCCGTATAGCCTCCTGGGCCTTCAGCATTGTAGCCGAGAGAGTTGATAAGAAGTTGCGTCCACTCCTCGCGGGAGAATAAATGGCGCTTTTCCACATACTCGTCAACCTCTATTTTGGCAGCTTGTAAAGGCTTGAATTCGCTCAGCCATACTTCCCCCCCTTTATCGGTACGGCGGTACTGATAAATAGCGATACCCCACATGCCTCCTTTGAGCAAGCGGGGATAGCGACTAAGCAAGTGTTCCTCAATCTGAACTTTTTGATTACCGAGGCTGCCTGATTCTAAAAAGGTCTGGTCTTTAGTTAAGTCTACCCTTGGGTTAACGTACTCAAGTACTGAGACATTATCACCATTGCGTAGACGTTGTTTGAGGTCTTCAACATCGTCTTTACTTGGCATGAACTTGCGTACAAATGCAATTACCTGCTGCTTGACATCCTCATCCCACTCGCCCCCTTTTAGTTGGCGGTCAATAAGCCATTCCCCGACAAACACCGGGATGCTTTGCTCGTTAAGGCCAGACCCACTGTATAGGCTTTTGTCAATACTGTCTGACTCGAACACGTCAGTTACTTTTTGGCGGAGCGCGTCGTTCATACTCTACAGGTTATCAAAGTCAAAATCATCCAACTCGTTGGCCTGTTGGATGGGCACAGGGAAAGAAGCTTGCGCAGTGTGGCTGTCTCCCTGTAACACGTATTCCAGTGAGGCGGTTAGACTAACGGATTTGTCTTGAGGGCGTAGCGATGAAGGCAGCTTTAGCCTAGTCTTCAGTGTCACGCTGCTATTTGGTGCTAGTTGAGTTGGAAGAACAAACTCGGTTTTCGAGTCTTCCGCAATTGACAAGGCCCGTAGCTCGACGATAAAATCATTGGGATTATATATGCGGAATTGTACTTCTTTAAGTGTTTTACCCAACTCCAGTTCTTTCTTGCCGAAGTAGCTTATTACTAGCTCCTTCACAGTTATCACGCCCATTTCTGCTACTAAAACCGGTACAATGGTTTCCTCGGGCGATAGTCCGCCATGGCGATAGCCGTGGTCATTTCTACCGAAGTACCGATAACCACGTGCGGCTACCCAATCATCTTGGTTATGGGTTATTGCTTTCGTCAAATGATAAGTTTCTTCAGCGTCAAGGTGCTCATGTTCTAGCTTGCCCACAAGCTTTATACAGCGCTCGTGTGATTCGGCAGCGGCCTCTCTTATCTTCTTATTGCTAATACCGGACTCATTACGCAGACAGCGGGTAGCTCCGTGGTCAGTTGAAATGAGCAGTCGTGTGCGACGGTCAGGATTCGCCCGCATAGCTGCTGCTAATAACCCAATACGCTTGTCCAACTCGTGGCCAATATAATCAGCCCGTGTTCCTTCAATCTCATTATCCTCCCTGTGCTGGTAGGTATCTAATTCGCGCCAATGCAAGCAGCACAAGTCCGCGTCAGCGTCGAGTGTTTCAGCAAAATTTCCAGTTAAATTGGAAAAGACAACCTTCTGATTAGGAAATGCTTGTACTAAGGCTTCCTTGCGTTTCTTAGAATCGGAAATAAAAGAAGAAGCATCGGGTCTAAGCCCATTTAGCAACGCCGGAATACCTATCGCTGTAATAGTAGGTAGGGCAGTCAGTGCATACTCCGCCTCGATTTTATTGAGACCGTGCTTTTTCAACGCTGCCATTAGAAGCGCGGTGTAAGCATCAGGCAAGCCGTCGATTATAAGCCAAATGAGTCGGCTGCCAGGTGAGCTAAGCAACTGTTGGGCTCGTTGCCGAACGTTACTATTTGTTAGAATGCGCTCATCATCAATGAGTGTCGAGTAGTTGGTAAACAACCAATCGCCATACTGATTGGAAAATTTCTCAACCTTATCTAGCACCTCGGTTGCCGGCAATTTCACTTGGTCAAGCCAGAATTTGTAAGGGATAAAGCTGGCTGTAGCCCACTTCTGCCAAACTCGTAATTGCTCTGATACTGGTAAGCCAGTTAAATCTTGCTTAGTTGGAGGGGCTACGAGTTCAGTATTGACAAGTGTCTGAAGCTGTCTATGCAGTTGTGGGTCATTTGCTATGATATCCGCATAACGGGCTTCTAGAGCCGATAATAATGCGGCATCGACTTTAGCAGCAGCAGAAAGTACAGCTTGCAACTCGCCACTATAGTGTCCTGAGAGTATCTCTAACGGCGGCGTACCTTTTTCAAGCTCCGCTTTAACGTGGTGCTTAACCTTTTTCTCCAGTACTGACTCGGCATCAATAAGCTTAAATGGCCGCTTTGTCCAGCTTAGTATTTTGAGTTGTTGTAAATCAGCTATTTGGATTTGGTAAACCCTTTTTAACCACACAGCATTATCATGCTCCCAATCAGAAGCCAATTCAGCGTTGCCACCAAAATAAATACCATCTCCTAATGCTTTAGCAAAGGCAGCGTCAGCCATTCTAAGCGGTTCCAAAGCACTTGGGAGTTGCTCCAAATACTGGCCCCAGAGCTGGCGGAGATACCGTTTGTTTAACAGAGTGGGGTTCTGAACAACAAATCGTGTCAGTGCATATATGGTAGAGGCGTCAGAGTTAACGGGCTGTTTTAACAGCTTACCAAAAAAATGCTTCGTAATGCCAGCAACAGAAGGCTCAAAATCAATATCAATGAGCAAGTTCAACTCTTGTGCATCGTACTCGGTAAGGTCAACTGGCAGCGTTACATTGGGATGCCTTTGGCGGAGTAATGCCAAAGGAGAAACTCGCGCTATGAGAGACTGAGGTAGGTCACCAAACCATTCAATCCACGGTTTTTGCCGAACAATTACGTCTCGATTGCTTTGTTCAGTGCTACGCATGAAGTCAAGTAGTAAGCAGCGTGCCACTACATAACTCGCATCATCTGCCACTTCTAGTGCATCAGAGGCAGGCTGCAAACTGAAAGGGTCCAGGTGAATTTTCATAGTACCTGCGCAGATGGCACCAACTCGTTTAAGAGGTCATTGAGTAGTTTGCATCGCTGAGTAGAAGTCAAGCCTTTGGTGTCGCAGAACTCTTGAATGAAGCTACTTAACTCAACTCGAGCATCATCCAGTTTGCGGTCTTCAGGAAAAGACCACGCTTGAATAGTCGATATAGCCTTATTCCAGTTGCTTACGAACTCCTTCTGCTGGTCCTTATCCCAGATATGATTGTCAATCGGTAGCCCGAGGTAAGCTGCTACTTCTTCGATAAGTTTGCCCAGGCTTGCTTTACTTCTAGCGCGGTTGAGCATCAACCTAGCTAAGGAGTCGGTAAGCAATGTTTCATCACCATCTGCTTTAACTGTAAAAGCCTCTTGGCTACGCAGATTATCATAAAGTGAGCTCAGATACTCTGTTTCATGCCCGTACTTCTTCTTTCTGTCGAATGCAGCAACAACTTCTAGCAAGGGCCGGCGATACTGCTCGACACTACCTTTTAGATTCTCCACTTTCTTTAGAAACTGGGGTAGTTCTTCAGCGCTGATATCCTTTAAGCTTGGTAAGGCCCAGCGCGTAGGTAATGTCTGCGTAAGCAAACTATAGAGCGAGGTTTCGGAGAGCAGCTGATTCAGCAATAATGCGTCATCCGACGTTTTATTGAGCCAGTCTGCTTCCCGGGTGCGAGCGGGCAAGTTGGTGAACCACTCAGACAGAATGCCTTTGTTCAGGGCCTCAATGCAGGTTATGCCCGCTAAACCAAATACCTGGCTTACTCCGGTAAAGAACTCTTCTTCCGTTACGGGTGGCTGCCAGGCATTTATTACGTTGTAGCATCGACGGTATTCAGCAGCGACAGCCGCCACGTGCGTCTCAGTCCATTCTTCCCACTTCGTAGGAATAATGCTTGGCAGGCTCCCTTTTTCTATCCAGCGCCGAGGAATAGCATCGAGGTATAAAGCCGTAGTGGGCGCGGTGGAATCGATGTTATCCAGCAGCCACTTCGCGGCCGTGTCAGGGTAGTTATGAGTCTGTTTGAGCTGTCCTAGCGAAGTCCACCAAGCTTTAAACATTGTCCCAAAAGCAGCTTCGGTAGGGCATTCACTGACAGGCACCTCAAAGACCTCCCGTGCAATGTGTTGCAGCACCTTAATGGGGTCAATAATGAAGTCTTCAACAGACTTTTTATAGCCCTGGAACTCCTGCACATACTTTGATTGGCGTACATGGAGGTTGCCCTCCCAATCGTTCAGGGGAGTATCAGTTAACTCGGAGAAGTACCAAGACAGAATGTCTTTGCCCATCGGGCCATTCTTGATGAGGTTCACCCAAGCTGCTATGCGCGGATTGGCAAAGGAAGCCATGCGCTGGGCCGCTGATAGACTTTTAAACCATCGCTGCGTTACGCCAAGGATTTCATCTTTGTTGATAATGGTTTCCCCAAAAACCTCTTTCGCCAATAGCTGCAGGGTTTCTAAGCGAAACCTCTTATCCGCATCTAAGGGAAACTGCCTGAAAGTACGTAGCTTGTCAAGTAGCTTAGGTTTATTCGCTGGGTCATCCTCAAAAGCTTCCTGCGAAGCAGCACCTACCAGGCTATTCGGTAAGGTTTCCAGGAAAAGTGCTCGTGCTTCTGGCTCCGGGATGATTGCCTGTCTACCTAACTCAGCAACAGCCTCGAAAAAATTCTTCACCTCACCACCCTGCTGTGAAATTAGCGTTTTTTGCAGTGCTGAGAGTTGTATTCCTTGAAGTTGACGTGCGATTTCCCCAAATGAGTTTGCTGTTCTTTTATCAAATAAGTCCCTCAAATCTTTGAAATAGCTTTCCTCTTTAGAGGACATGTCTACTCGACGAACTTTAAAATCAACCGGTTTTTTAAACAGCTCTTTGAACAGTTCGGCATTCTTCTCTTTGAACATCCCTCTTTGGAAGAGAGTTATTTGCAGAGAGTGAAAGCGTACATAGCACCCAAAGAAAAACTTAATCAGGTGCTCTGACAACCCATAAGGCGCTTGTAACAGCGGAGTGAATAGCTCAGGTGCTGGAGCACCACTATCCTTGCCTTTCAGAACTTTATCAAAGTGCTTAAAAATGGCTGCTTCAGGTGTGCCAGAGTCAGGTGAAGTAATATCTCCGTACTGAATACTTTTCTCGCTAGACTTCTGTTTTGATAAGGTAAGCTTCTGAAAGAAATTGCGTAAAATACGTTCTTCTGGAGCGTTACCGGTGCTATCTAGCGGGATTTTGTTGGGCTCAGCATTATAGATAATAGCAAACGCCCTATCACGGTCGGAAGCGCGCACCGTCCGTTTGACGAACCACAAAGCTTCGTCTTTAATAGTGGGAACCTCTGAGAACCGTTCGTCTACTTTCTCATCGAACCAGTTGTTGAAGCTGCGGATATTTGTGAAATCCCGAGCGGTTTTATCATCTGCATAAAACCATTCCCAGTTAATTGGCTCGAACAGGCGCTTAATAATATTACGTAGTTCTGCCTCCACGGTGCGCAGCTGCTCGCTTACCTTTTCTTTGCGGGCAGGATTATTAACGATGTCGTCGCGCTGCATAGCAATTCGCAACGCCTCGTACTTCACCGTCTTCTTCAGTGGCTCAGCAAAAAACAGCGGGTCTCGTGGCTGAGCATAAAATACATAAGGTAGCGCGGCTTTATTGGCCACAACTCCTTGGACAAGCTGTTTTATAGCATCAGAATTATCAGCTATCAACGGGAAGACATAGCCCGTTGTCGACCAGTTTTCAGCTTGGCCTTTATAGTATTCAGCCAGCTTTTCTAGTTTCTCACGCGGGTCGGATGCTTGGTAAATAGGAACTACTTCATACCGCCTTAGTGCACCATAACGCTCGGTTTGCTCAGCCGATTCGAGCGCTGGGCGGGGCTCCAGGCTATTCCAAATGCCTATGCAAGTTCCCAGCTTAAAGCCAGCTAGGTTAGCTTCTTCTTCCTTTACTACATTGCCCACCGATAGGGCGCCCGAGGATGGAAAATCGTATGTATGGTCTGTTGGATTCTGCTCTAACCATTCTTTGCTCACAAGGCCATCCAGCAGAGCGTTAAATTCAGCGGTGCGAGTAACGGGCCAGTTCTGTGCCCAAAATAGCATTTCTCGACGTGGGGCTAACCGCTTGTCGCGCACAGCTTTCATTATGAGAACATTGCGAAGCAAACGTTCTGCATCAATTTCTCCGGTTACTTTGGCAGCAGCAGTTTTATAATCATCAAGCAGGTTGATGCCAAACTTTACCTCTTTGAGGTTGGCCTCGAAAAAGTCAAATAGCCGGTCAGGTGTAAAGAGGGTAGGCCATCCACCGCTGTCTGTTAAGGGCTGAGTCTTTAGAAAGTGTTGTAATCCACCTACCTCAAGCTGACTAGGGCTGAGGAAATTGAACATAGTACGCGTGTTTTGTGCGAACTCGTTCGAAAACTTAGGTAATAGCCGGGCAGTGAGAGGGTGGAGCGGAAACAAGTTCTCGACCACATTGTGGCCTATCCATTCTGCGGTTTGCTTGCCGTACAGTCCTTGTTTACGTACTAAATCGGTTGCATTACTCGCGTAATCTTCTGCTTTAAGCAGCGCATCTAACTGGGGCTTAGTATCGGCTGGCCGAATGAAAACCGTCCCCATTATCTCGGTGGCATCGGTGATTTCTACGTCATCAGATGAGCCATCCAATGTGTCTTTCGTAGCACCGAGCAAATGAGTATCGAACCGGCCGATAATCTTGCTTATATCTTGTTTTTTATCTTCTTGCAGAGAAGAAGGGTTTTGGTGAGTTGCGGCCAGAAACAGAATGTTTGCCCCATTCCCAGCACGTTTCACCCCTTCTACAAACTTCTGCACCGCCAGGCCAGAACCCTCTGGCGAGTTTATCATTCTGTTTAGCATATCGCCAAACTCATCGTAGAGCACTACAATGCCTCGATAGCCTTGCGCTGCGATGCTTTTAGCAGTCTCTGCATACACAGTGTACACGTCAGCCACATCTGACTCATCAAACGAGTTCTGAACAATCTCTCTGAAATAGGTTTTAAATGACTGATAGGTAGGCGCATCTAAGTCGCGGAGCAGCCCTATGAAATCCTCAATTCGGATGCCGCTGAGCTTTTTAGCAAATTTCTTGTACCCTTCCTCGTTGGAGACTTCCCAACCTTCCAACACCTCAGCAGCACGCTGGTACATGGTAGGTGGACGGCTAAGACCTTGCTTATCCAAAGCCACAATCAGTCCTTTCAGCAGCGCGTGCCGAAAGTCAGTTTCTCCATAGTTAGGGATAACAACCAAGAACTTGTCATCGCGCTCAGTAAGAGCGGTCAGCTTTGCAGTTAAGCCATCCTTAATCTGAGCTTCTTTATCTGCAATTTTATGCAGAAAAGTAGCCAGCACCTCGGTGTCATTGTTGCCCAGCAAGTGGGCCAGCATAAGTAATAGATAAGACTTGCCGGTACCGTATGACGCCTGAATGAGGTGCACCTTGTGGTCAGTGCCTGGCGAAATAGTGTCCAGAATTGCCTTCATTACGCGGCGCGAGCTGCGATTGGGCAAGTAGCCTTCAATCTTCTGGTCGGGAGCAGTAAGGTTGTAGCAAAAATCCGTCGATAAGTCAATCTCAGCGGAGAAAGCCGTTGAGAGTTGAATTAAACTGCTTAGCGTAGTCATATGTCATGCAAAATACTGATTATCGGTCAAATTGAGCGTGTGCTGCGAGGTAGGCAACGATTGGCTATATATGGAATCGAACGAAGAAAAGACTTTCGCCGAATACAGTAAAAACACAATTGGCTGCTTTGGCTCCATCACTACTAGCTTATGAACAAGCTGTTTCAGATAGCCTGGGTCATTTAACCGTGGTGCAACATACATTTCCAGGTTCAGAAAAAGGCAAGGCACACCACCGGCTAGTAGCTTGACTTTATCCAATAACTGGTCATCCGTTAGTAGTACCCTTCCGCTATGGAGTACTGAACCATCGACCACTGCAAAGCCACTGAGTTTGCTCCGCTCAATAACAGCCTCAAAAAGGCCATCTGCTAAGATGGCCCCAGTGCGTTTTCGTGCCCGCCGGATGTTAGCTAACAGTTCCTCAGTTCTCTGCATAGTACTGTTCTACTAAGGCGAGAGGGGACCCAACGTAAGGTAGTTCTACCATGTTCAGGTTAGCAGATTGTATGCGTTTGACCAGCCCAATGTTGGCCAAGTCGTTCAGCCGGTTTTCTAAGCTGCTAGGACTGTAGCCGAAAAATCGGCCTATGTTGCCTGGCTCACTTAGTAACTCGTTGATAGTAATGGACTGTCTGCCGTTTCGAGTGTCGTAAAGTATATAAGCCAACAGCAAAGGATGAACCCCATAAGGGTCTGTGCGACGAACCATACCATCAGCAATAGTGAGTAAGCTTAGCGCACGGAAAGCGCTTTCGTCTATCAATGCATCAAAGGTTCTGCTAGCTAAACCTGGTATAGTGTCCTTATAGTCTGTCTTAAATCCATTCGAATCTGCCCAGTTGACAAAGTCAATTTCGACCTGTTTTCTAGCCAATGAGGTCTCGTTGTGGTAAAGCACAAAGTGTAGTAGCGGGTTACCAGAAGCCTTGGACCAATTGTAAAGCATCACCCATTGAGTGAAGGTGAGGTGGTCTAGTCAAGGCGCACAGAAGCAGGACGTATATTTCCTGAGTCATGAGTGCAGAAAAGACCAAGAAGACGCCGGATAAACGGCGTA
>NZ_JABSNP010000025.1 GCF_013294115.1 Hymenobacter caeli | reverse complement strand
CGGCGGATTTGGTCACTGGCGCACTTGGCGCAATAATGCTGGGTGTAAACCATAAACCAATCTACAACCGCCACCCTGAATTAATCCACTACCATAATTTGTTTTGGCAGTGGTGTAAAACGGGTGGCCCGGCGAATTGCCCGCAGGGTTTCGTCGGGCCACTCCTACTAGAAAACAACGGCTCCAGGCCAGCGCCAGCGGGGCCCGACGACGGAGATAGCCGCCGGACCACGCCGTTTTGGCCCCACCCTTGTTTTTAGGTAAGCGAATTATTAATTATACCGGGTAATTATTATTTCACGTAAATCGGCACGGCATAAAAGGGCGTTTCTACGTTGGCTACTGGGCCATGGTACCTAGGCCCCGCTCCGCTACTTACTTGTTTACCCCGTTATAAGACCATTCCGCCCCGGCTGGCGGCTGGGCGCGGGCCGCCGCCCGGAAGCAGCCGGGCGGTTCAACCACCTCGCCGGGCCTTCGTTTAGTATTTTTTTACCACCGTCCCGCTGTATCCTTTGCCTGATTTTATTTTGGCCCGCGCCGTTCACGCGCTGCGCTGGCGGCTGGGGCTGCTGGGGCTGCTGGCCACCGGCGGCTGCGTGCGCCCGCACTATTTCCAGGCCGATGCCCACCTGCCGGTGCGGGCCGCCGAAGCTTCGGAGCAAGCGGCCCGCTACACGGCCGGGCGGCAGTACGCGCGGCACGGCGGGCTGTACGAGGTATTTTTTGGGCAGCACCACCGCCGCACCTGGGCCGCGGCGGTGGCCGCGCCGGTGTTCGACCTGGCCACCGCCGCGCCCGGCGGGGCCCTGCGGCCGGGCAAGCTGGGCGGCGGCTTCAACAGCACCAGCCTGGGGCTGAAAGCCGCCGACGACCGCCCCTACGTGCTGCGCACCGTGGACAAAGACCCGCGCCGCTCGGTGCCCCACTGGCTGCGCAACACCGTGTTTGCCAACTATCTGCGCGACAACGTGTCGGCTACCCACCCCTACGCGGCCCTGGCCGTGCCGCCGCTGGCGCGGGCCGTGGGCGTGCCCCACACCCACCCGCGCCTGTACTACGTGCGGCCCGAAGACCCCGCCCTGGCCGGCGACTCGCTCGCCAAGCTGCGCGGCCAGCTTGTCTGGCTGGAAGAAAAATTTAGCGGCGACGCCCGGCCCGCCGACGCCGTGCCCGGGGCCACGGCGCTGCTGAGCAGCCCAGCTTTTTACAAGCACCTGCTGGCCGACCCGCACCACCGGCCCGACCCCGCCGCCCTGCTCCGCGCCCGCCTGCTCGACGCCTGGCTCGGCGACTGGGACCGCCACGCCGGGCAGTGGACCTGGGCCCAGGTGCCGGCCCCCGGGGCCGCGCCGGGCCGCTTCCGCTACCAGCCCGTGCCGAAAGACCGCGACATGGTGTTTTACCGGGCCGCCGACGGCGTGGTGCCCTGGCTGCTCACGCGGCGCTTCGCCGAGCGCAAGTGGAACACGTTCCGGCCCGCGTTCCACGACCCGCTGGGGTTGCTGCAACAGGGCCATTATTTGGACGAGCACGGCCTGGTGGGCCTCACCGCCGGGCAGTTTCGGGCGGCGGCGGCGGCCATGCAGCGGCAGCTCACCGACGCCGTTATTGACTCGGCCCTGCACCTGCTGCCGCCCGCGGCCTATGCCCTGGAGGGCCCCGGCCTGGCCGCCGCCCTGCGCCAGCGGCGGGCGGCCCTGCCGGGCGTGGCCGCCGCGCTCTACCGCAAGCTCAGCCGCCGGCCCACGGTGGGCGGCACCGCCGGGGCCGAGCGGTTTGTGGTGCGCCGCTACGCCGACTCGACCACCGTGGCCGTGTACGCCGGGGCCCTGGGGGCCGATTCGCTGCTGCTGGCCCGCACCTTTTTCAAGCGTGAAACCAAGGTCATCACCCTCGAAGGCCTAGAGGGCGCGGACGTATTCGAGGTCATCGCAGGGGGGCCCCGGGCGGCCCGGGGCCCCCGCCTGGCCATCTACGGCAACCCCGGGGCCCGGCCGCCCGCGCCCGGCCCGGGCGTCACGTATGCCACCGCGCCCCGCCGCAGCGCCCACGCCTACAGCCGCCCGGCGGAGGAATAACGCCGCTTGAATTACGGCGGTTTTCAGGTCGGTGTAAATCAATTAATAATTTCCCCAAGCGCTACGCCCGGGGCCCCAGTATGCTCAGCCCCGGGGCCCCGGGCCGCTGCTTACGCGGCGGCGAGCATTTTCAGCACCAGCCGCTCGGAGGGCGAGAGCGGGTCGCCGGGCGCGGGGGTGGCGTCGTGGGCGCGCAGGTAGTCAATCAGTTCGCCCGACTTGAAGAGCGTGACCACCTGCGGGTGGATGTAGTACTTCGAGCACACGGTGGGCGTGTTGCCGAGGCCGCTGGCCACGGTTTTCACGGCTTTGCGGATGACTTTTTCGGGGGCCAACGCGGGCTCTTCGGCCAGCACGGCTTCGAGGCACTCCACCATTTTTACGGTGCCGCCCCAGGTGCGGAAGTCCTTGGCCGAGAGGGCCAGGCCGGTGTGCTCGTGCAGGTAGCCGTTCACGTCGCCCGATTCGAGGGCGTGGCGCTGGCCGTCGGCGGTGTAGTACTGGAACAGGTGCTGGCCCGGGATTTCCTGGCACTTGCGCACCAGCCGGGCCAGGCGCCGGTCGTGCAGCGTCACGTCGTGCGGCACGCCCTTCTTGCCCACGAAGGCGAAGCGCACGGCGTCGCCCGCGAAGCTCACGTGCCGGTCGCGCAGCGTGGTGAGGCCGTAGCTCTTGTTTTTGCGGGCGTACTCCTGGTTGCCGACGCGGATGAACGACTGGTCCATGAGCGTAATCACGAGGGCCACCACCTGCTCGCGGTTTAGCGTTGGGCGGGCCAAATCGTGCTTGAGTTTTTCGCGCAGGGCGGGCAGCTTTTCGCCGAACGCCCGCAGGCGCGAAAACTTGGTCAGGCTGCGGATTTCGTCCCAGCCCGGGTGGTAGCGGTACTGCTTGCGGCCCACGGCGTCGTAGCCCGTCACTTGCAGGTGGGCCCGGGCGTCCTGGGCCACCCACACGTTGGTCCAGGCCGGCGGAATGACGAACCCGGCGATGCGGTCGAGCACCGCCCGGTCGGCCACCCGGTGGCCCTGGGCGTCGTAGTAGCTGAATTTGCCGGTGCGGCCGGCCTTGCGGGAGTAGCCGGGGGCCGCGTCGGTGGCGTAGTGCAGCCCGGCCTGGGCGGCCTGCTGGGCGGGGTCTTTGTAGAGCTCGTGGGCGGTGGGCGCGAGGTGCTTCTTGCGGGTTTTGGGGCGGGCGGTGGGCGCGGCAGCGGGCATGGGGCGGGAAGTGGAATGGGCTCCGGTGTACGCAAAAACCGCGGCCCGGGTGGCCCGGGGCGCAGTTTTTTGCCCCTTTCCGGCTTCTAAATTCCTTCGCCCGGCCGCGGTTGGTCGAAGTAGTAGCTGGTGGTGGGGGCCACCCCAAAGGGCTGCGTTTTGTGCCGCAGGTAGCTGCCGCGCACCAGCAGCCAGGTGGCGGTGGGCTTGTTGAGGGCGGTGAGTGCCGCCGGGTATTCCCGCAGCTCCAGCCGCACCAGGCGGCGGCCTTCGTAGCGCTCCGTCAGCACTTTGCGGCTGTACAGGTCGTAGTAAACGACCTTTTCCAGCTCGATGCCGAAGCGGTACTTCACGGTTTGCCATTTGATGAGCGAGTTGCGGGGGCCCAGCTCGCCCACGTAGCTCCGCACCCGCCGGTGCAGCCCGCCAAACGAGCCCTGCGACGCCTGAAAGGCCCCCAGCCGGGCCGCGGTTTGGGCGTGCACATTGGTTACGCGGCGCATCAGCGAGTCGTGGGCGGCGCTGTAGGGAGTGGGGGCCGGCAGGGTAGTCGTCACGGCCTCGGCCGTCACGGTTTGGCCAACGGCCTGCGCCCGGGCCGCGCCCAGCCCAAGCAGGCCCAGCAGGGCCAGAAATCGAAAACTTGCGGTCATAAATTGCGGCAGCGCTAAAGGCAGCGGGGTGAAAAGTGGGCCGTAAGATAGGGCCAGGGCGGTGACCAGGGCCATTTTTCCGGCGGGGCCCGGGGCGGCAGGAATTCCAAAAACCCCGGCCGGGCACTTGCGCTCCGGCGCGGGCCGCCGTAGGTTTGCCTTTATGCCGTTTGCGCGCGCGTTGCTGTCCCGCCTGCTCCACCTCGACAACCACCGCCTGGCCCGGCTGGGCTGGGCGCGGCCGTTGCAGCTCGTCACGTACCGCACCTACGGCACCACGGGCCGGTTTTACGTGAAGGGCCGCCTGCTCACCGACCCCGGCCTGGCCCCGGCGGCGGCCGGCGACTCGCGCTGGCGCAACTTCCGCAACATGGCCCGCCGCTTCCTCAGCTACGAAATTGCCGGGGCCGGGCTGGTGGCCGAACGCGCCGGCGGGGCCCCGCAGCCCGTGACCACCGACGACGAGGGCTACTTCACGCTGGTGCTCGAAGCGCCGCCCCAGCCGCCGCCCGGGGCCCTGCTGTGGCAGCCGGTGGCTCTGCGCCTGGCCCACCTGCCCGGCGGCGCACCCCTGCCCGCCCGCCCCGTGCAAGCCGTGGCCGAGGTGCTGGTGCCGCCCGCCGGGGCCGAGTTCGGGGTAATTTCCGACCTCGACGACACGGTGTTTGAGTCGGGGGCCACCAACTTCCTGCGCATGGGCTTCACGGTGCTGCTGCGCAACGCCCTCTCGCACCAGCCGTTTGCCGGCGTGCCCGAGTTTTACCGGGCCCTCCAGCTGGGCTGCACCGGCCGGCCCGACAACCCGTTCTTCTACATCAGCAGCAGCCCCTGGAACCTGTACGACGCCCTCGACGAGTTCCTCGCCCTGCACGGCATCCCCAAGGGGGCCCTGCTGCTGCGCGACGTGGGCCTGCGCCCGCGCAACCCCGTGCCGGCCACCGCCGAGGGCCTGGCCGCGGCGGCGCACTTCGGCCATAAGCTCCACGAAATCGAGAACGTGCTGCGCACCTACCCCGCCCTGCCCTTCGTGCTGCTCGGCGACAGCGGCCAGGAAGACGTGGGCATCTACCGCGAGGTGGTGCGCCGCTACCCCGGCCGCATCCGGGCCGTGTACATCCGCGACGTGCAGGTGCCCAAGCGGGCCCTGCGCATCCCCGCCGTGGCCGCCGCGCTGCGGGCCGAGGGCGTGGAGCTGCTGCTCGTGCCCGACTACGCCACCGCCATGCGCCACGCCGCTGAAAGGGGGCTAATTGCCAGCGATAAGGTGGTGGTGAAGGCGGAGGAGATTTGAGAAACGGAAGTTTAACTAGCTGGTGAAATGAGCAAAATCATTGATTTAGGGCCCTGGGGCTATCTCAAGACAATCCCGAAGCCCTTACCCAGCTAGCTTCTGCTACCATACACTTACCCTATCTAAGCTATCAATCAGTTATAAACCTTGCTCCAAGCGATAGAACCAGGCAAATAGCTGCGCACTACCGGCAGGCCTATCGGCAACTGATTGCTTTGCTACCGGATGCTGATTTTATGCGCCTGGGCTCACGTATTCGCCCCACCGGCATAACGGCGAAATTGAGGGTGCATCAACTGCTGTCTCTGTTGCAACAGCCGTGCGTGAATGATATAACCATCCAATCCATTGACAACCTGCCTCCTAAGGCAACAATACTAAAACCTTTGTTTTGGAGCATCCAGGCCCGTTTTGCTATTCAGATTGAAAACCAAACGACAGGGATGCAAAAATTTGAAGACCGGTTGCTGTTGATTAGGGCCCCTACCGAAGAAGAAGCAAAGCAGAAGCTGTTGCGGAGCTTCGAGGCGTATGCAGAGCCTTACTTGAATTCTGCCGGTTTATTGGTACGCTGGCAATTCGAGGCTTTTACAGATAGTTACTGCCTCGATATAAACTCTTCAGAAGAACTTCTAAGTGAGCAAGGTGTAGAGATATTCTCGACTTTGGGCAATAGACGTTTACGTATGGGAATGGATTGGAAGTCAAACCCCTAACTACCTGTCGAACCCGTTGAAGTGTCTCGTAGCAACCGTCATATCGGCAGGTTACCGGGCGCTTACTGGGCATAAAAGTTATTATAGCATTCAGAGCCTTTCCATTTGCCCGTCATGCCGAGCGCAGCCGAGGCATCTCGCGTGCAGCAGTAACCCAATCCCGTGCAACGACGCACGCGAGATGACTCGGCTGCGCTCGGCATGACGGGCAAATTTGAATTCCTAAACAATTTCATATTTCACCTCTCGTTGATGCGCCTCCCACAACTTCTGTTCCTCCCCCTTTGCCTGGGCGTTTCGGCGGCGCGGGCGCAGCGGCTCACCATCGTGCACGCCAAGATAATTGACGTGGCCACGGGTGCTATTCGGCCCGACATGACGGTGGTTATCAACGGGCCGCGCATCGTGCGGGTGGGGCCCTCCGCTCTTAACAACCCCAGGACTGGCCGGGTCGTGGACGCCCATGGGCAGTACCTTATGCCGGGGCTGTGGGACATGCACACCCACGTGTACTTCGACGGGACGGCCAACGCCGGCACCGACCTGATTCTGCCGCTGCTGCTGGCCAACGGCATCACCGGCATCCGCGACATGGGCAGCCAGCTCGATTCCGTCCTGGGGGCCCGGGCGGCCGTGGCGGCGCACCGCCGGCTGGGGCCCCGGCTGGTGGTGAGCGGGCCGATGCTCGACGGGCCCAAGTCGCCCTACCAGGCGGCCATTGCCGTCGCCACGCCCGAAGACGGGCGCCGGGCCGTCGATATGCTCAAGGCCCGGGGCGTCGATTTCATTAAAATTCAGTCCTACGTGCCCCGGGCGGCGTATTTCGCCATCGCGGCCGAGGCCAAGGCCGTGGGCCTGCCCTTCGAAGGCCACGTGCCCGACGCCGTGAGTGCCGCCGAAGCCGTGGCCGCCGGTCAGCGCACCTTCGAGCACCTGATCGGCGTTTTCGAGGCCAGCTCGACCGACGAGGCCCGGTACGTGGCGGGCGCCGAGAAGTCGCCGGGCCGCCTGCTGGCCACCTACGACGCGGCCCGCGAAGTTGCCGCTGTGCAGCTACTGGCGGCGCAGCACGTCTGGCAGTGCCCCACCCTGTTCTGGGAGCGGGGCCAGTGGCTCGTCGATTCCCTTGCCTGGCGCGACGACCCCGACCTGGCCTACGCCGGCCGCAGCTGGGTGGCGCAGCGATGGCCCAAGGCCCAGGCCAGCATCGCGCGGACAATGGACACCGAGCCGCGGCCGGTACGGGCCCGCTTCGTCGCCCACGAGCTGGACCTGGTGCGCAAGCTGCACGCGGCCGGGGTGGGCTTCCTGGCCGGGACCGACGCGCCGGCCGGCGTGGACGTGCTGCCCGGCCCCAGCCTGCACCTGGAGTTGCAGCGCTTCGTGGCGGCCGGCTTCACGCCCCTGGAGGCCCTGCAAACGGCCACCCTGAACCCGGCCCGGTTCTACCACCGCCTCCAGGACTTCGGCAGCGTCGCGCCCGGCCGCCTCGCCGACCTCGTGCTACTCAGCGCCAACCCGCTGGCCAACATCGCTAACACCCAGCGCATCGCCGCCGTGGTCGCGGACGGCCGCTACCTGTCGCGGCAGGACCTGGACCAGCTATTGGAGCATTTGAAGCAGGTGGCCGCGGGGAAGTAGGTGGTGAAATGCAGGTCATGCCCGATTATGTCACCGCCATGCGCTCCGCGGGAGCTAATTGCAAGGAAAGTAGCGGCAGTGAAGGCGAAGGGATTTGATTTATTGTCCCTTGGAAGTAGGTATTGGAACAACCTCAGGCAAACAGTCAATACCGCCGCCCTCTTTCATCAAATAGCAGCGTCAATCGTTGTGCCTCAGAAACAAGCATCGATTCAAAATCAGGCCACTCGTGCAGCGGCTCGGCAGAAAAAGACGAATTGTGGTAGACTTTTTCCGATTGCAAATCCATGTAAAGCCACGATCCGTCCCTGTACCTACTCAAGAGTAACTGCTGAGTCTGCGCAATATGCGAGCGGCCGTAACAATTAATATCTCGCAGGTGGAACGGTTGCCAGGCAGCGTCTCCGGTTCGCATATAATTGTGGCGTAAACCGTGGATGGCAAGCTCACAGGAAAAAATATTAAAGCCATTATGGTAAGCGTAGAACTTATGCAGCGCAGGCGGTAACGCTACGCCTACCTGCTGTTCTAAAGCTAAAACATCTGCGATTGGAAGCGGAGCGAAACAAGTGTGTAACCAGGTATTTGGCGCGATATGTGGCACGTAGCCCAACAATTCTGTGCCATTAGCTAATAGTCGGCACCCAAATGCTCGGGCCGGGTAGATGAGGTGGTAGACCTCTTGCAGGTATGTTGGAAGCACAGAAAAAGATTTGAGCTGGGCTACGACGTGTGGTCGGCCACGATGACCCAGCGGCCCTGGATGCGCCGGAACACCAGCAGGAAGTGGCCGCCCACGTCGCCCAGCGGGGCGGGGCGGGCCAGGTGCCAGCCGCCCACCACCTCGGCCGCGTCGGGGCCCAGCGGGGTGATGCGCAGGCCGCTGAAGCCGAGCTGGCCCATGGCGGCCGCGTTGGGGTAGCTTTTTCGGTAGTGGGCCAGCGTGGGCTGCCAGCCGTAGGTGAGGCCCTTCTGGCCGATGAACACCAGCGAGTCGGACTGCCAGTAGCCCTGCATGAAGCCGGGGATGTCGCCCCGGTTCCAGGCGGCGGTTTGGGTGGCCAGCACCTGGGCGATGGCGGCGCGGGGCGCGGGCTGGGCCCCGGCGGGGGCGGCGGCCAGCAGGGCCCCCAATACGGGCAGGGCGGCGGGCTTCCAGGAGCAAACGAAGGGCATACGCGGCGGTCAGCAGAGGGGGCAGCGGTGCCCCGGCCGCAAAGATGCGCCGTGGCCCGCGTTGGGGCCCCGGGCTTTGCCGCCGCCAGCGCGTAGCTTGCCGGCTTAATTCCGTTTCCGTTTTTCCATGGCCGACGCTACGCCTACTTCCCCGCCCCATTTCCAGCGGGCCCTCACGCTGTTCGACGCCATCATGCTCGTCACGGGCAGCATGATTGGCTCCGGCATTTTCATCGTGTCGGCCAATATCGCCCAGCAGGTGGGCTCGGCGGGCTGGCTGCTGGTGGTCTGGCTCATCACCGGCTTCATCACCACGGCCGGGGCCGTGAGCTACGGCGAGCTGGCCGCCATGTTCCCCAAAGTGGGGGGCCAGTACGTCTACCTGCGCGAGGCGTTTGGCCGGCTGGTGGCGTTTCTCTACGGCTGGACGCTGTTTTTGGTGATTCAAACCGGCGTAATTGCCGCCGTGGCCGTGGCCTTTGCCAAGTTCCTGGGCGTGCTCTGGCCGTGGTCGAGCGTGACGCACGTGCTGGCCAAAGTCGGCCCGCTCGAGTTCAGCAGCGCCCAGCTGGTGGCCATTCTGCTGATTGTCGGCATCACGGCCCTCAACGCGCGGGGCGTGCGCACGGGCAAGCTCATCCAGAACGTGCTGGGCAGCACCAAGCTGGTGGCCCTGGCGCTGCTCATCGTGTTCGGCATCGCCCTGGGCCTGAACCACGCCGCCGTGCAGGCCAACTTCCACGACGTGTGGGCCGCCGTGCGCCACCCCGCCGCCGGGGGCCCGGCCGTGCCGCTGGGCGCGGGGGCCCTGGTCATCGCCATCGGCATGGCCATGTCGGGCTCGCTGTTTTCCTCCGACTCGTGGAACAACATCGGCTTCGCGGGCGAGGAAATCCAAAACCCCGAGCGCACGCTGGTGCGCAGCATGGTCATCGGCACGGGCATCGTCACGGCCCTCTACATTTTACTGAACGTGGTGTACTTGCTGGTGCTGCCGCTGGCCGGCTCGCCCGACGCCGCCACCGTGGCCGGGCGCGGCATCATGTACGCCAAGGACGACCGGGTGGCCACGGCCGTGGCCGAGTCGGTGCTGGGGGCCCCGGGGGCCTACGTCATGGCCATCCTCATCATGCTCAGCACGTTCGGGGCCAACAACGGCATCATCCTGAGCGGGGCCCGGGCCTACTTCGCCATGGCCAAGGACGGCCTGTTTTTCCGGGGCCTGGCCCGCCTCAACCCCGCCGGGGTGCCCAGCCGGGCGCTGTGGGCCCAGTGCCTGTGGGCCAGCGCCTTGTGCCTGAGCGGCAGCTACGGCCAGCTGCTCAACTACGTGATGTTCGCCGTGATTTTGTTTTACGTCGTTACCATCGTGGGCATTTTCGTGCTGCGCCGCACCCGGCCCGCCGCGCCCCGCCCCTACCGCGCCTGGGGCTACCCGCTGGTGCCGCTGCTCTACATCGGGCTGGCCTCGGCCTTTTGCGTCGTGCTGCTCGTGGCCCCCGACACGGCCGAGTATTCGCGCCGGGGCCTGGGCCTGGTGGCACTGGGCCTGCCGGTGTTTTTCCTGTTTGGCCGCCGCTTCGGGAGCCCGGCCGCAGAATAAACTGCGCCTGCACCCGCTGAAAAGAAGCGGCCGTTCCTGCGCAGGAACGGCCGCTTCTTTTATTCCCCGCCCCGACCCTAGCGGCGGCGCTTTTTCGCGTCGGGCCGGGGCGTGAGGGTCACGCTCACGGGCTGGCCGCTGCGGGCGTGCACCACCTCGTCTTCGTAGCCGCCGTAGCCGAAAAGCAAGGTGTTGTCGCCGGCGGGCACTTCCAAACTGTAATTGCCGGCCGCGTCGGTGCTGGTGCCCTGGCTGCTGCCTTTCAGCAGCACCGTGGCCCCCACCAGCGGCCGGCCGTCCTCGTTCAGCACCCGCCCCGCCAGCGCCCCGGTGGCCGGAGCCACCGGGGCGGCCGGGATGGCTTGCACCACCGGAGCCGGCTCGGGCTCGGCGGCCGTGGCCGGCGCGGGAGCCGCCGTGGCTGCCAACGGGACCGGGGCGACGGCCACGGGCGCTTTGGGGCTGGGCACGGCAGTGATCCCGGCGGCCTTCAGGGCGGCTACCGGGGCCGCCGCTTCGGCCACGACGGGCGCTTTGGGGGCAGGCTGGGGGCGGGCGGCCGTCACGGCCGCTCCTTCGAGCAGAAACGCCGGCGGGGCCGCCGGCATGGCCGCGCCTTCCTGGCCAGGAGATAGCACATATCCAAGAGTGAGTAGCACCACGATGGAGCCGGCAAACCACGTCAGGCGGCTACCACTTGTGCTGTGTAATTCATCGGCTATTAGCTCGAAATCGGTATTATATGCCTCGGAATCGACAGGGGGTATAGGGTTGATATCCATAAGGTGGTGAAAATAAAAAAATAGTAAGAAAATAAGCCCGTTGTGGCCACCAAAAGTACGCACTTGCTTGGCAAATGCACAACTCGGGCAGCCGCAACGGGCTTCTTTTCTTACTATCTAAGCCAAAGCGGGGGCCATTCAGGCATCCTGCGGGGTTTTGGCGGGGCCGGTGGGGGCTGCGTCGCCAAACTTCTGCTCGTGGGTGCGCACGTCGTGGTCCAACTCGTAGCTGCCTTCGGTTTCGAAGCCGGGGCCCTGCTGTTGTTCGCCGGGCTTGCCGTGTTCGGTGCCGCCCTGGGGCGTGCTTTCCGAGCCGCCGATGTGCAGGTTTTCGAGTTGGTCCTTCTGGTCGTCGCGCTGCGTGTAGCCGTGGGCCCCGGTGTAGCGGGCAGCGGTGGGGTCGTTGGTTTCCTTGCCGTTGCTTTGGCTTTTTTTGTATTCTTTCTCGCGCTCCTGCTGCTCGTTTTTGGAG
Source organism: Hymenobacter caeli (assembly GCF_013294115.1). Lineage (GTDB taxonomy): Bacteria > Bacteroidota > Bacteroidia > Cytophagales > Hymenobacteraceae > Hymenobacter > Hymenobacter caeli. The sequence goes on along the minus strand of NZ_JABSNP010000025.1, from coordinate 51,183 downwards.
GTGTCTTGGTCGGAGGCGGTGGGTTCCTGGGGTTGGTCGTCGGTGCCAAACAGGCTGTCGAGTATCATGGCGGGGGGCTGAAAGTGAGAAACCGGGTAGTGTACCCCCGGTGTACGCCGTGCGCCCCGCGGCGTTGCGGCCCCGGGCGCGGCCGGCCCGCTATTTTTGTAAACGGACCGGGCTTTTCCCGCCGCTCCCCGGGCCGCCGGCCCCGCTCTTTCACCGCCCCCGTCATGAACTTTTCCAAACTCTACCGCCCGTCGGCGCTCAACAGCTTCCAGTTCGTGGCCGTCACCGGGCTCGTCATGAGCGCCGCGGCCCACTGCATCCTGGCCGTGGGCGTGGGGCGCGTGCCGCCGGGCTTTAGCTGGCTGTACGTGTGCTGGCTGGTATTTTACGCCGGGGGCACGCTGCTCAATTACTTTGGCAAGCCCAACGCCGGCCATCATCACGACCATGGTGAGGACCACGACGAGGACCACGAACACTAATCAACTAATCAATCATTGTAAGCGGCAGTATAGTTGAAGATTAATATGTATTTCTGAACCGCCACTTGAAGTAAACTAGCGTGAGGGTGAAGAGCAAATTGAAGGCATTGCCCACCAAAATGGGTGTGTTGTGGAAGTACGCCCCGTAGGCCAGCCACAGCGCCATGCCGGCCGCGCCCACCGCCAGCATAGAGCCCGACAGGCCCGCGGCGGTGCGCTTTTGCCAGGTATGCAGCACCTGCGGGAAGAACGTGAGGGCGGACAAAGCCGCCGCCAGCAGGCCAATTAAGTTGAACAGGTGCGCCGCCGAAGTTGCCATGCCCCGCATACGCAGCCAGGCCCGCCGGGTATACGGGCGCCAAAGCCTCGGCCCGCCGCTCATTCCCCACCACTGGGCCACTACTTGGGCAGGCCGGCCAGCACCTCCTTGGCGTGGCGCACGTGGTCGGTGGCCCCGCTCAACGAGTTGAAAATGTACCGGACAACGCCTTCGCGGTCAATGACAAACGTGACGCGGCCGGGGAGCAGGCCCAGCAGGGCGCGGGGCACTTCGTAGAGCTTGCGCACCTGCCCGCCGGGGTCGGCCAGCAGCGGAAACGGCAAGCGGTGCTTCTTTGTAAATTTCTGGTGCGAGGCTTCGCTGTCGGAACTGATGCCCACCACGTCGGACCCCAGGTCCTGGAAGTCTTCGTACTGGTCGCGGAACGAGCAGGCTTCGGCGGTGCACCCGGGCGTATCGTCTTTCGGGTAGAAATACAGCACAAGGTGCCGGCCCCGGCGGTCAGCCAGGCGAAAAGGCGTGCCGTCGGTGGTATTGAGGGTAAAGTCGGGGGCGGGCTGGCCTACGTGCAGCATGGCGGTACGATGTTGAATAATGGATCTATTTAGCTGCTAACCAAGCTATTTACATTTGGCAACAGCCATTTTACAGGGTTTGACCCGGGCAAGCGGCCCGCAATTAACGACCCGCCACCGGTTGGCGCGGGCCGGGGCCCAACGCAACGGCCCCCGCGACGAGTCGCGGGGGCCGTTGGTGATAACCAAAAGAAACGAGCAGCGGTTAGATCGTGCCCATGGCCTGGATGGGCATGGTGGGCGAAGCGCTGCCGCCCACGGGCTCCAGCGTGACGGCGAAGGCCTGGGCACTGGCAATGTCTTTCATGCGCTCCAGGCGTTCGCCCGCGGCAGCGTCAGCCGTGAGCACCCCGGCGTCCACGGGCTTGCCGTTGTTGAGGGCCCACAGCTGGTATTGGCGGCCGGCGGGCGGGGCGGGCAGGTGCTGCACGTCCACGTACACGCGGCGGGTTTTGGCGTTAAACAGCACCCGGGCTTTGTCGGCGGGCGCGTCGGGTGTGCCGGCCAGCGCCACGAAGCGAAACTCGGCGTCGCGCAGTACTTCGTTTTGCTGGCGTATTTCGCCGAGCTTTTTCTCCACCACCATGGTGTTAGCGGCCAAGCGGTTCTGGTTGCCCTGCATGGCCACCAGCTCGTGGTCGGCGTTCTGCCAGCGGCTGTAGAGCACGCCGTTGCCCGCCAAGCTCAGCAGCAGGGCCACGGAGGCGGCAAGGGCCATGCGGGAGCGGCCGGCCGGAGCGGGCGCGGCGGCCAGGGGCCGCACCACGGCCTCGCCCGGGGCGGGCTGCGGCCGGGCCAGGGCGTCCACGTCGGCCCGCAGGCCGGCCGAGGCCACCGGAGCGGCCGCCACTGGGGTAGGCAGGGCCACCTGGGCCAGTACCTTGCTCAGCACCCGGTCGCGCATGCCGGTGGGCAATTCCCGGGCGTGGGCATCGGCGTAGTATTCGAAGGCGAGTTGGATGGAAGCCAATTCCTGGGCAACGGCAGGCTGGCGAGCCGCTTCGGCTTCCACCGCGGCTCGTTCATTGGGTGCCAGCAAGCCCAGGGCATATTGCTCCAGGATGCCGGACTCGATATAGGTTTGAGAATCTTCCACGTCGAGGGTTAGCGAATCAGTTTGCTCAATAATTTAATGGCCGTGCGGGCGCGGGTTTTCACCGTACCCAAGGGCAGCTTTAGCTCTTCAGCCACTTCGCTTTGGGTGTACCCTCCAAAGTAGAGCAAGTCGATGATCTGGCGCTGTTCCGGTACCAGGGTCTTAACAATTTCTTGAAGCCCGATGTGCTCCGGCCGAAAACTATCGGGGGCCGGCATTCGTTGAGCAGCGAGACTATCGTCGAGTCCCTGAGTGCGAGTACCTACGCGGTGTTGGCGCGAGCGGATTTTGTCGATGGCCAAATTCCGGCTGATGTTCAGCACCCAGGTGAACAAGCGGCCTTTGCCGGGGTCGTAGGCGGGGAAAGAATTCCATATTTTGACCAGGGCTTCCTGTAGCACGTCCTCGGCCACCTCGTCGGCCTTCACGATGCGGGAGATGACGCCGAACAGGGCCGGGGCGTAGCGGTCGTAGAAGAGCGTCAGGGCCGACTCGTCGCGGGCTTGCAGCCGCCGCACGAGGTCCTCTTCCGAGGCAGTGGGCAGGGAAATAGGCGGAATTTCAGACACAGGAAACGAGAGTGGGTACGGCCCCGCAGCGATTGGGGGCGTGAGATGGTGCGTGAAAGTAAGGCACGGGGCCTCGTCGCGCATACCGGCTGCCCCTCGGCAACCCCGAAGGCCTCAACGAGGTTTTAAACGGATATTGGCCCGGCCCGTTGCCGGGCCCCGCGTTTCCCGCCCCCATGCCCATCGAATCGTACAATCCTTACACCGGCCGCGTGCTCAAGCGGTTCCGCCCTTTCTCGTGGGCCAAAACCGCCCGCATCCTGGGCCAGGCCCACCGGGCGGCGGCCACCTGGCCCGCCACCAGCTTTGCCCACCGCGCCGCCGTGCTGCGCCGCGCCGGGGCCCTGCTGCGCGAGCGGGCACCCGCGCTGGCCCGCCTCATGGCCCTGGAAATGGGCAAGCCCGTGGCCGACGGCCGCGCCGAGGCCCTGAAGTGCGCCGCCGGCTGCGACTACTACGCCGCCCACGGCGAGGAATTTTTGGCCGACGAGCTGATTGCCACCGACGCCGGGCGCAGCTTCGTGAGCTGCCAGCCGCTGGGCGTGGTGCTGGCCGTGATGCCCTGGAACTTCCCCTTCTGGCAGGTGGTGCGCTTCGCCGCCCCGGCCCTGATGGCCGGCAACGTGGGCCTGCTCAAGCACGCCTCCAACGTGCCGCAGTGCGCCCTGGCCCTGGAAAAAATCTTCCACGACGCGGGCCTGCCGCCGGCTTGCTTCCGCACGCTGCTGATTGGGTCGGATTTGGTGGAGCAGTTGATTGCCGACGACCGGGTGCGGGCCGTGACGCTGACGGGCTCGGAGCCGGCCGGGGCCGCCGTGGCGGCGGCGGCCGGCCGCCACATCAAGAAAACGGTGCTCGAGCTGGGCGGCTCCGACCCGTTTATCGTGCTGGCCGACGCCGACCTGGCCCTGGCGGCCAAAACCGCCGCCCAGGCCCGCATGATCAACGCCGGCCAGAGCTGCATCGCCGCCAAGCGCTTCATCGTGGAAAAACCCATCGTGAAGGAATTCGTGGCCCAGCTCAAAACCCACCTGCTGGCCCAGCGCACCGGCGACCCGCTCGACGAGGCCACCCAGTACGGCCCCCTGGCCCGCCCCGACCTGGCCGACGAACTGGCCCAGCAAGTGGCCGACTCGGTGGCCCAGGGGGCCCGCCTGGCCCTGGCCGGCGGCCAGGACCGGCCGGGCACGGCCCTGTTCCGGCCCGCCATCCTCACCCACGTCAAGCCGGGCCAGCGCGCCTACCACGAGGAGTTCTTCGGACCGGTGGCCCTCGTGCTCGAAGCCAGAGACGCCGCCGACGCCGTGCGCCTGGCCAACGACTCGCGCTTCGGCCTGGGGGCCTCCATCTGGACCCAGGACCTGGCCAAAGGCGAAGCCCTGGCCCGGCAAGTCGAAAGCGGGGCCGTGTTCGTGAACAGCATGGTGAAGTCGATGCCCGAGCTGCCCTTCGGCGGCATCAAGAAATCGGGCTACGGCCGCGAGCTGTCGCGCCTGGGCATCCGCGAGTTCGTGAACCAGAAATCGGTGTGGATTGGCAAAGCCACCCCGCCCGGCGGGGCGAAAACGGAGTAAGTCAATCATTGGTTGTTGGCAAGAAAAGGCCGCCGTGCTTTTCTGCTAATACCCACCACTGACAAACACCTAACACCAGCCGCGGGCCTTGTACACGGCCCAGCCGGCCACTTCGTGCAGCAGCAGGCTCCACTGTTCCAGGGCGCTGGGGTCGGGCAGCAGCCAGTACTCGGGGGTGAGGCTGCGGCCGACGCTGCGGAAGTCGGCCGGAAACAAGCGCGGGTGCAGCCCCGCCCGCTCGAAGCAGCCCTGGGCCCGGCGCATGTGGAAGGCCGACGTCACCAGCACCAGCGTGTCGAGGCCGGGGTGGCGGGCCAGCAGCTGCCGGGTGAATTGCGCGTTTTCGTGGGTGTTGCGGCTGCGCTCTTCCAACCAGATGTCGGCGGGCGGCACGGCGGCCAGGCCCAGCAGGGTGGCCAGCGCCCGGGCCTCGCTGCCGGCGGCGCCCCCCCCGCCGCCCGACACCACGATGCGCCGCACCCGGCCCGCCCGGTACAGCCACAGGGCGTTGGTGAGGCGGTCGGCCCCGGCGTGCAGGTACACCCGGTCGTTGGGCCAGCGGCCCACGTCGGTGATGCCGGTGAGCAGCACCGCCGCATCGGCGCGGGCGGGCAGGGCGGCCAGCGGCACGGCGGGGCGCTCCCAGGCGCGCAGGGCCTCGTTGCTCAGGGCGGGGTTGGTGCCCACCAGCACCAGCCCGGCGGCGGCCCGCAGCCACTGCCGCTGCCGCCGCGGCTGCCGCGCCACCAGGGCCCCCAGCAGCAGGGTGGCCAGCCACACGGTGGGCAGCAGCACGGCGTCCAGAATTTTAGAAAGAAGAAAAAACAAGCGGCTTCGTTAAGATGAACGGGCGTAGGGCCCGGCACGCCAACGCCCAGCCGCGGGGCAGCTGGCCGGGCGTTGGCGAAGAATTTCGGGGCATCGGGGGACTATGAGGCGGCGCGCCAGCAACAGCCAGGCCCCGCGCCGCACCGGTCCCATACCCTATTTGCGCAGCATAAGTTCGCGGATGTAGCGCACCGGGGCACTGCCGTAGCCCAGGAACTGCTCGTGAAAAGTCTTTAGGTCAAAGGCTTTACCCCGCTTGCGCTTCAGTTCGTCGCGCAGGGCGTAAATCTCGGTATAGCCCGAAAAGTAGCTGCTCAGCTGCACCTGGCTGAGGGTGGCCCGCAGCCACTTGCCCTCGGCTTCGGCTTTTTCCTGGAAGCCCTCGCGCTCGAGCATCGCCACGGCGGCTTTTTCGGAAATGTTGTCCACCTGCACGGCGTGGTCGAGCACGGTGTTGAGCGTCACGCGCAGGTTCCACTTGTCCCAGAGCAGCCACATTTCGTCGGTGTTCTGGCCGTAGCCCTGCTCCAGCATCATGCGCTCGGCGTACACGGCCCAGCCCTCGATCATGGCCCCGTTGCCGAAAATGCTCTTCACCAGCGAGGGCGAGCGGTTGGCGTACACGAGCTGGGTGTAGTGCCCGGGAATGGCCTCGTGGATGTTGAGGATTTGCAGGGTGTAGTCGTTGTACTCGCGCAGGTAGCTCTCGGCCTGGGCCGGCGTCCAGGCGGCGGGCAGGGGCTCCACGTTGTAGTAGGTGTTGGCCCCCTTGTCGTAGGGCCCCGGGGCGCTCACGCTGGCCCCCGCCCCGCTGCCGCGCATGTAGAGCGGCGTTTCGCGCACCACCAGCGGCTTGCTGGGGTCTTGGGTCAGCAGCTTGTGGTCGTTGACGAAGGCCACCAGCACCGGAATCTGGCGCTTCACCGCGTCCACGAAGCCGTCGCGCGGGGCGTGCTTGCGGGTGAGCTGGTCGATGACGGCGCGCACGAGCTGCAGGGTGTCGGCGGGCGCGGGCTGGCCGGGCAGGTACTTGGGGAAGAGGCGGGCGGCGCGGCGGCCCATGTCGCGCAGCAGCTCGGTTTTGTGGGCCAGGGCCTGCCGGTACACCTCGTCGGCCGGGTAGCGCGACTGAATCTCATAGGCAAACTTGCGGTCGAACAGCGCTTTGCCAATGCGGAACGAGCGGAAGTGGCCGGCCTCCAGCACGTCGGTTTTCAGGAAGGCGACGTAGCGCTCGATGGCCAGCCGCGCCGTGGCCAGGCGGTCGGCAAACACCTCCTTTTCGTGGGCGCTCAGGCCCGAGCGGCGCACCGAGTCGGCCAGGGGCCCCAGCACGGCCAGCCCGCCGGCGTTTTGCTTGATGGCCAGCAGGGTGTGCTCGCGGGTGGGGCGGCGCAGGTTGTTTTTAGCGGCGTTGTAGTATTCGGGGGCCCGGGCCAGCTGGTCGGAGATGTTGCGCAGGCGGCGCTCGAGCCGGAAGTGGCGGCCGTTGAGCAAGTCGCCCACGCTGGCCCCCAGGTTGTAGGCGGCCGGGTTCCACTGCCAGGAGCGCAGCGTATCGTCCTGCCAGCGGCTGGCCCGCAGGTAGTTGGCCAGCAGGTGGTGGTCAATTTGGTTGCCGGGGGCCAGGCTGTCGAGCGGAAACGTGGCCAGGGCCTTCAGGTTTCGGGCTCCGAACGCCGCCGCCCGCCGCCGTTGCAGCGAGTCGGGAATGACCAGCAGCGAGTCGTACTTGTGGTAGCCCACGCTGGCGGCAAAGCCGGGGTCTTCCACCCACAGGCTCTTGATGAAGCCGGTTTTGAACTTCTCAAACCGGGCATCGGCCGTGGCCCGCACGACAGGCTTCTCGGCCGGTTGGCAGGCGGGCAGGGCGGCGGCCAGGCCGAGCAGGCCCAGGGCCCGGAGCGTAAAGCGGTGGAGCATATGGAAGCGAAAAAGGGCGAAAATGCCCGGCAATTTGCACCCAATTTCCACGCCGACGCGCGGCTCCGGCATTTCTGCCTCGAGCCGGCCGCCGGGGCTTCGACATCGGCCCGCAAAGCCCGGCACTGGCCGTACTTTCGCCCCATGCACGCCCCCTCGCTTCTCTTCGGTGCCCTGGCCCTGCTGGCCTGCTCCCAAAACGCCGACCGCCGCTCTGCTTCCGACCTGCGCCAAACGCCCGCCGCTACCTTCCCCGAAACCTTTGAGGCCGGCACCAAGGGGGCCTACACCGAGGCCGACGAGGCCCTGGCCACGGGCCCCTGGCACTTCCAGGACGGCCTCATCGGCAGCACGGCAGAGGACCACAAGGACGGCCAGCACGCGGCCCGCCTGCGCGGGCTGGGCCGCCTCACCATGCAGTTCGACGCCGCGGCCGGCGTGCGCCAAATCACCGTGAGCGCCGCCGCCTACGGCAGCGACGGGCCCAGCACCTGGGAGCTGTGGCTGAGCCGCGACGGCGGCCGCAGCTGGCAGCAGGCCGGGCAGCCCGTGACCACCGCCGGCCCCGAGCTGCAGCCCCACACCTTTGCCGGGGCCGCCGGCGAGCCGCTGCGCCTGGAGATTCGCAAAACCAGCGGGGCCAAAACCCGCCTCAACTTCGACGACGTGGTGCTGACCACCGCCACCGGGCCCGCCGTGGCCCTGGGCGGCAGCGCCAGCCCCGGGGCCAGCGGCCCGGTGGCCCCCGAGCGGCCCCGGCGCGGCCAGCGCGAGCCCCGGCCCACCGCGGCCCAAACGCCCACCACCGCCCCCGGCCCGGCCACCGACCCCGGCGACAACCTGCTGCTGGGCAACCCCAGCGGGGCCACCTCCGACCCTGCCAACGCCACCAACTACCTGCTGGTGCGGCCGCAGTTCACGAGCGGCTACAACGCCACGCGCGGCATTCCGGTGTGGACGAGCTGGCACGTGGGCCGGGGCGATTTGGGGCAGTCGCCGCGCCAGAACGACTTCCGCCCCGACCCCGCCCTGCCCCGCCAGTTCTACCAGGTATCGCCCCAGAGCTACGCGGGCTCGGGCTTCGACAAGGGCCATAACTGCCCCAGCGGCGACCGCACGGCCAACCTGGACGACAACTCGGCCACCTTTTTGATGAGCAACATGGTGCCCCAGGCCCCCCACAACAACCAGCAAACCTGGGCCCACCTCGAAGAATACACCCGCGCCCAGGTGCAGCGCGGCCTCGAAGCCTACGTGCTGATGGGCAGCTACGGCCGCGGCGGCACCGGCAAAAACGGCTTCGCCCAAACCCTCGACCAGGGCCGCGTGACCGTGCCGGCGCACATCTGGAAAGTGTTGGTCATCCTGCCCGAAGGCGACAACGACCTCCAGCGCATCGCCGCCGGCCAGGCCCGCATCGTGGCCATCGACACGCCCAACGACAACGGCCTCGACCCCGACTGGAAGCAGTACCTCACGTCGGTCGATAAAATCGAAGCCGCCTCGGGCCTCGACTTGCTCAGCACCCTGCCCCCCGCCGTGCAGGCGCAGCTGCAACAGGTGATGGACAGCGGCCGGGCCAATTAGCCCTTCGCGGCTACCAGCTCACCTGCCAGAAACTGCGTGATGGCCCGCACGTAGGCGTCGCCGTAACCTTTTTCCGGTTCTTTTTTCGACAGTTCTTCCATCGCCCCCAAGTGGCCGCACACGACGGGGAGTACCTCGCGCCGCTGCTGCCGGTGGGCCGCCCGGGCGGTAGCCATTGAATCGGCCAAGGTCGTCACGGGGTCTTCGGTGCCGGCGATGAACAGCCAGGGACAGTTGACTTTGGGCGCTACCCGGCCGTAACTCGTGGCTTCGGCGGGCAGCAGGATGACCGGCCGCTTGGGGCGCGCGTGCCGGTAGTATGCCACCACGCCTTGCGGATTGGCTACGTACCCTTCGGTTATTAGGAATTCACAGTGGGTGGTCGCGGCCACTTCCGCGCCCATTATTGAACCCATCGATAGGCCCATAATGCCCACGCGCTGCCGAGGTCCGCGCCGCCGGGCCTCGGCCAGGGCCGTGCGCAGGTCGGTGGTAAACTCGGGGTAGTACAGGTAGTCCTCGTTGATGGCAAAGGCCTCGCTGTGTCCAAAGCCGCGGTAGTCGAACAGCAGCACCTGGTAACCCTGCGCGGCCAGCGCCGCCGCCGGAAATATGCAGGAAGCCATGTTGCCAGCGTCGCCATACGCCACTACCACCGTTGTATGCTGGTCGGGCACGCCGGCCGTGGGCGCTATTATCCAGGCGGCCAAATGCACGTGGTCGGGCGTGGTGAGGGTCAAGTCTTGGTAACGAAGCCCTAGCGTGTCGGGCTTGGCCCACCACTTAGCCACTGGCTTCAGGGCCCAGGCCGACCAGGTTTGCAGCAAGAAGAAGCCGAGAAAAAGCAGACGAGCCATGCGGGTGGGGCTAAATAAGTGAAAAGCCTCAGCAAAATGCCGAGGCTTTTGAATAGACTTATGATGATGAAGGTGGTTGCATTCATTACCGGCTATCGTCGGCGGCCGGCGCTTGCCGAGCAGATTTATAGTGCTTCGGGACCGGACGCAGCCCCTGCAAATCGAGTGAGCGAACGGCTGGCCGCACAGATTTGCCATTCTTGAACCAGCGCTTCTCCACATAGGCGGTGTCTTTCTCGTTGCCTCCGTTGAACTGTACTATACGCCCCACCAGCACCGAATCGCCGTTCAATTGGGCCACCCATCCGTCCGTCACCGCTTGCAGAAAGCCCGCTGGGTAGTGCATCCGGCTGTGGCCGGCGCTGCCTATGTCCGTCGCTATATAAGTCGACTCGCACAAAAGGCCGCCTTTTTCATCGTACTGCTTCCAGTTGCCAAACGGAATGAATTTTAGTTTTCCGTTCGGCAGTGGCTTAACACGCAGGGGCCCTGCCCAATAGAGTTGACTTGGATGGAAACGCCAATAAGAAGAATGCATCTTATTTACTGTCCGTCCTGCGGCCAGTTCCGTTTTTTCGTTTGGGGTTAGGTGCGATTTATAGTCCGCCTGCTCAAAAGCCTGCGGTACGCAAGAGGCACCAAGCACCCCGCAGAAGCCCACCGCCAACCAACCGGATTTTAAAGAGAATAGCTTGCGCATATCGTTGTCGCCAAATGCTACCGCCCAAACCGGGCCCCGAAAAAGTCGCCCTTGTTCCAGGTGGGGCGGGCGGTGGCCTGGGCCACCTGGTAGCCGACGAGGAAATTGAGCTGCGCGTACTTGCGGCCCGCGTCCCAGTCGAAGGTGCCGCCGGCGAAGTTGTCCTGGGGCTTGTGGTAGGTCAGGGCCCGCCACTTTTGCACCTGCTCGCTGAGGTTGTTTTTGCCGTCGGCCGTCTTGTTGCCGTACTTGAGGTGCAGGGCCGGAATGCCTTGCACCACAAAGCTGTACTGGTCGCTGCGGATGAAGCGGTGCTGCGCCGGCTCGGGGTCGTCTTCCACCGCCAGGCCCAGGTAGGCGGCGGCGGCCACCACGGGCCCCAGCAGCGACGAGTGGGCGGCCCCCAGCGGCACCACGGCCAGCAGCGGCGCGATGATGGTGGGCATGTCGGTGTTCACGTCGGCCACCAGCGCGGCTTTCGGCACGGTCGGGAACCGGGCGAAATACGCCGAGCCCAGCAGGCCCATTTCCTCGCCCGTCACCAGCACGAACAGCACCGAGCGCCGGGGCTTGACCCGCAGCCGGCCGTAGGCGCGGGCCATTTCCAGCACCGTGGCCACGCCGGTGGCGTTGTCGTGGGCCCCGTTATAAATCGAGTCGCCGTTCACGGGGGCCCCCACGCCGAGGTGGTCGAGGTGGGCGCTGTGCACCACGTACTCGCTTTTCAGCCGCGCGTCCGAGCCCTCGATTTTGCCCACCACGTTGTAGCTGTCCACGTCCTGGTAGCGGCTGCGGTAGGCGGCCAGCAGGCGGCCCGGCAGCGCCTGCGAGGCAGGATGGCCGGCCCGCAGGGCGGCCAGCGCCTGGGCCGTGTCGGCGGCCGCGCCGGCAAACAGCGTTTGCAGGGCCGCCGCGCTTAGGGCCCCCACCAGCTGCGCCGGGCCGGGCGCGTAGCTGCGCGACACCGCCACCTGGCCGTCGGGGCCCAGCGCGCTCACCGCGCCCTTAGGGGCCGGCACCGGCAGGGCCCCGGCCTTGTAGTCGGCCAGCAGCACGCCCAGCGCGCCGTGGCGGGCGGCGGTTTCGAGCTTGGTGCGCAGGTCGCCGAAGTACTGCTGCTCGTTGTCGCCGAACTGCCGCTGCGGCTGGCGCGTGAGCACCACAATTTTTCCATTGGCGTCGAGGCCCGCGTAGTCGTCGTAGCCCAGCTCGGGGGCGCTGATGCCGTAGCCGGCAAACACCAGCGGGGCTTCTACCCGCACCTCGGCCTGGCCGGGGTTGGGGTACACCGTGAAATCGGTGCCGTAGGCCAGCGGCTGGGCGGGCCCCTGCGCGGGCTGCCGCAGCAGCAGGGCCCCGGGCTCGACGAAGGCCCGCCGCAGCCGCACTTTCTGGGTAAAGCCCCCGTTTTCGCCGGCCGGCCGCACGCCCATTTGCTGGAACTGGGCCGTTACGTAGTCCACGGCCATTTGGTAGCCGGGCGTGCCGGGCAGGCGGCCGCGCAGGCGGTCGTCGGCCAGGTACTGCACGTGGGCCTTGAAGCCAGCGGCGCTGATTTGTTGCAAGGTCGTCGCCACCGGCGTGGGCACGACCAGGGCCTGGGCCGCGGCGGGCAGGGCCACAACGAGGGCTAAAAAAAGTGTAAAGAAGGTTTGCACGGCGTCTTTGTTAAGTAGGAAATATCAAATTTTTACAAGCTGTTAACACAAGCTGCCATAGTCAAGGGCTAAAATCGGTGCTCGTGTTTTCACCCCCTGGGCCCGCGCGAAGACTTTAAACCTGTTCAAAAAATGCTGAACAACTCCCTGTAAACCGGCCCCAACGGCGTGCATCTGCAACCACCCCGGCCTCGGAGGCCCGCTTGGCTACGGCCCCGTCGGCGGCAGAAACACCACGTTGTTGAAGCCGGTTGCCGGGGCGGCGTGCGTGCCGAGCGACCCATCGGCTTGCACGTAATGCGGCCGGTAGCCGAACCCGGCCAGCCACTGGGCGATGCCGGCGGCGGAATGCTCCATCTGGGCCAGGATGCCCGGCTCCAGTTCCAGCAGCAGGGCGGGGCGCTGCGTGGCCAGCAGCCGCGCCATGCCCTGCAACGCCTGCCATTCCGCGCCCTCAATGTCCAGCTTCACCAGGCGCACCGCCGCCCAGCCGGCCGTGTAGGCGTCCAGCGTCGTGGCCGACACCGTGGCCAGCGCGTGCAGTTCCGCCGTGTAGGCGTACAGGGAGGCCATGCCCGAATTGCTCGCCGGGGGCAGGTAGATGGCCACGGGGCCGGGCGCGTTGCTCACGGCCATTTCCACCACCGTTATGTTGGCCAGTTCGTTCAGGGCCACGTGCTGGCGCAGGCGGGCCGCCGTATCCGGCACCGGCTCAAATGCGTGCACCCGCCCCCGGGGCCCCACCCGCCGCGCCGCCGCCAGGGCGTAGAGGCCAATGTTGGCGCCGACGTCGATGAACACGTCGCCCGGCCGCAAGTAGCGTTCCAGAAAGCGCTGGCCCGGCTCCTCGTAGCCGCCGAGAAAATAAATGTTCTGTTGAATCCAGTCCTCCAACCGCAAGTGCAGGCGCAGGCCCGGCCCGTAGCGCACCGTCTTGCGCACCCCGTCGAACAGCTGCCACGGCGCAAACACCCGCTGGTAAAACCCGAAATAGGTACCCCGCAGCGCCGGCAGCCGGAACAGCAGCCGGAACCCCGCGGCCAGCAGCGCTTTTATAAACAAGGACGGCCCTCGCCTCATGTTTGCGTAAGCACGGTTTTGAAGCCGGCCAGGCGGCCGTTGGCGTCGCGGCCCAGCGCGTAGGCGTGGATTTGCGGCCCGGGGCCCAGCAGGTACACCTGCACGCCGTCCAGCTCCTGCTTTAGGTACACTTGCAGGGCCTTGTAGCGGTTGGCCAGGGCCGCGTCGTGCAGCACGCCGTTGTCGGCGGTGTGCTGGCTTAGGAAGTCGGTCAATTCCTTGGTGCTCACCTTGGGGCCGGCCGGCTCGCCCAGCGCTTTCAGCAGCGCGGCGGGGGCCAGGTCGCCGGCCGGGGCGGCGTAGCTCACGGCTTCGAGCGGGGCCTCCGATTCGGAGACGAAGTTCAGGCCCGCCGTCAGCTTTTGCAGCTGCTGCACCGTGGCATCGTTGGCCGGCGCGGCGGGCGCGGCGCTGGCGGCGGCTTCGGCCAGGCCGCTGCCGCCGTCCACTTGCGCGGCAATGGCGGCGGCCAGGGCCTGCATCCGCTCGGGGGCCACCGTTGTTTTGGGGTTGGCGAAGTTCATGTCCGCCACCTTGTTCATCGGGATGAGGTGGATGTGGGCGTGGGGCACCTCCAGCCCCACCACGGCCACGCCGATGCGCTGGCACGGCACGGCCGCTTGCACGCCCTTGGCCACGCGCTGCGCAAACACGTGCAGGGCCGCCAGCTCGGCGGGCGGCAGGTCGAAAATGTAGTCGATTTCCCGCTTGGGAATCACCAGCGTGTGGCCTTCCACCAGGGGCGTAATGTCGAGAAAAGCCAGGTGCTGGCCGTCCTCGGCCACTTTGTAGGCGGGAAGCTCGCCCGAAACGATGCGGGAAAAGATGGAAGGCATTTTATTTAGCTGTTAGCTGCTGGCCGATGGCGGTTAGCTTTTTGCCAACGGCCCCGAACGATGCCGCTAATTAACGACAGAAGGCCGCCGACTTGCGCCCGCGGCCTCCCGATTCACTCTCAAAAAAGCTAACAGCTAGGAGCTAGAAGCTAACAGCTAGAGATACCCTACCGCGTAATCTCCAGCACTTCAAATTCGAGCTTGCCGGCGGGCACCGTGATTTCGGCCACGTCGCCCACCGATTTGCCCAGCAGGCCCTTGCCGATGGGCGACTTGACGGAGATTTTGCCACTGGCGAGGTTGGCTTCCTCTTCGGCCACCAGCGTGTAGTTCAGCACGGTGTTGTTCTTGGTGTTTTTCAGCTTCACCTTGCTCAGGATGAGCACTTTGCTGAAATCCATGTTGGTTTCGTCGAGTTCGCGGGCGTTGCCCACCACTTCCTCGAGCTTCGATATTTTCAGCTCCAGCAGGCCCTGGGCGTCCTTGGCGGCGTCGTACTCGGCGTTTTCGCTCAGGTCGCCTTTATCGCGGGCTTCGCGCAGGTCTTCGGCGGCCTTGGCGCGGCCCTTCACTTTCAGGTCTTGCAGCTCGTCTTTCAGTTTTTGCAGGCCCTCGGGGGTGTAATAATTGATGGTGGCCATGATGAATTGGGTGGGGTTGCGGGTTGGCTAAAAAGCAAGGAGAACGGCTGGCACGCGGCCAACCGTTCTCCCTGCGTTAGGTTCGGGGCAAAGATACTACAAACCCAATTACTCCCCGCTCCCCCCCGGCCGGCCGCCCAAAAACGCCGCCAGCTTGCCCACCAGCACCTCGTTGATGCGCTGGTAGCTCTGGTGCGTCCAGCCGCCGATGTGGGGCGTAAGCAGCACGTTACCAGCATTTTTCAGGAATTCGAACCGGGCCGCCTGGGCCCCCGAGAGCGTGGCCAGCCGCTCGTTTTCGAGTACGTCGAGCGCCGCCCCGTACAGCCGCCCGGTTTGCAGCCCGTCCACCAACGCGGCGTGGTCGAGCACCTCGCCGCGGGCCGTGTTCAGCAGCCACAGCGGCCGCTGGAAACCGGCCAGAAATGCCTCGTTTACGAAGTGGTGGTTGGCCGCCGAGTACGGGATGTGCAGGCTGAGCACGTCGGCGCGGGCCTGCAATTCGGCCAGCGGCACCAGCGCGGCGTGGGCGTCGGGGCGCACCGCCGGGTCGTGGTCGTGGGCCAGCACGGTGCACCCGAAGGCCCCTAGCCGCCGGGCAAACGCCCGCCCCATGTGCCCGTAGCCGAGCAGGCCGATGGTCTTCCCTCCCACTTCCTCGCCGCGGTTGGCTTCGCGCTTCCAAATACCCTGGCGTACCTGGCCGTCGGCCCGCCCGATGTGGCGCAACAGGTTCAGCAGCAGCCCCACGGCAAACTCGCCCACCGCGTCGCGGTTGCCCTCCGGCGCGTTCAGCAGCGTCACGCCCGCCGCCGCCAGCGCCGCCTCGTCGATGTTGTCCACACCGGCCCCGGCGCGGGCCACGTAGCACAGCCCCGGGCCCCGGGCCAGCAGCTCGGCCGTCACGCGCAGCTTGCTGCGCACCACCAGCCCGTCGTAGGGCTTGGCCGCCAGGGCCCCGGGCACCTCGGCTGCGGTGAGTTCAGGCCGGTAGTCGGCCGCCACGCCGATGCCGGCCAGCAGCGGCAGCAGCGTGGGATGCATTTCGTCGACGACGAGGCAGGTACTCTTCATTTAGCGCAAGGTCCCGCGAAGTTGAAAATTAAGTTTCGCGAAGGTTTAGTTGGTGTCAATCAGTCAAAAGCAAGTCTATATCCCTTAGCGAAACTTAATTTTCAACTTCGCGGGACGTTGCGCTAAAGGCCTCCACCAGCTTCGTCAACCCCACAAATTCCGCCACGCCCAGCTGCTCGGCCCGCTGGTCGAAAATCGCCCCGGCCATGGCCTCGGGCGAGAGGCCCAGGGGCCGCAGGGCGTTGCGCAGGGTTTTGCGGCGGGTGGAAAAGGCTTGCTTTACGACGCGAAAAAACAGCTTTTCGTCGCAGCCCAGGTGCTCGGTGGCGTTGCGGGTGAGGCGCACCACGGCCGACTCGACCTTGGGCGGCGGAATAAATACGTGCGGCGGCACCGTGAACAGGTACTCGATGGTGTAGAACGCTTGCAGCAGCACGCTCAGGATGCCGTAGGTTTTCGAGCCGGGCGGCTCGGCCAGGCGCTCGGCCACTTCTTTCTGGAGCATGCCCACCACCTCGCGCACCTGCTGCCGGTGGGCCAGCACCTGGAAAAAAATCTGGCTGCTGATGTTATAGGGAAAGTTGCCGATGATGGCCAGCGGCTGCCCCGGAAACAGCACTCCAATGTCTTGCTTCAAGAAATCAGTAGCGAAAATGCGCGGCGTGAGTGCCGGGTACGTGGCCTTCAGGTACGCCACCGACTCGGGGTCGATTTCCACCACGCTGGTCGTGAACGCCGCGTCTTGCAGCAGGAATTGCGTGAGCACGCCCGTGCCGGGCCCGATTTCGAGCACCTCGCGCACGTCGTCGGGCCGGCGCAGGGCCCCCACGATGCGGCGGGCAATGTTGGGGTCGGCCAGGAAGTGCTGGCCGAGGTGTTTTTTGGGCTTGACGGGGGAATGCATGCGCGGCAATGAGGCGGCGAAAGGGCCCGCCGGGCCCGCAAAGGTAGCCCGCGCCGGGGGGCCTGTACTTGCCCGAAACCCCATTCATTCCTACCTTGCCCACAAGTGCGGGCCGCCCCTGCCGCGGGCCCCGCCGGCCCGCCCGGCCCCGCACCTCGGATTTAATCGACCTTAAGCCTTGGCCAACACCAACAAGCGGATCTCCATCGCCGAACTCGCCGCGCAGCTGGGCTTGTCCACGTCCACCGTGTCGCGCGGCCTCAGCGACCACCCCAGCATCAGCGAGGCCACCAAGGCCCGCGTGCGCCAGCTGGCCCAGGAGCTGAACTACCTGCCCAACAGCCTGGCCGCCGCCCTGCGCAAGGGCCGCAGCAACACGGTGGGCGTGATTGTGCCGCACATCAACGGCTACTTTTTCCCGGCCGTGATGAACGGCATCGAGAAAATCGCCAGCCGCGCGGGCTTCAACGTGATGATGTGCCAGTCGAACGAGGACATCCGGCGCGAGCGCCAGAACGTGGAGGCCCTGCTCGCCTCGCAGGTCGAGGGCATCCTGGTGTCGGTGTCGAAGGGCACCGACCAGGACCTCAACCACTTCCGCCAGGTGCAGCACCAGGGCACGCCGCTCATTTTCTTCGACCGCATGCCCGACCTGCCCGGCAGCACGGCCGTGGTGCTCGACGACCACCTCGGGGCCTACGACGCCGTGACGCACCTCATCCGGCAGGGCTGCCGGCGCATCGCCCACTTCGCCGGGCCCCAGCACCTCAACACCAGCCGCAACCGCTACCTGGGCTACGTGGCCGCCCTGGAGGCCCACGGCCTGCCCTTCGACGAGCGCCTGGTGTACTCGCTGCCGCGCTCCAACCAGGAGTCGGGCCGCGACGGCATGGACTACCTCATGGGCCTGGCCGAGCGGCCCGACGCCGTGTTCGCCGCCTACGCCTTCCCCGCCGTGGGGGCCCTCGAAGTGCTCGAAAGCCACGGCATCCGCGTGCCGCAGGACTTTGCCATCGCCTGCTTCAGCAACGAGCCCTTCACCACCATGACCAACCCGCGCCTGACGGCCGTGGACCAGCGCGGCGAGCAAATGGGCGAAACCGCCGTCAACCTGCTCCTGCAAATCCTCAAGCGCAGCCCCAACTACTCGCCCCCGCGCATCGTGCTCAAGCCCCAGCTCATGCTGCGCGAGTCGTCGCTGTTCGGCCAGGAAGAGCCGGTGATACAGCGGGAGTTTTAGGGCCCCGGGGGCTCATTAAACGGAGCGAGCAGTAGCAAAAAGGCCGTCATGCTTCGGCTACGCTCAGCATGACGGCCTTTTTGCTACTGCAAAAGCTGGTAATTTATCCTCTCCGCCGCTACAGCGCCTTGGTGAAGCTGACCTTGATTTTCACTTGAAAATCGGCGATGACCTTGAAAATCTCTTTCAGCGTTACGCGCTCTACTTGGGTCAGTTCTTTGGGGTCGAGGTAATTGGTGGCGGGCATTCGGTCGTCGATGAGCTGGCGGGCTTGCTTTTTCAGGCGCATGCCCATCAGGTAGTAGTAGGCTTGCAGCAGCTCCTGGTACTCTTTTTCGGTGAACACGCCGCGCGCGCGCAGCTGGGCCAGGCGGGCCCCGGTGTTGGTTTGGAACACCTGGTGGCGCAGGGCGTACACGCGCACCAGGTCCACGATGGGGGTCATGGTTTTCTTGAGGTCGAACACCTGCTGGTCGCCCTGGGCGAAGGTGCGGAAGTTGCGGAAAAACGTGAGCGGCGGCTCGTACTGCAAGGCGTTGGTGGCCATGTAGTGCAGGAAACGGTCGAGGGGCCGCTCCAGCTCGGTGCGGATGTAGGCGCGCAGCTCGTCCATGATTTCGGGCTCGCCGTAGAGCAGGCGGCAGTCGAAAAACGTCGAAAACTGCATGGCCGTCTCCGGGTTCGAATCGTCGATCCAGGCGTGGTAGCTGCGTTTCCAGTGCGAGACTGAGTGCGTCCAGCGCGGGTTCTGGGCGATGAAGCCGCCCGTGCACAGGCTGAGCCCGATTTGGTCGAGGCGGTCGGACACAATGCCGGCGAAGCGCAGGAAGTATTCCCGCACCAGCTCGCGCTGCTCGTTGGCCTTGTCCTCGTACACGATGGCGTTGTCCTGGTCGGTGAGCAGGGTTTGCTCCTGCCGGCCCTCGCTGCCGAGCACCATGAACACGAACTTGGCCGGCGCGGGCCCCATTTCGGCCAGCACGCCCTCAATCACTTTCAGGGCGATGGTGTCGGCCACCGTCGTGATGACCTGGTTCACCAGCTCGGCCTTCACGCCGCGGCTCAGCAGCTGGTTCACGATTTCGGGCACTTTGCGCCAGCGCAGCCGCAGCTCGCGCGGCGACTGCGCCAGTTTCACGGCCTGGATGAACATGAACGGCGACTGCGCCAGGTCGCTCAGCAGCTTGTTGCGGCTCAGAAAGCCTACGAACTCGCCGCCTTTCTCGATGAGCAGGTAGCGCGTTTTGGTCTGGAACATCAGCAGGATGGCCTCGTGCACGAAGGCGCTGCTGGCGATGGACACGATGGGCGTGGCCAGGATGTCGGCCACCGGCCGGCGGGCGTCCAGGCACTGGGCCACCACGGCGTCGCGCAGCACGATGTCCGTCACGTAGCCCACGATGGCCCCCCCGGCGTCGCGCACAAACAGGCAGCTCACCTTGCCGCGGGCCATGCGCTGGGCCGCCTCGAAGATGGGCGTGTTGCCGGGGCACTCCACCAACTCGCGGGTTTCGAGGGTTTCGATTTTGCGCGAATAAATCTGGTCGGCGGCGATGAAGTTCTCCTCCGGCACCGCCGTGGGGCGGATGAAGTGGGCGTACTCCGCGTTCAGCATCCGCTCGCCGTAGCGGGTGGTGAAGTAGTGGAAGAAGTCCTTGTAGGCCAAGCACAGGGCCCGAAAGTCGCGCCGGTGCAGGAAGTACACCCGCGTGCCTTTGCGCGCCACCACCGTGCGGATGGAGCGCTTTTTGTTCAATAAAATGGACATGCCGCCGTAGCAGGCCCCCGGGCCGTATTCCTCCGGCAGGCGCTTGTGCTGCTCGCTGTCGTAGAAAAACGTTTCGTAGCTGCCGGCCACCAGCAGGTCCACGCCGCGCAGCTTGGTGATGTCCTGCTGGTAAATCAGGGTTTCCTTGGCGTATTCCACTTCCTGGAGCAGGTCGGCCACACCGGCCAACACCTCGGCGGGCAGCTCGTCAAACGGCTGCACGGTTCGCAGGAATTCGAAGCGGGTAGCCCTAACGGTCTTATCCATAATAGTATAGCAAAAGTAGTAAAACCCCCACTAGCCCGGCGGCCGCGGCGGCCCAGCGCCCGCCCCGGGGCCCCAGCCAGGCGAAGGGCCCCGGGGCTGCGACGGGCACCGCCAGCGGGGCCTGCTGGGCGAGGCTGGCTTCGGTGAGGTAGCCGGTGCGCCAGAGCTCAAAAAAAGCCTGGGCCGTGGCTTCGGCGTCGGTTTGGGCGTCGTGGTGGCGGTCCAGCGGCTCACGGAACAAGTGCTCGTACAGCTCGTTGAGGCGCAGGAACTGGCGGCCGGGCGGGGGGCCCAGCGTCCGCGCCAGGGGCCCCGTGGGCAGCATGGTGCAGAAAGTGGGCAGGCCCGGCAGCGGGTTGGGCAGCCCCGCCCGGTGGAAGCCCACGCCCAGCATGTGGAAGTCGAGCTGCACGAAGTGGCCCACCACCAGCGGCCGGTACCGTTCCAGGTCGGCCGCCAGAGCTCCCAGCACGGGGCCCAGCTCCTGCCCTTCGGCCGCCAGGAACTCGGTGCTGAGGCCGTGGATGGCCTGGGCCGTGGGCTGCATGGTGCCGGGGGGCACGCGCAGGTAGTGGTTTTCGGTTTTCACCAGCTCGCCGGCGCGGGTGTAGAGCACCCAGGCCAGCTGGGCCAGGTGGGGCCAGGCCGCGTCGTCGGCGTAGGGCCGGTGCCAGCCGGCGGGCAGGCCGGTGGTTTCGGTGTCAACGAAGAGCAGGTAGTCTTGCAACGGGCGGCGGCGGGGGGTGGGATTCGGCCAAATTTAGGGGCCCCGGCGGGCAAAAGCCGACGGCCGGGCCCCCGGCCGCGCCGCTTCTTGCGTAAACGGGCTGGTTCTTTCGCAAAGAAAGCCCACCTTCGCACCCGCATTCCTGCTCATCCCTCCCCGATATGAACCCACTGGTTGCCATCCGCCCCCTCGACCAAAGCATCTGGCTCGACTTCATCCGCCGTAAAATCCTCATCAACGGCGAGTTGCAAAAACTCATCACCGACGACCAGCTGCGCGGCGTCACGTCCAACCCCGCCATTTTCGAGAAAGCCATCGGCGGCAGCGACGACTACGACAACGCCATCAAGGCGCTGGCCCTGCAAGGCAAGTCGACCAACGACATCTACGAGGCCCTGGCCATTGCCGACGTGCAGGCCGCCTGCGACCTGTTCCGGCCGCTGTACGACGACGCCGCCAACGCCGGCGACGGCTACGTGAGCCTCGAAGTATCGCCCAAGCTGGTGAACGACACCGCCGGCACCATCGCCGAGGGCCTGCGCTTCTGGAAGGCCGTGGCCCGGCCCAACGTGATGATCAAGGTGCCCGCCACGCTGGAGGGCCTGCCCGCCATCCGCCAGCTGATTTCGGAAGGCGTAAACGTGAACGTGACCCTGATTTTCAGCGTGGAGCGTTATAAGGCCGTGGCCGAAGCCTTCCTCGCCGGCCTCGAAGACCGGGTGAAAGCCGGCCATTCCATCGCCCGCATCGACTCGGTGGCCAGCTTCTTCCTCAGCCGCATCGACGTGCTGATTGACCCGCAGCTGGAGAAGATGGTGGCCGCCGGCGGCGACCAGGCCAAAATTGCCGGGCCCCTGGTGGGCCAGGTGGCCGTGGCCAGCGCCAAGCAGGCGTACCAGGACTACAAAAAGATCTTCGCCGGGGCCCGGTGGGAGGCGTTGAAGGCCAAGGGCGCCGAATCGCAGCGCCTGCTGTGGGCCAGCACGGGCAATAAAAACCCAAAATACGACGACCTCAAGTACGTGGACGGCCTCATCGGGCCCCATACCGTGAACACCATCCCGCTGGAAACCCTGAACCTGTTCCGCGAAAAGGGCCAGCCCGCCGTGCGCCTGGAGGACGGCCTTGACCAGGTGGCCGCCGTGCTGAAGGCGCTGCCCACCGTGGGCCTCGACCTCGAAGCCCTGGCCCACGAGTTGGAAGTAGACGGCGCCAAGAAATTCAACGAGCCCTTCGGCAAGCTGATGGACTCGCTGGACAAGAAGCGCGTGGCCGCCCTGGCCGAAACCACGGCCCCCGCCACCATGCAGCTGGGCCAGTACCAGGCCGCTGTAGACGCTAAGCTGCAAGCGTTTAACACCGCCCAGTTCACCCAAGGCTTCTGGAACACGGAGGCTGCGCTGTGGACCGACGACGCGGCGGCCCAGCAGAGCATCCGCGACTTCACGGGCTGGCTGCGGGTGGCCGAAACGATGGTGTCGGCCGTGCCGGCCCTCGAAACCTTCGTGAACGAAGTGAAGGCCGCCGGCTTCCAGCACGTGCTCGTGATGGGCATGGGCGGCAGCACAATGGCCCCCATCGTGTTCCAGAAATCCTTCCCGCAGGGCGCGGGCGGCCTGCCCATCTCTATCCTCGATACCACCGACCCCGGCACGGTGCAGCACTTTGCCGACACGCTGCCGCTGGCCGACACGCTGTTCATCGTGGCCAGCAAGTCGGGCACCACGGCCGAGCCGCTGGCTTTCGGCGACTACTTCTACGACAAGGTGAAGGCCCTGAAGGGCGACAAGGCCGGCGAGAACTTCGTGGCCATCACCGACCCGGGCTCGAAGTTCATCGCCACGGCCAACGGCCTGGGCTACCGCCACGTGTTCCTCAACTTCGCCTCGGTGGGCGGCCGCTTCTCGGCCCTCACCTACTTCGGCCTGGTGCCGGCCGCGCTGTACGGCCTCAACGTGGGCGAGCTGCTGGAGCGCGCCATCCGCATGATGCGCGCCTGCGGGGCCTACGGCCCGGTGGACCACAACCCCGGCCTGGCGCTGGGCACGGCGTTGGGCGTGCTGGCCACGCAGGGCCGCGACAAGCTGACGCTGGTCACGCCGCCATCGCTAAGCGACCTGGGCCTGTGGCTGGAGCAGCTCACGGCCGAGAGCACCGGCAAGCACGGCAAGGGCATTCTGCCCGTGGCCGGCGAGCCCGTGGGGGCCCCGGAGGTGTACGGCCACGACCGGGTATTCGTGTACGTGGGCTACGAAAGCGAGGAAGACGCCGATAACAAAGCCAAGCTGAAGGCGCTGGAAGCTGCCGGCCACCCCGTTATCAGCATCGTGCTGAAGGATGCGCTGGACCTGGGCCAGGAGTTTTTCCGCTGGGAAATGGCCATTTCGGTGGTGGGCGCCGTGCTGCGCATCAACCCCTTCGACCAGCCCAACGTGCAGGAAAGCAAGACGGCCACCGACCGCCTGATGAAAGTAGTGGCCGACGAAGGCCACTTGCCCGAGCAGGAAAAAGCCCTGTCGGCCGGCGGCCTTGACTACTACGGCGTGCCCCAGGCCGCCGACGCCAAGCAGTTGGTGGCCAACTTCTTCAAGCAAGCCAAGGCGGGTGATTTCGTGTGCATCCAGGCCTACCTCACCGAGTCGCCAGCGCTGAACGCGGCCTTTGACAAGCTGCGCACCAGCCTGATGGCACGCCTGCACACGGCCACCACGTTTGGCTACGGGCCGCGCTTTTTGCACTCCACCGGCCAGTACCACAAGGGAGGGCCCAACACCGGCCTGTTCTTGCAGCTCACCCACGACCACAGCCCCGACCTGCCGCTGCCGGGCCGCTCCTACACCTTCGGCACCCTCGAAAATGCCCAGGCCCAGGGCGACCTGGAGGCCCTGCAGAAGTACGAGCGCCGGGCCCTGCACGTGCACCTCGGCGCCGACCAGTTGAAGGGCGTGCAGGCCATCCAAGCGGCTTTCGACGCCCAGGCCTAGCCGCCAACGCCCCGCAAAGGCCCGCCGCGCACCGCACGGCGGGCCTTTTTGCTAAGTTTGTGGTTAAATTGATTGTTCTGCTTTTTCTTCCGCCATGCTTCCTATCCTTGCCCACGCGGCTGCCGCGCCTTCCGGGGCGACCCAGGTGTTTCTGCTGCCCCCCGGCACCACCGCCCTGCCC
The DNA here is from genome assembly GCF_013294115.1 of Hymenobacter caeli. GTDB lineage: Bacteria > Bacteroidota > Bacteroidia > Cytophagales > Hymenobacteraceae > Hymenobacter > Hymenobacter caeli. Next base: position 27,343 of record NZ_JABSNP010000025.1, on the reverse strand, counting down.
GAAGCCGCCGTGGGCGACTTATCCGCCGCCGCCCGCACCTACGCCGAAACCGCGCTGGCCCACGACCAAACGCTGGTGCCCCTCAACCATTTCAGCCACCAGCATTACTACGTAGTGCTGGCCGATAAACCCACTGCCGACCAGGTATTGGAGGCCCTGCGCCGCAGCGGCCACCAGCTCCACGGCCTGCTAAAGGCAGCGCGGGTAACCGAGGTTTTCATCCAGAACCTGGCCGACGAGCCCGCCGGGGCCCTGGCCCTGGCCGAGGGCCTGGCCCTCACGGCCTACCAATTCGAAGGCTATAAGACCGACGAGAAATCGCGCCAGGCCCCGGCCTTGACCACAGTTAACCTAGTGGGCGATGCGGCCACCGAAACCCAAGTGGCCGCGCTGCAGGGCCTGCTGCAAGGCGTGGCCCTGGCCCGCGACCTGGTGAACGCGCCCGTCAATAAGCTCAACGCCGAGCAGTTTGCGGAGCGCATGGCGGCCGCCGGCGACGAAGCCGGCTACACCACCGACATCCTCGACCTGGCCCGCATCGAGGCCCTGCGCATGGGCGGCCTGCTGGCCGTGAATCTGGGCTCGCCCGAGCCGCCCACGTTCAGCATTTTGGAATGGAAACCGGCCAACGCGCAGAATGCCAAGCCCTACGTGCTGGTGGGCAAGGGCGTGGTGTTCGACACCGGGGGCCTCAGCCTCAAGCCCACGCCCAACAGCATGGACCTGATGAAGTGCGACATGGCCGGCGGCGCGGCTGTGGCCGGCACGCTCTACGCACTGGCCAAAAACCAGGTCCCGCTGCACGTCATCGGCCTGGTGCCCGCCACCGACAACCGCCCCGGGGGCCTCGCCTTCGTGCCCGGCGACGTCATCACGATGCACAGCGGCCTGACGGTGGAAGTGAAAAACACCGACGCCGAAGGCCGCCTGTTGCTGGCCGACGCCCTCAGCTTCGCCAAGAAATACGACCCCGAGCTGGTCATTGACCTGGCCACCCTCACCGGGGCCGCCGTGCGCGCCATCGGCACCGAGGGCAGCGCCGTGCTGGGCACCGCCGGGGCCCCCACGGTGCAGCTGCTGCACGCCGCCGGCCACCGCACGCACGAGCGCCTGGTCGAGTTCCCGCTCTGGGACGAATACGCCGACCACATCAAGTCCGACATTGCCGACCTCAGCAACCTGGGCAAGGGCGAGGCCGGCCACATCTCGGCCGCCAAGTTCCTGGAGCGCTTCGCCGAAGGCTACCCCTGGCTGCACCTCGACATTGCCGGCCCGGCCTTTCTCACCGCCCCCGACAACTACCGCGGCAAGGGCGGCACGGGCGTCGGCGTGCGGCTGCTGTACGAGTTCTTAACCAAGCAATTGACCAATTAAAACGTCATGCTGAGCGCAGCGCAGCGGAGTCGAAGCATCTCTCCCGCGGCAGTAAACCAATCGATTGGAATAGTTAAGCAGTAGAGATGCTTCGACTCCGCTCCGCTGCGCTCAGCATGACGTTCATTACCAACCTTATGCCTAAAACCCTCCCCCGCCTCGGTTTTTCCGTGGGCGACCTCGCCGGCATCGGCCCCGAAGTCATTTACAAAACGCTGCTCGACGAGCGGGTATTAAAGCTGTGCACCCCGGTGGTGTATGGCACGGCCACGGCCCTGTTCGACGAGTTTCCGGTGGCCAAAGACGCCGAGCCGCTGGCCTTCCGGCAGCTGCGCGACGCCGCCGACATTGCCCCCGGCCGCCTGAACGCCGTGACCTGCTGGGACGAAGACTTCCACCTGGCCCCCGGGCAGCCGTCGGCCGCGACCGGGCAGGCGGCCCGCGAGAGCCTGCTCGCCGCCTGCCGCGACCTCAAGGCCGGCCTGCTCGACGGGCTCGTGACGGCCCCCATCAGCAAGGAAAATACCCAGGGGCCCGACTTCCGCTACCCCGGCCACACCGAGTTCCTGACGGCCTACTTCGGGGCCCCCGAGAGCCTGATGCTGCTGGCCGACGAAGAATCGGGCCTGCGCGTGGCCACGGCCACCGGCCACGTGGCCCTGCGCGATGTACCCACCCGCCTCACGGCCGAGCTGCTGCGCAAGAAGATTCACTTGCTGCTCAAGTCGCTAAAAACCGACTTTGGCATCGACAAACCCAAGGTAGCCGTGCTCGGCCTCAACCCCCACGCCGGCGAAAACGGCTTACTGGGCCGCGAAGAAATCGACCTGGTGGGGCCCGTGCTCCAGCAGTTTCAGCAAGACGGCCACCTGGTGCTGGGCCCGTACCCGGCCGACGGTTACTTCGGCACCGGGCAGTTCCGGCAGTTCGACGCCACCCTCTCGCTCTACCACGACCAGGGCCTGGTGCCGTTCAAGCTGCTGGCCTTCGAGCACGGCGTGAATTTTACGGCCGGCCTGCCGGTGGTGCGCACCTCCCCCGACCACGGCACGGCCTACGGCATCGCCGGCCAGTTCCGGGCCGATGCGTCGTCGTTCCGGGCCGCTGTATTCATGGCAGCCGACATTTGGCGCAAGCGCCAGGAAGCCGCTGCGCCCCGCAGCGCCCGCTAAGGTCCTTGCTGGCAACCAGTTGATGCGCAAAATTCAGTCCATTGCTTGCCAAACCGCCGATTTTTTGCTACTTTTGCGCCCTGCAATTGAGTGCGCCGTGAAAAAAGAAAGCCAATACGACTTGAATCTGGTGAAGCTGGGCCCGAAAACGGTCCGTTTCGACTACGAGCTGGGGCCCGATTTTTTCGCCCTGTTCGAGCAGCCGCTCGTGGAGCAGGGCCAGCTGCACGCCGAGGTAGCCGCCACGCGCACCGAGCGCCTGCTTACGCTCGACTTCCACATTACGGGCACCGTGCGCCTGGCCTGCGACCGCAGCCTCGACGAGTTCGACCAGCCCCTGGACGTGGAAGAGCAGCTGTTGGTGCGCTTCGGCGACGAGGCCAAGGAGCTGGACGACAACGTGCTGCAAATCACGCCCGACACCCAGGTACTGCCGCTGGCCCAGCACTTGTACGATTACATCGGCCTGGCCCTGCCCATGAAAAAGCTGCACCCGCGCTTCCAAAACGAGCCCGACGACCAGCCCGACGCGCCTACTAAGCACATTTTTTCGACCCGGCGCGACGCGGATGATTCCGACGACGACGAGCCCGCCGACCCGCGCTGGGCCGCCCTGCGCAACTTGAATTAACCCGATTTAATAGGGCCGGCCCGGGGATGGCCGCCCCGCTAGCTGGCGCTGGCGTGTTACCATTTCGTTCCCCGGGCCGTTTCCGTCGGCCAAGCTCTTCACTAAAAATCTCAACTCTCAACCCTCTGCATCATGGCCCATCCTAAGCGCCGCACCTCCTCTGCCGTTCGCGACAAGCGCCGCAGCCACCACAAACTGACCCCTAAAGCCGTGACGCTGTGCCAGAACACCGGCGAGCTGCACTTGCGCCACAAAGCCTACGTGGTGGACGGCGACCTGTACCGCCACGGCAAAGTGGCCATCAAGAACTTCAGCAAAGTAGCGGCCGCCGCCGCCCCCGATACCGACGAGGAATAGCCCGCGAAGTCGTTACTTCGCGGCACCGGAGGCGTTCCGGGCCGGCCCTCCTCCCCGGGCGGGGGCTGGTTCGGAACGCTTTTTTGTGGGAACCCTATCCGCTGAATTCCTAATTTCTTGTTCATGAAAATTGCCCTGGACGCCATGGGCGGCGACTTCGCCCCCCAGGCTGCCGTCGCGGGGGCCCTGCTGGCGGCGGAACGGCTCGCCGGCAAAGCCACCATCGTTTTAATTGGCCAGGAAGACGCGGTGCGGCCCTTGCTGCCCACCACCGGCTTCGCGCCGGATGCTTTTGAGTTCGTGCCCGCCACCCAGGTCATCGAAATGGGCGAGCACCCGGCCAAAGCCTTCCAGCAAAAGCAGGATTCCAGCATTGCCGTGGGCTACCGCCTGCTGCACGGCGGCGAGGTCGATGCGTTTTGCTCGGCCGGCAGCACGGGGGCCATGCTCGTGGGGGCCATGTTCACGGTGAAGCCCGTGTCGGGGGTGCTGCGGCCGGCCATCGCCAACTTTGTGCCCAAGCTCAACGGCCAGTTTGGCATCCTGCTCGACGTGGGGGCCAACGCCGAGTGCAAGCCCGAGATGCTGGAGCAGTTCGGCGAGCTGGGCTCGCTCTACGCCCAGTACGTGCTGGGCATCGAGCACCCGTTGGTGGGCCTGCTGAACCTGGGCGAAGAGGAAGGCAAGGGCACCGCCCTCACCCAAGCCGCGTACCAGCTGCTGAAAATCAACCCCCACATCCACTTCGTGGGCAACCTGGAGGGGCGCGACCTGTTCAACGACAAGGCCCACGTGGTGGTGTGCGACGGCTTCACGGGCAACATTTTGCTGAAAATGGCCGAATCGGTGCACGAGATAATGGCCCACAAGAACATGCACGACCCGTTTTTCGACCGCTTCAACTACGAGGACATCGGCGGGTCGCCCATTTTGGGCATCAACGACAACGCCATCATCGGCCACGGGCGCAGCACGCCCATGGCCATCGGCAACATGCTGGTGCAAGGCTACAACATGGCCGCCTCCGGCATTGCCGACCAAATTAAAGCTACTTTTAAGTCCTGACCGGGGGCCGCGGCCTCCAACTGAAAAATCCGGCTCCGGCCGGATTTTTTGGTAATAAGCCTTTTAGGGCCGGGCTCCGCAGTCTGGCCGCGGCTTCCGTCCTCGTTTCTCCCGTCCCGCCCCTACTTTTGCCCGTATGAAGATTACCGCTGCCATTACCGGGATAGGTTCCTACGTGCCCGACTACGTGCTGACCAACTTGGAGCTTGAGAAAATGGTGGACACCACCGACGAGTGGATTACCTCGCGCACGGGCATCAAGGAGCGCCGCATTCTGAAGGGCGAGGACCAGGGCACTTCGGTGATGGGCATCAAAGCCGTGCAGCAGCTGCTGGAAAAAACCGGCACCCGCCCCGAGGAAGTGGACCTGCTGATTTGCGCCACCGTGACGCCCGACATGCTGTTCCCGGCCACGGCCAACATCATTGCCAACGGCGTGGGCATCGCCCGGGCGTTTAGTTACGACATGAACGCGGCCTGTTCCGGCTTTTTGTTTGCCCTGGCCACCGGGGCCCAGTTTGTGCAGTCCGGCACGTACAAGAAGGTGGTTATTGTGGGGGCCGACAAGATGTCGGCCATCGTGGACTACACCGACCGCGCCAACTGCATCATTTTCGGCGACGGGGCCGGGGCGGTGCTGCTCGAGCCCAACACCGAGGGCTACGGCCTGCTCGACCAGGTGCTGCGCACCGACGGCAGCGGCGAGGCGTACCTGTACCAGAAAGCCGGCGGCAGCCGCCGCCCGCCCACCCACGAAACCGTGGACCGGCGCGAGCACTTCATTTACCAGGAAGGGGCCACGGTGTTCAAGTTTGCCGTGAAGAGCATGGCCGACGTGGCCGCCCAGGTGATGGAGCGCAACCACCTCGGCAACGACGACGTGGCCTGGCTGGTGCCGCACCAGGCCAACAAGCGCATCATCGACGCCACGGCCCACCGCATGGGCGTGGGCCCCGAAAAAGTGATGCTCAACATCCAGCGCTACGGCAACACCACCAACGGCACCATCCCGCTGTGCCTGTCCGACTACGAAAGCCAGCTGCGCCGCGGCGACAACCTCGTGCTGGCCGCCTTTGGCGGGGGCTTCACCTGGGGCTCCGTGTACCTGAAATGGGCGTATGATTATCAAGCTGTTAGCTAATAGCTGTTAGCTGTTAGCTTGCGTTTATCGATTTTTAATTCTCTCCTTATTCCATCAAAAGCTAATAGCTAGCAGCTATCAGCTAATAGCTCAAAAATCATGGCTTCAACCGCCGACTTTCGCAACGGGCTCGTGCTCAACTACAACGGTGAGCTGCACGTCATCACCGAATTCCAGCACGTGAAGCCCGGCAAGGGCCCCGCCTTCGTGCGCACCAAGCTGCGCAACATCAAAACCGGCCGCGTGATTGACAACACCTTCAACGCCGGCGTGAAGGTGGAAACGGCCCGCGTGGAGCAGCGCCCGCACCAGTTCATCTACAAAGACGACTACGGCTACACGTTCATGGACGCGGCCACGTTCGAGCAGATTGTGCTGCCCGACGCCATGGTGCCCTTTGCCGACCTGATGAAGGAAGGCCAGGAAGTGACCATCCTCATGCACGCCGAAACCGAGCTGCCCCTCACCGCCGAGCTGCCCACCACCGTGGAGCTGATGGTGACCTACACCGAGCCCGGCCTGCGCGGCGATACGGCCACCAACACCCTCAAGCCCGCCACCATGGAAACCGGGGCCCGGGTGCAGGTGCCGCTCTTTATCGACCAGGACACCAAAATTCGGGTCGATACCCGCACCTACACCTATGTCGAAAGAGTCAAGTAAAGGCCCATCGCCCAAAAAGGACGCCCCTATGAAAGCCAAAGAACTACAGGAACTGCTCGATTTTATCGCCAAATCCGGCCTGAACAAGGTGAACATCGAGACGGAAGAATTCAAGATTTCGGTGCAGCGCGAGCCCAACACCAAGCAAGTGGTGAGCCTGAGCGCCCCGGCCCCCCAGGCCGCGCCCGCGGCGGCCTTGGCCCCGCTGGCCCCCGCCGCGGCCCCGGTTGCCGCCGCTGCGCCCGCCGCAGCGGCCGTGCACACCGCCCTGAAAGCCCCTATGATTGGCACCTTCTACCGCAGCAGCGGGCCCGATACGGCCGCTTTTGTGCAGGTGGGCGACGTGGTGGAAAAAGGCCAGGTGATTTGCATCATCGAGGCCATGAAGCTTTTTAACGAGATTGAAGCCGAGCAGAGCGGCCGCATCGTGAAGGCCCTGGTAGAAAACGCCACCCCGGTGGAGTACGACCAGCCGCTGTTTTTGATCGAGTAATCAAGCGCCTGTTTTGCCCCGTGTAGGGGCGGGGCTTGCCCCCGCCCGTCGTTCGCGCCGCCTAGGGCATCGTGCAGCGACGGGCGGGGGCAAGCCCCGCCCCTACTGAACTTTCATCTCCTCTCCACCCCCATGTTTAAGAAAATTCTCATCGCCAACCGGGGCGAAATTGCGCTGCGCATCATCCGCACCTGCAAGGAAATGGGCATCAAAACGGTGGCCGTGTACTCGACCGCCGACAAGGAAAGCCTGCACGTGAAGTTCGCCGACGAGGCGGTGTGCATCGGCCCCCCGGCCTCGGCCCTCTCGTACCTGAGCATGCCGAACCTGATTGCGGCGGCCGAAATTACCAACGCCGACGCCATTCACCCGGGGTACGGCTTTTTGAGCGAAAACGCGGAATTCTCGCGCATCTGCCAGGAAAACGGCATCAAGTTCATCGGGGCCTCGCCCGAGATGATCAACCAGATGGGCGATAAGGCCACCGCCAAGGCCACGATGATTAAGGCCGGCGTGCCGTGCATTCCGGGCTCGGTGGGCCTGCTCGATTCGGTGGAGCAGGGCAAGAAAATCGCCAACAAAATCAAGTACCCCGTCATCCTCAAGGCCACGGCCGGCGGCGGCGGGCGCGGCATGCGCGTGATCCACGCCGAGGAAGAATTCCAGAAAGCCTGGGACGACGCCCGCACCGAGTCGAAGGCCGCCTTTGGCAACGACGGCATGTACTTGGAGAAGTACGTGGTGGAGCCCCACCACATCGAGGTGCAACTCGTGGGCGACCAATTCGGCCACGTGTGCCACCTCTCGGAGCGCGACTGCTCCATCCAGCGCCGCCACCAGAAGCTGGTGGAGGAGGCTCCTTCGCCGTTTATGACCGACGATTTGCGCGAGCGGATGGGCGCGGCGGCCATCGCCGGGGCCTCGGCCATCGGCTACGAGGGCGTGGGCACCATCGAGTTCCTGGTCGATAAAAACCGGGATTTCTACTTCATGGAGATGAACACCCGCATCCAAGTGGAGCACCCCGTGACGGAGGAAATCATCAACTACGACCTTATCAAGGAGCAGATTAAGGTGGCGGCGGGCATCCCGATTTCGGGCAAGAACTACTTCCCCAAGATGCACGCCATCGAGTGCCGCATCAACGCCGAGGACCCGCGCAACGGCTTCCGGCCGGCCCCGGGGCGCATCACCACGCTGCACATCCCCGGCGGCCACGGCGTGCGCGTGGACACCCACGTGTACGCCGGCTACCAGATTCCGCCCAACTACGACTCGATGATTGCCAAGCTCATCACCGTGGCCCAAACCCGTGAAGAAGCCATTGTGAAGATGAAGCGGGCCCTGAGCGAGTTCGTGGTAGAGGGCGTGAAAACGACCATCCCGTTCCACCTGGCCCTGATGGATAACGAGCAATTTAAAGAGGGCTACTTCACCACGGCCTTTCTGGAATCGTTCGATTTCTCAGAAATTTAATTAATCAGTATTCGGGGGTTACTAAAAAGGCCTGTGCGATGGATTCGCACAGGCCTTTTTAGTAACCCCCGAATACTGATTATCAGCTACTTAAACTCATTATTTACGCAAACGTTTGTTTTAATAATTAGGGGCCGCTACCTTGCGCAAAATAACTGGGATTGGCCGGGGCCGTCCGTCCTTTTTAATCTTCCGTTTCATGTGTTTGCGCAGTGCAATGTTGTTAGTGGGGGCCCTGGGGGCCCTGGCGTTTCCGCGGGCGGCTGCTGGCCAGGCGGCGCACCGCGGCGACGTGTTTGTAGATAAGGCGGGGGTGTTGCGCTGGCAGCAGGGCAAGCAGGAAGTGGCCCTGTTCGGGGTGAACTACACCGCGCCGTTTGCCTACTCTTATAGGGCCCTGGGCAAGCTGGGCGTGGACCGCGAGCAGGCCGTCCGGCAGGACGTGTACCACTTGGCGCGGCTGGGCGTGGACGCGTTTCGGCTGCACGTGTGGGACGTGGAAATCAGCGATACGCTGGGCAACTTGCAGGAGAACGACCACCTGCGGCTGCTCGATTACCTGGTGGACCAGCTGGAACGGCGCGGCATCAAAATCATCCTCACCCCGATTGCCTACTGGAACAACGGCTACCCCGAGCAGGACACCGGCACGGGCTTTTCGAGCATTTACGGCAAGGGCGAAGCCTACACCAACCCGCGGGCCGTGGCGGCCCAGGAGCGCTACCTCACGCAGTTCCTGAACCACCGCAACCCCTACACCAAACAACTGAACTGGCAGGACCCGGGCATTATCGCCTTCGAGGTGTGCAACGAGCCCCACTACCACTTGCCCGAGGGGCCCGTGACGGCTTTCGCCGACCGCATGGCCGGGGCCATCCGGGCCACGGGCTGCCGCAAGCCGGTGTTCTACAACATCGCCGAGAGCCCGCAGGTGCACGACGCTATTTTGAACGCCCGGGTGGACGGGCTCACCTTTCAGTGGTACCCCGAGGGGTTGGTGGGCGGGCACGCACTGCGCGGCAATTTCCTGCCCTACGTGGACCGGTACCCGATTCCGTACGCCAACGACCCGCGCTTCAAGCGCAAGGCCAAGATGGCTTATGAGTTCGAGTCGGCCGATGTGGTGCAGCCGGTGATGTACCCGTTCATGGCCCGCAGCTTCCGCACGGCGGGTTTGCAGTGGGCCACCATGTTTGCCTACGACCCGCTGGCCCTGGCCTACGCCAACACCGAGTACCAGACCCACTACCTGAACCTGGCCTACACGCCGGCCAAGGCCATCAGCCTGCTCATTGCCGGCGAAGCATTTCGGCGCGTGAAGCGCGGGCAAGTCTTCAAAGGCTACCCGGCTGATTCCGTGTTCGACGCCTTTCGGGTGAGCTACCGCGAGCAGCTGAGCGAGATGAACACGCCCGCGGCGTTTTATTACACTGGCAGCACGGGCACGCGGCCGGTGGCCCCGGCCCAGCTGCGGCACGTGGCGGGCACGGGCGCGTCGGCGGTGGTGCGCTACGGGGGCACGGGGGCCTACTTCCTCGACCGGCTAGCCCCGGGCGTGTGGCGGCTGGAGGTGCTGCCCGACGCCGTGCCCATCCGCGACCCGTTTGCCAAAACCTCGCTGGCGCAGCCCGTCACGCAGATTTTGTGGAACGAGCAGCCGTTGCAACTCGCGCTGCCGGAGGTGGGCGATACCTACTCGCTGCGGGGCCTAAACGCGGGCAACGCCGTGCAGGCCACGGCCGCCGGGGGCCGCGTGGCCGTGCGGCCCGGCGTGTACCTGGTGGCCGCGGCCGGCCGGGCCGCGGCCGCCTACACGGCCCAAACTGCCTTTGGCACGGGCCAGCTGGGCGAATTCGCGGCCCCCGCCCCCACCGCGCTGGGCCCCCAGGTGCGGCACACGCCCCCGGCCCAGGCCGTGGCCGGGCAGCCCCTGCGCCTCGAAATAACCTTGACCGGCGCGGGGCCCCAGGACACCGTGCTGCTCGTAGCCCAGCACTACTACGGCCGCACCCAGGCGCTGCCGATGGCGGCCACCGGCTACGCCACTTACGCGGCCACCGTGCCCGCCGCGCTGGTGTACCCGGGGTTGGTGAGGTACTGGCTGGTGCTGCGGCAGGCCGGCAAAACCCTGACGTTTCCGGGGGCCTTCGCGGGCCAGCCCGCCGACTGGGACTACGCCCACCCCGAGCACTGGGAAGTGCCCGTGGTGGCCGCCGGGGCCCCGCTGCCGCTGTTCGGCGCCGGGGCCGACAAGGATGCGGCGGAGGCCCACGGCGTGGACAACCAAGGCTGGACCGACTACGTGACCACGCCCGCCGGAGCCCTGGCCCTGCGCCTGGTGCAGGGCCCCGCCAACGACAAGCGGCCGGCTTCGGCCGCGGGGGCACCCGTGGCCGCGCTGCGGATCTATTTCGGTGATAAGCTGGCCGGCCGCGCGGCTGATTTGGCCTCGTACCAGGCCGTGGTGGTGCGGGTGCGCCCGGGCGCGGGCGCGGGCCCGCTGCGCCTGTGCCTGGCCACGCGCGACGGCGCCGCCTATGCCGCCGACGTGCCCGTGGCCGGCCCCGATTGGCAGGACGTGCGCGTGCCGCTGGCGGCGTTCCGGCCCGCGCCGCTGCTGCTGGTGCCGCGCCCCTACCCCGGCTTCCTGCCCCTCACCTACGCCGCCCCGGGCGCCCCCGGGGCCCTTCGGCTGGCCGAAGCGGAGGTGCTGCAAGTGGTGCTGGGGGCCGCCCCCGCCGGGGCCGCGCCGCTCACGGTGGACCTGGAATCGGTTTCGTTGCAATAAGTTGTATTGTTTTTCTTCCCTTTTTAATTGCTGCCGACCATGCCAACTTTTACGCGCCTGTTATTTTTTACGGTCCTGGTGCTGGGCCTGGGCCGGCCCGCCGGGGCCCAGACCGTCCCCTTCGCCAAGGGGGCCGACGTGAGCTGGGTGACCCAGATGGAGGCGTCTAATTACAGCTTTTACACCACCGCCGGCGTCCAGAAGGACTTGTTCCAGCTGTTGCACGACGACTACAACCTGAACACCGTCCGGCTGCGGGTATGGGTGAACCCGGCCGGCGGCTGGAACGGCAAGGCCGACGTGCTGGCCAAGGCCCTCCGGGCCCAGGCACTGGGCCAGCGCCTGCTGATTGACTTCCACTACAGCGACGACTTTGCCGACCCGGGCAAGCAAACCAAGCCCGCTGCCTGGCAGGCCTACACCGTGGCCCAGCTGAAACAGGCCGTGTACGACCACACGACCGACGTGCTCAGCACGCTGAAAGCCAACAACATTACCCCCGAATGGGTGCAGGTGGGCAACGAAACCAACGACGGCATGCTGTGGCCCGAAGGCCGCATCTCGCAGGGCGGAGCCGTGAATTTTGCGCAGTTCATCGACCAGGGCTACCAAGCGGTGAAGGCCGTGAGCCCCACCACCAAGGTGGTGGTACACATCGCCAACGGCTACAACAACGCCACGTTTCGCTACATCTTCGACGCCCTGGCCGTGAACGGGGCCCACTGGGACGTCATCGGCCTGTCGCTGTACCCCTCGACCACCAACTGGCCCACCTACACGGCCCAGTGCCTGGCCAACATGAACGACATGGTGGGCCGCTACCCCGGCAAGGAAGTGATGGTGGTGGAAACCGGCATGCCGGCCGCCTACCCCATTCCCGCCCAGCAAATGCTGCTCGACCTCATCGCCAAGACCAGGTTGGTGGCCGGCGGCAAGGGCCTGGGGGTGCTGTACTGGGAGCCCCAGGCCTACAACTGGATGGGCTACGCCCTGGGGGCCTGGGGCACCGACGGCCGCCCCACGGCCGCGATGGACGCCTTCCTGGACGTGCCGCCGGCCCCGGGCCTCGTGTACAACCCGGGCTTCGAGTACACCGGGGCCACCCCCACGCCGCTGGGCTGGAGCACGGCCTCGGCCGCCGACGCCGACGCCGACTACACCGAGGGCGGCAGCCACAGCGGCTTTTTCCGCCTCACCCACTACAAGGCCACGGCCTACCAGGTGCGCACCTACCAGCTGCTCAGCAACTTGCCCAACGGTACGTACACCCTCAGCGGCTGGGTGACGAGCGGCGGCGGCCAGAACTCGTGCCAGCTCTACGCCAACGGCTTCGGAGGGGGCGAAAAAGCGGTAAACGTGCCCCAGGCCGTCAACTTCACGCAAATTCAGGTGCCGGGCATCGTGGTGACGAACGGGCAGTGCGAAATCGGCCTGCGCTCCGACGCCAACGCCGGCAACTATTGCAGCCTCGACGACGTGACGTTCACCGCTTCGCAGGCCCTGGCCACGGTCGCGGCGCGGGCCGCGCCCGCCGTGCAGCTGTACCCCAACCCCACCGCGGGCCCCTACGCCCTGGCCTTCGCCCTTGACCGCCCCTGCCCGGTGCGGGCCACGCTGCTCACCCTCACCGGGCAGGTGGTGCGGGTGCTGGCCGACGAGCCCCAACTGGCGGCCGGCCCCCACGTGCTGGCGCTGGGGCCGGGGGCTCCGCTGCCGCCCGGGGCCTACCTGGTGCGCCTGGCCTGCGGCGACCGAGTGACCGTGCAAAAGCTTATTCAGTTGTGAGCTAAGCCCAAGGACCAATACTTTTTTACCAGATGGTAAAAAAGTATTGGTCCTTGGGCCAAAATTTAGTTTATTTGCCACAATCGATTGCCTCGGGCCTCCCCGCAACGTTTTTTCTCCTTCACACCAATTTCTTCCTCACCGCATGAAAAACCTCTTCTCGCTTCTTACCGCTGGCACGTTGGCCTTGGGGGCCCTCAGCGCCCAGGCCCAGTTCACCGTCGACGGGGTGCTGTCGAGCACCGAAATCGGTACGGGTGTTGGCAAGTACCAGCTGGCCGGTTCTTACACTGGCACCCACCTCGAAGCCGACCGGGGCCTGCAAGCCTTGTACGTGGGCTACACCGCCACCACCCTCAACATCATGGTGGTGGGCGTGGGCGAATCAGCCTCGGGCAACTACCGGGCCCTGATTCTGTACCTGAACACGGCCGGCCGCACCGGCACCGCCAAGGGCACCAAGCTGATTGGGGGCAACGATGGTCCCTCACCCCTTGTTCACAAGCCTACGCTGGACATGGAAGTAGATTACGGCTTTCGCGCGTCGATTGGCGCGACCTCCAACACGGCGAGCGACGTTTACTTCAGCCGCGTATCCTACGTGACCGGGACCACTATTGCGCCCGGCACCGACAGTTACATCGGCCAGGGCAGCAAGGCCGGAGCCCAGGTAGTAGCCGGCTCGAGCACGGCCGACCTGGCCGGGTCTAAGTTTGCCTACAAGAACGCCGGCACGATTACGACCAACACGGCTAACAACGGCTTCGAAGTGGAAATACCACTGACCATGCTCGGCACCGCCACGTCGCCCGTGACGGTGGGCAGCACCATCGACTTATTCGCGGCCTTCACTGATGGTGGCGGGGTGTTCACGTCGGCCGACATTATCCCGCAGGTGGCGGGCCGCACTACGGCCTTCGGGGCCGACCCCGACTTCACCCTCATCCCCGGCACCCAGGCGGTTTCGTTCGTCCTCGGCACCGGGGCGCTGGCTTCGCGGGCGGGCGTGGCCACCGGCCTGGGCTTCGGGGTGTACCCCAACCCCGCCGAGCAGGCGGCGGCCACCGCTGCCTACCTGGTGCCCTCGGGCCGCCAGGACGTGGCCCTGAGCGTGTACAACACGATGGGCCAGCTGGTGCGCTCGGTGGCCCGGGGCCCGCAGGTGGGGCCCCAGCAGGTGAGCCTGGGGGCCCTGCCCGCCGGGGCCTACCTGGTGCGCCTGCAAGTGGGCGACCAAGCCACCAGCCGCACGCTGCTGGTGCACTAAGCCTTCGCCAACCAGGCACCCAAAAAAGGGCCCACCACCACGGCGGGCCCTTTTTTTATGCATCCGCACCGCGCACCACGGCAACGCTAGGGCTGGCCCGGTTGGGCCGGCGCGGCGCGGGGGCCGTGGCGTTGGGGGTCGAACAGCCACTCGTAGGCCGCCGCGAACTCGCGCTGCCAGAACCACTCGCGGTGCTCGCCGTCGGGGGCGGCGCGGTAGGCCAGGTGGGCGGCGGGCACGCCCTGGGCGTGCAGCAAGTCGCGCCACTGCGCCATCAGGGGCAGCATGGACGAATCTTCCCGGGCCCCGGCCACGAAGTAGAACTTAGCAGTTGGGGCCGGCGGGTGCTGGCGGGCGTAGGCCCGCAGCGAGTCGTCGCACACCCAAAACGCGGGCGAAAAGGCCCCGACCCGCCCAAACACCGCCGGGTGGCGCAGGGCCGCGTACACCGAGATTAGGCCCCCCAGGCTGGAGCCCCCGATGCCGGTGTGGGCCGCGTCGGGCCGGGTGCGGTAGTGGCGGTCGATGTAAGGTTTGAGGGTGAGGGCCAGGAAATCGACGTAGGCCGCGCCCTGGCCCCCGGTTTTGAGGCGCGGGTTGGGCCACGGGATGTACTCGTCGCCCCGGTAGCGGCTGCCGTTGTCCACGGCCACCACGAGGCAGCCGGTGGGGTCCTGGCCGCTGGCGCGGAGGCGGTCGAGGGTTTCGTCCACGCCCCACTCGCCGGCGTAGGCCGTGGCGGCGTCGAACACGTTTTGGCCGTCGTGCAGGTACAGCACCGGGTAGCGGCGCTGGGGCTGGCGGGCGTAATCGGCGGGCAGGTACAGCCACACCCGGCGGTGGCGGCCCAGCTGCGGCATCCAAAACGCCGTGTCGAGCACCTGTACCTGCGGGCTGGCCGTGTGGGCGGGCGGCGCGGGCACGCCGGCCGGCCGCGGCGGCAGGGCCGCGCAACTGGCGGCAGCCGGGCCCGGGGCCGGCAAATGGGGGCAAACGAAAGACATGAGTAAACTAAAAAGCGCGCCGCTAGCGCAGGGTAGCCCCCGCGCCGGCCCCCCGCTCGGCCGCGTCCACTTTGCGCAGGGTGTACACGGCCCGCACCGAATCGATGCCCGGCAGGCCGTTGGTTTGAAAATCGATGCGGTAGCCCTGTTGGCCCGGGGCTGCCACAAAGTGGCGGTACTCCTCGGCCGACTCCCGCACCACGTATAACTCGCCCGGGGAGGGCACTTTCAGGCGGGCGTAGGTGCTGCGGCCGTCGCCGGCCGGCTTGCGCTCGGGGCCCGCTAGCAGGCTGGTGCCGGCCAGCCGGAACTTCTGGGCGTCGGTGCCGGGCAGGGCCAGGTTGCCCAGGCCGTCCACGAACACGTCGCGGCGCTGCGCCAGTTCCTCCAGCGACAGGGTGCGCAGCAGCGGCAGCTGGTTCTTGTCGAGCACCAGCTGCTGCACGGCCGTGCCGGGGCCCGCCGGCCGGTAAAACACCAGCACCGGGCTGGCCAGCCGCACGCGGCCGATGACGGGCTGCGGCTCGCCGGGGGCCGGGCGGCCGTGCCGGGCCCGGGGCGCCGACTGGGCCATTCCCGCCACGGGCAGCAGGGCTAATGCAAAGAATAGCAAGGTATTCATATAGAAAAATAGTTAGCGCGGCGAAAGAATCAAAGGTAGGCAGGGGCCGCCATTACCAAGGCCGGGCGCGCGGGGCCGTGCAACGGGTTGCGTTAGCACATTTTGCCGGTTTTTTGGATTTTTCAAGGCCCTAAAAATGGGGTTCGGGCGGGGCCGTTTCGAATCCTCACCCTGGCTTCACCAGCAAACCGCCTAAAACGCTTGTTCTGGCCCTTTTAGCAATTAATTCGGGTCGATTTTGCGCAGTTTTAGTTAAATTTTGAGTAATTTGCAGCCGCAAAGCCTACCCGTACCAGCTCGTTATTCTTTGCTTTAACCAATCTTCACCCAATACCGTTTCCGATGAAACACACCTACCTGGCAAAAACCTGGTTTTTGCTTTTATTTGCCCTCCTCGGCCTCCAGGCCGGGGCCCAGGCCCAGACCACCGGCTCCGTGAGCGGCCGGGTGCTGGACGAAAAGAACACCGGCATTCCCGGCGCCACCGTGCTCGTGGAAGGCACTTCGCTGGGCGTTTCCAGCGACGTGGACGGCAGCTTCCGCATCGCTAATATTCCGGCCGGCCCGCAAACGATTGTACTGACGTTTGTTGGCTACAATGCCACCCGGCGGCCGGTAACCATCGTGGCCGGCCAGAACACCACCGTTTCGGCGTCCTTAACGGTAAATGCTACCGAGCTGGGCGAGGCCGTGGTCATCGGCTACGGCACCCAGCGCCGGCAAGACGTGACCGGGGCCATCACGACGGTGACGGCGAAAGATTTTGTGCAGGGGCAAATCACCAACCCCGAGCAGCTCATCCAGGGCAAAGTGGCCGGCGTGCAGATTACCACGGCCGGCGGGGCCCCGGGCGGGGCCACCACCATCCGCATCCGCGGGGGCTCGTCGCTGAACGCCAGCAACGACCCGCTCATCGTGATTGACGGCGTGCCGGTGGACAACTCCGCCGTGAGCGGCGCGGCCAACCCGCTGAGCCTCATCAACCCCAACGACATCGAAACCTACACCGTGCTGAAGGACGCCTCGGCCACCGCCATCTACGGCTCGCGGGCCTCGAACGGCGTTATCCTCATCACCACCAAGAAGGGGAACGTGGGCGATAAGCTGACTGTCAACCTGGTGTCGAACACCTCGCTCGCCGCCCGCTACAACTCGGTACCGGTGTTGTCGGCCGACGAGTTCCGGGCCACGGTGCAGGCCGTGGCGCCCCAGCAGGCCAAGCTGCTGGGCACGGGCAACACCAACTGGCAGAACCAGATTTTCCGGACGGCCATGACCTACGACAACAACGTGAGCCTGGCCGGGGCCGTGGGCAAGCTGCCCTTCCGGGCCTCGATTGGCAACCTCGAGCAGCAGGGCATCCTCAAAACCGACGGCCTCATCCGCAACACGGGCTCGCTGAGCCTGAACCCCGTCCTGCTCGACAACCACCTGCGCGTGAACCTGAACGTGAAGGGCACCTGGACCGACAACAACTTCGGCGACACCGGGGCCATCGGCTCGGCCCTGGCCTTCGACCCCACCCAGAACGTGTTCAGCGACAACGCCAACTACAGCAACTACTTCCAGTACCTGCAAGGCAACGGCACCCCCCAGCAGAACGTGCCCACCAACCCGGTGGCCACGCTGATGCTCCAGCGCAACCGCAGCACCGTGAAGCGCAGCATCGGCAACGTGCAGCTCGACTACAAGCTGCACTTCCTGCCCGACCTGCACGCCAACGTGAACCTGGGCTACGACGTGACCCGCGCCACCGGCACCAACCTGATCGACGCCCGCTCGGCCGGCTCCTACTTCAACACGCCCCTCGACCCCGCCAACACCACGGCGCGGGGCGGCTCGTATAATTACTACTCGCAGCAGCGCAACAACAAGCTGCTCGAAACCTACCTGAACTACACCAAAGCGTTTGGCGAAACCAGCCGCCTGGAGCTGCTGGCCGGCTATTCGTACCAAGACTTTGTGACCACGGCCCCGGCCTACGCCAACTACCTGGGCGACGCCACCACGGTGCGCACGCTGGCCGCCAGCAACCCGTTCCGCACCCAGTACACGATCATCTCGTACTACGGCCGGGCCAACCTAACGCTCAACAACCGCTACATCTTCACCGGCACGCTGCGCAACGACGCCTCGTCGCGCTTCTCGCCCAGCAACCGCAACGCCCTGTTCCCGGCGGCCTCGTTTGCCTGGCGCATCAAAGACGAGGCCTTCCTGAAGGATAACTCCACGTTTGCCGACTTGAAGCTGCGCCTGGGCTACGGCGTCACCGGCCAGCAGGACGTGGTGGCCGCCGCCGGCAGCGACTACCCCTACATCCAGCGCTACTTCCTGAACGTGCCCACGGCCCAGTACCAGCTCGGCGGTATTTACTACACGCCGTACTCGCCCCTGGGCTTTAACAGTAACCTAAAGTGGGAATCGACGGCCACCTACAACGCCGGCCTGGACTTTGGCTTCTTCAACAACCGCCTGACGGCCAGCGCCGACGTGTACTACCGCAAAACCACCGACCTACTGGCCGTTATTCCCATCCCCGGCGAGATTAACTACACCAACCGCTTGATTTCCAACGTGGGCTCGCTGGAGAACAAGGGCGTTGAATTCAACCTCATCGGCACAGCCATTCAGGGCGAGCGCCTGAACTGGACTTTGAACGCTAACGCTACTTACAATGTGAACAAAATCCTGTCGCTGGGGCCGCAGGCGCCCGATTTCCAAGGCATCGAGAACACGGTGGTTGCGGGCGGCGTGGGCACCAACATTGGCAACTATTCGGTGGGCTCGCCCTCGTCGTCGTTCTACGCCTACCAGCAGGTGTACGGGCCCGACGGCAAGCCGATTGACGGCGTGTACACCGACATCAATGGCGACGGCAAAATCGATTCCAACGACCGCCGCATCTACAAGCAGTCGGCCCCGAAAGTGTTGCTGGGCTTCGGCTCCAACCTAAGCTACAACCGCGTGAGCCTGGCCTTCTCGCTCCGCGCCAACCTGGGCAACTACGCCTACAACAACGTCAACTCGAACCTGGGAAACTACCAAGGCATCGTGGGCTCCAGCAACTTCGTTTCCAACGTGGTGCGCGACGCCAACAACACCGGTTTCCTCAACTCCAGCCAGGCCCGCTACTCGTCGGATTACTACATCCAGAACGCCTCGTTTTTACGTATGGACAACGCTACCCTCGGCTACAACGTGGGTAAAGTCCTGAACGGCAAAGGCAGCCTGCGCCTGAGCGCGGCCGTGCAAAACGTATTTGTGGCCACGAAGTATACCGGCCTTGACCCCGAGATTCCGAACGGCGTGGACAACAACGTGTACCCCCGTCCGCGCACCTACACGTTTGGACTGAACCTGAGCATTTAATTTTTTAATTCAAGCCTCCTATGAAAAATACTATTTTTCGGAACGCTGCCGTCTTGGGCTTCACCTCCTCCCTGCTCGTGGTCGCGTCCTCGTGCAACAAGGACCTCGACCGCACCCCGACTTACGACCTCAGCACCGACGCGGTGTTCAAGGACGCGGCCGGCTACCGGGCCGTGGCCGCCAAGGCGTACAGCGGCTTCGCCGTGACGGGCCCCAACGGCCCCGACGCTTCGACGGGCGACATTCTGGGCATCGACCAGGGCACGTCGGACTACGTGCGCCAGCTGTGGAGCGCCCAGGAGCTGACCACCGACGAGGCCGTGATTCAGTGGGGCGACCCCGGGGTGCAGGACTGGCACAACATGAACTGGACCTCGAGCGGGGTGTTGATTCAGGGCCTGTACAGCCGCATCCTCTACGAAATCACGCTTTGCAACGGCTTCCTGGCCGAAGCCACCGACGATAAACTCGCCGCCCGTGGCATCACCGGCACCGACCTGACCGACATCAAGGCGTTCCGGGCGGAGGTGCGCTTCCTGCGAGCCCTGGCCTACTACCACGCCATGGACTTGTACGGCAACCCGCCCTTTGCCATCGAAACCGACCCCATCGGGGGCACCACGCCGCCCAAGCAAACCACCCGGGCCGCGCTCTTCACCTACCTCGAATCGGAGCTGAAGGCCATCGACGCCGACCTGCTGGCCCCCAGCCAGAGCGCCAGCCAGTACGGCCGGGCCAACAAAGCCGCCGCCTGGACGCTGCTCGCCAAGATGTACCTGAACGCGCAGGTCTATACGGGCACGGCCCGCTACGCCGACTGCCTGACCTACGCCGCCAAGGTGATTGACACCGGCGGCTACTCGCTGCAAACCGCCGCCACTGGCAAGGCCACGGCCTACGCCCGCAACTTCCTCACCGACAACTACGCGTCGCCGGAAATCATCTTCCCGATTGTGTTCGACGGCAAAAAGACCCAGACCTACGGCGGCACCACGTTCCTGACGCACGCGGCCGTGTCGGGCACGTCCGACGCCAACTGGAACCCGGCCAAGTACGGCATCGGCGGCGGCTGGGGCGGCGTGCGCACCACGCCCAAGCTCTACCAGCAATTTGCGGACACTGCGTCGGATACCCGGGGCAAGTTTGTGACCGGCGGCCAGACCCTGGACGTGGTTTCGCAGACCAACTTCAACAATGGCTACGTGCCCATCAAATTTAAGAACGTCAGCTCGGCGGGGGCCGCCGGGGCCGACGCCACGTTCGTGGACACCGACTACCCCATGTTCCGCCTGGCCGACGTGTACCTGATGTACGCCGAAGCCGCCGTGCGCACGGGCACCAACCTGCCCCAGGCCCTCGCCTACGTGAACCTGGTGCGGGCCCGCGCCTACAAGAACACGACGGCCGGCAACATCACCGCCGCCGCCCTCACCACCGACTTCCTGCTCAACGAGCGCTCGCGCGAGCTGTACTGGGAAGGCACCCGCCGCACCGACCTCATCCGCTACGGCCGCTTCACCAGCGGCTCGTACCTGTGGCCCTGGAAGGGCGGCGTGGCCGCCGGCACCAGCGTGCCCGACACCCGCAGCCTGTTCCCCATCCCCTCGTCGGACCTGAGCGTGAACCCCAACCTGGTGCAGAACCCGGGCTACTAACCTTTTCTTGTTTCCCCGGCCCACCGGCCCGGCCCCAACGGCCGGCGGTGGGCCGGGGAGGCACTTTTTTTCCACCCATTAACCGATAGTCCTCATGAAAAATTGGCTTACCCAAACGGCGGGGTTGTGCGCGGTAGCGGCACTGGCCCTCACAGCCTGCAAGAAAGACGAAATGCAGGCCACCCTGACGCCCAGCAACTCGCCTACCCTCACGGCCTCTACCAACAGCGTGGTGCTGCAACAGGCCAACAGCACCCAAACGGCGGTAACGTTCACCTGGACGCCCATTGCCTCGTTCGCGTGGTCGGGCGTGGACCACCCCTACACCCCGGCGGTGGCTTACCAGTTCCAGATTGACAAGAAAGGCAACAACTTCGCCGCCCCCGTGACGATTAGCGCGGGCGCGGGCCCCGCCACGGCGGTTTCGATGGGCGACCTGAACGCGGCCCTCGTGAACCTGGGCCTCACGCCCAACACGGCCGCCCCGCTCGAGGTGCGCCTGAACGCCAACTATGCTTCTAACGCCCAGCTGAACTCGCCGGTGGTGGCGCTCACGGCCACCCCGTTCGCCTTCTGCGCCCAGCCCCAGAAAGCCTGGAGCATCATCGGCCCCGCCGGCCCGGGCTGGAGCAACGACTACACGATGACCTACGACTGCGACGCCAAAACCTTCAGCTACACCGGGCCGCTGACGGCCGACCAGTTTAAGTTTCGGTTTGGCAAGCACTGGACCACCAACCTGGGCGGAGCCGGCCCCACCGTGCCCCTGGCCAAGGACGGCAACAACCTGATGATTGCCAGCAGCGGCACTTACACGGTGACTCTGTACAACGCCACCGATTCCACGAAGCTGGCCACCGCCTACTACACCGTCAAGTAGCATCCCGCCGCTACTTCACAAAAAAAGCCGCTGCCCGTCAGCGGTTTTTTTTATGCCTAGCTTTCTGGACCGGTGCGGCGGTCCTGCCGGCTTTTTCTTACTTTCGCCCCCCATCCCCACAGCCTTCATCTCCGCAGCCTCATGATTCTTATTGCCGACGGTGGTTCCACCAAATGCAGCTGGTGCCAGCTCGACGACGCCCAGCAGCGCGTTTATTTCAACACCGAGGGCTACAACCCCGATTTCATCGACACGCCGGGCATCGTGCGCTCGCTCGGCCAGAGCCTGCCCGACACGCTCCCGCGCGAGGAGGTGCGCGAGGTGTATTTCTACGGGGCCGGGGTGTCGTCGGCGGCCAAGGCGGCCGTGATTGGCAACGCCCTCAAGCAGCTGTTCCCGAACGTGCGCACCGTGGACGTGACCGAGGACCTGCTGGCGGCGGCCCGCGCCCTGCTGGGCCGGGGCCCCGGCTTCGCCGCCATCCTGGGCACGGGCACCAACTCGTGCATCTACGACGGCAAAAAGATTACCTACAACGTGGATTCGCTCGGCTACTTCCTGGGCGACGAGGGGTCGGGCTCGTTCATCGGCAAGCGGCTGCTGCGCGACTACATGCGCGGCCTGCTGCCCGACGGCCTCCAGGAGGCCTTCCGCGACACCTACGACCTGGGCACGCGCAACGACATCATCGACCGCCTCTACAACCAGCCGCTGCCCAACCGCTTCCTGGCCAGCTTCGCCAAGTTCACCTACGACCATAACAACGTGAGCTACTGCCGCGACATCGTGCTGCAAAGCTTCGAGGCGTTCTTCCAGAACATCGTAGTGCACTACCCCCGCTTCCAGGATTACACGTTCAACTGCATCGGCTCGGTGGCCTACAACTTCCGCGACGCCCTCACGCAGGTAGCCAACGGCCACGGCATGCAAGTGGGCAAAATTCTCCGCTCGCCCATCGACGATTTGGTCGAATACCACTTGGTTAAAGAGTAATTAGTTAAGCCCTATAATTCCTCCAAGCGCAAAAAAAGGGGCCCCGGCGGGGCCCCTTTTTTTGCGCCGCCCGCAGCGGCTAGTGCTGCACCAGCAGGCGGGCGGTTTGCTGCTGGCCGTCGGCTTGCAGGCGCACCAGGTACACGCCGTTGGCGAGGTTGGCCACGGGCACGGGCAGCTCGTGGGCCCCGGCGGCCTGGCGGCCGGCGGTGGGCACGGTGGCCACCGTGGCCCCGAGCACGTTGCACACCACCACGCTCACGCGGGCGGCGGCCGGCAGCTCGTAGTGCAGGGTAGCCACGGCGGCGGCGGGGCTGGGGAAGGCCGCCAGGCGGAAGGCCGCCGTGGCCTGGGGCCGGGCGGCCAGCACGGTGCCGGTGGCCGCATTGAGGGGCTTCGACGTGTACACGGCGTACTCGCCGGGCTGGAGCGTCAGGGGCGCGTTCACGTCCGTCACCACGCGGCTGGTGCCGGTGAGGTAATTGTACCAGGTGCCCGGGCTCTGGAAGGCCGGCACCACGCTCTGGGCCGTCACGTCGAAGTTGCCCACCACGGTCACCCCCAGGCTGGCGTCGGCCAGGTGAATGAGCTTGGTGGCCCCGGTCAGTTGCTGGTCGTAGCTGGTGGGGTTGGCGAATACCGGCTGCGTCTTTTTCAGGGCAATGAGGCTGCGGTACACGTTGTAGAGGGCGCGGCGCTCGGGCACGGTTTCGTAGTCCCAGCGGATGGGCTTGTCGGCCGTGCGGCAGTCGTTGCTCACGGTGCCGTCGGGGCAGCGGTTGATGGTGAAGTCGTAGCCCACCTCGCCGAACTGCCACACCATTTTGGGCCCCGGCACGGTGAAGAAAAACGCCGCCGCCAGGGCGTTGCGGGCCATCGAGGTGGCGAAATCCTTGGTGCTGTAGGTGCCCGAACTGTTGCCGTAAGCGGCGTTTTTAAAGGCCAGGCGCTCTTCGTCGTGGCTTTCCATGTACGTCACCAGGTTGGGGTTGTTGAAGCCCCTGGTCTTGTAGTAGCCCCGGGTGAGGTCGGAGGTGCCCACGTAGCCCATCGTGGCCTCGTTGTAGTTGTAGTTCATGTTGCCCCAAATCATGAAGCCGTAGTCGGTCAGCGTCTTGGCTTCGAGGTCCACGGGGAAGTGCTCCAGGATGGGGTACGCGGTGGCGTCGGCGGCCACCAGCGTCTGGTAGTAGTCTTTCCAGATGTCGACGCGCGACTGGTCGTAGTCGGCGTAGGTGGCCTCGGTGGTGGGCTTGTTGGTGAAGCCCCCGGCCAAATCGAAGCGGTAGCCGTCGATGTGGTACTCCTGGAGCCAAAACTGCATCACCTTCTTGCTGAAGTACTTCGTGTAGGGGCTCTCGTGGTTCAGGTCGTTATAGACGTTGTAGGGGTGCGGGGCACTCACGTTGAACCACGGGTTGTTGGCGGCGGCGCTGTTGCCGTTGGCGTAGAGCTGGAACATGGGGCTCTGGCCGGTGGAGTGGTTCAGCACCATGTCCAGCACCACGGCAATGCCGCGGCGGTGGCACTCGTCAATAAACTGCTTCAAGGCCGTCTTGGTGCCGTAGTACTTGTCGGGCGCGAAGTAGAAATCGGGGCTGTAGCCCCAGTTGTCGTTGCCGTCGAACTCGTTGACGGGCATCAGCTCGATGGCGTTCACGCCCAGGCGCTGGAGGTAGCCGAGCGTGTCGCGCAGCGTCTGGTAGTTGTGGGCCCCCACGAAGTCGCGCACCAGCAGCTCATACGTCACCAGGTTGGTGCGGGCGGGGCGCTGGAAGCCGGTGGCCTGCCACGCGTAGGGCGCCTGGCCGCTTTGCAGCACCGACACGATGCCCGTGGTTTTGCCCGTCGGGTAGGGCTTCAGGGCCGGGTAGGTGGCGGCGGGAATGTACGAGTCGTCGTTCGGATCCAGGATTTTCTCGCAGTAGGCGTCGGCCACCCGCAGCTGGCCGTCCACCAGAAACTGGTAGGCGTACTCCTGGCCCGGCGTGAGGCCGTCCACCTGCACCCACCAGCGGCCGGTGGCGGCCACCGTGGCGGGCGTGGCGCTGGTGTTGTCGGCCGTCTGGCTCATGAAGCCGGCGACCGTGGGCTGCCAGTTGTTGAACTCGCCCAGCACGTACACGAACTGCTTGCCCGGGGCGCTCAAACTCAGAATAGCTGAGGTGCCGCCGTTGATGTAGGTGATGCCGTCGGGCTTGGCCCCGGCCGGCAGCGGGGCCGTGGCCACGGCCGGGCGCACCACCAGGGTCTGGTTGTCTTCCACGGTCTGGGTGCCGTCGCTGGCCGTCAGGCGCAACGTGTTATTACCGGTTTGCGTTACGGTCACGGTGGCGCTCAGCGACGTGGCGTTGGCCTGCTGGGCCACCTGCGTGCCGTTGAGGTAGAGCGTGAGCGTGGCGGCGGCCGAGGCGGTGCCCGTCACGGCCACTTGCTGGTTCAGGGCCACGAACTGTGGGTTGCCGCCGCTGGCCACCGGCTGCGTAATGGCCACCTGCAAGGCGGCGTTCTGCGCCACGTTCACCAGGATGTCGGCCCCGCCGGGGCCCTTGCCTTCCGGCGAGCCCCCGGCGGCCCGGAACACCATCGCCAGCTTCTGCACCGTTTCGCCGGAGCCGGCCAGGCCCGGGTAGTACGTGCGCGGCGTGAACGAGAGGCTGTACTTGTGGTTGCCCAGCGGCGTCATCTTTTCCGCGGCGATGGGGCTGCTGTAGCTGGTGCCCACCACGTGCTTCCAGTCGGTGGCGTTGGCGCTGAGGTTGGTGATGACGCCGGTCCAGATGTACACGTCGCCGGTGTAAGCGGCCAGGCCAGCGCTGCCCTGGGTGGCGTCAAACGTCAAGGTGATGGGCGTGTCGGCCGTGAAAAATACGGGCGCGGTGGTCACAACCTGCGCTTGCGCCGCCAGGCCCAGCAACCCAAGCCACACTACCCCGAAGAGTCGAATTATTTTCATGAAGGTTAAATTAAGAGCAGAAAATGTTAATAAACAATTACTGGTAACGATTGCGTCGATTTGCAAAGCTACGGCTCAAACCCCGTGCTCCGATACGTGGGGCCCCCTTTTATGGCTCTTTAACTTGGGCGAAACGTGCCAGAACCAGGAGTCGCGCTCTAAGTGGACTGCTTTTTCATAAGAACTAAGAACCGGGCCCGCGGGGCCCCGGCCAGTCCGCCTGGGCGCTCCGCGCCGCGCGCCGCCGTATTTTTGTCGGTTCCACCCGTACAAGGAGTTTTCGGGGCCGCTTCTGGTCCCGTCGTCCTGTCCCATTCCGCCCCCGAATTATTATGAACGTAGGAGATAGAGTACGCCTGCTCACCGGCACCGAAGAAGGCATCGTGACCCGCCTGCTCGACAGCGAGCTGGTGGAAGTGGCCATCGACAACGATTTCACCATCCCCGTGCTGCGCCGCGAAGTGGTGGTGGTGGCCGCCGACGAAAGCAAAAACTTCAATCGCGCCGCCCCCACCTACGGCCCCGGCCAGCAACCCGGCCGCAACGCCAACGCCAGCAAAAAAGACCGCAGCCAGGTGCCCAAGCCCACGGCCGCCAGGGCCACCCCTACCCTGGCCGAGGCCCTGGCCGCCGTGGCCAGCAGCGGCCCCGCCGCGGCCAAGGCCCCCGGTGGCAAGGTGCCATCGGCTGGGGCCGCCCCGGCCGCCAAGGGCCTGTTCCTGGCCTTGGTCAACCAGTCGCCCGAGCTGCTGGGCGTCACGCTCATCAACAACACCGAGGCCGACGTGCTCTTCACCTACGGCGAGGAAACCCCGGCCCGCCCTTACCGGGCCCTGGCCGCCGGCCAACTGGGCCCCAAGGCCAGCACCAAGCCCTTGGCTTTTTTACACCTGAAGGACTTTGAAACCTGGCCCGCCACCGTGGTGCAGCTCCTGCCCCACCGCCACAACGGCGACGCGGCCTACGAGCTGATTAACAAGCGCCAGGGTTTTAAGGCCAGCACGTTCTATTCCAGCCGCCGCTCCGCCCCGGTCATCAACGCGGATGCATACCTATTTCAACTCGACGAGAGAGCCGCCGCCGCCATTGCCCCCGAGAAGCTGGCCCAGGAGGCGCCCGCGACACCCGCTCCCGAAGCCGCCCAGGCCCCGGCCGGCATTGATGCGGCCGCCCTGCGCACCCAACTCACCGGCGACGCGCCCGCCAAGCCCGCCGCCGTAGTAGCCGCCGCGACCCCCAAGCCCGCCGCGCCCGTACTGGCCCCGCCCCACGAGTTCGACCTGCACTTCGAGGCCCTGCGCCCCGACAACACCGAGGAGCTGAGCAACACCGCCATCCTGCGCCTCCAGCTCGATGCCTTCGAGGACGCGCTGAGCCGGGCCCTGGCCACCAACATGCACGAAATCGTGTTCATCCACGGCATGGGCAACGGCACGCTGCGCAAGGAAATCCACCGCCAGCTCAGCCGCAACAAGGACATCAAGTTCTTCGAAGATTCCCGCAAGGAGAAGTTCGGCTACGGCGCCACGCTGGTGCGGCTGAAGTGACCACAATTATTTTAGGTAGTGGATTAATTCAGGGTGGCGGTTGTAGATTGGTTTATGGTTTACACCCAGCATTATTGCGCCAAGTGCGCCAGTGACCAAATCCGC
>NZ_JABSNP010000024.1 GCF_013294115.1 Hymenobacter caeli | reverse complement strand
GCGGCGGATTTGGTCACTGGCGCACTTGGCGCAATAATGCTGGGTGTAAACCATAAACCAATCTACAACCGCCACCCTGAATTAATCCACTACCTAAATTTAATATGTCGCTCGCTTGGAAATACGGCAAGCTGGCCGGCGCACTGGTGACTCACGTGCTGCTTAGCGGCTGCGAAAGCAAACCCGCACCGGCCGTTGTGCAAAGCAGTAGCAAGGTGCCGTCCGCCGCGCAGCCATCGGCTCAGGCCGATACCGCTACCATCATCCAGGAATCACCGCTGGCCTTTCCAGGGTATGCCTCGCCCAAAGACCCTTCGGAAGACGTGCCGACGCTGCACCAACCCTTCGAAAAAATTAAGACGGTGGCACCCGGGCTGTTGGTCATTATTAACTCTGTTCCCGTCGCGGCCACAGACATTATCCGCGACTCGAGCGAATTAAAATTAATTTTTACCATCAAACGTGACCACAAAGTCATTTTCTGTGATACAGCCGACGACGGCTTTATGTACAGTTTCTATACTATGCCCGAAACCGAAAGGCTTTACCCTATTTGGGTACCAACGGGGCCCGGAGCCGGCGAACTGTTGGTTGCATTTAATAATCGGCCTTCTAAAGAATTGGCCCGGCGATTTTACATAAAAAATAACCAAGTTGTTAAAACTGATACGCTGCTGACATTCAACGGGCCCGCGAAGGATGTTGACAACGATGGAAAGTTGGAGTTTGCCGGATCCGGTGGTTTCGGAGAAGTGTGGGATGATGACCAAGGCAAACGTTGGACAACATACAATCCTGTCCTGTATTACGAGGTAAGGCCAACCGGACTGGTACTTGATTCGATTTTAACAAGGCGGAACATCCTGGCGCAGTACGGAGTATTTCAAGGATTTGATGCTTCCAATAGTCCGGGTATTTTGATGAAAAAATCTCGTAATGAATAGGAACATTTTTATTAATAAAAAGCCCCGGCCGCCCCGCCGGGGTTTTTTTACGCCCCAAAAATAAATTTCCCGCCCCGGGCAACCCCGCCCCCACTTCCCGCATCTACCGCGCCCAAACCGCCTTGCCCCCGCCCTTCTCTACCTTTCACCCGTGACCGAAGCCGACCTCATTGCCGCCTGCCAGCGGGGCGAGCCCCGGGCCCAGCGCCAGCTTTACGAGCGCCTGGCGGGCCTCATGCTCACGGTGTGCCGCCGCTACCTCAAGCGCCGCGAAGACGCCGAAGAAGCCCTGCTGCTGGGCTTTGCCCAGATGTTCCGGGCCCTGCCTACTTACCGCGGCGAGGGCAGCTTCGAGGGCTGGGTGCGCCGCATCATGGTGAACCGGGCCCTGATGGAGCTGCGCCGCCGCGAGCCCCTCACGCTCTCGTTCGACGACTTCGCGCAGCCCGAAAACCTGGCCAGCACCCCCGCCACGGCCGATACCCAGCTGCAGGCCGACGACCTGCTGGCCCTGCTGGCCGAGCTACCCGCCGGCTACCGCACCGTGTTCAACCTCTACGCCCTGGAGGGCTACGGCCACCAGGAAATCGCCGCGCTGCTGGGCATTTCGGAGGGCACCAGCAAGTCGCAGCTCAGCAAGGCCCGGGCCCTGTTGCAGCGCCGGGTTACGCATCAATTAATAATTAATAATGAGCAGTGAACAATGAGTAATGGTGCCTTACTGGCTCACTACTCATTGTTCACTGCTCATTGTCAATCGCTCATTGTCAATTGCTAATTGCCAAACCCATGCTTCCCGAAGACATTGATAACTTGTTCCGCGACGGCCTCGACGGGCACGTCACCCCGCCCGACCCGGCGCTGTGGGCCCGCCTGGCCGATGCCACCAACGCCGCCGGGGCCCCACCCGCCGCCGATGACGCCCGCCTCGACGAGCTGTTCCGCGCCGGGCTGGCCGCCCACGCCACCCCGCCCGGCCGCGCCCTCTGGGAGCGGCTGGAAGACGAGCACCTGCGCCCGCCGCGCCCGCGGCGCGCGGCCGCCTGGTGGCCCCGGGCCCTGGCCGCCGCGGTGGCCCTGCTGCTGGTAGCCGGCGGCGCCGGGCTGCTGTGGCGCCACGCCGCGGGCCTGCGCCCCGGCACCGAGCTGGCGGCCCGCACCTCAGCCCGCGGCACGCAAGGCACCGCTGGGCCCCTGCGCCCCAGTGAGATTAGTGGAACGAGCAAAACCAACCAGCAAAACGCCGTAGCCGCCGCTACTGGGGCCCCGGCAGATGCCTTGGATGCAACGGCTGGGGCCCCCAAGGGCACCCTGGCTACCGCGGCCACACCGGCTACTACCGCGCCACAGGTTGCCCGGGCGGCCACGGGCCAAGAGGGTCCTCGCGCAGCGCGGGCCATGAAATCGACTTCATTGGCCGCTGCTGAAAATAATTTTTCGCACCAGGCAACCCGGCTTGCGGTGCCGGCATCTAGCGGTTCATCGGCCACCAAACGGGCGGCGGTTTCCCCTTCAGTAGCGGCCCGACCGGGGCCGG
Organism: Hymenobacter caeli; assembly: GCF_013294115.1. Lineage (GTDB taxonomy): Bacteria > Bacteroidota > Bacteroidia > Cytophagales > Hymenobacteraceae > Hymenobacter > Hymenobacter caeli. Next base: position 61,544 of record NZ_JABSNP010000024.1, on the reverse strand, counting down.
CGCGGTCCGGGGCCCCGGACGCGCCAGCCCCGGCGGTGCGCGGCCCGAAGCCCCTGGACGCGGGGGCCCTGGCCGTGGCCCCTACCCCCACCGCCGCGCCGGCCAGCGCGGTGATTGAGGTGGAAGTCCGCCGGGGCAGCGCTGCCCCGGCCCCCGTGGCGGCGGCGACGGCCGAAACCTTCTCCGACGACGACGACCGGCCCGTTGGCCGCCGCGTGCTGGGGGGGCTGCTCCGCCAGGCCCGCCACGTGGTGCGGGGCGAGCGGGTGAGCCTGGCCGAAGCCACCGGCCTGCCCGAAAACCTCACGCTGCAAGCCAACCTCGGCGGCCGCACCCTTTCCCGCACCATTCGACTCTAACCTTACCATTGCCTGCCCCCAACGCCATGAAACGCCCCTTCTTCGCCCTGCTCCTCCTCGCCGCCGCCTGCGCCGCCGCCCCTGCCACGGCCCGCGCCGCCCGCCCGCCCGGGGCCCCCGCCCCCGCCGATACCATCGTGGTGCGGCTGCCCAACCAGGCCACCCTCACGCTGCTGGTGCGCGACGCGGCCCAGCTGCGCGAGCTGCCCAAGTACCACCTTGATTCGCTCACGACCCGCCTCGCCGGCTACATTGCCCAGGCCGAGGCAGCGGCCAAAACGGCCAAAACCGAGCAGGTAACGATGGAATTTTACCCCGACAAAGACACCCCCGGCCAGCGCCTGCCCGAGCAAATCCGCATCACCACCCACCGGCAAACCCCCAACGCCAAGCGCGTGGACGTGGCCCTGAACAAGGCCTTCCGCATCAAGGTCGACACCGACGCCGACGGCAACCGGAGCGTAAAAATTAACCCCACCCCGGGCCGTAACCGTGCCGAGCGCGAAGCCCACCGCGACTCGGTGGGTGCCAAAACTTACGAGCGCAACAGCCAAGGCGTAACCAACTTCGTGTTCGACCTGGGCCTGAACGCCCTGGCCAACCAGCACCCCGGCGTCGGCCAATCGGCCGTGGACCTGCGCCCCGGCGGCTCGCGCTACGTCAACCTGGGCTTCGACTACTCGCACCGCTTGGGCGGCAAAAACAGCCCTGTGTTCCTGGTGGTGGGCCCTGAGTTTGCCTTCAACAACTACATGTTGAACGGCAACGACAAGTGGGTGAACCAGAACAGCGTAACGGGTGTGGTGCGCGAAGCCGACCCCACCCGCCAGTACGAAAAAACCAAGCTGGCCACGGCCGCCGTGAACCTGCCGCTCATGCTCCGGCTGAACCTGCACGACGCCCACTATCACCCCACGTTTTCGCTGGCCGCCGGGGGCTTCGTGGGCTACCGCCTCGGCTCCTGGACCAAGCTCAAGTACACCACTGACGGCACTACTTATAAGGACAAGGACCACAACAGCTACAACCTCGAAGACTTCCAGTACGGCCTGCAAGCCGTTGTCGGCTACGGCGAATTCAGCCTGTTCGCCAAGTACAACCTGAACCCGCTCTTCAAAGCCGGCCAGGGCCCCGACACGCAGGTCGTCAGCTTCGGCATCCGCCTGTTTGCAAATTAGCTAACCTACCGAACAAGCGAGCCGCTAGGCCGAACGAGCGCATCGTTCGACTCGGCGGTTCGCTTGCTTGTTATCTGCATCCGCTCTACTGCCCGCGGAAGAAATTATCCAGCAAAATGGCCGCGGAGATGGCCACGTTCAGGCTTTCGGCGCCGCCGCCGGGGCCCCGCGGGATGTGCAGGCGCTGGGTGAGGCGGGCGGCCACGGCCGGCGTGAGGCCGTGCGACTCGGAGCCCATGACGAGCACGCCGGCCGGGGCCAGGGCGGCGCGGTGCACGTTGGTGCCGTGCAAATCGGCCCCGTAGACGGCGGTGCCGGCGGGCAGCGTGCCCAGCCAGGCGGCCAGCTCGCGGGGCCAGACGCGCACCCGGGCGAAGCTGCCCATGCTGGCGGCCACGGTTTTGGGGGCCCAGGGGTCGGCGCAGGTGTCGCTGAGCACCACCCCGGGCAGGCCGTACCAGTCGGCCAGGCGCAGGAGCGTGCCCAGGTTGCCGGGGTCGCGCACTTCGTCGAGGGCCAGCACCAGGGCCCCCTGGGCCAGGGCGGGCGGCAACGGCGCTTCGGGGGGGCGGCGGGCCACGGCCAGGGCGGTGGTGTTGGTGGCCAGCGTGCCGAGCTGGGCCAGCTCGGCCGCGCTCACCAGCACCGGGGGCGGGCCGGCGGCCAGTTTGGCCCGGTTTTGGGCAGCAAATTCGGGGGTGCAGCACACGGATTCGGTTTCCAACCCGGAACTTAGCAGCTCGATGACGCTCTTGCCGCCTTCCACGAGGAAGGCGGCGTGGCGCTGGCGGTATTTTTTTTGGTGCAGCGACTGCACGTATTTGACTTGGGCTTTTGAAATCATTGCTGTTGGTAACGAAACTTAGCGGCCGGCGCCCCTGGCGGCCCCTGGCCTGGCTGCTGCTGGCCGGCGCGGCGGCCTTGGCGGCCTGCTCGCCGCTGCGGCTGCTGCGCCCGGGCCAGCGCCTGCTCAGCAAAATGGCGGTGGTGGGGCCCTCGCGGGCCAACGAGGAGCGCCTGCTGGCCCTGGCCCAGCAGAAACCCAACACCCGCTTTCCGCTGCCCAAGTTAGCCATCTACCAGCTGGGGAACCGCTTTTACGACTCGGCCCGCATCAAAAAGCAGCTGGCGGCCATCCGCCAGGACTTTGAAAAGCGCCGCGCCGCCGCCGGCTCCGACTCGGCCAGGCTGGGCCAGCTGCTGGCCCGCCGCGAGCGGCAGCTGAACCGCAAGCAGCTGGTGCTCGACAAGGGCAACGCCATCATGCGCCTGGGCGAGGCCCCCGTCATTTACGACTCGGCCAGCACCCGGCGCTCGGTGGAGCAGATGACAACCTTTTTGCGCAGCCAGGGCTATTTCCGGGCCCGGGTGGTGGCCGCCGACACGGCCCGCTACCGCCACGGGCTGCTGCTGCGGCTGCTGGCCGGCCGCAACGCCGCCGCCGACTCGGCCGACCGCGCCAAGCTCTACCAGCGCGTGACGGTGACGTACCGCGTGCGCGAGGGGGCCGCCTTCGTGGTGAGCCAGCTCACGCAGAGCATTCCCGACTCGGGCGTGGCCGCCGCGGTGCGCCGGGCCCAGGGCGCGAGCTTGCTGAAGGTGGGCGACCACTACAACGAGGACCTCATCGGCCAGGAGCGGGCCCGGCTCGAGGCCTTGCTCAAAAGCCAGGGCTACTACGATTTCCGCCAGGCCTACGTCACCCTCGAGGCCGACACCAGCTACCAGGCCTTCACCGTGCGCCTGCGCACGCTCATCGCCAACCCGGGGCCCGGCCTGCCGCACCGGGTGTACACGCTGCGCCAGGTGGCGGTCGTGACCGACGCCGGGGTGGGCCGCTCGCTGCGCGTGGCCGTGGCCGACACCGCCCGGCGCACCCGCGGGCCCGGCCGCCTGGGCCAGGCCGGCCAGTCGAACCCGCTGGGCGCGGGCCCCCGCGCCCGCCTGGGCCCGCGCACCGACACGACGGAAGTCGATTCGGTGCAGTTCAGCGCCTACCGCCAGCGCTACAACCCCCGCCTGCTGGCCGGCAAGGTGGCCGTGCGCCCGGGCCAGCGCTACAGCCTGCCGCGCACCCAGCTCACGCAGCGCCAGTTCGCCGACCTCGACATGTTCCGCTTCAACCCCGTGACGTACCGCAAGGTGGGAACGGGCGCCCCGGCCGACAGCACCGCCGCCACCGGCCTGCTCGACGCGGTGGTGACGGCCACACCGGCCCCCAGGTTTCAGGAAACCACCGAATTTGGGGGCACTTACGTGGCCAACTTGCCGGGGCCCTTCGTCAATGTGCGCTTCAAAACCCGCAACCCCTTCGGCGGGGCCGAGGTGCTGGAGCTGGGCGTGCGCGTGGGCTTCGAGGGGCAGTTCAACCGGGTGACGGGCGGCGACGAGTACACTACGTTGTTCGGGGCCACAGCGGCCCTGGTGCTGCCGCAGTTCCTGGTGCCGTTCCGCACCAACCGCTACCTCTCGCGCTACAACCCCAAAACGCGCTTCTCGCTGTCCGATACCTACGTGAGCCGCCCCGAGTACACGCGCACCAACGTGGAGCTGACCTACGACTACATCTGGCAGCGCTCGGCGTTTCACCAGTTCGTGATTTCGCCGTTTGTGCAAAACGTGGTGAACACAACCAAAATTGACAGTTTTTTTCAGCACCAGCTCGACTCGTTGCGCACCTACCTCGGCTCGCCGCTGTACCGCTCCTTTGTGCGGCTCTACGAGCCGAGCATGAGCGCCACGTCGCTCTACAACTCCAACGACTTCAACGAAACCCGCGACGCGCACTACCTGCGCCTGTTTTTAGAAGTGGGCGGCCTCACCCGCGACCTGTACCGCAACGCCCGTTGGTACAACCCCAACGTGGCAGTGTACGACTTCGCCAAGTTCACGGCCGATTACCGCCGCTACCACAAGCTCTCGCCCGACCATTTCCTGGTGTACCGCTTCAACGGGGGCGTGGTGCACGCCCTCACCAAAACCGACGGACTCTACACTGTGGCCTACGACAAGTACCTGTTTGCCGGGGGCAGCAACAGCGTGCGGGCCTGGAAGCCGCGCCGCCTGGGCGTGGGCGGCTTCTCGGCCACCGTCACGAACCCCGACGGCTCGGTGCAGCGCGACTACAAATCGGAACAGCCCGGCGAGCTGCTGCTCGAAGGCAGCGTGGAGTACCGCTTCCCCATCTACTCGTTCATCAAGGGGGCCTTCTTCACGGACTACGGCAACACCTGGAACATCACCGCCGACCCCCAGCGCCCGGGTTCCGAGTTTGCGCTGGGTTCGTTCTACCGGCAGTTCGCGGTGGGCTCGGGCGTGGGCATCCGCCTGGACTTCACCTTCCTCATCCTGCGCCTTGACCTGGCGGCCAAAATTTATGACCCCACCGCCCCAAGCAATGCGCGCTGGGCCGTGAAATACGTCTACAAAGACGGCGACCACGTGCCGGCCTTCAACCTGGGCATCGGGTACCCGTTTTAGCACAGTTCTTCGGGTGGGGTGGCATGTGCGCCGGCGCCGAAACGGCTTTGGGGTAAAGTAAAAAAGGGAAGGAATAAAAACCTGGTCGTCAGATTTTTATTCCTTCCCTTTTTATTTTCTTCTTCGCCTGGGAACCGCCCCCAGTGCTTGGGTGAGGGACCGGCTGGGCCCGCCCCGGGGCCCTACTTCAGCGCGTTGGCCGCCACGAAGGCCCCCACTTGGGCGCCCATGGCCTGGCCCTGCATCGTGGACGTGCGGAAATGGTAGCCGGCGTACAGCCGCGAGAGGGAGTTTTCGGCGGCCGCCTGGCTGAAGCTGGTGTAGCTGCGGGTTTTGCCGGCGTTGCTGGTGATGGCAAACGCCACGGCGTCGGTGCCGAAATAGCTTTGCAGCACGGCGGTGGCGGCCCCGCCCGCCGAGCCGTGGCCCGAGGGGTAGTCGGCGTCGGGCGGGTTGGGAAAGGCGAAAGGCAGCCAGGCGGCGTCGGGCGCGGTGTTGGGGTTGCCGTCGGCGGCGGCCTGGCGGATGGCGGTGATGGGCCGCCAGCGCTTGTAGGCGTACTTGGCGTCGCACATGGCGATGTAGGAATCGGTTTCGGCCATTTCCAGCTGGGCCAGCAGCCGCACGGTGGCGTAGGCATCGGCGGGCTTGGCGGCCAGGGCGGCGCGGGCCACGCGGAACCAGACCAGGGGCGAGTTGTCGAGCCAGAACTGGGCGCTGGCGGCCTGGTCGGCCGTGCGGGTGGCGCTGGTGGCCCCGCCCACCGCCTTCACTTCGTTAAAGTCGGCGGTGTAGGCGTCCGAGGTCAGCGCCGGCGGGGGCCCGGGGCGGAACTGGTTGCCCGCCGTGAGCACGAAGGGCTTCACGTCTTTCCAGCCCGCCAGGGCGTAGTAGCCGTTGAACGGGGGCCCGTCGAAGGGCGGGGTGTACTGGTAGTCGCCGGGGTTGGGGCCAATCGGAAACGGCGTCTGGGCCGCGTCCGCGCCGTCGCCCGCCCGCTTGGCCAGCACGGCCTTGGCCGCCGCCTGGCCCAGGGCCACGCCCTGGGCCTTGGCGTCGCCGTCGCCGATTTTTGCCAGCGTGGCGAGGTAGAGCGAATCGACGTAGGCTTTCTCGTCGGGCAGCACCGCCACCAGCGCGTCGTGGGCGGCGGCGGCCACCGCGGCATCGGGCGCGGCGGCGGGCACCAGGGGCCCCTGCAAGGCGTAGGGGGTATTTTTTTGCTGGATGTTGTTCAGCGCGTCGTACATGGCCAGGTTCTCGATGGCGTACACCCGCGCCTCGATGTGGGGCAGCACGAAGAAGCCGGTGGCCGGGTTGGTCAGGCGCGTGACGGCCACGGTGCCGGCCTGGTTCCAGGCCAGCACGGCGGTGGGGGCCACGGCCCCGGGGGCTTCGGTCGCGTCTTTCTGGCAGGAGGAGGAGGCCAGCAACAGGCCCGCGGCCAGCGGCGCGGCGCAGGAGAGTAGAAAAATGTTTTTCATAAGAGCAGGCAACTGAGGGAAGGGATTGGTGAAGGGAGGGTGACGGGTGAAAAATTACCTTGTAAGTATTTGTTAAGTAAATAGTTGAAGCACCCGGGCAGCGGCGGGCCCCGTTCGGCCCCCGCCCCGCCCGCCCGGGCGGGCGGGGCGGGGGCCGAACGGGGCCCGCCGGTCCGGTCAGCGCTCCGTTGGGGCGGGGCGGAAGGCGCTCAGCAGGCGCGGGGCGGCCGGCGTCTGGTCGCCGCTCACCTCCGCCAGGCGCTGCTCGGTGGTGCGCAGCTGCACGCCGAAACGGTGCTTCTCGCGCCCGATTTCGACCACCAGCGCGTAGCGGCCGTCCGGCAGGTCGCTCAGGTTGAGCAGCCCGCCGAAGCTGAGGGCCGAGCTGCGCTGCTCGTACAGGACCGCGCCGTTGTCGCCGAGTACCTGGACCCGGCCGGCCAGGCGGGCGGGGTTGCAGCCCCAGACCCGGTAGGTCAGGTCGTGGGTTTGGTAGGCCCCGGCCAAGGGGGTGTTTTGCTGGGCGCGGGCGGCGCGGGGCCCAAAGGCCCCCAGCAGCGCGCTCAGCAGCAATACGGTGCGCCACTGGCCCCAACGGGCGGCAACGAACGGGAGGGAAGGGCTGGGCAATGGGAAAGTTTTCATGGCTCGGAAAGAGTGGGCAAAGCAGGAAAAAAAGGAAAGCGAACGGCGAAAAGCGCGGCGAACGCGGCGGGTGGGGACGAACGGCTTAGCGGACGGCGTACAGGTGTTGCAGGCGGCGGTCGGGGCCGAGCTGCCGGGCCAGCAGGCCGGGGGCCCGGGCGGCCGCGGCGGGGTCGCGCAGCACGCGGGCCAGGGCGCGGTTGAGCTGGCGGGCGGTGCGGCGGCAGCGGTGGGCGGCGGGGCGGGCCAGGTCGAGGCACAGGCCCGCCAGCCGCTCCTGGTACACGAGCCGGTCGTGGCCGTCGTAGAAGCGCACCAGGGTGTAGTCGTGCGTGGCGAGGTTGGTTTCGACGTTCCAATAGCCCGGGCCCGGGCGGGCCGCCGGGGCCTGGGCCCGGGCGGGGCCCGCCAGCAAGCCTAAGAGGAAGAGCAGCCCGAAGGCCCAGCGGTGGGAGCAGGTTTTCATGGTCGGGAGAGGTGAAAGGGTGGGGAAAAGGGGGAAAAGACTGGGGCGGGGAAACCGGGCGGCGGGCGGGCTTGCATGGCGGTAAGGGAATGGAAAAGTGGACCGTTTGAACGATTGCAAAGCACGAAGCCCCCGCCCCGGGCGGCGTTTGCGGAACGGGCAAAAGCATGTGCCCACGGAGCGGCGGCGTTTGCGCAGGTTGCAAAGGCGTTTGGGGAAGTTGCACAGCCCGGATTTGCGGTTTTTTTGGGCGGAAAAACCAGTTTATTTGACTGCTGATGAGCAAGCATAAAAATTTCGCTATATCTTCATAAAATAGTCCTCTACCAACCGTGGTTTGGGCAGTGCCGGGGCCCGCTGCCCCTGGTGCGCCGCCCCACGCCGGGCCCCCGCGGGGCCGCTGCCCATGAAAATCCGCTGCCTGCTTATCCTCGCCCTACTCGTTGGCCACGGCCTGCTGGGTAGGCCCGCGGCCCGCGCTGCCGGCCGGCCGGTTCTCCGTTCGGCCGCGCCCGCCAGCGCCCTGCTGCTCCTGCGGGCGGCCCTGGTCAACGCACCGGCCATGCAGCGCCTCGACGACACCGGGCGCTGGCGCTACCAGCCGGGCCAGCCGCCCGGCTGGGCCAGCCCCGCCACGCCCGACCAGGGCTGGCCGCTGGCCGACCCCAACTTTCTGGTGGAGGCACCGCCGCCCGGCTGGCGCGGGCTGGGCTGCTTCCGGCTGCGCTTCACCCTCGATTCGGCCCTGCTGGGCCAGCCGCTGGGCCTGGCCATTGTGCAGCAGGGGGCTTCCGACATCTACCTCGACGGGCAGCGGCTGGGGAGCATCGGCACCGTGGGTACTTCGGCCCAAACCACCCGGGGCCTCAGCCCGCGCTACCTCACGCTGCCCTTCCTGCTCCGCACCGCGGGGCCGCACTTGCTGGCCGTGCGCTACGCCCGCTTCGGGGCCTGGCCGCCGCCCTACGGGGGCTTTGCCCTGCGCGTGGCCCCGGCCGTTCGCCTCCAGGCCGAGCAAATCCGCCTCATGCGGGTGCGCTCGCTGCACCTGATGGTGATAACCGGCACCGGGCTGCTGGCGCTGCTGCACTTCTTTTTGTTCCTGTTCTACCGGCCCCAGCGGGCCAACCTGTACTTCAGCCTCTACGCGGGGGCGCTCATGGGCACCGCCCTGGTGGTGTACTTCCGCAGCACCGAGTCCGACGTGGCCTTGCTGCAGTGGCTGCAGCTGGGTTTCGCGGTGGCGCAAGCCGTTAATTCGGTGTTGCTGCTGGTCTTTCTCTATTCGGTGTGCGAAGGGCACCTGCCCTGGCGCTGGCTGGCGCTGGTGGGGCTGTTGCGCGCGGCGCTGGTGGCAATGTGGCTGGCGCAGCCCGCCGCGCAGGCCCAGGAATGGCCCCACCAGCCGCTGCTGGCGGCCATTTTTCTGCTGCCGTGGCTGGACATGCTGCGGGTGCTGGGCCGGGCGTGGCGGCGGGGGCGGCCCGGCATCGGCCCGGTGGCCGTGGGCGTGGTGGCCACCATTCTGGTGCAGGTGTTTGCGGCGTACGACGTCTTTCACGTGTGGGTCCGGTACTATTCGCTGGCCCAGCTGCTCACCATTCAGCTGGGCTTTCTACTGCTGCCCGTGTGCATGTCGGTGTACCTGGCCCGCGAGTTTGCCGCCACCCGCCGCCACCTGGAAGCGCAGCTGCGGCAGGTGGAGCAACTCTCGGCCCAAACCCTGGCCCAGGAAACCGAGCGCCGCCGGCTCGTCAGCGCCCAGAACGAGCGCCTGGAGGCCACCGTGCGGGCCCGCACCGAGGAAATCAGTCAGCAAAACCACGTGCTGGCCGCGCAGAAAGACGAAATCACGGCGCAGGCCGACCGCCTCCGGGCCCTGGACCAAGAGAAAACGCGCTTCTTCACCAACATCACCCACGAGTTCCGCACCCCGCTCACGCTCATGCTCGGGCCCGCCGCCCAAATCGCGGCCGACACCCGCGAGCCGGCCACCCGCCAGCAGGCCGCCCTGGTGCAGCGCAACGCCCAGCGCCTGCTGCACCTCATCAACCAGCTCCTCGACCTGGGCCGCCTCGAGGCCGGCCAGCAGGCCCTGGCCCTCGCCCCGGGCGACGCGGTGGCCTTCGTGCGCGGGCTGGTGGGCTCGTTCGAGTCGCTGGCCGAGCAGCGCGGCATCGGGTACTCGTTCGAGGCCGACCGGCCCGTACTGCCCGCCGCGTTCGACGCCGACAAGCTGGAGAAAATCCTGGTCAACCTGCTCGCCAACGCCTTCAAGTTCACGCCCAGCGCCGGCACCGTGGCCGTGGGCCTGCGCGTGGCCGGGACCGAAGGGGCCCCCGGGGCCCCCGCCTGGCTGGAGCTGACGGTGCGCGACACGGGCTGCGGCATCGCGGCGGCGCAGCTGCCGCACGTCTTCGACCGCTTTTACCAGGCCGACGCCTCCGACACCCGCGCCCACGAGGGCTCCGGCATCGGCCTGGCCCTCACCAAGGAGCTGGTGGAGCTGCACGGCGGCACCATTGCCCTGGCCAGCGAGCCGGGCCGCGGCACCACCGCCACCGTGCGCCTGCCGCTGCGGCCCGCCGCCGAAGCCGCGCCGGCGTCGCTGGCCCCGGCTGAGGCCCCGGCCAAGCCGGCGTTACGGGCCGTTGCTTTGCCCGCCGCCGACGCCGCCGACGCCGCCGACGCTCCGGCCCCCGGCCCGGCCCCCGCGCCGGACGCGCCGCTGGTGCTGCTCATCGAAGACAACGCCGACGTGCGGGCCTACCTGCGGGCCGTGCTGGGCCCCGCCTACCACCTGCTCGAAGCCGAAGACGGCGAAGCCGGCGTGGCCCTGGCCCGCGAGCACCTGCCCGACCTCGTGCTGACCGACGCCATGATGCCCCGCCTCGACGGCTACGGCGTGTGCCGGGCCCTGAAGGAGGACGAGCGCACGAGCCACATTCCCATCGTGTTGCTCACGGCCAAGGCCGACCTGCCCAGCCGCCTCCAGGGCCTCGACACCGGGGCCGACGCCTACCTCACCAAGCCCTTCCGGCGCGAGGAGCTGCTGGCCCAGCTGCGCAACCTCGTCCACGGCCGCCAGCAGCTCCAGGAGGCGTACCGCCGGGCGGTGGCCGACGCGCCCCCGCCCGGCCCGCCCACGCTGGAGGAAGCGTTTCTGGCCCGCGTGCGGGCGGCCGTGGAGCTGGCCCTCGACGACGAAGCCCTCGACGTGGAAGCCCTGGCCCACGCCCTGGCCCTGAGCCGCACCCAGCTGCACCGCAAGCTCAAGGCCCTCACCGGCCACGCCCCCGGCGACTTCATCCGCCTCGTGCGCCTCACCCACGCCCACGAGCTGCTGGCCGGCGGCGCGGCCACCGTGGCCGAGGCCGGCTACCGGGTGGGCTACGGCAACCCCGCCAACTTCTCCACCAGCTTCTCGCGCCACTTCGGCTACCCGCCCAGCGAGGCCCGCCCGCGGGCCGCAGCGGTGAGCAGCTGACAATTTTCAGTTGTCAGCGAGCGAATTAAGACCGTCATGCTGAACGTAGTGAAGCATCTCTCCCGCGCAAGCAATCCAATCGATTGGGTTTACTAACGCGGGAGAGATGCTTCGACTCCGCTGCGCTCCGCTCAGCATGACACCCTTCTTAACCCCCTGACAACCAGTAACTAACAACGAACAACTAAAAAGCCAGCAGCTCCCCGAGGGCCGCGGCTACTTTGGCGGCGCTGGGCAGCATCATCTTTTCCAGCTCCACGTTGAGGGGGATGGCGGGCAGGTTGGCGGCCCCGAGGGTGTGCACCGGCGCGTCGAGGGCCAGGAAGCAGTGGCGCTGGATGCGCCCGGCCAGGCTCTCGGCGAAGGAATTCATTAAAGGTTCTTCGGTGAGGACCAGTACTTTGCCGTGGCGGCCAACGGCGGCCTGCACCCCGTCGAAATCGAGCGGGTTGAGGGTGCGCAGGTCCAGGATTTCGACGCGGCCGGGGAAGTCGCGGCTGGCCGTGCGGGCCCAGTGCACGCCCATGCCGTAGGCGATGACCAGGGCCGTGTCGCCGCGCCGCAGGTGCGCGGGGTCGGCGGCCTGGGCCACGGCCGCTTTTCCCAGGGGGATGACGTAGCCGGCGGCGGGCTCCAGGGTTTTGGCGTCCTCCGTGCCGGGCACCTTACTCCAGTACAAGCCCTTGTGCTCGAGCATGACGACCGGGTTGGGGTCGAGGAACGCCGCCCGCAGCAGGCCTTTCATGTCGGCCGCGTTGCTGGGGTACACCACCTTGATGCCGCGGATGGTGAGCAATGTGCTTTCAATGGAGCCCGAGTGGTAGGGCCCGCCGCCGCCGTAGGCCCCCACCGGCACCCGAATCAGCGCCGGCACCGGAAACTTGCCCATGCTCAGGTAGCAGCTCTTACTTAATTCTTCAACTAATTGATTTAAAGCCGGCCAGATGTAGTCGGCGAACTGAATTTCAACAATCGGCCGGGCCCCTACCGCCGCCATGCCGGCCGTGCTGCCCACGATGTAGGCCTCCTGGATGGGCGTGTTGAACACGCGCTTATCGCCGTACTTCTTAGCCAGCAGCGCCGCCTCGCGGAACACGCCGCCCAGCTCGCCGCCCACGTCCTGGCCGTAGAACAGGGCCTCGGGGAACTCGGCCAGGATGTCGTCCACGGCGTGCAGGGCGGCGTCCACCATCAGCACTTTTTCGGCCCCGGCGGGGGCCCGCTCGCCGGCCTCGGCCAGCACGGCGGGCGGGGCAAACTCGTGGTCGGCGAAGGTGGCCGGGTCGGGGCCCGGGGCGGCCAGGGCCAGGGCCCAGTCGGCGGCCACGGTGGCCTGGGCCCGGGCGGCGAGGCCGGCCAGCTCGGCCTCGCCGATGCCGGCGGCCAGCAGGCGGCGGTGCAGGCGGGGCAGCGGGTCCTGGGCCTGGTGCTGGGCCAGGTCGTCGCCGCGGTACCACTCGCGGCGCACGCCGCTGGTGTGGTGGCCCAGCAGCGGGCACTTGGCGTGCACCAGGGCGGGGCCCCGGCGCTGGCGCACGTGGGCGTAGGCCTCGGCCAGGCCCTTGTAGGAGGAAATCAGGTCGGCCCCGTCCACCCGCACGCGGTGCAGGCCGGGGAAGCCGGCGGCGAATTCGTAGGCGTCCATGGCCCGCATTTCCTTCCCGGTGGCCGAAATGCCCCAGTCGTTGTCCTGCACCAGGTACACGATGGGCAGCCGGTGCAGCACGGCCATTTGCAGGGCCTCGCTCACCTCGCCCTCGGTCATGGCCCCGTCGCCGAGCGAGCAGAGCACCAGCGGCGGCAGCGGCTCGGGGGCCTCGTCGGGGTCGGCGCGGGTGCCCAGCAGCGGGCGCAGGGCCTCTTGCAGCCAGGCGCTGCCGGGGGCCCCGGTGCCGCCGTTGGCCGCCGGGGCGGGGCGCAGGCCCTGCCCCTCCAGGTAGGCCAGGGCGTGGGCCATGCCGGTGGCCGGAATGGCCTGCATGCCCGTGGCCGAGCTTTGGTGCGGGATGACGGGCACCCCCGGCCGCCGCAGCGAAGGATGGGCGTAGTAGGTGCGCCCCCCGCTAAAAGGGTCGTCGGCCTTGGCCAGCAGCTGAAGCATCAGCTCGTAGGGCCGCAGGCCCAGGCCCAGCAAAAAAGCGTCGTCGCGGTAGTACGGGGCGGCGTAGTCGGTTTCGGTGAGCAGGAAGGCGGCGGCCAGCTGCACGGCCTCGTGGCCGCGGGCCGTGGCGTGCACGTAGCGGGCGGCGGTGGCTTTCTGGTCTTCGTAGAGGGCCGCCAGGGCGGCAGCGGTGTGCATCAGGGCGTAGGCGCGGCGCAGCATCGCGGGGGTTAGGTCCTCGGTGGCCAGGGCCGCCGGGGTCGGGTGAGGGAGCATACAGGGCGGGAGGGTGGCCCGGCAAAGGTACGGGCGGCGGGGCCCGGCCGGATGTGGCCGTACTTTTGGGGCCGTAAGTTTCGCGTTTTCTGCCGGCCCCGCGCCGGCCCTGCCCGTGCCCACCTCCCCCACCGTTCGCCCCGAAATCGAAGCCTGGCTGGCCGATTTCCAGCTCCGCCTCTGCGCCCACCTCGAAGCCGCCGACGGGGGCCCCGCCCGCTTCGGCACCGACGCCTGGGAGCGCCCCGGCGGCGGCGGCGGCCGCAGCAAAGTGCTCGAAAACGGGGCCGTGCTGGAAAAAGGCGGCGTGGGCTTCTCGGCCGTGTGGGGCGCCATGAGCGAGGCCGCCGCCCGCCAGCTCCACATGCCCGACCCGCGCTTCTACGCCACCGGCGTGAGCCTGGTGCTGCACCCGCGCAGCCCGCGCGTGCCCATCGTCCACATGAACGTGCGCTACTTCGAGGCCGGCAACGGCGAGGCCTGGTTCGGCGGCGGCATCGACCTGACGCCCATTTACGTGGACGAAGCCCAGGCCCGGCGCTTCCACCAACGGCTAAAGGAAGTCTGCGACGCCCACAACCCGGCCTACTACCCGCGCTTCACGCGCTGGGCCGACGACTACTTCTACCTGCCCCACCGCCAGGAAACCCGCGGCGTGGGCGGCATTTTCTTCGATAGATTGACGGTGGGCCCCGACGGCACCGCCGGGGAATTATTCCAACTGATAAAGGACGTGGCCGAGCTGTTCGGGCCCTTTTACACCGCAATCATGGCCGAAAACCAGGCCCTGCCCTTTGGCCCCGCCGAGGAGGCCTGGCAGATGCTGCGCCGCGCCCGCTACGCCGAGTTCAACCTGGCCTTCGACCGCGGCACCCGCTTCGGCCTCGAAACCGGCGGCCGCACCGAGTCCATCCTCATGAGCCTGCCCCCGCGCACCGGCTGGAGCTACCAGCCCCACCCGCCCGCCCCCGGCACCCCGGAGGCCGCCACCCAGGCCTGGCTGCGCAAGGGCGTGGATTGGATTGGCCATGTTTAGGGCCCTGCACGCCCTCGACGACCGGCTGCTGCTGGCCGTGAACCACGCCCGGGGCCCCGCCCTCGACGCCGTGATGACCTTCGCCTCGAACCGCCTGGTGTGGTTTCCCTTTTACGCCGTGCTCATCGGCTGGCTGATTTGGCACTTCCGGCGGCGGGCGGCGGTGCTGCTGCCGCTGGTGGTGGCCGCCGTGGCCCTGGCCGACAGCATCACGAGCCGCTTGTTCAAGCCTTTTTTTGGCCGCCTGCGCCCCTGCCACAACCCGGCCCTGGAGGCCCGGCTGTACCTGCCCGACGGCTGCGGCGGGCAGTTCGGCTTCCTCTCGTCGCACGCGGCCAACGCGTTTGCCCTGGCGGTGTTCCTGTTGCTGACGCTGCCCGCCGGTCGCTACCGGGCCCTGAAAACCGGGGTGTTTCTGTGGGCCGGTTGGCTCTCTTACAGCCGCATCTACCTGGGGGCCCACTTCCCCACCGACGTGCTGGGCGGGGCCCTCATCGGCGCGGGGCTGGGCTGGGGGGCGGCCACCATTTTTCGCCGCCTCACCGCCCCCACGGGCCGCTGGGGCACCCTGGGCCGCGAAGTTGCATAAGTAAAAAGGGCCCCCAGCGTTGCGCTGGGAGCCCTTTTCTTTACGGTTTGCGGTTGCCAGTGTGGCCGTCGCCGTGGTCGCCCTGGCCGGGCTTGCTGGTCTTTTTGGCGTTGTGCGTATCGTCCTGCGAGAGCGACTTGTGCAGCTCGACGGACGTGTCAATTTCACCGTCTTTGGCGCGCCGGATGTAGCGCTTGTCGCCAGGTTTGGGCCCGAGGCTTCGCGTTTGCTGGGCATGGGCGGGGGCGTTAAGTTGGTCTAAACGTTACGTTTACCGAGTCCGTAGTGTTTTGCATTTTGCGCTGTTTTAAAAATACCAACCGCCGGGTAGCCCCCGGGCCGCGCCCCCCGGGGGCTACCCGGGGGCCGGCCGGGGGCGGCCCTGCGTCAGCGTGGCCCCCGCGCTGGCCGCCACGATGAGGCCCACGGCCAGCCACTGGCTGCCGAGCAGCCGCTCGTGGAGCAGCCACCAGCCGGACAGGGCCGCGGCCACGGGCTCCAGGCTCATCAGGATGCTGAAGGTGCGCGTGGGCAGGGTGCGCAGGGCCCGCATCTCGAGCGAAAAGGGCAGCACGCTGGAAAACAGCGCCAGCAGGGCCCCCAGCCCCAGCAGGTGCGGGGTGAGGGCCCGCAGGCTGCCGCTGGCCACGCCGAAGGGCAGCACGGGCAGCGCCGCGAACAGCATCCCGATGGCCACGGCCTGCGGGCCCGGCAGCACGGCCGCCGTGCGCCGGCCCAGCACGATGTACCCCGCCCAGCACCCCCCGGCGGCCAGGGCCAGGGCCAGCCCCAACGGGTCGGGGCCCCGGCCGTGCCACGGGGCAATGAGCGCGATGCCCGCGGCGGCCAGCCCGGCCCACCCGGCGTCGGCCCAGCGCCGCGAGCCGGCCACCGCCAGGCCCAGCGGCCCCACAAACTCCAGCGGCACGGCCAGCCCGAGCGGCACGCGGGCCAGGGCGCAGTAAAACAAAAAGTTCATCAGGCCCAGGGCCAGGCCGTAGGGCACCACGGCCCGCCACTGCGCCGGCCGCAGCCGCCCCAGCCGCGGGCGCACCGCCACCAGCAGCACCAGCGCCGACAGCCCGATGCGCAGGCTGGTGGTGCCGGCCGCCCCCAGCAGCGGAAACAGGCCCTTGGCGATGGCGGCCCCGCCCTGCACGCTCCCGATGGACAGGAGCACGGCGGGCACCGCGGGGAGCGAAAAGCGGGCAGCGCGGTTCATGGGCCGGCAAGGTAAGGCCGCCCCGGCGGGGCGCGGCGGCACCGGTGCTTGCGGGCGGCCCCGGCGGGGCTCAGCGCCCCAGCAGCTTGGCCACGTACTTGCCCACGATGTCGAACTCCAGGTTCACCACCTCGCCGGCGTGCAGCTGGTGGAAGCTGGTGTGCTCGTAGGTGTACGGAATGATGGCCACCGCGAAGCCGTCGTCGGTGCTCTCGAAGCAGGTCAGGCTGGTGCCGTTCACGCAGATGGAGCCTTTCTCGACCGTGACGCGGCCGGGCCCCGGCGCGTGCCGGAACCGGAAAATCCAGGAGCCGTCCTGGTCGTCCACGCTAAGGCATTCGGCGGTGGCGTCCACGTGGCCCTGCACAATGTGGCCGTCGAAGCGGCCGTTGGCGGCCAAGCAGCGCTCCAGGTTGACTTTGCGGCCGGGGGCCCACTGGCGCAGGTTGGTCACGCGCAGGGTTTCGTCGATGGCCGTCACCACGTGCGTGCCGGCGGCCGCGTCCACGGCCACCACCGTCAGGCACACGCCGTCGTGGGCCACGCTCTGGTCAATTTTCAATTCGCCCGCAAACGGCGACTGCACGGTGAACTGGCGGTTGGTGCCCGCGTTTTCGACGGCCACGACGGTGCCCAGGGCTTCGATGATTCCGGTAAACATAAATTGCTGATTAATCGTGATTAACCGTGATTTCGCTGATGGTAGCGGCACGGCTTGGAGATGTTAGGAGATAAACAGGCAACAAACAACTGGTTGATGTGGCCCCGCCCGCCGAAAACAAGTCCGTCACAATTAATCAGCGCAATCACGGTTAATCACGACTAATCAGCGATTTATTTGCCCCGGCCTTCGAAGATGATTTTCAGCGTGAACAGCATTATTCGGAAGTCCATGGCCAGGCTCATGTTTTCGATGTAGAGGATGTCGAATTTCAGGCGTTCCACCATCTGGGGCACGGTTTCGGCGTAGCCGTACTTCACCTGGCCGAGGCTGGTGAGGCCGGGGCGCACGCGGTGCAGGTGGCGGTAGTGGGGGGCCACGCACACGATTTGGTCGATGAAAAACTGGCGCTCGGGGCGCGGGCCCACCACGGCCATGTCGCCCTTGAGCACGTTCCAGAACTGGGGCAGCTCGTCGAGGCGCACGCGGCGCATGAACCGGCCCCAGGGCGTGATGCGCGGGTCGTGGTCGGAGCTGAGGGCCGGCCCGCCGCGCTCGGCATCGACGTACATCGAGCGGAACTTGATGATGCGGAAGGGCCGGCCGTTGCGCCCGATGCGCTCCTGGCGGTAGAACACGGGCCCCGGCGACGAGAGCCGCACCATCGCGGCCGCGAAGGCGTACACCCACCAGGCCAGCCCCAGGAACAGGGCCGCGCCGAGCACGTCGAGCAGGCGCTTCACCACCGCCTGCCAGAGGGGCAGCAGGTCGTGCTTGATTTCGATGAGCGGCGTGCCAAACGAATGGCTCACCTTCACCGAGCCCAGCAGGATTTGGTAGAGGTCGGGCAGGATGCTGATGCGCACGGGGCTGCCCTCCAGCAGGTTGAGGATGTGCTGGATGCGGCGGTGCTCGCTGGGCTCGATGGCGATGATGACTTCCTCGAGGCGCTGGGCCGCCACCAGCGCCGGCAGCTGCTCGTAGGTGCCCAGCGCGGGCAGGGCGGCCGCCAGGGCGGCGTCGACGGGCCCGCCGGCGGGGGCCACGAAGCCCACCACCCGCAGGCCCAGGTGGCGGCCGGTGCGGCCCAGCTCGCGGGCCGTGTCGAGCACCAGCGCGGTGCTGCCCACCAGCAGGGTCGGAAAAAAAATGTCGCCGCGCCGCACCAGCCGCTGCACGCTGCGCACGGCCGCGATGCGCAGCACCGCCGTGAACGTGTAGTGGACCAGGAAGTACGTGGCCACGGTGCGGTAGTAGAGGTGGTAGTTGCTCACGCCCTGGTCGTCGAGCAGCAGGGCGAAAAACAGCACCACCACGCCCAGCGTGGTCACCCGGAACAGGCGCAGCAGCTCGGCCAGGCGCGACTTGCGGAACACGTCGCGGTACTGCCCCAGCAAGGCGTAGAGGGCCGTCCAGCCCAGGCCCACGGCCAGGGCCGCCGACGCCAGCGCCTCGGCCACCGGCGGGGTGAAGTGGAAGCCCGCCAGCTCGTGCAGCAAGTACTTGCGCAGGCCGAAGAACGCCGCCCAGGCCAGCAGCGCCGCCGCAAAGTCGGCGGCCACGAGCTTGGCGTATTGCAGGCGGCGGAGGAGGGGCACGGAGTGGTTTAGGGCGTATTTTCGCGGGCCGGGGCCCGCGCCGCCCCAAAGGTAACGCCGCCGCGGCCGGGCCCGGGGCCCCGGGCCCGGCCCCCGGCCCCCGATTTTGCTCCCCGTTTCCGTGCCCCTCCCCGCTTCTAACGCCGCCGCGCCCGCCCCCGACACCTACCGCCACCGCGGCCAGCGCCGGGCCCTGGTGGCGGCCCTGCGCGCCCGCGGCATCCGCGACGAGCGGGTGCTGGCGGCGCTGGCCGCCGTGCCGCGCCACCAGTTTTTCGCCCCCGCCTTCGAGGCCCACGCCTACCACGACAAGGCCTTTCCCATCGGCGAGGGCCAAACCATTTCGCAGCCCTACACCGTGGCCTACCAGACCGCGCTGCTGGCCCCCGCCCCCCACCACCGGGTGCTGGAAGTGGGCACCGGCTCGGGCTACCAGTGCGCCGTGCTGCTGCGCCTCACGCCCCACGTGCACAGCATCGAGCTGAACGCCACGCTCTTTGCCGCCACCCAGCGCCGCCTGGCCGCCCTGCTGCCCCCCGACGGCCCGGCCCCCCGCCTGCGCTGCGGCGACGGCTCGCTGGGCTGGCCCGAGGCCGCGCCCTTCGACCGCATCCTCGTCACGGCCGGGGCCCCGGGGCTGCCGCCGGCCCTGCTGCGCCAGCTGGCCGTGGGCGGGCAGCTCGTCATTCCGGTGGGGCCCGCCCACGCCCAGCGCATGGTGCGGGTGGTGCGCGAGGGGCCCGATGCGTTTGCCCGCGAGGAGTTCGAGCCGTTTCGGTTCGTGCCGCTGCTTGGGGCCGGCGGCTGGCAGGGCTAGCGGGGCCCTACCTTTGCGCCGGGGGCCCGTGCCCGCCGTCATTTTTTTACCCGAGAGCAATGCGCAAGCAAAAGCCCGTGGCCGACTCGTTCGTCATCATGACCGAGCTGGTGCTGCCCAACGACACCAACACGCTCAACAACCTGATGGGCGGCCGCATGATGCACCTGATGGACATCGCCGGGGCCATTGCCGCCCAGAAGCACTCCAACCGCATCGTCGTCACGGCCTCGGTCGACAACGTGTCGTTCCGCGACGCCATCCGGCTCGGCAACGTGGTCACGCTCCAGGCGCAGGTCACCCGCTCGTTCAGCTCCAGCATGGAGGTGCACATCGACGTGTGGGCCGAGGACATCCCCAACGGCACCAAATTCAAAACCAACGAGGCGTTCTTCACCTTCGTGGCCGTGGACCAGTCGGGCCGGCCCATCGACGTGCCGGAGGCCGTGCCCGAAACGGCGGAGGAAATTTCTCTTTACGAAGGGGCCCTGCGCCGCCGCCAGCTGCGCCTGGTGCTGGCCGGCCGCATGAAGCCCGCCGAAGCCCAGGAGCTGAAAGCCCTGTTCGCGCTGGAATAGCTTTTTCAGCTTTTAGCTGTCAGCTTTTGCGCTGATGAGCCTTAAATAATAATAAAAACAAAAGCTGACAGCTGGCAGCCGACAGCTAAAAGCTACCCAACGCCCATGTCCGCCGAAAAGCTGGCCTTCCTCCAGAACTTCTACACCGACGTGACGCTCTACGTGCCCGTTGAGCCCGTTTCGCGGCCCGCACCGGCCGCGCCGGAGCCCCCGGCACCCGTTGCCGAAGCGGCCCCGGAGGCCCAAATCGTCGTTCCAGCACTGGCCCCCGCGCCGGCCCCGCCACCGGCGGCCCCGCCTGTGCCCGTGCCGCCCGCCCGCCTGCCCGAAGCCGCTCTGGCCGTCCCCGCCGCGGCTCCCGCAGTGGTACCTGCGGCCCCCGCGGTTCCCGGACCGCCCGCCCCGCCCACGCCCTTCACTACCCAAGGCAGCCGGGCCGACGGCGTGGTGCTGCTGGTGCGCCTGCCCCCCGACCAGTTTGTCAAGCTGCACCGCAACGTGTTCCTCAACAAGATGTTGCAGGCCCTGGGCCTGGTGATGGCCGACGTGGTGCTGGTGAACGTGGAGTCGCACCTGCCGGTGGCCCTGGCCGGCCTGCGCCGCGAGCTGGCCGCCACCCAGGTCGTGGCCTTCGGCCGCAACCTGCTCGACGTGGCCGTGCGCAACACCCAGATTTACGAGCCCGTGCAGTTCGCCGCCCAGGGCCTCTCCTACCTCGCCGCCGCCGAAATTGAGATGGTGGAGTACGACGTAAGCTTGAAAAAACGCCTCTGGCCGGGCTTGCAGCGCATGTTTTTGGGCTAAGGAATTCGTGGGACGGTTGTGCGCGGCAGCAAGCCTACCTATTGCGCCAGCAACGAATTGCCGTACGTCACCAGCTCGGCTAGGTGCGCGGGGTCGTAAAAGTCCAGCTTGTGTTGGGCAGCGTAAGCCGTAATGGCCTGGGCCTGGGGCCGAAACACCGCCAGCAGCGCTTTTTCGGGCTTGAGCAACCGCAAGACATGGCCCTCGGGGTCGGCCAAATAATAGTGGTCGGCGAGAACGGGGGGCACGTAGTAGGCCCCCTGGCCGGCCTCAGCGGGCCCGGGGGCGAGCCGCTGGCGGCGTAGCAGCAGGTACGGTCCGTTGCTGAGCTGCTCGAAAAACGCTGGCGTCGGCCGCTGGGCACCCACCCGGTCGTGGTCCCACAAAAAGGTGCGGAAGGTGCGCACGGACGCTGTGTCCGACAGAAAGTGTTGGCTGGGCGGCAGGTAGCCGCGCCGCCCAGAATAGGTTTGCGAAGTCCAGGCATCTAGCGGCGCCTGCAGCGATGCCTTCCGAACCGTGCGCTGGTTAAAAAGAGGGCTACTGAGATTATTCGAAACGCTGCGCGGCTCCTGGGGCGCAGGATTAAAATCGCGGGGGTCCGAGTCGACCAGTTGCCCGCCCTTTACTGCAAATATTTTCACCTGAGCTGCCGAAAAGGCGGCTGTTGTCTGGCTGTTCCCCGGCAGGCTTACCATGTCCAGCTCGCGGTATAAGCGCACGGGCCCGCGCAGCGTATCGCCGCTGGCCAACAGCACTGCCCCCGTCGAAAACTCCTGCACAAAGCCCGTGGGGCGCGTGGCAGCCGCGGCCCCGACCACCCCAAGGGCCACTATTCCCAAAACGGGCAAGAGATGTGAGCTTTTCATGAGAACCACCCGGCTAATGAACTGAGGAAGAGTTGCTGCCGTGCCAAATATAGGCGCTGCGCACAATTCGGCAACGGCCCGCGCTACTTGCGTTTCGGGCCGGAAAATCAGGGCGCGGGGGGACGTTAAAAAAGGCCGGCTCTTGGGGAGAGCCGGCCTCTTTTAGCAGTTATTCTTCCGCAATTCAACGCGCGCTACTTCAGCACTTCGGCCAGCTTAGCGTCCAGCTCGGCCCCGCGCAGGTTTTTGGCGATGATGACGCCGTTGGGATCGAGCAAAAACGACTGCGGGATGGCCGTGATGCCGTAGGCGGCGGCGGCCACGCTCTGCCAGTAGGCCAGGTCCGACACGTGGCTGGGCCAGAGCAGTCCATCGGCGGCAATGGCTTTGATCCAGCGGCCCTTCTCCTGGTCCAGCGACACCGAGTAGACGGTGAAGCCTTTGCCCTTGTCCTTGAACTTGTTGTAGGCCTTCACCACGTTGGGGTTTTCGGCGCGGCAGGGGCCGCACCAGCTGGCCCAGAAGTCCACGAGCACGTACTTGCCGCGCAGGCTGCTGAGGGCCAGCTTGGGGCCGGCGGGCGTGGGCAGGTTGATTTCGGGGGCCTTGGTGCCGGGGGCGGTGGCCCGCAACGGCTCCAGCCGGGCCGTCAGCTCCTTGGTGAAGGGCGAGCCGGGGTTGGCTTTGCGCTGCACGGCGGCGATGGAATCGGCGAATTGGAAGTTCTCTTCGGGGCTGAGGAAGGCCCCAACCGCGAAGCCCGTGGCCACGGCCGTGGGGTAGCGGCGCAGCACGCTTTTCACCCGGGCGGCGGTGCCGTTCTGGATGGTGGCGGCTTCCTGCTCAATGGCCTGCGTGGCGTCGGCTTTACCGGCCGCGGCCGCGGCGGTGTAGCGGGCTTTGAGGCCGTCCATCTGGGTTTTGGTGCCTTCCATCACCTGCGTCAGCTGGCGGAGCAGCTCGGCGTCGGGGCTGCCGGTCACGGTGTAGGTGGCGGGCAGGCGCTGGGCGTCGCCGGCCACGGCCACCCGGGTTTGGTCGTCGAGCAGCAGCAGCACTTGGTTGGCCTCGTTGATTTTGAGCTGGTAGAGGCCGGCCGTGGGGGCCGTGCCCTTGAAGGCAAACTTGCCCGCGGCGTCGGTTTTGGCCGAAGCCCGCTCCACGAACTGGTTCGATTGCAGCTCGGCCAGGTGCAGCTCGGTGCCGGCCGGCGCGTTTTGCAGCTGGCCGGTAATTTCGTAGCCCGCGGCCGCCGAGGCGGGCTGGCAGGCGTTGGCCCCGCCCAATACGGCGGCGGCCAGCAACACGGATTTTATCATAAGGTAACGCATAAAGCAAGTGGCAACGAACAACTGGGAACGAACATACGACAGCGGGCAATGGCTGAGTTTGCCTGGCAACAACGTTTTGACTGCCCGTTGTTCATTGGTAACGAAGCTGTTTAGAAAACACAATTGAACGCCCTGCTCACCGATTTTGGCAACTTCCTAAGCAGCTTCACCTATTCCACGAGTCCGCCTTCCAGCGCGGCGCGCAGCAGCTGGTTGGCTTGCTTGGGGTCGGCCTTGCCACCGGTTAGCTTCATCAGCTCGCCCATGAACATGCCGGTGAGGGATTTTTTGCCCGCCCGGTACTCGGCCACTTTGGCCGGGTTGGCGGCCAGCACCTGCGCCACCAGGGCCCCCAACTCGTCGCCGTCGGTTTTGGTGAGCAGGCCCAGGGCCTCGGCCGCGCCGGTGGCGTTGGCCGTGGGGTGCGCCAGCAGGTACGGGAACAACTGCTTGCTGGCCACCGAGTAATTGATTTTGTCTTCGTCAATCAGCTCAATCACGCCGGCCAGCTGGGCGGGGTCGAGCGGGAAGTCTTCCATCGGCAGGGCCCGCTCGTTGAGGTACGATTTCACGGGGCCCATCACCCAGTTGGCGGCGGCCTTGGCGTTGGGCGTTTGGCGGGCCAGTTCGTCGAAGTACAGGGCTACCTCTTTCTGGTCCACCAGCACCGAGGCATCGTAGTCGCTCAGGCCCAGCTCGCCGGTGAAGCGGGCGTAGAGCTGCTGGGGCAGGGCCGGCAGCCCGGCCTGCACGCGGTGCAGCCAGGCGTCGTCAATCACCAGCGGCGGCAGGTCGGGCTCGGGGAAGTAGCGGTAGTCGTTCATCGTCTCCTTGCTGCGCTGGCCGTTGGTGGTGCCGGTCACGGCGTCGAAGCCGCGGGTTTCGCTGGCCACCTCGCCGCCGGCCTCCACGATGGCAATCTGCCGCTCAATCTCGTAGGCAATGGCCCGCTGCACGTTGCGGAAGGAGTTCATGTTCTTCACCTCCACCTTCATTCCGAACTCGGGGGCCCCGTGCAGCATCACCGAGATGTTGGCGTCGCAGCGCAGCGAGCCTTCCTCCATGTTGCCGTCGCAGATGCCGAGGTACTCCACCAGTTTCTTGATTTCGGTGAGGTAGGCGTAGGCTTCCTCGCCGGTGCGGATGTCGGGCTCGCTCACAATCTCAATCAGCGGCACGCCGGCGCGGTTCAGGTCCACCAGGGTTTCGGTTTCGCCGGCCAGGTGCATGCTTTTGCCCGCGTCCTCCTCCATGTGGATGCGCGTGACGCCGATGCGCTTCATGGCCTCTCCCACGCGCACGTCGAGGTGGCCCTCGTAGCAAATCGGGGTTTTGTCCTGCGTAATCTGGTAGCCCTTGGGCAGGTCGGGGTAGAAGTAGTTTTTGCGGGCAAACAGGTTGTCGCGCCGGATGTGGCAGTTGGTGGCCAGGCCCATTTTCATGGCAAACTCCACGGCCGTGCGGTTCACCTTGGGCAAGGTGCCGGGGTGGCCCAGGGTGATGACCGAGAGGTTGGTGTTAGGGGCCACGCCGTACTCGTTTTCGTCCGACGAGTACATTTTGCTGCGCGTGAGCAGCTGGGCGTGTACTTCCAGCCCAATCACGGGCTGGTATTTAGCAATCAGGGCTTCGTCCATACAAGAGAAATAAGTGGGCCGCGGCAGGGGCCGACGCAACCCGGCCGCAAGTTAAAACCGATTTTGGCGGCGCTGCCGCACGCCGGGCCCGGGGCCCGGCCCCCCCCATCCCCGGCGCGGCCGCCGGGCCGGGCGAAACGGCCGCCGCATTGAAAAAAAAACAGCCCGCTCCAAGGGGAGCGGGCTGTTTTTACAATCGGCCAAAGCGGCTGCTACCTATTTCTTGGCAGCGGCTTTTTTAGCGGGGGCCTTCTTTTTGGCCGGGGCCTTTTTGCGGGCCGGAGCGGCCGCTTTGGGGGCGGTTTTGCCCTTGGCCTTCAGCTCGGCTACCGTGGGGGCAGGGCCGTACTTGGCCTCGTCGGGGTTGGCTTCGCCCGTCAGGTAGGGGTCCATCTCCACGCGGCGGTTCAGGGCCTGGCCGGCCTTGGTCTTGTTGCTGGCAATCGGCTTGAGCTTGCCGTAGCCGCGGGCCTCGATGCGGGCCGCCGGGATGCCTTTGGCAATGAGGTACGTGCGCACGGCCTCGGCCCGGTCGTAGCTCAGGCGCAGGTTGAAGGCTTCGTTACCCACGTCGTCCGTGTGGCCCGACATGCCCAGGCTGTAGTCCGGGTACTCGGTCAGCACACCCACGATTTGGTCGAGGCGCTTGTAGGACACTGGCAGCAGTGTGGCCTTGTTGTAGGCAAACTGGATGTATTTGGTGGCTTCCTGGAGCACCTTCTTCGACTCGGCCTTCATTTCGGGGCAGCCCTGATTGCTGGCGGGGCCGGCGCGGTCGGGGCACTTGTCTTGGTAATCCGGCACGCCGTCGCCGTCGCTGTCAAGCGGGCAACCCGTGGCGTCTACTTTCACGCCGCTAGGCGTGTTGGGGCACTTGTCGAGGTAGTCGGCCACGCCGTCGCCGTCGGCGTCGAGCGGGCAACCCGTGGCGTCCACTTTCACGCCGGCCGGCGTGTTGGGGCACTTGTCGTCGGCGTCGGCCACGCCGTCGCCGTCGGCGTCGGGGCAACCCTGCAGGGCGGCCAGGCCCTTCACGTCGGGGCACTTGTCCTGGTAGTCGGCCACGCCGTCGCCGTCGGTGTCGAGCGGGCAGCCGTTGGCATCCACTTTCACGCCGGTGGGCGTGTCGGGGCACTTGTCCTTGCGGTCGGCCACGCCGTCGCCGTCCGTGTCCTTGGCCTTGCCGATGTTAGCGGTGAAGCCGGCCGAAAACTGGAGGTAGCGGTCGTGGTCGTAGTAAAAACCGGTGGCGTTGCTGGCCGAGCCGTCGAGCTTGTCGTCACCGGTGACGAGCATGTGCTCGCCGGCTTGGGCAAACAGGCTAAATCCTGGCGTGAGGCGGAAGTCCAAGCCAATGGCCCCCTGCGCGTCGAACGACGTAAAGTCGAGGTGGTTGGCGGCCGCCGTGGGCGAAGCGTAACGGTCGGAATTGACGCGGGCCACGCCCGGCTGAATCAGGAAATAAGGCCGGATAACGGCGTCGTCCTTCAGCGGCAACTTGAACTTAAAGCCCAGGCCGTAGGTGCTGATGTTGGCGTAGAAACGCGTGCCGTTGTTGGCAAATGCGCCCGTGGGCGAGGGGAAGCGCAGCGTGGCCTGGTTGGCCGACAAGTTGATGTCGAAGCCTTTGCTGATGTAGCGGCTCAGGGTGAGGCCACCGCCATAGGTGCCGTTCTTGGCCTTAAAGTACGTGTTGCCCATGTCGCCCATGTACTGGAGCGTGGTACCGTACCCACTGATGCCAAATTTTCGGTCGGCCGACTGGGCCTGGCTGCGGGGGGCCGCTGCCAGTACGCTCAGGCCAAGCAAGGCGGTGGATGATAACAGGTGTTTCATAAAAGAAAAAAAGTGAAAGTTGGGGGAGACCCCGTGGGTAAGTAGCGCTGATATAGGTGCAGATATGCAGTCCCTGGCTGCATTCTAGTGCCGAGGTACGCAGACAGGCGGAAGGAGGTTTTAATTGAAATGATACGATAACATAAGATGCACCGTTCTACGGGGTTTCGTTTGGGGCCGCCGGGCCCGCCCCGGGCCGGGGCTCGCCGCTACTCGCCCCCGCCGCGCCGGATGCGGCGGCCCGGCACGGCCACGTAAAACACCACGGGCACCCGGCAGCTGGTGCGCACGAGCTGGCCGTCGCGCACGCCGGGCCGGAACCGTTTGGTAATGCCGCGCACGGCGGCCAGCACTTTTTCGTCGAGCCACGGGGCCGTGGACCGGGCCACGTAAGGGTCGGCCACCTCGCCGCGCTCGGTCACGGTGAAGGCCACGTCGATTTCCCCCACCGGCCAGCGGTCGGCGGCCGCCCCGTCGGCGGGCAGGCCGGCGAAGCCATAGCCCGCGAACTGGCGCATTTCGGCGCTGCTGGGGCGCACGCGCCGCGTCACGTCGTGGTAGAGCAGCAGGGCCCCGCCGGGGTAGAGCGGCGGCTGCTCGAAGGGGAAGTACGGCACCGGCCGGCCCTCGGGGTCGTAGCAGGCCCCGGGCAGGTTCTGGCCGGCGGCAAACGTATCGCGCCGCTTCAGGGTGCCGTCGGGGTAGTAGGCCAGCAGCTCGCCCTGCCGCTGCCCGCCCACGTACTCTTCTTTGGTGCGCAGCTGCCCGTTTTCGTACCAGGTGGTGCGCGTGCCGTGCACCACGCCCCGGGGCAAGTCGAGGTACGGCGTGTATTCCTGCAAGGCCCCCGCGGCGTAGTAGCGGCGCACCACGGCGCGGACGCTGTCGTAGCGGGCCACCTCGGCCCAGTGGTCGGCCCCGGCGGGGCCCGGCAGCGGGCGGTCGTCCGCGTCGAAATAGGTAACTGTTTTGTTAGGGTACGCCACCGGAGCGGTGCCCTGGGCCCAGGCCGCCCCGCCCAGCAGGACCAGTAGCAACGGCAACAACGGGCGCAAGGTGGGCATTAGGGGGCGCGGGAAGGGCAGAAAGACCAATTACAATCGCTGTTCGGGGCCCAATTGTTTTAGCCGCAGGCCGTAGGGTCGGGTCCCCTGGCAGTACAAGCGCTGCAAAAAGCTCCAACCCGGCCGGTCCCTAGCGCAACTGCGCGTCAATTTGCCGAATCAATTGGCGGCTGTGCTGCATTACGCCGTGGTATTTGTCTAGGATGTCGAGTATGGCCCCCGACCGGCTCAGGTAGTTTTGTGCGGGCCCCGTGGCCATCACGGCCACCAGGTTTTGCTGGTTGGGGGCCAGGTGCTCGTCGAGGTAACGGCCCAGGTTTTGCTGCTTGTAGTCAGAATACTGCTTAGCGTTGGTTACTAATTGGGGAATTAACTCCTGGTAATGGTCGAGGATGCTGTTGAGTAATTCTTCGTTCTCGACGATATCCAGGTCGCCGGCTGACTTCAGGCCCTCGAAGCGCGAAGAATTGGGCACCAGCACCGTGGAGTTCCGCAAGGTCCAGCTATAATTACGGAGGCTGTCGGGCCGCAGGGTTTGCGGCGTCAGGGACCGGTAGTAACGAGAGGCCCGCAGC
Organism: Hymenobacter caeli; assembly: GCF_013294115.1. Taxonomy (GTDB): domain Bacteria; phylum Bacteroidota; class Bacteroidia; order Cytophagales; family Hymenobacteraceae; genus Hymenobacter; species Hymenobacter caeli. The sequence goes on along the minus strand of NZ_JABSNP010000024.1, from coordinate 33,451 downwards.
TGGGTAACGTACGAGTCCGAATCCGAACGCATTTCGCGCAGGTCTTGCCGAAAGTCCTGCCGCAACCCGGTCAGGAATTTACGTTCCTTCTCGCGGTCCAAACTGTGCTCGTGCCAGGTGTGGAGCTGGATGGACAGCGTGATGGCAAACACGATGATGCCGATTTCCAACAGGATGTCGGGCAGGCGCTGCCGCCACGTTTGCGGCCGGTGGCCGTGTTCTTCCATCCCGAGCGCTTTTTTGGCGTGCTTGTTAACGAGGTCGGCTTCAATCATGGCGGGGGCAACGGCTATTGCGCGGGCGCGGAAAAGATAGGAGCCCTAAGGTAGCGCCGGGGCCCGCTGCGCGAAGCAGCGGGCCGTGCAAGCTATCGGCGCAGTTCAGTTTATTCTATATGAAAAGTAACAGGCAGCGTGAATAATGTATCAATCGGTTCACAATCCACAATGACATTGTACCATTTTTTTACGCGCTTGATGGCAGCAATGGCTTCTTCGTTGAGTAAAACAGAAGGGGATTCAACAACCCATACATCTACTAACCGTCCGAAACGGTCGACCATAAACTCCACCCTCACTTCGCCCTCAATGCCAAGCTTTAACGCCTTCGTAGGATATCGGATACTCATGTATTCTGAAGGAGTTGCTGGCCTGGGCGGACATTTTATTTGCCAGGCCAAGGTATCGCAATTTAGCGGCGTACCGTGCTCGTCAAAACACTTGCTTTCGGCAACTGCTTCTTTACCAAATATGCGGTGGCGACGCAACTTGCCATTGGGATAATAGGCAGATTCTTCCTGCGCATCACCCGCCCGATAAGTCGTTCGCCGCTTAACGCTGCCGTTATCGTAGTAAATCGTGGTTTCACCATCTCGCAAGCGCCGACGCAAGTTGGAAAATGAAGCAATTCCCCGCACCTTTTGCGGCGCGAAATACCATTTCTCCACAGCCCGCAGGCTGTCAAGGAATTCGGTTTCCACGGCATAACTAGCATTTTTGGGTGTTAGCAACGACCGGTGTTGCGCGTCAAAATATACTATCTGCTTTTTCACCGCCTGGGCCCGTAGGCAGAGCGGCAAAACCAGGCAGCAGAAAAGCACCATACACCGACGTGCGCACACAAGGCGAGCATTTAAGCAATAGCCTGCCCCACCAACCCCCCCGCCTTGGCGATGGCCGCGCCCAGGCCCGCCAGGTTTTTGCCGCCGGCGGTGGCGAAGAACGGCTGGCCGCCGCCGCCGCCCTGGATTTCCTTGGCCAGCTCGCGCACCAGCGCCGTGGCGTTGAGCTTGCCGGCTTTGGCCAGCTCGTCGGCCAGCATCACGGCCAGCTGGGGCTTGCCGTCGATTTCGGCGCCGAGCACCAGCACGAGGTGGGGCACGGCCTGGCGCAGGTGGAAGGCCAGGGTTTTGAGGCCCTCGGCGCTGGTGGCCTGCACCTGGGCGGCGAGGAAATTCACGCCGTTCAGGGGCTTCACCTGGCCGGCGAGCTGGTCCTTCTGCTGGTTGATGCTTTGCTGGGCAAACTGCTCGATTTGCTTGCGCAGGGCCCCAATTTCCTCGGTCTGCTTTTCGAGCGAGGTCAGCAGGTGCTGGGGGTTGCCGAGGGCCTCGCGCACCTGGGTGAGCAGGTCAATTTGCTGGTCCACGTAGGCTTCGGCGGTGCCGGCCGTCACGGCCTCGATGCGGCGCACGCCGGCCCCCACGGCGCTCTCGGCCACGATTTTGAAGTAGCCGATGCTGCCCGTGTTGGCCACGTGCAGGCCGCCGCACAGCTCCACCGAGTAGTCTTTATCGAAGGTAATGACGCGCACGAACTCGCCGTACTTCTCGCCGAACAGGGCCATGGCGCCCAGCGTTTTGGCTTCGGCAATGGGCACGTTGCGGCGCTCGTCGAGCGGGATTTGCCGGCGGATGCGCTCGTTCACGAGCTGCTCAATCTCACGCAATTGCGCATCGCTCACCTTCGTGAAGTGCGAGAAGTCGAAGCGCAGCAGCTTGTCGTTCACCAGCGAGCCTTTTTGCTGCACGTGCTCGCCGAGCACGCGGCGCAGGGCAGCTTGCAGCAAGTGGGTGGCCGTGTGGTTGTTGCGGATGAGCGTGCGCCGGGCCGCATCGGGCCGGGCCCGGAACTCGGCCGTCAGCTCCTGCGGCAGCTCCAGCACGGTGTGGATGATGAGGTCGTTTTCGCGCTTCGTGTCCAGCACGCGCAGCCGGTCCAGGTCGCTTTCGAGGTAGCCGGTGTCGCCAATCTGGCCGCCGCTTTCGGCGTAAAACGGCGTCTGGTCGAGCACCAATTGGTATTCCGTCTTGCCCTTCTTGTCGATTTTGCGGTAGCGCAGCAGGCGGGCGGTGGCCTCGTCCTGGTCGTAGCCCACGAACACGTTGGGGCCCTCGGCCTCGGCCACCGTCACCCAGTCGCTCTGCTCGGTTTCCTGGGCGTTGCGGCTGCGGTTTTTCTGCTGGGCCAGGGCCTGCTGGAAGCCGGCCTCGTCCACCGTCAGGCCCTTTTCGCGGGCGATGAGGGCCGTGAGGTCGAGCGGAAAGCCGAAAGTGTCGCTTAGCTCGAAGGCCGTGGCGCCGTCGATGACGCCGCCGTTGGCGCGGGCGGCTTCTTCCAGCGCATCGAGGCGGCGCAGGCCGGTTTCGAGCGTTTTCAGGAACGCAATTTCCTCTTCCTCAATCACGCGCGTCACGAACGCCTGCTGGGCTTTTAGTTCGGGGAAGATGTTGCGCATCTGGTCGGCCAGCACCGGCACCAGTTTGTAGAGGAAGGGCTGCTTCTGGTTCAGGCTCGAAAAAGCGTAGCGCACGGCCCGGCGCAGGATGCGGCGAATCACGTAGCCGGCCTTCACGTTGCTGGGTAGCTGGCCGTCGGCGATGGTGAAGGCGATGGCGCGGATGTGGTCGGCCAGCACCCGGATGGCGATGTCAGTCTTTTCGTTTGAGCTGTTAGCCATTAGCTGTTGGCTGTTAGCTTTTTCATCGGGAGAAGAGCTAATAGCTAACAGCTGAGAGCTAACAGCTAAGTGAGGCGTGGTGCCGTGGTATTCGATGCCTACCTCCTTGGCAATGAACTGGATGAGCGGCTGAAACACGTCGGTGTCGTAGTTCGAGCGCACGCCCGACACGGCCATCATCAGGCGCTCGAAACCCATGCCGGTGTCCACGCTCTGGGCGGGCAGCTTGATGAGCGACTTGTCGGCCAGGCGCTGGAACTCCATAAACACGTTGTTCCACACTTCCACCACCTGCGGGTGGTCGGCGTTCACAAGCTGGCTGCCAGGGGTTTGGGCGCGCTCCTCGGCGGTGCGCAGGTCCACGTGGATTTCGGTGCAGGGGCCGCAGGGGCCCGTGTCGCCCATCTCCCAGAAGTTGTCCTTCTTGTTGCCGGGCAGGATGCGGTCGTCGGTGGTGTACTGCCGCCACAGGGCCTGCGTTTCGGCGTCGGGGCCCAGGTCGTCGCCCTGGTCGCCCTCGAAGTACGTGACGTAGAGCCGGTCTTTTTCGAGCTTGAACACGTCCGTTAGCAGCTCCCAGGCCCAGGCGATGGCGTCGGTTTTGAAGTAATCGCCGAACGACCAGTTGCCCAGCATTTCGAACATGGTGTGGTGGTAGGTATCGTAGCCCACCTCCTCCAAATCGTTGTGCTTGCCGCTCACGCGCAGGCACTTCTGGGTATCGGCGATGCGCTTGAAGGGCGCGGGCCGGTTGCCCAGGAAGTAGTCTTTGAACGGGGCCATGCCGCTGTTGATGAACAGCAGCGTGGGGTCGTCTTTCACCACGAGCGGGGCCGAGGGCACGATGTGGTGGCCCTTGGAGGCGAAGAAATCGAGGAATTGCTGGCGGACGTGCGCGGCGGTGGGGAGCGACATGGGGAGCGGAGAAAAGGCGAATCGGGGCCCCGCGGCGGTTTTGGGTGGGCCACGGGACCGGCCCCGCAAAGGTAGCGCCGGGGCCCCGCGGCCCGGTAGGGCCCGGGCCCCTAACTTGCGGCTTCTGCCCGGCCCCGCCCCTTCCCCCCGCCCTTCTCCGCCGCTGATGCGCTCGTTTTCGCTGAATTTGTTGCGCCGGCCGCTCGCGCTGGTCGTTTTGCTGCTGCTGGCGGGCGGTGCCGCGGGGGCAGCCCGCCCGCGCCCGGCCCGGCTGGGCAAGGTGCTCGGAGCCGATATTTCTTTCCTGCCCCAGCTGGAGGCGCGGGGCGTGAAATTCGCCGATAAAACCGGTCCGAAAGACGCCATCCAGATTCTCAAAGAGCACGGCTTCAATTACATCCGGCTGCGCATTTTCAACAACCCCGCCGCCGACAGCGGCTACTCGCCGGGCAAGGGTTTCTGCGACCTGCCGCACACCCTGGCGATGGCCAAGCGCGTGCGGGCGGCCGGCCTGAAGCTGCTGCTCGACTTCCACTACTCCGACACCTGGGCCGACCCGCAGAAGCAGTTCAAGCCCCTGGCCTGGAAGGGCTTAAGCGGCCCCGCCCTGGAAGCCGCCGTGCACGACTACACCAAGGAGGTGCTGGGGGCCCTGGCCGCCCAGGGCACGCCGCCCGACATGGTGCAGGTGGGCAACGAAATCAACCACGGTATGATTTGGCCCGACGGCGACGTGCAGCACGCCGACAGCCTGGCCCGCTTCGACGCCCTGGCCGGCTTGGTGAAGGCCGGCATCCGCGCCGTGCACGAGGCCGACCCGGGGGCCCTGGTGATGCTGCACATCGCGCTGGGCGGCCAAAACGGGTATTCCACGCGGTGGCTCGACCGCATGGCGGCCCGCGGGGTGGCGTTCGACGTCATCGGCGAGTCGTACTACCCCAAGTGGCACGGCACCATTCCCGACCTGAAGGCCAACCTAACTGATTTAGCCAAGCGCTACCCGCAGGACATTGTGGTGGTGGAGTACTCCGAGCGCAAGCGCGAGGTGAACGACGTGGCCTTCAACCTGCCCGGCGGCAAAGGCAAGGGCACCTTCATTTGGGAGCCGCTGAACACCTGGGAAGCCGTGTTCGACAAGCAGGGCCAGGCCAACGACATGCTGCTGATGTACGACGAAATCAGCCGGAAATACCGCGTAAAATAACCTCACCGACTTATGCCTTACAAGGAGCGCACCATTGAGAAACAGTACTTTACCATCGGCGAGGTGGCCGCCCAGTTCAAGGTGGCCGAGTCGCTGGTGCGCTTCTGGGAAACCGAGTTCGACGAGCTGAAACCGCGCCGCAGCAAGAAGGGCAACCGCCTCTACACGCCGCAGGACATCGACACGTTCCGCACCATTTTCCACCTCGTGAAGGAGCGCGGCTACACCATCCCCGGGGCCCGCGAAATGCTCAAGCAGAAGGGGCCCCAGCTCAAGGACAAAATCGACGCCGTGCAGGCCATCGAGCGCGTGCGGGCCTTTTTGGTGAGCCTGAAGAAGGAGCTGGACGTGGCCCGGCCGGAGTAATTCCAATGGAGACCATTATGCTCATTACGGGGAGTTCCGAATCACTTCCCTATTTCAAACAAACAATTGGCGATGCTCTGCCAAAAAGTACCGTAACCGACCAAGGCGACCCGACCGTCGGATTTATAGTACAGAATGCGGGCTCAAACCGTCTCTACGTCGATTACTGCGGTAATGACCTGATTTCAATTGGCTGGAATGAATCAGAAATCGATTGGATTTCTCAACAATTTCCAGCAGAATATTATGCCTACAGCATTCAGTATAGAACCATTAATACTGTCAAAAAAATCTTGGTCAGAATTGCAAACTCAGATCAAATATTAGTTGATAATGATTGTGGCCAGTTAATGAAAGGGACGGATTTTGTGACAGAAATTATTAACAATCCAGAGTGGAATTGGCTAAAGGATTTAAGCAAACAGTAACAAGACGGATAGAACTTATTACATATTAGATGCCTCAAACTATTACCGACGACCTCTTCTACGAGCTAGCCCTCACGCTCATCCCCGGCGTCGGCCCGCAGCTTACGCGGCAGCTGATGAGCTACGGTGGCTCGGCCAAAAACGTGCTGCTGATGCCGCCGGGCCGGCTGCGGCGCATTCCGGGGGTGGGGCCCAAGGCGGTAACGGCCCTCACCGGGGCCGAGCGGGCCACGGCCCTCAGCCGCGCCGAAAAAGACCTGCGGCAGGCGGAGAAAGAGGGCGTCGAAATCCTGTTTTACACCAGCAAGCGCTACCCGCACCGCCTCAAACTCATTCCCGACGCGCCGGTCATCCTCTATTACCAAGGGCCCGCCGACCTGAACGCGCCCAAAGTGGTGGCCCTGGTGGGCACGCGCCAGGCCACCGACTACGGCCGCGAGCAAACCGAGCGCATCGTGCGCGGCCTGCTGCCGCACCAGCCGCTGGTCGTCAGCGGCCTGGCCTACGGCATCGACATCATCGCCCACCGCGCCGCCCTGCAGGAAGGCCTGCCCACGGTGGGCGTGATGGCCACTGGCCTCGACCGCATCTACCCGCCCGCGCACCGCAAAACGGCCGAGAAAATGCGCGAAGTGGGCGGCCTGCTCACCGAGTTTCCGTTCGGCACGCCGCCCGACCGGTACAATTTCCCGGCCCGCAACCGCATCATCGCCGGCCTGGCCGACGGCACCGTGGTGGTGGAAGCGGCCATCAAGGGCGGGGCCCTCATCACCGCTGAGCTGGCCCTGAGCTACGACCGCGACGTGCTGGCCGTGCCCGGCAACCTGGGGGCCCTCACCTCCGAGGGCTGCAACGCGCTGATTAAAAACAACAAAGCTGCACTGTACGCCGAGCCCAAGGACCTCGAAGAATTATTGAATTGGGATGCGGCCCTGCACCAATCGGGCAAATTCAAACCCGCCCCCGCCTACGCACCCGACGACTTTACGGCCGACGAGTTCGCGCTAATCACCGTGCTGGCCGGGGCCGACGGCCGCGAAGCCCAGATGGACGACCTCGCCTGGAAGGCCCAGCTGGCCATCCACGCCGTGGCCGCGCTGCTGCTGGGCCTGGAGTTCCGGGGCGTGGTGCGGGCCCTGCCGGGCAAGAAATTCGCGCTTGTCTGAACCACGGATTCGGGCGAATTTCTCGGATTGCGCGGATTTTGGGGACGATTCAGGCGGGGCAAATGGCCAGCTTTGGACCGCCTGGCTTAGGTTGGTTACGGCCCGGGCTGCCGGCTTTTCCGCCGGCTGCCCGGTAATTGCTGGGGCCCCTACCAATCACCGGGGCTCCTATCAATCCCCAGAGCCCCCGCTTACCCTTTCGCCCCCGCTTCACCGCACCCGTCACCGCTATGTATCTGCTTCACAACGGCCAGCTGCTGGCCCAGACGGACTTCGCCCTGCCCCTGCCCAACCGGGGCCTGGCCTTTGGCGACGGCTTTTTTGAAACCCTGATATTCAACGATAACCGCCTGCGCCTGGCGGCCGACCATGTGTCGCGGATGCAGCAAGCCGCCGCCGCGCTGTACCTGACGCTGCCCGCCGCCCTGGCCACGCCGGAGGCGTTGGCCGCCACGCTGGGGGCCCTGGCCGCCGCCAATGCCTTGCCCGCCGCCCGCCTGCGCCTGCAACTGTGGCGCGGCGGCGGCGGCCGCTACGCCCCGCCCACCGCCGCGGCCGAGTGGCTGGCCACCGCCGAAGCCTTTGCCCCCGACGACGCGCCGGTTCAGCAAGCAGACTTCGCGCTGGAAACCCACTCCATTTATTCCCCGCTCAGCTTTTGCAAAGGGCCCCAGGCGTGGCTCTACGTGCGGGCGGCTCACGAGCGCCAGCAACGCGGCCTGGACGAAATCATTCTTTGCGACGCGGCCGGGCACGTGGCCGAAGCCGGCGCGGCGGCCATTTTCTGGCTTAAGAAAGGCGTGCTTTTTACCCCGGCGCTGGCCAGCGGCTGCGTGGCCGGGGTGCGGCGGGCGCAGGTGCTGCGAGCGGCGAAGGCCGCTGACGTGGCGTGCTGCGAAGGATTATTTTCAAAGGAAGATTTACTCGCGGCTGACACCGTTTTCACCGCCAACGTGGCGGCGGTGCGAACGGTGCAGCGGGTTGAAAACGTGAATTTTTTATCGGTCGATTCGGTCCTACTGGTTCGCTTCGGCTTGGCTTCAGGGAAACCGTAGCACCGCCCGCGCCCCCGCCCACAGCCCGGCTCCCAACAACAAGGCCAGCGGCGCACACACCAGCGCGGCTCCCGCGTACGCACTGCCCCGCACCAGCACGGCCCGGCCGGCTTGGTGCAGCTGCCGGGCCCCCAGCTTTTGCCAAAGCTGCGCGAAAGAGACCCGCTGGCGTGCCACCGTCCACAGGCTCACCCAGCCGAGTAGCACAAGGCCTGGAAACGCGACCCAGTAAAGCGTTTGTCGCAACCCCGAAATAATAAGGCCCAAGACGTAGCGGCCAATAATTTCGGCGAACAGCTCACTCAAAAAGGTTTCCATCGACGGCAGATAAGCTACTTACTCGTGAACGTCCGGTTAGCTCAACTATTGTTATTCGTGGCAATCTCCAGAGGCTGCGCCGGGGCCGCTAAACCTGGGCGGCGTAAGGCACTGGGCCGTATTTTTCGCATCACCTACTTGAAATACTGCGCGTACTGCGCCGGCATGGCGTCGAGCGGCTTGATGAAAATACTTTTGTAGAACACTTCGGCGGCCTCGCTTTGCAGCTGGATTTTGCCGTGCGTGAGCGGCTGGGGCTGCCCGCTCAGCACGGCCCCCGAATTGTCCACGGCCAGTACCACGTGGCCGTTCACCAGGTGCACGCTCCGGCCGTTCACGTTGATGAGTTCCAGCTCGTTCCACTGGCCGTTGGGCCGCTCGTAATTGGCGGCCGCCTGGCAGAAGTAGGGGCCGCCGTTGCCCATTTTTACCGGGGCGGCGGCGGGGGCGTACTTCAGCGTGTCGCGGGTGGCGTTGTAGGCGGCGTGGATGGCGGCGGTTGATGAGGCGATGCACCAGTAGTCGCCCATGGCGTTGCCCTTTTGGTGCTCCGACACCTGAAATTCCTGGGCCAGCATCCAGCTGTGCCAGTAGTCTGCCCCGCACGGGCCCTGGCTGTTGTACAGCAGGCCGCTGTCGCGGGGCTCGTGCAGGCGGGGCACCCATTTCTTTTCGCCCCACTTCACCTTGAGCTTGAGGTCGTAGTTAGCAAAATCCTGTTTGGTGAAGACGCAGCCGTATATCTCGCCGCTGATGCGCAGCACGGGCTCGCCCGCCAGCACCACGACCGAAAAGACGTTCGCTTCGTTTTTATCGTAGCCAATGAGCGGCACCGGCTGGCCCTGGGCGTCGGTGGGCGGCTGGCCTTGGTAACCGGGCTGGTGCCGGTAGCTTTCAAAATTGCGCCACTTGCTCAGGCTTTTGTCCAGCAACGGCTCCCAGGCCCGGGGCGCGGGGGGCGGCGTGGCTCCCAGCAGCAGCGCGGCCCCAAGGGCCAAAGGGATTATTTTTTTCACGGGGAGGAATGGTGATTGGGCCAGCTTTGAACACCAAATCTAACCATTCCGGGGGCGGGCCCCAAGCCCGGGCCCGGCCGGGGTTTTCGTCATTCCGCCACGAAGCGAATGGGCACCACCAGCGAATCCTCTACGGCCTTGGAGCGCACGAAGCGCAGGGCCCCCAGCACCCGCAGCGCCTCCGCGTCGAGGGCCTGGAGGGCGGCGGGCCGGTACTCGGCTTCGGGGCGGGCCAGCTCGCGCCGGGTCACGCGGGGCGGCTGGCGCACCGAGCCGTCGGGCCGCACCAGCACGCGCACGAGCAGGCGGCCGGTGGGCAGGGGGGCCGCGGGCTGGTTTTTGGGCGGCCGCGCCGCCTCGGGGTACTTGGCCTGGGCCGACACAAAATCGAAAAACTGGGTGCGGCCGGCCGCCTGCCGGTCCGGGTCGGCCTCGTGCCAGAACCGGGGCAGCACGGGCGAGCGCAGCCGGGCCTCGGCCGGGGCGGGCGGTACGGCGCGGCGCTGCGGCAGCATCGGGAAGCCCGGGGCCGCGTACTCGCCGGTTTGGGCGCGGGCCGGCGGGCCGGCCAGCAGCAACCCTCCCCCCAACGCCAGCCCCAGGATGCAGTTTTTCATGGCCCCGCTATACGGCCACCGGGGCCTTGATGGCCGGCCAGGGGTCGTAATTCTCCAGCCGGAAATCGTCGTACTGGAAACCAAAGATGTCCGCCACGGCCGGGTTCAGGTGCATCTGCGGCAGCGGGCGGGGCTCCCGCGTGAGCTGCAGCTCGGCCTGCTCCAAGTGGTTGGCGTACACGTGCGTGTCGCCGCCGGTCCAGATGAATTCGCCGGGTTGCAGGCCCGTCACTTGGGCCACCATCAGCGTGAGCAGGGCGTAGGAGGCGATGTTGAACGGCACGCCCAGGAACACGTCGGCCGAGCGCTGGTAAAGCTGGCACGAGAGCCGGCCGTCGGCCACGTAGAACTGGAACAGGGCGTGGCAGGCGGGCAGCTTCATGGCCGGCAAATCGGCCACGTTCCAAGCCGAGACAACCATGCGGCGCGAATCGGGCGTGGTGCGCAGCTGCTGGATAATTTGGCTAATCTGGTCGATGTGGCCGCCGCGGCCGTCGGGCCAGCTGCGCCACTGGTGGCCGTACACGGGGCCTAAGTCGCCGTTGGCGTCGGCCCACTCGTCCCAGATTCTCACGCCGTTTTCCTTGAGGTAGGCGATGTTGGTGTCACCGCGCAAAAACCACAGCAATTCGTGAATGATGCTTTTCAGATGCACCTTTTTGGTGGTGACGAGCGGAAAGCCATCGGCCAAATTGAACCGCATCTGGGGCCCGAAAATGGACTTGGTGCCGGTGCCGGTGCGGTCGGTTTTGAGCGTGCCGTGGGCGAGAATCTGGCGGAGGAGGGCTTGGTACTGGCGCATAGGTGGCCCAAAGGTAAAACGCCGGGGGGCCCCTACCGCTTGCTGATTTTGTTGAGCGAGATGCTGCGCTGGCTGGCGCTCTTAAACCCGTCCACCTCATCGGCGCGCAGGGCCAGGTGCTTGGTGGCGCGGCCGGCCATCCGCGCCCGCCACATCCGAAACGACGACACCTTCATTTCGCGGCGCATCAGGGCCACCACGTCTTTTTCCAACAGGCCGAATTGCAGCTCGATGGCCTCAAACGGCGTGCGGTCCTCCCACCCCATCTCGATGATGCGGTCGATGTCGGCGACGGAGAGGTGGTCGAAAGTAGCGGAGGCGGGTTTCATGAGCTTTGTAACCCGCTTGGTTTGGCCAAGGTTTCCGGCGAAGAATTTATTATTTAAACCGTCTGCTTTGGTCCGTTTGCAAGCCAGCATCAGCTTTAACACTTGCTATATTTGAGGTATTAACTCCGGCCGCACTAACAAAACCAATGCTTCACCGCTACCGTCAATTATTACCGTTGCTGCTACTGGTAATTTGCTGCGTTAGCACCATTGTAACTGCCCTCAAGGGAACCGTTGAACTGGACGGCACTGCTTATGCCTTTGCACTCGGCCCTAAGCACTATGGGGCCCTAGCAGCAGTCGGCGCAGCGCTTATTTCGTATTTTCTTGCGAAGAAATATTACAAGTACTGCTTTGCGCTAACTCTATTATTCGGGTTGTTCGGAATCATCAATTTTACTGCGGTCCAATACAATGCGGGATTAGCATTTGGAGGGTTGAATATCGGGCTCAATCTTGTAATATTAGCAGTTATCTTCTTGACTTATTTACTGAATTATGGAAGAATAAATTTTCTTCTATTTGCGCTTATAAAGCCATCGGATGAAAAAACAAATAGAATACAGCAAGAAGAAATCGAAGAATTTAAAAATAAGTTTTCTCGAAAATCCACGGAGGACCTCACTCAAATAGTGATACGTAGAAAGCTAGTGCCTTCAGCAATAACAGCGGCCCAGCAGTTATTGCGCGAAAGGCAATGAATCAAAAATTGACAATTAAAAAGGCTGCCCTGTTACCAAGGCAGCCTTTTAATTAAATGTAAGTTAAGCCATTTACATCGTCTTCGTTACCGGGGCTTTCACCTGGGCGGTAGCGGCCGAGGCGGCGGCCATTTTCGCCATTTTGGCGCGGCAGCAGGCGGGCATGCCGGCGGTGTTGCCGCTGGCCATGCCGCGGGTGCACTGGGCGGCGGCCATGGCGGGGCAATTGTCTTTTTTGCCCTTGGCGGGCTTGCCCGGTGTTTCGTGGGCGAAGGTAGCGGTACCGGCGAAGGCGAACAGGGCGAGGGCGAGCAGGGTATTTTTCATGGCAGAAAATTAGGTAGGGGCTTGGAAGAAACAAAAGGACAAAACGGGGCGTTTTCCGCTTGCGGTCCCTAAAAGTACAACGCACGGCCCAATGTTTGGCGCGGCCGGCCGGGGCCCGTTTCCCTCCGCGCAACCCGGTTTCGCGCTACTTCTATTTATGTCCCTTCGCCGCACTTCTTACCTGGCCCTGCTCGTGCTGGGGCTGTTTTCCGCCCTCAGCGCTTACTACGTAGCGCAGCTGCGGTTCAACTATAACTTCAACGACTTCTACCCCGCCGGCGACCCCGACCTCGACTACTACCAGGGCTACACCAAGCGCTTCGGCAACGACAACGACTACCTGCTGCTGGGCCTGGAGGCCCCCGCCGGCCGCACCGTCTTCGACGGCGCTTTCCTGGGGCGCGTCGATTCGCTCTCGCGCCTGGCCCGGCGGCAGCGCCACGTGGTGGCCGTCACTTCCCCCACCACCCTGGCCAACCCCGTGGTGGAGGGCCTGGGCGTGTTCAACCTGCCCTACCTGCACCCGGCCGCCTACCGCGCCGACCCGGCCCAGCGGGCCCGCGACTCCGCGCTGATTTACCGCACGCCGGGCCTGGTGGGCAACGTGTTCAGCCCCGATGCCCGGGCCGTGACGCTGGTGGTGCAAACCACGCCCGACCTCAAAAAGCCCCCCGGCGACTCGCTGCTGGCCGTGCTGCGCGGCGGCCTGGCGCGGTACGGCTTCCCGGAAAAAAGCTACCACCTGGCGGGCCGCGCCGTGGCCCAGTCCGTGTTCGTGGACCGGCTCCAGCGCGAGCTTATCGTGTTCATGAGCCTGTCGGTACTGCTCGTCACGGGGCTGCTCTGGTTCACGTTTCGCACGTGGTGGGGCGTGGCGCTGCCGCTGGTGGTGGTGCTGGGGGCCATCCTGTGGGGGCTGGGCGTGATGGGGGCCTGCGGCGTGCGCATCGACCTGATGACGGCCCTGCTGCCGGTGATGATGTTCGTGGTGGGCACCTCCGACACGGTGCACATCATCACCCGCTACGTGGCCGAGCTGGGCTACGGGGCCACCAAAAAAGACGCCCTGCGCGTCACCATCAAGGAATCGGGGTTCGGCTCGGCGCTGTCGGCCATCACCACCAGCCTGGGCTTTTTCACGCTGATGACCAGCTCCATCCGGCCCATCTACAACTTCGGGCTCTTTACGGGCATCGCCGTGCTGCTGGCGTTCGTGCTCAGCTTCACGCTGCTGCCGGCGCTGCTCACGCTGCTCAAAAAGCCGCAGCTGCGGGTGCCGCGCCAGCAGGGCCACGGCTGGGACGGGGTGCTGAGCCGCCTGTTCCGGCAGGTGCTGGCGCGGCGGCGGCTCATTTTCACCGTCAGCGGGCTGGTAGTGGCAATTTCAATCGGGCTGGCCACGCGGGTGCACATCAACTCCATGCTGCTCGATGACTTGTCGAAAACCGACCCCGTGCGGCTGGATTTTGCTTTTTTTGAGCGCCAGTTTGCCGGCGTGCGGCCCTTCGAGCTGGAGCTGAAGCCGGGCCCCGGCCGCACCGTGTACGACCTGGCCGTGCTGCGCCAAACCGAGCGCATCGAAAACTACCTGCGGGGCCCCTACGGCCTGCGCTTCGCCGCCTCGCCGGTCACGCTCGTCAAGTCGATGCGCAAAGCCCTGCACGGCGGCGGGCTGGCCGAATACCGCCTGCCCGCCGATTCGGCCGAGCTGCGCGGCCTGCAAAGCAAGCTGCACCTGTTCCGCAAAAAAGCCGAGTTCCGGGCCCTGGCGCTGCCCGACGGCCGCGCCGGCCGCCTCACCGGCCGCATGGCCGACGTGGGCAGCATCCGCGCCGACGCGCTCAACGCCGGGCTGCGGCGGTTCCTGCGCACGTCGGTGGATTCAACGGTGCTGGGCACGCGCCTCACGGGCTCGTCTAATCTCATCGACAAGAACAACGAAAACCTGACCGTCAACATGATAACCGGCATGAGCATCGACGTGCTCATGGTTACGCTCATCGTGCTGGCGCTGTTCAAATCGTTCCGGATGGTGGTGGTCGTGCTCATCCCCAACCTGGTGCCCATCCTGATTGTGGCCGGCGTGATGGGCCTGGCCGGCGTGAGCATGAAGGTGAGCACGAGCATTATTTTCACCATTGCCTTTGGCATCGCCGTCGACGACACCATTCACTTCATCAGCAAGCTGCGGCTCACCCTGGCCCACGAAACGTCCGTGTTCCGGGCCGTGCGCCACACCTACCTGCTGGCCGGCAAGGCCGTCATCGTCACCTCGCTCATTTTGGTGGGCGGCTTCTCCACGCTGCTGTTTTCGTCGTTCGACGGCACGTTTTACGTCGGCTTCCTCATCGGCCTCACGCTGCTTTTCGGCGTGGTGGCCGAGCTGACGCTGCTGCCGCTGCTAATCCTGTTTTTTTACCGCCACCCCAAGCCGGCGGTGCAGGCGGTGCCGAACTAGCCGCCGCGCCGGGGCCGGCACCATGGGGCTCAAAAAAATGCGCAGGCGCACGTGGGGCCCGGCTTTTTGTTAAAAGCGCATCAACTCTATATCGGTACGCGGGTGCGGAACATCACGTCCGACCGCAGGACGTACTTGACGCCCTGCGTGACCTCGCTGCCTTCGTGGTACAGGCTGTGCAGGAAGACGAGCGCCGTGCCCTGCCGGGGGCGGATGCGCAGCCCCCGAAAGGCCGTGTCGCCGCCCTGAAAATTATCGTTCAGGTACACCATAAAGGTGAAATAGCTCGCTTCGTGCTCGTTGCGGATGTAGCTCTCGTCGAAATGGCCTTTGAAGCGGTGCCCCCGCTGGTAGCGGTAGAAGCGGAACAGCTCGTTGAGCCCGAGGGCTTGGCTGTTGCCCAGCCGCGTGGGCACGAAGGGCGCAGCTTTTTCCCACAGCGCCTCGGCCAGCTCCCCGCTGCGGTGAAACGCCCGGTTGTTGTTGCGCACGTCCGTGCGCACCCGGCTACCGGCCGCGGTATTGACCTTGGCCAGCTCGTACCCAATTTTTTCGCTTAGCACGATGTTCTCCAGGCATTCCTGCCGGGTCAAAAAGTCGTCCACCGTGAAAATAGAATCCGTCAACTGGGTGTATTTCATAACGCAAGTTAAAGTGTTGGGCTTGCTACCCAGCGCAATTTTCGGCGTGCAATGGGGTTGAGTGGAAGAAACAAGCTAGCTTTGTATTTCAAAGTTCTTTATAAATATCTATGTCATATTTTGTAGCGCCGGGTTCCGTCGTGCGGCGCATCTGGGGCACGGCCGACACGGTGCTCTTCATTTTTGCCGGCGCGGCGGCCGAGTTTGCCCTCAACAAGGCCGTGGACTGGCTCTACTTCACCGGCCGGCTGCCGGCCGACCCGCTGGGCCGGCTGTTTTCGACGGTGGACTACGCCCGCCAAATCGTGTTTGCCGACCAGGCCGGGGCCGAACGCGCCATCGACGCCATTGCCGCCATCCACGGAGCAGTGGAGGCCCGGCGGGGCGAGGCCATCCCCGACTGGGCGTACCGCGACGTGCTGTTTCTGCTCATCGCCTACTCGATGCGGGCCTTTGAAGTGCTGGAACGGCCGCTCACGGGCCCCGAGCGGGAGGAAATTGTGGCGGTGTTTGGCCGGGTAGGCCAGCGCCTGGGCATCCCCGGCCTGCCGAATTCCTACCCGGCGTGGCAGGTGGCGCGGGCCGAGCACCTGGCCCGCAACCTGGCCGCGAGCCGCTACACGGCCGACCTCTACCGGCAGTACCGCAAGCACCTGGGCGGCCCGCGCTACGCGCTGCTGCGGGCCGTGCAGGGCCTGGTGGTGCCCCCGGGCGTGGGGGCGCTGCTGCGCCTGCCCCCCGGCGCGTGGATACGCCCGGCCGTGGCCTTCTACCGCCGCACCAAGCGCTGGCCGGCGAGCCAGTGGGCCAAAAGCCTGCTACTCCCGGCCGCGTACCGGGCCCGCATCGACGCCCTGAACACGGCCCCGCTCCTGCCGGCCAGCCCAGCCCCCGCGCCGCCCCCGCCCCGGCGCTGCCCGATGCATTAGCCCCCACAACGCCAGTCTTGCTTCCTCGATGCTGCGCTTTCGAAAATCATACTTCCTGCTGGCCAGTGGTTTGTTTCTACTGGAAGTGTTCATTGCCCTGCGCCTGCACGACCGGTTCGTGCGGCCCTACGTAGGCGATTTTTTGGCGACCATTTTCCTCTATTGCCTCGTAATGAGCGTAGTACGGGTCCCGGCGGGGCGCGCGGCGGCGGGGGCGCTGCTCGTTTCGTACCTGGTAGAGGGCTTGCAGTACCTCGACTTGCTGACGTACCTGGGGTGGCAGCACTCGCGCCTGGCCCGCACCGTGCTGGGCAGTCATTTTGAATGGCCCGACCTGTTGGCCTACACGCTCGGGGCCCTGGCGGTGGTAGCGGCCGAGCGGGCGCGGCGGCCCCGCGCGGCTCCCACCGGGCCCGACGCGCGGCCCACTTCCTAGGTTATTGGTTGTTAGTCAATCAGCAATCGTTTGACTAACAACGAGCGATTGGCAACCCGTTTATTTTTGGGCGGCTACGTAAAACCCCTGGCGCTACGAATCAGCCGCTACCCAGCCGCCGGCGGCCCGCACCCGGGCCAGCAGCGCGGCGTGGTGGGGGGCGCGGGCCAGCACCTCGGCGTTGCCGAGCAGCACCAGCTGCTGGCGGGCCCGGGTGAGGGCCACGTTCAGCTTGCGGTCCACCCGGCCGGTTTCGTCGGGCGACACCATCATTTCCAGCTGGTGCTCGTGGTGGCAGCAGAAGCTGACGACGATGACGTCGCGCTGCGAGCCCTGGTAGCGCTCCACGGTATCGACGCTGACCTGGAGCAGGGCGGGCAAATCGTGCTGCTGGGCCAGCTGGGCCAGGCGGGCGCGGATGCGGGCGGCCTGGTTGCGGTAGCTGGCGATGATGCCCAGGCTGGTGGCGGGGTCGAAGCGGGGGCCCTCGCCCCGGGCCACGGCCAGGGCGGCGCGGGCCGCGAGGTCGGCCTCCTGGCCCGATTCCTTCTGCGACAGGTCGTCGGGCCGGCGCTGGGTGGGCACGAACACCAGGCGCTGGCGGCGCAGGGCTTCGCCGAAGGCATCGGCGGCCGGGGGCCAGGCGTGGGGGTTGAGGCTGACGGCCTGCCAGGGCTCGGGGCTGCGCAGCAAACCGCCGTAGAAGTCGTCGTTGACCAGCGCGGCCAGCTCCTGGTGGGCGCGGTACTGGCGGGCCAACGTGCCGTGGGCGTAGGGCCAGCGCGCCTCGGCCCGGCGGAACAGGCGTTCAAAGTAGGAATTGCGCAGGTTGGTGAGGCCTAGCTCGTGGCGCAGCAGCTCGGCCACGCCGGGGGCCACGGCGCTGCTGGCCGGCTCCTGGGCCACCACGGCGGGCAGCTGGCGGTGGTCGCCGATGAGGACGAACTTGCGCACCTTGGCCAGCAGGGCCAGCATGGGCGCTTCCAGCACCTGGCTGGCCTCGTCCACCACTGCCACGTCAAAGCTCTTCAGCAAAAACAGCTCCGGCTTGCCCAGCAGGCTGGCAATGGTGCCCACGTAGAGCGGCGTGCCGGTGAGGCGGGCCCGCACGGTCTGGCGCGAGGGCAGGTCCCGAATCATGTTGTCGAGCAGGTACGGGCGGTACGCGGGGGCCGTGCTCAGCCGCGAGCCAAGGCGGATGAAGGGCAGCCCGGCGGCCACCAGCTGCTCGCAGATTTCGTCCACGGCGCGGTTGGTGTAGGCGGCCAGTAGGGTTTGCTGGTCGGCGGCCACCAGCTGCACGGCCAGCTCGCGCAGCACCGCGCGGGTTTTGCCGGTGCCGGGGGGCCCGCAGAGCACGAACCAGTCGGGGGCAGCCAGGGCGCGGCGCACCACTTCGGCGGCGTCGGTGGCGGGGGCGTCGGCGGGGGCCCAGCCTTCGGGCGGGCGCGGGGCGGTGCGGGCCAGCAGGCGGCCCCGGCGCTCGGGCGGCAGCATCAGGAAGGCCGACAAGCCTGCCCACTCGCGCCGGAACGTGTCGAACGTGTCGGGCTCCAGAGCCCAGTGCGAGTGGCCGCGCAGGTAGCGCGGGGCAATGCGGCGGTTGCGCACGGCCAGCACCACGCGGCCGTCGGCCCCCAGGTCTTCGGCCAGCGTCACCTTCACGATTTGCGCGTCCAGGATGCTTAAGCTGTTAGCGGTTAGCTGCTGGCTGTTAGCTTTTTCATCCGCCGAAGCGTCCTCAGCCAGCAGCTTTGAGTCAACGGCTTTCATCCGCGGGTAGAGAATGAGCGTGTCGCCGGCGCGGAAGTTGACTTCGCGGCCCCCGGGGGCCCGTTGCAGCACGAGGTGGGGGCCCAGGCCGTCGCGGGCGTCGTCGGGGGCGTCGGTCTGGTCTTCGAGCAGGGTCAGGCCGTCGAGCAGGCTGAAGTTCTGGTGCTTGCGCTGGGCCGAGAGCCGCCACAGGCCGGCCTGGCCGCCGGCGTCGCCGGGGCGGGTGTCGTCGCCGAGCAGCGAGAGGCGCATCTCCCGGGCCCCGAAGCGGATGATTTCCAGGCAATAGGCCCGCTCCGTGACGTCGGCGGCGGCCCAGGTGTTGGCCACTTTCTCGGCCTTCTCGCGGGTGAAGGGCGGCAGCAGCGCCAGGTTGGGGCGCAGCACGGGGGCCAGCAGGGCGGCGGTGTGGCCGGGGCCCGGCGAGCGGGCCAGCAGCAGCTCGGTGCCCACCACGTAGTTGCGCACGGCCAGCAGGCGGTCCACCAGCGCCGGGTCGTGGTCCACGCGCCGCACGGGGGCCTGGCCGGTGGCGGCGTTGGAATAGAGGATGCTGGTGCGCCCGCGCCCGGCCGTTTCGCCGTCGGCCCCGAACACCGATTCCAGCAGCAGGCGGTAGAGCTGGGCCTGGGCCGCGTGGTTGCTCCAGGGCTGGTCGAAGGGCACGCGGGTGCTGCTCTTCAGCTCCACCAGGTCGTAGCCGGTGGGGCTTTCGTGCAGCAGGTCGAGCCGCCCCTGCAGGCCGTAGGTGGCCGACAGAAATGCCGGCTCCAGGAAGCAGTCGGCCGGCCGCAGGGGCTGCTGCTGGTAGCCGGTGCGCGAGGCGGCCACGAAGCCCTGCTGCCGGGTTTCGCGCAGGGTGCGGTGGTGGCGGCGCAGGTCGTTCAGCAATTCCGGCACCCCATTACGGCTCTGGAATTCGGGCAGCGTGCTCAGTAGCAGCGGGGCCGACCGAAACAGGCGGTGCTTGAGGAAATGGTCGAGGTCGAAGTCTTTCGGGGCCCGGGGCCCGGGGCCCGGTACCTGTTGTTTGGTGCCTGGTGCCCGGGTTTCTGGTGCTGCTGAAGCACCGGCAGCTTCTGGTACGGCAGCGGCTCCGTCTTCAGCAGTAAGAGTTAATTGTTTTCCATCGCCACTAATCACCAGCGGCTCGTTGCTAATTATTAACCGCTCACCGTCAACTGTTAACTGCGCACTGCTCACTGTTAACTGCTCACTGTCAACTGCTAACTGCTCATTGTTAATTATTAACTGCCGGGCCGCGTGGCTCACTTCCTCGTCGAGCAGGATGTTGACCAGGTTTCCCACGGCCAGCGGGCGCGACACCTCATCGGGCAAAAACGAGTGCAGCACGGCCAGCTCGGGCACGGTGCCGTCCTTGAGGGCGCATTCGGCCAGCGTGGTCACGTTTATCAGGTAGTCGGGCTCCAGCACCACGCGGCGCGGCAGGTAGTGGCCGTCGGCCTGGCGCACCGGCCCCACGAGGTTGAGGCCGGGGTGCAGGGCGGCGGCCAGCGGCAGCAGGTTGTCGTAGGCCGCGGGCACCCGCACGGCAAAGGGCCCCGCGGGCCGGTCGTCGGCCGGCGCGGCCAGCTCCACGGTGAGCACCCCGGTGGCCAGCTCGACGTGCAGCACGTGCACCCGCCACACCGCGGCCGCGTCGGGGGCCGGGGGCAGCGCGGCCCCCGCCACGGGGGCAGCCACAAGCAGCGGGCTTGCCAGGGCTTCGGCCGCGCCGGCGGGCCAGGGGCCGGTGTACGCTTCGGGCGTCAGGAAGGCCAGCAGCCCGGCCAGGGCGCCGAAGCCGGCGGCGGCCTCGGCGGGGGTGCCGGGGTAGCTCTCGTGCAGCACCAGGTTGGCGGCCAGGCGCAGGGCCTGCAAGCGGTGGCGCAGCGCCTCGGGCAGCGCCAAGGCAAAGCCCGCCCACCCGATGGCCTGGCTCAGGTTGCTGAACGGGGCCTTGTGCTGCTGGCAGGCGTGGCGCAGCAGGGCCTCCAGCAGCTTGCGCAGGCGCGGGAGCTGGTCGGCCGGCGCGGCGGGGAGGGCAAGGGCCGCGAGGCGGGCGTGGGGAGAATCGGGCAAGGGGCAGCGGGGCGGAACAGGGCATTAAAGGTACGCCCCCGGGCCCCGGAAGTCGTTTTTCGCGGCGGGCCCGGGCCCCGCCCACGCACTTTTTGCCCCGGGCCGCCCGGCGCGGCGGGTACTTTTGCAACCCCCGCGCCCGTTTTCCCGAACACCGGCCATCACCCGCCCGCTTTTTCCCGTGACCGTTCGCCTGATTTTTCTGCTGCTCGTGGCCAGCCAGCGGCTCGCCGGGGCCCAACCCGCCCCGCCCCCGGCCCCCGCCTCGCCCCTGCCCCGCCTGCTGGCCGAGCGCCGGGCTCTCACCCAGCACTACGCCGCCGCCCGGGCCCAGCACAACGGCCTGTTCGGCCTCAGCGACAAGCCCTCGAAGAAGGACTTGCAGGCCGTGGTGGACGCCCTGCAAGGCATCGTGAACAAAGACGAGCAAATCGTGGCCGTGCTCAACCAAACGGCCCAGGCCGCCCAGGCCACGGCCACCACGGTGCAGGCCACCAGCCGCACCGACCGCAACACGACCGGCGAGCGCCTGGCCGAGCTGCAAAGCGCGCAGCTGAACGCCCAGGAGCGCGAGAAGCAAACCGCCACCGACCGCCAGCTCCTGGAAGCGGACCTGCAGGAGGCGCAGCTGGGCCGCCTCTGGCGCGACGGCCTCATCGCCGGGCTCGGGCTGGCCTGCGCGGTGCTGCTGTGGCGGCGCAGGCGGCGGTAGGGGCGCGTTGGGGCCCACGGGCACTCATCCGGCTTACGGCACGCCGGCGGCCGGGCCCGGCCACCCGCTCGCCCCCTGCCACTGCACCAGCCACGCATTGGCCGCGCCCTCGTCGGTGAAGCGGGCAAACTGCACGGGGCTGCCGGGCGCGGGGGCCCGCGGCGACGCGGCGGGGTCGGTTTCCGCCTCCACCGCTTGCAGGTAGTTGGGCAACACCAGGAAACACACGCACAGCGGCTTGACTAGCTCGCGCTGCACCCGGGGCAGGAACTCGGTGAGCACCCATTCGGGGCCGTTGAGGCTGCGGTTGGTGCGGCGGCGCGAATCGATGAGCCAGTAGCCGCAGCCGTGGGCCAGGGCCGCGTGGCGCAGGGCGTCGTAGCCGGCGCGCAGCTCGTCTTCCGTCACCGAGCGCAGCCAGCGGCCGGCCACCTGGCCGAGGTCGGGGCGGTAGGCAACTTGCATAAAATCGGTAACGAACTGGTCCATCACGCGCGAAGCAAAGGCCATTGGGGGCCACCAACGAAAAGCAAGCACGACGCCCGGGCGGGCCCCGGACCAGGGCGGTTCGGGGGCGCGGGCCGTACTTGCCGTCCCGCCGCCCCGGCGCCCCGTTGCCCCGCCAAGATAATGACCAGCACCTTTCCTTTTGAAATAGCCGCCGCCAAAACGAACGCCAACCCCGCCCGCCGGTTCGCCATCGTGGCCCACGCGGGCCGGCTGGCCGACTACCACGACCTGTTCGAGGACTTCGGCTTCAGCGGCAGCGGCGCGTCGTGGCGCGAGCACCTCGAAACCATCATCGAAGAGTTTCAGCCCGAGCTGCTCGACCACCTTGAATTCGACGAAACCGGCGATACGTTCCTGGCCTACGCCGACACCCCCGACGCGGTGCGCGCCTTCCTGGCGTGCGTGCAGCCCTATTTCGGCGACCTCGCCAAGCTGGAGAAATACTTCCAGCAAACCGACCCGGAAGACTTTTTCCAGTAGGGGCCCGAGGTCCCTGGCGGCTATTTGATTAGGGGATTGTCATTCCGACGCAGGAGGAATCTGAGGACTGTCCTTGACTAATTTCACCCAGATTCCTCCTGCGTCGGAATGACACGTTTTCTACCTATTCGGATAGGCTCCTAGTCCCGAAACGGCTTGGCGCCAATCGGCATTTTGAAGAGCTGCACCGGGAAAGCCACCGTTTGCACGCCCTTTTGCTGGCCGGCGGTGCGGTTGATTTGCGCGGCCGGAATCCAGAGGTTGCCGGCGTGGTCAATCCACAAAGCATCGGCCCAAATGAGGCGCGGGTCCTGCACCAGCACGCTGCGTTGGCCGGTGGGCGTCACTTTCAGGATGCGCTTTTCGTTGGCGTCGGTTACGTAGAGGTTGCCAGAGGCGTCGATGGTGGTGCCGCCGCAGGTGGGCGAGTTGAAGAAGTACGTCACCCGCTTGGCCAGGGCTTCGGACGTGATGTTCGGGTCGTCCAGGTACTGGGTTTCGACGCGGTACATGGGGCCCGCGGCGGTCTGGAAATAGTAGTATTTGCCGTCGGGCGACACCTCCATCTGGTCGGCGTGCAGGGCCACGTCGTCGCCGTTGGGCTTCACCATTTTCTTGCCCTCGCCCAGCATCGGGCGGCGGGCGGTGGTGGTCGTGTCGTCGTCGAGCAAGCGGTGGCCCCGGCCGGTTTTCTGGTTGAGCACGATCAGGCCCGGGGCCCCGGCGTCGGTCACGTAAATCATGTCGCCGTGGAAGCGCAGGTCGTCCACGAAGCTCTTCTTCTTGACGTACTTATCGAGCGGAATGGACTTGAGCAGCTGGTTGGTTTTGATGTCGAACGCCAACAGCTTGGGTCCGTGGTCCACCGGCGCGGCGTCCGATTTGGGCGTGCCCGTGTCCACAATCCACAGGTTGCCGTCGGGCCCGAAGCGCAGCGAGTTGGCCCGCACAAACTTGCTGGCCGCCGCGGGGTCGTTGGGGCCCCAGCTGTTCCAGGCGCGGTTGGGAAAGGCCCGCACCGTGCCGTCGGCCTGCAACTCGCCGATGCGCGTGCCCCGGTCGCCCTCGTTGTGGGGGAAAAGCACAAATTTCCGGTCGTCGTCGGACACCGTCACGCCGTTCCAAATTGTGTCGGACGAGGCCACCGCCACCAGGCTCTTGGCGCTCTCGGAGGTGGGCACGGCGGGCGGCGCAGCCGTGGCCAACGTCTCCGGCTTGTCGGGCTTGGTAGTGCTGTTGCAAGCGGCCAGTGCCAGGAAAGCAGCGGCGGGGAGGATAGAGGTGAGGCGGCGCATGGGAAGGATTTGATAGGACGTTCCTTACACGGCAGATTGGGCATGGGGTTGCCGCGTTTTTCAGCTTCTGCGCTGCACCAGCTTTCAATCTCGTTTAATGGCAATAATTCGGCTGGGGCCCCGGCCTCCTCCAGCTTACCATTTTGGTAAGATTGGCGTATATTCGTGAATCGATGCGAATTATTAGCAAAGCCTTACTGCGCGAATTTTGGGAACGCTACCCGTCGGCCGCGCTGCCCCTACAAGCTTGGTACAAAGAGACAGCCGCCGCCACCTGGCCAACGCCCAACGATGTAAAAGCCCAGCACCGAAACTCCAGCATCATCGCCAACAGCCGGGTGGTTTTCAACATCAAAGGCAATGATTTTCGGCTGATTGTGGCCATCAATTATGCGGCGGCCATTGTGCACATCCGCTTCGTCGGCACGCACGCCGAATACGACAAAATAGACGCCGCTACCATATGAACGCCATCAAGCCCATCCGTACCGAAGCTGACTACCGCGCCGCCCTGGCCCGCGCGGAGCACATTTTCCAGGCCCAGCCCGGCGAACCGGAGTTTGACGAACTGGACGTGTTGGCTACGCTGATTGAGGCGTACGAAGCCCGCCACTACCCCATTCCCGAACCCGACCCCATCGAGTACATCAAATACAAAATGGCCGAACAGGGCCTGCGCCAGCGCGACCTCGCCGCGTGGCTGGGCGGCGAGAGCCGGGTAAGCGAAATCCTGAACCGCAAGCGCAAGCTCACCGCCAAGATGATGAAGGCTTTGCACCAGCACTTGGGATTATCGGCGGAGGTACTGCTAGCGGCGGCTTAAGCTGCTTCAGCAAACTTATTCAAGCCATGAAACTGACCAGGTATTGGTTTGAAATGGATTGGGGCCCCGAACCCATGATTAAGAACCGTTATTTCGGAGTGACGGCTTGGACACTTGAAGATGCTGTGTTCCTTCTTGAAACCATTATTTTCAAATCAGGCAAACTACCCCGCCCAAAGCGCGTCATAAATAATATCGACGTAAGTAAGCTTGATGCTAATCACGTCCTCCCAAACATGGGCGTCTGCACCATTCGAGGCATTTGGTATCCGCAGGGCTACTGACTTTCTCTGCCTTTGGGCCACCCTTTTCCCTTTTTCGTTGTTCCCTTCGCAACGAAATCAATCCGCTTTCTTTTGACTGAAACTACCCTCCCCCCCACCGACCCTTACGCCATCGAGAAAGAGCTGCGCCAGGTGCAGGCCCTGATGAAGCTGGAGCAGCAGGAAGACCTGGTGCAGTTCAAGCTCAAAAACGCCAAGGCCAGCATCCAGGAGCGCCAGCAGCGGGGCCTCACCTGGTACCCGGTCGCCATCACCAAGGAAGACGTGGGCTTCGGCGGCAAGGTGGTGCTGGAGCTGGAGCGCCCCGCCGGGCAGCAGGGCCTGCACCTGTTTCAGGTGGGCAAAAATGCCTCGCTCTTTGGCAACGTGGCCGGGCGCGCCGCCACCGACCGCCCCACCCTCAACGGGGTGATTACCAGCGTGCGGCGCAACAAGCTGCTGCTGGCCACCACCAAGGAAGACCTGCCCGACTGGGTGACCGAGGGCCACAAGCTGGGCATCGACCTCACCTTCGACGAGGTGAGCTACCGCGAGATGGACTACGCCCTGGGCAAGGTGATGGGGGCCTACGGCGACCGCCTGGCCGAGCTGCGCGACATCCTGCTGGGCGCCAAACCGGCCCGCTTCCGCGCCGAAAAGCCCGACGATATTTTTTACCCCAGCCCGCTCAACGACTCGCAGCAGGCCGCCGTGCGCCACGTGCTGGCGGCCCACGACGTGGCCATCGTGCACGGCCCCCCCGGCACGGGTAAAACCACCACCCTGGTGCAGGCCATCCTGGAAACCATCCGGCGCGAGCGGCGGGTGCTGGTCTGCGCGCCCAGCAACACGGCGGTAGACTTGCTCACCGAAAAGCTGGCCGAGCGCGGCGTCAACGTCATCCGCATGGGCAACCCCTCGCGCGTGTCGGACCTGCTGCTCGAGCACACCTTGGACGCCCAGGTGATGGCCCACAAGAGCTACAACGAACTGCGCAGCATGCGCCAAACCGCTGAGCAGTACCGCGAAACGGCCAGCAAGCACGTGCGCAACTACGGCTACGAGGAGATGCAGCAGCGCCGGATGCTGAAGGAGGAAGCCAAGATGCTGCACCAGCAGGCCGACGACCTGGAGCGCTACATCACCGAGGACCTCTTGGAGCAGGTGCAGGTGATAACGTGCACGCTGGTCGGGGCTTCTAACCGCAACATTCGCCACCTCACCTACGAAACGGTGTTCATCGACGAGGCCGCCCAGGCCTTGGAGCCGGGCTGCTGGATTCCCATCAGCAAGGCCCAGCGCGTGGTGCTGGCCGGCGACCACCACCAGCTACCGCCCACCGTGAAAAGCGAGAAAGCCGGGGCCCTGCGCGAAACGCTGTTCGAGAAAGCCATCAAGCGCCAGCCCGAGGCCGCTCGGATGCTGACGGTGCAGTACCGCATGCACGAGCAAATTATGCAGTTCAGCTCCGACGAGTTTTACGACGGCCAGCTGACGGCCTACAGCACCGTGCGCCACGCCGGCCTAGCGGATTACGACCTGCGCTTCGCCCCCGACCTGCCGGTGGAATTCCTCGACACGGCCGGCTTCGGGTTCACCGAGCTCACCATTCCCGAGAGCCGCTCCACGGCCAACCCCGAGGAGGCCGACCTGCTCCTCAAGCGCCTTGGCCAGCTGCTGGAACCCTACGACCCCGCCGACCACGAGGAGGACCTGCTCAGCATCGGCGTAATCGCCCCGTACCGCGCCCAAATCAACTATTTGAAGGACGCGGTGGAGGAAAACGACGAGCTGAACGGCCTCATGGCCCACCGGATGCTGAGCATCGGCACCGTCGATTCGTTCCAGGGCCAGGAGCGCGACATCATCGCCATCAGCCTGACGCGCAGCAACACGCACGGCGAAATCGGCTTCCTCAGCGACGTGCGCCGCATGAACGTGGGCATGACCCGCGCCCGCCGCAAGCTGCTGCTCGTCGGCGACTCCAGCACGCTCAGCGCCAACCCGTTCTTCAAGCGCCTGCTGGCCTACATCGAAAGCATCGGCGGCTACCGCACGGCCTGGGAAATGCAGGACTGAGATGGTTCTTCAAACCAAAAAGAAAGCCCGCTGCACTTAGTGCAGCGGGCTTTCTTTTTGGCGCCAGGGCCCTACTTTAGGTCAATATACGACTCCGTGTGCGGCGCGTCCGACTTCGTGTTCACGAAGTGTTTCACCGGGTTGTCGTAGTTGGAGATGTACAAGCGCTTGCCTTTGAGCAGCACCTCGGCGGGCTGGTCGAGTTTGCCGCCGGCCCCGTCGGTGTCGGGGTTTTGGGCCAGCGTGCTCACGCTGTTGTCCTTTAGGTTGATGACGAAAATGGCGTTTTGGCGGGCCCCGGTCACGTAGGCTTTGTCGGTGGCGCGGTCAATTACGAGGCCGTCGATGCAGGTGATTTTGTCGCCGGTCAGGGCCACGACTTCCTGCTTGGCGAAGGTGCCGTCGGGCTTGAGGCTGACTTTGTGGAAGCTACCGTCGCCAAACGAGCCGGTGTAGAGGTTGCCCTGGCTGTCGTAGTCGAGGCCGTCGGCGCCGTTGTCCACGCCGGTTTCGTTCACGACGGTCGTGAACATGGCCAGCACGTGCGAGTCCTTGGTTTTGGGCTTGAGGTGCAGCGGGCCGCCGGGCTTTTTCAGCTCCTCGAGGGTGAAGCGCATGATGGCGCTGCCCTTGGTATTGCCGGGCATGTCCCACTGGCTATCCGTCACATACAGATTATTGCCCTTCCACACCACACCGTTGGCCAGCGCAAAGCTGTCCACCACGGTTTCGATGGTGCCGGGCTTGCCGTTTTTCAGGTTGATGCGCATCAGGCGCGACACGTATTTTTTGCTGTTTTCGTACTGGTTTTCCGCGTAGTACACGTTACCATCGGGCCCGAAGGCCAGGTCCATCGGCGCGGCTTTTTTGGTGGTGGGCTCCACGGGCAGGTTGGCGGCGAAAGGCTTGTAGGTGTTGCCCACAATCTCGACAATGGCCGCGGGCTTGCTGTTGTCGGCCAGGTTGGGGGTCGAGAGCAAGAGGCGGCCGTCGGGGCCCAGGGCGAGGCCGTCGGGCGTGTTGTGCGCATCCGGCAAGGTGAAGAGCAGCTTGGGGTCGCCGATGGTGGGAATGGAGCCGGCGGGTACGCCCATGGTGTCGGCCGAAGCCGTTTTCAGGGCCGTCGAGTCGGTTTTTACCACGGCTTCCCGGTTCACGGCCGCGTCCTGGGTTTTGGGTGGGTTGGACTGGCAGGCGGGCAGCAGCGCGCCGCCGAGCAGCAGGGCCGCCAGCGAGTAACGGGTTGATTGGGACATTGAGAAGAATGGGTAAGGTGTTGATTCGAACATCGTTGATCGTGACGAGTCGGTACGCACGGTGCGGGGGCCGGGTTACTGGACGGCCGCGGCTTTGGGGCCCAGCCCAGCGCTAGCGTTGGGGTTGGAAAAACATTACCAAAAATTTATCGGGCCCACAGGCTCCTCCCTACCGGCTACCGACGCTGTGACGCTCAGCACACAACAAAAAGCGCCGCCAAAGTGGGTGCATACCGGAATAAAACCATGCACCAACCCCCCGACTAAAAAGTGCGTTGAGGTGACAGCAACCCCAAATAACCTCCTTTCCATGAGCGACAAACCCCTAGCCAAGCAGAACCATGAAGACGTGGTGGGCAACCCAAAAACGGATGAGCTGGCCCAGAACCGCAGCGACGGTTACGGCCAAACCCTGACCACCAACCAGGGCCTGCGCATCAACGACGACCAGAACTCGCTGAAAGCCGAAGAGCGGGGCCCCACCCTGCTGGAAGACTTCATCTTGCGCGAGAAAATCCATCACTTCGACCACGAGCGCATCCCCGAGCGCGTGATTCACGCCCGCGGCGTGGGGGCCCACGGCTACTTTGAAGCCTACGACAACGCCTCCGCGCTGACCAAGGCGCACTTCCTGCAGCCGGGCGTGAAAACGCCGATTTTCACGCGCTTCTCCACCGTGGTGGGCTCGCGCGGGGCCACCGACATGGCCCGCGACGTGCGCGGCTTCGCCGTGAAGTTTTACACCCAGGAAGGCGTGTACGACTTCGTGGGCAACAACATGCCGGTGTTTTTTATTCAGGACGCCGTGAAGTTTCCCGACTTCATTCACGCCGTGAAGCCGGAGCCGCACAACGAGATTCCGCAGGGCGCCTCGGCCCACGACACGTTCTGGGACTTCATTTCCATCACGCCCGAATCCATGCACATGGTGCTGTGGGCGATGAGCGACCGCGGCCTGCCCCGCAACCTGCGCACGATGGAGGGTTTCAACGTCCACACCTACCGCTTCATCGACGCGGCGGGCAAGTCGCGCTTCGTGAAAATGCACTGGAAGCCGCTGCAAGGCGTGCGCTCGGCGGTGTGGGAAGAAGCCCAGCAGATTTCGGGCAAAGACCCCGACTTCCACCGCCGCGACCTGTATAACGCCATCGAGATGGGGGCCTACCCCGAATGGGAGCTGGGCGTGCAGGTGGTGGAGGAAGAGGACGAGATGAAGTTTGGCTTCGACATTCTCGACGCCACCAAGCTCATCCCGGAAGAGCTGGTGCCGGTGCAGAAAATCGGCAAAATGGTGCTTAACCGCAATGTGGACAACTACTTTGCCGAAACCGAGCAGGTAGCCTTTTGCCTCAGCCACGTGGTGCCGGGCATCGATTTCAGCAACGACCCGCTGCTCCAGGGCCGCCTGTTTTCGTACCTCGACACCCAGCTCAAGCGCCTGGGCAGCGTCAACTTCCACGAGATTCCCATCAACCGCTCGCTGGCCCCGGTGGCCAACAACCAGCGCGACGGCCACATGCGCCAGACCATTAACAAGGGCCAGACCAGCTACTCGCCCAACCTGCTCAACGACGAGTTTCCGAAGCAGGCCAAGCAGGCGGAAGGCGGTTTCGTGAGCCACTACGAGCGCGTGGACGGCCACAAGATCCGGATGCGCAGCAAGAGCTTCGTGGACCACTACACCCAGGCCAAGCTGTTCTGGAACAGCCAGTCGGAAGCCGAGCAGATGCACCTCGTCAAGGCCATTCGCTTCGAGCTGGGCCACGTGAACAAGGAAGCCGTGCGCCTGCGCGTGCTGGTGCAGCTTGCGCAGATTGACGCCACCCTGGCCCACCTCGTGGCCGAAGGGCTGGGCCTGGAAGTGCCCTCGGCCGAGGGCGTGCAGCTCAACTACGGCGTGGGGGCCGACACCAACCCCGCCGACTACACCGCGCCGCCCGTCAAGGGCGACGTGGGGCGCTCGGCGGCCCTGAGCATGACCCCCGACAGCCCGGCCAACGCAGGCAAAACCGACATCAAAACCCGCCAAATTGCCATTTTGGCCGCCGACGGAGCCGACGTGGCCGCCATCGGCGACCTGATGAAAACGCTGATGGACGAGGGGGCCCAAACGGCCATCGTCGCCCCCCGCCTGGGCAAGCTCAAGGGGCCCGACGGCGCGGAGCTGCTGATTAACTGGACGTTCCAGAACACGTCGTCGGTGCTGTTCGATGCCGTGTACGTGGCCGACGGGGCCGCCAGCGCGCAGCGCCTGGCCCACGACGCCGATGCCGTGCGCTTCGTGGCCGAAGCCTTTCGGCACTGCAAGCCCATTGCCGCCGCCGGCGAGGGCGCGAAGGTGCTGGA
This sequence comes from Hymenobacter caeli, assembly GCF_013294115.1. Taxonomy (GTDB): domain Bacteria; phylum Bacteroidota; class Bacteroidia; order Cytophagales; family Hymenobacteraceae; genus Hymenobacter; species Hymenobacter caeli. Next base: position 3,166 of record NZ_JABSNP010000024.1, on the reverse strand, counting down.
AGCCGCCGCTCAGCCGGGCGCGGCGGACATCCTGGACGCCGACGGTGTAGTTGTCGGCCTCAACGGCCAGGCCGCCAGCCTGGTGCCGGACTTCATCAAGGCCATTGCCCAGCACCGCTTCTGGAGCCGTGAGCTGAAAGTGTGGAAGCGCGAGCTGGAGGCCGTGCCGGCCTAAGGCCCGGTTTTTTCGCGCACCCATTCCCCGCGCTGGCCCGGCCGGCGCGGGGAATTTTTTGCCCCGCCCGGGGCCCCAGCGCGGCGCGACCGGGCGGGGTTGCCTTTCTTTGCAGCCCCGTCGGGCGGGCGGCTCTTTTCTACCTCTCCACTTCCCTCCCATGACTGCCATCAGCGAAAACCAAGTCGTCACCATCACCTACGACCTGAGCGTGACCGACGAAAACGACGAAAAAGTACTGGTCGAATCGGCCGAGGCCGACGCGCCGATGGTGTTCATCTACGGCCAGAGCGGCCTGCCCGAAGAGTTCGAGCGCCAGCTCGACGGCAAAAACGCCGGCGACACCTTCCAGTTCAGCCTCACCCCCGAACAGGCCTACGGCGAGTACGACGAGCAGGCGCTGGTTGAAATTCCGAAGGACGTGTTCCTGGTTGACGGCAAGCTCGACGACGAGATGCTGCAAGAGGGTAATTTTCTGCCCATGGCCGACAACGAGGGCAACCACATGCAGGCCAAGGTCATCAGCATCGGCGAAACCGCCGTGCAGATGGACTTCAACCACCCCCTGGCCGGCATGGTGATGCACTTCGACGGCAAGGTGGCCGACGTGCGCCCCGCCACCGCCGAGGAGCTGGCCCACGGCCACGTGCACGGCGAGGGCGGCCACCAGCACTGAGTCATTTAAACAGTTAGCAGGCACCGTTTAGCAGCCGTTCCGCTAGCTTAATTGGCTAGCGGAACGGCTGCTAAACGGTGCCTGCTAACTGTTTAAATGAAAGAGGAAACCAGCAACGGAAAAAACTCCTGAAAATCGGCTTCGTAGGCAGCGTAGTTGGCCAGCAGTTCTACCGGGCCGGCCGCCATGCCTGAGCCGGGCGCGGCGCGGCGGCTGAGGCCGGCCAGGGTGCGGGCCACGCCGTCGATTTCGGCGTAGTGGAGCAGCCAGTTGTGCTGCACCAGGTGCGGAAAAAACTGCTGCACCCGGGCCGGAAACTCCGCCTGCCGGGCCCCGAGCTGGGCGTACACGCGGTGGGTGAAATCGGGCAGGGTTTCCGTCGAGAACTGCTCAAAACGACGGGCCAGGAAATGGTCGAAAAACACGTCCGACACCACCCCGGCGTACTTGCCGTGGCCGGCCAGGCGCAGGCGGGCCGTGGCGCGGCGCACCACCGGGTGCTGGTCGGTGAAGGCGTCGATGGCGCGGTGCTGGCGGATGCCGGCCTGCACGCCGGGCCCGTAGGCGTCGAGCCGGCGGCCGGGCACGGCGTCGGCAATGAACTGGCCCACGAGGCGGTCGGGGTAGCCGGGCGCGGCGGGCGGGCCGGCCAGGAAAAGATGGGCGAGGAAATTCATCGACCCCGGAAGATACGGACCCAGCCCGGGCCCGGGCGTCAACCCCAACCGGGCGGCGGCCGTAAGCACACGGCCGGCCGCGCCCAACCTGGGCGCGGGCCGGGCCGCGTCTCTCCCTAACTTTTTCCTCCGATGTCCGATAAAACGCCCGTTACCAACGACCTGAACAAGCTGTTTGATAAAATCAAGGACGTGCGCATCGCCATGCTCACCACCTTTGACGAGCAGCAGAACCTGCACAGCCGCCCCATGGCCACCATCCGGCCCACGGCCGACGGCTCCCTCCTCTTCCTCACCGACGCCGAATCGGCCAAGGTGTACGAAGTCAACAAAGACAGCAAGGTGAACCTGAGCTACGCCAGCCCCGAAGCCAACGTGTACGTGTCGGTATCGGGCACGGCCAACGCCTACCGCGACGCGGCCCAGGCCGCCGAACTGTACACCGAAGACATGCGGGCCTGGTTTCCGAAGGGCAAAGACGACCCCAACATTATGATTTTGAAGGTAACCATCGAGCGCGGCGAGTACTGGGACACGCCCAGCAGCCTGCTGAGCCGCGCCTACGGCTACGCCCGCGCCGTGGCCACCGGCGAAGCCAGCAAGGACGACGACGTGAACGCCCACGCCCAGGTGCAGGTAAAATAATGGCTAAGGTCCCGACTTACCGGGCCGTTGGCTGTTGAGGAAGGGCCGGAAGCAATTCCGGCCCTTTTTTGCGGGCCCTGCCGTCCGCTTCACTTGGTTGCCCCGCCCTGCTTTGCCCCTCACCACGCTTTCCCTCGTTACGCTGCGCCCCGGGCACGCCCGCTGGGCCCTGGCCCAAATGGGCACCGCAGTGCCGCTGCTGCGGCGCGTGCCGGGCCTGCGCTTCCACAAGCTGCTGGGCAGTGGGGCCGGCGGCTTCGGGGCCCTGCCCAACCTGCGCCGCTACGGCCTGCTGGCCGTGTGGGACGAACCGGCCGCCGCCGCGGCGTTTTTCGCGGCCGGCGGCGTTTGGCGGGAATACGAGCGCCGGGCCGCCGAAATATGGACGGCCCAGTTGCGCCCCCTCAAGGCGCAGGGGCGCTGGGACGGCACCAACCCGTTCGACTACGCAGAGGCGGCCGCGCCCGGGGCCCCGGCCGACGGGCCGGTGGCCGTGCTCACCCGCGCCAGCATCCATTGGCTGAAAACGCCCCGGTTTTGGCGCTACGTGGCCCCCACCAGCGCCGCGCTGGCCGGGGCCCCGGGCGTGGCGCTGGCCATCGGGCTGGGCGAGCTGCCGGTGGTGCGCCAGGCCACGTTCAGCGTGTGGCGCTCGGCGGCGGCCATGCAGCAGTACGCCTACCACGACGCCCGCCACCGCGAAGCCATGCTGCTCACGCGCCGCGAAAATTGGTATTCGGAAGAATTATTTGCCCGCTTCCAAGTGCTGCGCAGCGAGGGCACCGTGGACGGCCACGACCCGTTGGCACAGTTCGAAATTGGCTGATTTTTAGCTGCTAATTATTAGGGTGCTAATTGTTATTTCGCGGCTAAATAATTAATTACAAACTAATAATTTGGGTAGTGGCTTAAAGCAGGGTGATTTCCAAATTATGCTGGTCAATAGCAATTTTAATTCGGTTATAATGGCTCGCGCGGCACTTGCTGAACGAG
>NZ_JABSNP010000023.1 GCF_013294115.1 Hymenobacter caeli | reverse complement strand
TGCTTCACGGGGCGGAACGAGTTTGGCTGTGTAGGAACTCCAAAGGTCGGGCCGCCCCGTTTTTATGCCTCAAATTTTAGTAGGGTAGAGTACTCCAGGCTCCAAACCATAACGTTCAGCCATGACATTAGCCAGCGACTGGTATTCTCCTACAAAACGTACTACTTCTGTATGTCCGGCGCCAAAGAGTTTGTCGCGGAAGTAAGGCTTTTGACCGGTGAGATTCTGCTCTAGGGCCCATAGGAAAGCACTCTTTCCAGTACCATAAGAGCCAATCATCGTGAAAGCTCGAATGCCCGTCTGGTAGTCGGCCAGCAACTGCGAAACGATGCGTTTTGTGTTTTCAGTCGGGATGTAGTTCAATGCCCGATTGGCATCCCGCACGATATTGACCGAGGGGCTAAACATTGACTGAGGCATAGTAATCTCTTAAAATCTGGTACTTATCAGCCGGCTTCTCACGAAATTGTAGCTCGCGTACACCGGCCTGGTCATTATAGATAAGGAAGTCATGTTCACTGACTAACTGCTCAATCTTACGCAATAGGCCTGCCCGATTCATGCCAAATACAGCACAAGGCATTCCAGGGTCATTTTCGAGTGTTTCCAAGTTAACCGACATCCCGATGCTGGGGGAGTCCAGCAGGCAGTAGAGTATCCAATCGGCGGGCACATCATCACGGTCAGAAGGAGTGATGACGTAGACTGAGATTTCACTTTTGCCATCCTCATTTTTGCGCGAGAAAGAGTTTACCAAGTCCAATTCAGTTAGAATACCCGAGAAACTGTCTTCGCGGTCTTTGGCCTTTGCCCCCCTTTCAGTTGTGCCACGGTGATACATCTTGAGGAAAACCCCGAAGTCTTCACTAATGCTTTTGGGGCTCACCGTAAAGCTCTCTTCCCGTCCTTTCTGCTCGATGAATCTTCCGTAGTCCTCCCGAGTGAACTCAATTTTTCGCTTTCGAAATTCATCGAAAATGAGCCAATAGGTAGAGGCAAACCGAGTGCGAACCAATTGGTAGTGAAGTAGCCATAAGGTGGCATTGTCTTCCAAAAATGCATCAAATGGAGCTCCTTCGTGACGGTAACCAAACAAAAGGTCAGCTAGTTGGGTGGGTTGGTCAGTTGCTTCGTCCAGCAAGCCAAAAGCACGCAGCCAATGCTTGATGGCCCGCACCATGTTGTTGCCAACTCCTAGGATGACGGGCGCTTCATCGGCGTTGAATGAGCGCCCTTCGAGTAGGTAATCGTAACCCTTCTTGAGCCATAACAACCGACACTGGAAGCTATCATGACCACTGAAAGTGTACTTATAGGATTGAAGCATATCTCAAAAAATATTCGACTAGCTGACCTTTCGGAAAGGTAAGGAGAAGAGTAAAAGTAGCATCAAAAATGCTATTAATTTTAGCTAAGCCAGAATTTATGAAGGACTTTTTGAGCGAAAGATTTGCTCAAAAAGAAGAAGCTTGGGGGATGATGATTCGTTGCATTATGCAAATCAGTGGCTACCCTTTGCTATAATAGGTGCGCTAAATTACAAGCCCAGCGAATGGGCCGCATTGTAAGCAATGATGTCGTCAAGCCGGGAGTAGCGGCTAATCATGGCATCAGTCTTTTGCTTCGTCTGGTTTTTGATGAACTCGTTGGACTGGCCGTTGAGCTTGGCGGTGGTGATGAACGAAGCCCGCAGCGAGTGGGCCGAATACTTATCGCCCAAGTGCTCTTTCACGAGTAGGTTCACGCGCCGGTCAGAGAGCCGGCGGCGCGAGGGCGTGCCCGCTTCGCCGGTTTTGCCCCGCGCGAGCGACACGAATACTGGCCCCTCTGTGCGGCCCCCCAGCAACTCCACCCATGCTTTATAGGCGCGGATAGGGCAGAATAGTGGATTAGAAGCATAGAAGACAGCTTTCTGCTCCACCTCGCCGGTTTGGTTGGTCTTGCTTTTCTGTAAGCTCAGAATGAGGGCCGCATCGGTCAGTTCGATATGCTCCAAGTTTAGAGCCACCAGCTCGGAGCGGCGGAAAGCCCCCGTGAAGCCTATTAATAGGAGTGCGCGTGCGCGTACACCTTCGGGCCGGGTCAAGTCAAGCTCGGCAATGCACTTTTTGAGGTGAGCCACGGAGAAGGCCGGGGCCTGCTTTTGCTTTTTGCCCACGGCGCGGGCCACGCCCTTGCGCAGCACGTCCAGCGCTGGCGCGCTGATGGCGGAGGGCAGCCCGAGCAGCTGATGGTTTTTCTCGATGGCGGCCAAGTGCCGGTTGATGGTGGCCAGCTTGCGCGGGATATCGGCTAGGTGCGCGACGTAGCTGGCGAGCGTGGGCACGGCGGCCGGCCAGGGCGTGAACTCGTGCTCGGCGCAAAAAGCTTCGTAGCTGCGCAAGTCGGCCGAGTAGGCCAGGCGAGTGTTGTTTGCACCGTCGAGGCCCATGGTCAGGTAGCGGCCGACGTTGGGCGCTACCTGACCGGCTAGGTCAGCGGCCAGCGCCAGCGCGGGCAGCTCGCTGGCCACCGTCAAGCCGGTTTCTCTCTTTGATGCTTTTGACGGGTTACTCATGAGCTGAAAGCTGAGCGTAAGTTGCTTCAATCATTATCGCCAGCACATTGGCCATTGCTGGTTCCAGGCGCTTATCGGAGCGCAGTAGCCGGACTACCGTTGTCGCCGTGGTTTCGGTGGCTGCTGTTACCGGTGAGGGACCGTAGAGCAGCCGCCCCGGAGCTACGGCTAGCCAATTGCATAAATGGAGGAACACCGGCAGGTCGGGTACTTTCTGCTGTTCCACCCGCAGCAGCGTGCCTACGCTGACTGGTACGATAGTTCGGGTAATTTCCTCAGCGGCTTCGCGCAGCGTCTGGCCAGCGCGCTTGGTGCGCACCAGCGAAGCGAGCAGTTCAGTATCGACGCGGTAGAGCATATTTTGCAATTGTAAAAAGACAGGCGACAAAAGCAGCCATTATTTTTGCAATTACAAAAAAGCTCGCTGAAACTGTTGGCCAAAGGTAAGCAAAACTTAGGTCCGATAAGGAAGTCTTATGGTACCTAAACTAGACGATAACGCCAGGACTCTTTCTTGTACTTGATTTTACCAGCAACTTGGGAAGGCTATGCAACTTCCGGTTACATTTACTGACCGCATTCCCACTTGTCGCCATCCCATTCCAATCGTATGGCCAAACACTACTTTCTGTTTTTCCTATTCCTAATTATAAGTGTTCCCGCGCTAGCCCAGCGGCCTAAGCCGGCGGCCCTGGTTTTGCCCCCGGCCGACACCGTGTATTTCGACCGCGATTGGGAGCGGACCGCGACACTGGAAGAGGTAGCCTACGCCCGTATCGCCCACCACGACGCGGCGGGTAAAGCACTGGGTACCGTACGCAGCTACTACTACCCGGCTTGGAAAAAACAATGGGAGGGCAAACTGGCCAACGAAGGCCCTTATAAGCCCACGGGCATCTGTTGCGGTTGGCACCCGAATGGCCAGCCCAGCTTTCGCGGAACTTACGTGAACGGCCAGCAGCAGGCCGACTATAAGAGTTGGCGCGAGGACGGCCGTGAAATCAAGTGCCGGTCGGTAATGCAGGACGCGCTGCCGCTGAGTACTGCCACACTGCATTGCAGCAATTGCATGCATGGCAGTCGCAAAGTGTTCACGGTAGATATTCCCGACGGTACGGTGGGCATTGTCTACAAGTTCGATGTGCGCGATGAAGGGCAGCCACCGGTGTCGTGGTCCACGGCCCTTGCCGTGGCAGCCGTCGTGGGCAGCGGGGGCACGGCCGCCCCAGCTTTACTGGGTACGGCGGCCTCGGCCCTAACCAGGCAGGGCAACAGCGCCCCGCCTACGGTTAGCACCAAGTGCCATTGGTACATCACGCCCGACCCGGCCGCGGCCCAACAGTTTATGGCTACGAAGGGCACCATCGCCGACCCGCAGTCCTGCTTGCGGGTGGCAACCAATACGTCCCAGGAAACCCGGCCCATTGCCCTGCCGTCGGGTACGCGCCAACTGTTCGTGTGCGTTAACAACGACAACTACACCACGGACGCCACGGCCACGCTTAGTGCGAGTGCCTTGGTGCAGGGTTGCCAGTAAGCCGATGCGGCGTGAGTCTCGGTACTAGTAAATGAAGCGCAGGCCCGCCCCCCAGCCGTAGTTGCTGTCGTAATTGCCGGCCAGGGCCACGTACTTGCCCAAAATGTAGCTGCTGCCGAGCCGGTACTCGCGGTCGGAGTTGACCATGAGGTCGGCGCGCAGGCGACGGGTGATGGGCAGGCCCTCGCGCTCCAGTTGCACGCGCATTTTACCCTGGTGGTCGAGGCGCAGGTCCGACCACACGAGCAGGGGCAGGAAATAGCGGATGCCCACGCAGGCCACCTGCCGGAAGTCCTTGGAATTATCGCTGCGCGTGGGCTGGCCAGGGGCGTCGGTGGCGGTGTTGGCCCCGCCGCGCGTGTTGTTGCGAATGTCGGTGCCCGCGTACACGGCCACGAATTGCTTGGGCCCCAGGTAGCGCTGCACGTGGGTTTCGGTTTCGTAGGAGCCGCGGTAGTTGAGGGCCGCATCGGCCCGCAGCAGCCAGTACGAGTTGCGCACGCCGCCCTGGGCAAACACGCCCTGGCTGAAGGCATTGACCCGCGCGTAGGGAAACAGGGCCCGGTCTTCGGCCGTGAAGCGGGCCACTTGCCGGGGATTAGCCAGGGGCACGGCCGTGTTGGCGTAGTGCACGATGCGGGCCATGCCCGAGTTGAGGTGGTAAAGCAGGTGGCAGTGGAAAAACCAGTCCTTCTCCTCGTTGGCGTCAAACTCGATGGTGACCACATCCATTGGGGCCACGCTGAGCGTGTTTTTGAGCGGCGAGGAGTCGCCCTGCCCGTTCAGCACCCGAAAAAAGTGCCCGTGCAGGTGCATGGGATGGCTCATCATGGTGGTGTTGTGCATGATGAAGCGCACGGTTTCGCCCTGCTTGATTTCAATCTTGTCCGCGTCGGAGAGCGTCTTATTGTTGATGCTCCACACGTAGCGGAACATGTTGCCGGTGAGGTACAACTGCACCGTGCGCACCGGCCGGTCGGCCGGGATGGTAGTGGGCTGCGGCGCCTTCAGCATTTCGTAATTCAGCAGCGTTTCGTTGGGAAAAGCCGCCTGCAACTGCTGGTAGCCAGTGACAAACGTGCCGAGCGGGGCTTTTTTCATGCCGCCCATCTTCATCCCAGCCATCTTCATCTCAGCCGTCTGCATTCCGTCGCCGTCGGCCATTGCCATGCCGGGCATGGCGGACTTAGCGGGTTGACTGTGAGTGCTGCTATCAGCGGGCATGTTCATGCCGGGCATGGTAGCCGGCTGGCTTTTCGGGGCCCCAGCCATACCCTGGTTATCTATGCCCGGCATATCGGGCATCGGGGCACTGCCGGCGGCGGCCACGCTGGGCGGGGGCACGTGGGCCGGGGCGCGGCCCATGGTCATGCCTTGCATCTGGCTCATCATGCCGTTCATCTCCTTCACCAGCTGAAAATAGTCGATTTTGGGCAGGTCGGGGGCGGCGTGGAGCGGGCCGGTGCCCAGCAGCAGGCTGGTGTGCTTGGCCATGTCCCAGGAGGTAGCGCGCAGCTCGTACTGGCCGGCGACGGCAGGCAGCGTCACTTCCACGTCGTAGGTTTCGGCCGTGCCGAGGAGGAGCTTGTCCACGGGTACGGGCTGCACGTCAACGCCATCGGCGGCCACCACGCGCATTTTGCCGCCCGCGAACTGCACCCAGAAGTAAGAAGCCGCCGAACCGTTAATCAGCCGCAGGCGCACTGACTGGCCGGGGGCCAGCGGGGCCGCGCGGGTGGGCTGGCCGTTTACCAGGTTGGACTGGTAATACACATCGGCCAAGTCCATCTCGGGCATGCGTTTCCACTCCTGGCGCAGCTTGGTGCCCAGGTTGCCGGTGGCCAGGGCCAGGCCGTAGCTCTGCACCGAGCCGCGCTGGATGGCGTACCAGTCGGTTTCACGCTTGAGCGAGCGGAGCACTTCCCAGGGGTTTTCCTTGGTCCAGTCCGACAGCAATACCACTTGGTCGGGCATGGCCAGCGGCGTGGGCGGGTAGATGACGATGGCCCCGTACTGGCCCAGCTGCTCGTTGAGACGGGTGTGCGAGTGGTACCAGGAGGTGCCGTGCTGCTTGAGGGCAAACCGGAACTCGTGCACCTGGCCGGGCTCAATCAGCTCCGTGTTGAGCATGGGCACGCCGTCGTAGCGGTTGGGCAGCAGCAGGCCGTGCCAGTGAAACGACACCGTTTTGCGGGTTTGGTTGTGGAGGTAAATCAGGGCCGTGTCGCCTTCGGTGAAGGTGAGCGTGGGCGCGGGAATGGAGCCGTTGGTGGCCAGCGCGTGGTTGCTCACCCCGGCAATGGTCCAGGTGGTGTCGCGCACGTGGAGGTCGTAGCGCACGAGGCGCGGCCTGCGCGCCGCCACAGCGGCGGGGGCCGCATACAGCGCATTGTAGGCGGCCGGGGCTACGGGGGCCTGGGCCCGCACAGGCAGGCTGGTCCCTACCCCCACGGCTAAGGCCAGAACCCACGAATAAAGAGCCAGTCGGCCAAAGACGGCGGAGAAATAATCAGACATACTAAAAGAGCATTACAGGAAAGTCAGCCAGGCGGCGGTGAGCAGGCAGCGGTTATTACACCCGGTATCCAGTCGGCGACAACCTATTGTGTGCCAGCAGAATGTCCCGAGTAACCGGGGCCCTGCCAGCACACGTCGGCAATACAGCGGGCCGGTAGCCGAATGCCGCTGGATTGAGTAGCAAAGGGGGAGCGTAGTCTACTGCCGTGCGCGGGAGCTGTTTTGCCAATTCGCTCTCCCGCCTGATATAATTCGGGCCAGCGGCTACTTTTTCACCACCAGGTCCATGCCGCACTTGGGGCACTTGCCGGGCTGGTCGGTCACTACTTCGGGGTGCATGGTGCACGTGTACTGCGTAGCCAGACCGGCGGGGGCGGCCGTGCTATCGGGGGCGGCGGCCGTGGTGGGGGTAGTCGCCGTGGTTTCGGTGCTCTTGTTGCCCGAGCAGCTGGTGGCGAAGGTGAGGCTGGCCAGGGCCAGGGCGTAAGGGAGGAACTTGTTCATGGGAGTAAGGGAAAAATGGAAAAGAGAAAATGATTGATTGTCAGCCTAAAATGAGGTTGAGGACATTGGTTGAGGCGCTACATGGCCATGCCGCTCATGTGGTCGTCGCCGGCTCCCTGGCGCAGGGTGAACTCGCTTTCCAGCAGGTAGGCCCCGGTGGTCACCACCGCGTCGCCGGCTTGCAAGCCCGCCAGCACCGGCAGGGCGGTGGCGGTGCCCTCGCCGAGGCGCACCCGCACCCGCCGAAACTGCCGCTCGCCGGTTTGCTTCCACACGTAGCTCAGGGCCCCGTTGTAGATAATGGCGGCCGGGGGTACGCGAAGCGTCGTGCTGGCGGAGGTGGCGGTTGGAAGGGCGGCGGGGGCCGGGGCGGCGTCCAGCAGTACGTTGGCCTGGGCCCCCGGCTGGAGGCGGCCGGCGGGGTTGGGCACCTCGATGCGGGCCAGCGTCAGCTGGCTGCTGCCGCTCAGCTCGGGGCTCAGGAACACGACTTTGCCCCGCACCGGGCGGGCCAGGCCCGCCACCTGCACGGCTACCGTTTGGCCCAGAGGTAACCGGCCGGCTTCGGCCGGGTAGAGTTGCGCTTCTACCCACACGCTACTTAAGTCCGTGAGGGTGAGCAGGGGGGAGCCCTCGGCCACGTACTGGCCCTGCACGACCGCGAGGGTTTGCACCGTGCCGGTGCGGGGGCTATAGTAGGTCACCAGCGGGCTGGACTTGCCGCTGCGCGCCAACTGGCGCAGCTGCGCGCCCGACACGCCCAGCAGCCGCAGCTTCTGGGCAGTGGCTTCGGCGAAGTGGCGGTAGGTGGGCTCAGCCACTTGCAGGTCCTGGGTCAGGGCTAGTAGGTACTCGCGCTGCAATGTTTGCAGCTCCTCGCTGTAGACCGCGAACAAGGGCGCGCCCCGCCGCAGCACCTGCCCGGTCTGGCGTACGTACAGCTGCTCGACGCGGCCCGCCACCCGGCTGCTGATGCTTTCGGTGCGCTGCGTATTGGCCGTTACGGTGCCCGTCAGCACGGCCTGGGGCGCGGGCACAGGCGGGGCAGTAGCGCCGCGCGGGGTGCTACTGCCTAGTTGCTGCGTTTGAATATTGCCCAACGCTACCTGTTGGGCGGTGAGCACAAGGTCGGTGCCCGCCGCCGGGCCGCCGGGCATGGCGGCCATTTCGGCGGCGGTCATCTTCTGGGCCGCGGGACGGGCCGAGGTTTTCACCAGGGCCATGCCGCAGATGGGACAGTCCCCCGGCTTGTCGGCGTGGATTTGCGCGTGCATCGGGCAAGTGTAGCTGGCCGCCGCCGGGGCCCCGGCCGCCGGCTTTTGGGCGGCTAGCGGCGACACCGCCACTAGGTGCATGTGGCAGATGGGGCAGTCCCCCGGCGCGTCGGCGTGGATTTGCGAATGCATCGGGCAGGTGTAGTAGGCCACCGAACCGGCAGTTTGGTCAGGGTCGGGCTTGCCCTGCTGGCAGGCCGCCGCACTCAGTAGTAGCCCGGCCAGCAGCAGCGTCAGCCACGGCCGCCGGCGGATTTGCCGGGGCTTTCCAGGAAGTAGCTTAATCATGGGCGGACGGGTTAGCCGCGTTGGCGGAGGTTTGAATGAAGCCTTCACTATCAATGAGGTACTGGCCGTTGGCGGCCACGTCTTCGGGGCCGGCGAGGCCGCGCAGCACCTGCACCCGGCTGGCGGTGCGCTGGCCGACCTGCACGGCCACCGGCACGAACGTGGCCCCGCGCCGCACGAAAGCCACCTGCCGGGTGCCCAGGTCCACCACGGCGGCGCGGGGCAGCCAGAAGCTCCCGGCCCCGGCCGGGGCGGCGGTGGGCACCAGCTGCCCGGTCAGGCGCTGGCCGCGCCGGAGCCGGCCTTGCGGGTTGGGCAGGTACACCCGCACGGCCGCCACGCTGGCCCCAGCGCGAAACTCGGGCTCTACCAAACCGAGGTGGGCGGTGCGGGGCGGCAGGCCGGTGCCTTCGGCCACCACGCGCAGCGGCTGGCCGGGGCGCAGCCGGGCCAGCTCGGCCGGGGTGGGCTGAAAGAGGCCCCACACCTGGTCGGTGTTCACCACCTGAAATAAGGTCTGGCCGGTGCTCACGTAGGCCCCCTCCGTGAGGGTGAGCGGCTGGGGCTGCACCGGCCCGGTGGCCGAATTAGCCGCCGGGCCGCTGGGTTCGCCGGCATTCATGCCCGGTTCGGGGCTGGGGCTCATGCTGCCGGTGGCGGCGGCCGGAATAGGCACGGGAGTCGCCGGCGTTTCCACCACGTAGCCATCGTAGGGACTGAAAATAGCCACCCGGTAGCTGGCCCGGCGGGTGCGAGCCAACTCGCGCAGCTGCGGGTCGGTCAGGCCCAGCAGGCGCAGTTTTTGCCGAGCACCGTTCACCAGCAGCGCATTATCAGCGTCGTTTGCCAGCAGGAAAAGCAGCTCCTGTTCGGCCGTTACCAGCTCGGGGCTATAGAGTTCGAGCAGCTTCTGCCCCCGCCGCACGGGCTGGTAGTTGAAGCGCACGGCCAGCTGCTCGATGCGCCCGCCGAAGCGGGCCGCCACCGCCCGGCTGCGGCGCGGGTCGTAGTCCACCACGCCCGGTAGGGTGAGGGTGTCAGCCGCCGTGCCGTCGGCCACGGGGCGCACCGTGGCCACGGCCGCTAGCACGGCCGCGTTGGGGGCCTGGCTGACTTGGCCCAGGTCGGCGGGCGCAGCGGCGGCGGCCGCGTTGTCGAGCACCTTGGGCACCAGGTCCATGCCGCAGATGGGGCAGCTGCTGGGGGCCTCGCGCACAATCTGGGCGTGCATGGGGCAGGTGTACTGCATGGCCGCGCTGGTGGCCACCGGCGGGGTTTGGGCCATGTTGGCGGGGCCGTGGGCCTGGCCGTGGCAGCCCGCCAGCAGGGCCCCCAGGGCCCCCAGCAGGGCGGCGGCTACCCCCCGCCGCACGGGCTTATTGCTCAAGTTCCTGGTCATAGCGCACGGTGAGGGCGAGGAGTTCATTTTGGGTGTCGAGGGCTTGCAGGCGGGTCCGCAGCCAGGCATCGAGGGCTTCGACCACGGCGGGCAGCTGGGCGGTATTTTGCTGGTAGGCCAGCAGTGTTACCTGGTAGCTTTTGCGCAGGGCCGGCAGGATGCCCCGCTCGTAGTTTTCGACCAGCTCGCGCTGGGTGAGCAGGTCCGATTGCAGGGTGCTGAGGCGGCCGGCCGCATCGTTGAGCAGGCTGGCCCGCTGCTGCTGCACGGCCCGCGCTTCCAGCCCCAGGGCGGCGGTGTTGGCCTTGTACTCGCGGGCGGCCCAGGGCACGAAGGGCAGCGTGACCATCCCCATGACGGTGAACTGGTTGGGCGTGCTGCCGATGCCGTTCATGTGGTCGTAGCGCACCCCAAAATCGGGCCGACGGCGGCTGGCCTCCACCTGCTGGCTAAGGCGCACCACGGCCAGCGACTGGTCGAGGCCGCGCACGTCGGAGCGGCGGGCGGCCAGTGCGGCCGTGTCGGCAGGCCCCGTGGGTGGGGGGGTAGGCAGCAGCGTATCCACGGCAAACTCGGTGGCGGGGTCGCGAGCCATGAGCGCGTTCAGGGCGATGGTGCGCTGGCGCAGCTGGCCGTAGAGCGTGGCGTGGTCGTTGGCGTGCATGGCTACCCGCGCCTGCACCTGGTAGATGCTGGCCAGCGTGGTCTGGTTGTAGGGGTAGCGGGCCTGGGCGATTTTCAGCAAAAAATCCAGCAGGTAGGCGCTCTGGTCCAGCACCCGCAGCTTCTTTTCCAGCACCACCCGCTCGTAGTACAGCGTGCGGGCCCGGGCGCGCAGCTCGTTGAAGCTGGCGGCCTGGTCGGCCTGCACCACGGCGGCCTGGCCGGCCAGGTAGTCGCGCCGGGCGCGCTGCTTGGCCGGGTTGGGCACCATCTGCTCCACCGACACCATCTGCATGCCCATCCCCTGCCCGTTGTTGGCCTCCCGGATGGGGCGCTGGTTGTAGGGCGTCATCCAATAGCCGGCGCTCACCTTGGGAGCTTCCCAGGTGCTGGCCCCGGCCACGGCAGCCTGTTTGGCCTGGGCGCGGTAGTCGTACTGGCGCAGGGCGGGGTTGCGCTGGCGCACGGCCCGCAGCACCGAGTCGAGCGGCAGCAGGCGCTGGGCTGGGGCGGGCACGGCCAGCAGCCCCAGCAGTCCCGTAGCGAACATCATCCGAAAGATAAAAGCCATAGTATCCAGAAGGTTAATGGGTTACTGCCAGCACGTCCAGCTTGCCGAACTTGCGCAGCTCGTACTCCTTGGTCATCAGGAAAATCAGCGGCGTGACCAGCAGAATGTGGGTCGAGGAGGTGAACACCCCGCCAATCATGGGCAGCACGATGGGTAGCATCACGTCGGAGCCCGTGCCCGTGGCCCAGAGCACCGGCACCAGCCCGAACAGCGCCACCGAGACGGTCATTAGCTTGGGCCGCAGGCGCTTGGCCGCGCCGTGGAACACGGCATCGCGCAAATCCTGCTTGCTGATGGTTTCGCTCGAATTGCCTTTGGCGGCCACCAGCTGCTGCATGGCATCGTTGAGGTAGATGACCATGATGACGCCCGTTTCCACGGCCAGCCCGAACAGGGCGATGAAGCCCACGGCCACCGCCACCGACAAATGCACGCCGTAGAAATACACCATGTAGGCCCCGCCGATGAGCGCAAACGGGATGGTGACCAGACTCAGCAGCGCCTCGCGCACCGAGTGAAACGCGAAGTACAGGCAGCCGAAAATCACCACCAACACGATGGGCAGAATGAAGAGCAGCGTGCGCTGCGAGCTAATCAAGTTTTCGTACTGCCCGCTCCACTCCAGGTAGTAGCCGGCGGGCAGCTTACCCTGCATGGCCTGCACCTTTTTCATGGCCTCGCCCACGGTGCCGCCCAGGTCGCGGCCCCGCACGTTGAAGAGCACCGCGCCGCGCAGCTGGGCGTTTTCGGAATTAATCATGGGCGGGCCGTTCTCGAAGCGCAGCGTAGCCACGGCTGAGAGCGGCACCGGCCCGTAGGCGGTGGTCTGAATCGGGATGCGGCCCAGCGCGGGCAGGCTGTTGCGGTAGTCCTCGGCCAGGCGCACGCCGATGGCGAAGCGCCGCCTACCCTCCACGGTGCTGGCCACCGGGGCCCCGCCAATGGCCATTTCGACCACCTCGTTCACCTGGTCCACGGTGAGGCCGTAGCGGGCCAGCTGGTCGCGCTTGAGGTCGATTTGTAAATATTTGCCGCCCGTGATGGGGTCCACGTACAGGTCCTGCACGCCGGGTACGCCGGTCAGGGCCGCCCGCACCCGCTGCGACACGTTGTAAATCGTATCGAGCTGCTGGCCATATACTTTCACGCCGACGTCGGTGCGAATGCCGGTGCTCAACATGTTGATGCGGTTGATAATGGGCTGGGTCCAGCCGTTCACTACCCCCGGTATTTGCAGCTTGCTGTTCAGCTCCTCAATCAGCTTGGCCTTGGTCAGGCCCGGCCGCCACTCGGCGCGGGGCTTGAGCTGGATGATGGTTTCAATCATGCTCAGCGGAGCGTTGTCGGTGGCGGTGCTGGCCCGGCCGGCCTTGCCGAGCACGCCCTTCACCTCGGGCACCTGCATGATAATCTTGTCCTGCACCTGCAAAATGCGCTTCACCTCCGTGTTCGACACGTCGGGCTGGGTGATGGGCATGAACAGAATGGAGCCCTCGTCGAGCGGCGGCATGAACTCGGTGCCCAGGCTCAGCAGCAGCGGAATGCTGATGGCCAATAGCAGTAGGTTGATGGCAATGGTGGTTTTGCGCCAGGTCAGGCACCAGTTGATGAGGGGCGCGTACACCCGTTCCAGGCCCCGGTTGATGGGGTTTTGCTCCTCCGTTTTGAACTTACCCTTCATAAAAAAGGACAGCAGCACCGGGGCCAGCGTCACGGCCAGCACGGCGTCGATGAGCAGGATAAACGTCTTGGTGTAGGCCAGCGGGTGAAACAGCTTGCCCTCCTGCCCGGTGAGCAAAAACACGGGCAGAAAGGACGCCACGATGATAATCGTGGAGAAGAAAATGCCCCGCGACACCTGCTGGCTGGACTTTTCGATGATGGCGAGGCGCTCGTCGTTAGTCATGGTGGACGGGTTCAGGCGTGGAAAGAGGAACGGTTTGCGCGGGCGAAAAACCAGGCGACGAACCGGGTGGTGCGCCCGCCGCGGCTTCTTCGGCGGCCTGGTGCAGGGCCAGGTTGCGGTAGGCATTTTCGGCCATCACGATGCCGTTATCGACAATGACCCCAATGGCCAGGGCAATGCCGGTGAGCGACATGATGTTGGACGAGATGCCGAAGGCGTTGAGCAAAATGAAGCTGGCGGCGATGGTAATCGGAATCTGGAGCAGGATGCTCAGGGCGCTGCGCCAGTGGAAGAGGAACACCAGCACCACCAGCGACACCACGGCCATTTCTTCGAGCAGCGTGTGCTTGATGTTGGCCACCGATTCTTCGATGAGGCCGCTGCGGTCGTACACGATGTCGAACGAGACGCCCGCCGGCAGGCCCTTGGCGACTTCGGTCATTTTGGCCTTCACGCGGGTGATGACGTCATCGGCGTTCTCGCCGTAGCGCATCACCACGATGCCGCCCACGGCCTCCCCCTGGCCGTTGTGGTCGAAGATGCCCAGGCGGCTTTCGCCCGTCATCTGCACCGTGCCCAGGTCGCGCAGGCGCAGCGGCACGCCGCCCGGCCGGGTGAGCACCGGCACGTTTTCCAGGGTGGCCACATCTTGGATGTAACCGCTGGTCTTGATGATGTAGCCCGTGCCACCCTGCTCGAATTTGCGGCCGCCCGCCTCGTTGTTGTTCTGGCGCACGGCGGCCAGCACCTGCGGCAGACTCACGTTGTAGTAGGTGAGCTTGGTGGGGTCTACGGTCACCTGGTACTCGGGCTGGAAGCCGCCGAAGCTGGCCACCTCACTCACGCCGGGCACGGTTTGCAGGCCGAACTTCACGTACCAGTCCTGCAAGGCGCGCTGCTCGCCCAGGTCCAGCTTGGGCGCGTGGAGCGTGTACCAGAGCACGTGGCCCACGCCCGTGCCGTCGGGGCCCAGGGTGGGCGTGAGGCCGGCCGGCAGCAGCCGCTGGGCGTAGTTGAGGCGTTCCAGCACCCGCTCGCGGGCCCAGTAGATGTCGGTGTTGTCGTTGAAAATGACGTACACGAAGCTCATCCCGAACATGGAGGCGGCGCGCACGGCCCGCACCTGGGCCAGCCCTTGCAGGTTGGTGACGAGGGGGTAGGTCACCTGGTCCTCGATGATTTGGGGCCCCCGCCCGGCCCACTCGGTGAACACAATCACCTGGTTTTCCGACAGGTCGGGAATCGCGTCAATCTTGCTGGCCCGGATGGAGAAGATGCCCCAGACCAGCAGCCCGGCCGCCAGCAGCAGCACCACGCCCCGGTTGCGCAGGGAGAGGGAAATAAGTCGTTCAATCATTTGATTAGCAGCTAACAGGTGCGGTATCCCGGTAAGGGAATTGCGTACTTCCCCGAGCATTAACGGCCAACTGCCAACTGCTCAGAGAACGACACGCACGAAAGCCCCACGGCCAAAAGGCCGGGGGCACCAGGCAACACCCAGAAGCTAAATCAGGAAGGCGTGGCCCCGCACGTAGGGGGGGCAGGCGGGCGGCGGAGCGGCCGTGGCCTGTAGCGGCGCAGCCGGCTCATCAGCCGGGTAGGTGGGGGTAGGCAGGCGGTAGGCCAGCCGCAGCGCGGGCGGCGCGGGCACCGCCACGAGCACCGGCAGCTTAAGCTGCGCGGTGCTGAGCTTCACGTCCTTGAGGGTGCTGCTCAGTTTTTTGTCATGGCAGCAGCCGGCCGGCTTTTTGGGCACCGGGCAGCAGCAAGCCGCCTCGCTGGTCACCGAAACTTCCGTCAGGGTTGGCCCGCAAAAGTGCATGCTGTACACCAACCCAGGGCTGGACAGCAGGTAACTTAGCAGTAGGAACAGGCTGAGGAAACGTTTCAAGTCAGCAGAACAACGAGTTAGCAGAATAAATTGCCGCCTGTAAAGG
Source organism: Hymenobacter caeli (assembly GCF_013294115.1). Lineage (GTDB taxonomy): Bacteria > Bacteroidota > Bacteroidia > Cytophagales > Hymenobacteraceae > Hymenobacter > Hymenobacter caeli. Next base: position 57,267 of record NZ_JABSNP010000023.1, on the reverse strand, counting down.
TACGGCGGCTGGCCAGCGCAGGATTTACAGAATTCAGCCGCGAGGCTTGCATAATTTGTGTCCCCACCCCCGGCCCAAGCGGCCGGCCGTGACGCGCGGGCACGGGCGCCCCAGCCATTGCCCGCGCTTTACTGTGCGGCCCGTTCCCGTTCCAGCCGGGCGAGCATTCGCTTCATCTGCTTGATTTCGCGCTCCTGGGCCGCAATAATGCTGTCGGCCAGCTGGCGCACTTCGGGGTCCTTGAGGTCGGCACGCTTGCTGACCATGATAGCGATGGAGTGGTGCGGAATCATGGCCTTCATCCAGAGCTTATCGCCAATGAATGTTTGGGAGCGCACCATGACGAGGGCCACCACGAACAGCACCAGGCTACCCCCCATAATCAGGGCGTTGCGCTGCTTGTCGGGGTACATGCTCCACATGAAGCCCATCATAATCAGCGTCATCGGCACCAGCATGAGCAGGGCCATGTACACGCGGGTGAGGCTGAAATACACGTGGTCCCACTCGTAGACGTTGAGGTACATCACGGCATACATGGCCACCAGGGAAGTGCCCAGCATCAGAAAAAAGCGCGAATAAGGTTTTTTGTGCTCCATAAGAAACGGGAGGAAATAAAAGGGAAAGAAATGAAAACTGGTGGGGGCCCTACCCCACCTGCGCTTCGTGCTGCCGACGCAGCGGCACGTCCAGCAGCATGGGCACGCCCTGAATGAGGGCCAACACTATGAACTCGTACCCTTCCAACAACTCGTGGTTGAGCAGCATCAACCCCGCCCCGACCAGATTAAGCAGTGCGGCCCCGGCGTAGAGCCGCTTACGGGAGCTACCATCCACCACGGCGGCCGTGTAGGCAAACCCGGCCGCGCCGAACAGGAACCACAGGGTATGAAAGCTGAAGTGCATCAGCGGCTTGGATTCGGCGGCGTGGGCCCCGAAGTTTTCGACCATTGCCAGCACCGTGGCCCCGGCCCACACCCAGACCAGAGCGTTGGCCCGGCGCCCCAGCAGTAGCGACAAAGTTACCGGCACGAGCATGGCCCCGGCCCAGGTCCAGAGGATGGCGGCGTGCGCGTGGTGCAGCGCCCGGCCGAAATATTCGGTGAGCAGGTAGGCCACGGTGACGGTGAGCCCCCACCACAGCAGCAAGGATTGACGGGTAATAGTCATGGGAAGAAGGTTGAAGCGGGAGAACGCCCCGCCGGGCCGGATTAAAATGCGTGCTGCAAGCCCAGGGTGGCCGTGAACTTGTCAGCGTCGGTGCCCAGGCCCGCGGCAGCCCCGGCGCTGAGGACCATTCGCGGATTCATCTGGCGGCGGATGCCGGCCTCCACGGACGACCCCATCTCGCCCCGGAAGCGGCGCTGCTCGCGCACAAAGTCTACGACCAGCGACGACTGCGGCGCGATGCGCGTGGAGTAGCCCACCAGCAGGGCGAAGCGGTCAAGGCGCTCCTCCTTTAACTGGCCGCCTTCGGCCTGCACGCCGGGCTGGCTGTTGTGGAAGTAGGCCAGGTTGAGGTGCAGGCGGTTGAGCGTGCCCAAAAAGCTTTTGGTGAGGATGAAACGGCCGTTGTAGTCGGTGCCCGCGCTGCGCAGGCCGGTGGGTAGCGTGAGGGTGCCGGCCAGGGCCACGGCGGGCAGGTACTTGCCTTCGGTGTTGAAGTTGTAGAGGCCCGCCACCTGCACGTTGCCGCTGCCCGACCGGTCGCCGTTGCCCGAGTACACGGGCACGGCCACGGCTAGCTGGGTATTGCGGAAAGGGCCAAATTCCAGCGTAGGCGTGTACTGCACCAGGTTGTCGCCCTGCTGGCTGCGCTGGTAGCGCACGGGCAGTTGCAACTCACGGTTGCCGTAGGCCGTGGGGTAGGCGTCTTCGAGGCGGGTGGGCAGGCCGGCATCGAGATTTATCTGGTCGGATTGGGCGTGGGCTAGCGGGGCCAGACCCAACAGGCAGAGCGCCGCCAGCAGCAGGCCGCGCAGGGTAATAGACTTGTTCATAAGAAGCTGATTCGGGAGATGAGAAAGAAAACGGCAGCGGCACTAGCGGGCCAGCGGGGCCAGCGTGGGCTCCTGGCTCATGTCGAGCGGCGGTACGTCGGGCATTGAGCCGTGCTTCTCCTGCCAGCCCTTGAGCATGGCGTCGCGCATCATTTCGGGCGTCTTACCGGGTTCCAGGGCCCCCGGCATCATCTTCATGCCGGGCATCAGCTGCATCATCGCGTCGTGCAGCGAGCCCTCGATTTCACCGGGCTCCATGCCGGGGCGCATCTTCATCTGAAACTGCGCCATCATCTTCTCTTTCATATCCGGGGCCATGTCGGGCATCATCAGGGGCATCATTTCCATCATCATCTCCATCATAATTTTCGACATTGCGCCTTCCGGGCCGGCCATCCAGGCGGGGTACTGGCGCGGGTCCACGTCGGGGTAGGGCAGGTCGAACTTGCGCACGTACTTCTCGTCGCCCGGCTGGTAGCTCATCGCGTCGATGACGCGGTACAGCTCGTCGCGCTGCTGCTGCTCGGTCCAGCCCTCGTAGCTGAGGATGTCGTAGGCCAGGCCGTGCAGCATGTGCAGGTTATCGAAGATGTTGGCCGACTCGGGCGACATGCGGGCATAGCGCGGCATCAGCTCCCGGCTGAGAATCATGCGCTGGGGCCGGTTTTTGTACACCTCGTTAAACATGAGGTCGTTCACTGCTTTCAGCGCCGCCTCCTGGCCACCGCTGGCGTTACCGCTCAACATCTGGGCCTCGTAGATGGCCGGGTGCCACCAGTGCGCCACCCAGGCCTGGGAGTTGGACTTGGGGTAGAAGTTGCGGTAGTAGGTGAAGTAGGGCTTCATCATGCAGGCCGCCCGGCGCATGGTGATGTCGAGCGGGGCCACCGAGCGGGCCACGTCCTGGTTGCGGGCCAGGTAGAGCTTCACGGCGCGGTCGGTCCACTGCTTTTTCTTGTCCCAGGCCACGCGCTGGCTGGCCATGATGTCGTAGGTCTGCTCGTGGTGCTGGTGGGTCCAGTCAATCGTGCGAAACAGCTTCCAGGCCACCCGCGCCGTGTAGGGCCCGAACAGCTCCATCGAGGGGCCCACCTTCGACTTTTTGTTTTTCACGAAGTCAAACACCTGGGCGTCGAAGTCGGCGTCCACCTGCACGCGGTCGGCCAGCTTGGTTTGCAGCAGCACGTCGTGCTCGCGGCCGTGGTGGAAGTGGAAACCCGCCGACAGGGCTTCGGATTCGCCGTGCCGGTGGAAAAATGCCGCATTGTACGGCCCCCGAATGTAGCTGACCTCCTTGCGGGGCTCGGTCGTGGTGTGGCTGGCCGAGCACGCCGCCAGCAGCATTCCCAGTCCCACCCCAGTAATAAACTTGAATGCCATAGTAGTGAGCTTATTAATCTGGTGCCCGTGAGGGCAGTTAGTTGAAATGAGTTGATTTTACGGCCCTGACGCAGGGTAGATTTATCCCTGTTCCCACGGGTTGTTGCATAATTTCGAGTACGCTTCAGCTTAGTTGCACCCATTTATAAAACGAAAAACGCCCGGTCATGCCGGGCGTTTTTGGCTGCTGAAACAAGGGGGGGTAGGCCGCTAGAAACTGCCGCCTGGCGAGGTAGCGCAATAACTTACTTCAGGGACCGGCGCAGTAGCTGCGCGTTCAAGGCCACGATGACGGTGCTCGCGCTCATGAGTACCGCGCCCATGGCTGGGCTGAGCACGAAGTGCGGGTAGAGCACCCCGGCCGCCAGGGGCAGGGCGATGACGTTGTAGCCGGTGGCCCAAAACAGGTTTTGCATCATCTTGGCGTAGGTGGCCTTGCCGAACTCCACCAGGTTGGTGATGTCCAGGGGCTGGCTGTTGACCAGGATAATGTCGGCGGTTTCGGCCGCGATGTCGGTGCCCGAGCCCACGGCGATGCCCACGTTGGCCTGGGCCAGGGCGGGCGCGTCGTTCACGCCGTCGCCGGTCATGGCCACGAACTGGCCTTTGGCCTGCAAGTCCTTAACAATTTTGACTTTCTGGTCGGGCAGCACCTCGGCGTACACCCCGTCCAGGCCCAATTCTTTGGCCACGGCGTCGGCCACCTGCTGGTTGTCGCCGGTGGCCATGTACACCTTAATGCCCTGCTGTTGCAGGCGCTGCACGGCCTCTTTGGAGTCGTCCCGAATGCGGTCGGCCAGGGCCACGTAGCCTGCCAGCTTACCATCCAGTAGCACGAACACCACCGTTTCGGCTCCGTTGCTGACGGCATCGGGGGGTAGGGCGATATTCTTTTCTTTGAGGTAGCCGGGGCTGGCCACCACCACGGCCTTGCCGGCCACGGTGGCAGATACGCCCTTGCCCGTCAGCGACTGAAAATCTTGAATGGCGGGCAGGGCAAGCCCTTTTTTGTGCGCCTCGCGCACGATGCCCTGGGCAATGGGGTGCTGCGACTGCTGCTCCAACGCCGCGGTCATGCCCAGTAAAGCCGCCTCGTCGAAGCCGGCGGTCAACACTTTAACGCGGGTCACGCCGAACGCGCCTTCGGTGAGGGTGCCGGTTTTGTCGAAGACCATGGCCGTAATCTTGCGGGCTTCCTCAAAAGCGGTGCGGTTGCGAATCAGCAGGCCCTTGCTGGCCGAAATGGACGTGGAAATGGCCACTACCAGCGGAATGGCCACGCCCAGCGCATGTGGGCAGGCCGTGACCATCACCGTGACCATGCGCTCGATAGCGAAGGCCGCGTCCTTGCCCAGCCAGAACCAGACGGCCAGCGTGCCGAGGCCGCCCACCAGCGACACCGCCGTGAGCCAGCCGGCGGCGCGGTCGGCCAGGGTCTGGGTTTGCGACTTGGTATTTTGGGCCTCGCCGACCATCTTCACCACCTTACTCAGGTAGCTGTCGGCCCCCTGGTGCGTGACGCGAATGGTGAGCGCGCCCTCGCCGTTGACCGCCCCGGCGATGACCTTGCCGCCCGCTTCCTTCTGCACCGGCACGCTTTCCCCCGTGAGCATGCTCTCGTTCACGGCGCTGCTACCGTCTGTTACTTCGCCATCGGTGGGAATCCGCTCGCCGGGCCGCACCAGCACCACATCGCCGACCACCAGGGCCGTGACCTTGACGTCGCTGATTTTATCGCCCTGCTTTTGGTGGGCCTCGGCGGGGAGCAGCTGCACCAGCAGCTCCAGCGCGTGCGAGGCCCCGGCCACCGACTTCATCTCCAGGTAGTGGCCCAGCAGCATGATGTCAATCAGCGTGGCTAACTCCAGAAACAGGTCCATGCCCCGCAGCCAGCCCACCGTCACGGCCACGCTGTAGCCGTAGGCCACGCTGATGGCCACGGCCACCAGCGTCATCATGCCCGGCTGCCGGCTGCGCAACTCGCCCACCGTGCCGCTGAGGAACGGCCACCCGCCGTAGAGGTAAATAGCGGTGGCCAAGGCCAGTAGCACCGGCGTGCTGTACGGGAACGTGAAGTGGTAGCCCACCAGGTTTTGAAGCATCATCGACCCGGCGACGACGGGCACCGACAAAGCTAGGCACACCCAGAACCGGCGCAGGAAATCGGCAATCATGGCCCCGTGGTCGTGCCCGGCCATTTTGCTGTGGTCCATTTTTTCGTGGTCCATCGGCTTGGGGGCCGCGCCCGGCGCTGCCGGTGACGACGCGGGTGCGGCCGGTCCGTGGTGCCCCGCGTGGTCCGGCGCTGGCAACTTGGACGGCGATTTGTCGCCGGGGGCAACGGGCGGCGGAGTGGCGGTAGCCGGCTCAGATTGGCTATTCATGATGCGGAAGGTTAGAAGACAGGGTTACCTGCCTACTACTGTTGGAGAAGAGCAGCGGGCGCAGAACCAGCGGTAGCAAAGGTCCACCGGGGCTGGACGCGGGGGCATGACAAGTGAAGCCCCGAAGAATGAGCTTTGTCATGCTTCGTAAGGCTAACTACCCTGGCGACGAATTCAGCAGCGGAGAAGGAACGGAACCGCCGCTAAACCAAAAGCGCCCGGTGCTACCGGGCGCTTTTAGCTGTTAAAATAACGGGCTTAGGCCGCCTGAATCCTGAAGCCGGCCCCCTCTACGGCCCGCACGACTTGCTCGGGAGTGAGCTGGTCGGAGTTGACCGTGAGAATCTTGTCGGGGTTGGCGGTATCCACCTGCCAGTTGCCGGCCCCGGCTTCCTGGTTGAGGGTAGGCGTAACGGACTTGATGCAGCCGCCGCAGTTGATGTTGGTTTTAAATTGGAGCGTTTTCATGACGAATGGAACTAGGGGGACCACCGGTGGTCCGTGTCAATAGAACGTACAGAGAGGCCGCCAGGTGCTACTAAAACGGTGTAGAATTACGTCGCCGGCTTGCATGATTTGGGACCGGGAAAGAATCGGGAGGCGTTAAAAAGCGGGACAGGGCTGCCCTAATTTCAGGAAGACCCTGTCGCACGGTTGGCCTTGTTTGGGTCACATTTTCATGTTGCCCATTTTCGCGTCCGCCTTCATTTTGCCATTCTGGTGCATTTCCGCCATCGTGGTTATCTTGCCGTTCATCATCATGCACTGGCCGTCCTTCATGGTCATGGTAGTGCCGTCTTTCCTGGTGCAGGTGCCGTCGGGCTTGCAGACGCTGCCGTCGCTCATGGTCATGTCTTTGGTCATAGGCATCATCTTGCCGCCCATCATCGTCATCATTTTGCCGTCTTTCATGGTGCAGCCGGCCTTGGCCATTTGGCCGTGGTGCATTTGGCCACTCATGGGCTTAGGAGCGGGGGCAGTCTGGGCTTGGGCCAGGGGGCAAGCGCCGCTGAGCAGCAGCGCAGGCAATAGTTTCAATACGTTTTTCATGGGGAAGGGAAAATTGAGGGAGAAAGAAATAAATGCCGCCGACCAGGAGGGCTCGGGTTGTGGCCGGTTTTAAACGCTGGCCCCGGCCGACTACGGGCTTAAAAGCGGTAGCTGAGGCCCCCGCCGCCCCCGAAGCGGTTGTCGTAGCTGCCCATCAGCGAGAAGTTGCGCGAGAGCAGGTAGTCGGCACCGGTATGCCAGACGACTTCTTTCTCAAAGCGGCGGTTGTTGTCCAGTGTGTTCACCCACCCGAAGTCGGCCTGGTACTCGTAATAGCCGGATACGAGCAGCCGCGGCAGCACCATAATTTTCCGGCCCAGGCTCAGGCGGGGCCGCAATTGGTTGTCGATGCGGGCGTCGAGGCTGAACAGGTAGGGCGTCAGGAAGCGGACCCCGACCACGGCCTTCACATCGGTTTTGGTAACCATCCGGCCCGCGGTGCCCGGCTCGGTGAGCGGGGCGGGCAGCTGCTGCCGGAAGTTCTCCACGTTCACGCCCCCAAACACGCGGAAGTAGTCGTAGAGGTAGCGCTCGTAGGTGGCCTCCGTTTCCATGTTGCGGTTCCACCCGTTCTCCACGCTCAGGTTGAACTGGTTGCGGATGTTGGACGACATCAGGTTTAGCGAGCCCATGTGCGAGGCGGCATCGAGGCGGCCCCAGGTGTAGTACCGGTCGGTGCCGTGCACCGCCGTGCTCGCCGGGAAGCCCTGCATCCGCGGGTCGCGGGGCGTGCCGTAGCTCACAACGCGGGCCATGCCGCCCACCAGGTGGTAGAGGACGTGGCAGTGCAGAAACCAGTCGCCCGACTCGTTGCCCAGCACCTCGATGGTGACCTGCTGCATGGGCGGCACGTTCACCGTGTGCTTCAGGGGCGAGTACGCGCCGTTGGCGTTGAGAACCCGAAAAAAGTGCCCGTGCAGGTGCATGGGGTGGTGCATCATCGTCAGGTTGTTGAAGGTGATGCGGGTAACCTGGTTGACTCGGATGGGAATTTCGTCTGCTTCCGATAAGGGCACGCCGTTCATACTCCAGATGTAGCGCTGCATGTTGCCGGTGAGGTTGAGCAGGACGTTGCGCACGGGCAGGTTGTCGGCGTAGGCCGTTTTCTGCGGGGACCGCAAGAAGTCGTAGTTGTACTCGGCGAACATATCCATGCCGCCCATGTCCATTCCAGCCTTCGCCTTACTAGCTTCCATATTCATCCCGGCCATCGGCTTATCGGTACCCATCTTCCTGCCGTTCATCAACATACCGTGTCCGGCGTGGGCCGAGTCGGCGGGCATTTTCATACCATCCATCTTCATGCCGGCCATACCGGGCTTAGATGAGGTAGGCTGGTCGTCCATCTTGATGCCAGCCATTTTCTTATCGCCGCCCATGTCCATGTCAGCCATCTTCTTGCCGCCGCCCATGTTCATGCCGCCCATTTTCCCATCCGTTCCTTGCTTGTCCATCTGCATGCCCCAGTTGGCCTTCATCTGCTCGGGGTCGACGTGGTGGGGGCGAAACTTGAGGGCGGGTGCACCCATGCGCATGTCCATTTTGGCCATCTGCTGCATGAGCGCGATTTTGTCGGGCCGGGGCAGCACCGGGGCGGCCAGCACCGGGCCCGTGCCCAGGTACGCTGAGGTGGTGCCGGAGCCATCCTGCGCCATGGCCCGCAACTCCAGCTTGCCGGAGGGCGGAATCGTGACCAGGAAATCGTAGGTTTCGGCGATGGCAATGAAGGTTTTGTTGTGCTTCACCGGCACCACGTCCTGCCCGTCGGCCGCCACCAGCAGCGGGTCTCCGCCCCCGAACGTCAGCCAGAACTGCGTCGACGTACCCCCGTTGATGATGCGCAGGCGCACCCGCTCGCCGGGCTTCAAATCCGGGTATTGCTGCACCGGCTGGCCGTTTACCAGGAAGGCGTCGTAGGACACGTCGGCAATGTCGAAGCTCTCCATGCGCTGCTTCCAGAAGTTAAGCTGCGCCCCGAAGGCCCCGCGGGCAATAACGCGGTTGAGCGGCGTGGCCGTGCCCTTGGCAATGTTATACCACTCGGTGCCCCGCTTGAGGTTGCGCAGCACGTCTTTAGGCTTCTGGTTCGTCCAGTCCGAGAGCATCAGCACCAGGTCCTTGTCGTAGGTGAGGCGCTCGTGCCGGGGCTCGATGACGATGCCGCCGTACACGCCGGTTTGTTCCTCTAGGGAGTGCGCGTGGTACCAGTAGGTGCCGGCCTGCTTGAGGGGAAACAGGTATTTTAGCTCCTGCCCCGGCTTGATGGGCGGCGTAGTGAGGTAAGGCACGCCATCGTAAAAATTGGGCACCAGGACCCCGTGCCAGTGCACGGACGCCTCCACGTTCATTTGATTCTTGACGTAAATCACGGCGTAGCCACCCTCTTTGAAGCGCAGGGTGGGGCCGGGAATGCCGCCGTTGACGGTCGTCCCCGTCACGGTTTTGCCGGCCTTGTTTACCGGCTCCTGCCGCAGGGTCAAGTGATAAACGGTCGTATCGGTCTGGGCCCGGGCCGGCCGGCCCGTGAGCAACAACAGCAGCGAAAAAAAGAGTAAGGCGTTAACTTTCATGTCGGGGTTGTTGGGGTGCCCGCCGCCCGCCGGGCATTGGGTATGCCAGAATTGGATTCAGCTGACATATGCTTAAAAAATTATGCTGTTCCGGCGCTGAACTGGGCGCTGTGGCCGGCCTATTTCGCGTTTAGCAACAGCTGGTTGACTTTATACATCTTGTGGAAATCGTCGTAGTCGGCGACGTTCGCGTTTTGGAATTGCGCGTCCAGGGCGTTGTGAAACGCGTGGTTGCCGGGGGTGGCCTGTTTAAGGGCCTCCAGGGTCAAGGGCTGGATGGGGCCGTCCAATTGGGTGCTGAAGTAGAAATCCATTTGCTTCCCCAACTCCTCGCCGCCGACGGGGTTGACGGCCGTTTTTTGGTAGATGACCAGCCCGAGGTTTTCCAGCAGCTGGTAGTCTTTGTTCTGGAAGAACCGGAAGTCGTGGCCGCCGCAGTCCCGGACGCCAAAGATTTCACTCTTTTGCAGGGTGTTCTTCTTGCCCTCGTGGATGACGTTGATGAAAGACTTATTGCTGAACTCGTGCAGCTCAATCCGGTGGACTTCCGTCTGGCAGTTGACTTGCAGGAACATTTTTCCCTGTTGAAAGTCCTTCGCGCTGCGGTACACCCCGCTGCCGACGGGCGCGTGCGGGGGCTTGGCGCGGCCAGCGGTTAGCGTCGATGCGCTGCTCAGCAGCAGCACGGACAGCAGATACAGTGCCTTTTTCATGGTACGGGAGGTTAGTAGGTGGAAAAAATACCCCGGCCGATTCGGCGGAACCGTCGCAGAACCATTGCATCCGGCGGCGCGGGTTGCCTGGATGGCATTATTTGCCGGCAGGAGAGCCGGCAGCCCTCAGGGGGTCGATGCGTTTAGCAACGACTTCTGGTAGAGGTAATTGATTCGGTATTGGGCGTTGTGTGCGTCGTATGCCGTCAGGTCCGTGCCGTTGGGAAACGACACGTCCAGGGCGCTCAGGAAGGTGTGGTTGCCGGCGTAGGCCTTTTGCAGCCCCGCCAGGTTCAGGCGTTGCACGGGGGCGTCGGGGCCGGCGCTGAAAAAGTAGGGCGAAGGCAGCGGCTGCCCCTTCGCCTGGGTGTGCTGGGGCGTCTGGTAGAGCAGAATCGGCCCCTTGCTCAGCACTTTGTAATCAAGGCCGTCGGCCAGCCGGTAATCGGTACCGGCACCGTCCCGCACCCCGAAAATCTCCTTTTTCTGGTATCGGTGCGTTTCGCCGTGGTGCCTCACGGTGATGTAGGACTTGTTGAAAAACTCGTTCAGCTTAATCCGGTGGTCTTCCCGCTGCGGGTCGCTTTCCAGGGTCAGCTTGTCTTGTTCAAAATCGGCCCCCGTGAGGTACACGCCGCTTCGCAGAGGCGGTTTTGCGGGAGACTGGGCAACCACCGGCAGCAGGGCCGCCAGTAAGGCGACGGATAACAGGAGCTTTTTCATAAGCGATAGGCCTGAAAGCAGGTGTAAATGGGGGCGAAATCCACGCGGGTCAGGACAACTGATGGCCGGGGAGGTGGCCCCCGCAAGGCACTGCAAAATTCGGCGCGAGCCCACCGCTGGGCTCTGCGTATCGTCATGCTTATCAATGATTTTCGTCATCCACAGGCCGGCAGCCGAAAAGGCATTTTGCGAAGGCCTGGGGCATCAAGCAGCCGGGTCCAGCCAACGGACTTAGCGGAGCAAGAACCAAGCAGTAGAAACGACAAAGCCCGGCCGTTGAACGACCGGGCTTTGGCTAGAAATCGGGTGGCGGATTGTGCTGGGCGGCTATCCCCTGCCGGCAGCCTGCTGCGGACCCCCGCGGGGCTTAGTTGCTCGTTTCGTCCTGCGGCGTCAGGGCCGGACCGCTGGTGTGGTCATCGCCGAACTGCTGGTCGTGCATTCGGAGGCCCGCGCCCAGCTCGTAGCTGCCCTCCTCGGTGAAGCCGGGGCCCTGGGCGTGCTCGCCGGCGGTGGTGTGGTTGTTGCCGCCCTGGGGCTCGGTTTCGGAGCCGCCGATGTGCAGGTGCTGGAGCTGGTCTTTCTGGTCGCTGCGCTGGGTGTAGCTGTTGGCCCCCATGCTGCGGTGGGCGCTGGCGTCGTCGCTCTCCTTGCCGTTGCTTTGGTCGCGCTGGTAGGCGTGCTCCCGGGCCAGCGCTTCGTTGTAGCCGGCCGGAATGATAATGGTCGGGTTCTGGTTGGGCGCATCAATTTGCTGGCTCTGCTCTTCGGGCAGCGTACCGTCTTCTTCGAACAACTCGTCGCTGGGAATCATAAGGGAGGGTTTACGTAGTTACTGGTCAGTGATGTAACACCGGACTGGTTGTATGCAATGTGGGTTTGTAGTGCCTTTGGACCGTCCGGCATTGGCTTCGTGGGCAGTAGGTATATTTCTGGCCACCGTGAGGTAGAAAGAAACTCAGGCTATAAATCAAGAATGGCAGAACCGCGAATTGCAGCACGGGGGAAAAGCCCACCCCGAGGCCTGGAAGAAGGGGCATGCGGTCGGTGTAAACCCAGCTTCCCGCCGCCAGGTGGACAATCTCGGTTAACACGGCTCCGGCACTTCCAATCATCACGAGCCAAAAAGCCCGTCGCCACGTCAACTGCCGCACCCAGAGGCCATCCTGGTACACGAGCGCCAAACTCAAGTATAGCAACGCCGCCATGACGGCATCCGCCAGCGCTGCCAGGGCTAAAAAAGCGACGTGCCGCGGGTCATAGCCGCAGCCTTCGTACAATGGGCAATGGCTCAGCTCCCAACTGAAATTCAGCGCAAAAGCCAGCACCAGTGCGCAGCCGATGAACCGCTTGAACGCGCTGCGGTCGGGCGCTCTTTTTACAAAGTAGATGCAGAATATCCCTGCAACTGCCAACGCTATTGTCGGCACCACAAACATGCCAGGGGATAGAATCGTCATTGGGGTCGCGGTAGCGGGGAAACAGGTTAGAAAACCAGCCTGCCACAAAAGTCCCCGCGACTTGCTGCCCTTCCCATGATAAGAATCACCGCATTGCCTGACCTTTGCCAAGGGGGAACCCGCGCTGCATTCGCCAGCTACTACTTAGCGGCAGGGTTAGCCATGGTGAGCAGAAACACCGATTCCTGCCGGGCCGCCACGCTGTACGGCAGGTTGGCTTGCAGTGTCAGCAACTGCCCGGGTTTCAGTTCCACCGTCTGCCCCTCCGCCTGAAAACCGAGGTGGCCTTCCAGCACCTGCACGCTGATGATGCCGGGGGCAGCGTGCGTTTTCATCTCCGCGCCTGCGTGCAGGGCTATCAGCACCAGGCGCAGCCCGTCGGCCTGGAGCAGCGTCAGGGCGTTCCGGTCGCTGCGGTGCCAGGCCGACTCCTGCTTGATTTGCGCCTGGGCCTGGGGTAGGTCGAGCACCAGCAGGGGCGCGTTCAGCGGGCGGGTGCCGGCCGGGCGCTGCGGCGTGGCCTCGTTCGATTTTTCCAGTGGGCCCGCCGTTTCCTCGGGCGAAGCGTAGAAAATAGGATGCTTTTGCAGGGCTTTCACCATCTCCGTGTTCAGGGCCTCGCTGGAAATCCCGTAGCCGTTCACCAGGGTGCCTTTCACGCCGTATTGGAGCGAGGAAATGGCGTACACCACGGCTCCGTCGCCGGGGGCCGACGGGCCTTCAAAGCGGTAGTGCCTATCCACCTGAAAATCATCCGGGTAAAGCTGGATGGCATCGCCGGGGCCCATCAGGCAGTCGTCCCGTAAGTTGAAGTCGACGGTGTAACCCTCCTTATTTAGCTGGTCTAACACCTCGGAAACAGTGGTCATGGGTATCATAGCTGCCGGGCGCAAAGGGTGAAACTGGGCAAGGCCGAGATACCGGTGGCCCCGGTGGCTTGGCTACTTGAGCTTTTTGCCTACGATGGCATCCGCAGTACGAGTGGTCAAGCGTAAGCAGAGCCCCCGTTGGCAAAGCGCTTGCGGTAGTCGCTCACAAGCTTCTTTTTGCCATTGGACTAGGCAGCCAAACCCGCTCGGCAGGCTTCCTCGCAGCGGCGGCAGGCCACGGCGCACTCCTGGCAATGCTGCATGTGGGCCCCGTGCTTCTCGCACTCATCGCCGCAAGCCTTGCAGATTTCGGCGCACTCTTTTAGCAGGTGTTGGGCATGGGCGGAATCGCGGGCCACGAAGCGGGCCGTGAGGGCGCAGATGTCGGCGCAGTCCCGGTCGAGGCGGATGCAGCCAACCATCATCTTTACATCGTCTTCTTGCAGGCAGGCGGTGGCGCAGTGTTCGCAGGCCGCCACGCAGGCGTTGAGGGCGTCGAGCAAGGATTGGTTTTGAGTAGGCATGGGAAAAGGAGTTGGCGGTGGATAATTTCCCCTTGGTATACCCGGCCCCTACCCCCTCGGTTTTACGTTATTCGCCCGTCGGCTTGCACTATTTGGTGCCTCCGCATCCAGCGCGGCCGCTTCGGCGGTGGAAAGCAGCTGCTGCCGGTACGCGGACGGGGCGCACCGCGCAAACCGCCGAAACTGCCCGGAAAAGTGTGCCAGGCTGCCGTAGCCCAGTAGCCGGGCCAGCCGGCCGATGCCCAGCGGGGAAGCGCCCAGCAACTCCTGCGCGTAAGCCAGCCGCTGGTGCGTGACGTAGCTGAGTAGGCTCTCGTGGCCGGGCAGCCGGGCAAACAGGCGGTGCAGCTGACGCGCACTTACGCCCACCTCCTGCGCCAGCGTAGGAATGAAATCGGGGTGCCGAAGCGTGCCGGGGCGGCGCAGCAACTCGTTGACCACCCGTTTGACCCGCGCGGCCAGCACGTGCTGCGGATTTTCCAGCAGCGCAAACCCGGCCGCTGCCAGCGCGGCCCGAATGTGCACCCAGTCCAGCTCCTGGGCCGGGCCCGCCACGGTAGCCGCCCCCAGGCGCACGGCGAGCACCCGCAGCCCCAGGCTTTCTAATTCGCACCGCACAACGCGAATACCGCGCGAGCAAACCATGTACTTAATGTAAAGCACGCAGCCGCCACTGTCGGACGTGAGGGAATGGTCAGGAGACATGATTGATTTTTAAGGGCGGGTGCCACCGGATTCCGGCCGGCACAGAGGCAGCCAGGCTTCCGCTTCCTTGGCCGCCCGGGCATTGGGCGGTAAAGCCTAGGCAGGTCATGGCTGCCCGAGCACGAAACCAATGGCAGCCGCAACGTGGCGTAGGCCTAGTAGCGCGGAGGGAAGACCCGAAAATGTGAGGGAGGGCGTGTGGTCAGGCCACGCCGACGAGCAAACGAAAAGGCTCGCGCCGGCCATAGCGGAGCTATGCCGGCGCGAGCCTCAGCGCGTCAGAAAAATCAGACAGTCAGCGACTGAACGAAAATGCGGATGTCGGGTATTTTGGGCTTTAAATGCCGGGGTGGCACCAACGTAACCGCTTGGGTGCGGTCCCACGGGCCGGCCTGGGACCGGAAATGAAACGCAATTGCCGTCGGTAACACGGCCGGGGCGGGCAGAAGCAGCTGCTTCTGCCCCGGCGAGTTCAGCGACGAAAGCAGCGAGGCCGACTTGTCCTTGCAGCAGTCGTGGTGGGTGGTCGATTTAGGCGAATGGCCCTTATGCTTGCCGGGGTGTTCCGCTGGGTCGCCGTGGCCGTGGCAGCCCGGATGCGCGGGCTTTTCGGCGGCTTTGTGGTGCGCCAGGCCCGCCGCATGCGGGGCCACGGGCACCGGGTTTACCGTGGCGCACCAGCACTGCCCCACGAACACGTTGACGAAGACGAGCAGAAAGCTCATCGCCAGCAAACGGCGGAAGGGGAACAGAGTACGGAACATGACGGGCACGAAACAACCGCAAAAATAGGCCTGGCTCCGGTGAGGAGAAGGCTCATTTGGTCAACTACACAACCCGCAAAGGGTTTCGCGCCCGGCTACCAGGGGGAGTAAAACGGAGGAAAATGCGGCACTGGGTTGTTTTTTAGGCCATTCCGCAAGGGTAATGGGCTGTGGCCAAACACTATTCGTTGCCAGGATTATGCAAGTGCGCAGCCGGATTTTATGAGTTCGTAGCGGCGAGCAACGACAAATAAACTGGGATTTAACCAGCTGAGAATGGCGCTACTGCCCGTCAAATTATGCAATTCTGCGGCGTTATTCAGTACCAACTTCGCTGGGGGAGCGCCGTTCCTTTGCAGGGTGGTTGTGGGCTTGCTCTTTTGAGTGTTTGGGCCCGGCAGCCACGTAGTAACCTGCTGTTATGGAACCAACTACCAAAACCGAAACCCTCGACATCGAAGGCATGACCTGCGCCTCGTGCGCCTCGGCCGTAGAAAAGTCGCTGAGCCGGGCCCCCGGTGTGCAGCGCGCACTGGTCAATTTCGCCACCGAAAAGGCCACCGTGCAGTACGTGCCCGGCCAGGCCAGCCCGGCCACCCTGAAGGAAGCCGTCGTGAATGCGGGCTACAGCGTGCTAGAGCGGGCCCCCGACACCAGTGCCGCCGAGCGCAGCGCCGAAATCGACCGTCAGAAGGCCCTGGCCTACCAGCAGCTCAAGCGCCGCTTCGGGGTGGCCGTGGGCCTGGTGGTCCTCATCATGCCCCTGAGCATGCTGATGCTTTGGCCCGCCCTGATGCAGCGCGTGAATACGCAGTGGCTTAATTACCTGCTGCTGCTGCTCACGCTGCCCGTGCTGGGCTACAGCGGGCGCGAGTTCTACGCGTCGGCCTGGAACGGCTTCCGGCACCGGTCGGCCAACATGGATACGCTCATCGCCGTGGGCACCGGCGCGGCGTTTGGCTACAGCCTGGTGGCCACCGTGGCGCCCGGCTTTTTCACCAGCCGGGGCCTCGTGCCCGAGGTGTACTACGACACCACCGCCACCATCATTGCCCTGATTCTGCTGGGCAAGGTGCTGGAGCTGCGCGCCAAAACCCAGACCTCGGCCGCTATGAAGTCGCTCATCGGCCTGCAAGCCAAAACGGCCCGCGTAGTGCGTCCCGGTGGCCAGGAAATCGATGTGCCCATCGAGCAGGTGCAGCTCGGCGATATTGTGGTGGTGCGTCCCGGCGAAAAGGTGGCCACTGATGGCCGCATCACCGAAGGCCAGTCGTCGCTCGATGAGGCTATGCTCACCGGTGAGAGCCTGCCCGTGACGAAGCAAACCGGCGACCCGGTGTTCGGGGCCACCCTTAATAAGACCGGCTCCTTCCGCTTTGAAGTAACCAAAGTTGGGGCCGACACCATGCTCTCGCAGATTGTGCAGCTGGTGGAAGACGCCCAGGGCAGCCGGGCCCCCATTCAGCGGCTGGCCGACAAGGTAAGCGCCATTTTCGTGCCCACGGTGGTCGTCATTGCCCTTCTAACCTTCGTGCTATGGTTTGATTTGGCCCCGCTGGGCACGCGCCTGCCGCTGGCGCTGGTCAACTTCGTGGCCGTGCTCATCATTGCCTGCCCCTGCGCGCTGGGACTGGCTACGCCCACGGCCATTATGGTCAGCACCGGCAAGGGGGCCGAGCACGGGGTGCTGATTCGCAACGCCGAGGCCCTGGAAAAAGCCTACCAGGTAACTACCGTGCTGCTCGACAAAACCGGTACCATCACCCGCGGCGAGCCGGCCGTGACGGACTTTGTAGCCCCCGGTCAAGATGCCCCGCGCCTGTTGCAGCTGGTAGCCGCCGTGGAGCGCCAGAGCGAACACCCGCTGGCTGAGGCCGTGGTGCGCCACGCCGACGACCAGGGCGGAGATAAACTGACGGCTACCGGCTTCCGGGCCGTGGAGGGCAAAGGGGCGGCGGCCACCGTGGACGGCCAGGCCGTGCTCATCGGCAACCGCCGCCTGCTCACCGACGAGGGCGTTACCCTTTCGCCCGAACTGACGACGCAGGCCGAGCAGCTGCTGAGCCAGGCCAAAACCCTGCTTTACGTGGCCGTGGCCGGGCAGGCCGTGGGCCTGGTGGGTGTGGCCGACACGGTGCGCGACACCTCGGCCGCCGCCATCCAAAAGCTCCAGGCCCTGGGCATTGAAGTGGTGATGATGACGGGCGACAACCCCCAGACGGCTGCCCAGGTGGCGGGCCAGGTGGGTATCACGCGCTACTTCGCCGAGGTGCTCCCGGCCGACAAGGCCGGTAAGGTGAAGGAGCTGCAAGGCGAGGGCCGCGTCGTGGCCATGGTCGGCGACGGCATCAACGACGCGCCCGCGCTGGCCCAGGCCGATATCGGACTGGCCATCGGCTCGGGTACCGATGTAGCGATGGAAGCGGCCGGCATCACCCTCATGCGCTCCGACCTGCACGGCGTGGTCACGGCCATCGAGCTGAGCCGCCAAACCATTCGCACCATCAAGCAAAACCTGTTTTTTGCCTTCATCTACAATACGTTGGGCATTCCCATCGCGGCCGGGCTGCTCTACCCCTTCTTCGGCATCCTGCTCTCGCCCATGCTAGCGGCGGGCGCGATGGCCCTCAGCTCGGTATCAGTGCTGACCAACTCGCTGCGCCTGCGCTCTTTCGACAACCACTAACCCTTGCTACTTATGGATTCAACCGCCATTATCGTTACCGTAGTTGGGCTGGGCCTGGCGGCCTTTGTGCTGTGGTACTTCTTCTTTTCGGCTCGCCAGGCGGCCAGCGCCGTTTCGTCCTCCAGCGGTGTGCAGGAGGTGGCCATCACTGTAAAAGGCGGCTACTCGCCCGACATCATTGAAGTAGAAAAAGGCAAACCCGTGCAGCTAAGCTTCTACCGGGACGAGGAAAATAGCTGCTCAGAGGAGTTGCTTCTACCCGATTTCAGCATCCGCCGCGACTTGCCAGCCTTTAAAACGACGCTGGTGGAGCTACTGCCCGAAAAGGCCGGTACGTTCCCGTTCACCTGCGGCATGGGCATGCTGCGGGGTAGCTTAGTGGTGAAATAATGACGCATCCCATGAAAGCCGATGTCAGCATTGCCCACGTCCTACCGCCGCCGGGCTCGCACCGGCTGCTGATTAAGAACATGGTCTGCCCCCAGTGCATCCGGGTGGTGGGCGAAGACCTGGCGGCCCTGGGCTTGCAGGTACACCGCGTGGCGCTGGGCGAGGCCGACATATCCATGCCCGATGGCACGTCCCTCGATTGGGCCGCCATCCGCCGCCGCTTGCACGACGCGGGGTTTGAACTGCTGGAGGATGCGCGCGACCAGCTGGTGGACCGCATCAAAACCTTGCTAGTCGCCCTGATTCACTACCCCCCGCCCGGCCCGCGCCTGCTCAACTACTCCGATTACCTGGTCGAGCACCTGGGCAAGGACTACCACTACCTTTCCCACTTATTCTCCGCTGCCGAAGGCCTAACGATTGAGAAGTTCATCATTCGCCAGAAGGTGGAGCGGGCCAAGGAGTTGATTGGCTACGACGAGCTGCCCATTGCCGGCGTGGCCGAGCTGCTGGGCTACAGCAGCCCGGCGCACCTCTCGCGGCAGTTCCGGCAGGTGACGGGCCTCACCCCGACCGAGTTTCAGCGCCTGGGGCCCGCCAGCCACGCCCGCCGCAGCTTGGACTCGCTGATTTAGGGTGTCCGTCGGCTTCCGGTTACTTACGGTTTTTCGGACGGTCCTTTCTGGCAAACTACCGGGAAATCCACTGTCTAGGGGTTAGAAGGACTATTTTTGCCCCGTATTTCACTGGCTGCCTGTGCCTGTCCGTTCTCTACTCCGTCTGCTTACGCTGTTGTTGGGTATTTTTTACCTCGATACCGTATGCCAGACCGACGCGGAAGATGCCCGGGCATACTATGCGCGCGGCATTCAGGAGTACGTAGCCGCTCCCGGTGCGGTCGTGGTGGCGGCCCCAACGCAACAGCCGGCGGTGTCCGTGCCCCGTAGTTCGGGCGGTTACTGTCCGCCGCTGTTCTGCTGGCAGCGCCGGCTGGCGGCCCAGGCGTCGCGCGGTTTGTTACCCCTACCCCCGCTGCTCCGCCGCTGGCTAAGGTGCGGGGTGCAGCAAGTCTGAAAACTAGTAGATGCCCGAAGCCCGGCGCTGGAAAGTCCCGCCGGGTAGTGCCTGCCAGTTCTTCCGCTTTCTGGACGCAGTGCGTCCTACTCTCTCGTGAAATCTCTCGTTTTTATGGCGCTGCTGCTGAGCAGCGCCGGTACCGCCGTGGCCCAAAGCCCACTGCGCGTGCGCGTGCGCGATGCGCGTACCCATTTGCCGTTGCCGGGGGTAACGGTCACTATACCAGAGCTTAAATTAGGAACGGCTACCGACGCGGTGGGCCAAGCCACTTTGCCGGGGCTACCCGCTGGCCGCCACCGGGCAGTATTTTCCAGTCTGGGCTATACCCCGCGCACCTTGTCGCTGGTGCTCCCGCAACCCACAACCGAGCCCCTGGTGGTGGAACTGGCGGCCAGTGCGGCCGCAATCGAAGAAGTTGTTGTGACGGCCACCCGCACGAATTCCCGTATCGAAGACCAGCCCGAACGCATCGAGGTGCTGGGCGAAGAGGAGATGCGCGAGGAGGGCGGTATCAAGCCCGGCAACATTGCCAGCCTGCTCGGCGACATTGCCGGCACCCAGGTGCAGCCCACCTCCCCGACTACCGGCAATGCCGACCTGCGCATTCAGGGCCTGCAAGGGCAGTACACCCAGATTCTGCGCGACGGCCTGCCACTCTACGGGGGCTTCGCGGGCAGCTTTGGCCTGCTGGCCATTCCGCCCCTTGACCTGCGCCAGGTCGAATTGCTCAAAGGCTCGAACTCCACGCTCTACGGCGGTGGGGCCATCGGGGGCCTGGTGAACCTGGTGAGCAAAACCCCTACGCTTGGCACCCCCCAGTTTACGGCTACACTCAACCAAACCACGCTGCGCGAAACCAACCTCACCGGCTTTGCCGCGCAGCGGGGGGCGCGCTGGGGCTACTCGTTCTTCGGCGGCCTTACCCGGCAGCAGGCCGTGGACGTGGACGGCGACGGCTTCGTGGACGTGCCCCGCGTGCGCAGCCTCACCCTGCACCCACGGCTGTTTTACTACCCCACCGCCCATAGCCAGTTGGCCGTGGGCTACACGGGCACCTTCGACAGCCGGCAGGGCGGCGACCAAACCGTCTTGCGCGACGGGCCCGACCCGGCCCTGGGCCACGCCTATTTCGTCACCAATACCAGTCAGCGCCACACTCTCGACGCCGTTTACACCCAGGATAGCCTCGGCGCGGGACGGCTCACACTCAAGGGTACTGGTACCAGCTTTGACCGCACCGTGGCCACCAATACGGTTGGCTTCCGGGCCCAACAAACCAGCTATTACACAGAGGCCAGCTACCTGCACCCGCTGGGGCAGCAGCACACGCTGGTAGTTGGGCTGAATGCCAACGGCGAACAGCTACAGGCCGCCGCCGGTAGCCCTACCCCGTTGCGGAGCCCGTACACCTACGCCACGCTTGGCGCGTTTGCGCAGGACGACTGGCACCCGGCCGCCCGGCTCAACGTGCAGGCCGGTTTCCGCCTCGACCGCCACACCACTTACGGCACGTTTCCCTTGCCGCGGCTGGCCATCCTTTATAGGCTAACCGATGCGTTGACGGCGCGCCTCAACGGCGGCCTGGGCTACCGGGTGCCCGTGCCCTACGTGAACAGCCTCGACGAACGGGAGTACCCGCAGATTCAGCCGCTGCAAGGGCTGCGAGCCGAAACGTCGCAGGGGCTCAACGGCGACCTAAACTACCAGCGCGTCATTCCGGGGTTTGACGACGAGGGCGAATCGCTGGTTATCAGCCTCAACCAATCGTTTTTCTACACCCGCCTGCAACACCCGTTGGTGTTGCCCGACGGCACAGCCGGCAGTGGCACCTACCTGCCCGGCAGTGGCCCGCTGAGCTGGCGGAACGCGGCGGCCCCCGTCGTGACCCAGGGCCTGGAAACCTACCTGCGCTTGCGCCTCGATGAAACGGAACTCTACCTGGGCTACGTCTTTACCGATGCCCGCCGGCAGTACGACCCGGTGAATCCCCACGTTGAGCTGGCGGCCCGCCACAAGTTTGCCGCCGTGGGCACGGTGGAGGTGACCGACAATTTCGGGGCGGGCCTGGAGGCTTCCTACACCGGCCAGCAGTACCGCGCCGACGGCACCCCGACGCCCGGCTACCCCATCCTGGCCGCATTGCTGCGCTACCGGCTGGGCCCCTGGACGCTGGTGCTCAACGGGGAAAACCTGCTGGATTACCGCCAGACCCGCCGCGAGCAGGTGGTTCTGCCTCCCGCTGGCAACCCGGTTTTTCGCGAGTTGTGGGCCCCGGTGGAGGGCCGGGTAGTCAATCTGTCGCTGAACTGGCGGTTTGGGGCCACGGGATTTTAACTGCCTGTGACTTGCCGGATTTGGCTGGCCGGGTGGCAGACCCTAGGGTTGTGCGCATCTTAGTGGTTTCATATATCCCACCCCACTTTATGTCTGCCGCGCTACCGCCGCTTATCCAGCAATACAAGGCTGATTCCGAGTCCGTTTACAACACTTGGTTCATCAACAACGAGGAGCGGCTGAAAGCCTTCCGTTCCATCCGGCGCGGGGTGCAGCAGGTGGTGAAGGACATCAAGGCGGGCAGTTTTGGCAACGACTTTAAGGGCACTTCACTCGAATTTGTGCTCAGTGTCATCAGCGAGCAAAAACAGGTGTTCCAGGGCGCGGCCCACCCCTTCTATTGGAAGCCTAAGCTGCGCATCCCCGACATCTACGAGCACGAGGACAACAAGCGCGCCTTCGGACAATTCCTGGAAAGCTGCTTAGCGGCCACCACCGAGCAGCAGCTACTGCGCGAAATTGATATCCTCGACCGCCGCAAAATTAAGGGATTGGGGCCGGCTGTGGCCAGCATCCTTTATTTCCTGCATCCCACCTTGATGCCGCCCTGTAACACGGCCATCGTCAACGGGTTTAATGCCCTGTTTGGGGAGAAAATCAAGCTGGGGTCCTGGTCCGAGTACCTGCGGATGCGCGCCCGGCTGCGCGACCTCAACCAGGAGCACCGCCAGCACTTGAGCCTCGATTACGGGGCTCTGAGTGGTCTGCTCTTCGACGTGGGCGTGAAGAAGATGATTGCCGGCGACCAGCAGTTTGCCACCGATGAGGACCGCGACAAGTACCAGCAGCAGGCCCAGAAACGCCACAAAGAGGTCCAGACCGAAGCCCAGGAGGAAAACCAGCACACCGAGATGCAGCACCACCTGCTGCGCATTGGCAAGGTGCTGGGCTGCGACGTGACGACGGCCATTAACGACCGCAACCGCCTCTGCGGCGGCCAGAAGCTCTCGTTTCTGTGCCTCGACAAGCACCCCGAGCTACCCGTGCCGGCCGACGTGGCCAGCACCATCCGCCTGATTGACATTGTGTGGTTCGCCCCCGGCACCAGCCGGGTGGTAGCGGCCTTTGAGGTGGAGAAAAGCACCAGCATCTACAGCGGCATTCTGCGGTTGACGGATTTGGCCTTTTCGATGCCCGAGCATGAAACGGCGCTGTACCTGGTGGTGCCCGATGCCCGCGAGAAGGAGGTGCAGGCGCAGCTTTCGCGCCCCGCCATCCGGGCCGCCGGCGCGACTATCCACTATATCCTGTTCTCGGAGTTGCGTCAGCACTGCGAGGCGCTGTGCAAGTTTGGCGACTCGCCGGCGGCGATGCGCAAGATTGCGCGGTCGGTTTCTTAATGCAGGCAGTTGTGCACTAGGTTTTTATATTCTGTCTAGGTTTTTATATTCTGTCTTAGTGCGTTCGAACAGCTGCTAAAGTAATCCCGTGCTTGTACTTACGATGTGGCTTCGAGCTTCTTCTTCACCCTGTTGAGTGTCGTGCTGCACGTAGTATTCCAGTTGCGTGCCCGGTGCGAAGGCATCGGTGTCGAAATAGGGCGAACGGGCGTACACGGCCAGGCGCACCCAAGGTTTGCCCTCGCCGCCCACACGGCGGAAGACGTGGGCGACATCCAATAGCTCTTTGCTGAATGCTAGGTGGCGACCAGATGCCGAGAGTGTCAGTTCAATTCTGGCGGGGTTCATCAGGAGAATAAACTATGAATGAAGGTACTAGGCCACCATACCCAGCAGCAGGAACAGTAGGAAGCCAACGAAAAAAGACAGCGTGAGCAGTGGAGTTTCGGTTTCTTCGTGCGCCTCGGTCAGCAGTTCTTCGGTCACGAGGAACAGCAAGGCAGCCAGCCCAAAGGAAAGCACTAGTTCGAGCAGGTTGCCGGTGGCCCCGCGCAGCACGGTGGTGCCGATGCCGGCTCCTAGCAACAGCATGAGCGAAGTGCCGGCCACAATGGCTACCGCCCGGACCTTACCATGCCCCCCCTGACGCAGCTCCACGGCTGTGGCCAGGCCCAGTGATAACAATTCCAGGGTCAGGGCGATGGCCAGCAAGGTGCCTTCTTTCGCCCCGGCGGCAAACCCGATACCGAGGAGCAGGCCGTCGATGAAAATATCGATGCCGATTGCCACCAGTAGGCCCCACGGCAGGGGGGCGGTGCTTGTATCAGTAGAGGTAAGGGTAGAATTTGCAGATTCCTGCTTTTCTAGGTGCTGGGTGAAGTAGCGCAGGCCCAGCATCACGGCTACCCCCAGGCCAAAGCCTAGCGCGACCTCATACGGGGCGTGGTGCTGCACGATGTCGGGCAGCAACTCCACGGCAACCACCGAGAAGATAACGCCCGCCGCGAAGTGCAGGATGGCACTGCGCAGCTTAGGGCCGGGAGCCCGCCAAACGGCCAGCGCGGCGCCGGCAATCATGACCACGGCCGGCAGCAGGGCGAAGCCCAGCATGGTAGTCCAGGGTGGGCTAGTAACAAGCATCATTCGGCACGGTCAGCCAACAGGTCCAGCAGCGCCGCTTGGCTACTGCGGAATGAGTTTAGCACCGGGGTTGAGGCTCCTAACAGGCCGGCTAGCGCGCCAGCTATTTCGCTGATAGAGGCGAGGCTTTTGAACCAGTAGGCGCAATCATACGCGGGCGGCAATTCAATAAAATCGCTGTTGGCGGGTGCATAGTGGTGCTGCTGCGATAAGTGGCGCTGGACCAGATAGAAGTAGGCCAAGTGTCGCGTATCGGGGTGGGCCTTGATTTGCTCAAACATCTCTTTCTCGCCCAAGCGCCGGGCAAAGTTGCCGGGCACATGAAAAAGGGCGGGGTCGCTGGTGGCCCGTAGGACTTGGGCGCTTTTTAAGTCGTTGCTGCCCGCCTCACGCAGCAGGTGAGAGGCTTTCTGCTGCAAGTTTGCCCAGCGAGCTTGAGTTTCCTGAGCTACATCGGCCGCCGAAGCCCCCGGCATTTCCAGGTCGGTATTTTCGATGATGGTTTTGACGAACTTGACATAGTCCGCATCCAGTACCAGCAACTCATTTTGGAACGCGACCGGGTCCGCATGGAACGTGGCCAGGTACAGCCCCGTAAGTGCGTCAGTGAGGGCGGTGCGAAAAACCAGGGAAATCGGCAGTTTCAACTCAACTATCGCCGGCCACCGTTCCAGCTGCACGGCCACGCCCAATAAGCTGTACTGGATGCGGCGTAGCAGGTTTAAGTAAGTGCGCTGGGTCAGGTCGGCGCTGTCAAACGACTCCCCAGTCGCCTCAATGTTGTCAATGAGCGCCCCGCAGTAACGCCGCAGGATATCACTATCTTTTTTATCGCCTCGAATCATAAAGCCGGAAAGTTAAAATTTCATGTGTAGGATGCGCACGGCGTTGAGAATAGCGAGCAACGCTACCCCCACGTCGGCAAAGATGGCTTCCCACATGGTGGCCGGGCCGCCGGCCCCGAGGGCCAGCACCACGGCTTTCACGGCGAAGGCCAGCCAGATGTTTTGCCAGACGACGGTATGCGTGGCCACGGCGATGCGGCGGGCGGTGGCAATCTTGCTCGGGTGGTCGGTCTGAATCATCACGTCGGCCGTTTCGATGGTGGCGTCTGAGTTGAGGCCGCCCATCACAACGCCCACGTCGGCCAGGGCCACTATGGGGGCATCGTGGCGGGAGGCTTTTTTGCTACGAACGCCCGATAACTATTGTGTGCGCCGGCCTGTTCTTAATCTAAATAAAATCGTAAAAATCCACGTTTAAAATAATAAATTTAACACCTTGGCTCCTTTAACACGCCTTAATGGAAAAAAATGTACGCTGGCCTCTGTTGGTATTCAGCACTTCTGACCCGACTCTGAACCGGCAGATTCGGAGTGCCCGTCAGCGCGGTGAGCTGCGCGAGGTGGCCTCCCGCATCTACTCGTCGGATTTAGCTACCGCACCGGAAGTG
This sequence comes from Hymenobacter caeli, assembly GCF_013294115.1. Taxonomy (GTDB): domain Bacteria; phylum Bacteroidota; class Bacteroidia; order Cytophagales; family Hymenobacteraceae; genus Hymenobacter; species Hymenobacter caeli. Next base: position 31,705 of record NZ_JABSNP010000023.1, on the reverse strand, counting down.
CTGATTCGCAAGAACTGGCTGCCGGTGGTGCAGCACCTGTTTCCGGGCGCGCTCATCAGCCACCGCTCGCAGTTGGAGGGCCAGCCCACAGCCGACGGGCACCTGTTTTTGACCTATAAGTACACCCACAACGTGACCCTGCCGGGGCTGGTAGTGCATCTATTGGAAGGGCCGGCCCCGTTGCCGGGCGATGCGCCCTTTGGGGACGGTAGCCTGCTGTTCGCGTCGGAGGCCCGGGGCCTGCTGGAAAACCTGCAGCCGGCCCGCGTTCGGAAAGGTGGGGTAAGCAAAGCACTGCCGCTGGAGAACGTAGAGGAGCGCTTGGAAATGGTGCTGCGCATCCGGGGCGAGGAAGGCTTGAACGCCCTGCGCGACCAGGCCCGCGAAGTGGCGGCGGCCCTGGAGTGGCCCACCGAGCTGGCGGTGCTGCAACGCATCGTGGGCGCGCTCCTGACCACCCAGTCTAGCAAAATCCTGACTTCCCCGGTGGCCCGGGCCCGCGCGCTGGGGCTGCCCTTCGATGCCGGCCGGTTGGCGCTGTTTACTACGCTGCTCAGTGCGCTGCACGCGGCGGTGCTGCCGCGGCGGCCGGACCCCGCGCCCGTGGCGCCCCCCTTCTACACCGTGGCATTCTTCGAGGCCTACTTCTCCAACTTCATTGAAGGCACCGAATTTCAGGTGGATGAGGCGCACCGCATCGTGGAAACCGGCCAGTTGGTGGGTGGCCGGCACGCCGATTCGCACGACGTGCTGAGCACCTACCAGCTGTGCAGCAACGTGGCTGAGATGCGCGTAGTCCCGCAGTCGGCCGAGGACCTGCTGGCCATTTTGCAGCGGCGGCACGCTCAGCTCATGCGCGCCCGCCCCGACAAGCGTCCCGGCCAATGGAAAGAATACGCCAACCAGGCCGGCCTGACCAGCTTCGTGGACCCCGGTCTGGTGCGCGGTACCCTGCACGAGGGCTACAAGCTCTACCGCAGCCTGAGCGAGCCGCTAGCGCGGGCCATGTTCATGATGTTTCTCATCAGCGAAGTGCATCCGTTTGACGATGGCAACGGCCGCCTGGCCCGCCTGATGATGAATGCCGAGTTGGTCAGCGCCGACCAGTGCCGCATCATCGTCACCACCCATGCCCGCGAAGGCTACCTGGATGCCCTGCGCCGGCTAAGTCGGCAAAGTGACCCCAGTTTGTACATCCGCATGCTGAGCGGGGCCCAGCAATTCGTGGCGGACTTGCAGCCCGCTTCTTATGAGGCAGTAAAAGCACAGTTGGAAGAGCAGAATGCCTTTACGGAGGTGTCGTCGCAGCTGCGTTGGTAACCTACTAGGCAGGGCAGCTTATTGGCGAGGCTGCTGGTTCGTAGCACGTAACCCAGATTAGATGGCACTCAGATTTTAGTGGGCTTGGCAACTAGTCAAAAAGGCTGTTTATCTGATGAAAAATGGGCGAAATAGCGGAAACAAGGCCCATTTCTTACCGTATTGTCTAGCTTTGTGGCCCTAATGCGGTTGCCGGATATAATGGCGTTGGAGTTCCACTGTTTCTGTAGTTACCGCTGGTACTCGGTCCCCAGAGTCAACTGGCCGACCCCGGTGGTCCGCATGCGGCTGCCTATTCACCAGCGCCCCGCCCTGTTTGTGGGCATGCTGACCTGATTCCCCTTTCATAGCCCGCCTGCCTCATTGGGCGCACTAGCTGCCGCCGCGCATTTTTGCCCGGCTGGCTGAGGGGGCTGTTTTTGCCCACGGCATATTCTGAGATGTCCCTATCCCTTTTCCTTGAAGTTATAATTAATGATTGCGAGTCCATACCGCTCGTTCTCCAGCCTTAGCCCTACCGTGCAGGCGCTGGTGAGTCGGCTCATTCAAGAAGAGTTACAACCCTTCCTCCAAATTCCCCCTGCTGCTACCGATGCGATTTGGGACCAGGCCATTCAGGCCGCCGACCCAACATTGTTTTGCCAGTACACCGACATCTTCACCGTTAAAATTTGTCCAGAATCCCGCCCGCAACTGCTCCAGCGCATCCAGCAGGAGTTAGCCAAGGCTGCCTAAAAACCTTATAAACAAGAAAGCCCGGCCAGTTTAACTGGTCGGGCTTTCTTGTTTAAGGGGGTATCCGCGCGGGCCGCTAGCGGAAGTGGTAGCGTAGGCCCACGCCAGCATAACCGGGCCAGCGGTCAATCAGCGGGTTATTGAACAGGTAGCCTTTGGTGGCCGTGGCGACCACCGAAGCCCGGTTGCCGAGAAAGAAATCGGCTTCGGCCCCGGCCTGGGGGCCGTAGGTAAAGCGCTGGCGGCGCTCAGTGCCGAGGCCATCGACGGTGGGCTGCTCACCGCCAAACTCGTAGTTGCCGGCCCCGCCCAGTAGCAGGTGCAGGTAGGCAAACTCCCCTAGGTGCAGCAGTTGCGGCGCGATGAACACCCGGCCGCCATACGACGAATAGTTGCCCGCTATCCCCAGGGAGCCTCTTTCATAAAGGCCGCCAATGCGCAAGGCCGTGCGGTTGGTTAGGAAAGTGGAATAGCCCAGCTCGTAATAGTCGCCTTGCTCCGTGCGGCCGAGCTGAGCGCTCAGGGTGGAAATGTGCTTGATGTGGCGCTGGGCCAGGGCTGGCCGAGTGGTGGCCCCGGCGAGCAAGAGCAGCCAAAGTATCTTTTTCATTTAGTGCCGGGCCCGCCGCTGCCGGTCGAGCTGAATGAGGGAGTTCTGTACCAGCACGTCCGAGTACACCGTTTCGGCCGCCGCGCGGGCCGGGCCTTTCTGCTGCGATTCGGCCATGAGCCGGTCGCCTTCCTGGCGCAGCTGCATGGCCTTTATCATGTTGTCGTTCGAGCTGTTGAGGGCCGTCATGCGCTCGCCCTCGGTCATGGCGTAGCGGCCGGGATTCTTCAGGGTGGCGTTCAGCTCAATGCTCTGCTGGGTCATCTCGTCGGCAATCTTGTAGTAGTCGAAGGCGGTAGCAATCTTCTTTTTCTGCACCATCTCCTCGTAGGCGTAGCCCGAAACGGCCGCCTCTTCGCGCCGCGACTGGTAGGTGGTCGAGCTCATTCGCTCGTTGGCATTGCCCCCGTCGCCGAGGCGCGAAAACACCGAGTACACCGTTTCGATGTCCTGCTGGGGATGGTGATTTTCCAGGGCAATGCGCAGGCGCTGCGCCTTCTGGAAATTTGGCATGTAGCTGGTGCCGCTCGACGAGCCCGCCATGGCCAGCGCCCGGGCGAAAAGCTGCTGCGGATTAGCCAGGCGCAGGTCCTGAATGCTCTGCACCTTGCGCAGGTCGGCCTGAATCTCGCGCTGCAAGTCCAGCCCCTGCGAGGTCAGGTCTTTTACCTCGCCGGTAAGGTCCTTGGTGACCGAGGCGATGCCCTTGGCATCTTTCACCACCTGATAGTTCTGCACCGTGGTGGACCACTGCTGCAAGTGCTTGGCAAACTCGCCGATGTGCACGCCCATGTGCAGCGGGTCATTCATGACGACCTGCGCCTGCGCTGGTAAGGTCGGGGCCAGCGACAGCAGCGCCACCCCGATGGGCAAAAGAAGCTTTTTCATAACGAAGCGTGAAGGGTGAAGATTAGCGCGCGGCCCCGGCCGTCGTAATCAGAATGGGGTAGCCGTCGGGCAGTAGCACGTCGCGGAGCTTGGTGCGGGTGCGGGGCCGCGCGAGCAGTGTGGTGGCCAGCCGGCCGCCCACGCCCACCACCGAGTTGGCCGCTGAAGCGGAGCGGTCGATGGCCGTGCTGATTTCCTGGGTGGACTGCTGCTGCAGCGACTGGCCGGCGTAATTCGCATCCTTGGCCACCTTCTTCACCGGGTCAATCATGATGCCGGGCATGTAGTTGAAGTCGAAGATGTCGGCCTGCACGCGGGTAGCCCCGAGGCGGTTGACGGCCAGCGTCACGTTGTTGGCCCCCACGCTGGCCACCGAGGCGAAGACCATGTTCTTGGGAAACGTAACCCCGCTCACCACCGCGTCTTCCAGCAGGCGCAGCAGCACCACGGAGCCCGTGCGCACTTTCTGCTCGCCGTTGATGACGCACTTGAAAAACACGTCCGGCGTGAGCTGCTCGGGTTGCGCCCCGGCTGCTACTCGGGCATTGCTGCCCACTTTCACCGTGAAAAAGCCATCCAGTCCCGGCACGCTAGCGGCGGCTTTGCCCGAGCGGGCGGCCAGCATGGCCAGGGCCGCATCGGGGTCGCGGTAGCGCTTGCCGGTGGTCTTTTCGTAGGTGTCGCGGGTGGTTTGAGAAGAGGCGGCCAGCATCCGCAGCACGTCGGGGTCGGTTTCGAAGGGAGTGCCATCGGTGTCCTTGGCGGGCAGCGCCGCCCCGCCCCGGCCGCCGGCGCGGGTGCCGGTGGGGCCGGGGCTGCCGGCGCGACGGCGCGGCACCAGCACGGTGGCCGCGCGGTACAGGCCCGTGTTGGGGTCCTGCACCGTGGTTTCCACGGTATCAACGTTGGCGGCCGCTAAACGAGCGGCTTCCGCGCGCTGGGTGCTGGCCGCGGCGGCCCGCTGGCGGGCCAGCCGGCGACGCGCGCCGGCCTGGGCCGTGTCTACCGCGAAGGCGCTGACCACCTCATCCGAGTTGGGGCCGGCCGGCAGGCTGCGGGCGTCCTGCTCGGCGCGGCGCTGGGCTTCCAGCTGCGCCGAAGGCGACACGGTTTCCGGGGCGGGCGCGGTTTCCGGGGCGGCAATGCTGGGCTCGATATTGGCCGAAGTAGCTGCCACCGGCTCGGGGTTGGCCTGGGCCTGCTGCGTGGCGGTGCGCAGCCAGAGCGCGAGGCCACCGACGGTGAGTAGAACGATGAAGCCAGCCAGCGGCAGCCAGAACTTGCGCAGCAGCTCAGTGGGCGTGGGCTTAGCCGGCGGAGCCGAGTGACGGGCGGCGGGCGCGGCTTCTTCCTCGTGGTAGTCGTCGTGCCCGTCGGCTTCCTGGGGCGGGGTGGGCGGGGTTTGGGGGTGGAGCGGTTCCATAGAGAATAGCGTGAAAGCTTAAATGGTGGCCGCCCGGTTTATGACCCGCGACGGCACCGGCAGCACCAGCACGCGGGCCCCGTTTAGCTCGCGAAGGGTCACTTCCAGGTAGCCGCGCTCGGTGGCGGCGTACAGCGGAATGGCGTAGGTCAGGTAGCCCGTGGTGCGGCCGGTAATAATCTGGTTGGGCGAGCCGCCGGCGGGAGCCAGCGGCCGGCGGGCCTCATTTTTCTTGCGGGCCAGAAACTTCTGCTTGGCGTTTTCCACCAGCTGGAAGTCCGTGAAGTCCACGTTGTAGTCGATAGCTGTCTTGTTGATGACCTTGAAGCGCAGGTAGGTGAAATCCTTGTCATTGCGCACGTTGGCCAGCGACAGCACGAGGTCGTTATCAACTACGGCCACCGTCTGGTGCTCCTCGTGAGCTTTGCGCAGCTTGCTGAGCTTGCCTTCGACTTCGTTTTTCTTCTCCAGCTCCTTGTCCATCGCCAGCTCATTCTTGGGGGCGGCCCCGGCGGCCGTGCCGGTACCGGTGGCCCCGAGCAGGCCGCTGCTGTTCTGGTAGTCGTAGAGCTGGAGCACGGGACGATTGACGAAAACCAGCCGGCCCATCCAGTACTTGCTGCCGAAGCGGATGAGCATGGGCGTGGCCGGGGGCAGCTTGCGGCGGGCGCGCACGAACACGGCGTTGCCCTCAATCTTAACCAGCCAGTTATTGACCATGCCTACGTCGACCAGCGTCACGGGGCCAGGAAAAACCAGGTAGGTAGTGGAGCTATCCGAAACGGCCACGTCCTGGAGCTTTTCGGAAGCAACCAGGCCCGCGGCGGCCGGGATGGGCCGGCTGGGCGGCAGCGGCCGGGTCTGCGCGGCGGCTACGGTAGTAGCTAGCAGCGTGGAAAAGAACAATAAAATACGCATTGAACAGAGAGAAATGGAAAAGTAGAGAAGTAGAAAAAGAGACTAGCGCGCCGGGGTAATTGGGGCCGGAGTAGTGGGGGCCTGTCCGGCGGCTGGGCTTAGGCTAGGCTCCATCGGGGCGGCGGCGGCTTCTTTCAGGCGGCGCTGCCGGTCCTGCTCCTGCTGTTCGAGGGCATCTTTTTCCTCCCGCGATGTGGGCGGGGCGTAGGCCACGTAGTCGAAGTTGGTAATGAGCAGCCCGTAGGGGTTGGCGTCGGAGCGGTCGGTTTCAATCAGGTTGAACTTGGCCGCCAGGGGCAACGCTTCGCGCTGCTGGTCGCCGATGAAAATGCGCTGCTTGGTGTACACCACGCCCGAGTAGGGCCGCTGCTCCATGTTCAGGTGGATGCTGTCCACGTCCACCACGTTGCGGGCCGAGTAGCGCTGGTAGTTCTGCAATACCTGGCCCTGGGTGAAGCCCTCGAAGATGCGGCGGCCCCCGCGCCCCTCAATCAGGGGCAAGGCCGCGTCGAGGTGTTGCTTGAAGGTGTATTGGTCGTGGCCGAACATGGTTTGCATGAAGGACTTGACCAGGTTGCGGGCCTCGAAGGAAGTGTGCACGTCTTCTTTCAGGGCCAGGGCCGTCGCCGAGCCGTTGGCACTGACCACGTACACGCGCCGGCCGGCGTTTTCATTGGTGCGGTACACCATGAAGCCCGAGCCGATAACTACCACGATGAGACCCAGCACACAGGCCAGGGCCACGTTGCGCATCGTGGTGAAGGAGGAGTTTAAATCTTTGACAGTGCTCATAAGAAATCGAAATGAAGTGGGTGGGACCTTGCTCCCCGACTGCCCCGGTCAGGGCCGAATAGGCAGCGTGACCATCTGCCGGGCGTCGGGCAGGGAATTGGCGTGGTGGTAGGGATATACCACCAGCAGCGGGTGATGGGAAGGGTCTTGGCCAGCGAAGGCGTAGAGGGTGCCGCGCACGGTCACCGGCTCATTGGGGCGGATTTCACTGATGGTATAGCGCTCCGCACCCGGCACGTTGGGGTTGGCCCCGGCCACCTGCCAGCCGGCCAATGAGTCGCGGCCGTTGGGCGAGTACAGCGCGATGGTGGCCGGCACCCGCTCGCCCGGCCGGTAGCCGGTGGGCTTCCACTTTACTACTGCCTCAAAGGGAATGCGGTAGCCGGGGGCCACCTGCGGGTAGTTGGGCTTGAGCGAGGCCCACAGGCCGGGTAGGCGCACCAGGGCGGGCTCAATCTTTTGCGGGGTGGCCGATACCAATTCCAGGTAGCCCTGCGCCGGGAGCAGCTGCTTCACGCCGGCGGTCAGGTCCACGGCCGCCGGCGACAGGGCCTGGGGCAGGGTAGTAGCCGTCTTCCAAGCATCCTGGCGGGCTTTTTCCTGGGGAGAGCTGGCCACCTTTTCGGCCGCTTTGGTCAGAATTTGGGCATCTACCTCAGCGGCTTTTTCAGAACCCGACTGGCAGCCAGCTAGGACTACAAAGGCTGGTAGTACAAAAACCTGCTTATAAAAAGTGGTTTTTGACTTATAAAAAGTGGTTTTTCGCATGACGAGCTAGGTTTGGTGAGAAAGAATGAATTCCCGTCAGGAGGTCCAGAGCCCCGAGGCGCGCTGCCGGTATTGGGGGTTGAGCGCTTCGGCCATTGAAATGGCCGGCAGGCCCGAGGAAGCGGAACTGCCGCTGCTTTCACCCCCGCTGCCACCACTGCTACCCCCGCTGCCGCTCGCGCTACTGGCCCCGCTGCCCGAGCCGCCGCCCCCGCCGCCCTTGCCATTGCCCAGGGCGCGACCCACCGCGCCGGCCACGCCCCCGGCCCCCGGCGAGGCTACGCCGGCCGCCGTGGTGGCGGCCCCGATGGCCATGCCCATCATCGAGCCGGCGAAGCCCTGCACGGCCGAGGAGCCAATGAAGAGGCTGGTCAGGTAAGGCACCATGCAGTAGAGGAGCACGAAGGCCACGCTCATCATCATCAACTTGGCGTCGGCGGCCGAGTTGACCTGGCCGGAAATGGGGTTGAATACCCCGCCGCTGCCGATACCCGACTGGGCCGTGGGCGTGGCCGCGTAGAAGGTGTACATCGTGTCGAGTAGCACGAAGGAGAGTGACCAGAACTGCACCGCAATGAAGTTTTGCAGCCACTTGATGGCCAGCTGCCCGAACGAGGGCACGACCGATAAGCTCATGGCAATCGGTCCGCAGACGTAGAGGAAGCCGAGCACGAACTGCCGGATGAAAAGCATGATTTCGCGAATCAGCATCACAGTAGTGCCGGTGAACAGCCGCGTCATCAGCCCGGTGAAGGTGAACGAGCTGAGCGTTTCCGAGATGCTGGCCACCAGGTTGCTGGCCCCCGTCACCACGTCGCCGATGCCGAGCGAGTCACTGGCCGCGGCCGCCGCAATCGGGGCCGGGGTGGTCAGGCGCTGCAGGGCTTCGGCGGCCGAGGTGGCCCCGGCCTGGCTGGCAAATAGCCCGGTGAAGCCGCTGATGCCGGCGCCCAGCACGTCAAGCAAATCCCGGTAGAAGTACAGCAGAAACAGCACCCACAGCGCTTTGAGTAGGGGGCTGAAATCCATTTGCAGGCCGTTGCCCATGAGCAGGCCCCGGCCCACGGTGTAGAGCAGGGCGATGCTCATGAAGGTGGGCGTGATGAAGCGGCAGTTCACCAGCACCAGGTCCAGGGTGTTGTCGCAGGCGGCCAGAAAGCCGGGGTCCACGTCGTAGGCGACCATCAGGAGCATATTCATCGGCGCAGGGCTCCTTTCTGCTTGTCTTCCACGAACTGGTCGACGGCGTAGTCCAGGCGCTGCACCACGGTGGTTTTGTACTGCGGTAAGCCGTCTTTTAGCACTGGCTGGCCGTTTTTGTCCAGCTTGAGCGTGCGCTGGTGCTGCTGGTAGAACTTGACCAGCTGGTTGAGGTGGTTGCGCTCCACCGGCTTCGAGGTCAGGATGGCGTCGAGCTGGGGTGAGGCTTCCAGGGCGTACACCTTGGCCTTACCGCCCTGCTTGATGAAGAACTCGCGCAGCTGGTCGGTGGCCCGCACCGACTTAATGAGGTCCATTTCGTGGCCCGTCAAACCCAGCGGCGCTTGCAGCTGGGCCAGCGAGTCGGGGTTGATGTGGCGCAGGATAATCTTGGTCGAGCTGTTGTTGATGACGGCCGACCCGATTTTGCTGCTGGTAATCTCGTGGATGCCCTGGGTGATGATGGTAACCGAGCCATTCGTTTTCCGAATCGTGCGGTACATGCTTTCGATAAACTCGGCGAGCACGCCGCTGAGCATGGTCCAGGCCTCATCGAGGGCGATGTACTTCACGGCGTCGGGAAACTTGCGGAACAAATCGAGGCTCAGCTCGGTGATGAGCATGGCCACCACCGGGTACAGGTCGGGGTCGGCCTGCACCTTGGCCAGGTCGAAGCAAATGAGCCGGTACTCACTCAAGTCCACGTCGCGGTCGGCGTTGAGCACCTTCTCGTAGCGCCCGCCGGTCACGTACTGACTGAGCACCAAGAAAAACTGGTGCATGTCGATGTACTTCATGTCCTTCTGGTACTTGCGGCGCTGGCCGTCGCGCGGGTCGGGCTCCTGCCCCTCGTGAGGCTCGCGCACCGGCCGCATCATCTCCACGTCGTAGGCCTGCACGAAGCGGAAGAAGCTCTCCATATTGGGCCGCTCCTCGTCGGTCTGGCCCAGCCGGTCACTCTCGTTCAGCAGCGCGTAGTACTCAATCAAAAAGCGGCTCAGGATGGCCCGCTCCGACTTGTCGAGCCCGGTATCCTTGCTGCCCTTCCAAAGGGCGGCCAGCAAGGCCAGGTGGAAGTTGGTTTTCTCGTCGGTGTAGAGCCAGGGGCCGGTTTCGCCCTCGCGCGGCACCAGGAAGGGGTTGAACTCAATCGGGTTAGCGGGGTCGTACTCGAAGTAGGTGTTGACGAAATCGGCCCCGTTGAGTGACTGGAGCACGTTGCGGTAGGTACCGCCCACGTCCATGATAATCTGGCGGGCCCCCTTCTCGAAGCGCTGCACAATCAGGTTGCCGAAGGTGTAGCTTTTGCCCGAGCCGGAAGGCCCGATAACCAGCGCGTTCTGGTTGTCGAGCGACGTGTTGAAGAGGTTCACCTGCACCAGGTTGCGGAACCGGTCGGTGAGGTACTCCCCCACCGCGTCGGTCTTGTAGGTGGCCGTCCAGTGGAAGTAGCAGCTGGCCCGGTCGGCGGTGGTCGTTAGCCAGCGGTCGGGCACCTGCCAGCCGTTGCCGGGCAGCAGGCCGAAAAACAGCGGCAGGACTAGGTGGCCCTCGACGACGCTTTCGGTCCCGAACATGGCGCGAAAGGCCGCTGTGACGCGCTCCACGTTTTCGCGCCGGTTGGTGTCGTTCGTGTCCCAGAGCATCACCGAGAGGTGCAGGCTCACAATCTGCTTGTTTTCAGCCCGCACCTCGGCGGTAAACTCCTCGACTTCGGCCGCCCGCAGGTGGTTGTCCTGGGTGGCCAGAATGGCCAGCGAGTTGTTCAGCTTGCGGTCGGTGTCCAGGCTGCCCAGCGCCTGCTTGGTATGCTGAATGAGCAGGGCCTGGGTGAGCACGTGCGGGCATTGCAGCACGTGGGTGAGCGGAAACAGCATGGGCGCGGTCACGCCGTAGCCGTTGCGCACGGCCGGGTAGGCGTCGGAGCCCTGCCCCACCATCGACACCACGTTAACCTTGTTTTCGCCCACGGCCAGCGTGCCGATTTCGTTGGCGATTTCGCGCTCCTGCCGGGTGGGCTGGCCGTCGAAGTTGAGGTTGAAATACTGGCGGTAGAGCCCCCGGATTTCCTCGCTGGCCAGGCGGGCGAACTCCACGCCGCCCAGGTCGCGCACGGCCTGCACCAGTTCCAGCGCGGCGCTTTCGGCCAGCTCCAGGGTTTGCAGCAGGCTGCCGAACGGGTTCTTTACCAGCGCCTCGCCGGCCCGCGTCACCAGCGCGTTCACGGCGTTGGTTTTGGTGGGCTTGACATCGACGGGGGCGAACGAGATGAACAGGTAGGACTTCTGAAATAGCACCAGCCGCTCGAAGAAGTGCTTGTTCATCTTGCCCTCGAAGTAGGTCTGCTGAGTCTTGTCTTCGCGGTACGGGCGGTCGTAGTAGATGTCGGTTTTCTGCACGATGGTGCCGGTGGGCAGCGGGCGCAGGGCCCCGAGCAGGGCGGTCTGGAAGCTGTTATAGTCGTCTTCGGTCCAGCTCTCCATCTCGGCCGGCTCCACGGCGAAGCCGACCGCCACGCGCCCGTCGCGGAAGATGACCTTGTCCGCCTCGAAGCTGTGCACGGGCATAACCGCGTCAAACGCGGCGGTTTTTGGTTTTTTCATGTGCGGCGGGAATTGGCCCCACCGCAATGCGGCGGGGCTGGATGAAGGTGAATGAGAGCCAGCCCATCAGAAAGCCGGGCGCGCGGGTCTTGCTTAGGTATCACAGGGCGAAGAGCAGCGCCAGCTCCGTCAGGATGACGACCAGGTACACCAGCCGGGGAATCCTGATGGCCATGCCCAAAAAGCCGAGCAGTAGCACCGAGCCGATGAAAAGGCCCACGACCAGGCCCAGGTCCTGGATATTCATGCCCAGCACCTGGGCCGGCCGCTCAATGGATTTGTAGGAGCGCATAAGGCTACTGGCTTAGCGAACGCCGCCCCCACCGGTACCCCCCACGGCGCTCACGAGGTCGTCTTTGAAAAGCTGGAAGCCAAACCACAGAATTACGCCGCCCACGAGCCAGCCCAGGGCCCCCAGCGCGTCGGGTGCGCCCTGCACGAACTTCATTACCACCCGAATCAGGCCCACCACCAGCACGATGGCGAAAATGACCTGCACGATTCCCACGACGGTTTCCTGCACGCCGCTCAGCGCGGCGGCGGCGCCCCCGCCGCCCGTCTGGGCCAGGGTCGGGCTGGTGGCCAGCGCCAGCGTGGCCAGGAGGGCAGCGAGGCGCTGCTCGGTTTTGGAAGGCTGGTAAGCCTGGCCGGCTACGACCAGGGTGTTAAGTGAAGCAGCCGCCGTAGTAAAGACACGCTGGCCGCTGGCGAAAGGTTTGTTAAACATAAACGAGGTTTATAGGTGAAAGAAGGGTGCTTATCTCCCCGGTAGCAGGTTGGAAATCAGGAGACTTTGGCGGGGGTGGGCTTGCCCGCTGCGCCGGGAAATAGGCCGCTTAGCGCATCGCGTTGCGCGGCCGTATCGGCCGCCATGCTGGCGCGGCGCTGCTTGCGCAGCGCGATTTCAGCGGCGCGGTTGGCCTGGTCGTTGGCGGTGGGGGCCGGGGCTGTAATGGGGTTGTAGTAGAGTGCCGGGGCGGCCGGCTCCTCGTCGGGTTCGGGCGTGGGCTCCGCAGCTGGTGCTGGGGGCGCGGGCGTTGGGTCGGCCGCTGGGGCTTCGTCCAGCGCATCCAGTAAGGAGGCCACTGCGCCGGCCGCGTGACGGGAAGAAACCAGCCGCGGCGCTTCGGCTTCAGCGGCCGGGTTCTCGTCGGGCGCAGGCTCTTTCGGAGGTATTTCTTCGATTGTCTGCTGCCGGCTTTCAGCCTGCGCGGCTTCCGCACGGTCGGCTTCGGCTTGTAGCTCAGCGGCTTCCTGCGCCCTAAAATCCTCTTCGGGTAGCAGGCTGGCCAGGGCCCTGCCCGGCGCGGGTGGCGCGGCGGCTACTGGCTGTGTGATAGCTGCGCTGGCCCGCTCGTAGTGGAAGAGCGGCAGGGAGTGATGATTGCGCGTGACCATCGGGGCAGACGGGGTGATAACTGGCCGGCCATTGCCTTTGAAGCGCCACCATAGCAGCGCCCCGAGCGCGACGGCAGCTACAAAGACCACGAACAAGAGGATACCGGTGCGCATACCGGCTCCCTTACGGACGGGGCTTTTGTTGGGTTAGTAAAAAGTTAGTGAAAACTTAAAATTTACTTCGTCGTTATAGCGTCTGTCTTTACGGGTCGGGCTAGCAGCGCGAAACGGCGGGATTATCGGGGTAATAAGATTTGGTTTTTCCCAGCGGCGGATTGCGACCAGTAGCGAGCGAAGTGCGTCCTTTGGGGATTATTTGCTCTTCATTACTGGCCGATTTCCTCGGCCGCGCTTCCCCGCATGCTATCCCCCGACCACGCTGCTGCCCCCCTGGGGTTTCCTGATTTAAGCCTCTCTGCGCCCTACGCCGAGTGCCTGCGCTACGTGCAGCACCGGCTAAAAGCCATCGGGCAAGGGGAGTTAACTAGTTTTTGTACCCAGCATGGTCTTACCTATACGAACGTCGTCAACCTGAAAAACGGCAAGCTCAAGCGCGACGAGCCGCGGCTGGTGCAGCGCGTGCTGCGCGCCCTGGGCGTGCCCACCGAGATTGTGCGCATCGACATTGGCACCGGGGCGAACCAGTACGTTTTTCCCACGGCGGAGCTGCTGACGAAGTTCCGCGAGCAGCTAGCCTTTTTTGACGCGACCGCCCAACGCGCCGCCGGCAGTGCCGCGCCCGAGGCCCCTACCCCCTAACCCCCGACCCACTTCTGACGGGCCCGGCTACCAGCCGGGCGCGGAGCTGCTGGGCTCCCTCCTTCCACCCAGCAACTTCCGCCCGCATGAATGCCCCCCGGGAAAACGACCCCACCGAGCTAGACCGTTTCAAGCGCGACATCGACCTAGTTGACTACGCCCAGCGCCAGGGCTACGCAATCAAAAAAGAAAGCCGGCGCGGCGACTGGCACCACTTAGTCAAGGACAACGAGCACGTCATCGTTACGCGCAAGGGCGACCATCAGGTATACCTCAATACGGGCGACGACCGCGACGCCGGCAGCATCATCGACTTTGCCAAGACGCGGGGTGACAACGGCTACGGCCTGAGTCTGGGCCAGGTGCGCCAGCAGCTGCGCGAGTACCTGGACGGGGCCCCCGCCCCGGCCCGCGCGTACGCCACCCCGCCCGACGCCGCCCGGCTGAGCAGTTTGCCCGTGGGCGACCCCGCCCAGGAGCAGGCCGCCGCTGAGGAGCGTAAAACGCGGCTTATCTCGGAAGTGCTGGGCGTAAAGAAGGAGCTGACCGACCGCACCTACCTGCACAGCCGGGGCTTGGAGGACAGCACCATCGACAGCCCGGCGTTTCAGGGGCGCATCTTCACGGCGCAGCAGAACGAGCACAAAAACACGGCCTTCCCACTCTACAACGAGCAGGGGCTGGCCAGCGTCGAGCAGAAGAACGAGCACTACAAAAGCCTGCTGCCGCTGCCTAAGAACGGCATCTGGGTGTCGCACCCCACCGAGGGCAAGGACACGCCGGTGGTGCGCATCGTGGTGAGCGAGTCGGCCATTGACTCGCTCTCGCACTTCCAGCTCAAGCACGGGCAGGACCCGCGCAACACGATGTACGTGGCCACCAGCGGCACGCCCACCGAGGCCCAGATAGCGCTCATTCAGCGGGTGATTGACAAGCAGGCCCCCAAGGAAGTGGTACTGGCCAACGACCGTGACGCCGGCGGGCGGCAGTTCAACATCAACTACCTCAACGAGCTGCAGCCCGCCCGGCCCTTCGTGCCGGTGGGCGAGCAGGCCGCCTACAAGGAAGCCACCCGCCCGGTGGAGTGGCACGCCACGTCGGACAAGTACCACGTGAGCCTGAAAGTGACCTTCCAGCACGATACTGCCGAGCAGGGCGGGCAGCAGGTGCAGCAGCTCAGCGAGCGGGTGGCCCGCATGAACAGCACCCAGGAAAACGGCTCTGCCCTGGCCGTGGAAGTGCAGCGCAGCACCGACCGCGCCACCATCGTGCGCCTGACGGTGGCCCGCGCCGACACCGCCCAGCTCGAGGTAATTGCCCAGGAATTGTACCGCCAGCGCGAGCAGCTGCTGCCCGAGCCGGAGCGCCAGCGCGAAAGCTTCCTGCGCGTCGATTACCCCCTGGCCAAGGACTTTAACCAGGAGTTGGCCTACACCCAGCAGGGCCTCACCGCCGAGCAAATCCGGGCTGAGGCCCTGCGCGAGGAGCAGCAGCGCGAGTCGGAGCGGCAGCAGCGGCTGGCCGAAACCCAGCGCCAGCAGCGCGAACAGCGGGAGCAGGAGCGCCAGCAGGCCCAGGCCCAGCTCGAGGCCAGCCCCGCGGCCCAGCGGGAACGGCAGGAAGATGACCGGCAGCTCACCCAGGCGGTGGTGGGCGCGGCCGTAGCCAGTGCCGCCGATGTGGAGGCCCGCCCGTTCCGCTCCTACCAGACTGAAAAGGAAGCGGCCGAGCACACCGCGCAGTTTGTGCACGCCCGCGATGCTGGTCTGGTGCTGCTGAAAGAATACATCAACGATAACCCGCCGCCCACCGGCCGCAAAGTCGACGAAGCCGAGCTAGCCGACAACCGCGACCGGGCCAGCTATGCCGCTGCGCAGGCCAGCGCCGCTATGGAGAAAACCGCGACGTGGAAGATTGACGAGCTGGCTCCGAACACCACCGGCCGGGCCGAGGCCTGGAAAGAGGTGCTCGATAAATCCGGGTACTCGATGCAGACCAGCGAAATCCGCAGCACCGTGGATGAGCAGGGTATCCGGCGGGCGGAGTTCGACATGACGTACCGCAACGACCAGCCCGACATTGCCATCATCCATGCCATCGTGACGAACACGAATGAGCGGGCCGCGGCCGGGCTGGAAAAGTTTGCCGGGGTGAGCGTGGCCGAAGCTGAGGCCGACCGGGCTGCCCGCCAGGTGGCCGCCGAGGCCGCCGCCATCCAGCCGCACAACCGTGACCGTAGTCAGGATGTGGCCGCCAAGCCAGCTGCTGAAGCCCAGTTGGAACGCCAGGCTACTACCCCAGATGCTACCCCAGGTCTCACTGTGCCACCCGCTCCAGCTGCCCCCGCGCAACAATCAGAGCGGGTAGTGGCTACCCCCATCCTCATCTACCTCAACGCCATGCCGATGCCGGATGGCACCATCCCCGACCGCGACACCAGCACCCGCCCCGCGAGTTACAGCCTGTATGAAATCCGGGTGGATGCTGAAAACCCAAACAAGGCCATCATCATGCCCGCCGCCGCCGCGCACCCGCAGCTAGTGAGCAACCCCAATTTTGCTGTGCGGCCGGTCTACGACCTTACCGCATCGCCGCAGGCCGGCGAGGCTTACCTGGCCGTGGCAACCCCCACCCAGGCCGAGCGCACCCCGGAGGGCTGGAAAATAACCGAGCGGGGCCAGGCCGGCTTTTCCACCGAGAAACCCCTTGAGCACAGCGCCGGCCAGGAGCGCAGCACCGAGCCCACTCGGTCCGAAAAGGAAGTGGCCAGCGTTAGTGCCCAGGGCAGCGAGAAGCAGGTTATCATCAAGGTAGATGAGCCGGCTATCACGCCGGGCGAACGGGGCCAGGCCGAGGCCGTGAAAGCGGCCATTGCCAGCAGCGGTGCCAAAGCCGGCGACGTTCAGAGCACCACTGATGCCGAAGGCATCCGGCACTCGGAGATGAAGGTTTTCTACCGCACCGACCAGCCCGAGATTGCCAAAATCAGTCACACGCTGGACGCCGTGGCCAAGCAGAGCGGCAGCCAGGTGATAGAGCATGGTGGTGACCGCGCCGAGCGCCAGCAAGCTGCTGCCAGCGTAGAAAGTGGCCGGCCGGCTGCTGGTACGCAGCTAGAGCGGTAGGGCTGTTTTAGTTGGATTGATTATCTAGGAACTATAATTAGTATAAGCACTTGGCGACACTTTATTGCCCGGAATTATACAAGCCACTACGTAGTCTGGTCGAGTATTTCCAAGGTTGTAGTAAGGGGATAAGTGCATCAACGTAAACAACTCCCGAAAATCATTGACCGGAGCCCCGCCCTTTTTCGGGCTGATATCGAAAACTACCAGCAAGCCCAGTTGATGGTAGGCGTGCACGTAGGTTTGGGCCTGCGCCAGATAGTTTGCTTTTATCAAAGACCAATCAGGTTTGCTGTCGTCCTTTTTGATTTCTATCGGAAAAACAAGATTGTTTTCCGAATACACGATGTCCATTCGGCCGCTCCCGATTTTATCGGCCGGTTCGTAGCTGTAGTATTCAGCTCGGCTACTGGACGTCAAGGCCATAAACAGGTGATTTTGGAATGTTTCTTCCTTGTCTTCAGCAGGGTCATACAGATGCGGAAAAAACCGTTTAGGCTGTCTTATCGACCGGTAAGCATAGGAAATGATATCCGCCAGGGCACGGAAAAACGTGCTCTGCTGCTTAGGTGCGAGCGTGGGTAAGACGTGCTGTATTTCCCGCGCAATGTTGGCCAACACTTCGTCACCTACTAAGAAGCCCGTTTCATAGTCAACGAAGCTACCTTGCTGCGTTTCGGGCAGGTAGCGAAACGCAAGGTCCGCCAGCAGTTGAGCGTCAGCCTGTCCGGCCGTACTCAGGGCTGCTACATCGCGCATAATCCGGGCAGGCTCAATTTGGGGAAAGGCGCGAATTAGCTGGGCTATCTGGTTGGTGGTGTCGGCTTCGCTTTTTTTTTCAAGCGCCGCCTCCAACTGCTGTAAAAAAAGAGTTAGGTCAGCATTTTGTTCTCCCAGCTCGGCGAGCACCGCGCTGATTTTCAGCCGACAGGCGGACAGGTTCTGCACGTAGTAATGGCGCATCACTCGACTGGCGATGCCATTAGCGAATTGCTGATAGGAGTTTTGCAAAGTGCTGCTGAGGGAATCCAGCAAAGCAATATCATTACACAGCTTGCTGAGCTTGGCAAACTCCTGGTGATAGTCCGTCCACGACGACTCGGCCGCCGTGCGCTCGCCGATTAGCCGCAGGTTGTCAAGGCCGTGTAGAATATGCCATTCCAGCAAGTAGGTGGGTTGTTGCCAGCTCCATAGCTGCCGCTGCCAGAGCAGGGTATTGAGGGCCGCCAGCAAGGGCTCGTAGTGTTCGCGCCGCTGCCCGAGTAGGGCAATCAGGCAGTCGGCAACCAAGCCGAAAAACTCGGCATCGACCCGATTCTCGGCCAGTATTCGGGCCTGTCGAAAACACTGATTTGCCTGGGCTACCTCTTCAAAAAACTGTTGCTCGGTGGCCTGGCCGGTCCGGTACAGCAGGTGTACCAGCCCTTGCCGGAAGTAAGCTTCTGAAGCAATTTCTTCGTCGGTATTCCCGAGGGCACTCGTGAGCGCCAGATACACGTCGGCATCATCCCCGCAGAGCAGAAACAAGTACTTGAGCTTACAGATGCTGATGTAGCGCTCTTCGGCTGCGGCCACATCGAGCAGAAAATCCCGGGCAAAATCGACCCGCAGTACATCGGCCAAGGCCAGTTCCCCAATTAATTCCAGCGCCTTTTTGCGCACGTGCTGGTTGGGGTCTTGCTCGAATACGGCGCTCAAAAATCGCTTAATGGTGCGCTGCTCGGTGGGCACGGCAATGCTATCCCAGGCCAACTCATCGAACCATTCAATCCGATAGTCTAGCGGCTGGGTGCTGAATTGGGCGTAGTCGAGCGAAGCAGGCAAGGGCATTAGAAAAAGAACTCGCCTCTGGTACGCACATCTGCTTTTTCCGGGGACACGGCCGCCTGCAGTTCCCGCTGCGCCGTCCCCACGAATACTTGCAGCTCGCTACCAAGAGCCGATTCAATATAGGCCAGCGTGTCCTTTAGCCCCTCCAAAAAAGTCTGGTCGGCCTCTTCACCGGCCGGCGAATCGAGCATGATGAACCGTGGATGCCGGCCGTTTTGGAACTGCACATCCATGTCTATCAAGGCAATGTACAGCCCTAGCCTAGCCCGTAGCTGCTCGCCGGCCGAAAGCTCGTCAAATTTGAATTCCTGCTCGTGTTTGGTGAAGTGAATGCGAAAGTCCCCATCGATGCTCACCTTTTCGTAGTGCAGTAGGCCGAAGGCCTGCAAGTGCTTGAGGTAAAGCGCTTCCAACTGGTGTACTACCGTTTGGCTGCGTTCGGCCTGCATCACCAGCAGCTCCGTCCGCGCAATTTCCAGCAAGTTCACTTTTAGCTCCATCTCGGCCAGTTGGGTATCGGTGCCGCCGCCCGGAGTAGCCAGGGCCTTCACCTCGACCTCAATCGCCGCTTTGCGCACGTTCAGCGCCGTCATTTCGGTTACCGTGGCCAACACGTCCACTACCACGGGCGGCGGTGCGCTGGCGGCCTTTTCTAGTTGCTCTATCTCCGTAATTACGGGTTGCAGCGAAATACCGGCCAGGCGTTCCTTCTTTTCGCCCAACTGCTTCGTCAGCAGCGATTGCTGATGGCGCAGGCCGGCCAGCTTGACTTTGAAGTTGTACTCGTCCACCTTGAAGCCTTGCGCCTCAGTCTGCAATTGGGCTACCTGCTCGGCATAGGCTTCCGGCTCGATGGCTTGGGCCGGCACTTGGTGGTCGGTGCACAGCCGGCAGCTGCCGGTCTTCTTCTCCTGCACTACCCGTGCGGTGGCCACGTCGTGGCTGCAGCTAGGACAGGTTTTGACCTCTAAGCTGTTGAAGAATTCTCCGAACTGCTCGTACTCAGTCAGGTCATTGAGGCGGCGGTTTCGCTTGTTCATTTCCACCGTACTCTCGTTCATGCTACGGTAGGCGCGCGTAGCCTGCTTTTCCAGGTCGTTATGCTCGTTGTTACCGCTAATAATCTCGGCGTTCAGCGTGGTTTGCAGTTGCGACAACGTATTGTAGCGGTTTCGCGCTATTTCTAGCTGGCGCAGCGTAGTAGCTTGAGCTGGCGTAGCGGGAACGGTTAAGGCTTGGGTAAGCACCGAAGTTCGGCGTTCAATCTCTTGCAAATCAGTTTGCAGCCCCGTCAGGCGAGTTGGGTCAGCTGCGGCTTGTGGCGCAGCCTGCATCTTATGCAGGCCAATATCATTCTTCAGGTTGTCGGCCTTCACCTTCAGCCGATTGATAGGATATGTTAGCTCCAATCCCAGCAGCATCTGGAAGACCAGCTCCGACTGGTTGCCATAGAAAAAGGAGTTGTCGTTGGCTTCAAGAAAAATGGCTTTGAAATAGGTTTTCCAGCTGGCCGGCACGGTCAGCAAGTTGGGGTTGTCTTTTTGGGAAGCCCGTTGGGTTCGTTGCAGCCGGTAGTAGTCAAACTCGCGGAAAAAGAGGTTTTCAATAAAATCCGCGTAATTCGTCAGCACGCCTTTGAAGCTTTGCGCAGCCTCCACCTGCTCCGGGCTGAAGGCTTGCAAGACCTGTCGATTGGCGTTATAAAACCGGTAGATGGGGCTGCGGTCATTCTCTCCCTTGGTCATATGCACCGAATAGGAGTTGCCGCCGATTTTAAATTCGACCCAGGCTTCCCGCAGCCAGCCCATAATTTCCTTATCCAGGCTGTCATTACCAGAAAGCGCCAGCTTCAACACTTTGAAAATACTGGTTTTGCCTTTGGAGTTGTCGGCCACCCACAGGTTGACACCGTCGGCCATCGTGCGGGCGCATTCGATTACCTCCCCGGTGTTTTTTACGCCGGAAAAAGATATCGATACCACTCGCAGGGTCTTCCCGACGGAGCGGGGACTATCACGCTGGTAGGCGTCTTCGTCCAGCGTCAGCAGCTCCTGAATCTGGGGCAGTGCCATGGTGCCGCCCGCGCGTTTGGCCACCAGCTTGCTGAGTTTTTCTAGTTCGGTGGCGGCGCTCATAGCTGGGTGTTGAACAAGGTGAAGTATTCGGTCCGAACCATTGCCTCGATGTCCTGGATGTAATCGCCGAGTGGCGTTTCCCGGTATTCCTCAATGGCGTACTGCCGGTTTTTCAACTGGGTGCCTGAGGCATCGGCAAAGTAGCGTTTGATGAGCTGGCAGCGCTCAAAATACCAGGATGCCGAGGGCACGTTGACTAAGCCCCGCTCGATGCGTTGAATTCCGTCTTGCGTGAGGAAGTACGCTTTTCGGATGTCCTTTAGCCCCATGCTGGTCTGTTTTCTAAACTCGACCAGCCCCACTGATTTTAGAAAGCCGATGATGTCGTCCAAATCCTGATAAGCCCCATAAAAAAAGCGCTTCATTTCATCGGTGCGCAGTTCAGGTTCCCCCTTAGCGAAAACAGTGCTGACAATTTGCTGCACATCAGCCCCACTCGGCACTCCGGTTTCTTGGTGCAAGCGTAGCAATTCAAAGCATAGATAGCTGGGGTAGCGCAGCAGAAAGTCTACTTTTTGAATTTTTACTTCCGAGTAAAAGACCCTAGCCAGTGTTGGCTCCAATGGCTCCGTATACTCCTCGGAGAAAAAGTAGAGGATGAGCAAAACACGCAAACGCTCTCGGTAAGGGGCTATTTTCATGGTAATGTAACGCGGCGGGCCAGGTGTGAGCGGCGGCCCTGTTTCGGCTCGCAAAATAGCGTAGTTTTATTCTGGCCCATTCCAGTAGCCTCACAGTGGCCCTCAATTGCTGGCGCATCAATTAAGTCAAGCCCAACTGCCCAAAACGACTGTCCAGCAGCTGGTGGAACTGCTGTTGCAACGCCTCCGGCACAAAGCTGCTGTCAATGAACTCGTGCCAGGCAGGCTGGGCTTTTTCGAAGCGTGAGAGCATGCCCGTCACCACTTTGTCGTCGACGCCGGCGCGCTGGGCGGCCTGCCGGAAGTCGGTCTGCCGCAGACGCTTCTTCTTGCCGTTGAGGGTGAGGGCCAGCTCTTCGGTGTCGGCGGGGTTAACCAGGGCGGTGGCCACCAGGTCGTAGGCCGGGGCCAGCCCGTAGCCCAGGCCGGGCGTTTGCAGCAGCGAAAAGTTCTTGAGGTGCATGTCGGCGTTGCCGGTCAGGAAGCTGAACAGCACCAATTCGTAGTAATTAACCACATCCAGGCCGGGGTTGGCCGAGTATTTAAGGATGGCCTTGGCCACCTGCTCGTGGGAGCCGTCGTACTTGTTTTCCGTCAGCCGCTCGGTGAGCTGGCACATGTCTTCCATGGCCAGCTTGCGGCCTTTCACCCGGTCAATACGGCGCGTAACGTAGGCCAGCGCCCCGCCCTCCAGGCGCAGCAGCCCGTGGGGCACGGTGGGCAGGTGGGCCAGCGTGGCCAGGTGCATGGTCAGGTCTTCTACTTCGGGGAGGTGCGGGTAGCGCGCGGTGGGCGGCTTTAGGATGTACTCCCCATCGAGCGCCCCCACGATGGTGAAGCGGCTGGGCTGCCCGGCCGCGCCGGCTGGGGCCACGCTTAGCGAGAGCTTGGGCTGCACCCCGGTGACGGTGATGTGCTGGCGCACGACGGCCTCGGCCAGGGCCAGCATTTCGGCCTCGGTGTAGGGAAATGCCGGCGGCACGGCCTTGCCGAACAGCTTGCGGCTGCACGCCGGGTGATACGCCGGGCCTTCGGTGGTGGCGGGCAAGGGCTGGTAGCAATACAGGCAGCGGCTCATAGCTCGTCAGTTTCCAGGGGGTGAATGCTCACTGCCCCGATGCAGTCGCGGCAGCAGGCCAGCAGCAGGCCCATCCGGTCCCGGGTATTGAGCTTCCAGTTGCGCTCGGCCACTTCCAGCAACCAGCCCTCGGGAATCAAGCCATCAAAAAATGGAAACAGCACCCGCTCCACGTAGGGCGAGGGGCGCAGCGGCAGGGTCAAGCTCACGGGCTCGGCACCGACAGTCAGCAGGTGCGCGGGCGCGTAGGCAAAGGTGTAGCCCTGCTCGTCCTGGGTGAGGTACCCAGCCAGCTGCCCGTGCAGGTGTACTTCGGCCCGTCTCATACTGGCTCCGCTAACAGGGTACGGTCGAGAGGAGCCGGGGCCAGCTCGTGGCCGAACAGCCGCAGCACGAGGTTCACCTTATCCAGCCGTAGGGTGGCTTTGCCCTGCTCCATCTCGCGCACGAAGCGTAGCCCTACCCCGGCCTTGGCAGCTAAATCTGGCTGGGACAAGTGCAACAGCTTGCGGCGGCGCTTGACAAAAGTGGCCAATGTATTCGTCATAATTGGTGTACCCGTTCGGGGGCAAAATGAGCGGATATTACATTAAAGTACCCTTTCGGGTATAAATATACGCCTCAAGGGTTATTCTATACTTGAACGGGTACTATTTTGCTGAAATAGCTGCTGACGGGTTTGTTTGCCTTTCAAGAAAAAATGCTGATTTTCAACGTCTCCGCCGCAAGTTTAGCCAGTGTGCATTGAGTTTACCAATGCGTAATTGAATGGTGCCGAATCGGCGCGATTCGGTTAGCGAGCGGGCCGAATGCCAACAGGGGCAGTAGGGAAAAAAGTCGGATTAATGTCATCAATAAAGAGCAAAAAGATATATAAAATAAATAAAAAAGAGAACTAATAAAGCCTGTTTTGCGTATAATAAGTATAGTAAACGCCCAGTAAAACAGCGCTTTATCATGAAGAAGACCCGCTCAGCTACCGCCAAGGCAGCCCCCACCACGGCCACCCGCCCCGACGTTTACCAATTGGTTACCGACCGCATTGTGTCGGCCCTGGAAGGCGGCATTATTCCCTGGCGCAAGCCGTGGAACGCCGTGTACGGCCTGCCCCGCAACTATGCCACCGGCAAAGCCTACACCGGCATCAACGCTTTTTTGCTGCACTTCAGCGGGACGCTGCCCTTCTTTCTGACTTTCAAGCAGGCGCTGGCGTTGGGCGGCAACGTGCGCAAGGGAGCCAAGGGTCACCCGGTGGTCTACTACAACGTTTCGGTGCGTGAGAACCAGCAAACCGGGCAGGAGGAGAAAATGCCCTTCCTAAAGTACTACACCGTGTTTTCAGTGGAAGACATCGAAAACATTGACTTTAACCTGCCCGAGATAACGCAGCGCGACCACTCGCCCCTCGGAGCAGTTGAGGCCATCGTGGCCAGCTGGGACGGCCGCCCGGCCATTCAGCACCTGCATCAGCGCGCCTACTACGCCCCGGCCCTGGACCTGGTGAACATGCCCGAGCCGGCCACCTTCACCACCGCCGAAGGCTACTACGCTACCCTGTTCCACGAGTTGACCCACAGCACCGGCCACGCCGCCCGCCTCAACCGCCCCGACCTGACTGCCGGCGAGGGCAAGCAGTCGGCCAGCTACGCCCGCGAGGAGCTGACGGCCGAAATGGGCGCGTCCTTCCTCTGCGCCGCCGCCGGCCTCAACACCGAGCAGACCGAAGAGAACGCCGTGGCCTACATTAAGACCTGGCTGGAGCGGCTGAAAAACGATAAAAAGCTGGTGCTGCAAGCTGCCAGCAAAGCCCAGCGGGCGGCCACACTCATTCTAGGGACGGTGGATGAAGAGCCCAAAGCACCCACCCCCGCCCCAGTACTGCTGCCTATGCTGGTGGAAGATGACGATACGGCCCGCGAATATGCCGCCGCCGAAAGAAGCTGGCTGATGGCCGCTTAAGCAATAAATTGGGAGTAGTAAAATGCTACTCCCGATTTGCTTTTGACAATCTTCTTTTTGCAATTGTAAAAATATGATAATAAAAAAACCGCTCAAAATCTCGGCAATGAAAGCATCTGATGCGCCCGTGTTTGGGGATAGCGACTGGAACTCGTACCGGGCGGGCGTGGCCAATGCCCTCACCGATGTGGAAGCGGATATGCAGCAGCGCGGTTACGGCCTAAATACCGAAGGGCTGACCGCTGAAGTAGCCGCCCGGCTAGCGCTGCTCATCGATATGCCAGAGGATTTCCAGGTGCTCGAAGCGCTGGTAAAATCCCTGCGTCCCATCGCCCGCGAGGCCGTCCGCACCACCCGCGAGGACCACGGCGGCCAGTTTGTACTTCTTTTGATTTAGCCAACACCCTAGCCAAATTTTATGACAACTTCCCCAGATTTAACCGTCGGCGAAGCCGTGCTGTACCCCCGCGAGCAGGCCGTGGGCCTGATATACG
This sequence comes from Hymenobacter caeli, assembly GCF_013294115.1. Taxonomy (GTDB): domain Bacteria; phylum Bacteroidota; class Bacteroidia; order Cytophagales; family Hymenobacteraceae; genus Hymenobacter; species Hymenobacter caeli. Next base: position 7,029 of record NZ_JABSNP010000023.1, on the reverse strand, counting down.
CCGTCTATGAGCGCGGCCGCGGTGAGCGCCCCGGCGTGCAGCTGCTGCTCAGCGACGGCCGGGACCTGAGCGGCTTCAGTGCCGAGGAGGCCGACCAGTTTCTGCGGACCGTAGGTCACACGGGCTTGGAGTACGAATTCCGCAACGTGGGCCAGCTGCACGCTGACTACCAGCGCGGCGTCTTTGCGCCGGCTTTTGCCACGGCCCGGCTACTGGCCGGTTTTCGCGAGATAAAATACCTGAATGCTAGATAACACTTCTGATTCACTGCTGATTAATTGCCCATGCCTACCCTTCCCAAAACGGCGCTGCCGGAAGCATTCCCTGCCCAGCAAGCGTACTTGGCCATTGAGCAGCCCCCTGCCAACGCCGCCGAAAAACGGTGTCTGGCCCAGGTCCGCCGGCACGTGCTGGCCCACCCCCACACCCAGGATTTGCGCGAGCTGGCGGGGGCAGTGAAAAAGCTGTTGGGCCCCGCTTACGAAGTAGGCTGCGGTAGTGCCCATATCTGGGTGAAGCGACCCGGCGACCCGGAGCGCCTGGCCATCGTTGCCGACCGACTGACAACGGCCTACCGCGATTGGTTTGAGCCCCGGCCGCCGCGCGAGGGAGCCGCGAACACCAGCCGCAACCCCCACCGCCGCCTGGCCCTGCCTGGGTGAGTATCGGAATTCTGAAGAAGTGAAGAGCCGTAAAAAGGGCCGTTGCCAACCAGGGCAACGGCCCTTTTTTGTGAAGTCGTGAGTCAGGGGCGATGGGAAAAATAAGGCTCTTAATAAAGAGCAAAAAGATATAAAAATTGGCTCAAAAAGTGAACATAAAAAGCCCCCGAAACGTATAATATATAGAAGCAACCATCAATAAACCAGCTCTGTACTATGGAAAATATCATTCAACAGGAGCCGCTGCTGTTCAGCCTGCATACGACGGAACTGGTACAGTCGCCCGCCGCCAATTCCCCGCTACCGCCCCGCCTCTTTTTACAAGCCTCGCCCGCCGGACCGGCCCGTATCGTGGCGCTGTGCGGCACCACGGGCAAGCGCTTCGTAACCACTGCCTATGATGCCGGCCCCTACCAGCTGGCCGATGAGCAATACCCTACCCGGCAGGCCCTGGCTGATTTTTTCCAAAGCCAGCGCGCGCGGATGCTGCCCGCCGAGGGAGCCGCCACGCTGCTGGGGATAGATAGCAGCGTGCGGGAAATCCGTCCTGACAAGGGCCGCAATAGCTTCAAGCTGCCGCAGCTCTACGCGGCACTGGAGGCGGAGTATGTGGATGTGCATTGCCCCCAGCACGGGCCTTACGAAGGCTACATCATGGTATTTGACGATGAGGGCAAACACAACCAGCGCCCCATCAACCCGCTGGCCACCGCCCTGTGGTACGAAACCTATCCGCTCGACCGGTACGCGCCCGTCGACGTGGTAGCCGGGCCGGTGCTGCTGATGAAGTCCAATATGATGAGGTAGCGCCTGAGCAGGGGCGGTTCCGACAGGACGCCGCCCCTACAACCGGCCGCTTGGCTGAGCTTATCCTCCTCCATTTAAGTCGCTGTTATGTCCCGCGTTGCCCCTCGCCCAAACCTTGCCCCTACCCTCCCCAGTTGCCCAGTGGCGGCCCTGCGTGCCGAGCTATCGAGCCTTCTGGACCATCCGGCTATTGCCTCCGAGCGTCGGTACGTTGCCGAGCCGTTGCTCCGCCAGTGCCTAGATGTGGCCCGGCTGCTGCGCTGGCAGCAGCTAGTTGTACAGGAATGCGCTGCTTGGGAAGAGAAGCAGTTGGCAGCCGAGGAAGCTCAAATCCGCCGTTCGGTTGGGCAATATTATAATTCCGATTGTTATTAAACAATCTTATTTTTGCAATTGTAAAAACACCATTTAGTTTTTACAATCGTTTTTAATTCCTACCTTAGTTGTCTAAACCTTAGTTTTATCCTTATGAGCCAGCAAAGTATCTCTCTCGACCGGGCCACCAAGTGGGACGCCATTTGCTTTCCAGTAGAAGCTGTAAAGCTTGCTGACTTGCTGCCAGCGGATTATCAGTTGCTGCCGGCTGACCGGCAGCGGGCCATTGTGGGCGAGATGAAGGAAGGCCAAAAAAGCATTTTTGCCTTGCAGAGTGAAGATTACAGTCTGGTGCCCAACGCCCTTATTCGCCGGCTGGCGGAGCAGAGCTTTCCCAAGCACGAGATGAATGTGCGCTTCACAGACCGGGGCGAGTTTTCCATCAACCTGATTTTGCCCGACGAAATCAACATTGTCAGCAAGCCCGGCCACGCCGACCGGCTATACAAGACGATGATAATTAACAATTCCTACACCGGCAAAACCCCGTTTACGCTCCAGGGAACGGCTTTGCGCGAGCACACTGGCACCCGGATGCGGGTGAGCTACTACCGACTGATTTGCGAAAACGGGCTGATGGGCTGGGCCGATGACTACCTGACGCTGGATGAGTACCTGCGCTGGCTGGCCAACGGCAAGCCCAAGAAGTACAAGGATGCGAAGATTGTCAAGCCGGCGGAAATGGTGGAGAATCTATTGGTCAGCGAAAGCGAAATTCTGGTGCAGAAGAAGTTCGCGCACAAAGGGTTGAACCTTGCCTGGTTTGAGGAGCATCTGCTCAGTGTCTTCCAGGCGTTCAGCCAGCAAAGCAGCTCGCTGACGGTTGAGGTTTATCGCCAAATGGCGCAGGTGGCTGCGCCGGACGATGCGGCGAAAGTTATTGCCGAGGTGGGGCTGCCTAAGATGCTGGCCCGCACGGCACTGGAGCGGCTGCGCAAGGAGGAGCGCGAGCTGGAAACGCCCGCCAACCTGTGGCTGGCCTACAATGCGGTCAATTATGCGCTGTTCAACAGCCGCAGCTCGCTGACTATCAACGACCGGTACCGGCTGGATGAGACGGCGTTTCACCACCTGGCTACTTTATCGGCGAGCTAAGTCCGGGTTGCGGGTCAACTCGTTCAATTCCGTTAATAGCGCGGTCATTTCCGGGGTTTGGAAGCGGGCTACTTTGGCGGCTATCTGGTCGAGTAACTTCTCGGTTTCGAAGTGGGCGTACCACGCCAGGCGGAAGGGGCCAAAGCGCGTATCGGAAGCGGTGCCAAAGCGGAAGTTGAATTTCTCCTTGCCCATAAAACGGCCCTCCCACCACTCATCAATGCGCTCGAAACAGGTCATTAGGGCGCTGAATTCAGAGCCTTTGAGGAATTGGATGGTTGCCTCTATATCGTTGAGATTATTGCCACGGACTTCTAATACAAAAACCCCGCTCCACGATAAAACCAGGCAGATGGAGTATTCTCCAAAAGCGGTCAGATACCAAACCATAGTAAACTCATCGGGGCCAAACTGTTTGAAAGACCAGCCTGGTGCGGTGTGTTCCTGATGGAAATAACTGTTAGCCCGCGACACAGCCGTGCGGGTCATGGCCCGCTTCAGGTTGTCGGCTTGCCGGCTCAGCGTAAGGAACGCAGCCCATTTTTCGGGCGTGTCGAACAGTTGCAGGGCTTGGTTTATTTCCTCGGTTTCCATGAAAGTAGGTTAGCGGGCTTGCCAGAATTGAATGTATTGCCGGGTGAACTCGCGTAGGCGGTGGTTACCCGCCGGGAGCCGCACGATTGCGTTTTCCAGCCATTGCACCACAAAACTGCGGAACAGGTGCTGTTCCGTTTCCATGGGAACGACGAGCGGTAGGTGCGCTCCCCACTCGGCCCATTCCTCCGGCCGGCGCAGCGATTGGGCGTCGGGCTGTTTCCAGCCTGCCGGACTGAGGTAGACAAGCCGGTAATGGCTCTTGGGCGGGCGCTCAATCTCGGCCGCCGGCCGATGCTGGGCCTCTTGCTTGAGGTAAATTTCCTGATGCCAGTAGCGGTACAGCTGATTGGGCTGGTCGATGGCGTAGTTTGATTTGTTTTCGATGACCACGACGGTGTGCGGGTGGGCACGGCGGATGAGCACATCTACCCGGCCGGTTTCTGCCGTTACTGCCCAGTCGTGCGCGGTCCCGCCGGGCGCATCGATGCCCAGCAGCAGTAGAAACTCCGCCAGAAACAGCGTGCCCTGGCCATGCTGCGCCCGAGGGTCCAGAAAGTAGGCGAGTAGACGGCTGTGTGTCGTTTCGCCAGGGCTGAAAAACTGAAACACATTCAGGTTACCGCTTTCCAGTCGATTACGCTCCCGGCTGGTAGCGGCGTGCTGGGTAATGGCCGGAATCAGCCCGGCCAAGCACTGCTGGCGTTGCCGCCGGCGCACGCTGTCAAAGTTGGCAATGGCATCGACTAGCGTCGCGTACAGGGCGATGTCAAGCATGAGGGTGTGCGAGTGGTTGGCAAAGGTGAAGAGAATCCGGGAAACGCAAAAACAGGCTTCCAGCCGTGGGCTGGAGCTGTGCTGGTCCGCTGCGCTCGGCTTCCTCCGCCGGCCACGCCCACGGGTGGGCTCGCTCGCTTGGCGTGCCGCACCGCTCCCCAGCCCACCCGCCGGCTTAGGCCCCGCCAAAAAGCGGCGCTCGAACCACCCCGGCCGAAAAGGCCAGGGCCATTCGAGGGGTGTTTTTCCGCTGCGCTCGGCTGCCGGCCCACTGCCCCACCCCATCGGTTCCGGCACTGCGGCACGCCTTCGTTGCCGGCCCCGACCAGCTGGGGCATTGCCACCCGAGTGAGTAGACGGGCGGCGGGGGCCACTCCGAAAAGGAGCCGCCCCCGCCGCTCGCGCAGCAACCAGGGGCAGTAGGGCAAAAAATGCGGATTCATTGAGTAGTAACGGGTGAAATATACTTGCATTTTATGTTATTTAACTTGCAAAAAATGCAACTAATAAAGCTCGTAATTGGTTTAAATTATAGACATTAAGGATGCTGAATACCAACACAATAAACTAAATAATTCTCATGCAAACGCTCCGCCCCGCCCGTCGTATTCCCGCCGCTCGTTTGGCTCGCCTGCGGGCGGCTGCCGCTGCCAAAGCCGAAGCCCGCCAAGACGCGGCGCAGCAATTGGTTGCCCCAACGCCTGAGTTTGCCGCCGTGCCCCGTCTGACGGCGCTGCCGGGCGGGCTGCATTGGTCGGGCCAGGGCGCGGTGCCGGCGCTGGGCTCTACCGTGTGCGTGAACCGGGCCGGCCAGCCCGAGCCGGCTACCGTGGCGGCTTACTGCCACGCGGCGGGGTTTCTGGGGCTGGTGGTTGAGCCCCAGCAGCCGGTGAAGCGGCGGGGCCGGTCGGTGAGCCTGCGCGGTAACTGCGTCTTCGGCAGCCAGGTAGCCCTGGCGGCTTAATATTTCTCACCAGGGAGCCCGCAAGGGCACCCACTAACTGCCTGACCCATGCCTGATTTGGCCCCCGGCGAAGTGCTGGAAGACTATTGGAGAGCATCAAAGAGTGTGGGGCAGCCAAATCAGATTGCCTTCCGTGGTACCTTGACCATTATCATTAAGAACTTGGCCAATCGTTCATTGCCCACACTGCCCCACACTTTTTGATGCTCTCCTCTACCCACACGGTCTAGTAGCGGCCTGAAGCATTAATTTTCTTTCGGCCCCAGTCACCCGTGCAAACAAACGTCTTTGTCCCGTAACGCAGCCGCTGGGGCGGTTATTTAAATGCGGTAAGGTTATAGGTAATGCTAGCAAAGGCGCCGGCTATCGGAAATACCTTTATGGTGGGGACGCTCTCGGGCAAGGACTTCTTTACATATTCTTGGTCAGTATGGTAGCCCTTATCCAGAATTTTTACCTCCCTAAACGTCACCCCACCCGTTAGGATTACCCTGTTTTTGGTTCCTAAAAGCAAGGAGTCCCCTAGGTGAAAGTTTAAGCCGTCGAGCGCTGTCGTTGTGCTTAGTCCAGGGCTAAGGGCAACGTTTGCAAATCGACCGGTTCGGTAATAGAAGTGTGCGAGTGCGCCGACCAAGAGTAAAACGCGCTGGCCTCCATCTTTTTCTTTGATGACCACCTTAGTGTCGTCCGTTGGGTTGGGGACGTATTGGAATTCCTGTCCCAGAAAATCGTGGTGACCGCTGTTGACAAAAACGCCGGTACTAAAATCTACCTTCCAGCCGCCGCTAGTCTTGTACGTTTCTGATATGCTGAATTTGGAGGGGATATCGCACGGCAGTTGCTTCAACGCCGAAATTTTTATGTCAAATTTAATCTCATCCGACTTCACTTTCACTTCGTCGCTAATGAAGGTGAAATTTGACGCATTCACTTGGTTGTATTTATCCACCAAGGCCTGCGTTTTATTGTCATCGTTAAATTTTTTCATTTCCGTGACCACTGCCTGCGCTTTAGCAACTTGGGCCTTAATCGTTTCTTTATAGTTGGAGTAGGCGATGTTCTCAGCTTTCGCTGCCTGATAAGCCAAGGAACGGCGGTTATAGGAAGGGGCGCTGGTAGGTAAGGGATGTTTGTCCCATTCGGAGATGACATCCTTGTTTGATTCCATTTCCAAGTCAATGGTGTAGAGGTAATTCGGCAAAAAACCTTCTAACGCGTGCCCGGCGCCGGTTGCACCGCGGTAAGCGGTTTGAATCCGACTGTAGATGGCTGCGCTTTGAGCCGTTCGCGGAGCAAGTGACTGATGTAAAAAGGCATCAGCTGCTGATACAACGTGGGCCTCAATAGTGGAATAAGCCGTGTTGCAGCTGTTAAGGCCGTTAGTGATGGTATTGTCAAGCTCGGCCGCTTCGTTAAAAACAACTAAGGCATTCGCTATCGTCGCCAATCGGGTGTCAATCTCATCCTTTAAGGAAGGGATACTTTGCTTAGGGGAAGCCGCCAGTGCGGGGTTATTACCAGGTCCCGTTGGTAAACTCAAGTTAAGATACGCCGGGAGTTTAACCGCTTCAAATATTTTAGGTTTGGTAGTGTTATAGTCTTGTTGCGCAACTGTGTCTTCTATTTTGTAGAGTGACTTGTTGATGTTGTTTATGACAAATGAGGTGGTCTAGTCAAGGCGCACAGAAGCAGGACGTATATTTCCTGAGTCATGAGTGCAGAAAAGACCAAGAAGACGCCGGATAAACGGCGTAA
>NZ_JABSNP010000022.1 GCF_013294115.1 Hymenobacter caeli | reverse complement strand
GTGGTGACTTCGTCGGGGGTTAAGGCAAGGGGGGCACGCATGCACCAAATTTAACGCCTCCGTTTTTATGCGATTACTTTTGCGCGACTACTTAAACGGCTGCTCGTGGCCGCAGTGGTTGCGCCGGGGGCCTTGGCGCCCGTTGCCGCGGTGAGGGCCCAGGGCGGCGCAACACCCAGCGCGACACACGGCCTGCCGGGGCCCAAAAAATCGAATAACCGTGAGAATGAAGTGATTGTACGCGGTGCGCCACCGAAGAGCGGCGCGTCCGACAACCCATTTCTGGCGGTCAGCAGCCTGCCGTACCACGCGCCGGCGTTCGATAAGATAAAGGATGCGGATTTCATGCCGGCCCTGGAAGCAGGTATGAAGCAGCAATTGGAGGAAGTGCAAAAGATTGCCGACAACCGCCAGGCGCCGACCTTCGACAACACGCTCGTGGCCCTGGAAAAAAGCGGCCAGCTGACGCGGCGGGTCGGCAACGTGTTCAGCCTGCTCACCGGGGCCAACACCGACCCCGAGTTGCAAAAGGTGCAGCAGGCGCTGGCCCCCCGGCAAGCCGCCGTGCAAGACGCCATTTACCTCAACCCCGCGTTGTTTAAGCGCGTGGAAGCCGTGTATAACGCCCGCGCCAAGCTCAAGCTGGACGCCGAGTCGAAGCGGTTGGTCGAGTATTATTACCAGAAATTCATTTTGGCGGGCGCCAAGCTCTTGGCCGCCGACAAAGCCAGCCTCAAAAAGCTCAACGGCGAAGAAGCTTCGCTGCGGGCCAAGTTTACCAACCAGCTGCTGGCCGCCAACAAAGCCGGCGGCCTAGTGGTGGGCGACCCGGCGCAGCTGGCGGGCCTGGGCCCCGGAGAGCTGGGCGCACTGGCCCAAAACGCCGAAGCGAACCAGTTGGCGGGCAAATGGCTGGTGTCGCTGCAAAACACCACCCAGCAGCCCCTGCTGCCGTCGCTCAGCGACCGCCGGGTGCGCGAGCAGCTGTTCGACGCCTCGTGGAACCGGGCGGAAAAAGGCGACTCCAACGATACCCGGCACCTGGTGGGGCGGCTCGCGCAGTTGCGGGCCGAAAAAGCCAAGTTGATGGGCTATTCGAATTATGCGGCTTGGAAACTGCAAGACCAGATGGCCCAAACGCCCGAGGCGGTGAACGCCTTCCTGGCCAAGCTGGTGCCGGCCGCCACGGCCAAGGCAAAGGCGGAAGCGGCCGACATCCAAAGCCTCATCGACAAGCAAAACGGCGGGTTCAAGCTCCAGCCCTGGGACTGGAATTTTTACGCCGAACAGGTACGCAAAGAAAAATACGGCCTGGAAAACAGCGAGATAAAGCCCTACCTGGAGCTGGACAACGTGTTGCAGAACGGCGTTTTTTACGCGGCCAACCAGCTCTACGGGCTCACCTTTAAGGAGCGGCACGACTTGCCCGTTTACGAAAAGAACGTCCGGGTTTTTGAGGTGTTCGACCACGACGGCAGCGCCCTGGGCTTGTTCTACTGCGATTATTTCAAGCGCGACAACAAATCGGGCGGCGCGTGGATGAGCAATATGGTGGGCCAGGCGAAGCTGTTCGGCACCAAGCCCGTGGTGTACAACGTGTGCAACTTCACGCAGCCCGCGGCCGGGCAGCCGGCCCTCATTAGCTTCGCCGACGTGACGACCATGTTCCACGAGTTTGGGCACGCGCTGCACGGCTTGTTCGCCAGCCAGCGCTACCCCAGCTTGTCCTCGCCCGCCGTGGCCCGCGATTTTGTCGAGTTTCCTTCGCAGTTCAACGAGCACTGGGCCCTCGACCCGCAGGTGCTGAAGCACTACGCGGTGCATTATCAAACCAAAGCGCCCATGCCCCAGGCGCTGGTGGATAAAATTAAAAAAGCGGCCACCTTCAACCAAGGCTACGCCTTAACGGAGGCCCTCGCGGCGGCCGCCCTCGACCTGCAATGGCACAGCCTGCCGGCTGGCGGCGCCCCCCAGGACGTGGATAAATTTGAAGCCGAGGCGCTCCAAAAAACGGGCCTGGCGCTGCCGCAGGTACCGCCGCGCTACCGGTCCAGCTATTTCCAGCACATCTGGAGCAACGGCTACGCCGCCGGGTACTACGCCTACGCCTGGACGGAGATGCTCGACGACGACGCGTTTGCCTGGTTCCAGGAACACGGGGGCCTGACGCGGGCCAACGGGCAGCGGTTCCGCGACATGGTGTTGTCGCGCGGCAACACCGTGGAGTACGGCCAGATGTACCGGAATTTCCGGGGCCACAACCCCGACATCACGCCGATGCTGCAAAAACGCGGCCTGGTGGCGCAGTAGCAAGCAGTGCAGCGCCGGCTGGTAAGTCTTTGGCTCAGTGCCACGGCCGGGTCGTACGCCCGGCCGTGTGAGCTGCCGTAGGCACCTTGACGGCCGCTTGCTTCGCGGGCGTTGTGCGCTCGGTGGGGCCCGCTAGTGCACCACCCGCAGCTCGTAGCGGGCCGGCGGGCCGGGCACCGCCCAGGCCCCCACGCGGCTGGGGCCGTAGCCCAGGTTCACCTTTACCCAGGCGTCGCGGGCAGGCAGCAGGGCGATGACTTCTTCGCGCAGGCGGTCGAGGTCGTCGCGCAGGGCCGTGCGCTGCTGCTGCCGCTCGTCGGCGGCCTGGTCGAAGCTGCCGGTGGCCGGGCGCTGCTCAAACGCCGCCGCGGCCTGGGCCCGGTCGGCCGCTTGGCGCGGGGCGTTCACAGCGGCTTGGTGGGCCTTGCGCAAGGCCTCTTCGGCTTGCAGGTAGGCCTTCACTTTGTCTTCGAGCGGTTCGAGGGCGGGGGCGAGGTAATCGAGGTTGGAAGCCATAGCGGGCGGCGGGTAAATGAGTGAAGCAACGCGGGGGCGAAGATGCGCCGCTTCCGGCGTAACGGCCTCCGCTGCTCCAACGTTTCGCCGCTCCGCCCAGCCGGGGGCCTGCTACAACGAGCACGCAGGCCAGTCGGGACCGCCGCTAAGCCCACCGAAACAGACTTAATTTAAGAAAATAGTTTTATAGCCAGAAAATGTATAATGGATTATTAAAGTAATAATGAAACTGTTTAAATCCAGTAAATAATTTATCGTTTAAAAGTGGATGTTTAACCGGTGTTATCGTATTTTTACCGAAAATTACGGAATTAATAAATGGATTTCTTTGAGAAAGAATCAACTAGTATAATTTTGTATATCAGAATGATGCAATAACATTTAAAAACATGAATATTAATTAGAAAATCTGCTTTATCAACTATTCAAGACGTAATTGTTGAAGCGTCTGAAGTAGCCCAATTAAGCATTTGTATTACCAAATTGATCATAATTTTCTTCTTCCTAAGTAGCTAAAATTTTTAAATATTAACGTTAAAAAGTCATATTCGTACTTCCACTGTTCGCTTCCCTTTTGTTGTCCACGCACTAAACAACTGAAGGGCCGGGCACACCCAGTAACCTTGGGCCAAACCACTCCCCCTGAAGCGGGGAACGGGCCCCGGGGCTAGCCGGTATGCTGCCTGCCTTCGGTTTCACTCTTCACCACCCACTATGAATCCACAATTACTCCAGGAAACCCCCAACGTCTCCATTTACCTCGATTGCACGAACCAATGGCTGTTCGTGGACTGGCGCGGCGACCTGACCCTGACGCTGGTGCAGGACAGCTGCCTGGCGGTGGCCCGGCATTTTTTGCACTCGCCCCACACGCGCGTGCTCAACAGCAATACTGGGGTGACCAGCATGGACCACAACGTGCCCGCCTGGCTGGCCAAGGAGTTCCTGCCGTACCTGCGGCTGGCGGGCATAAAGCACGTGGCGTGGGTGTACTCGCCCAACCTGCGCGTGAAGTGCTACACCGACGCGGCCCTCTACACGCTGGACGCGCCGGTGGTGAACCTGTTCGACGACCTGGAATCGGCCTGTGCCTGGCTCCGCGGGGCCCAAAACTTCCCCGATGAGCCAGCGCCGGCCATGTCGTCGGCCGTGCCCAATGAGCTGGGGCAGCGGGTGGGGCTTTTCTCGGCCGTGCTGGGCTACCGCGACGCGGCCCGGCAGCGGCTGGCCCCGCCGGGCCGGGGCCCCGGTTAGGCGCTGGGGGGCGGCTTGGGCTTGTGGCGGCTGCACTTTTCGCCGCAGTACTTCACCTCGGCCCAGCAATTGCGCCATTTTTTGCGGTACTCGAACGGTCGGCCGCAGGTGACGCAGATTTTGGTGGGCAGCTGGCCTTTACGCAGTTTTTCGGGGAGCACGGGGCGGGAGCGGGGCGGGTGAGCCGTTGCAACGCGCGGCCCCGCCCCAAAGTTTTGGTTAATTTTCGGGCCTGATGACGACCCTCACCGCCCCCGACCTGCTGGGCCAGGCCCTGCTCGACTACCACCGCGGCCGGGCCGCCGCCACCCTTACCGTGCACTGCAACGCAGCCGACGACGAGCCGCTGCCCGCCGCGTATTTCTTCCGCACCCTGCTGCAAATGCCCGCCCTGGAGCGCCGGGCCCTCGACGAGTGCCGGGGCCGCGTGCTCGACGTCGGGGCCGGGGCCGGGTGCCACGCCCTGGAGCTGCAAAGCCGCCACTTCGAGGTGAAGGCCGTGGACGTATCGGCCGGGGCCGTGCAAGTAATGGGGGCCCGGGGCGTGCGGGCCGCGGCCCGGCACGACCTGTATGCCCCGCTGCCGCCCACCGAGCGGCCCTACGACACCGTGCTGCTGCTCATGAACGGCCTGGGCCTGGCGGGCACGCTGGCCGGGCTCGACCGCTTCCTGGCCCACGCCCGCACCCTGCTGGCCCCCGGCGGCCAGATTCTGGCCACCTCCTCCGACGTTAGCTACCTCTACGAGGACGAGGACGGGGCCCTGGTATTCAACCTGAACGGGCCGTACTACGGCGAAATCGAGTACACGCTTTCGTACCAGGACCGCACCGGCGAGCCGTTTCCGTGGCTGTTCATCGACGCCGCCCTGCTCAACGACGCGGCCGCGGCCGCCGGCTACCAGGCCGATTTTATCGACGAGGACGCCGAGGGGCAGTACTTGGTGCGGCTGACGCCCGTCGGCCCGGCCGAAGCGGCCAATCAACCCATTTAACTTATTGTCATTGCGTGGATTATTCCCTTACCTACCGGACCCGCTGGGCCGACATGGACCCCAACGGCCACATGCGCCACTCGGCCTACGCCGATTACGCCGCCGACCAGCGCGTGGCGGCGCTGGCCCGGTGGGGCTACGGCGTGGCCCGTTTCGCGCAGCTGCGCCTGGGGCCCATCCTGTTCCGCGAGGAAACCCGGTTTTTGAAGGAAGTGGGCATCGGCGAGGAAATCCGCGTCGACGGCCGGCTGGTGTCGATGAGCACCGACGGCACGCGCTGGACCGTGCTGCACGCCCTCTACAAAGCCGACGGCCGGGTGGCCGCCACCGTAACCGTGGACGGGGCTTGGCTCGACCTCGAACGCCGCAAGCTCACCGTGCCGCCGGCCGACCTGGTGGCCGCTTTCGCCGCCCTGCCCCCCTACGAGGCAGACGGGAAGTAGCCGGCCCGGCTAGCTGCCCGGCACCAGCTGCTTTGTGGCCAGGGCCTTGGCGATGCGGTTCACCTGCTGCTGGTGGTGCAGCAAGTGGTCGAGCAGAAATTCCAGCACCTGGTAAATGGTGATTCGGCCCGAACGGGGGTGCGGGTAAATGGCGCGGTTCAGCAAGTGGCCGGGGTACTCGTTGAGCACCTGCTCGATGCGGCGGCGGGTGGCCGCCCATTCGGTTTGCAGGGCCGGCAGGCCGGGCACCGGGGCCCCGGTGGTGAGTTCGGCCACCCCGCGCGGGGCCCGGAACTTCACGCCCGGCAGGCGCAGCAACACGCGCACGCACAAGGCCCGGGCTCGCGTGAGCGGACCGGCTTTGGGCAGCAGCTCGGCGGCCAGCAGCTTTTTCTGCACGTAGCCGGTGATGTTGTTTTCGATGAGCAGCAGGTGGTGCACCACCTGGGTGGCCGCCCACTGGCCGGGGCCAGGCGGGCGGGTAGCATCGGGCCCCAGCGCTGCGACGGAGGCCAACAGGTGCTGGGTGGCCAGTTCGAGCTGCTCGAATTTGAGGTTCAGGCGGTGGTTCATGGGCGGGTGGGAAGCCGGCGGGGCCGCGGGCGGCCCAAAGGTCCGCAATTTTGGGGCCGCAACCCGTAGCTTTGGCCCCCGTGATGCCCGTGTTTTTTCGCGCCCTGGAGGCCCCCGCAGGTGCCGCGCTGGCGCGGCCGTGGCCGTGGCGCTGGCGCTGCGGGCTGGTGCTGGCCCTGTACGCCGCCTACCTGCCCTGGAGCGGGGCCGACCAACTGCCGTTTGACGCGGGCGAGTACTGGGGGCTGGCGGCCACGTTCTTTAAGCCGGGCCTGCGCTTTTCGTTGCTGCACTACGCCGCGCCGCTGCGCGGCTACCTGGGGCCCCTGCTGCTGGTGCCCGGCCGGGTGCTGTGCTACGCCACGGGTTGGCCGGCGGTGGCCGGGGCGCAGGTGCTGGGGGTGTTGTGGGCCACGCTGCTCTTCGGAGTAGCGGGGCCAGCCGCGTGGGCGGCGGCCACGGGCCGCGCCCTTCGCGGCGGGGCCTGGCTGCTGTCGGTGGCGTTGGGGTTCGTATTCTGGCGGGGCTATTTTAGCTACTCGCTCCAGGACGCGCCCGCGCTGGCGTTGCTGCTGCTGGCACTGGCAGCGCTGGCCCGGCCCGGCTGGCGCTGGGCGGCGCTGGGCGGGCTGTTGCTGGCGGCCACGCTGAACTTGCGGCCCATTTACTTGGCCAGTGTGCCGGGTACTTTAGGGTGGCTGTGGTGGCGCGGGCGCGGCGCGGGCCGGGGCCCGACGGCGGGGCGCTGGGTGGCGCTGGCGGCTGGGGCCGCGCTGGTGCTGCTGCCTCAAGCGGCCATCAATTACACACATTTTGGGCAGGCCACGCCGTTGGTACTGGCTACCGATGGGGGGCGCTTGCCCCTCTACCTTAAAAAATTGAACTGGGGCATGACTTACCAACGCTACGAGTCGAGCATCGACCCTGCGCATTGGGGTAGTGCCATATTCGCCGATCCGGCAGGTATGCGGTTGATGCAGGCAGCGCCAAACGGCGTGTTTAACAGTTACCGGGAGTACGCCTGGTTTGCCGTACGCCATCCGTTAGCGGTGGGGGCCTGTTGCGCCCGCCATTTATTCAACGGGCTTGACGTGTGGTACCCAACACCCTACCCGTACCGGTTGCATCCGCTGGGCCTTGGTGCCGCGCAGCTGCTGAACTACGCCGTGTTAGCTTTGGGCTTGGCACAACTGTTGCGCCGTTCGCGCCGCGCCGCGCCCGGGCCTGGCGCGGGGTGGGCGCTACTGGCCCTGGGGCTACCGGTGGCCCTGGTCATACCTACGCTGATGGAATGCCGGTACTTGCTGCCACTGCATTTGCTGCTGCTGACGGCGGCGGCCGACGGTTTCCGGCCGCGCCGATGGTGGGCACTGCCTTGGCGGCGGCAAGCCTTGGCCTTGGCGCTGCTGGCCGCGCTCTTGTCAGGCGGCTGGTACCTATCGGCCGCTACCGCTAGGCAGTTGCAGCCGGGCGATGTGCCCGCGTACTGAAAAATGCCTCAATCAAAAAAGCGGCCCCGCCGGCAAGTGCCAGCGGGGCCGCTTTCGCAGCCGAAACAGCTACACTTATACCTTGGCGTAGGTCACTTCCTTCACGGCTCTCACCACGCGGGCCACGTTGGGCAGCGAGGCTTCGATGAGGGTGGGGGCGTAGGGCAGGGGCACATCGGCGCAGGTAATGCGGATGACGGGCGCGTCGAGGTGGTCGAAGGCACGGCGCTGCACCACGTAGGAAATCTCGCCCGAGAGGCTGGCCAGGGGCCAGGCTTCTTCCACCACTACCAGGCGGTTGGTCTTTTTGACGGAGGCGATGACGGTGTCGTAGTCGATCGGCCGCACCGAGCGCAGGTCGATGACCTCGGCCTGGATGCCTTCTTTGGCCAGCTCGTCGGCCGCGGCGTGGGCCACTTTCATCATCTTGCCGAAGCTCACCAACGTCACGTCCGTGCCCGGGCGGGTCACGTTCGCCTTGCCAATTTCCAGGATGTACTCTTCCTCCGGCACGTCGCCTTTGTCGCCGTACATCAGCTCCGACTCCATGAAAATCACCGGGTCGGGGTCGCGGATGGACGCTTTGAGCAGGCCTTTGGCGTCGTAGGGGGTGCTGGGCACCACCACTTTCAGGCCGGGGCAGTTGGCGTACCAGTTCTCGAAGTTCTGCGAGTGCTGGCTGCTGAGCATGCCGGCGTTGCCGGTGGGGCCCCGGAACACGATGGGGCACGAGTACTGCCCGCCCGACATGGAGTGCAGCTTGGCGGCCGAGTTGATCACCTGGTCAATGGCCACCAGCGAGAAGTTGAACGTCATGAACTCGATGATGGGCAGCAGCCCGTTCATGGCCGCGCCCACGCCGATGCCGGCGAAGCCCAGCTCGGCAATCGGCGTGTCGATGATGCGGCCGGGGCCGAACTCGTCGAGCATGCCCTGGCTCACTTTGTAGGCGCCGTTGTACTCGGCCACTTCCTCGCCCATGAGGAAAATGCGGGGGTCGCGGCGCATTTCCTCGTTCATGGCCTCGCGCAGGGCCTCCCGAAATTGTATCTGACGCATGTGTTTTAATGGAATTAGGCCCGGCACCCGGCCGGTGCGCAAAGCTACAAATTTTGGCGGCAAGCGGTTTGCAGAAGCCCGGCCCCGGCCCCCGCGAGCTACTTCAGCGCCTCCCGGAAGGCCTCGCCCTGGGCGTAGTCCTGGAACTCCAGGTCTTCCACCGCTTGGTTGGCCAGGCGGTGGTCGGCGGCCACGGCCTGGCGGAGGCGGCTGGCCACCTGGGCTTCGTTGTGGCGGCGGGCGGCCACCACGGCCAGGCCGTAGAGGGCGGCGGGGTCGGCGGGGCGGCGGGCCAGGGCCTGCTGGTACTGCGCCTCGGCGAGGTCGTAGCCGCCCTTGAGCACGTAGACCAGGGCCGTGTTCATCTCGTTCTGGTAGGAGGGGCCGGCGAAGCGCAGCGTGCGCAGGGCCTCGTCGGGCTGGCCCACTTCGATTTCCAAGGCCGCTTTGTCGGCGAAAACTTTGCGCAGCAGGGCCCGGTCGCCGCCCAGCTTGATGGCGTAGTCGTAGTTCTGGAGAGCTTCCAGCCGGTCGCCGGCGCGGTGGTAAGCCGTGGCGGCGTGGTAGAACAGCTCGGCCGTGGGGTTGCGGTGCGCGGCCAGGGTGAAGTTGGTGGCCGCCCGGCGCTGGTAGGCCCGCACCACCTTGGGGCTCACCTCCTTCTCGGAGCGCAGCAGCAGCACCACGCCCAGGTTGTGGAACGCCTCCCAGGTTTGCGAGGCCGCGCTGGCCACTTCGTAGATGCGCTGCTTTTCGGCCAGCAGCGGCGTGAGGGTGGCCGAGTAGCGCAGCTCCTCGGGCGTGAGGGCATCGATTTCGGCCTGCTTGTCCAGGATTTTCTTTGAGAGCAGGTACACCTCCGAATCGTAGCGCGGCGGGGCCGTGAACGTGACGGCCACCGTGCCCAGGCGCAGCACGGGGTAGATGTACTGCTCCACGTAATCGAACGATTGCAGGCGGTGGAGGGCCTTTTCCTTGGCCACGTAGCCGCCCCGGGTATCGTTAATAATGGCGATGATGGAATCCTGGTCGGCCGGCTTCAGGGCCGATTGGGTGACCTTGTTCAGGAACTGGTCCCAGCGGCGGCGGTAGGCCAGCGTGTCGAACTGGATGCCGGCCACGGTGTTGCGGTACGCGAAGCCCTCGACCCGCTTCTTGTAGTAGTAAAGCAGCATCTTGACGCGCTTGCTGGCCAGGGCCGGGTTGTGGGCGTCGAGCGAGTCGGGCGCGTGGCCGGCGGTGATGAGCACGCGCTGGGTTTGCTGGTTGGCGTCGATGAGGTCTTCGAGCGCTGCCACGTTGGTGCCCAAAAACGAGCGGATGAACCAGGCCCCGTCGTCGAAATAAAACGGCAGCACGCGCGTGCCGCTCACCTGGTTGGAAATCGTTTCGGGGAGCAGGGCCAGGGCCGTGTCTTCGCGCACCACGCGGCGGGCGGGGTCGGCAATGCCGCGGGCCAGGCGCACGTCATCGGGCCCGCGCAGCACCCGGCCGCCGGGCTTCAGCTCGCGCACCTGGGGGCGGGCCAGCAGCTCGCCGGGGCTGCGGCCGGGCGTGTTGGGCAGCGTAAAGGCCTTGCGGGCCACCAACATCCCCTTGTGCTCGTCGTCGAACACGTAGTCGCCCGACACGAACGACACCGTGCCCAGCGTGTCGTCGCGCAGGCCGTGGTCGTAGCGGTAGCGCAGGCGCAGCTCGTAGGCCACTCCCTTGCGCAGGTGGCGGGCGGGCACGCGGGCCGTGACTTCAAAGGGCACCGTTTCGCCCACGGCCGTGAGCGGGGCGGGGGCCGCCGCCACCTGGCGGCCGGTTTCGGCGGCCCGCAGCACGGCGGGCAGGGGCGAGCAGGCGGAAAAAAGGGCCCCGGCGGCCACCAGCAGGCCCGCGGCGCGGGCCGGAGGATTTAATTTTGGAATAATACGCAACAGAATGTGGCTTTAACGGGCCCCCTAAACGTACAAAGGCCAGGAAAAGATGGGGCTGCCCCGCGCAAAGCTAGCCGCTTTGGTTGGCCCGGCCCCGTTTGTTCAGTATCTTAGCCCAGCCGGGGATGCTTTCCCGCCCGGCCCCGCCCCCATGAAAACCCTCACCAACTACCTCGAAGCGCAGTCGTTCGGCCTCTGTTCTACCCTGGGCCAGCGGTGGGGCTTCAGCACCCGCAGCGTGCGGCTCTCGTTCGTGTACGCCTCGTTTTTCACGTTTGGCTCGCCCATCGTGCTCTACTTCGCCGGCGTGTTTTGGATGAACGTGCGCCGGGCCTGGCGGCAGCAGCGCAGCACCGTGTGGGACCTGTAGGCGGGCCCCGGGCGTAGCTTTGGGGGCCGTTGCGTTCCGGCCGCCCCTCCCCGTTCCCTATGTTCCAGCGCCTCAACCTGGGCCGCCTGCGGCTGGCCCTCGGGCTTACGCTCGTCAGCCTTGGCGCGGGGCTGGCCGGGTTTCGCGGCATCGAGCACCTGAGCTGGGCCAACGCGTTTTACATGACGGTGACCACCATTTCCACGGTGGGCTTCGGCGAGGTGCACCCGTTTTCGGAAGCCGGGCGCATCTTCGTGGCGTTTTACATCCTCTTCAACCTGCTGGTGACGGCCTACCTCGTGTCGGTGCTCACCACGTTTTTGTTCGAGGGCGAGCTGCGCAACCTCTTCAAAATGTACCGGACCGACCAGGAAATCAAGCGTTTTAGCGGGCACCTCATCCTGTGCGGCTTCGGGGCCAACGGCCGCCGCGCCTACCAGGAGCTGCGGGCCAACGGCGTGCGCGTGGTGGTAGTGGAGCAAAACGAGCAGCTGATGAAGGACATCGGCGACGGCAAAACCGGCGAGGACTACAACGGCGACGGCCTGCCGGGCGGCGACATCATCACTGTGATTGGCGACGCCACCACCGACGTGGTGCTGGCGCAGGCCGGCGTGGCGCGGGCCTCGGCCCTGATTACGGCCCTGGCCAAAGACGCCGACAACGTGTTCGTGGCCCTCTCGGCCCGGGCTCTCAACCCGCGCCTCAAAATCATTGCCCGCGCCAAGCTCAAAACGTCCGAGAGCAAGCTGCTCTCGGCCGGGGCCGACGCCGTGGTGATGCCCGACGAAATCGGGGGCTCGCACATGGCCAAGCTGGTGGTGCGCCCCGAGGTCATCCGGTTCCTAGATTTGATTTCGGGCCTCACCGCCGACAAGCTGCGCCTGGAAGAGCTGGGCTACGAGCAGCTGCGGCGCGAGCTGCGCGGCCAGAGCATCCGCGAGCTGGACGTGCGCTCGCGCACCGGGGCCACCGTCATCGGCCTGCGCCGGGCCGACGGCACCTTCGAAGTGAGCCCCCCGGCCGACTACCGCCCGGCCCCCGGCGACGTGCTGCTGCTGCTGGGCTCGGAGCAGCAGATTGAGAGCCTGGAAGTGAATTTCCGCCAGTTGGGGCTGTAGGGGCGTATTTTTGCGCTCTATGCACATTCTTCAAGTGAGCCCGCGGGTGCCGTTTCCGCTGCACGACGGCGGGGCCATCGGGATTTACAACATCACGGCCGGGCTGCTGCGCGCCGGCCACCGCGTCACGATGCTGGCCATCAACACGCCCAAGCACCACCAGCCCGCCGGCGTGCTCGACCACCTGGGGCCCAACTTCCGGCTCGTGACGGTGGACGTGGACACGAACCTGAAGCCATGGAGGGCGCTGCGGAACTTGCTGTTTTCGCACCGTCCCTACAACGTTGAGCGGTTCATCAGTTCGGAAGTAAGCGGTGCTTTGGTGGCTTTAATTCAGGCCGAAAACTTTGACGTAATACAGTACGAAGGCACCTTTGTAGCTTGGTACCACGAATGGCTGGATTCAGAAGAGTTGACGCCTGAAAGAGCCGCGAGCGTGCTTCGTGCCCATAACATCGAGTATGTTATCTGGGAGCGACTGGCGCAGGGCGAGAAAAATCCGGCGAAGCGCCGGTACCTAAGCCACTTGGCAACCCGGCTGCGTAGTTTTGAGAAAGAATATTTGTGGTGCTTCGATGGCGTAGCCGCCATCACCGAGGAAGACATTGCCCGCCTGAAGGACCTGGGCTGTCCCGAACCCATCGCCCTAATTCCGGCGGCCGTGGAAATGAGTTCTTTCCAGCCCGACCCGGCCATCCGGCCCCGGCCGCGCACCGTGTTCATGATTGGCTCGCTGAACTGGTTGCCCAACCGCGAAGGGCTGGAGTGGCTGCTGCGCGAGGTGTGGCCGGCCGTGCACGCCGAGCTGCCCGATTTGGAGTTGCACGTGGCCGGCACCGGCACCCCGCCCCACCTGCTGGCCCCGCGCGCCGACAACGTGTTCATGCACGGCTTCGTGGACTCGGCCGCCGCCTTCATGCGCCGGTACGACCTGATGCTGGTGCCGCTGCTGAGCGGCGGGGGCATGCGCGTGAAAATCATCGAGGGCATGGCCCTGGGCAAGGCCATCCTCAGCACCGGGCTGGGGGCCGAAGGCATTGCCGTGCGCGACGGCCACGACGCGGTGCTGCGCGACGGGGCCCCCGCCTGGCAGGCCGCCCTGCGCGACTACTACCACGGCCGCCTGCCCACGGCGGCCATCGGGGCGGCCGCGGCCGCCACCGCCGCCGCGGTGTACGACAACCGCCGCGTCACGGAGCGGTTCGAGGCGCTTTACGCGCGGCTGGGGGCCGGGGCGGGCGCGGCGGCCCCGGCGGGGTAGGCGATGAAGTAGTAGTTGGTTTTCTGCTCGAACTCGCGCACCAGCTCGGCGCGGCTCAGGGCGGGGCGGCCGGCCAGCCAACGGTTCATGGTGGAGACGCTCAGGTTGATGGCGGGGTCGGCCAGCAGGTCGTACACCTGCTCGGGGCGGGTGCCGTAGTAGTCGGAGCCGCCGATGCCGTGCTCGAAGATGACGACCGGCCGGCTGGCGGCCAGCAGCGCCCGGGCCCCCTGCAACACCTGCAGCTCGCCGCCCTCCACGTCAATCTTGATGAAATCGACGCGGGTGCCGGCGGGCAGCACGTCGTCGAGGCGGGCGCGCCGTACGGTGATGAGCGTGTCCTGTTCGTGGGCGCGGTCGTACTTGCGCTTCACGAAGCCGCTGTAGGCCGGGTTGCTCAGCACGTAGTTGAAGGAGACCTCGCCGGGGGTTTCGCCCAGGCCCAGCTGGTAGAAGTGGCAGTTGGGGCGGTGGGCAAACTTAGCGGTCAGGCCCTGGTAGAGCGCCGGGATGGGCTCGAAGCCGTAGTGTTGGCCCAGGGGGGCGTAGCGCAGCATTTGGGCCAGCACCTCGCCCTTGTGGCAGCCCACGTCCACGCAGTTGGCGCCGGGGTGCAGCACGCGCCGCAGCACCCGCTGGGTCTGGCGGTCGTAGCGTTGGTTTTGGGTAAAAGCAATGGGCAGGCGTTTGACAATTTTTTTGAGAAACTCTTTCATCGGGGGCCTTTCGCGCGCGCCAGCACTTGCCGCGGCGGGCCGCAAACCTACCCTTAAAAGTCAGAAAAAGCCCGCGGCCTGCCGGCGCGTTGGGTGCGCCCGGGGCCCGGGCCGGGCTCTACCTTTGCCCCGCGCATGAAACTTCTGGTGCTCCTGTCCCGCTTTCCGTACCCGCTCGACAAGGGCGACAAGCTGCGGGCCTACCACCAGCTGCGCTACCTGGCCGGGCAGGGCCACGAAATTTGCCTGCTGGCCCTGAGCGACGAGCCCGTGGGGGCCGCCGCCCTGGCGGCCGTGCAGCCGCTGTGCCGCGGCGGCCTGCACCTGCACCGCTTGGGCCGGGTGGCCCGGGGGCGGGGGCTGGCGCGGGCCCTGGCCACGGCCGGCCGGCCGTTGCAGGTGGGGTACTTCCACGACGCCCGGGCCCAGCGGCTGGTCGATGCGCTGCTGGCCGGCTTCCGGCCCGACCACGTGTACTGCCAGCTCGTGCGCATGGCCGAGTACCTGCGGGCCCACGCCGGCCGCCGGCCGATGACGCTCGACTACATGGACGTGTTTTCGGCGGGGGTGGCGCGGCGGGCGGCCCGGGCCCCGGCCTGGCAGCGCCCGGTGCTGGCCCTGGAAGCCCGCCGCCTGGCCGCCTACGAGGCCGAGGCCTTCGGCTGGTTCGGGCACCACACCATCATCAGCGAGCAGGACCGGCAGCTGCTGCCCCCGGCCCAGGGCGGGCGGGTGCGCGTGGTGCCCAACGGCATCGACTTCGAGTACTTCCGGCCCCGGCCGCTGGCGGCGAAAACCCACGAGCTGGTGTTTTGCGGCAACATGGGCTACCACCCCAACGTGGACGCGGCCTGCTTCCTGGCCGAGGAAGTCCTGCCCCTGGTGCAGCGCCGCCACCCCGGGGCCCGGCTGCTGGTGGCCGGCACCACGCCCGCGCCCCGCGTGCTGGCCCTGGCCCGCCGCCCCGGCGTGGCGGTGAGCGGCTGGCTGCCCGACATCCGCGCCGCCTACGCCCAGGCCCGCGTGTTCGTGGCCCCCATGCGGGTGGGCACGGGCCTGCAAAACAAGCTGCTGGAGGCCCTGGCCATGCACCTGCCCTGCGTGACGACGCCGCTGGCCAACAACGCGCTGCGCGGCACGCCCGGCCAGCACCTGCTGGTGGCCGACGGGGCCCCGGCCCTGGCCGAAGCCGTGGCCGGCCTGCTGGCCGACCCGGCCGCCGCCGCCGCGCTGGCCGGCCGCGGCCAGGCCTTCGTGCGCCAGCACTTCGGCTGGGCCGCCGCCACGGCCCCGCTGGCGCAGCTGCTGGCGGCGGGCCCGGCAGGGGCGGAGTAACTTCGCGGCGGCTCGGGCGGTTACAAAGGTTGGTTGCCCCCGCGGGCGGCGGGCCCGGCCCGTTGGCCGCCCGCTTCGCCCCGCTGCCACCACCGGTCCGGCACCGTTCGCTGGCCCGGCCCCTGGCAACCATTCATCCACCAGCAATTCAGCGATTTATTCCATGCTTGACTCCATCGAATCCGCCATCCAGGACCTGCGCGACGGCAAGGTCGTCATCGTCGTGGACGACGAGGACCGCGAGAACGAGGGCGATTTTATTTGCGCCGCCGAAACGGCCACGCCCGAAATCATCAACTTCATGGCCACCCACGGGCGCGGCCTGGTGTGCGCGCCCCTCACCGAGGCGCGTTGCGACGAGCTGGGCCTGGAGCTGATGGTGGGCCGCAATACGGCCCTGCACGCCACGCCCTTCACCGTGAGCGTCGATTTATTGACCAACGGCGTCACCACCGGCATCTCGGCCTCCGACCGCAGCAAAACCATCCAGGCCCTGGTAGACCCTGCCACCAAGCCCGACGACCTGGGCCGGCCCGGCCACATCTTCCCCCTCAAGGCCCGCAAGGAAGGCGTGCTGCGCCGCGCCGGCCACACCGAGGCGGCCGTGGACCTGGCCCGCCTGGCGGGCTTCGCGCCGGCCGGCGTGCTGGTCGAAATCCTGAAGGACGACGGCGAGATGGCCCGCCTGCCCGACCTCGAAATCGTGGCCCGGCAGTGGGGTTTGAAGCTGGTTTCGGTGCAGGACCTCATCAAGTACCGCCTGGCGCAGGAGAGCCTGATTCACCGCGAGATTTCGGTGCGCCTGCCCACCGCCTGGGGCGACTTCGACCTCTACGCCTACACCCAGCGCAGCAACGGGGCCCAGCACCTGGCCCTAGTGAAGGGCGACCTCAGCGACCCGGCCCCGATGCTGACGCGGGTACACAGCTCGTGCATCACCGGCGACATCTTCGGCTCGTGCCGCTGCGACTGCGGGCCCCAGCTGCACCAGGCCATGCAGCAGATTGAGCGCGAGGGCCGCGGCGTGGTGGTGTACATGAACCAGGAGGGCCGTGGCATTGGCCTGATTAACAAGCTGAAGGCCTACAAGCTCCAGGAGCAGGGCCGCGACACGGTGCAGGCCAACGAGGACCTGGGCTTCAAGGGCGACGAGCGCGACTACGGCGTGGGCGCGGCCATCCTGCGCGACCTCGGCATCCGGCAGATGCGCCTGCTCACCAACAACCCCAAGAAGCGCACCGGCCTGGCCGGCTACGGTCTGGAAGTGGTGGAAACCGTGCCCATCGAAATCGCCGCCAACCCCCACAACGCCACCTATCTGGCCACCAAGCGCGACAAGATGGGCCACGAGATTCTGCAAGCCGTAACGCCCGAAACGGCGGCGTAACTCCGTGCCGCAAACTTGGTGGCCCCGTGCCTAAAACGTTGCTGCACCTCGCCTTGGCCGCCGCTGCCGGGCTGGCCACCCCAGCGGCCGGCCGGGCTCAGCAGCCCGCCAAAACCTGCCCCACGGCCGCCGAACTGAAGAAGGCCCTTGCCCTTGTTAATGCGGGAACCGAGGGCGAAAGCAACGCCTTCGACAGCCTGACCACGGCCACGGCCCGCCAGTTGGTGGCCTACCTAAAGACCCACGAGGTGCCGGCGGCGGCGGCCAAAAACCTGGGGCTCGGGTACACCGCCGCCGCCGGGGCCGGCCACCTCAAGGTGTTTACCTACTCGTACGCTTCGGGCGGCACCCGGGGCACCATTCACCGGCCCGTGTTGCAGTGGCAGAATCGGGCGGGCCAGCTGTTCGCCTACGCGGCGCACGACGAAGGCGGGGTTGACGAAATCCATGCGCTCGTCAGCCCCGGCCGCACGCTGTATTTGCTGCTGGGCAACGAGCAGGGCAGCACCATCTGCGTGCGCACCATTGCCCGCGTAGTCGAAGTAAAAGGCAACTTTCTGGTGATGGACACGAACGCCTTTGGGAAAGTATCGAGGCTGGACCTGTGCAACGTAAACATGCGGTTTGACCCCCGAAACCAGGTGTTGGCGCTGACCGGGGACAGCCAGTTCGGGCTGCCCGATGTTTATTCGACGAAGCCCTTTAAACCGTCCATCCTGAAATTCTACCGCGGGCATTTCGTTAAAAACAAGTAGGCTTGCCGGCACGCGGGCGCTGCCCCGCGCCCGGGGCAATCACGGCCGGGCCACCGACCAAAACCAGTTGGCGCGGCGGGGCCAACAAGACCAGCCCGCCCCCAAAAATGCAGCTTCAGGGGTTGACGGCGCGTGCCGCGTGCCGGAGCAGTGGCTGCGGCCCGCCGCCGGGGCCCCGACCGGCAGATAATGATACCTTGCCGGCTTACCCGCCCGCCGCCCGTCATGCCCGCTCCCATCCTTTCCTGGCCCGCCCTGCCCGCCGACGCCTGGGCCCCCACCCGCGACACGCTGCACCGCTGGACGCAAATCGTGGGCAAGACCTCGCTGGCCCTGCGGCCCCGCCTGAACCAGTGGTGGCAGGTGCCGCTGTACGTGGGGCCCCGGGGCCTGGGCACGGGGCCCGTGCCCTGCGCCGCCGGCTCGTTCGAGGTACTGTTCGATTTTCGGGCCCACCGGCTGCGGCTGTTCACCAGCGCTGGGGCCGAACACGGCTTCGCGCTGCGGCCCCGGTCGGTGGCCGATTTCTACCACGAATACCGGGCCCTGCTGCGCACGGCGGGCATCGACGTGCAGCTGTGGCCCGTGCCGGTGGAGGTGGACGACGCCACGCCCTTCGCCCACGACCACCACCACGCCAGCTACGACGCGGCCGCCGCCGAGCGCTTCTGGGACGCGCTGCTGGCGGCCGACGGCGTGCTGCGGGAGTTTCGCAGCGGCTTTAGCGGCAAGTGCAGCCCGGTGCATTTTTTCTGGGGCAGCTTCGATTTGGCCGTCACGCGCTTTTCGGGCCGGCCCGCGCCCGCGCACCCCGGCGGCGTGCCCCACCTGGCCGATTGGGTGACCCGCGCCTCCTACAATGAAGAACTGAGCAGCGCCGGCTGGTGGCCCGGCGGCCAGGGGGCCGAGGCCGCGTTCTACAGCTACGCCTACCCGGCCCCGGCCGGCTTCGCCGGGGCCCCGGTGCGGCCCGCCGCCGCCGCGTTCAACGCCGAAATGGGCGAGTTTCTGCTGCCCTACGAGGCCGCCCGCCGCGCACCCGACCCCCGCGCCGCCGTGCTCGAATTCCTGCAAAGCACCTACGAGGCCGCCGCCACCCTGGCCCACTGGAACCGGGACGCCCTGGAAATGCCGTAGGGGCCCCGCGCCCCGCCGACACCCGCAAAAGCCCCCGCGCCTGGCCGGCGCGGGGGCTTTTTAGGAGAACGAACGCCGGTGCGCGTGCCCGCCGCCGCTTACTTTACCTGCGTTTCGGACGCGACCTGGGCCTGCATCTCGAAGCCGGCGGGAATGGTGGCTTCCTTGCCTTTCTTGAGCAGGAAGAGCGGGCTGACGACCGCCGCCAGGGCAATGGACGAACCCGCGGTGCCCTCGCCGGCCGTGTCGATGTTGCCGCCCGTTGGCGGCACCATTTGCCCGTCGACGGCCTGCGCGGCGCTGGCCTTCACGGCCAGGTTGCCCTGCTTGCCCACGCCTTTGTGGTGCATCACGGCCATCACCTGCCCCGACGCCGGGGCCCCGGCCTGGATGACGGTTTGCCCGTTCACTTTCACGTCGTACTTCACGCGCATCGGCACGGCTTGCCCCAGCTTGGCGCTGGCCGACGACAAGCCGTCCGTGGTTTCCAGCACCACCATGGAGCCAACTTTCAGCACGGCGGGGCCGGTAGCAGCGGCGGCCGCGGGGCTGGCGGCCGCGGGGCTGGCGGGGGCAGCATCCTAGGCGCGGGCGCACAGACCCAGTAGCAACAGGCTGCCAACGAGTAGGGAATGAGAAAAGGCTTTCATGGGTAGAGAAAGGGGGAATGGTGAAGGAAGCGCAATGATAATCCGCGTCTTGTGAGGATACGATGTACGCGCGTTCCGTCCCACTAAATGGCCTGGCCCACTGGCCGGTTGCTGGCCTGCCCGCCCGCCGCGCGGGTGCCGGGCACCAGTCGCGCAGCGGCTGCCGGCGGGGGAGGGGAGGGCGTTGCCGGGGCACCCTCCCGGGGGCGGCGCCCGGTGGCACCTCCAGGGCTCGCAGGCCTCGCCCCAGGCGCAAGCCGCCGGGCCCCCCGCGCCCGGCAGCGGCCCGGGGACCGCACCGCGCCCGGTGGCTATTGCTCGTAAATGAACGGTGCTGGGTGGGAATCGGGCCCTAAGGTAAGCGCGATTTTGCTAAACCCAATCGATTGCGCCAGAAGCTTTCAACCGCATCAACTTCGGGCAAAGCCCTAGCCAGCAGCCCCGAATAAAAACCGAAGGAAGCGCTTACTGCGTGGGCAGCGTGCCCGCGCCCAGCCAGCGGGCCACCGGGTAGCGGTTGTGGGTGGGCTCGTGGTAGGCCGAGTGCTGGTACACCCATTCGAGCTGGGCGGGGCCGCTGGCGGCCAGCTGCGCGTCGGCTTTTTTAGCCTCGTCCAGCTGCTGGCGCAGGGCGGGTTCGCGGCGCAGCAGGTCGGCGGCCAGGTCCTCGAACACGTAGTCGGAGTAGTGCTCTTTCTGCTGCAAGATGCTGTCGAAGAAGCCCCAGGCGAAGAACGAGTCGGTGGCCTGGGGCTCCAGGGTTTCCACAAGGTAGCGGGCGGCGGGCTGGGCCACGCGGGCCACGTAGTCGCCGGCGCGGCAGGCCACGGGGCCCGCCACGGGGCGCAGCCGCACCTGGCTGTGCAGGTAGTGGCCCTCGTAGGCGCGGGGCGCGGTCTGAAAATCCTCCACGTAATACGTTTCGGCGGGCACGGTCACGTCCTGGGCCAGGCGCTCCAGGCGCACGCCGTTGCGGCGCAGGTTGTCGATTACCTCGCCCCAGGCCTGCGGGATGAGGTAGGCCGTGGGCGCGGGGGCCGTGGCCGTGGCGTGGGCCGTGTTGAAGTACGGCACGGGGCGGGTGTAGGGCCGGGCGCGGTCGTAGTACAGGCGCGGCTGGCCGCTCACCGCGCTGGGCCGGTGGCCGGCCTCGTAGCCGCGGAACCGCACGGTTTCGCTCGGCTTGTCGTCCAGGGCCCAGGCCAGCGGAAACGTGGTTTGGGTGGCCTGCGCGGCCAGGGCGGCGGCGCGGGCCGCCAGCAGGGCGGGGGCCTGGCGCTGCACGGTTTCGAGCACGGTCACGAGCAAGTCGTAGGTGGCCTGCACCCGGGGCCCGAAGGCTTTCAGCATGTGGGTTTCGGGCATGAAGCCGATGGTGTGGAACAGCGCCGCGTAGCCGGTCGAGTAGCGCGGGCTTTCCAGAAACGCCTGCATCCCGCTCTCCGGCGTTTCGCCCGCAAAGTCCACGTAGGGCGTCATGGGCCACTTTTTCTGGTCCATGCCGTGGTACAGCGCCGGCAGCATTTCCTGTTGCAAATAAGCTCCCAGGGCCGGGGCCAGCTTGCTGTGCTGGGTCGGGATGAGCGTCATGGTGTACTGGTAGTCGGCCCCGTTGGAGGTGTGGGTTTCCACGAAAACCTCCGGCTGCCACTTCTGAAACAGGGCCGCAAACGAGCGGGCGTTGCGCGAGTCCTGCTTCACGTAGTCGCGGTTCAGGTCGAGGTTGCGGGCGTTGCCGCGGAAGCCGTAGCTGGCCGGCCCGTCCTGGTTGGCGCGGGTGGTGGCGTTGCGGTTCAGGGCCCCGCCCACGTTGTAAATGGGCACGATGACCACCGTGACGCCCGCCAGCAGCTGTTGCAGCCGGGGCTGCTGCACTAGGTCGCGCGCCAGCATCATGCTGGCGTCGATGCCCTCGGGCTCGCCGGGGTGGATGCCGTTCTGGACGAAGAGCACCGGCCGGTGCCGGGCCCGCCCGCGGGCCGGGTCGGCGTCGCCGTCGGCCGTCAGCACCACTTCGTGCAGCGGCAGGCCGCAGTCGGTGGGCCCCGCCTCGCGCAGGCTGACGTGGGCCGGGTAGGCGGCGGCCAGCCGCTGGTAGTAGGCCACGCACTCGGCGTAGGTGGCGGTGGTGTTGCGGGCCGGGTCGTTCTCGAACGGCGTGCGCCAGGCCGGCGCGGGCGGCAGGGGGGCGGCAAGGGTCACCAGGGCGGCGAGGAAAGGGGCGAACATGGCCGCAAATTTCGCCAAAAAGCCGAGCCGCGCCCGGGGCCGCCCGTACCTTTGGCCCGTACCGTTGCTTTACCCATGT
Organism: Hymenobacter caeli; assembly: GCF_013294115.1. Lineage (GTDB taxonomy): Bacteria > Bacteroidota > Bacteroidia > Cytophagales > Hymenobacteraceae > Hymenobacter > Hymenobacter caeli. Next base: position 53,441 of record NZ_JABSNP010000022.1, on the reverse strand, counting down.
CCGACTCGCCCCTCGCTTCCGCCGCCATCCGTCCGCTCATCCTGGTTTCCAACGACGACGGCATCACGGCCCCCGGCATCGGGCACCTGGTGCGCACCGTGCAGGCCCTGGGGGCCGAAGTGGTGGTGGTGGCCCCCGACTCGCCGCAGTCGGGCATGGGCCACGCCATCACCATCGGCGAGCCGCTGCGCCTCACCAAAAGCCCGGTGTTCGGGCCCGACGTGGAAGCCTACCAGTGCTCGGGCACCCCGGCCGACTGCGTAAAAATCGCCAAGCACCACGTGCTGAAGGACCGCACGCCCGACCTCGTGGTGTCGGGCATCAACCACGGCTCCAACGCCTCGGTGAACGTGCTGTACTCGGGCACCATGTCGGCGGCCATCGAGGCGGCCATCGAGGGGCTGCCGGCCATCGGCTTCTCGCTCTGCGAGTACGGCGACGACGCCGATTTCTCGCACGTGGCCGAGTGGGTGACCCAGATTTGCCAGCACGCCCTGGCCCACGGCGTGCCCCCGGGCACGGCCCTGAACGTGAACATTCCCAAGAACTCGGCCGGGCCCATCTCGGGCCTGCGCCTGAGCCGCCAGGCCCGGGCCAAGTGGCAGGAGGAGTTCGACGAGCGCCACGACCCCTACCAGCGCCCGTACTTCTGGCTCATCGGCTCGTTCGTGAACCTCGACGCCGGCGCCGACACCGACGAGTGGGCCCTGGCCCACAACTACGTGTCGGTGGTGCCCTGCCAGTTCGACCTGACGGCCTACCGCGGCCTGGAGTTCCTGAGCCACCAGTGGCAGCTGCCCCTGCCCGCCGCCGGCCCCGCGGCCACCCCGCCGCAGCCCGTGGCGGCCGAAGACTACGGCATCGCCGCGGCCGAGCCGGCCGCCGACTAAAGCGGGACGGCCGGGGCCACCCGGCGCACGGTTTTGACCTGGCCGGCGGCCCAACCGGGCTTGCGCACCACCACCACCACCCGACCGGCCGGCCGGCCGCGGGCCGGGCCGGCGCGCCAGCGGTGGCCGGGGGCCAGCAGGCTCATGGCCAGCGTGAGCAGCAAAAGCAACGCGTACCTCATAAACAACTGCCTTTGAGTAGAAAGCAGAATCCTAAATTTAGGGGGCCGGGGGTGAAGCCCGCGTGAAACCGGGGCCGGGGCCGCTAACTCGCCACCGGCGCAAAATCCAGCACGAAGGCCGTGCCCTGGCCCACCGTTGATTCGGCCCGCAGGGTGGCCCCGTGGAAGCCGGCAATGGTCTGGGCAATGGGCAGGCCCAGGCCGTAGCCCTCGGGGGCCCCCGGCCCGGGCGTGGCAAAGCGCCGGAAGCGGTCGAAGAGGTGGGGCAGGTGCTCGGCCGCGATGCCGGGGCCCGTGTCTTCCACCCGCAGGGCGTAGCCGCCGGCGGGGGTGGCCCGCCCCACGATGCCGATGCGCCCGCCCACGTGGTTGTACTTGATGGCGTTGGCCAGCAGGTTGCGCAGCAGCGTGTGCAGCAGCGTGGCGTTGGCGCGGGGCAGCACTAGGTCGGGGGCCAGGTCGAGGGCCAGGGCCAGGTCGCGCTGGTGGCGGCGGTCGTCCAGTTCCTCGGCCACGTCGCGCACGGTTTGGGAGAGGCTCACCACCTCGTCGCGCAGGTACTGCTCGTTCTCGATGTTGGCGATGAGCAGCAGCGTGCGCACGGTGTTGCGCAGGCGGTAGAGCGTGCGCTGCGACTCCACAATCTGGCGGGCGTGGGCCTCGGGCAGGGTTTCGTCTTGCAGCATGTTTTCGAAGCGCGACTGCAAGATGCTCACCGGCGTGAGCAGCTCGTGGCTCACGTTGCTCATGAACTCGCGCTCCTTTTCGAAGGCCGACTGAATCTGGCGCATCAGTGCGTTCAGGCCGTCGTCGAGGCGGCGAAAATCGGTGGTGCTGGTGGCGATGGGCTCGAACGAAAACTCCGACGGCTGGCGGATGCCGCGCAGCTTGCGCACCGCCAGCTCGCGCAGGGGCCCCAGCAGGTAGTGGGCAAAGGCCACGTCGGAGAGCACCGTGAGCAGCGAGGCGGCCACCAGCACCCACAGCGCCAGCTGGCGCAGCGTGTGGGTGAGCAGCTCCAGAGTGCCCAGCGACGAGCCGATTTCGAGCCGGAACGCCCGGTTGCCCACCTCGCCGGCCGGCACCACGGCGCTCAGGATGCGGAAGTCCTCCACGTCGCTGTCTACCTGCCGGGGCTCCTCAAAAATGCGCTCGGCGGCCGCGGCGGGCCCCCCGGGCAGCGGCGTCAGGCTGATGTATTCCTGCTTGAGGATGTTGTAGTCGGCGTAGGCCTCGCTGCGCTCGGCCCGCACGAAGGCGGCCAGGCCGTCGCGCCGCACCAGGGCCAGCACCTGCCGCTGTTTTTCGCGCAGGCGCAAATCGGTGTGGGCCACCGCCACGCGCTGCACAATGGGCGTGATGATGAGCACCCCCAGCAGCACCAGCAGCAGCTTCGACAATGCGTTGAACAGGGCCAGCTTGGCTTCGAGGCGCATTGGGTTGAATAATTGAATGGGTGAATGATGGAATGAGCGACTGGGGCGCAATTACAGTAGGTTTAGGCCTCTGCGCCCCTTTACTGGCCTCAGGATATCCTAAAACCAGCAGTGCCCAACCTCAATCCCTGACCATATAACATCCACTCATTCACCCATTCACTCATTCACCCATTGCCTACGCCTCCGAGGCTCGGTAGCCGATGCCGCGCACGGTTTCGAGGAAGTCGGCGGGGGCAAACTGGGCCAGCTTCTTGCGCACGTTTTTGATGTGCACGTCGATGTAATTCGAGTCGGAATCGTCTTCGAGCACGTTGCCCCACAGGTGCTCGCCCAGCTGCAGGCGCGTGAGCACCCGGCCGCGGTGCAGCAGCAGGTAGTGCAGCAGGTCGAACTCCTTTTTGGTGAGGGGCACTTCCTGGCCGTTCTGGCGCACGATGCGGGCCGTGGAATCGAGGCTGAACCCGTCGCCAAAAGTAATTTCCGAGCGCTTCAGCCCAAACTTGCGGCGCGTGATGGCCTGCATCCGGCTCGTCAGCTCCAGCAGCGAAAAGGGCTTGGGCAGGTAGTCGTCCGCGCCCAAATCCAGCCCGCGGATGCGGTCGTCGAGGGCCCCGCGGGCCGTGAGCACGATGAACGACGCCTCCTGGCCCTCGCGGGGCCGGGCCTCGCGCAGCAGCTCCAGGCCGTCGCCGTCGGGCAGGCCCAGGTCGAGCAGCACGAAATCGTAGCTGTTGACGAACAGCTTTTCCGACGCTTCGTGGTAGGTAAAGGCCGAATCGACCAGGTACTGGGCCTGCCGCAGAAACTGCCGCATTTCCTGGTGGAGGCTTTTTTCGTCTTCGACAAGCAGCACGTGCATGGCTTCGGGGGTGGGGGAGGTGAGGTGACAGGCAGGAACAATGCTGCAACGTTCGGTACGCGGCCGTTAGGTAAAGATGAAGATTTGCTGTCGGTTTGATGAAGAAACAAGCGTCGGGCCCGCCCAGGTCCGCCCGCCGCGTAATTTGCGGCGGTTTTTTTATTTTCTGAATGCCTTGACTGCCCTGCAACGCTGGACCATTTGCATTGCGCTGGCCCTGCTGGGCCTGGCCGCCGCGTGGGCGGGAGCTGTTCCCCCCGCGCCGCCCGCCGTCCTAACCGTGTACCTGGTGCGCCACGCCGAAAAAGACCTGGCCCCCGGCCTCGCCGACCCGCCCCTAACGGCCGCCGGCCAGGCGCGGGCCTGCGCCCTGGCCCGGGCCCTGCGCCGCGCGCACCCCGCGGCGCTGTTCACCACCAACACCTTGCGCACCCGCGCCACCCTGGCCCCGCTGGCCGCCGCCACTGGCCTGGCCCCGCGCCCCTACGACGCCCGGCAGCCCCGGGCCCTGGCCGACACGCTGCGGCGGGCCTACGCTGGCCGGGCGGTGGTGGTGGTGGGCCATTCCAACACGCTGCTGCCGCTCATCGCGGCGCTGGGGGCCCCGCTGCCGGTGCCCGAAATCGGCGACGCCGAGTACCGCTACTTGTTCGAGGTGCGCGTGCCGGCCCGGGGCCCTGCCACGGTGCGCGTGCGGCACTACGGGGCCCGCTGAGGCAGTAGCGGCGCGGGCTGCCGGCTTTTCCGCCGGCTGCCCGCTAATCGCTGAAGCAGTACGCCAGCCCTGGTGCCGCTCCGGCGGTAGTTTCAACCGCCTTCACCCGCCCCGGACAACGGTTGCCGGGCCGCCCGGCCCGGTTTGGTGGGGTGAACGGGCTCCGTCGGTACTTTTGGCTGATTACGTCATTCCAACCCTGCTTTTCAATGCGCTACTTTTTCGCTCTGCTCCTGGCTGGCCTGCTGGCCAGCGGCCCCGCAGCCCGCGCCCAAACTGCCCCCGCCGGGCCCCAAACTGACTCGCTCAACATCCGCCGCCTATTTGACGAGGCGCTGCTGCGGGGGCAGTGCTACGATAATTTGCGCTACCTCACAGGCACCATCGGCGGGCGGCTCTCGGGCTCGCCCCAGGCCCAGCTGGCCGTGGAGTGGGGCCAGCGCACGATGGAAAAAGCGGGCTTCGACAAAGTGTACTTGCAGGAAGTGATGGTGCCCCACTGGGTGCGGGGCCCCAAGGAGCGCGGCGAAATCGTGGGCAACAAGGGCAAGAGCATCCCCGTGGCGGTGTGCGCCGTGGGCAACTCGGTGGGCACGGGCGGCAAGCTGCGGGCCGGCGTGGTGGAGGTGCACAGCCTCGACGAGCTGAAAAAGCTGCCCGACGCCGCCGTAAAAGGCAAGTTTATCTTCTTCAACCGCCCCTTTGATGACGCGCTCATTGAGCCCGGCCAGGCCTACGGGGCGGCCGGCGACCAGCGCCGCAGTGGCCCCGCCGAAGCCGGCCGGCGCGGGGCCGTGGGGGCCCTCGTGCGCTCGCTCACCAGCGCCCGCGACGACAACCCCCACACGGGGGCCACGCAGTACGTGGCCGGCGTGCCGCAGGTGCCCGGCGCGGCCCTCAGCACCCTGGCCGCCGACCGCCTCAGCCTGCTGCTCAAAGCCGACCCAGCTTTGCAGTTTGAGCTGGAAATGGGCTGCCAGATGCTGCCCGACGCGAAAAGCTACAACGTGGTGGGCGAAATCCGGGGCTCGAAGTTCCCGCAGGAAATCATCACCGTCGGCGGCCACCTCGACTCGTGGGACCTCGCCCAGGGCGCCCACGACGACGGCACCGGCGTGACGCAAAGCATGGAGGCCCTGCGCCTGCTGCGCGCCGCCGGCCTCAAGCCCGAGCGCACCGTGCGGGCCGTGCTCTTCATGAACGAGGAAAACGGCACCCGCGGCGGCAACGAGTACGCCCGCCTGGCCCAGGCCAACCACGAAACCCACGTGGCGGCCATCGAGAGCGACGGCGGCGGCTTCACGCCCCGCGGCTTCGTGGTGCAGGGCAGCCCCGAGGCGATGCGCAAAATTGCCGCCTGGGGCCCCCTGCTGCGCCCCTACCACGCCGCCGACCTGGCCGCCGGCCACGCCGGCACCGACATCGAACCCCTCGAAGCCGCCGTGCACCCCAAGGCCCTCATCGGCTACGACTGCGACTCGCAGCGCTACTTCGACATCCACCACACCGCCGCCGACACCTTCGACAAAGTGAACCGCCGCGAGCTGGAACTAGGGGCCGGCAGCATGGCCGCGCTGGTTTATTTACTGGCGAAGTATTCGTTGTAGATTATGATATTAAAGTATAAAGTTAATTTTTTTGGAAATGAACAACATAGATAGAATTTTAGAACGTTATAAACTCTCTGGGGCGTGGTTAACGCTGAGCTTAATAGTAATTATTGCTGCTGCTTCTGAAATGTGGAGGTATCACAATCTTAGCATACTTAATACAAGAGGCGTAATACTTCACGCTAAAATTACAAACGTTGTTCATTCAAGAGGTTATAATATCGATTATAATTATTATTACAAAAATAAAATGTATGAGCAAAGTTCTAACATTACCGAATTTAGTTGCGAAGCAGGTGATTCTCTCTTAGTTGAAGTACTCCCAAATGATCCTGGTGGCAAAATAGCTATAATGAAGAAATTTTATTCTGTTAAAGAAAACTAATTTGTATAGCTTTAACAGAACAATATAAAATAGTTAATATATTAATCAATAACCGGTTAGTAGTAGATTAAAAAATATCTCAATAAATATCATAATACGTAATGTAGTAATGTCAATCAAAATAAAAAAGCCTGGCAAATATTTGCCAGGCTTTTTTATTCAACAATTTGCAACAAAAACTTATCAATCAATTCGGGTTCAAAATCGAGAACAGTTCGTCCAGCTTCGGCGTCAAAATAATATCCGTGCGGCGGTTGAGGGCTTTGTCGGCGGGCGTGTCGTTGGCGGCGACGGGTTGGTACTGGCCGCGGCCGGAGGGCGTGACCTGGCCGGGGTCCATGCCGGCGGTGGTGAGCAGGCGCGTGATTTCGGTGGCCCGCAGCACGCTCAGGTCCCAGTTGTCTTTGGCCCCGTTCACCACGCCTTTGATGGGCACGTTGTCGGTGTGGCCTTCCACGAGCACGTTCACGTCCTTGTTGTCTTTGAGGGCGTTGGCCAGCTTAATGAGGGCGTCCTGGCCCTTGGGGTCCACTTTGGTCGAGCCCGACTTGAACAGCAGCTGCTCGGAAAGCGACACGTAAACCTTGCCGTTTTTCACGTTCACTTGCAAGTCCTGGGCGTTGAAGCCGAGCAGGGCGTCGCTCACGCGCTGGCGCAGGGCCTTGGTGGCGGCGTCCTTCTCGTCGAGCACCCGCTGCAATTCGGCGATGCGGGCGTTTTTGCCGGCCAGGTCCTGCTCGGTGGTGCCGAGGGTGTTGCTGAGCTGGTTCACCTGGTTGTTTTTGTTGAGCAGGCTGCCGCGCAGGCTTTCCTCGCTGCGGGCCTTTGCTGCGTTTTCGGCGGCGAGGTTGGTTTTTTCGAGCTGGAGCTGGTCGCGCGATTTGGTCAGGTCGTTGTTTTGCTGCTGCAAAGCGGCAATTTCTTTTTGGTTGCAGCCGGGCAGGGCCAGCAGGGTGGCCAGGAGCAGGGCGGGGGCGAAAGTGCGGGTCATGGGCAAAAGAATGGATGGGGGTGAAGGCGCGGGACCGGCCGGGGCAGTTGCGCCCACGAATGGTTGGGCTTGAAACGGACGCGGCCGGCCAGGGTTATCTTTGGGCTTTCGCCTCCTTTCCGCCCGTGCGCCGCCTGTTCTTCGTTGCTTTTCTGGGGACCCTGGCTACCGGCTTCGCCGCCCGGGCCCAGCCGGCGGCGGCCGCCGCGCCGCCCGCCCGCTACTGGGTGTCGCTGGCCGACAAAGACGGCGTGGCCTTCGACCCCAACGCCTACTTTTCGGCCCCGGCCCGCGCCCGGCGGGCCCGCCAGCACCTGCCCGCCGCCGAAGCCACCGACCGCCCCGTGCGCCCCGACTACTTGGCCCGCGTCCGCGCCGCCGTCGATACCGTGACGCTCGTCAGCCGCTGGTTCAACGCCGTGGCCGTGCGGGCCACCCCGGCGCAGGCCGCCGCGCTGCGGGCCCTGCCGGGCGTGCGGGAGGTGGCGGCGTGGCCCCAGCGGGGCGGGGGCGTGGCGGCGGCGCGGCTTCGCCCGGGTAGGACTGCGGCAACCCGCTTTGCTGGGGACGAGCCGCCCTACATCTCGCCCGACGACTACCGCCTGGCCCACCGCCAAACCGCCGCCCTGGGGGCCGCCGCCTGGGCCCGCGCCGGCCTCGCCGGGCGCGGCTTGCGCATTGCCTTGTTCGACGTCGGGTTTCGGGGCGTGGAAAGCCACCCGGCCTTTGCCGCGCTGCGGGCCCGCCACGGCATCGTGGCCACCCACGACTTTCTGGCCAACGGGCCCAACGTGTACCGCGGCGGCAGCCACGGCACCGAGGTGCTGGGCTGCCTGGCCGGCCGCCTGCCCGGGGGCCCCGACGCCGCCGTGGCCGCCGGCCCCGCCCTGGGCCTGGCCCCCGCCGCCGAGTACCTGCTGGCCCGCACCGAGCGGGCCCTGCGCGAAACCCTGAGCGAGGAAGAAGCCTGGCTGGCCGCCGCCGAGTGGGCCGACCGCGAGGGGGCCGACATCATCAATTCCTCGCTGGCCTACACCGAGCAGCGCTACTTCCCCGAGGAGATGGACGGCCGCCGCAGCCTGGTGGCCCGCGCCGCCGCCCTGGCCGCCCACAAGGGCATGCTGGTGGTCTGCGCCGCCGGCAACGACGGCGACACCGACTGGGTGCGCATCGGCACGCCGGCCGACGCCGACTCGGTGCTGGCCGTGGGCGGGCTCGACCCCGTGACCGGCCTGCACCTGGCCTTCAGCTCGGTGGGGCCCAGCGCCGACCACCGGGTGAAGCCCGACGTGTCGGCCTTCGGCATTGCGCTGACCACCACGCCCGGCGGCGGCTACGAGCGGCTGGAAGGCACCTCGTTTGCCGCGCCGCTGGTGGCGGGCTTCGCGGCCTGCGCCTGGCAGCACAACCGCCGCCTCACGGCCGCGCAGCTCTACGGGCAGCTGCGGGCGGCGGGGCAGCTCTACCCGTACTTCGACTACGCCCACGGCTACGGGGCCCCCCGGGCCGCGTATTTTCTGGACGGGCCCCCGGCGCGGCCCGCGGGGCCGACGTTCGACTTCGTGGCCGGCGACTCGCTGGTGGCCGTCATCATCCGGCCGGCGGCGGCCGTGCGGCCGGCCGAGGCGCTGCCCCTGGTGGCCGAGCTGCCCGAGGCCAGCGGCGGCCCGGGGCCCGGCGGCCCGCCCCTCGCGCCCGACCCCGACTTTCCCGCTTATATCTACTGGCACCTGGCCGACCGCCGCGGCGTGCTGCGCCGCTACGAGGTGCGGGCCGTGGCCCAGCGCCTGGTGCTGCAAGTGCCGCGCCGCCTGCTGCGCGGCGGCGACGCGCTCCAGGTCGAATTCAAGGGCTACACGGCCACGTACACCGAACCTGCTGCACCTGCTAAATAAATGAGCCTGCGCACTTTGATACCACGGGCCGCCGGCCGCCGGCTGGCCGGGGCCCTGGCCCTGGGCGCGGCCCTGCTGCGGCCCGCCGGGGCCCGGGCCCAGCAGGTACTGCTGCGGGCCGACGTGGCCGACGACACCCTGACCAACCTCACGGGCCCCAACCGCCGCTACTTCGGCCACCTCTACGCGGGGGCCGGGCTGGTGGCGGGGGGCAGCGCCGGCGCCGCGCCGCTGCGCTACGGGCTGGCGTCGCACGAAATCCAGCTGGGGGCCCGGCTCAAGCGGCGCTTCACCCAAAACGTGGCCCTGATGGCCGACGTCCGCTACGCCTACCTGCGCTACGGCTTCGCCCAAACGGCGGCCAAGGCTTTCCCCGGCCCCGGGCTGCATCGGGCCGAAGCCCTGGGCCTGCACCAGCTCCAGGCCGAAACGGGCCTGCGCTTCAACGCCGGCCGCCGGGGCAACACCGTGGGCTCGTACCTCGACCTGCTGGCCTGGGGCGGCTGGGTGGCCGCCACCGCCCACACCACCGACGACGACCCGCCCCCCGGCGGCCCCGCCGCCACCAGCACCACCGAAACCGGCCTGCCCTACCTGCGCCGCTGGACCGGCGGGGTGGGGGCCCGCCTGGGCTTCGACCGCTACGCCCTGGTGGCCCGCCGCCGCCTTACCGATGCCCTGCGGCCCGGCGCGGCCCCCGCCGCGGCCGGCCTGCCGCCGTGGGTGGTGGGCGTCGAAATTGGGCTGTTCTGAGGCCGGGCGGCCGCCGCATCCACGGCCGCGCTTTCCGCGTACACCACCCGTACTATAATTACTTTAGCTAAAAACGCCGCTGCCCCGCGTTTGCCCGGCGGCTATCCTTTCCGGCATTACTTTTGAGTTCCTCTCCAGCTGTATTTCTATTCGCCTGCTATGAACACACTACTCCGCTGCCTGGCCACGGCGGCCCTGCTGCCGCTGGCCTTTGCGTGCGCTACTACCGAGCGCGAAGCTGCCAACACCAACAAAGACCCCCGCACCACCTACGTGCCGCCCGCCCCCGGGGCCCGCAACCACCTCAACAGCCAGACGGTGCTGAACACGGTGCGCACCACGCACGCATTTTCTAACCCCAAAACGCGCGACAACTTCACGCTTCAGCTGCGCGGCGCGCGCATCCTCACCGGGCAGGTGCACTTCATCGTGACCAGCCCGGCCGGCGACACCTTGCGCCACGAGGTGATGCCCGCCCGCGCCCTGCTTAGCGAGCAGTCCGATGCCCGCCCCAGCACCACCCGCGACCAGGAAATTGCCATTCTGCGGGGCATGAACGTATTTTTTGCCGCCAGCCACTTCTCGCAGCCCGCCGTGGCGGCCAAGGAAGAGCAGCCCGCCGAGGTGGACGCCGCCGTGTGGCAGGCCCTGCGGGCCGACCCCACCGCCGTGGCCTTCGACTTCCCGGGGCCCGACGGCTCGGAGCGCCGCCTCACCTACGTGCGCAAGCTGCGCAAAGCCGTGGTGCTGAGCCAGTAGCTGGCTTTTGACAGCCGCGTTGCATTTTTTTACCAGTTTTTCCCAAGATGAAATTTTTTGTCTCTTTTTTGGCCGTTTTGGTGGCCATCCTGCTGTACGAGCGGTTCTTCCCGTCGTCGGCTCCCATCAACCCGGTGCTGCCCATCGGCCCGCAGACCGAAGTGCACGGCCACGGGGCCGACGTGCCCGTGGGGCCCACCGCCCCGGGCCCGGCCGCGCCGGTGCCCCCGACGCGCTAGCTCCGCTTTGCGCTTTGCGTTAACAAAAAGGCCGCCCTCGGGCGGCCTTTTTTGCGCCGTGCCCGGGCCGGGGTGCGTTACTTTGCCGGGCCGGCGGGCCCCGGGGCCCGCCGGCTGCGTTACGCCGCCGCGGCCCGCCCGCGGCTTATTTAGCCCGTATGTCCGACGCCATTCCCGCCCAAATCCAGGCCCTCACCGAGCGGCTGCACCACCTCAACCACCAATACTACCAGCGCGACACCTCCGAGGTATCGGACCAGGAGTTCGACCGGCTGCTGGCCGAACTGAGCGCCCTGGAAACGGCCCACCCCGAATGGGCCCTGCCCAACTCGCCCACCCAGCGCGTGGGCGGCACCGTCACGAAGCAGTTTGCCACCGCCGCGCACCGTTTCCCCATGCTCAGCCTGGGCAACACGTACTCGGAAGACGACCTGCGCGAGTTCGACGAGCGGGTGCAAAAGGGCCTGGAAGGGGCCCCGTACCGCTACGTGTGCGAGCTGAAATTCGACGGCGTGGCCATGAGCCTGGCCTACCAGAACGGCGAGCTGCACCAGGGCGTGACGCGCGGCGACGGCACCCGCGGCGACGTGGTGACGGCCAACGTGCGCACCATCCGCACGCTGCCGCTGCACCTGCGCCCGGCCCCCGGCCGGCCGGCCGACTTCGAGGTGCGCGGCGAAATATTCCTGCCCCTGCCGGTGTTTGCCGAGCTGAACGCCGAGCGCGAGCAGAACGGCGAAGCCCTGCTGGCCAACCCGCGCAACGCCGCCAGCGGCACCCTCAAGCTCCAGGATTCGGCCCAGGTGGCGGCCCGCAAGCTGCGCTTCTATGCCTACTCGCTGCTCACGCCCGGCCGCCACTTCGCGTCGCACAGCGAAGCCCTGGGGGCCCTGGCCGCCTACGGCCTGCCGGTGTCGGACACGTGGCGCGTGTGCGCGTCGCTGGCACAGGTGCTGGACTTCATCCACCACTGGGAGAAGCAGCGCTTCACCTTGCCGGTGGCCACGGACGGCATCGTGATTAAAGTGGACGACCTGCGCCAGCAGGACCAGCTAGGCCTCACGGCCAAGAGCCCGCGCTGGGCCATTGCCTACAAGTACCCGGCCGAAGCGGCCCGCACGGTGCTGCGCGAAGTGCAGTACAACGTGGGCCGCACCGGGGCCGTGACGCCCGTGGCCCTGCTGGCCCCCGTGCCGCTGGCCGGCACCGTGGTGAAACGCGCCACCCTGCACAACGCCAACCAGATAGCCGCCCTCGACCTGCGCCTCGGCGACACGGTGCTGGTGGAAAAGGGCGGCGAAATCATTCCCAAAATCACGGGCGTAGTGCTCGACGCCCGGCCCGCCGACGCGGTGCCGATTGTTTATCCTACGGAGTGCCCGGCCTGCGGCACCCCGCTGGTGCGGCCCGAGGGCGAGGCCCATTTCCGCTGCCCCAACGAGCGCGGCTGCCCGCCCCAGCGCAAGGCCCGGCTGGAGCACTACGTGAGCCGCAAGGCCCTGAACATCGACGGCCTGGGGGCCGAAACCGTGGGCCGCCTCTTCGACTTGGGGATGGTGGCCACGCCGGCCGACATTTACGACCTGCCCCAGCGCCGCGCCGAACTGGTGACGCTGGAGCGGCTGGGCGAGAAGTCCATCGACAACCTGCTGGCCGGCATCGAGGCCAGCAAGCAGGTGCCGTTTCCGCGGGTGCTCTTCGGGCTGGGCATCCGCTACGTAGGCGAAACCGTGGCCCAGAAGTTGGCCCAGCACTACCGCGACATCGACGCGCTGGCCGCCGCCCCGGCCGAGGACATGGCCGCCGTGCCCGAGGTGGGCGGCGTGATTGCCGTGGCCGCCGCCGCCTGGCTGCAAGAACCTCAAAACCGCGACCACATCGAGCGCCTGCGCCGGGCCGGCGTGCAGCTGGCCCTCGTCGGCGAGGCCCCCGTGCCGGCCTCCGACCGCCTGGCGGGCCTCACGTTCGTGCTCTCCGGTGTATTCGCCGAGCACAGCCGCGACGAACTGCAACACATCATCGTCTCGAACGGCGGCAAAATCACTGGCTCCATCTCCAAAAAGCTCAGCTACCTGGTGGCCGGCGAAAACATGGGCCCCGCCAAGCGCGAAAAAGCCACCGGCTTCAAAGTGCCCATCATTTCCGAAGCTGACCTGATGGCCCTGCTGCCCGTAGCTGGCGAAACGGAAGCCGATGCCGATGCGCCCGAGGCCCCGGCAACTGGGGCCCAGGGCGAGCTGTTTGGGTAGGGTGCTGTTAAAAAACGGTCATGCTGAGCGCAGCCGAAGCATCTCTCCCACGGCAGTAATTATAATTAGTTACGCGGGAAAGATGCTTCGGCTGCGCTCAGCATGACCGTTTAGCATGACCGTTTAGAGCAAACATTAGCTGACTTAAGCAGGTTGGCGGCGCAGCCCGCGCCGTCCATTATCTCGTAAAATCCGGCACTACCTCCACGAACATCGGCGAGGGCACGTCCACGTGCTGGCCGGTGGGCGTGAGCTTGCCCGTTTGCTGGTCTACCCGGTAGGTGAAGACGTTGTTGGAGTTCTGGTTGGCCACGAGCAGCAGGCGGCCGCTGGGGTCGAGGGCGAAGTTGCGGGGCGTTTTGCCCTGCGTGTCCACGTCCTGCACGGGCGCGAGCTGGCCGTCGGCCCCGATGGCGAACACGGCGATGCTGTTGCGGCCCCGGTTCGAAACGTATAAAAACTTGCCGTTGGGGCCCACGTGGACGTCGGCCACGGAGTTGGTTTCGGCGAAGCCGGCGGGCAGCGTGGTCAGGGTTTGCAGCTCGCGGAAGGAGCCGGCTGCGGCGTCGTAGGCCAGGGCCGTCACGGTCGAGTTCAGCTCGTTGGCCAGGTAGGCGTAGCGGCCGTTGGGGTGGAAGGTGAGGTGGCGGGGCCCCGCGCCGGGCTTGGCCACGAAGGCCGGGGCCGGCAGCGGCTGCCACGTGTGCCGCGCCGCGTCGAGGCGGTAGCCGTACACTTTGTCGGTGCCCAGGTCGGCCCCGAAGGCGAAGCGGTTGGCCGGGTCGGGCAGCAGGCTGTGGGCGTGGGGCGTGGTTTGGTTGGGGTGGGGGCCCACGGGCGGCTGGTGCTGGTCGGTGGCGGTGGCGGGGGCCAGCTGGCCGTCGGGCTGCACGGGCAGCAGGGCCACGTTGCCGCCGGTGGCGCTGCCCATGTAGTTGGCCACCAAGGCGTTTTTACCGGTGTGGTCGAGGTTGATGTAGCAGGGCGAGGCCCCCGTGGACGGCTGCTGGCCCAGCAGCGCGAGGGCCCCCGTGCGCCCGTCGATGGCCAGCGTGCTCACCCCGCCGCAGTGGTCCTGGCCCTTGAAAGTGCCCGTTTCGCTCACCGCGTAGAGGTGGCGGTGGGCGGCGTCCATCGTCAAGTACGATGGCTGCGCCCCGCCTTTGTAGGCCCCGGCCGCCGCCAGGGCCCCGGTGGCCGGGTTCAGCCGGTAGAGGTAAATGGTGTTTTCCTGCGCCGAGGCCACGTTCGTGCCGATGTACACCAGCTCGCTGGCCCCGCTGCTCGCGGCGGGCGCGGTGCGGGCGCAGCCCGCCAGGCCCAGGCCGGAGCCGGCGGCCAGGCCAAAAGCGGCCAGCGGGAAAAGGTAGCGGCGGAAAGCAACGGGTTGCGACATCGGATAATAAGAAAAGAGGTGCGGCCCGCGGCGCAAAAATGCCCCCGGGGCCCCAAAACTAAGCCACAGCCCGGGGCCAGCCCCCTGCGGGAAGAAGTGCCCGCCCGCTCGTTGCCGGCCGGCACGACCAGCCCCACCGGGGCCGGCCCCCGGCGGCGACCCGACAAAGAAAAAGCGCCCCACCAATCGGCGGGGCGCTTTTGCGTCAGGTCTTTTAGCGCTGCACCAGTTCCACGCGGCGGTTTTGGGCCCGGCCGGCGTCGGTGGCGTTGTCGGCCACGGGCCGGGTTTGGCCGAAGCCGGCGGCTTCCAGGCGGGTGGCGGCCGTGCCGGCCCCGACGAGGGCCGCCACCACGGCGCGGGCGCGGTCCTCGCTCAGGGTTTGGTTGTGGGCGGGGGTGCCCGCGTTGTCGGTGTGGCCCTGCACGGCCAGGCGCAGGCCGGGGTTTTGCTGGAGCAGTTTCAGTACCTCGGCCAGCGTGGGCTGGGCGTCGGGTCGCAGGGTGGCCTTATCCGTGTCGAAGTTGAGGTAGAGGGCCACGTGGCCCTCCGCCGCTAGTTTTTTTTTAATTCGGCGGCGGGCACGGTGGTGGCCTGCTGGGGCATGGCGGCCCGCTCGGTCACGTTCAGCTTGTAGTGGTAGCCGTCGGGCGACACCTGCACCCACACTTCCTTGTCCTTCTGGCGGATAACGTAGGTGTCGACCTGGTTGCCGGGGTCGATGCCGCCGCTGTGCTTGTTGAACTCTTCGCGGCCCATTTTGTCCACCGGCTCGACGGGCAGCGCCGCCGACGACACCTGCACCCCGCCCAGGCTTTTCACCAGGTTTTCGTAGTTGCGCTGGATCATCAGATCTGACGTTTTCTTGTCTGCGTTCACCGGTATGTATTCGCGGCGCAGCACGCGGCCCTCCACGGGCACGATGCCCTTGCCATCGTACACGTAAGTACGGTCAAAATCGAAGGCCACGCTGTCGGAGGACACGTTGATTTTGTAGCCCGGCAGCTTGCTCAGGTAAGGAAAGCCGCCCAGGTTGGCCGCCGAAATTGGCACGGTATTGATGTCGAACGTGGCGGCCGGGGCCGCGGCCGTTGCCGGCGCGGCGGCCGGGGTTTCGGCCGGGGCCGCCGGGGCCGTAGCGGCGGGGGCGTCGGCGGCGGTCGTGGTGGTCGTCACGTCGCTGGTCTTTTTGCTGCCGCAAGCGGCGAGCAGGCCCGCCAGCACAACCGAGGAAAAAGTAAGGGTTTTCATGGATTGGGTAAGGTGAAAAAGGGAACGAACGAATGGCCGGCCGCTCGGTAACGGCGCAGTACCGGGCCTACAATCGCCCAAATGTATATTCCATTACACCAATCGTTCAACCGCGGCCCAACCCCGTTATCAGTTGCAATCATCCTGGCAATAATTACGCCTCCGCAGCAGGGCCCTGAATTGGGTGCGCACTAATAAGCGCGCCTTGCTGGCAATGGGCACGGCCCCAAAAAAGTAATTTGCAATCCGTTGCAATCCTTACCCAAAAGCATCACTTTTCCGCCCGTGCCCGCAATACGCTTCCTCCCCAACCGGTGGTCAGGCAACCAATGGCCCTGCATCGACGCCGAACCCTTCGATGGCAGCTTGTTTCTGCGGCTACTCGCGCATCTGGCGGCCACTTATCGTTTTCCCCCGCCGCCGTTAACAGACCTTTTGGACGGCTACGCGGCCGATTTCAAGCTGGCGGGAGCAGACGCCACGCTGCACTACGACAACTGGAGCTTGTCGCTGGCGTGCCGCAGCGAGGCCGTTCGCGACCAGGTGCTGGCCGATTTAACCGCGTTGCCGCCCGCTTATTTTTCGGTTGAAACGCCAAGCCCCGGCGTCCACTGACGCCGGGGCCTGCTGCGGCCACAACGTGCCGCGCGTCTCCGCGCCCGGGTACCCCGGGCAATGCGTAGCGGGGGTTAAAAGCTCTGCACGATGCTGGTGTGCAGCGTGCGCGGGCTCCAGTAGCCGCTGGCGATGATGCGGCGGATGGTGAAGAGCGGGTCCTGCTGGTCGCGCTTCTCGGCCAGGCTGAAGGCGGCCACGAAGCCGCGCTTTTTCAGCTCGGGGAAGGCCTGCTCGTTCCAAAGGCCGAAGGGGTAGGCGAAGTAGTTGATTTTCTTGCCCGTGATGTCTTCCAGCGTTTTGGTGGGCTTGTCGATTTGCGTTACCCAGTCCTGGCCCTGGTATTTTTTCACGTTGTGGTGGTCCCAGGTGTGCGAGCCGATGATGTTGCCCTCGTCGGAAAGCTGCTTCACCTGGGCCTTACTCATGTAGTGGGGGCGGCCCAGGCTCACGGTCATCACGAAGTACATGGCCTTGTAGCCGTACTGGGCCAGCGTGGGCCGGGCAATGGTGAACTGGTCCAAATCTGTGTCGTCAAACGTGAGCATGATGGGCTTGCTGGGCAGCCGGGCCCCGGTGGTGAGGTAGGCGTAGAGCTGGTCGGGCGAAACGGTGTGGTAGCCCGAGTCGGCCAGCATCTTGATGTGGGCCTTGAACGTGGCGATGGGCGTGATGTAGTCCTTGGCGCCCTTCGAGTCGCGGGCCGTCCAGTCGCGAATCTGGTGGTAGCACAGAATGGGCACCTGGGGCCGGGCGTAGATGGCGGCCGCGTCGCCGGTTTTGGCGGCCGGGATGGTGCCGGGCGCGGGGGCCGGGGCGGCGTTGGCCTCGTCGGTGGCGGTGGCGGCGGTGCCCGAGGTGGGGGCGTCGGCGGGGCTCTCGGCGGCCAGGGTGGCGGCGGGCGTGGCGGTTTTGGCGGCCACGCGGGCCTCGCCGGTGGTGGCGGTTTTCGATTCGCAGGCCGAGGCCAGGGCCAGGGTGAGGAGCAGGAGGGAAGCGGAGCGGTTCAAAAGAAAAGGCGCAGGGCGTAAAAGGCGTGTATTTTTGCCCGCAAAGGTACCCCATTTAAGCCTCCTCCATGAACATTTTGCACGGCACCGGCGTGGCGCTGGTCACCCCCTTTGCCGCGGATTTCACCGTCGACTACCCCGCCTGGTACCGCCTGCTCGACCACTGCCTCGACGGGGGCGTGGAGTACCTCGTCATCAACGGCACCACCGGCGAGTCGCCCACCGTGACGGCCCCCGAGCGGGCCGAGCTGCTGCGCACGGCCAAGGCCCACGTGGCCGGCCGCGTGCCGCTGGTGTACGGCATTGGGGGCAACGACACGGCCGCCGCCGCCGAGCAGTTCCGCACCGTCGATTTGCAGGGCGTGGCCGCCGTGCTCTCGGCCAGCCCCGCCTACAACAAGCCCAGCCAGGCCGGCCTGGTGGCCCACTACCAGCACCTGGCCGACGCCAGCCCCGTGCCGCTGGTGCTCTACAACGTGCCCGGCCGCACGGCCTCCAACCTCAGTGCCGACACCACCCTGCGCCTGGCCCGCCACCCCAACATCGTGGGCATCAAGGAAGCCAGCGGCAACCTGGAGCAATGTCTAGCCATCGGGGCCCTTAAGCCGAAAGATTTCGTGTTGCTGAGCGGCGACGACATGATGACGCTCTCGCTGATGGCCTCGGCCGGGGCCGTGGGCGTTATCTCGGTGATGGCCAACGCCTGGCCGCGCCGCTTTTCCGACATGACCCGCGCCGCCCTGGCCGGCGACTTCGCCCAGGCCCGCCGCCTGCTCTTCGAGCTGCTGCCCCTCAACCCGCTCATGTACGAGGAGGGCAACCCCGTGGGCGTAAAAGCGGCCCTGGCCGACCTGGGCGTGTGCGAGCCCGCCGTGCGCCTGCCCCTGCTCGAAGCCACCCCCGGCCTGCAAGACCGCATCCAGAAGCTGCTTTAATCAATAAACAGTTATCAATTAACAGTTATTCCGCTGGCATAATTGGCTAGTGGAACGGCTGTTAATTGTTAATTGACAACTGTTAAATGAAATTACCAGCCGCTGGCCAGCACGTCGGCGATGTGCAGGCAGCGCAGGGGCAGCTTTTCCCGCTTGATGTAGGCCTCCAGGTGCATGAGGCAGCTCACGTCGGTGCTCACGAGGAAGTCGGCCCCGGTGTCGAGGGCGTGCTCGACTTTCTGCTGGGCCATGGCCACCGAAATGGCCTGGAACTTGACGGCGAACGTGCCGCCGAAGCCGCAGCAGGTGCTGGTTTCGGCCATTTCGCGGCGCACCAAGCCGGCCACGCCGGCAAGCAGCTGCCGGGGCCCCGGGCCGATGCCGCACTCGCGCAGCGCCGCGCACGAGTCGTGGTAGGTATAAACCCCGTCGAGCCGGGCCCCGGCGATGGCCGTCACGCCCAGCACGTCCACCAGAAACTCGGTCAGCTCGTAGGCGCGGGTTTGCACGGCGCGGCAGTCGGCAGCTTCCGGTTGGCCGGCAAACAGCTCGGTGTAGGCGTTGCGCACCATGCCGATGCACGAGGCCGAGGGGCTGACCACGTAGCGGGGCCCCGCCACGTCCTCGTCGGGGGCGGGCGTGAAGTCATCCAGGAACTTAGCCGCCACGGCGCGGGCCGGGCCCAGGTGGCCGGCGTTGTAGGCGGGCTGGCCGCAGCAGGTCTGGTCGGGGTTGTAGCGCACGTCGCAGCCCACGGCCTCCAGGATTTTTACCATGCTCATGGCCGTGGCCGGGTAGAGTTGGTCCACAAAGCAGGGCACGAAAATATCAACGATGGGAGCGGGCGCGGGCATGGGGCAAAAGTAAGCCGGCCCGGCCCCGTGGCCGTGCTACCGGGCCACCACCTTCGTTAGTTCCAGGTAGTAGTAGTCTTGGCCCACGGGGCCCATTCGGGGCGGGTTGCTGTACGCGCGGTACGTGCCGCTAAACAGCACCTGGGTGCCCGCCACCTGCAGGGCCGCGGGCAGCGCGCCGCACACCACGCCCAGGTCCACCGAGTCGTAGGTACCGGGCACGGCCCGGTAAATAAGGTATTGCTGCACCGCGGCGTCGAACCGGACGGTGCCTACGACGTCGGCTACGGTTTTTACGGTTTGGCTCTGCGGGGCGCAGGTGCCATAGGGGCCCTGTGCGTCCTGGTCTTTTTTGCAGCCGGCCGCCAGTAGCAAGGTGCCCAGCAGGCAATAAGCGGTAATGTTTTTCATGAGGAAACAGTGAGGGCCCGGGGAGTAGAGCCGGGGCCAATCGATTTGGTTGCATCGACCAAATCGGCTGGCCCCGGCTGCTTATTGCGCGAACCCTCAGTGGCCTGCAAATACCGCCGCGCTCCGCTCCCGCGCCTCCCCCAGGGCCCCCAAATTCAGTCCTAAAACCTCGCCCTGCTCCGCCAAAAAACTAATTAGATTCTCCGTGGCCACGTTGCCCGTCAGCGCGTCAGCGGCCATCGGGCAGCCGCCGTGGCCGCCCAGGGCCCCGTCGAAGCGGCGGCAGCCGGCCTGGTAGGCGGCGGCCACGTTGGCTCGCCAAGTGGTGGGCGTGGTGTGCAGGTGGGCCCCGAACTCCAGGGCCGGGAAGGCCGGAATCAGCTCCGCGAACAGGGCCACTACGGTGGCGGGGCTGCCAGTGCCCACCGTGTCGGACGGGGCCACCACGCGCACGCCCAGCGCCGCCAGCTGCGCGGCGTACTCCACCACCAGCGCCGGGCTCCACGGGTCGCCGTAGGGGTTGCCGAAGGCCATCGACAGGTACACGACCAGCGTTTTGCCGGCTTGCTCGCACAGGTTGTGCATCGCGGCCACGTCGGCCAGGGCCTCGGCGCGGGTCTGGTGGGTGTTGCGGCGCTGGAAGGTTTCGGACACCGACAGCGGGAAGCCCAGGCAGTGGATTTCGGGGTGCTGGGCGGCGGTTTCGGCCCCGCGGCGGTTGGCCACAATGGCCAGTAGCTTGGTTTTGGTGGCGCTCAGGTCGAGGCCGGCCAGCACCTCGGCCGTGTCGCGCAGCTGCGGAATGGCCTTCGGCGACACAAACGAGCCAAAGTCGAGCGTGTCAAAACCCACGCGCAGCAGGGCGTTGAGGTAGGCCGTTTTGGTGGCGGTGGGGATGAAACCGGGCAGGCCCTGCATGGCGTCGCGCGGGCATTCGATGAGTTTCATGGACGGCAGAAAGGGCGGGTGAGCGGGGCCCAAAGGTAGCGGGCCAGGCGGCCGTGCTGGGCGGCTAGGGGCTTGGGTCAGGGCCCCGAACGCAGAGTTTTGAAGCCGGATGACCGCAAAATTGTTGCTTGGATTGCGGCAGTTAATCACTGCTGGCGAACGCACGATATCTTGCCGCGTGGAATTCAATGCACTCCGTACCTTTCAGTTTGGCGATACCCTGCTGGTTATCTACGACTGGATGCAGTTTCCTCAGAAGAACTCAATCCGTAATCTTTACGCTTACGATGCCCACGGGGAACGTTTGTGGATTGCGGAGGAACGGCGGCCCGGCGACTTTTTCACCGGCTTTGCTGGTGATGGACAATCGTTGAAAGTCACCACCTGGGATTGTTTCTGTTGCATACTTGACCCCAAAACCGGTAAAATCATCAATTGTAAATTTGTTAAATAAGTCGTTTTAATTGTTGGTAGCGGTACTTTGCGCCCCCGCACCACCCAATCCCCGAACCCATGCCCGATTCCCCTTCCTGGGCCGACACCGCCGCGTCGCTGCTCTCCAAACTCTCCGGCGGCGTCGAGCTGAACCTGGCTTTCGACCAAGTGGAGCTGCAAGTGCCCAACCCCAACGGCACGCCCGGCACCTACCGCCTCAACGGCTCGCTGCGCATCCGCACCAGGGGCGACGCCGCGCCGGCCGCCCAGCCGGCCCCCGCCGCCGCCCTGCGCATCGACCCGCCCGCGCCCAGCGGCCACCCGCAGCCCCTTGGCTAGCGGCCTCGAGGTAGAGGCCCAGCTGGTCCTCACCTGGAACGGGCAGCCCTTGCAGCTGGCCGGCTCCGGCGCGTACCTGATTTTAAATGTGCCCAGCCAGCAGGTGCTCGACGCGCTGACGGCCGGGCCGCCGCGCCCGCCCGGGGCCCCCAAGCCGCCCAAAAGCGCCGGCCCCGACCCTTTGCAGCAGCTCCACGAGCTGGGCCAGCGCCTGGGCCTGGTGCTCGACCTGCGGGTGGGCGGCAAAACCTACGTCACCTTCGGCCTGCCCGGCCGCACCGGCCCCAAAATCACCCTGAATGCAGTGTTGGGCAAGCTGGGCTCTTTCTTCCGTTAGGCCCGGCCCCGGCCGGAACCAAAGCCGCTCCGTTTGGTTTGGATACTGCACTTCTCGCGCCCCCGTTCATGAGGAATTCCGACTACGACCGCAACAAACAAGTGGGGACCCGCCCGCCCGCGTCGGCCTTTGCCCGCATCGAGCGGCTGCCCCCGCTGCTGATGGTCCTGTACCTGGCGCTGCTGGCCGTCACCATCATGTTCACCATCCTGGTGGTGCTCTACATCAGCACGCGCCTGGCCAGCGGGGCCCCCACCAGCCCGCACCCGTTCCCGAAGTACTTCTCGCTGAGCACCATCGTGCTGCTCGTCAGCAGCTACACCGTGGCGCAGGCCCCGCGCCTCTACGCCCGCGACGACCTCGCCACCCTGGGCCGGTGCCTGCTGGCCACGCTGCTGCTGGGGGCCGTATTTGCCGGGCTCCAGGCGCTGGGCTGGCACGAGCTGCAGCAGTACGCGCCCTTCCGGGGCAAGGCCAGCGGCACCTACATCTACCTGATTTCGGCCCTGCACGTGGCCCACTTGCTCGGCGGCATGCTGTACCTGCTGGCCCTGGCCCTGCGCGTACTGCACGCCGACCGCGACGCCGTGCGCCAGCTCGTATTCATCCGCAACCCCTACCACCTGCGCCAGCTGCGGGCCCTGGGCACCTATTGGCACTTCGTCGACGCGCTGTGGGTGCTCTTGTTCGGGGTGTTCCTTTTCTTTTACTAGGTTAGGCCCGCGAAGCGGCGCCGGCCGGGCCCCGTAAAAAAAGCTCCCCGGCCACGGGGAGCTTTTTTTACGGGGCCCGGCCGGCGCCGCGGCTACAGCAGGTTGTACACCGTGCTGAAGTACGAGCTGAGCGTGAACGAGGTGGCCGTCGCGTTCGACGACCAGGCGGGGCTCACCATGTTCATGCCAAGGCCGTCGCCGTTCCAGGCCCAACCCAGCACGGTCCAGCCCTTCGACTTGGCGTGGTTCACCACGCCTTGCCAGTCCACGGAGCCGGAGGGCGTGTTGCCGAACTCGCCGACGATGCACGGGCGGCCGGCCGAGCCCAAATCGTCGAGGTCGGCGCTTTGCAAGTTGTGGCCCTTGGCTTGGTTGTAGCCGTTGGGGTACACGTGCACCGACAAAATGATGTTGGTGTCGTTGATTTTCGTGCCGCCCGTGCCCTTCACGGCCGCCGCGGCCGTGGCCGTCTCCTGCCCGTAGCCGGGGATGTCGACGACGATGGGCCCGCTGTACACCTGCCGCACGGTGCTGATGGCGCTGTTGTAAGCCGCCGCGTAGGCGCTCGGCGTGATGTTGTGGCTGCCCCACTCGTTGCACAAGTTGATGGTGAAGTTGCCGCCCAGGGCCCGGTAGTTGGCTTTCCACCAGTTGGCGGCCGTCATCAGGTCGCTCGCTTTGTCGGAGCCGCCGTAGTAGTGGTACGTGCAAATCAGGTTCGTGTAGCCGTTGGACCGGGCCTGGGAAATCCAGTTGGCCGCGGTGCTGGCCCCCACCCGGCTGGGGTCGATTTCGATCCGCAGCGTTTTGATTTTGGTCTGCTGCTTCATCAGCGACCAGGCAAAATTGGGGTTGCCGTTGTTGTAGTACGAGGGCTGGAGGTTGACGCCGTTGCCCAGGTTGTTGGTGAGGTCGGCCGCGGCGGCGGCCTGCGGGGTCGGCACTTCGTCGTTGTGCGAGCTGCAGCCGCTGAGCAGGGCCAGGCCCAGAAGCAAGGGCGCGGCGCGGCGGCCGGCGGCGAGTACAGAAACGATTGCACGGGAATTCGTCATGGGTAGGAGGGTGAAGGGTGGATGGAAAGAAACCAAAGGAGGATTAAAAGTAAATCTTTATTCCTTCCCTGATTAATAATCATTTGCCTATTTATAGTCCGGTTTGCACCGGCTTGGCGGGCCGCGCGCCGATGAACCAGCCGGGGCCTTGGGCGCGGCGGCGGGGCGCGGTCTTTGGTGCGGAGCCCGGGCGCTGGGTCGGCACGCGCGGCTTCCGGCGCGGGGGCGGCCCAAGCCTTTCCTTTTGGCGGCCCCGACGAAAACGGGAAACCGCGCCGTTTTGCGCAAAAAAGCCCCCTGCTGCCAGGGGGCTTTTCTAACAATCAGCAGCGGCCGCTTACAGCAGGTTGTACACCGTGCTGAAGTACGAGCTGAGCGAGAACGAAGTAGCCGTGGCGTTCGACGACCACGACGGGGTCACCATGTTCATGCTGCCGCCGTCGCCGTTCCAGCACCAGCCCAGCACCGTCCAGCCCTTCGACTTGGCGTAGCTCACGATGCCCGACCAGTTGGCCGACCCCGACGGCGAGTTGCCGAACTCGCCGATGATGCAGGGCCGCCCGGCCGAGCCCAAGTCGTCGAGGTCGGAGTTTTGCAGGGTGTGGCCCTTGCCCTGGTTGTAGCCGTTGGGGTACACGTGGGCCGAAAGGATGATGTTGGTGTCGTTGATTTTGGTGCCGCCCGTGCCCTTCACGGCCGCGGCCGCCGTGGACGTTTCCTGCCCGTAGCCGGGGATGTCGATGATAATCGGCCCGCTGTACACCGCGCGCACCGAGCTGATGGCCGTGTTGTAGGCCGCCGCGTAGGCGTTGGACGAGATGTTGTGGCTGCCCCACTCGTTCATCAGGTTGATGGTGAAGCCCCCGCCGAGCGCGTTGTAGTTGGTCTTCCACCAGGTGCCGGCGGTGGCCAGCTCGGAAGTGTTGTCGGAGCCCAGCACCGACGACTTGTGGTAGGTGGCGATAACGGCGTAGCCGTTGGACTTGGCCTGCGAAATCCAGCTTTTGGCCTGGCTCACGTAGCCGGGCTCGATTTCGATGCGGACGGTCTTGATTTTCGTCTGCTGCTTCATCAGCGAAAAGCCGAAGTTGGGGTTGCCGCCGTTGTAGTACGAGGGCTGCAAGTTGACGCCGTTGCCGAGGCCGCTGGTGAGGTCGGCGGCCGTGGCGGCGGCGGCCTGCGGGGCCGGCATGTCGGTGCTGCGGGTGCTGCACCCGGCCAGCAAAACCAGGCCCAGCAGCAGGGGCGCGGTGCGGCGAACCGCTAACCGGGTGGGAACGATTGCATGAATGTCCGTCATGGATTGGTGGGATTAGGAGGGTGGGAGGAAAAAACTAAACGCAGCTCAAAAGTAGGGCCCTCCTTACCCCCTGGTTAATAGTCATCTACCGTTTCATAAGCGCATTTTTACGGGTCCGGCGGGTGGCCAATCGGCCACGCGCCCCGGCCCCCGGGCCCAGCCCGCGGCCGGGGCCACGTGCGGCGTCGTGACCTGCAAGTGGCCGTTGGCCCCGTCCACAAACACGCCCGCCGCCCGAAAACCGGCCGTGAGTTGCTCGGCCAGGGCCGCCGCCGTGGTGCCGAACGAGACGGCGGCCACGTCGCGCAGCCAGGGAGCCGCCGCCACGTAGGCCCGGTACGCGGCCGGGCCCCAGCCGCCCGCTTCGAGCATGGGCGCGTAGGCGAAAACGCGCTTGGCCGCGTGCCGCGCCGCCGCTTCGGGCTCGGCCAGCCAGCGGGTGAGGCGCTGCCGGGCGGCGGCCAGCGCGGCGGCGGGGGCGGCCAGCACCGGGCCGTGGCCCGATACGGCGAGGCGCAGCGGCAGGGCCGCCACCGCGGCCAGCGACGCCAGGCTTTGGTGCAGCGCGGCGGGCCCGTCGCAGGGGTTCAGCCAGCCCGCGTCGTGGGCGTGGAACAGGTCGCCGGCCAGCAGCACGCCGCTTTTTGCATCCCAGAAGCTGAGGTGGTGGGCGGTGTGGCCGGGCGTGGCCAGCACCCGCAGCTGCGCCCGGCCGGTGTCGGGCACGTCGCCGGGGGCCAGGGTGCGCGCCACGGCGTAGGGCTCCACGGGCTGGTGCAACCAGGCGGCCGCGCAGGCGTCCGGGGCCCGGGCGTTGACGCGGGCCGCGTCGGGCCCGGCGGCGGCCCCGGGGGTGCCGTAGCGGGTTTGGAGGTGGTAATTGCCGCCCGCGTGGTCGCAGTGCCAGTGGGTGTTGGCCACCAGCGCCAGGGCGCCGGGCGGCACGCCCTGGGCCCGCAGCCACGCCTCCAGGGCCGGCACGTCGGCCCCGAACCCGCGCTGTCGACCAGGATGGGGCGGGGGGCCAGCAGCAGCACGCTGTTGGCGCTGGGGTAGGGCCGCACGAACACGCGCAGCCAGGCGGGCAGGGCAGGGGAAGGCATGGTTCGCGGGCCCGGGCCGGCCCGAAGTTCGTTCGTTGAATACAAAAACGTCCCGCCGGGGCTTCCGGCGGGACGTTTCGGTGCTGAGTGTGGGGGCAGCCGGCGCTTACTTGGCCGGGTCCAGCGCCAGCTTCCACAGGCCGTAGGGCTGGGTGCGGGTGCTCTTGCCCTTGTGGTACTTGTCCTGAGTTTGGATTTGGGACGTGGTGAAGTACAGCGTGTTGCCCGGGCCGTAGCCGAACGTGTCGGGCCAGGAGATTTCCGGGCCCTGGGCAATGGTTTCGATCTTGCCGGCGGCCGTCACCCGGTGGATGCTGTTGTCCTCGATGCCCGACGTGTACAGGTTGCCGGCCGCGTCGCGGCCGTAGCCGTCGGAGGCGCTGGGCACGGCAAATTTCTGCACGTGGGCGGCCAGCTTGGCCGGGCTCAGGGTGCTGTCGCGCAGGAACTCGGTGCCGATGCGGTACATCGTGCGGCCCATCAGGGCCTGGTAGTACAGGGTGTTGCCGTCGGCGCTCAGCTCGATGCCGTCCACCTGAAAGTTGGGTTTCTTGCCGTCGGGCTCGCGCAGCACGTAGCCGTCCACGGCCAGGTCGAAGCCCGGCTCGGGGTGCACCGAGGGGTGGGTTTCGAGCACGCGGCGGGCGCGGCCGCTCTTCAGGTTCAGGACCACCAGGGCCCCGGTGCCCGACTCGGTGAGGTAAGCAAAGCCGCGCTTGGTGTCGAAGCGCACGTCGTTGAGGTAGCTTTTCGAGGGGGCCACCTTGTCGGTAAACACGATGGTGCGCAGCACCTTGTTGGTGGCCAGGTCGATTTCCACCAGCTTGGCCCCGCCGGGCACCACGCCCGTAAATTTGGGCGAGGCCGGGTCGAGCACCCACAGGTGGTCCTGGTCGTCCACCACCACGCTCTGCACGCACACGAAGCGCTGGGCCGGGCTGGCGGGCGCTTTGGGGTCGGTGACGGCGCTGTTCCAGGCGGCATCGGGGTAGGGCTTGGGGGCCTGGCCGGGCACAATTTCGGCCACCGACTCGCGGTGCCCGTCTTCCCAAAGCGGGAAGTTGACGAAGATGCGGCCCTGGCGCGACACCGTCACGCCGGTCACGCGCTGGTCGGGGAAGGCGGCCACCCGCACGGGTTTCAGGCCCTTGGCGGCCGGCAGCACAATGGTCCCCAGGGGTTTGGACGGCGTTTCGGGGCGGGTTTGGGCAAAGGCCGGCGCGGCGGCGGGCAGGCAGGCCGCCAGCAGGGCGGCGCGGGTAAGCGAAGAAAACATGCGCGGAGGCGGGAAAAGTGGGCGGATTTCCCCCGTTCAACGGCCCAACGGCCCCGGCGTTACGCGCCCTGGGCCTAACCGCGGCCGTGCTACTACCGGGCCTTCTGAGAGCCAAGTAGTTTATGCCCCAAGTTTTTGCGGTGGCCCCGGGCTTAGCGTAGCACTTCCAGCCAGCCCTTGTAGCGCCGCCCGTCGGTGTAGGCCACCACGTAGTAGTAGAGGCCCGCCGAGCCCTGGCCGCCCCAGCGGAAGTCGCGGTCGGCGGTTTCGTACACCTGCTGGCCCCAGCGGCTGAAAATTTTCAGGCTGGCAAATTCCGCGTTGCAGAAGTTGGGCGGCAGGCCGGGCAGGCGGAAGGTTTCGTTCTGGGCGTCGCCGTTGGGGGTGATGACGTTGTAGAGCGTCACGGCCGCCGAGTCGGGCTTGGCCACTTCGAAGCGCACGGCGCGGGTTTGGGGCAGGGGCCGGCAGGTGGCGTCCACCAGGCCAAAATCTACGATGAGCGGCTGCGGCAGGCCCACGGCAGCGCAGCTGGCCTCCCAGCGGAAGGTGCCGCTGGCCTGGCCGGTGCCGTTCTGGGCCGCGAAGTACATGCCCGCCGCGGCCAGGTCGAAGCCCCGGCCGGTGGCCGTCATCGTCAGCCCGTCGCGGTCGGCGTCGGTGCCGCTCAGGGTGGCGGCGTAGGTGCCGCCCAGTGCCAGGCGCACCACGGGCGGCGGGCCGTCGGCGGGCGGGGGGGGCGGCAGCGTGGCCGCCAGCACCGGGGCCGCGTTGGCGTAGTCCACCACCACGGGCACGGCCAGGGCCGCCGCCTGCGGCTCGCCG
The DNA here is from genome assembly GCF_013294115.1 of Hymenobacter caeli. GTDB lineage: Bacteria > Bacteroidota > Bacteroidia > Cytophagales > Hymenobacteraceae > Hymenobacter > Hymenobacter caeli. Next base: position 25,675 of record NZ_JABSNP010000022.1, on the reverse strand, counting down.
CAGGGCGCGGCCGCGGCCGTGAACGTGAACACATACGGCGCGGCCCGCACCGCCGCGCACGGCACCCGCCACGTGAAGCGGCCCTGCACGCGGCCGCCGGCCCCGCCCTGGGCCAGGGCGGCCCCCACGGCGGCCGGGGCGAAGTCGCCCCCGGTCATGGCCAGGGTTAGGGCGTCGTTGTCGGGGTCGCTGGCCACGAGGTCGAAGCTCACCACATCGCCCACCCTGGCGTGCAGGGGCAGGGCGGGCCCCGCCGTGCTGCTGATAACGGGCGGCCCGTTGGGCGGCGGCGTGGCAATGAAGGCCACCCGCACAGTATCGCGCCGGGGCAGGCTGCACCCGTCGTCGGCCACAATCACGTCGAGCAAAAACACCTTGCCCCGCGAGTTCAGGCAGTCCGGGAAGCACAGCGTGGCCGTGAGCGTGTCGGGGGCCCCGGCGGCGTGCACCCGGCCCGTGGTGGGGGCGGTGGCGGCGAAGGTGGGCAGGTTGCCGGCGAAGTTCACCGGGTGCAGCGAGAGCGTGAGCGTCGAGCCCGGGTCGGGGTCGGTGAAGCGCAGCTGGTAGCAATGGTCGCCGCCGGGGCGCAGGCGCAGCGTGTCGCGGCCGGGCCGGTAGGGGGCCGGGTGGCCGGCGGCCTGGGGCAGCACCAGCACGCTGGGCGGGTTGTTGGCGGGGCAGTTGAGCACCATGAGCTGGAAGTCGCGGCGGCACTCGCCGATTTTCTCGCCCCGGCGGTACTCCGCGCAGCGCACCCCGAACACGAACAGGCCCAGGGTGCTGGGCCGCACGGTGAGGCGGCCGGTGCGGCCGTCGATTTGCAGCGTGGGGGTGCCCGGAATCTGGTCCTGGGCGCTCCGGCCGGGCTTCCAGTCGATGGGGGCGTAGGGGGCCGGGGCGGCCTGCGCGGGCTTGGGCACCACCGTGTTGGAGTGGCCGTTGAGGGGCGTCACCAGGTCGTAGGCCAGCGAGTCGCCGTCGGCGTCGGTGCCGCCGAAGTCGTAGTAAAACAGCTCGTTGCGGCAGGCGTAGTCGGCCAGGGGCGGGAAGATGCGCGGCGTGGAATCGACGAACGGCTGGCCCCCGCGCACCACGCCCGGAAACTCCAGGTAAAACGTCTGGGCCGCCGCGAATGGCAACTCGATATTGCTGATGGTGTTGTTGCGGCAGCAGCGCTCCACGGCCGCGTAGTAGCCGCCCGGGCTGCCGTAGGTGCCGGCCGGCAGCTGAATGGTCTGGGCGTATACCAGCTTGCGGGTGCTGAGAACGGGCACGGTGCAGGCCGGGTTGGTGTAGTTCACGTAGGAGCTGGTGGTCAGGGGCAGCACCACGTCGAGCTTGCGGGCGTTGGTGGTGCGGTCAAAAATGCTGGCCGTCAGCTCGTTGTCCAGGGCCCCGGGCTGGCCGTTCACGGCGTCGAAGTACAGGTTCATGCGCAGGATGTACGTTGCGCCGCTCACGTGCTCTAGCTCCAGCTCGCCGCCCACGATGTGGGTGGCCCGCGCCGGGCCCGCCAGCCCCAGCAGCCCGGCCAGCACCAGGGCCATGGGCCCGCCGCGGGCAAAACAAAAAATGGTAATCAGGCGGGTAAAAATTGTTTTCATCATTGCCGCAAGTTAACCAGCCCTCCCCGGAAAACACCGCGGCCCGGGCCAAAAAAATGGCCCCGCCGGCGGGCCCGCCTGGCCCGGCCGTCCGCGGCGCAGCGCGTATCTTTCAACCACCGAAAAACGGCGCTCCGCTGTTTCTTATTGCCTTCACGGTCATGGCGTTTTCCCATATTTTTTCGCGCTGGGGGCTGGGGCTCCTGGCGGGGCTGGCGGGCCTGCGGGCCGCGGCCCAGGTGGGCCCCGCCGCCGCCGGGCTGGCCTGCGCCACGGCCCACCTGCGGGCGGGCGGGCTGGGCGCGGCGGCCCCCGCGGCCTCGCCCGCCCGCCGCGCCCAGCTCGCCCGCTACGACGTCACCTACTACAAGCTCGACTTGGCCCTGGAGCCCACCTCGCGCGACGTGGCCGGCTCGGCGTGGCTGCGCGTGCGGGTGGGGCCCCGGGCCCTCGACTCGCTGGCCTTCGACCTGTACCAGGCCCCGGCCGGCGCGCCCGCCGGCACGCCCACGCTGCTGATTGACTCGGTGGTGGTGAACGGCCGCCGGGCCCCCGGCGTGCGGCGGGCAGGGCTGGAGGCCACCGCCGCCCTAGCCGCGCCGGCCCCCGCGGGCTCCCTGGCCGACGCCCGCATTTACTACCACGGCACGGCCCCGCACGGCAGCACCGCCGCCATCGGCAACGCCCTCGACCGCCGCGACTCGGTGCGCTACGCCGGCACCTGGCACCGCTACCAGGTGCTCTGGTCGCTGTCGGAGCCGTTTTCGGCCCACGAGTGGTTCCCGTGCAAGCAGGTGCTCACCGACAAGGCCGACTCGTCGGACGTGTGGGTGACGACGACGCTGCCCAACAAGGTGGGCTCGAACGGGGCGCTGGTCCGCACCGTGCCGCTGCCCGGCAACCGCGTGCGCTACGAGTGGAAATCGCGCCAACCCATTGCCTATTACCTCATTTCGGTGGCCGTGGCCCCCTACCTGGAAGCCGTGAGCTACGCCAACCCCGCCGGCAGCCCCCGCGTGCCCATCGTGGACTACGTGTACGACCAGGGGGCCCTGGCTTTCTACCAGGCCGACATCGACCGCACGGCGGGCTTCCTCGAAAACTACGCCCGGCTGGCGGGGCCCTACCCGTTTGCCGCCACCAAGTACGGCCACAGCATGGCCCCCATCGGCGGCGGCATGGAGCACCAGACGATGACCACCCAGGACGGGTTCGACTTCGGCCTGAACGCCCACGAGCTGTTCCACCAGTGGTTCGGCGACAACGTGACCTGCGCGAGCTGGACCGACGTCTGGCTCAACGAAGGGTTTGCCTCCTACGGCGAGTACCTCTCGTACCAGGCCTTCCAGCCCGCCGGCGTGCCCGCCTGGCTGGCCGACGCCCGCTTCCGGGCCCTGCGCAACCCCGGCAGCGTGGCCGTGCCCGACACCACCGACGTGGCCCGCATCTTCAACTCGGACCTGAGCTACCGGAAGGCCGCGCTGGTCATCCACATGCTGCGCGGCCTGCTGAACGACGACGCCCGGTTTTTCCGGGCCCTGCGCACCTACCAGCAGCGGTTCGGGGGCGGCACGGCCCGCACCGCCGATTTGCAGGCCGTGTTCGAGGGCGAGGCGGGCCGGCCGCTGGGGTACTTTTTTCAGCAGTGGTTCCGGGGGCAGGGCTACCCGTCGCTGGCCGTGGCCTGGCACCAGGTGGGCCCCTCGGCCACCGTGCGCACCCGCGAAACTGCGTCGCAGCCCGCCGTGACGCCCTTTTTCGACCTCGACGTGGACTACCTGCTCACCTTCGCCGACGGCACTACCCAGCGCGTGCGCCACCGCCAGGCCCAGGCCCAGGAGGCGTTCGACGTGCCCGTGGGGGCCCGCCAGCTGGCCAGCGTGGCGGCCGACCCCGACCTCGCGCTGCTGCTCCTGGCCAATGCCAGCGCGGAAGACAACAGCCTGGTGCTGAGTACCCGGCCGGCCGCGGGCCCCGCGCTGGGCGTGTTCCCCAACCCCTGCCGCGACGCCTTGCAACTGCCCGCGCTGCCGGGTCCCGCCACGGCCGAGGTGTTCGACGCCACCGGTCGCCGCGTGCTGGCCCAACCCGTGCCGCCCGCCGCCCGGCTCAACACCCAGGCGCTGGCCCCGGGCCTGTACCTGCTGCGCCTGACCAGCGCCACCGGCGCGGCGCTCGGCCAGGCCCGCTTCGAGCGAGAATAAATTGTTTAGATCAATTGATTAATTGTTGCATGGTTAATTGTTTAACAACTAACCATGCAACAATTAATCAATTGATCTAAAACTGCGTGTACTCCAACCGGTTGACTTCTTCCTCCGGGGTAGGAAAGGGCTCGTCGAACACCGTGCGCAGCAGTTCCTCAAAGGAAACGGCGGCCGTGAAGCCGGGTTCCAGCACGGGGTTGGCAGCCAGGCGAATGAACAGGGGCTGGCCGTTGAGGGCCACCAAATCGAGCGTGACGAGGCCGTAGCGCTGGTCGCACAGGCCGCAGTCGGGGCAGTCGACGGGCGGCGGCTTGAAATGCAGCTTGTAGGTGTGCTCGTGCAGGTTTTCGTGGCGGCGGGTGCACTCGTCGGCGGCCGCGCGGAGGTAGCCCAGGCCCACAATTCGCTCGCCCACCAGCTCGTAAAAATGGCGGAAATTGACGGGGTTGATGCTGTCGTCGTAGTACAGCATGGCCCCTTGGCGGCCCTCTTCGCGCAGGGGCTCGGCCCGCAGGCCGCGCCGCCCGGCCGCGCCGGCCCGGTGCAGGTGGTAGGCCTTGAAGTAGGGCCCCAGCCAGTTGCGGTAAATGCGCTGCTCCACCCACTGCTGGTGCCGGCCTGCCTGCGCCGCCGTCAGGGCAAACGGCCGCCACTCGCCGGAGCGGGCCGTTGGAGCCGACGAAAATAAAGAGCGCAGGAAAGACCGCACGGACGGAGCAAGAGTGAGGAGAGGGAGCAGTGTGCAACCCCCGGCGTTTTCAAATAGTTTTCAAAAAGGCCGCGGTTGGGGCCCGAAAAAAACACAAAAAAGCCGGCTCCCGCGAGGAAACCGGCCGTTTTGGGCGGTGCGGCCTACTTCACCCGCGTCCAGGTCTGCGACTTGCCGATGAGCGAGAAGCCGATGTAACCCTTCACTTCCATGGCGTTGGCGCTTTCCATTTTCATGTAGCACGAATAGGTTTTGCCGCTCTCCGGGTCGTAAATCTTGCCGTCGTCCCACTTGTTATCGTCGTCGTACTTAAAGCCTTCCATGAGCACCAAGCCCAGGCGCGGGCGGCTGCGCAGCTTGGGGTCGGGGTTTTGGGTGTCGGTTTTGGGCTTGCCGGTTGCCGGGTCGTTGGGAATGGTCAGGGTCACGATTTTGCCGCACAGCTTGTCGCCGCACTTATAAATCTCAAACGTGGCTTTTTTCTCGGCATTGGTCCACACGCCCAGCGGGCTCAGGGTTTGGGCCGAGGCCAGGCGCGCGCCGGCCAGCGCCAAAACAACCAACAGAAAGGCAAATTTTTTCATGGGTGGGCAAGGAGAGAGGGATGGAATAAAAGAAAAGCGGGCAAAAGAATGACGGGGAAAAGGTAAGGTAAATATTCGGGCCCGCCGAATGCCGCCTTTCCCGCCAGCTAGGGCAAGTTTGCGGCCAGAGTTGGCCGCTGGCACGGCAGATGAATTTTTGGGTTGGCAGCGCAAAAATAATAGGCCTGAAAATCAGCCTCCCACCGGCCAAAACAAGCTTTCTTTCCTAAAAGCGCCCCGAAAATTTTGAACCTTACGCCCGGCTTCTAACTTTGGGGCCCAGTAGCGAGTGCTACGCCCCCGCCCAAGTAGCCCTAATGTGCTGGGCCGCGCGGCCGGGGTTATGTGGAACGTAAAGAAAGGAGGTACAAAATGTCTAGTAGTCCCAACCAAATCCTGCCAAGCCTGTCCAATGTCGTACGCATCACCGCCGTGCGCGCCTAGATAACAGCTTCGCGGGGCCGCTTTAGTCTCTATCGCGGCCTACGTTGGCCCAGGTCTTACTGTTAGAGACACGCCGGAGCTGTACCCCAGCTGCGCTGTTTGGTAAGATTTGAAGGATTAGATGCCCGGCTTGCCACTCGTTGGCGAGCCGGGCATCGCTTTTTTAGGGGTACCAGCCGCGGGCCGGCCAGAACGGTTAGTTGAGCACCCGCCGCACCTGCAAAAACCGGGTTTCGTAGCCGCTGCCCTCGATGGCACTGGTTTTCACGCCCGACGCGCGCCGGGCCGAGGAGGCGTGCACGAAGCGCACCGGCACCGCCCCCGCCGCCGACACCACGATGCCCGCGTGGCCGGCCGTGGCGCTGCCGGGGGCCGTACCGGCAAACACCACCAAATCGCCGGGCCGGGCCTCGGCCCGCGGCACCGGCCGGCCCGCGCCGATGAGCAGGGCCGTGGAGTGCGGCACGGCCACGCCGAAGTGCCCGTACACGTACTGCACAAAGCCCGAGCAGTCGAAGCCCGTGGCGGGGCTGGTGCCGGCAAACGCGTAGGGGGCCCCCAGCTGCCGCAGCGCGAAGGCCACCACGCTGTCGGCGCGGCCCCGGGGCCCGGCGGGGGGGCCGGCGGGCCCGGTCGTAGCGGCGGGGCGGGCCGGCGCGGCCGGCCGGTGCCGGGGCAACAGCCCCGCAATGGCCAGGGCCAGGCCAATGAAAATCAACCAGATGATGCGCATAGGGGCGGGGGCAAAGCCTGGCCCGCTAAACGCAGCCGGGGGCCGCTAGGTTGGAGGCCGGCGGCGGCCCGTACTTTGCGGCCCGTACTTTGCGGCCCGTCTCAATGCTAAAATTCCTTCTTCGTATGCCCATTTCTTTCCGCTTGCTGGGCGGCCTGGCCGCCGCGCTGCTGGCCGCGCCCGCCGGAGCCCAAACCCGGGCCGCCGCTGCGCCCGCGCTGCGCTACACCCTGGCCATGCCCGCGCCCCAAACCCACTACTTCGAGGTGGGCGTGGCGCTAAGCGGCTTTGCCCAGGACTACACCGACGTGAAGCTGCCGGTCTGGGCCCCGGGCTCGTACCTGGTGCGCGAATACGCCAAAAACGTGGAGGGTTTCCGGGCCACCGGGGCCGGCGGCCAGGCGCTGGCGGTGGAGAAAATCGACAAGAATACCTGGCGGGTGCGCCACCCCAAGCAGGCCGATTTCCAGGTGGCTTACCGCGTGTACGCCTTCGAGATCAGCGTGCGCACGAGCTTTGTCGACGCCGACCACGGCTACCTCAACGGCAGCAGCGTGTTCGTGTACCCGGCCCTGAACAAGGGCCTGGCCAGCACCCTGGTGGTGCAGCCGGCCCCCGGCTGGGCCCAGGTGAGCACGGCGCTGCGGGCGGCCCCGGGCGGCGCGAAGTTCACGTACAAAGCCGCCAGCTACGACGAGCTGGCCGACTCGCCCATCGAAATCGGCAACCAGAAAGTGCTGCAATTCACGGCCAACGGCACGGTGCACCAAATGGCCATGTACGGCACCTACCAGGCCGACGAGCCCCGCCTGCTGGCCGACATGCAGAAGATTTGCGAAACGGCGCAGGGCGTGGTGGGCCAGAACCCCCTGGACCACTACCTGTTCATCGTGCACAACCTGGAGCGCGGCGGCGGGGGCCTGGAGCACCTCTACTCCACCACCCTGGAAGTGGGCCGTACCACCTACGGCACCGAGGCCGGCTACAAGAGCTTCCTGCGGCTGGCGGCCCACGAGTACTTCCACCTCTGGAACGTGAAGCGCATCCGCCCGGTGGCCCTGGGGCCCTTCGACTACGACCACGAGAACTACACCCACATGCTGTGGGTGAGCGAAGGCATGACCGAGTACATGGCCAACCTGATGAACGAGCGGGCCGGCTACTACGACCAGCCGGGCTACCTCGAGCACCTGGCCAGCACCATCGGCACGGTCGAAAACACGCCCGGCAACAAAGTGCAGTCGGCTGCCGAGGCCAGCTTCGACGCCTGGATTAAGTACTACCGGCCCAACGAAAACTCGTCCAACACGGGCATCAGCTACTACGACAAGGGCGAAACCATCGGCGCGGTGCTCGATTTGATGATCATCAACGCCACCCAGGGCCAGAAGCACCTCGACGACGTGTTCCGCCTGCTCTACGCCACGTACTACCAGAAGCTGGGCCGCGGCTTCACCGACCAGGAGTACCAGGACGCGGTGGCCGCGGTGGCCGGCCGGCGCTTCGACGATTTCTTCCGGCAGAGCGTGTACGGCACCAAAACCATCGACTACGCCACGGCCTTCGCCTACGCGGGCCTGGCCTGCACCAGCGCCCCTAGTAACCCCAACGGCACGCTGGGGGCCACGCTCTCCACGCGCACCGGCAAGCTGCTGGTGGCGGGCACCGAGCGCAACGGCGCGGCCTGGACCGACGGCCTGAACGTGAACGACGAGGTGCTGCTCATCAACGGGGCGGCCCCCGGCGAAGAATCGGCCAAGGCCCTGCTGGGCGGGGCCGTGGGCACGCCCCTCAAGCTCCAGGTGCGCCGCGACGGCCTCCTGCGCGACCTCACCCTGACCTACCGCGCCGACCCCGACCTGCGCTACCAAATCCAGCCCCTGCCCAACCCCACCGCCGCCCAGCAAAAGGTGCTGGCCAAGTGGCTGAAGTAATCGATTGCAAATAACCAGTATTAGTAAATTGGCCACAATTTAGCCTTGAGGCCGTCGTGCCAAACGGAGATGTAAGGAAAGTATTTAAAGGTAAAAAGGCCCCGCACAGCTTGTGCAGGGCCTTTCTGTGACAAAAATAAACTCATTTTATGGCTACGGTGCCGTGCAAATCTTTTACTTGCGTGTAGACAGTCGTGCCCAGCAGCTGCCAGTGCAGCAGCTCCGTGGTGCCGTAAGTGAACCGGTCCTTTTCGATGTGGTAGCTGCCAAGGCCAACGGGCTCCCAGCGGTGGCCGCCCGGAAAGGTGCCGGAAACCGACCGGGCCACCTGCAAGCCGGTTGGGTTGATGAGCGCTCCTTTGGTCACCAGCAGCACGACGCTACCCATCGGCTCCTCGGCTATCGTCACGAGATGGGGGCCTCTGTCTACGCCGCTGGCGTCGCCGGTGGCCGCCACCGATGTCGCTTGTCCGGCCGCGGGGGCCGGGCTCCGGCCGTGGCAGGTGCTGAGCAAGATGATGAAAAGCGCGCCTGCTTTCAGAATCCCCCATTCGCTAACGACGAGGCTCAAGGCTTTAAAAACGGCCCGGGCCACCAGGTACAGCGCTACCCAGTTCAGCAATTCCCAACCTGCGTACAGCATAGGATACAAAAAAGCGGGGCCGCCACGTAGCGGCCCCGCCAATGTAAACGGCACGGGATGAAGATTTAGCGAATTCTGGTGAGGGCCACTTCCCGGGGCGGGGCAATGACGAGCGGCACTTTTTCTACTTTCACCGAGGACGTGTCGAGGCCGAAGTACTGGTCTTCGGAGGCAATGAACTGCTTGATGTAGAAGTAGGCCTGCATGACGAGCTTTTCCAGGGCGGGGAAGTCGTTTTCCACGCTCAGGAATTTTTCCAGCACCACGAAGCGGAAGTCGCCGGTGATGTGGCGCTGGCTCAGGGACTCGTAGCGCGAGGTGATGTCCACTTCCTTGTTGCGCACGAGGTCTTCCACCACTTTGCGGAAGTAGAGGTTGATGCGCTGCTGCACCCGGAAGCCCAGCCGGAAGTTGATGCGGAACACGTCGTCGGGGGCCACCTCGGTCACCTTGTACTCCATCGTGTAGGGCTCGTCGGTGGTTTCGACGTGCACGAACCAGTAGATGTCGGCCCGCTTGGGGCGTTTCTGAAAGATGGAGTAGATGATTTTCTGCTCAATTTCGGAATTGCGCTCGGCCCCGGTCAGGAACACCAAGTGGGTGGAGTATTTGGGGATGCTTTCGTCGTCGCTCAGGCGCTTGAGGCCCTCCACGTAGGGCTCCAGGCGCACGAAGTCGGTGAGGCGGCGCTTGATGTAGTAGGCCTTGAGCCACACGTACATCACGCTCATCAGCGTGGCCCCGATGGCCAGCGACACCCAGCCGCCGTGCGGAAACTTGACCAGGTTGGCCACCAGGAACGCGCCTTCGATGAGGCCGTACACCAGCGCAAACAAGACAATGAGCGGCAGGGCCACCTTCTTCAACCTAAGCCACGTGCTCAGTAAAATCGTGGTCATGAGCATGGTGAGGGTGATGGCCAGGCCGTAGGCGGCCTCCATGTTGGCGCTTTCGCGGAAAAACAGCACCACCCCGATGCAGCCCAGCAGCAGCAGCCGGTTCATGCTGGGCACGAAAAGCTGGCCCTTCACGTCGGTGGGGTAGTTGAGCTTCACCTTGGGCCACATGTTGAGGCGGATGGCCTCGGCCACGAGCGTGAACGAGCCCGTGATGAGGGCCTGCGAGGCGATGATGGCCGCGATGGTGGCCACCCCGATGCCGATGAGCAGGAACCACGCCGGCATCAGCTCGTAAAACGGGTTGCGGCCGGCCAGCTGCTGGCCCTGGTGCGCCAGCAGCCACGCGCCCTGGCCCAGGTAGTTGAGCAGCAGCGTGGTTTTCACAAAGGTCCAGCTGATGCGAATGTTGCCCTTGCCGCAGTGGCCCAGGTCGGAGTACAGGGCCTCGGCCCCGGTGGTGCACAGGAACACGGCCCCCAGCAGCCAGAAGCCGCCGGGGTAGTGGGCCAGCAAATCGTAGGCGTAGTACGGGTTGAAGGCCCGCAGGATGGCCGGGTGTTGCAGCACCCAGCCGCCGCCCAGCACGCCCAGCATCGTGAACCACAGCAGCATGATGGGCCCGAAGGCCTTGCCCACAATCTGGGTGCCGAAGCTCTGGAGCAGAAACAGCCCCGCGATGATGCCGATGACGATGTACACTACCAGGTTTTGGGTGAGGCCGGGGTACACCTGCTTCAGCCCCTCGATGGCCGAGGCCACCGAGATGGGCGGCGTAATCACGCCGTCGGCCAGCAGGGCCGAGCCCCCCACGATGGCCACCGCCGAGAGCCAGGCCCCGCGCCGCCGCACCAGGGCGTAGAGCGAAAAAATGCCGCCCTCGCCCTTGTTGTCCGCGTTCAGGGTGATGAGCACGTACTTAATAGTGGTCTGGAGCGTGAGCGTCCAAATCACGCACGAGATGCCGCCCAGCACCAGCCGTGGGTCGATGAGGGCCGGTACAATGGCCTTCATCACGTACAGCGGCGAGGTGCCGATGTCGCCGTAAATGATGCCCAGTGCGATGAGCAGCCCCGCCCCGGAAACGGCCGTGTGCGAATGTTTGGAATCCATAAAACAAAGTGAAGCTTGGGTGTGCGCGGGGCGCGGACGCTAAGATAAACCCGGCCCAGTACCGCCGGGTTATTGCCTCAACCGGGCCCGGGGCCCGAAGAACCGGCTCCGTCCGGTCCCGCCGCGGCTTGGGCAGCGGCGGCCCGGGCGGTATCGGCGGCGGCCAGCAGGGCGGCGGCTTCGGCGGCGGCGCTGTCGTGGGCCCGGCCGATGCGGCGGTTCAGCTCGGCGGCGAAGCGCTGCCAGGGCGCGGTGTCGCCGGGCAGGGCGAAGTGGGCCGCCTCGCGGCCCAGGCGCAGCAGGCGCAGGCGGTTGGTGCCGCGCTGCCCGTGGGCCAGCAGCAGGGCCGTGAGGGCCATGCCGAGCATGGCGGGCCCCGTGCGCAGCCAGTTTTGCAAAAAGGCAATCATGACGGCGGCCAGGCCCAAGCCGCCCAGCAGGTACCACAGCAACCAGCGCACCCGCGCCAGCTCGGCCCGCTCCAGCTCGCGCAGGGCAAACGACTGGCCGCCCACGGTGAGGGCCGTGGCCGTGAGCAGTACTTGGCCGCTAGGGCCGCGCAAGGGAAGCGCAGCGGGCTCGTCGGCAGGCGGGGGCGGGGCCGCAAAAGCCGCCGCGGAGGGCTCCGCGGCGGCTTCGGGGGGCGGGGCGTCGTCGATGGCGGCCCCTCAGTTGTTCACTTTCAGCAGCTCCACGTCGAACACCAGGGCCGAGTCGGGGGCGATGTCGCGGCCCGCGCCGCGCTTGCCGTAGGCCAGGTCGGCGGGGATGTACAAGCGCCACTTCGAGCCCTCGGGCATCAGTTGCAGGGCTTCGGTCCAGCCGGCAATTACGCCGTTCACGGGGAAGGTGGCGGGCTGGCCGCGCTGGTAGCTGCTGTCGAACACGGTGCCGCTGGGCAGCGTGCCGTGGTAGTGGGTCGTCACCGACGACTTCAGGGTGGGCTTTTTGCCGGTGCCTTCGGTGAGTACTTCGTACTGCAAGCCGCTGGGCAGCGTGGTGATGCCGGGCTTCTGGGCGTTGGCGGCGAGGAAGGCTTCGCCTTCGGCTTTGTTGTTGGTCATGGCGGTGGGGTCAGGGTTGTCGTCGTCGTCGTCGTTGTCATCGGGGGCCCCGCCGAGCTGCTCCTGCAGCTGCTGCATGGCCGCCTGCATTTGCTCGGGGGTGAGGCGGCTGGGCAGGCCCTGGAGGCCTTCGCGCAGGGCGGCGGCCAGGATGTCCACGTCCAGCTCCAGGCCTTGCTGGGAAAAATTGCGGGCCAGGTCGCGGCCGATGATGTAGCTCACCTGCTGCTGGTTGGTGTCAAGCGTCATGTAAAAAAAGTGTTGGGAGATGAAAAAAACCGGCCGCAAAGGTCGCGCACGGCGCACAAAAAAGCCCTGCCGCCGGGCAGGGCTACTCCCATTACGGGCCGCCGCACAAAAAAGCTGCCGGCTAGCAGTAATCGGCCGCCTCTTCGCCGTGCAGGCTAAAGTGCAGGTTGAGTGAGTGCAGGCGGGCAACCAACAGGCCCAGCGAGCCAAAGCCGCCGAGCAGCAGGAGCGATGAGAAAGCAGTAGTCTTCTTCATGACATGACAAGATAAGTGGGTAGCGTAGTGGTACAAAGGTACGACCGGCTGCATAATTTGTTATGCATGCAGCGTAAAGTAAACGATTGCGTAGCCAAAAATAGTTGCCGCACGCTGCCACACAGTCGCCTAAATCCCCTGGACGCAGCTTGGGGTGGCGCGGGCCGTACGGCGCCGGGCAGAGGCCTGCGCCGTACGGCCCGCCTATTGCTTGTGTTTCAGGGCCTCGGCCACGGCTTGTTGCAGCAGCGGCTCCATTACGCGGTAGCCGGCCAGGGTGGGGTGCACGCCGTCGCTGGCCAGGCCGGCCTTCATGCCCAAATGGTCGTCGACCAGCGCCGCGTGGTAATCAAGGTACACGAAGCGGTGCTGGCGGGCGTAAGCCTTGATCTGGTCGTTGAGGGCCACCACCTTGGGCCCCGGGCCCAACCCGGGACGCCAGGGAAACTCGGCGGCGGGCATCACCGAGCACAGAATTACCCGCACGCCGTGCGCGTGGGCCAGCTCGGCCATCGCCATGAGGTTGTTCAGCGTAGCCTGGGGCTGGTAGGGCCCCGTGTTTTCGGCGATGTCGTTGATGCCGGCCATGATGGCCACCGCGGCGGGGTGCAGGTCCAACACGTCCTGCCAGAAGCGCAGCAGCATTTGCGGCGACGTTTGCCCGCCGATGCCGCGGCCGACCAGCTCGTAGCGCGGGTCCGCGAAAAACGGCGGGTCGGCCCGGGGCCAGCCGTCGGTGATGGAGTTGCCCATCAGCACCACGCGCGGCTTACCGGCCGCCGGGGCCGGCAGCTGCTGGTTGGCGGGTGCGTAACGGGCGAGGTTGGCCCAGTCGGTGCGCAGCGGGTCGGGGGCCGGGGCGGCCGGGGCGGGGACGGGGGCCGGGCCGGGGACCTGTTGGGCCACGAGCCGCGAAGCCAGCAGGCAAAAAGCTAGCACGGAAAGCAGGGTTTTAAGCATTGCGGGGAGTTGGCGAGAAGGGCCCCTGGGCAAAGGGCTCCGGGCAAAAGTAAAGGAAATGCCCAACTGCTTTAAAGATTGTGGCCAAACCGTCAATTTACTTCTTCCGCCTCCACGCGCCGGTTGCGGGCGTCGGGCGACGGGTACAGCGGCCGCGCATCGCCGTAGCCGACGGCGTCGACGCGTTCGGGCGCGACGCCCGCTTTCACCAGGTAGGCCTTGACCGCGGCGGCCCGCTGCTCGGACAGCAACTGGTTTTTGTCGGGCTCGCCCACGCGGTCGGTGTGGCCCAGAACCCGCAGGCGCACGGCCGGCCGGCTGTTCAGTTCGGCCGCCAGCTGGTCCAGGGCGGGGCGTGCGTTGGGCAGCAGCTTGGCTTTGCCCACCTGAAAGAGCACGGTGGGCAGCAGCACCGGCGCGGGCCCCGCCAGCGGCGGGGCGGCGGTGGGCGGCGGGGCGGGGCGTGCAGTATCCGCCCGCGCCGCCGCGGGCGGCCCCGAAGCCGGCGGGGCCGCAACGGGCGGCGCGGGCGGCGGGGGCCCCGCCTTGGCCTTGGTCCCGGCCACCCGAATGGTAATGGGCACCACCGCGCTTTGGTCGGTGGGGTAGTAGTCTTGTTTTAAATAAAAGGTGGTGGTTTTGCCGAGCTTGGTGCGGTAGGTGTTGCCGGTGGCCAGGGGCTGCTTTAGGTCGGCGTCGGCAAACCACTGCACGTCGCGGCCCGACACGCGCACGGTGCTGAGGGCCCCGGCCGGCACCGTGGCGGCCGATTTTAGTTTGATGCGGTACAGCGCGAACGTGCCCACGTCGCAGTCGCCCACCGGGCGGTAGGTGGCGTGGCCGGTCAGTTTTTCCAGGTTCGCGTCGTAAATGAACGTAATGGAGCCATCGCACCAGTAGCTGGAGCGCGCGTGCCCGGTTTCGTTGAGCTTGCGGACGTGTTCGAGTCGCATCCCGCCGCCGGCGCGCACGCCCTGCATCTGGAACGTGACCGACACGCCCGGGCTGCCGCCCAACTCCTGGTAGAGCACCCCAAACAAGCCGTTGCCCCGGCTTTTCTGCACCCGCAGCACCGCCGGCCAGTAGCCGTCCGGTACGCCAGTGTCGGTTTCCACGCCCTGCCACACCCCGGCCAGGGACTGGGCTTGCAGGGGCCCGGCCAGCAGCCAGGCCCCCAATCCGTACCAAAAACTACGTCTCATGCCGTGAAAATACGGCGGGCCCCGGGCGCTGCCCACGCCGCCGGCCCCGGGCATCCGCGCCCGCCGCGGGCTAGCCCAGCCGCGCCATGTCGTCTGCGCTTAGCTGAATTTCGGCGGCCTGTAGGTTTTCGCGCAGGTGCGCCAGCGACGACGTGCCGGGAATGGGCAGCAGCAGCGGCGATTTGTGCAGCAGCCAGGCGATGTTCAGCTGGGCTTCCGACACGCTGCGCTCGCGGGCCAGGGCGGCCAGCTTGTCGCCGGCCTTGGGCAGGCCGTGGATGAGCGAGAAAAACGGCACCAGCGGAATGCCGTGCTGCTCACACAGAGCCAGTACCTCTTCGCCGCCGCGGGTTTCACCGTGCGCCTCGCGCAGGGTGGTGCGCTGGGCGTAGCCGTACATGTTCTCCACGGTGGCAATTTCGCCCATCTTCAGGCCGGCGGCCAGCTCCTCGGGGCCCACGTTGCTCAGGCCCACGTGTTGGATTTTGCCTTCCTTTTGCATCTCGAACATGGCCCCCAGCTGCTCGTCAAGCGGTACCGCGCCGTGGCCCATCAGGCGCAGGTGCACCAGCTGCACCTGCTCTTGCTTGAGGGTGCGCAGGTTGTTCTCGATGCTGGTGCGCAGGTTGGCGGGCGTGTTGAAGGGCACCCAGCTGGCATCAGGCCGGCGGGTGGCCCCGACTTTCGTGCAGATGACCAAATCGGCCGGGTAGGGGTGCAGGGCCTCCACAATCAGGCGGTTGGTCACGTCGTCGCCGTAATAGTCGGCCGTGTCCAGAAAGTTGACGCCGCCGGCCACGGCGGCTTTCAGAATGGCGAGGGCTTCGGGCCGGTTGGCGGGCTCGCCCCATATCTTGGGGCCCGTGAGGCGCATGGTGCCGTAGCCCAGGCGGCTGACGGTGAGGGGATGGGCCGAGTTGGGGGCAATGGTAATGGTCATGGCGCTAGTGATGGAGTGTGCCGTGCAAGACGGTTTACCCATCCGAATGTTCGAGCACCCAGGCAAAAAGGCGTGCCCCCTCCCACGGCAGAAGGCTCAAATCAATCGATGAGGCCCAAAATCGCGGCATTACGGGGCCCACATCATGATGTGGGACGCGGGGCTTCGCGGCAGCGGCGTGCTTTGCACCCGTTCGCCCCGGCCGCCGGGGGGCACTGGTTTCACTCCCTCTTTTACGTTAGATGCGCCAACTACTCCGCCCCCTCGCCCTGCCCCATTGGGGGCAGGATGCCCTGCTCGCCCTGCCCCGCGTGGTGTGCGGCTACCTGCTCACGTCGGACTTCGGGGCCGCCAAATTCGGCTTGCCCTGGTCGCCGCCCGACAACAACCTGGGCTTGTTCGAGGTGGCCTTCTGGTTCCCGCACGACGTGGCGGCCTACGGGGGCATCTTCGCCCAGTTTCCCGTCTTTTTTGCCTGGGTGGGCGGCTTCAGCGAAGCCGTGGGCGGGCTGCTGCTGGTGCTGGGCCTGCTCACGCGGCCGGCGGCGTTTCTGGTTTGCTGCACCATGCTGGTGGCCGTGTTCATGCAGCAGTTTCACCAGGGCCTGTGGAACATGCTGCCCGCCATGGGCTTCCTGTGGGCCGCCCTGCCGGCACTGGTGCTCGGCTCCGGGCGCTTCGGGCTCGACTACCTGCTGATGAAGTCGCCCGCCCCGCGCGTCCGGCCCCGCCTGGTAGCATTCGCCCTGGCGGCCCCCGCGCTGCCTAGCTGCGTGCAAAAAGCCACCGACAAAACCGTGGTGTACCTGCTCGACGTGCGCGGCCTGCCCAACGTGCGGCAAGTGGGCCTGCGCGGCCGCGACAAACCCCTGAGCTGGGACCACGACCTTGCCCTGATTCCCACCAGCAAAGACAGCATTTACCGAGCCGTCGTCACCACGCACACCGGCTACAAAGTCACCGAAATAAAATTCACCGTGAACGGCGATTACGAGTTAAAAGAAAAAGACAATCGCCGCATCGTTTTCGGCCCCGGTGACACCACCGTGTACCGCGCCCGGTTCAACGCGGCGAAATAGCAACTGCACTGGCGCGAGTTTAACGCAGCTTAAACCATGCAAGTGCTGGTTATTAGCTTGATAGAAATATATTGAGACGATTGGTTCGATAGTTCACACCCTATTATTTGCTCCCGCCCGCCCCGCCCCCAGCGCCCCCGCCGCCGCTTGAGTGGCTGGGGAGGCGGGGGAAGCTGTTGATGAATCGCCGTGCTGCGTCCGATTGGCCCGCGTGGGTAGTGCCCCTTTACGCACAACACCCTGCTCTCCCAACCTCGGGAGGGCAGGGTGTAAGTTGCGTTTCCTGACTCAAGATTCTCTGCTCGCTCTTACAGCTGCTCTAAAAACAGAAGAATCGACAAAAGAACCTTTTATATGTGGTTCCAAAGTTTCGATTAGCGCTGCTTCATCATCATTCAAATCGAGAAACATAATCTCGCTTTCATGATTAATGTAAATTGCGATTAATCGTTCGCCACTGAAAAAATAAAGGCAATCGAATTCGTAATAATTGAGAAACTTCTTGCTTTCAAAATGATGAACTGCGAATTCATATTCTAAAAGTTTAGAGCGGCAATTATCATTGAGCTGGAATTTGCAAACTATATCCCCATCGGCTTCGGCCAAGTCCGTGATATCAAGCACCCAGTCAGCAAAATAGTTTAAGCCATCTGGATATAAATCCGCCTTTTTAAAAACGCTACTGAAAGCAAAACTGTCTGCAATCTTGAATACGTAATTGCTGAGCACTTTTCGCCATTCTTCATCGGATATAGAATCCCAAGATGGAAAACTGCCGGTTTGAAGATTTAGGTTGCTGTAGAATGATTTGTTGTACAGTGTCATTTTGATGCCTATCGTAATTACATATTCCTTCTATACTGCCCGCCGACTTTAAATAGTGCGTTGGTAATCTGCCCTAGCGAGCAGAATTTCACAGTTTCCATCAATTCATCAAATAAATTTCCGTTGGCCATGGCAATTTGCTGGAGCTGCTTGAGGCGTGCCGGGGCTTCGGCGACGTTGCGCTGGTGTAGCAGGGTGAGCATGTCAATTTGGTACTGCTTTTCCTCCTCCGTGGCGCGGATGACTTCGGCCGGTGCTAGCATCATTGGGTGTCTGGTGCTGTATGTAGCTCCCGCACGTAGTCGAGGTTTAACTCGTGGATTTCAGCTATTTCTTCCAGCGTCAGGCCTTTTTGCAGGCTGCGTTGGATGATGCCGCGCAGATGGGTGCGCTCCGCATTCACTGCCTCCGCGTTGATGGCGGTGTAGCGGGCAAACTGGAACCGTTCTTCCGGTGTCATCTTCCGGGTGTTTAATTCGTCGATGGCTCGTTGCAGCCATTCCTCGTTCCAGAACTTGGGCCACTGAATGGGGTCGGCGGGGGCGTTGTGCAGCGTTTTCATGGTGTAAATCAGCTTATCCAGGTCGGTGGTGATGGCGACGACGGGCTTGTCAAATTTAGCCAATTCCACCAATATCAACGCCATTTGCCCGTCTATTAATGCGCCCTGCTCGTCGCGCAGGTTGGCCAGGGTGTGGTAGTTGGCCGTGGGCAGAATGCCCTTCTCCAATATGGCAATGCAGTAGATGCGCGGCAAGTTGGCATAGTCAAACCGGCCCCGTTCCACCACTGTGTTGAATTTGTGCAGGGCGTAGAATTTCATGCGCTGCACAAAATGCGGGCTGTGCGCCAGCTGCATCTCCACGATAAAATGGTTGCCTTCCGCATCGGTGCAAGCCAAATCAAAAATGCCGCTGCGACTGTCCAGCGTCAGGGCTTCAAAGGCATTCTTGTCCAACTGCACCTCCCGAATCGGCACCGGCGATTTGATGAGCGCCTGCAAAGCCGTGCGTAAAAACAAGTCGTTGGTTTCATTCCCAAACGTGGCCTTGAAGCCATAATCGGAAGTGAGCGGAATGAACGGACCTTGTTCCATGCTAATCGTTGTAAAAAAATCCGTTCAATCCGTTAAAATCCGTTCCATCGGTGATCCTACATATTCCGCCGATACTGCCCACCGACTTCAAACAGCGCATTCGTAATCTGGCCCAGCGAGCAGTATTTCACCGTTTCCATCAGCTCGGCGAAGAGGTTGCCGTTGGCCACGGCGATTTGCCGGAGCTGCTGGAGGCGCGCCGGGGTTTCGGCGGCGTTGCGCTGGTGCAGCAGGGTGAGCATGTCGATTTGGTACTGCTTTTCCTCCTCCGTGGCGCGGATGACTTCGGCCGGCACCACCGTGGGCGAGCCCGTGGACGAGAGGAAGGTATTCACGCCGATGATGGGGTATTCGCCGGTGTGCTTCAGCATCTCGTAGTGCATGCTTTCCTCCTGAATTTTGCCGCGCTGGTACATGGTTTCCATGGCTCCGAGCACGCCGCCGCGCTCCGTGATGCGGTCAAATTCGAGCAGCACCGCCTCTTCTACCAGGTCGGTTAGCTCCTCGATGATGAAGGAGCCTTGCAGCGGGTTTTCGTTTTTGGCCAGGCCCAGCTCGCGGTTGATGATGAGCTGAATGGCCATGGCCCGGCGCACCGATTCCTCGGTGGGCGTGGTGATGGCCTCGTCGTAGGCGTTGGTGTGCAAGCTGTTGCAGTTGTCGTAGATGGCGTAGAGGGCCTGCAACGTGGTGCGGATGTCGTTGAAGTCGATTTCCTGGGCGTGCAGGCTGCGGCCCGACGTCTGGATGTGGTACTTCAGCATCTGGCTGCGGGCGTCGGCGCCGTACTTCAGCTTCATGGCCTTGGCCCAGATGCGGCGCGCTACCCGCCCAATCACGGCGTACTCGGGGTCGATGCCGTTGGAGAAGAAGAAGCTCAGGTTCGGTGCGAAGTCGTTCACGCTCATGCCCCGGCTCACGTAATATTCCACAAACGTGAAGCCGTTGCTGAGCGTGAGGGCCAGTTGGGTGATGGGGTTGGCCCCCGCCTCGGCAATGTGGTAGCCCGAAATCGACACGGAGTAGAAATTCCGCACCTTTTCGGTGATGAAATATTCCTGCACGTCGCCCATCAGGCGCAGCGCAAATTCGGTGCTGAAAATGCAGGTGTTCTGGGCCTGGTCTTCCTTGAGAATGTCGGCCTGCACAGTGCCGCGCACCTGCGTCAGCGTCCGGGCCTTGATGGCGGCGTACACGTCGGCGGGCAGCACGTCTTCGCCCGTCACGCCGAGCAGGAGCAGGCCGAGGCCGTCGTTGCCGGCCGGCAGCTCGCCCTGGTAGCGGGGGCGGGGCTGGTTTTTGGCCGCGTAAATCTGGTCGACCTTGGCATCAACTTCCTCCGTCAGCTCGTGCTCCCTAATATATAGCTCGCACTGCTGGTCGATGGCCGCATTCATGAAAAACGCCGCCAGCGTCGCCGCCGGGCCGTTTATCGTCATCGAAACCGACGTGCCAGGGTTAGCCAGGTTGAAGCCCGAATACAGTTTCTTGGCGTCGTCGAGGCAGGCGATGCTCACGCCCGCGTTGCCAATTTTGCCGTAGATGTCGGGCCGCACGTCCGGGTCTTCGCCGTAGAGCGTCACCGAGTCGAAGGCGGTGCTCAGGCGCTTGGCCGGCAGGCCCATGCTCACGTAGTGAAAACGTCTGTTTGTCCGCTCGGGGCCCCCTTCGCCGGCAAACATGCGGGTGGGGTCTTCGCCCTCGCGCTTGAACGGGAACACGCCCGCCGTGTAGGGGAATTCGCCGGGGAAGTTCTCCTGCATGGCCCAGCGCAGCCGGTCGCCCCAGCCCGTGTAGCGCGGCACCGACACCTTCGGTATCATGTTGCCCGACAGTGACTTGGTGTGCGTTTGCACCCGGATTTCCCTGCCCCGTACCGAGTACACATACTCCGGGTTGCGGTAGTTTTGCAAGGTGCCGGCCCAGTTTTCGAGGATGCTCTGACTATCGGCATCGAGGCGGCGGAGCTGGGTTTGCTTATTTTTGGCGAATTCCTCCACCATGCCCGCGCTGCTCTTTTTCTCGTCGCGGTAGTGCTGCTCCAGTTTGGCAAACGCGCCGGCCACTTCCGCGATGTTAGCCTGCTCGCGCACCCGCTGGTCGTAGGCGCGGTTGGTTTCGGCAATTTCCGAGAGGTAGCGCGTACGGTGCGGCGGGATGATGTAAATCTTCTCCGAGTCCGACGTGCTGGTTTCCAGGTGCGAGGCGAAGGTGGCGCCGGTTTTGGTTTCCAGCATCTTCAGCACCGCCCGGTAGAGCCGGTTCATGCCGGGGTCGTTGAACTGCGAGGCGATAGTGCCGAACACGGGCATCGTGTCGGTGGGCGAATCCCAGCGGTTGTGGTTGCGCTGGTACTGCTTGCGCACGTCGCGCAGGGCATCCAGGGCCCCGCGTTTGTCGAATTTGTTGAGGGCAATGACATCGGCAAAATCGAGCATATCGATTTTTTCCAGCTGCGTGGCCGCGCCGTACTCGGGCGTCATCACGTAGAGGCTGGCGTCGGAGTGCTCGATAATCTCGGTGTCGGATTGGCCGATACCGCTGGTTTCCAGAATGATAAGGTCGTAGTTGGCGGCCTTCACCACGTCCACGGCGTCCTGCACGTAGCGGCTCAGGGCCAGGTTGCTCTGGCGCGTGGCCAGGCTGCGCATGTACACCCGCGGCGAGTTGATGGCATTCATTCGAATCCGGTCGCCGAGCAGCGCACCGCCGGTTTTGCGCTTGCTGGGGTCCACCGAAATGATGGCGATGGTCTTGGTCGGGAAGTCCATCAGAAACCGCCGCACCAACTCATCCACCAGGCTCGATTTGCCCGCGCCGCCCGTGCCGGTGATGCCGAGGATGGGAGCTATGTTTTGAGCTGTTAGCTGAGAGCTGTTAGCTGTTAGCTTTTCGTCAGAACCGGAGCTATCAGCTAACGGCTCTGCGCCGATAGCTAGTTGACCGCGCACTTTTTCAAACTCTTCCGGGAAATTCTCCGCCGCCGAAATCAGGCGGCCGATGCTGCGGGCGTCCTTTTCCTTGACGTGGCTGGCCTCGCCGTTCAGGTTCTGGCCGGTGGGGAAGTCGGCCTGCTCCAGCAGGTTGTTAATCATGCCTTGCAGGCCCATGGCGCGGCCATCGTCGGGCGAGTAGATGCGGGTGATGCCGTAGTCCATGAGGTCGGCAATCTCGGTGGGTAAGATCACGCCGCCGCCGCCGCCGAAGAGCTTGATGTGGCCCGCGCCGCGCTCCTTCAGCAAATCGTGCATGTACTTGAAGTACTCGTTGTGCCCGCCCTGGTAGCTGGTGATGGCAATGGCCTGGGCATCTTCCTGGATGGCGCAATCCACGATTTCCTGCACCGAGCGGTTGTGGCCCAGGTGGATGACCTCCGCGCCGCTGCTCTGGATGATGCGGCGCATGATGTTGATGGCCGCGTCATGCCCGTCGAACAAAGCGGCGGCCGTGACGATGCGCAGGTGGTTTTTGGGCTTATAGGGCGCGGTGGGAGCGGGGTGCATGGGCAGGTTTTCGGGTGGGAAACGGTAGGTTAAAGGTACGAAAGAGCCCCGGCGCGGGGGCGGCGGGGCTTTTAGGCGGCGTTGTCGTAGAGGTGTTTTTGAAACTCTGGCCAGGTTTGGCCGACTACAATTGGTGTATCGTCGTCATGCCCAATAAATGGGGTTTTGACAAAATATCCGGTGGTCTTTTCAATAGCATATGCTTCATCGCAACCGTCCGAACCAATTAAGAAATAGCCGGTATAAATTTCGGCGTTATTGTATTCTAAATTAAATTTAATAAGTTCATTAACCGCGCAGAGATAATCACCACATTCGCTTAAATAACTGTATTGTTGGTCGTTGTAAATAATATTGTTGGAAGCGACAAAGCTCAAATAGTCAGCCGGTGGATTAAAGTCTAATGCGGCTAAAAGGGTTTGGTTACGTTCATTGTGTGGGTCGAAGTCAACCATGAATTGTGAGTTGAGAAACTTACCGCAGTTTCCGCAAATCCAGCACAAACCCCGCCAGCACGTCTTCGCCCGAAAGCTCTTGCTCAAACCCTAACACGGTTTCGTAGCCGGCCTGCCCAGCGCGGAAAATGTAAGCCGTTTCATCGTCGCAGGAAAGCAGCCAGCCCAGCGCAGTACCGTTCGCGCGGTATTCTTTCATCTTGGTCAGCAGCACTTTCAAAGAATCCGTTTTGGAGCGCAGCTCCACTACAAACGGCGGGCAGATATGCGCAAACTTCTCCTGCTGCTCCGGGTTCAGCGCGTTCCACTGCGCGGCCGGTACCCACGAAGCATCCGGGGAGCGCACGGCTCCGTTGGGCAGCGTAAAGCCCGCGTTGGAGTCGAAGATTTCGCCGGCTTCCGGGTGCTGGTTCCACCAGGCGTAGAGTTGACCGATGAGCCGGGCGTTGCGCTTGCCAGTGAGCGAAAACGTGGGCGCCATAATCAGGATTTCTTGCTGGGCGTTGCGCTCGACGCGCCACTTGCGGTGCTGCTGGCAGAAGTCGAAAAATTCGGCCTCGCTCATGCGGCTCATGTAAGGGTCGTCCAAAACCAACGGCTCGTCGGCGAAAAGCGGATTCATGGCGCGGGAAATAATTAGTAGACTAACAAGTTACGACGGAAGCGGCGGGCCCGGGCGGGCGGCCGCGCTTTGCCGTACAGGGGGCCTTATTTGCCCGCAAATGCCTTCGCATCGGCTTCGGTAATCGTGTCGTCGCTCATAATAACGAGCCGCTCCACCACGTTGCGCAGCTCGCGGATGTTGCCGCGCCAGTCCAGGGCTTGCAGATACTTGAGGGCCCCGGCGTCGATTTTCTTGGGCTTGTTGCCGTAGTCGGCGGCGATGTCGGCCAGGAACTTCTGGATGAGGTCGGGGATGTCCTCGCGGCGGTCGTTGAGGGCCGGCACCTGGATGAGGATGACCGAGAGGCGGTGGTAGAGGTCTTCGCGGAAGTTCTTGTCGGTAATTTCCTGGAGCAGGTCTTTGTTGGTGGCGGCCAGCACGCGCACGTTCACCGAAATCTCTTTTTCGCCGCCCACGCGGGTGATTTTGCTTTCCTGCAAGGCCCGCAGCACCTTGGCCTGGGCCGAGAGGCTCATGTCGCCGATTTCGTCCAGGAACAGCGTGCCGCCGTCGGCCTGCTCGAACTTGCCGATGCGCTGCTTCACGGCCGACGTGAACGAGCCTTTCTCGTGGCCAAACAGCTCGCTCTCAATCAGCTCCGACGGGATGGCGGCGCAGTTCACCTCCACCAGCGGGCCCTGGGCGCGGGGGCTGAGGTCGTGCAGCTGGCGGGCCACCATCTCCTTTCCCGCCCCGTTGGGGCCCGTGATGAGCACGCGGGCGTCGGTGGGCGCCACCTTCTCGATGGCCTTGCGCACGGCCCCCAGCGCCGCCGACGAGCCAATCATGGCCGAGCCTTTGGTGACGGAGAGCTTCTTTTTCAGGGTCTTGGTTTCCGTCACCAGCTTGGTGCGGTCCAGGGCGTTGCGCACCGTCACGAGCAGGCGGTTGAGGTCGGGCGGCTTGGGCAGGAAGTCGTAGGCCCCTTTCTTAGTTGCTTCCACGGCGGTTTCGATGTTGCCGTGGGCCGACACCATGATGAAGGC
The DNA here is from genome assembly GCF_013294115.1 of Hymenobacter caeli. GTDB lineage: Bacteria > Bacteroidota > Bacteroidia > Cytophagales > Hymenobacteraceae > Hymenobacter > Hymenobacter caeli. The sequence goes on along the minus strand of NZ_JABSNP010000022.1, from coordinate 1,529 downwards.
CGTGTCGGGGGCCAGCGTCTGGGCGCGGCTCAGCACCTCCAGGCCGTCCATTTTGGGCATCTTGATGTCGCACAGCACCAGGTCGTACTTGTGCTGGATGAGCAGGTCGAGGCCAGCGGGGCCGTCCTCGGCCTGGTCCACGGTGTAGCTTTCAAACTCCAGAATCTCCTTCAGCGTGTTGCGGATAGCTTTTTCGTCGTCGATGATGAGGATGCGGGGCATGGGCGGGAAATTGGCAGGAAAAGTAAGCGGAGGGCGAAGCGCTTAAAACGGCAGGGGCCGGGAGTTGCGTACGCCAAGACCTTAAAGTTCGCTTAAATAAAAAACGGCCGCCCCCGCTGAAGCAGGAGCGGCCGCCAAAACTAGGCAATGCGCCGGTAAGCCGGGTTCTGTCCGGGGCCCGGGGGCCCCGTCCCCACCATTTATCTAGGCCAGTCCTCGCGGAAAGGCTCCATCGACCTACCCGCGGACCCGGGCGGGCCGCCCGTTGCCCGCCGGCCGGAGCCAGCGCGCGTGTCCGCTTATTTGGTCTTTCAACCCCTGAGGTTTACCCAGCCGGCGTGGTTGCCCAGCCGCTGGTGCGCTCTTACCGCACCTTTTCACCCTTACCTTTTTTTAGCTGTTAGCTGCTGGCTATTAGCTGTTAGCCTTTTCGGTTGAACGAGGGCTAATAGCTAATAGCCAGCAGCTAAAAAAAGGCGGTTATTTTCTGTGGCACTGGCTGTCCCGGCCCGATTGGCCGGTCCTTCCCGTTAGGAAGCAGGGTGCCCTGCGTTGCCCGGACTTTCCTCGCCGGGTTGCCCCGCCGCGGTGGAGTGGCGCACTGCTTGCGGGCAAAGGTAGGGCGGTTAATTAAAGGGGCCTTTATCTTGTCTTGGAAACTACACCGCGCTGAACCCGCACCAGCGAGCCTTGGTAACCCATTTTATCGATTTCCCGCAGCGTATCACCACTCAGCTCATAATCAAATCGAAACCCAGATGTCCAAACTTGCACCTCGATATCAGGAATGTAAATGAGTTTTCCAGGAGGTTTTGGCCGGTAGCGAACCTTTATCGGCCCTTCCTTGAAATAGTAGCGCGGTGCTTCTGGATGCTGAATAAAAAATGCCTTGCCGCTCGTCTTTGCATTGTCAGAAAAGAAAGCGAAAGTGCCGGTTGAGTCAGCGTTGATACGCATTAACTGAAAACCGCCTTTGTATTCTCCGCTGGTATCCTGACGTACCCAAACACCCGTAAGTCTTTGAAGGTCAGTTGTAGCTGCTGGTTTACTGGTTCTAGAGGCAAACGGTGATTGGTTGGGCTGGCAACCAGTTATGCCTGTTGAGCCAACAAATAGAAAAAGCATCAGGGTGCCAAATTTCATACTGTGCCAGGGAGTGCGCGAATAATTGTCAATTGGCGGCGCAACCGATGATACAAAAAACAATAAAATAAGGTAGTGGCTTAAAGCAGGGTGATTTCCAAATTATGCTGGTCAATAGCAATTTTAATTCGGTTATAATGGCTCGCGCGGCACTTGCTGAACGA
>NZ_JABSNP010000021.1 GCF_013294115.1 Hymenobacter caeli | reverse complement strand
TGGATTAAAATCTGTCTTAGCAACTTAATGCTCAGACGACTTGCTAAACGGGCAATATCCAAACCTGACGATTGATTTATCCTATACCCTCTTAGGTATCTGGGTGGTGTACCTGGTGGGGCAGCGGCAGTGGCGCTGCCTGCCACTGCTGGGGCTGGGCTACGCGGTGTACAGCGCGGTGGGTGCGGCGGTGTTCGGCGAGCCGGGCTGGGTGTTCGGGCACAATCCCTACGCCACCACTTCGGTTTACGGGCACGGCCCCTGGACCACCTTCGTCTTTGCCCTGCCTTCTTTGCTGGGTTGGGTGCTGGCGGGGCTGGCGGGGCTGGGCGGGGCCCGCATGGCGCTCGGCTGCCTGCGGCGGGCCCGCCGCCAAGCGCCCCGGTTCCGCGCCGAGCTGCTGCTGGTGTACGGCAACATTGCGGTGTTCGTGCTGGCCCACACCATTTTCTGGGCCGAAGGGCTGTTCAACTCCTTCGGCCTGACGCGGGTGCTGGCCGTCACCGCGCCGCTGTTTGCCGTGGTGGCCCTGAACGGCCTGGACTGGGCCGCGGCGCTGGGCCGGACGCCCGGGGGGCAGCGCCGCATCCGCGCGGGGCTGATGGGAGCAGCGGTCGTGTTTTTATTTACAGGAGCCCGCACCGCCTTCCGCTGGCAGCGCGACTTTGGCGTGGCCCCCGACCAGCAGCTGGCCAACCAGGCCACCACCTAGCTGCGGAAAACCGACGGCCCGGCCGCCCGGCCCTTGGCCTACGAGTACTCCTACGTGGCCCTGGCCATGCACAACGACCCGTTCGACCCCAAAGCCCACCTCAGCGCCGTGCAGGGGGGCGGGCCCACACCGAGCAGTTGCCCGTGGGTACGCTCGTGGTGTGGGACGACTGGTTTAGCGGCCACGGAGCCCACCTATCGCGGGCCCAGCTGCGGGCCGACCCTCACTTGCGCCCGCGCTGGGAAGGGGCCTTGCCGCGCGACCCCCGCCACCCGGAGCACGACACCACGCGGCTGGCCGTGTTCGAGCGGGTGCGGTAGCCGCCCTACCGGTTCTGGGCCAGCACGTCCACCAGCACCCGGAAATCCTTGGGGTAGGGCGCCTCCACCGTGATTTCCTCGCCCCCGAGGCCCGCGAATTGCAGGCGCAGGGCGTGCAGGGCGAAGCGCTTGATGAACGGCTGCTCGGTTTCGCCCTCCTTCAGGTTGAACTTCTTTTTGAGCGAGGAAAGGAAAAAATCCTCCCCGCCGTACATGCCGTCGCCCACGATGGGGGCCTGGAGGTACTGCAAGTGCAGCCGAATCTGGTGCATGCGGCCGGTCACGGGCTCGGCCAGCACGAGGGCGTGGCGGGCGTAGGCGTCCACGGTGGTGAAGTAGGTTTCGGCCTCCTTGCCCTTGTAGGCGAGGCGGGCCTTGCCGCGGGTGGTGGTTTCGATGTGGCGGTCCACCAGCTGGTGCTCCAGCTGCGGGGTGCCCCAGACCACGGCGTGGTACTGCTTTTTCACCTCGCGGCTCTCGAACTGCATGGCCAGGTGGCGGTAGGCCTCGGGGTGCTTGGCGAAGGCCAGGGCCCCGCTGGTGTCGCGGTCGAGGCGGTGGGCGGCCTGGATGTCGTCGTGGTGCTGGCGGGCCATGCGCAGCAGGTTCGGGGCCCCGCCCACCCGCTCGTCGAGGGTGGCCAGAAAGGGCGGCTTGTTGACGACCAGGTAGTCGTCGGTTTCAAACAGGACCAGGTCGGCGAAATTCGGAAGCTTCATAATCGCCCCAAAGATACCGCCGCCCCGCCCGGGGCCCGCCCCTACAGCTGCCCGCCCAGCCGCCGGGCCGCCGCGGCCAGGGCCGCCCCCACGCAGTCGTCGAGGCCGCGGCCCTGCATCCAGCCGGTGAGAAAGCCGGCCCAAAAGGCGTCGCCGGCCCCGGTGGCATCCTTAATGTCGGCCACGGGCGCGGCCGCTTGGTGCTGCCAGGGGCCCCCGGCGGCGCGGTACCACACGCCCGCGGCCCCGCAGGTGAGGCACAGGGCCCGGGCCGGCACGTCCTGCAAAAAAGCCTTGGCCGCGGCGGCCCCCAGCTCGGCCTGCCCGGTGAAGCGGGCCACGTCGTCGAGGCTGACCTTGAGCAGCGGCTGGTGCGCGAGCAGCTGCTGCCACACGGCGGCGGCGTTGTCGGCCCGCCGCCAGATGGGCTCGGCGTAGTTCCAGTCCACCGATACGGGGATGCCCTGGGCGGCGGCCGCGGCCAGCGCGTCGAGGATGCGGTGCTGGGCCGGCTGGCGGCTGAGGGCGAAGGCGGTGGTGTGCACCACGGCGGCCCCGGCCAGCAGGGCGGCGTCCACGGGCGGCAGGTAGCGGTCGGCGCTGCGGTAGGGGATGAAAGCGGGCGTGGCCCGGCTGCGCCCCACCACGATGATGCTGGTGGCGCGGTCGGGCAGCTGGGCCACGTGCTCGGTGCTGATGCCGGCGGCCACCAGGCTGCGCAGCAGGATTTCGCCCAGGCCGTCCTGGCCCACGGCGGCCACCAGGCGGGCCGCGCCGCCGCAGTGCTGCACGAAGCGGCACAGGTTGGCCGGGCTGCCGCCGGCCACGGCCTGCAAGGTGGTCACCTGCGACAAGTCGCCCACAAAATCGGTGGTGAGGATGTCAATCAGGGCCTCGCCGATGGCGAGCAGGCCCCCGGAAGCTGGGGTAGCAGTGGTCACAATAGAAGGGGCTTTGGGTGAGCTGAGAGCTGTTGGGTATTAGAGCGGTTTTCGGGTCGGGGTACCCGGTGCGGTAGAACGGAGTGGCACTCCGTTTGGCGTTCGCGCGGCAACGGAGTGCCACTCCGTATCTACACGCCGTCGTCACTGCCGGCACATTAATTTGAAAACTAGTATAAGTTGTTGGTTGCTAGCTGATATTGGGGCCGAAGCCGGCCGGGGGCCGCCCGCTGGTCGAGCGGGGGGCCGGGGCGCGGGCTAAGTAAGCAGGTGCCGGCCCCGGGCGGCGGCTTCGGCCAGGAGCCAGCCGGCGGCGCTCCAGGTGCAGTAGGGCACGCCGATGGGCTGCTGGGTGCGGCCGTGCAGGTTCTCGTAGAAGCCCCAGCGGGCCGGGTCGGTGGGGTTGAGGCGGTTGGCGGCCACCAGGCGCTCGAGCAGCAGGGGCCCCGGCGCGGGGGGCCGGTGCTGGAACAGGGCCGCGCCCAGCCAGCCGTTCCACACCGGCCACAGGCCCCCGTTGTGAAACTCGTGGGGGTGGTTGCGGAACTCGTAGGCGTAGTTGTCCACCAGCTCGGCCATCAGCGGGTCGGTGGGTTCGATGGCGGGGTCGAAGGCCGGGAGCAGGCCGGGCAGCGCGGCTAGGCGCTGGCCCAGGTAGCCGCGCAGGGCGGCGTCCTGGGCGGGGGTGCCAATTTTCAGCAGCAGCGCCAGCGCGTTGGCCGCCAGGTCGAACTGCGCGTACACCCGCGCCGGGTTGAAGCCCATCAGCCAGTAGCCGGTGGGGGCGTCGCGCAACTGGTGCACGAGGTTGGGGGCGTACAGCTCGGCCGGGTCGCGGGCCGGGTCGGGCCAGTAGTTGCGCTGGATAACCTGCCGGATGACGGCCGCCTGGGCCGTCCAGGCGGCGTGCGCGAAGTGGCGGCCGGCCAGCTCCAGGGCCCACACGCGCAGCAGCTGGTCGTAGAGCACGTAGCCGTGCTGCACGTACTCGTCGGCCCAGTCGCCGCTCTGGGGCACGTACACCAGGTGCTTGCCGTTGAATTCCCAGGCGTCGAGCACGGCAAAGGCCCGCTCCACCCGGGGCAGGTAGGCGGCCGCCAGGGCCGGGCCGTCGGGGGCGAAGTGGGCGTAGTGCAGCAGCCCAATCACGGCCCAGCTCACGTTGTCCACGCGGCCGCAGTTGCCGCCGTAGCTGGCCCGGTCGGTGGCGGGCGTCACGTTGGAAGGGAAAAAGCCGGTGGGGTGCTGGTGGTCGAACAACGTGACCAGCGTGGCCCGGAACGTCGGCCGCAAGCCTTCGTCGCCCGCGAGCAGCGCGGCCAGGCCGGTAATCACGCCGTCGCGCGTCCAGACGCGCTGGTAATTGGCCACGTCGGTGGGGCTGGCCACGAAGCCGGCCGGGGTGGCGGCGGCCCGCAGCAAGGCCAGCGCCTGCCGGGTGGCCTCGGCGGTTTCGGGCGGTAGTTCGGTCACCGTTGGCTGCATGGGTAAGCGGATAAGGGCGTTGGGTTGGAAATAAAGAGTTAATAGCTCGCAGCGTAGCGCTAGCGCCCAAAAAAGAACGTCATTTCGAGCCTGCCGAGGAATCTCGCGTGCTTCGTTGAACGATTCGCAGGCGGCGCACGCGAGATTCCTCGGCAGGCTCGGAATGACGTTCTTTTTTACAAATCATTTTGAAACGAGTATACCAACTCTTGCTTTTCTCCTTCCCTTTCTTCACGAACCCAAAGCGGGCTCGCCGGGAAACGATTCTTCCAAATCGAGGGCGCTGGTGCTGGGCGGGCGCACCAGCAGCACGGCCACGCCGCCGGCCAGCAGCAGGGCCCCGGCCAGGCGGATGGCGTTTTCGGGCCGCGCGGCCAGCAGGTGCCGGTACACCCAGGAAAAGGACAGCGTTTGCAGCAGCATCGGCACCACGATGAACAGGTTGAAAATGCCCATGTACACGCCCGTGCGGGCCTTGGGGATGCTGCTGGCCAGCAGGGCGTAGGTGGTGCCCATCATGCTGGCCCACCCGATGCCCAGGCCCAGCATGGGCCACAGCAGCTGGGCGGGCTCGGCGAAGCCCGGCAGCGCCAGCAGCCCCAGCCCGGCGGCGGCCAGGCTCAGCAGGTGCACGGCGCGGGCCCCCAGCCGCCGGGCCAGGGCCGCCAGGGCAAAGGCGCTGCAAAACGTGACGATGTTGTACGTGCCGTTCACGCGGCCCGTGAGGAGCTGCGCGGCCGCGAAGCCCGCCGAGTGGGCATCGGCGGTGTGGTACACGGTGCGGGCCAGGCAGAGGGTGATGTACTGCCAGTAGCAAAAAATGCCGTACCAGCTGAAGAGCATCATCGGGGCCATCTGGCGCATGGGCCGGGGCATGTCGCGCAGGGCCTCGCCAATTTCGCGCAGGGCCCCGCCCAGCCCGCCCGGCGTGGCCCGGATGCGGGCCACGGCCGCCGCGTCCAGCGGCTGCTCGCGCGTTTTGAATACCGAGTACAGAATGGCCCCGATTGACACCACCCCGCCGATGAAAAACGCCACGTAGGTGGTGTAGGGGATGTTGTTCGAGCTGCGGGCCGTGGCGCTCACCCAGCCAAAGTACACCAGCACCGAGGGCGTGAAGTTGGCCAGCGTGATGCCCAGGCCCGTGAAAAAGCTTTGCGTGAGGAAGCCCGTGGCGTGCTGCTCGGCCGGCAGCTGGTCGCTCACGAAGGCCCGGTAGGGCTCCATCGTCACGTTGTTGGCCGCGTCCAGAATCCACAAAATGCTCGCCGCCATCCACACCGCCCGGCTGAAGGGCATCACCAGCAGGCACACGCTGCAAATGATGGCCCCCGCGATGAAGTACGGCGTGCGCCGGCCCCAGCGGCTGGTGGTCCGGTCGCTCAGGGCCCCGATGATGGGCTGCACCAGCAGGCCCGTCAGGGGCCCGGCCAGCCACAGGTAGGGCAGCTTGTCGGGGTCGGCCCCCAGGTAGGTGTAAATGGGGCTCATGTTGGTCTGCTGCAAGCCGAAGCTGTACTGCAAACCAAAAAAGCCCACGTTCATGCTCAGGATGCGCCCGAAGGGCAGGGCCGCCAGGCGGTTGGCGGTGGTGGGCACGGCAGCGGCGGAAAGGGCCATAAGTATTGAGTTAAAGATTGGGGCTGGGCAACAGCTTGGAGGCATAAAGCTTGCTCTGCCTGCCGCTTGGCATTTGAAAAACTGTTTGCAGATTCATTTTTGCCCGTCATGCCGAGCGCAGCCGAGGCATCTCGCGTGCGGCAGTAACCCAATCGGTGCAACTACGCACGCGAGATGCCTCGGCTGCGCTCGGCATGACGTTCAATGTTGTATTCTCAGACCTCCTAAGCAGCTCCAAAGACGAAAAGCTGCTGGTGTTTCACCATCCATCTTTGATTCTCTGTTTTTTTAATTAATCTAAGCCCTTCAGCGGCCCACGGAGTACGTTTTGTGCTGGGGGCCCACGCCGGTAATCTTCACCGACTGCCAGCCCGTGGGCAGGGTGCTTGGGCGCTGCACGATGCCCGCCGGGGTGATGTCGAGCCCGCCGAAGCCCATGAGCACGGCTTGCAGCACGCCGCCGGCCCCCGTGGCAAAGTAGGGGTTGGTGCCGCCCTTGGTTTCGGCCAGCACCCGGAAGGGCGGCAGCAGGTTGGGCAGGTAGGCGTCCTGGAAGAAGTGCTGCGCCTTGGCCCCGTCGCCCAGGCGGGCGTAGAGCAGCGCAAAAATGGCCTGCGTCATGGCCGGCGTGCCTTCGGTGGGCACGCGGGTTTCGTAGTAGGCCAGGTCCCGGCGGATTTGCGCGGGGTCGGTGACGACGTGCAGCGGGTAGGCCAGCAGGTTCACGTCGCCCTGCTTGATGCCCTCGCCGCGGTAGGCGGCGTGCTCCCGGGTCACGCCGTCGGCCATTTTCAGGATGGGGATGTTCTGGGCCACGTGCCGCCAGTCGGGGTCGGCGGGCAGGCCCAGGAGCTGGGCGGCGGCGGCGGCGTTTTGCAGGTTCACGCGGGCGGCGGCGTTGGTGAAGGCGTCGTTGTCCACGTTTTCGGCCCACTCGTCGGCGGCCACCACGTTCTTGAGGTCGTAGTGGCCGGGGCCGTTGCGCTCCACCCGGCTGGCCCAGAAGTCGGCCGTGGCCGACAGGATGGGCCAGCCTTTCTCGCGCAGCCAGGCTTTGTCCTGCGTCACGCAGTAGTACTGCCAGGCGGCCAGCGCCACGTCGGCCGTGATGTGGTGCTCGAAGGGCCCGCTCAGGGCCCACACCGGCGTTTCCTCCACGCCCGAGTCGGCGCTTTCCCAGGGGTACATGGCCCCCCGGTAGCCGTGGGCGAAGGCGTTGCGCCGGGCCAGGTCGAGGCGGCGGAAGCGGTACTCAACCAGCGACTTGGCAATTTCGGGGTGCAGCACCAGCAGGGCCGGGAACATCCACAGGTCGGCGTCCCAGAACACGTGGCCGTTGTAGCCCAGGCCCGAGAGGCCCATCGGCGAGGGCGAGTAGTCGGTGCCGGCCCGCGAGAAGCTGTAGAGGTGGTAGAGCATGGCGTGCACGTCCTGCTGGGCCTGGGCGTCGCCGGTCAGCTGAATGTCGCTTTGCCACAGCGCTTGCCAGGCCCGGGCGTGGAAGGCCAGCAGGCGCTCCTTGCCTTCGAGGCGGGCAAAAATGGTGAGCCGCTCGGCTTCGTTGAGCGGGTCGGGGTGGTGGGCCGAGGTGATGCTGGAGCCCGCCACGGCGTAGGCGTAGGTCTGGCCGGCCTTCAGCGCCTTGCTGAATTTCATCAGGTGCATGTTGCTGTCCCACATCTCGTGGATGATGCGGGGCTCCTGGCCGTGCGGCTCCTCAAATAAAAAGCTGGTGGACGCGCACAGCTGCAGCTTGCCCGTGGGGCTGCGGGCCGACGAGGTGAGCAGGCTGAGCGTGGCGTGGGGCCGGTCGATTTCGTTGTAGTAGTTCTGCACCTCGCGCAGGGCGTCGGGGGCCTCCAGCACGCTGGCGGCCGTGAGGGCCACGTCCTTTTTCGCCGTCACCGCCACGTCCACCAGGGCCGTGAAGGGCAGCTGGCGCAGGGCGTAGTACGTGCAGCGCACGGTGGCCTTGTCGCCGTAGTCGAAGGTGGTGGTCAGGGCCGCCCGCTGCATGTCCAGCTCCTGGCGGAAGTTGGCCACGTCGGGGGCCCCCAGGCGGTGGCCGTCCACTTCCAGGTACATGTTCAGCAGGTTGAAGCTGTTGAGGAAGTTGCTCACCCGGCCCCGGCCGTACTGGTCGTAGGCCCCGGCCAGCACCACGCTCTTCACCTTGAACGGCTCCGGCGACGACACCACGCCCAGCACGCCGTTGGCCACCGTCACGCCGTAGTAGTTGGCCGGGTCCACCTTATCGGCCACGATGCGCCACGGGTCGGGCGGGCCCTGGGCAGCGAGGGGCCCCCAGGCGGCCAGCAGCAGCAGCACCGGCAAGCACACAGATGCTAATACCCCGCGGAGTTCAGTAGTTGGCATTTGAAAAATGTCAGGAGAGAAGGTGGCGCGAAACGAAATAGGGTAAGCCGACGCTTACCCTATTTCGTGTTTCCCGTAATTGCGGCTAGTGTTGGCTAGCTGCAATCCTTTTTAGTACCCCGGGTTTTGGGTGATGTTCGGGTTCACGTCCACCTGCGTTTGCGGAATGGTGAAGAGCAGGTACTTGTCGTCGCTCTGGGGCGCGTCCTTGCGGGGGGCCAGGAACTTGCCGAACCGAATCAGGTCCTGCCGCCGCCATTCCTCGTTGTACAGCTCCCGGCCGCGCTCGTCGAGCAGGCCGGCCAGCGTGAGCGAAGTCATGGCACTGGCCCCCCGCGAGGGCAGCGTGCGGATGTAGTTGACGAGGGCCAGGGGCGTGTTCCCGTAGGCCCCGGCGGTGGTGGCCGTGCCGCCCCGCAGGATGGCCTCGGCCTTCATCAGCAGCACGTCGGCCAGCCGGAAGCTCACGTGGTCGTTCTCCGCGCCGTTGCCGCCTTTGTCTTCGCTGGCGTAGTCCACCGGGTATTTCAGCGGCCGGATGCCCTTTACTTCCAGGTCCGCGCCCACTTCGAATATGTTGACGTCCTTGGTGAACACCAAGGGGTTGCCGCCCCGGTCTTTGAGGGCCGTTTCGTCCTTGAGGTTGTACTGCTGGCCGGCCAGAAGGCCCACGTTGATGTGCTTGCCCGTGTTGACGGCGTTGGGAGAATTGCTGGGATATGCTTCGCCCCGCCGTTTGTCGGTCGCCTCAAATTTGTCGAAAAAATCGCTCGTGGTGGCCGGGCCGTTGTAGCCATTGACGGGAAACATGTTGTAGTGCGACACGAACTTCCAATAGGAGCGCACGTCGCCGCCGTCGCCGTACGTGTTTTCCTGGGTGAAGATGTTCTCTTTGCCGATGGCGGTGTTGTTGGGCGCGAAGTTGTCGAAGTAGTCGGCCGTGAACGAGTACTTGTTACTGTTGATGATTTCGTCCGCCAGCTTGATTACCGCGTTCATGTCGGCCGCGTCGAACGTGGGCGTTTTGCGGTTGGCGTAGGCCCCCTTGTTGAGGTAGCACTTCATCAGCAACACGCGGGCGGCGTCCTGGTTGGCTTTGCCCGCCGGGCCGAGGGGCAGGTCTTTTTGCACGGACTGGATTTCGCTGATGATGTAGGTCAGCGCCTCCGTGCCTTTCCGCAACCGGGCCGGCTGGCTCACTTCCTCGCCGGGGTCGCGGTACAGCACCTGGTCGAACATGTCGAGCAGCCAGAACATGCCCCAGGCGCGGATGAACCGGGCTTCGGCGGCCTGCTGCACGGTGGGGTTGAACCGCAGCAGGTCGGTGGCGGCGTAGGTAATGCCGTTGAGCCCGGTGAAGGTGTTGCGGATTTGCTCGTTGTTGGAATCCCAGTTGTGCAGGTAGAGCTGGCGCCACTTGCCGTTGTCGTCCCAGTCGGGCCCGCGGGTGGGCATGATGCGCTCGTCGGTCGAGACTTCCTCCAGGGCAAAAACGTTGACGCTGCCCTGGATGGGGTCCCGCATGGAATTGTACACCCCCGTGAGCAGCGCCGCGGGGTTGCCGCTCGGAATCTGGTCGGCGGTCAGGTTGCCGTTAATGTCTTCTTTTAACTGGCAGCTGTTGGCTACCTGGAGCAGGGCCACCGTGGCCGCGATGCGAACAATAGTATTTTTCTTCATGGCTGATAAGGGCTAATGCGTTACAGGGAGAGGTTGAGGCCGAAGGTGAAGGTGCGGGCACTCGGATAGCCCATGTAGTCAATGCCGACCGAGGGGACGCTGTTGGCGCCCGTTTTGATGGTATTGATTTCCGGGTCGGCCCCCGTGTAGTTCGTAATCACGAACAGGTTCTGGCCCGTGGCATAGACGCTGGCTCCCTTGAAGGCTTTGCCGATGTTGCCAATCGTGTACGAGAGCGTCACGTTCGACATTTTCAGGTAGTTGCCCTTCTCCAGGTAGCGCGACGAGGCGGACGTTGCGCTGCCGGTCGATTCCTTGACGGGGTTTTCGTAGGTCACCAGCGCAATGTTCTTCCGGGCGTTGATGCCCCCGATGGCGCCCACCGCGTTGAGGGTGTTGTTGTAGATGAGCTGACCAAACACCCCGGTCATGTTGGCCACGAGCGCGAGCTTGCCGTAGCGGGCGTTGGCGCTGAAACCAAGCAGGGTTTTGGGGTTGGGGTCGCCGGCGTAGTAGGCCGGCCCGTACGTTGGCAACCCTTTGTCGTCGAGGCCCAGGTACTGCGGCAGAAAAAAGGAATTGATGGGATAACCGTTCCGGATGGTTTCCACCACCGCCCCGGACAGCCCCTGGCCGTTCACCGCGCCGGTGGGGATGGCCGCCCCCGGCAGGTTGGAAACGCTGTTGCGAATGAACGTGGCGTTGGCGTTGAAGCCCAACCCCACCTTGTCGCTGTTCAAAATCGTGGTTCCGAGCGCAAGTTCTACGCCTTTGTTCACGACTTCGCCCTTGAGGTTGTCCCACTTAACGGCGGCATTCGACGGCCGGGGCTCGCCGGGGATGGTGGGAAACAGCAGGTCGGTGGTCGTCTTGTAGAAGTAGTCCACCGTGGCCGTCAGGCGGTTGTCGAAGAAACCCAGGTCGACCCCGGCGTTGTACTGCGTGTCCGACTGCCATTTCAAGGCGGGGCTGGCGGCGTTGAGCGGGTTCTGGGCCCCGTTGTTGTCCAGCGAGTACCGGGCCTGGGCCGAGCCGGCCGGGAACTCCTGGTTGCCGGTGCGGCCGAAGCCCGCCCGGACTTTGAGCTGCGTCAGCGACTTGTTGCCCTTCAAAAAATCTTCCTGGCTCACGTCCCAGGCCGCGGCAAAAGAGGGGAAGTAGCCCACCCGGTTTTCGGGGCCGAACTTGCTGCTCTGGTCGCGGCGCAACGTACCCGTGAGGAGGTAGCGCTCCTTGTAGTTAAGAATGGCCCGGCCGAAGACGGACTGCAACGCCGTGAAAGGGTCGCTGAAAGAAGTTACAAAGCGCGAGCCGTTGCTGGAATACTGAATGTAGTTCGTGTAGTCCAGGCCGAAGTTGCCGAAGCCGCCCTGGTCGGGGTTGCCGTAGGCCCGGATGTTGGAGCCCGAGCTGGAAAAAGTGGTGTACTCATAGCCCAACAGCGCGTTCAGGTTGAGGTCAGGCGCAATTTTCTTGTTGAAATTCAGCGTGTTGGCAATTTGCTGGGTGCTCAACTGGTTGTTGCCGATGCTGGCCAGCCCCTTGCCCTTGATGTCATCGAAGTTGATGAGGTCCTGGCCGATGGACGTGCGGCGCTCGCCGGTGCTGTAGTTGATGCTGTACAGCACCCGCGCTTCCAGCCAGTCGGTGATTTTGTAATGCGGCGACACGCTGGCCAGGATGGTGGACACCCGGGATTCGTCGTTGAACAGGTTCTGGTACGCCAGGGGGTTGACGAGTTCGCCCGCCTTGATGTTGAGCGTGCCGTCGGGGTTGTAGAGCGACTCGGTCGGGTTCCACTGCAAGGCCTGGCCGATGAGGCTGCCCTGGGAACCGGCGTCGACGGTGATGGGGGCCAAGTTCTCCTTGAACTGGCTGGTGACGATGTTCACGTCCACGCCGAGCTTCTTGCTTTCGAGGAACTCCAGGTTGGTGGAGAAGTTAGCGCTGTACTTCTTAAAACCGGTTTTGCGCACGATGCCGTCCTGGTCGAGGTAGCCCAGCGAGAGGCGGTAGCGGCCGTTGTCGCCGCCGCCGCTCATGGCCACGTTGTAGTTTTGCAGCTTGCCCGTTTGCAGCAGGGCCCCCAGCGCATCCGTGTCAGCGCCCAGGTCGTAGCTACCGGCCCCGGTGGTGGGCAGCCCGTAGTAAGCCAAGGCTTGCCGGTACTGGCCCGCATCGAGCATCTTCTGGCGGCGCAGAATGGTTGAAAAACCGGTCGAGGCCCCGATGTCCAGCCGGGGGGCCCCCGTCTTGCCCCGCTTCGTGTTAATCAGTACCACCCCGTAGGCGGCCCGCGAGCCGTAGATGGCCGTGGCGGAGGCATCTTTCAAAACGGTCACCGACTCGATGTCGGCCGGGTTGAGGAAGTTTAGCGGGTTGCTGTCGGCACCGGCACCGCCAGCGGTCGAAGCGTTCAGGCCCGGCCGGGCCGAGCGGCCATCGAGCGGCACGCCGTCCACCACGTACAGCGGCTGGCCGGTGCCGGTCACGGCCGAGTTGCCCCGAATTTTGATGGTTGCGGGGCCCCCGGGCTGGCCGCTGCTGTTGGTGACCTGCACCCCTGAGGTACGGCCCTGGATGAGCTGGTCGGGCGAGGTGTACGTGCCCTTGTTGAAGTCTTTCTCGCCGATGACCGCCACGGCCCCGGTCAAGTCGCTCTTTTTCACCGCGCCGTAGCCCACCACTACCACGTCGCCCAGCGCTTGGGCGTCGGCGGCCAGCGTGGCGTTCAGCGTCACCGGCTCGGTGCCCACGGTGACGGGCAGGGTTTTGGCGGCGTAGCCAATCGAGGAGAACACGACCTGGTAGGAGCCAGCAGCGAGCTTCAGCTCGTATTTGCCGGCCACGTCGGTGGGCGAGGCGATGTTGGTGCCTTTGATGAGCACCGTGGCCCCGATGACGGGCGTGCCGTTGGGCTCGGACACGGTGCCGCGGATGCTGCCTTGCCCGAGCGCAGTTCCGGCCAGTGCTAGCAACACGGCTAGTAGCCCGGCCCGTACTTGTAAAAATATGGACATAGGTAAAATGGTTTTTGAGTGAAGGTTTGCCTTACGGTTGAGTAAATGTGCGACAATAAGTTAAATAATGCTAAGCAATCGGTTGCGTTTTGATAAAAATTCATTACAAAATCGATTACGTAACCGATTTCGTAGACTAAAACTTTTTGTAGAAAAAATATATAAGCCCCCGGCCAAAGCCGGTTTTGGCTTGGCCGGGGCCCCGCTGGCTTAGCTTTGGCTGCCGCCAGGTATCCTTTTTTTCGAACGGTTCTCCCTCCTCTACCCGCTACTCCGCAACGATGAAACGAGCCACTTTACGCGACATTGCCCAGGCGGTGGGCGTCACCGTGGCCACGGTGTCGCGGGCCCTCAAGGACTACCCCGACATCGGCTCCGCTACCAAGCAGGCCGTGCTGGCCGCTGCCGAGCGCCTGCACTACGCCCCGCACCCGCTGGCCGTGAAGCTGCGCCAGAAAGCCTACAAAGTGGTGGGCGTGGTGGTGCCCCAAATCGTGCACCCGTTTTTCTCGGGCGTCATCAGCGGCATCGTGGACGTGGCCGAGGCCCAGGGCTACCACGTCATCCTCAGCCAGTCGGACGAGAGCTACGAGAAGGAAATCCGCGTGACGCAGATGCTCCAGGCCACCGGCGTGGACGGCCTGCTGGTGTGCCTCTCGGACCAGACCGTGGACGTGGCGCACCTGCAGGCCCTGCAAGCCTACGACCTGCCGGTGGTGCTGTTCGACAAGATTAGCTCCGCGCTGGACGCCAGCACGGTGGTCACCAACGACTTCCAGGGGGCCTACGACGCCACGGCGCACCTGCTGGCCCAGGGCCTCACCCGCGTGGCCCACATCAAGGGCCCCGCCCACCCCGAAAACACCCGCCAGCGCTACGCCGGCTACCTGGCCGCGCTGGCCGCCTACGGCCTGCCCCCGCGCCCCGAGTACGTGGCCGAGTGCCAGCACGTGGTGCACGCCGAAGGGTTCGCCTTCGCCCAGCAGTTCATGGCCCTGCCCGAGCCCCCGCAGGCCATTTTCGCCGTCACCGACGCGGTGGCCGTGGGGGCCCTCATGGCCCTGCGGCAAGCCGGGCTGCGCGTGCCCCAGGACGTGGCCCTGGTCGGGTTCAGCGACTGGGCGGTGTGCGAGCTGCTCGACCCGCCGATCAGCTCCGTGGCGCAGCCGGGCTACGAAATCGGCCGGCAGGCCAGCGAGCTGCTGCTGCGCGAAATCCAGCAGCTGCGCGACGACGAGCCCGTGGCCCACGCCCACCGCGTGCTCGACGCCACGCTGCGCGTCCGGCAATCGTCGCTGCGGGCGGCCGATTTTTCGCCGGCGGTCCGGTAGCCGCATGGCCGGCGGCGCAACGGCCGGCGGAATGCGGGCCGCGCCTACAACACCTTGGGCTTGGGGAGCTTGAACTCCATGGTGGTGCCCTCGCCCACGGTGCTTTTTACGCGGATGCCCGACTTGTGGGCCTCCACGATGTGCTTGCTAATGGCCAGGCCCAGGCCCGAGCCGCCCGACTCGCGCGAGCGGCTTTTGTCGATGCGGTAGAAGCGCTCGAAGATGCGGGCCTGGTGCTCGGGGGCGATGCCGGGGCCGTCGTCGCGCACCACCACGCGCACGCCGCGGTTGCCTTCCACCAGCGACACGCGCACCTGGCCCTGGTCGCGGCCGTACTTCACGGCGTTGTCAATCAGGTTGACGAGCACCTGGCGGATGCGGTTGCGGTCGGCCACCACGGGCAGGCCGGTGGCGGGCAGCGTGGGCGGCAGCAGCGTGAGGGTGGCCCCCCGGCGGCGGGCTTTTTCCTCGACCAGCTCAAAAATTTCGTGCACCAAGGCTATCAAGTCGAAGCGCTGGCGGCGCAGGCGCACCACGCCCTGCTCGAGCTGCGAAATCGTGACCAGGTCCTGCACCAGCGCGTCGAGGGCGTCGAGGCTGGCGGCGGCCTTGGCCAGGAACTTGCGCCGGGTGGCGGGGTCGATGTCGTCGGGTTCCTCGGCGTCGAGCACGGTGTGCACGAAGCCTTGGGCGGCGAAGAGCGGCGTTTTCAGCTCGTGCGACACGTCGGCCAGGAACTCGCGGCGCAGGGCTTGCAGGCGCTTCAGCTCGTCCAGCTCCTGCTGGCGGCGCTCGGCCATCAGCAAAATCTCGTCGCGCACCCGCTTCACCGGCTCGGGCCGAAACAGGAACTTGTTGCTCATCTTCTTGAACTCCTTGCGTTTAATGTGCTCCAGGCCGGTGTAAATGCCGTTGATTTCCCGGAAAATCAGCGCTTCAAACGACATGTACACCAGCAGAAAGCACGCCGCCACTGTGATGCCGCCGGCCAGAAACGCTTCGCGCTGCGGCAGCCCGGGCACCACCAGCGCGCAGGCCGTGAGCACGGCCGCCACCAGCAGCGAGAGGAGAATGGCCACGGTGCGGGAGGAGAGGTTCATCAAGTCAGTGAACAGTTAACAATGAGCAGTGAGCAATTATTCAGTGCAACACGGGTTGGATACGGAGGTAAAGAAAATGAGCAATAGTCGCATTGACTATTGCTCATTGCTAACTGCTAATTGTTCACTGGCTTCAGTCCGCGTTGAACTTGTAGCCCACGCCCTTGATGGTTTGGATGTGGTGGTCGCCCACCTTTTCGCGCACTTTGCGCACGTGCACGTCCACGGTGCGGGCCAGTACGAACACGTCGTTGCCCCAGATATTTTGCAACAGCTCTTCGCGGTTGAACACTTTGTGGGGGGCGGCGGCCAGGAAGGCCAGCAGCTCGAACTCCTTCTTGGGCAGCGTGATTTTGCGGCCTTCCTGGTACACGGCAAAGCCGGTGCGGTCGATGCGCAAGCCGTTAATTTCGATGGCTTCGATGGCGGCGTGAGGGTCCTGGTCGCGGCGCTTGAGGGCGGCCAAACGGCTGAGCAGCGCCCGGGGCTTGATGGGCTTGGCGATGAAATCGTCGGCCCCGGCCTCGAAAGCGGCCACCTCGGAAAACTCCTCGGCGCGGGCCGTCAGAAACAGGATGTACGTGTCGCGGAAGCGGGGCTGCTCGCGCAGCAGACGGCAGGCGGCGATGCCGTCGAGGTGGGGCATCATCACGTCGAGCAGCACGATGTCGGGGCCGAACTCGGCGGCCACGTCCAGGGCCTGGCGGCCGTCGCCGGCCGAAGCGGTGAGGTAGCCTTCCTTGCGGAGGTTGAATTCCAGCAGCTCCACGATGTCCGGGTCGTCGTCCACTACCAGAACTTTGTAAACGGGCGGTTTCGCAGTGCTCATGGCGCGGGGGCTTGGGGTGGAATGTTGCCGCAAAATTACCGCCGCGTTCCCCCAAGCCGGTGTTACGTTTATGTGACCACAGATTAAACGGATTTTCAGCGGATTTAACGGATTTTTTGGGGTTTCGCCCGTTCTGCGTCGTGCCGTTCCTGGCTTTGCTCGGGAGGCCTTGGCCAAGGCCCGGTCAGACCATGCCAAGAGCTAATCCACGGCCTCAGCAGCTTATCGGCCGCTTCATAAACGGGCGGAACCTCAAAAAAAACCGTTAAATCCGCTGAAAATCCGTTCAATCTGTGGTCATGTTCACCCGCCATTTCAGGCCGCGGTACTGGTACATGTCCACCTTCACCGCGCCCACGAACAGCTCGGCCTGGAAGAGCACCGGAATCTTGTTGCGGTCGTCGGAGAGGTACACCGAAATGGCGTTTTCGCCCTTAAAAATCTTGTTGGCGGGCATTTTGGGCACCAGCTTGAAGACGCGCACCGTGCCGGCCTTGGTTTCCACAGTTTCGCGGCCCTTGTACACCACTTCGAGCAGGAAGTTGGAGCCGTCGAAGTAAGCAGGCATCTTCACGGTTTCGCCCACCCGCATGCGGTCCAGGTTGAGGGTGCGCAGGTAGTAGAAGCCGCTCACCAACTCCAGGCAGTTGTTGGCCACCTTCACCGAGGTGCGGGTGGGGTTGTCCTTGTTGTGGTCCTGCACGTCGGCCACGTCGTGGAGCTGGTCGAAGTCCACGGTTTCCTTCTTGTGGTAGCCCTTCTCGGTAATGTCGCGCTGGGCCCGCATGGGCAGGATGCTGGTGGTGTCGATGTAGGCCCGCCACTGGTCGCGGATGCGCAGGAAGAAGTCGAACGAGCCGGTGGTGCGGCCGCTCACGGTGGCCTTGTAGCAGGGGCGGTCAGCGATGCGCTCCAGGGCCCCGCTGGTTTCCACGGTGGCCTCGGCGGCGTTGATGAGGCCGTAGTGCACTTTGTAGTTGATGACCTCGCCCCGCCCGAAGCTGGACTGCGGCAGGTAGCGCACGGCCTCGCCGGGCCCCGTGGCCTCTTGGGCCGCCAGGAGCAAAAAGGCGAGCGGAGCAGCGTAAATCCAGCGGTGCATAACGGAACGGGTGGACGAAATTAAGCGGTAAGCGGCGGCTCGTCACTGGACAAAGGAAGTGCCAGCCTCCAAGGTAAAAACGCAAAAAAGCCCGCTGCGGATGGCAGCGGGCTTTTTCCTCGGATAAGTGAAAACTAATGCATCAGAAGTTATGAATTATGGGCTGGTACGTCGTCAACTCATAACCCACAACTTCTAACTCATAACTCCAATTACAGCGTGTCTTCGCCGTCCTCCACGATGGTCAGGTCCACGGGGATGACGTCCACGTCGCCGCCCTTGGCCATGTCGCGGATTTTCTTTTCGATTTCGTCGGCCAGCTCGGGGTTGTCGAGCAACAGGGTTTTCACGGCCTCGCGGCCCTGGCCAATCTTGGTTTCGCCGTAGTTGAACCACGAGCCCGACTTGCCGATGATGCCCATGTCCACGCCCAGGTCCACAATCTCGCCCACTTTGCTGATGCCCTGGCCATAGATGATGTCGAACTCGACCACCTTGAAGGGCGGCGCGACTTTGTTTTTCACCACCTTCACCTTGGTGCGGTTGCCGGTCACGTTGTCCTTGTCCTCCTTGATTTGGCCGATGCGGCGGATGTCGAGGCGCACCGAGGCGTAGAATTTCAGGGCGTTGCCGCCGGTCGTGGTTTCGGGCGAGCCGAACATGACGCCGATTTTCTCGCGCAGCTGGTTGATGAACACGCAGCAGCAGCCGGTTTTGTTGATGGTACCGGTGAGCTTGCGCAGGGCCTGGCTCATGAGGCGGGCGTGGAGGCCCACTTTCGAGTCGCCCATGTCGCCTTCCAGCTCACCTTTCGGCACCAGAGCAGCCACAGAGTCAATCACGATGATGTCAATCGCGCCGGAGCTGATGAGCTGGTCGGCAATTTCCAAGGCTTGCTCGCCGTTGTCGGGCTGGGCGATGAGCAGGTTGGTGGTGTCGATGCCGAGCTTCTCGGCGTAGGATTTGTCGAAGGCGTGCTCGGCGTCGATGAAGGCGGCCATGCCGCCTTTCTTCTGCGCCTCGGCAATCATGTGCATCGTCAGGGTCGTTTTGCCCGACGACTCGGGGCCGTAGATTTCCACCACGCGGCCCCGGGGCACTCCGCCGATGCCCAGGGCAATGTCAAGCGAAAGCGAGCCCGTGCTAATGCTGGGAATGTCGCCCACCTTGTTATCGGAGAGCTTCATCACCGTGCCTTTGCCGTAGGCCTTGTCCAGCTTGTCGAGGGTGAGCTGGAGGGCCTTCATCTTCTCGGCGGCGACGTTTACTTCGCCCTTCTCGGCCTTGTCGGGTTTATCGACTTTTTCGGCTTTGGGGGCCTTGGAGGTTGCAAATGCCATGTGGGAGGGAGTTGGAAAAAAGGAATTACGTTTGGGTAAAGTTAAGGGGTTTTGGCGGGTTGCGCCCCGTGCATATGCACAAACGCAAGGCTTGCGATACGACGGTTTTTGAGCGGCTTTTTCTAACACCGGGGCCCCCGGTTTTGTGCCATTGGGATTGGAAATATATGGGGAATATTCTAAAGATTTTAGTAGCCGTTGGGGCCGTGCTGGTTACGGCCGGCCAAGCCCAGGCGCAGCTGGATAACCGGGCATTTACTTCAGCCCGACCGGGCGCTCCTCGAAATGAATCCATTTGTTTGAATCCTTTTTTTCAAACAGCTGAACAATTTAATGATTCTATTTCTGGTGTTGGTAAGCCGGGAGAATTGCGCATCTCCCTCAACGCCTTTACCTTCTTCAAAGACAACGAGTACTTCAACGACATTGTGGAGGGCTATACACTGTTTGGCACCCAACTCAACCCGCAGCTCGTGTACTACCCCAACAAAGAGCTGCGCCTGGAGGCCGGCGTGTTCCTGTGGAAGGACTTTGGCAACCCCACGCTGCGGCAGGTGCGGCCCACCTACCGCGCCACCTGGACGCACGGGCCCCACCAATTCATTTTCGGCAACATCCGGGGAAACCTCAACCACGGTTACATCGAGCCGCTGCTCGACTTCGAGCGGGTGATGCTGAAGCCGCTGGAGGAAGGCTTACAATACCGGCTGCATACCCAGCACGCTTCTCTGGACGTGTGGGTGGACTGGCTGCGGCAGGAGTACGCCGGCGTGAGCTACCAGGAGCAGATTGCCGGGGGCCTCAGCGGCAGCTACCGGCTCACCAAGCCTGAGAGCCGGGTGCAGGTGGCCATTCCGGTGCAGTTTACGGCCCGGCACGAGGGCGGGCAGATTGACACGCTGCACGCGCCCATCCAAACGCTGTTCAACTACGCCACGGGCGTGGAGGCGCGGGTGCCGCTGCACGGCGCGGTGCTGCAAGCGGTGCGGCTAAACGCCTACGGCGTACTATTTGACGACCACTCGTTCTCAAACTACCGGCTGCCTTACCAAACGGGCAACGGCCTGTACCTCAACGGCACCCTCGAAACCCGCTACGTGGACGTGATGGCGAGCTACTGGCGCGGCCATGACTTCTACGCGCCGCTGGGGGGCAACTACTACCAGTCCATCGCCTCACGCTACGGCACCCCCGGCTACACCGACGCCGAGCGCCGGCTGCTGCTGCTGCGCCTGCTGCGCGACTTCCGCATCTCCGACGCGGCGGCCCTCACGGTGCGCGTCGAGCCGGTGTACGACTTCAACCGGCAGCTGCTGGATTTCTCGTTCGGCTTCTACCTCAACTTCCGGCAGGAATGGCTGCTCGGCAACGTGGGCCGGCGGGTGCGCGTGGGGCAGTAGCGGTGAATGGGTGGATGAAGGAATGAGGGAATGAGTAAATGGGTGATAACGCTCATTTACTCATTCACCCATTCCCTCATTCGCCCATTGATTTTTCCTGCACGAAGCGGCGGATGCTGCCCACGGCGTCGGCGTTGCGGAACCAGGCGAAGCGGGGCGGGGGCGTTTCGGGGCGGAAGCCGGCGGCCAGGGCCACGGCCTGGCCCCGCGCGTTGTCGGCGAAGCAGCGCACCAGCAGCCGCTGGGCCCCCACGGCGTCGAACCCGAACCGGCACACCGCCGCCAGGGCCTCGCGGGCGTAGCCCTGGCCCTCGGCCTCGTGGGCCAGGTAGTAGCCAATCTCGGCCTGGCCACCGGTTTGGGGCATGAGGCAGATGTCGCCGAGGTAGGCCCCGGTGGCCCGCAGCCAGATGCCGAGCACGTAGAAGCGCCCGCTGTGCCAGTCGTCGGCGAAGGCGGCGAGGGCGGCGGGGGCCCCGGCCGGGGCGGCCACGGCCCGCACCCGGTCGGGGAAGGAGGTGTGCAAGCGGGCGCGGTTCTGGTGCAGCAGGGCGAAAAACGCGGGCGCGTCGGCCGGCTCGTAGGGGCGCAGCAGCAGGCGGGGGGTGAGCAGGGGCGTGCGCGGAAGCGGCATGGCAGAGGAGGTACGGCCCCGCGCGGGGCGCGGGGCGGCAAATAACTAAGCGGGCCCCAAATGCGCGGGGCCCCGGGGCCGGCCAAGCCGGGCCGTAGCAACCCCGGGCGGGAACCGGCAGTAAAGAACCCCGCCCCGCGGCCCCGGTGGCCGGGCCCCGCCTCCTTTCCCCAAAACCAAACTTTCGTCCTTGCCCATGTCCATTGCCAAAGGCTACGCTGCCAAAAGCGTAAAATCCAAGCTGGTTCCTTTCAGTTTTGAGCGCCGCGCGCCCGGGGCCCACGACGTGGCCTTGCAGATTGCCTACTGCGGGGTGTGCCACTCCGACGTGCACCAGGTGCGCAACGACTGGAAAAATTCGCTGTACCCCTGCGTGCCGGGCCACGAGATTGTGGGCCGCGTGACGGCCGTGGGCGAGCACGTGACCAAGTACAAAACCGGCGACCTGGTGGCCGTGGGCTGCATGGTGGACTCGTGCCAGCACTGCGCCTCCTGCGCCGAAGGCGAGGAGCAGTACTGCGAAAACGGCTTCCTGGCCACCTACAACGGCCCCTTCAAGCCCGACGGCACCAACACCTACGGCGGCTACTCCGACCACCTGGTGGTGCACGAGAAGTTTGTGCTGCGCGTGCCCGCCAGCCTGGGCCGCAATCTGAAGGGCGTGGCCCCGCTGCTGTGCGCCGGCGTGACGACCTACTCGCCCCTGAAACACTGGAAGGTAGGCCCCGGCCAGAAAGTGGCCATCGTGGGCTTGGGCGGCCTGGGCCACGTGGCCGTGAAGCTGGCAGTGGCCCTGGGCGCGGAAGTGACGGTCGTCACCACCTCGCCCAGCAAGGAGGAGGCTGCCCGCAAGCTCGGGGCTATCGACGTGGTGTATTCGAAAAACCCGCCGGCCATGCTCCAGCACGCGGAAAAATTCGACTTTGTGCTCAGCACTGTTCCCGTGCAGCACGACATCAATCCCTACATCAACCTGCTGAAGCGCGACGGCCACATCGTGCTGGTGGGGGCCCTGGAGCCCCTGGCCAAGGGCACCGACAACATGCAGCTAGCCACCAAGCGCCGCAGCCAGTCGGGCTCGTTCATCGGCAGCATCGCCGAAACCCAGGAAGTGCTGGACTTCTGCGCCCAGCACGGCATCACGTCCGACGTGGAGCTAATCGACATCAAGCACATCAACCAAGCCTTCGCCGACGTGGACGCGGGCAAGGTGCCCTACCGCTTCGTGATTGACATGGCCACGCTTTAGAGAGTAAAGAGTAAAGAGTTATGGGTTGACGATTTGTCAACCCATAACTCTTTACTGCCCCACGTACTGCCGGGGGCTGCCCAGCGTGTGCTGGGTGCGCATCACGTTCACCTGCCGGGCGGCTTCGTTGAAAAACTCCAGGCGGCGGATGAGCATCTCCTTGGTCAGCACGCGGCCTTCGGGGGTTTGCATCAGGGCCCGCTTGTCGGCCAGGATGGCGCGGATGGCGGCCAGCGCGGGGCCCTCGTGCTGCATGAACTGCTGGTAGAACTCATCCACCCGCGCCACGCCTTCGGTGGTGAGGCGGAACTGCTCGCCGGCCCCCTGGTTCAGCACCTCGCACAGCACGTACACCTCAATGGGCAGGCTGGTTGCGAGGGCGGTGCTGCGCAAGTCGAGGCCCGCGGCCAAGGCGTCGAGGATGATGCGCAGGTTGCGCTCAAATTGCTGGTAGTAGGCTTGGTCTTCCATTTTTTTAGCAAGGAAAAAGGCGGTCATGCTGAGCGCAACGAAGTGGAGCCGAAGCATCTCTACGGCGCAAGTAGTCCAATCGATTGGGTTAGCCACGCGGGAGAGATGCTTCGACTACGCTCAGCATGACGGCCTGATGGACTACAATAACTCCTTAATAATTTGCTCCACCGTCACGCCTTCGGCTTCGGCTTTGAAGTTGCGCACCAGGCGGTGGCGTAGAATGGGCAGGGCCACGGCCCGCACGTCTTCGATGTCGGGCGAGTACTTGCCGCTGATGAGGGCGTTGCACTTGGCAGCCACCACCAGGTACTGCGAGGCGCGGGGCCCCGCGCCCCACTCCAGCAGCTGCTGGGCGCGGGGCGCGGCCCGCTCGCCCTGGGGGCGCGTTTTGTGCACGAGGCCCACGGCGTACTCCACCACGTTGTCGGCCACGGGTACGCGGCGCACCAGGGCCTGGTAGGCCTGGATTTCGGGGGCCGTGAGCACCTTGCCCACGGTGGTCTGGCGGTCGGTGGTGGTGTTCTTGACGATGTTCAGCTCCTCGGCGTAGCTGGGGTAGCCCAGCTGCACGTTGAACATGAAGCGGTCGAGCTGGGCCTCGGGCAGCGGGTAGGTGCCTTCCTGCTCGATGGGGTTTTGGGTGGCCAGCACGAAGAACGGGCGGGCCAGCGGGTAGCGCTGCCCGGCCACGGTCACGGCGTATTCCTGCATGCTTTCGAGCAGGGCGGCCTGGGTTTTGGGCGGCGTGCGGTTGATTTCGTCGGCCAGCACGAGGTTGGCGAAGATGGGGCCCTTCACGAACTGAAACTCGCGCTGCTGGGTCAGCGTCTCCGAGCCCACGATGTCGCTCGGCATCAGGTCGGGCGTGAACTGGATGCGGTTGAAGGAGAGGTCCAGCGCGTCGGCAATGGTCTGGATGAGCAGGGTTTTGGCCAGGCCGGGCACGCCCACCAGCAGGCAGTGGCCCTGGGCAAACACGGCCGTGAGCACCAGCCGCACCACCTCGTCCTGCCCCACGATGACCTTACCGATTTCGCGGCGCAGCGCCTGGTAGTGGGCCGCGAGGGCATCGGCGGCTTCTTTGTCGTCCATTTGTCTTTAGCTTTTAGCTTTTAGCTGCTAGCTATTAGCTTTTTTACGGCCAATAGATAGGCCGCTGAATAGATTACGTGCCCCGCAAAAAAGCTAATAGCTAACGGCTAAAAGCTAACAGCTAAGTTCAAAGCTGTACGTCCAGCACCTTGCACTGCGCGTACTCCGGGGCCACTTCCAGGTACACCGTGCCGCGGTTTTTCACGAACCACTCGTCCAGCACCTTGCTCTTCTTCTCGCCGAGGGCGGCGGCGGCAATCTTCTGGTAGTCGTCGTTGAGGTTGGCCTGGTGGGGCGGGGTGTTCGATTTCAGGTAGAGGATGCGCATGGCGTCCTTGCCGTCGTCGGTGCGGTAGGGCAGGGGCGGGGTGATGTGGCCCACCTTCATGGTGTCGATGGTGAAGAACACGGCCGGGTCGAGCTTGTCGAGGGGAATGCGCGAGCCGCCGTCCTGGCGGTTGGCCAGCAGGCCGCCGTTGGTGCTGGAGGCCTTGTCGCTGGAGTTGTCCTTGGCGGCTTTCGCGAAGCTGATGCTGTCCGACAAAATCTGGGTGCGCAGGCGGGCCAGCTTCTTGGCCGAGGCGCTGGCATCGGCCGTGCCCGTGGCGGGCTTCAGCAGGATGTGGCGCGTGGAGTAGCTGTCGCCTTTGCGCTCAATGAACTGAATAAGGTGGAAGCCGAACTGCGACTGCACCACCGGCGACATCTGCCCCGGCTCCAGCTTGCGCGCCGCGGCCTCGTACTCCGGCACCAGCTCGCCGCGCTTGAAGAAGCCCAGCAGGCCCCCTTGCACGGCCGAGCCCGGGTCTTCCGAGTACTTCTTGGCCAGCTCCTCAAACGAGGCCCCGGCCAGTACCTGGGCCCGCAGGTCGTTGAGCTTGGCAATCGCGGCCTGCTTGGCGGCCTCGTTCACTTGGGCAGGCATCACAATCTGGCCCACTTCCACCTCGGTGGAGTAATAGGGCAGGCTGTCTTTAGGAATCTTGTTGAAGTACGTGTTCACCTCGCGGGGCGTGACGGCCAGCTTGCCGGTGATTTTTTCCTGCATCTCCTGCTGCACCAGCTGCTCCTTCACCTGGGGCCGCAGGTCGTCTTTCAGCGATTTCGCCGACTTGTTGTACAGTTCTTCGAGCTTCTTTTCCGAGCCCACCTGCTGCACGAAGTAGGCCATGCGGCGGTCCAGCTCGCCGTTCACCCGGGCGTCGGTCACGGTCACGGAGTCCACGTCGGCGCGGGCCAGCATGAGCTTGTTCAGCACCAAGCTCTGCAAAATCTTGCAGCGCAGGTCGGGCGGCAGGGCCTTGCCTTCGGCGCGGGCCACCTCCTGGGCGTAAATGGTTTCCACGTCGGAGCGCAGCACAATCTGGTTGTCCACCTTCACGATGATGCCGTCGATCAGCTCCTGGCCCTTGGGGCGGCCCACGCCCAGCTGGGCCTGCGCCGCGGGCGCGGCTCCCAGCAGCAAGGCCAGGGCGCACACGCCCGCCGCCAATGCCCGATTTAATTGCTTGCGCATAATCACTTATCTATTTTCAGAATAACGGTTGACACCGGACCACAAAGCTACCGCCGCCCGCGTTGCCCGAGCCCGCAACGCCAGTACCGGCCCGTAAATTTCGCCACAAATCGGCCCGCGGCAACAAAAGGAGCCCGCCGCCGCCGCCGGGGTTGCAACCCACCCGCCAGCAGAAAGCCCCGGCCCGCGGGCCAGGGCTCAAAGAAGCACCGCAGCCACCCTGGCTAACCCGCTCGCGCTAAAGCTGTTACTTGGTAATTAGCTTGTCCACCTCGGCTTGGTTTACCTGCACGGGGTTTTGCTGGCGGAGCTGGGCAATCCATTCTTTTTCCAGGAAATTCTGGTAGTCGCTGGTGGCCTGGCCCCGGGCGTCGGCCAGCGCCTTGGGGCCGGCGGGCAGCGTGCGGGCCACGGTGATGGCGTAGTAGCGGCCGTCTTTCTGCACGGGGTAGGTACCGGGGCCCCGGCCCAGCACGTCGTCTACGGCCTTGTTGTCGCCTTTCTGGAACACGCGCTGCGTGATTTGCACGCCCAGCGGGTTGCCTTCGTTCAGGGCCGTTTCCACGGCGGCGGGGTTGGTGGTGGCCAGGGCCAGCAGGGCGTCGCCGCCGCCGCTGGCGGCCGGGCGCGAAATTATTTTCACCCGGCCGGCGGGCAGGCCCTTGCCGCGCAGGTAGGCCAGCAGCGCGGCGGTGCGCTGGGCGCTCAGCCTGGCGGACTCGCCCTTGCGGGGCCGGAGCGTGGCGGTGGCCGTAGCGGCCGTATCGGCGGCCGCGGCGCGGGCCAGCTTGTCGAGGGCCAGGGCCCCGGCCTTGGTGGGCGTGGCCGTGCCGGGGGCGAAGGCCACGGGCCCGAAGGGGCCCTTCACCGGGTAGTGGCCGGTTTTCAGCGCGGCCTGGGCGCGGGCCAGCAGCGCCGGCGTGGCGGCGCTCACCACCGTGGCCTGCACGCGGGGGCCCCACTGGTAATTGGCCTGGTTGGCGGCGAAGAACTTCTTCAGGCCCGCGGTGTCCTCAATGGCCTTGCTCCACACCTTTTCGTCCATCAGCTGGAACAGCAGGATGCCGTCGCGGTACTCCTTGGCCAGCATCCGGTAGTCCTCGTACTTGGCGTCGAGCGAGTTCTTCTCGAAGTCGGTCAGGCGCTGGTCGGCGTACTGGTCGTAGAGCTGCTCCATCACGAAGGCCGGCTGGGCCCCCGGGCGCGGGCGCTGGTTCTGGGCCACGTATTGCAGGAAATCCTTCACGTAGTACGGCTGCTGTTTGATGGTGAACAGCACCGTATTGTCCGACGCAGCGGTGGCCTTGCCCTTCTTCGGGCCGGCCTTTTGGCCGGCGGCGGCGGTCGCGGGGGCCTCGTAGCGGAAGCGGCCCTTCACCAACGACGTATCGGCCCGCGCCAGCACCAGCGCCTTGGCCGCCGGCATCTCCAGGAACTGGTCTTCCTGGCGGATGCGCTTGAGGAAGGCCGTGCGGTTCAGCTCGGAGCGCGAGTCTTTGGCCACCTTGCTTTTCAGCGTCGGCTCCAACGTGGCGAACGTGGGCACGGGCTGCTTCTCCAGCAGCTTGATGATGTGCCAGCCGTAGGGCGTCTGCACGGGCGGGGCAATGTCGCCGGGCTTTTGCAGCTTAAACGCCACGGCCTCGAACGAGGGAATCATGCGGCCCGTGCCGAAGGGCGGCAGCTCGCCGCCGTTGGCGGCCGAGCCGGCGTCCTCCGAGAACTGGGCCACAAGCTTGTCCCAGGCCTCGCCCTTGCGCAGGCGGGCGTACAGCTCGTCAATCTTTTTCTTGGCCGTGAGCGAGTCGGCGGCCGGGGCGTGGGCGTTCACGCGCACCATCAGGTGGGCCACCTTGATTTCGCCCTGCGCCGCCCGCCGGTCGTTCACCTTGATGAGGTGGTAGCCGAAGCGCGTGCGGACGGGCAGCGACACCTGGCCCACCGGCGTCTTGTAGGCCGCCGTCTCGAACGGGTACACCATCTGCATGGCCGTGAAGTAGCCCAGGCTGCCGCCGTTTTCCTTGGCCGAGGGGTCTTCGCTCTGCTGCCGGGCCAGGGTGCCGAAGTCGGCCCCGCCCAGCACCTGCTGGCGCAGGGCCATTATTTTTTGGTAGGCGGCCAGCGTGTCGGCCGGAGCCGCGTCGGGGGCCACCCGCACCAGGATGTGGGCGGCGCTCACCTCCTGGCCCATGCGGTCGTAGGCCTCGCGCACGAGCTGGTCGGTCACGCTTTTCTCCGTGAGGTAGGGCTGGGCCAGCTGCTGGCGGTAGCCGTCCAGCTCGCGGTGGAAGGCCTGGGTGGTGTCGAGGCCCCGGCGCTCGGCTTCCAGCACCTTTAGCCGGAAGTTGGTGTACAGGTCCAGGTACTCGGCCACGCTCGGGCGGGTGCCGTAGTCGGGGGCCGTGCCGTTGTTTTTGCGGTACACGTAGGCAAACTCGCCGGCCGGTACCGCCACGGGGCCCAGGGTTTCGATGGCCGGCCCGGCCCCGGCCGGCCCCGGCCCTACCGGGCCGGTGGCTTGGGGTTTGGTGGCCTGGCAGCCCGCCAGGAGCAGCACGGCGGCCGCGCCAACGTGCAAAAAGCGTGTGTGCATGGAAAGGGGAAAAGGAACGGGCCGGGGCCGCCCGGCCGGCGCAGCGCCGGCTGCCAGGGCGGCCCCGGCCGGCGAAATTAACTAATTTCCAGTCGATGCCGGCCCCGCGCCGGCCCCCGGGGCCCTCACGCCAGGTGCTTGCTCAGGTGGCACACGGTGTGCTGGTCGCGGGTGAAAAACTCTACCCGGTCCATCAGGCGGTTCACCAGGGCCATGCCCATGCCGCCCTTGCGGCCCTGGCGGATGTACTCGGCCAGGTTGGGGGCCACGTGGGGCGGGGGCAGGTAAATGGAGCCGCCGTGGTCGGCTATTTCCACGTTCAGGTAGTGGTTTTCCACCACCAATTGCAGCTCAATTACCTGGTGCGCATCTTCGCCGTTGGCGTGGATGATGAAGTTGGCCACCACCTCGTCCACGGCCAGCACCACCTGGTTCACCAGCAGCTCGGGCAGGTCGCGGCGGTGCAAAAAAGCCCGCACAAAGTCGCGCACCTGTTGCAGGTTGTGGCGCGAGCATTCGATGCGGAGCACGTCTTTCATGAGGGATGCCACGGCGCGGCCAGTTGTTCAGGCCCCTGCCGGATGTCGGGTGTGGGGGCCCGGCGCAACCGCCGGGCCAAAAGGGTGCCGGCCTACGCCGCCGTGGCCTCGGCCTGGGTGGGCACGATGGTCATGAGCGAGTCGAGCCCGAGGATTTCAAAGACGTTGAACACTTTTTCCTGCATGTTGAAAAATACCAGCTTCACGTTGTGGTCTTGCAGCCGCTGCAAGTGGGAAATGAAAACGCCCAGGCCCGCCGACGAAATGTAGCTGAGCTTGGCGCAGTCGATGAGCACCTTGCGGTAGTCGAGCAGCCCGGGTTTGACCAGCTCGGAATCAAGCAATACGGCCGAGCTAGCGTCCAGCTCGCCGTCGAGGACGAGCAACAGGGAATCGGCGGAGGGGTGAGCAGTTACTTTCATGATGGGGCAGATACGTCAGGCGGCCGGTTCCGGTTGAACGGCTTTGAATTTAATGACGAGCAGGGTCTGGTCGTCGTGGATGGGCTGGCCGGTGGTGAAGGCATTCAAGTCGTTCAGAATGAACTGCTTGATGGCGTCGGCCTCTTGGTAATAACATTCTTCGAGGCGCAGCTTGAGGCGGTCCTCGCCGTATTCTTCCTGCCCGGCCCCGCGGGCCTCCACGATGCCGTCGGTGTAAACCACCATTACGTCGCCGGGTCCGTAGTCGTAAAACTGGTTGTTGATGTGCTTCTCGTAGCCTTCGTTGCGGATGATGCCCAGCCCCAGGCCCGCCGATTGGAAGTAGAACACCTCCTCGCGCAGGGCGTGGTAGTAGAGCGTGTGGCAGTGCCCGGCGCGGGCAAACATGAAGCCGCCCTGCTCGTAGTCGATGATGTAGAGCGAGGACGTGATGAACGAGGAGCGCTCCAGGCAGTGGGCGAGGGCCGCATTGGCCTGCGCCATGAAGCGGCTGGGCAGCGGAAACCGGTCGCGCTCGTTTTTGGCCAGCGGGTTGCCCTGCATCAGGGCGTGGAAGATGCCCTTCATCTGGGCCATGTGGAAGGCGGCCGTCACGCCCTTGCCGCTCACGTCGCCGATGAGCACGGCCAGCCGCCGGCCCGGCAGCACCAGGAAATCGTAGAAATCGCCGCCCACCTCCTTGGCCGCCAGCGAGTGGGTGCTGATTTCGAACCAGTCGTCGGTGGGCAGGTTCTTGGGAATGAGGCTGTCCTGCACTTCGGACGCAATTTTCAGCTCTTCCTGGGTGCGCTGGTTGTGCAGGGCCAGGGTGGCCAGCGTGAGGTTTTCGAGGCTGAGCACCGTTTGGTCCGTGAAGCTGCGCAGTACGCTCACCTCTTCGGGGTCGAAGCCGTAGGGGATGCGCTTGAGCAGGTACAGGGTGCCGTAGCGGTGCTGGGTGCCGTGCAGCGGCAGCAGCACCAGCGACCGGTAGTGGGGGGCTACCGCGGCCAGGGCCGGCTTTTCCGCCAGGTTGTTGTTGACGAAGTTGACGCCGCTGAGGCGGTAGTGCGCCAAGGCGTCGCGCAGGAGCGTGGCCTCGGCCGGACTGACTTTGTAGTAGTACTCCGTGGCGGCGGTGGTTTTGCCGGCCGGGTTTTCGGCCGGTACGTCGAGCCAGGCCGCGTCGGCCTGGGCCGTGTCGGCGGCCGCGTCGAGCAGGGTTTGATAAATTTCGGCTTCCGACTGCCCGCGCTGAATGATTTGGGTGAGGCGCTGGAGGCTGAGCACTTCGGCCCGGCGCTGCTCGTGCACCCGGGCCGTGGGCAGGTTGAAAAAGGTGACGAGCAGGCCCGTCACCGAATAAAACGCCGCGAAAAAAGCCGTCAGCACCAGAAACGCGCCCTGGGGCTCGGGGGCCAGCAGCAGCGGGTCGAACCGCGTGGCGCGGAAGTACTGCACGAACACCAGCAGCCCCAGCAGCAGCAGCAGCTCGTAGGCCACGGCCTGCCACTTTTGCCGCCGCGAGAGGTACGCGACCCATTTCTGGTTGGTGCCCAGGTAGGCCCCAAACAAGGCCAGCGCCGTGAATACAACGGTGTTGACGGTGGCGGGCGGGTGCCAGCTCAGCAGCCGCAGCAGCAGCGTGGCCCCCAGCAGCACCTCAAACAAGGCCCACTCGGTGCGCAGGCGCACCGTGGACCGGAACAGGATGAGCGACCGCCAGGCGTAGTTGGTGCGGGCCAAAAACACCACGAATAGCCCCAGGTTGACGGTGTACACCACGGCCAGGAGCGCCGGGCCCCCGGCCGGCAGCCTGGCCACCGCGGCCGCGCGCTCCAGCAAGCCCAGGGCCAGCGCCACGGCGGCTATCAGGCCGGGGCCCCGCACCAGGCGCCGCAGCAGGCCCACGAAGTCGTAGCCCTGGAGCGGGTCGGGCCGGCCCCGCTGGTAGAGGAACACGAACAGCACGAAAACGGCCTGGGCCAGGATGATGCCCCAGCGCGGCCACCCGGCCAGCCCCGGCACCGCGTGGGCCCGCCCCAAGGTGCCCAGCAGCAGCAGCCCCCAGCTGAGGACGGCCAGGACAAGGGAACAAAAAGATAAGCGTTGGCGCACTGGAAAGGAAAAGATTGGAAGGGCCCGTACCGCCCGCACGAGTGCGCCCCGGGGCCCCACTGCCCGGCAAGTTACCCACAACGGCCGAATCTACTTCCCCGAACCGCGCCGGGTTTGGGGCGGGCCGGCGGGCGTAAAAGCCGAGGGCGAAGGGCCAAAAACCAACCGCTGGTTCTTGGCCCTTCACCCTCAGCTCATCCCCTGGCTACGGTGGCGCTAGCGGCTGCTGTAGTTGGGGGCCTCGCGGGTAATCTGCACGTCGTGGGGGTGGCTCTCGCGCAGGCCGGCCCCGGTGATGCGCACGAACCGGGCCGCTTGCAGCGCGGGCAGGTCGGGGGCCCCCACGTAGCCCATGCCGGCGCGCAGGCCGCCCGCCATCTGGTAGATAATCTCGCTCACGGGGCCCTTGAACGGCACGCGCCCCACGATGCCCTCGGGCACGAGCTTCTTCACGTCGTCCTCGGCGGCCTGGAAGTAGCGGTCCTTGCTGCCGTCTTCCATCGCTTCCACCGAGCCCATGCCGCGGTAGTTCTTGTACTTGCGGCCTTCGTAAATGATGAGCTGCCCGGGCGACTCCTCGGTGCCGGCCAGCAGCGAGCCCACCATCACGGCGGCCGCCCCCCCGGCCAGGGCCTTCACGATGTCGCCCGAAAACTTGATGCCCCCGTCGGCCACCAGCGGGATGCCGGTGCCTTCGAGGCCCCGGGCCGCTTCCAGCACCGCCGAGAGCTGCGGCACCCCAATGCCGGCGATGATGCGCGTGGTGCAGATGGAGCCGGGGCCCACGCCCACCTTCACGCAGTCGGCCCCGGCGTCGGCCAGGGCGCGGGCCCCTTCGGCGGTGGCCACGTTGCCGGCCATCACGTCGAGGTCGGGGTAGGCGGCCTTGATGGCGCGCACGGCGTCCATCACGCCCTTCGAGTGGCCGTGGGCGGTGTCGAGGCTCACCAGGTCCACGCCGGCCTCCACGAGGGCGGCCACGCGCTGGAGCAGGTCGGGCGTCACGCCCACGGCGGCCCCCACGCGCAGGCGGCCCTGGCCGTCTTTGCTGGCCTGGGGCGAGCGGCGGCGCTTGCGGATGTCCTTGTAGGTCATCAAGCCGGCCAGGCGGCCCTCGGTGTCCACCAGCGGCAGCTTGTCCACTTTGCTGTCCTGGAGCAGCTCCTCGGCCGCGGCCTGGTCGATGCCGGCGGGGGCCGTTACGAGGCGGGCCAGGGGCACCATCACGGTGGTCACGGGCAGGGTCAGGTCGCGCTCGAAGCGCAGGTCGCGGCTGGTGAGGATGCCTTGCAGGCGCCGCTCCCCGTCAATCACCGGGATGCCGCCGATGCTGTGGTGGCGCATCAGGTGGCGGGCGTCGGCGAGGGTGGCGGTGGGCAGCAGCGTGAACGGGTCCTGGATCAGGGCCGACTCGCTGCGCTTGACGCGCCGCACCTGCTCGGCCTGCTTGCCGATGCTCATGTTTTTGTGGATGATGCCCAGGCCGCCTTCCTGGGCCAGGGCGATGGCCATGTCGGCCTCCGTCACGGTGTCCATGGCCGCCGAAATCAGCGGAATTTGCAGGCGGATGCGGGCGGTGAGCTGGGTGCCGGGGTCGCAGTCGCGGGGCAAAACCTCGGAGTACGCCGGCAGCAGCAGTACGTCGTCGTAGGTGAGGGCCTCGAAGGCAATCTTGGTGGCGAGGGCGGCGGGGTCGGCCATGAGCAAAAGGAGTTAGGGAAAACCTATTGCCGGGCAAATTTACGTCGGGAAGTTGGGATGGGCCGGAAAAAGAAACGCCCCGCCGGGCGGGCGGGGCGGGGCGTTGGGGGCCGTTGGAATCTGGCGAGCTTACCGGCGGCCGAAGCGGTAGCGCAGGCCTATTGGGGTGCTGTACGAATAGGAAGACAAGCCGCTGTGTTCGGGCGGGTTGATATAAAAATTAACTATAAAATCGCCCGTTAAGTCCAAGCGCTGGGTTAACCGGTAGCGCACACCCGTGCCAAGGTTCAGGTACCAGCTGGTGGAGGCGTAGTGGCCATCGTAGTTGGATACGACGTTCTGAAGGCTATCAACGGAGGTGCTGGAGCCTTTGGTCATGAACCGCGCCACGGTGAAGCCGCCCAATAAATCGACTTGAAAACGTTTTTCCGGGCGGTTGGTGAGGGCGTACCGCGCCAGCACGGGCACCACCAGCCTGCGTTGCCGAATGCTGCCGTAGGTGTTGCCCTGGTGCGGCCCACCGTTGAAGTAAGCGCTTGGGTAGGCGTAAGGGCCTTCGGACTGGGCGTACAGGGCGCTGGCCTGCACCGCCAGCCGGGGTTGCAGCTGCACGCCCACCGTAAGGGAAGGCAGGGCGGGACGATCATAAAAACGAGCCGGCGACTGTAGCGAGCCGACGGACGCGCCCAGGCCCACAAAAACGTGGGGCTTGAAATCGGCGGGAGTCTTAGTCTGGGCAAAGCCTGCCAAGGGCAGGGCCCCGGCCAGCAGGCCGGGTAAAAGGAAGCGGTGCAGCTGCATGGGTAGAAAAGGAAGTGGAAAGTGGAGGTATGCCAAGTAGAGCCCCATTGCGTGTACCAAGTTGCACGTGAAAAGGCCGACCAGGATTTTCTTCTAAAAGACAACCATTTGCGGGCTAGCATCCTGCTTTTTAAACAAGGCCTTTGGGTAGGCTACCGCAAACAATTTGCCCCCACTAGCCGTCTTACGCACCTGGTATTTTCACCACTTATAGAAACGACTCATGCCCAATTCCCCTAAAAACTGGTTCATTACCGGCGCCTCGTCCGGCTTCGGCGAGGCCCTGGCCGAGCTGCTGCTGGCCAAAGGCGACAAAGTAGCCGCCACTTTCCGCCACCAAAACCAAGCCGACGAGTTCACCCAAAAAGCCGGCGCCAACGGCCGCGGCGTGGTGCTCGACGTGACCGACGCCGCCCGCGTGCCCGGGGCCGTGCAGGAAGCTATTGCCGCCCTCGGCCACCTCGACGTGGTGGTGAACAACGCCGGCTACGGCTCGCTGGGCCCCATCGAAGAAATCGACGAGGACGAAGTGCAGCGGCAGTTCGACGTGAACGTGTTCGGGGCCCTGCGGGTGCTGCGGGCCGTGCTGCCCCACCTGCGCGCGCGCAAGAGCGGCCACATCCTCAACATTACCAGCATCGGCGGGCTGCGTGCTTTTCCGGGCGTGGGCATCTACAACGGCTCCAAGTTTGCGCTGGAGGGTATTGGCGAGGCGCTTTCCAAGGAAGTGGGGCCCCTGGGCATCCGCGTCACCAACATTGAGCCCAGCGGCTTCCGCACCAAATGGGCCGGCGAGTCGGCCACGTTCACGAAGCCCAAAAACGCCGACTACGACGCCACGGCCGGCAAAAACATGGGCGACATCCAGGGCTACAGCGGCAACCAGCCCGGCGACCCGGTGCGCGCCGCCCAGGCCATGTACGACGTGGTGAACCAGGAAAACCCGCCCCTGCACCTGCCCCTGGGCGTGGCCGCCGTGAAGGGCGCCCGCGCCAAAATCAAGGAGCTGAGCGACGAGGTGGAGCAGTACGCCAGCGTGGGCGAAGGTGCGGACTTCCCGGCCGAAAAGTAGGATTATTTGCTTCGAGAAGGGGCCCCCGGCGTATTGCCGGGGGCCCCTTTTTTGTGCCGAATACCACGGGCGGGCTGCCGGCTTTTTCGCCGGCTGCCCGCTAATCGCTGCACGGTGCGGGTGGGCAAAGCGTTGCACTGTGCGGGTGGGCGGCCCCGGCCAAGCGTTGCGGACGTGCGGACTTGCCCTGGGGGCCCTGGCGATTACCGGGCAGCCGGCGAAAAGCCGGCAGCCCGGCGCAGGTGGCCCAGCGGGTCCCGGCGTACCTTCGGGCCATGCCCTATTCCGCCGCCGACCGCATCGCCACTTCCTGGGCCCACTTGCAGGAATTGCTGTTTCAGGACACCTGGGACGGGCGCATCGGGCGGTTTCGCTCGCCGTTTGTGTACCGCGGGCAGCGCTCCAAAAACTACTTGCTCACCACCAGCCTGCAGCGGCTGGGCGGCAATTACTTCGAGCTGGAGCACCACCTGCTGCGCAACTTCCGCAAGTACGCCCGCGACACGGCGGCCTCGCCCGCCGCCACGGCTTCGGTCTGGGATTGGCTGGCCTTGGCCCAGCACCACGGCCTGCCCACCCGCCTGCTCGACTGGACGTACTCGCCCTACGTGGCCCTGCACTTCGCCACCGACGACCTCCAGGCCTACCACCAAGATGGGATTATCTGGGCCCTGAACTACGTGAAGGCCGCCGAGCACCTGCCCGATGCTTTGCGCGACGCCCTGCGCCAGGAAGGTTCCAACGTCTTCACGTCCGAGTTGCTGGCCCCCGTAACGGACAGCCTGCGCAACCTCGAAAGCCTGCAAGCCGAGCCCTTCGTGCTGTTCCTGGAGCCGCCCAGCCTCGATGCGCGCATTGTGCACCAGTACGCCTTGTTTTCGCTGATGAGTAGCAGCCAGAGCGTGCTGCACGAGTGGCTGGCGCATCACCCGGAATTGTACTTTCGCGTCATCGTGCCTGCTCAACTCAAGTGGGAAGTGCGCGACAAGCTCGACCAGGCCAACATCACCGAGCGGGTGCTGCTGCCCGGCCTCGGGGGCCTCTCGCGCTGGCTGCACCGCCACTACTCGCCCCGCGACGGGGGCTCAGACAGCGGGTTCGTAGACGACAGCGACATGCGGTAACGAGCTTGTGGCGTGGGCTCTGTGAGCCCGCGCGTTTCGCTTCGTCCCAGTGGTAATCGTGGGGCTGTAGCGCGAACTACAAAGTTCGCGCTACTGGTTGTCCAACCGCCTCTTGGTCAGTTTGGTTGGGATGTGTTCCATCGGCTTGTCGGGCCAGGGGTGGCGCGGGTAGCGGCCCTTCAAATCCTTGCGCACGTCGAAGTAGCCCTTTTCCCAAAAGCTGCGCAAGTCGCGCGTGACCTGCGCCGGGCGGCCCCCGGGCGAGAGCAGGTGCAGCAGCAGCGGCACCCGGCCCCCGGCCACGGTGGGCGTTTCCGTGAGGCCGAATAGCTCCTGGAGCTTCACGGCCAGCACGGGCGCGGCGGGCTCGGCGTAGTCGAGGGTAACGTGCGAGCCGCTGGGCACCTCCAGGGCGGCGGGGGCGAGGCGGTCGAGGGCCTGGCGCTGGGCCCAGCCGCCGGGCAGGCGGGCCAGCAGCGGCTCCGTCAGGTCGAGGCGCTGCACTTGGTCGAGGCTTTTGAGGCCGGCCAGGTGGGGCCCCAGCCACTGGGGCAGCTCGCGCAGCAGCGTGGCTTCGTCGGAAGCGGGCCAGCTAGTTGTTAGTTGCTCGTTGTCAGTTGTTAGGGCTTGGTCGCCGTCAGCGGCAGTGGGCCCCGGGAAGTGGTGGCGCAGAAACTCCAGCCGCTGCTGCACCTGCCGGGCCCCGGGCGTCCAGTGCAGTTTGCTCAGACCGGCTTCCTGCAAATACGCCGCTAGGGCCCCCGCCACCAGCGCCGCGTCGGGTTGGCCAATGACGGACTCGGCCAGGCGCAGGGCCCCCAGGCGGCGCACCCGGCGGCCGGTTACGCGCTGGGTGGCGGGGTCGTAACGCACCTCGTCGGTGGCCGTAATTTGCCCGGCAAAAGCAGTTTCCAGCTCCTCACGGCTCACGGGGGCGGCCAGGGTGGCGCGGGGCGCGGCGGCCGTGCCCGCCAGGTGGGCCACAGCGAAAAACTCGGCCTGCGGGTCTACGTCCTCGGTGCGCAGCTCCACGCGCTGGCCGGTGGCCAGGCGCAGGCGGCCGTCGGTTTCGCGCTGGGCCACGCGGTCGGGGTAGGCCAGGGCCGTGAGCAGGCCAACCGGTGAATGGGTGAATGATTGAATGGGTGAATGCCCTTTGGGGCCCTGGCGGCTTTGCAGGTGGCGGGCCACGTCGCGCACGCGCTGCAAGGTGGCCGGGTGCAGGGCCAGGCCAGGCAGCGGGGCCCGGCCGCTGGCCAGCGCTTCGAGGCGCAGGCGCAGGTCGGGCGGCAGCGGGCGCGGGTCGTTGGGCGTGGCCCAGCGCAGCAGGTCGCGCTCGGCCAGCAGGGCGGCCAGGGCGGCGGCGGCGGGGCCCTGGCCCAGCTCCTGGCCGCGCACCACGAGGTGGCCCAGGCGCGGCGGCAGCCCCAGCCGGGCCAGCTGCCGGCCGTGGGCGGTAGGCTTTAATTTTAAATTAAAAATTAAAAATTGAGAATTAAGAATTGGGTTTTTCGCGACCGGCTCAACAACGAAACTGGTTGTACTTGCTGGTTCGTTTTTAATTTTTAATTCTTCATTTTTAATTTCCTCCAGGGCCCCCAGGCGCACCAGCAGCTCCTGGGCTTGGGCGTAGGCCGCCGCGGGCGGCGCGTCGAGCCAGCGCAAATCGGCCGGGTTGGCGGTGCCCCACAGGGCCAGCTCCAGGGCCAGGGCGCTGAGGTCGGCGGCCTGGATTTCGGGGGCCCGGTGGGCGGGCAGCTGGTGGTGCTCGGCTTCGGTCCAAAGGCGGTAGCAGGTGCCGGGGGCCAGGCGGCCGGCGCGGCCCCGGCGCTGGTCGGCGGCGGCGCGGGCCACGGGCACGGTTTCGAGGGTGGTGAAGCCGGTGCGCGGCACGAAGCGCGGCACCCGGGCAAAGCCGCCGTCGACCACGATGCGCACGCCCTCGATGGTGAGGCTGGTTTCGGCGATGCTGGTGGCCAGGATGACCTTGCGCCGGCCGGCCCGCGCCGGGCGCAGGGCGGCGTCCTGCACCTCCAGCGGCAGTTCGCCGTGCAGCAGGTGCAGGTCGATGGCATCGGGCAGGTCGCCCAGGGCCCGGGCAACGCGCTGCAAATCGGCCACGCCGGGCAGAAACACCAGCACGTCGCCCTCCGCGTGGGCCCCCAGCGCGGCCCGCACCTGGGCCGGCACCAAGGCCGCCAGCCGCTCGCCGGGCCGGTTGGGCAGGGCGGCGGCCCGGCGCGGGTCGAGGTAGTGCGTGTCAATCGGAAACAAAAAACCGGCCGACGACACCACCGGCGCGGGCAGCCACTGCCCCAGCCGCTGGGCCTCCAGCGTGGCGCTCATGATGAGGATGCGCAGCTCGGGCCGCAGCACGGCCTGCGCATCCAGGGCCAGGGCCAGGCCGAGGTCGGCGTTCAGGCTGCGCTCGTGGAACTCGTCGAATACCACGCAGGCCACGCCCTCCAGGGCCGGGTCGTCTTGCAGCATCCGCGTCAGAATGCCTTCGGTAATGACCTCGACGCACGTGTCTTGGCTCACCTTGCTGTCGAGCCGCACGCGGTAGCCGACGGTGCGGCCCACGGGCTCGCCCAGCAGCTGGGCCAGGCGGGCGGCGGCCCCGCGCACGGCCAGCTGGCGCGGCTCCAGCACCAGGATTTTATCCCGGGGCCCCCGCCACGCGGCGGCCAGCAGCGCCAGCGGCACCACCGTGGTTTTGCCCGCGCCGGGCGGGGCCTCCAGCACCACGCGGGCGTGGGCCGCCAGGGCCTCGCGCAGCGCGGGTAGGGCCGCTACGATGGGCAAGTCGGGCAGCGGGGGCAGGCGGAAATCGTTGGGCATTGCCCCAAAATTACGCCCGCCGCGGGTACCGTTGGCCGCCGTGCCGGGGGCGGGCGGCGGTAACGAAAGGGTCAAATGTGCAGAATTCTGCCGTTCTGCTCGCGGTGCTCCCGGGTCAGGGCGGCGGGGCCGCTGTACTCGATAACGGCCTCATTCACCGATTCGGCGTCCAGCGAGCCGGCCACTGCCAGCCGCACCGCGCTGGCGCTGGCGGCAAACGCCGTGCATTGCCCG
The DNA here is from genome assembly GCF_013294115.1 of Hymenobacter caeli. Taxonomy (GTDB): domain Bacteria; phylum Bacteroidota; class Bacteroidia; order Cytophagales; family Hymenobacteraceae; genus Hymenobacter; species Hymenobacter caeli. The sequence continues at coordinate 39,946 of NZ_JABSNP010000021.1, read as the reverse complement.
GCCTTGAAGCCTGGACTGCGGAAGCCGCTGCCCTCCGTGGCCCGCACGTTGACCACGGCCGCCGTGCCGGTGACGCTGGCGGTGGCGCCGCCCCGCAGCTTGATGTCGAGTGTATTGACCCGTACACTGCCGGCCAGGCGGGCCCCCGAAAGCAGGCGCACGGCCAGCGTGCCGGCGCCGGCCGGGAAGCTTTCCAGCGTTACGGCGGCTCCTTTGGCGGCGGTTAGTGCTTGCAGCTCGTGGGTCGAGACGTATACCTTGAACTCCTCCCGCGAACCCACTAAGCCGTGCCAGGCCGGGTCGCCCGAAGCGTCGAAGTACACTTTCAGGACGTTGCCGGCCACGACGGTTTTTATTTTGTCGCGCAAGCCCTGGGTAGAGGCATCCACTTGCAGGCGAGCAATTTGGCCGTCGCGCACGTAAACCTGAATTCCGTCCGTGACGTCGATGGCATCGAAGGTAGCAACGCTGCGCTCCTGGACGCGAGCCGCCGCGAGGGCGTTTTGGGCCCGGCCGTTGGGGCCCGCGAGCAGCGCCGCCGCCGCGAGGAAGAAAAGCTTTGTCATGGGTTGGTTGCCAGGGTGAAAACGACGCCGCACCGGACCTGCTGGTTCGCTGCCCGGCAGTGCACCAACGGGCCCGCAAAACAGTTATTGCGAGCATCTTAACCAACTGCCTGGGGCATCCCCGCCACACCGGTCTGTCACCGGGAACGTTGCTGGCAGCACTTGCCGACCCACTCAAACGGCCCGGCCCTACTACTGGGCTTGGTACTTCGTTTTTACAAAACGCAGGAAGTCGGGCGCGGCCTCGTCGGGGCCGGTGGCCTGGCGCTTCCACAGCGTCTCGACCAGCAGCAGCAGCAGCTGGGCTTCGAGCACGGGCTCGGCGTAGCCCAGCTGCTGAAAGGCGTGTTGCAGCAGGGCCGGCAGCGGCTGCAAAAACCGCTCGTACTGCTTGCGGGCAAATTCCACGTCCAGCAGCCGCGCCTGGAGCTTCCAGAACTCGGGCTCCTCGCTCACCAGCACCTGGGGCAGGTCAATCATCTTGTGCAGAAACAGGAGCGGATCGGCCTCGGCCAGCCGGCCCTTGATGTGCTCCACCACGCGCTGGTAGCCCGCGGTGATGATGGACGTGAGCAGGTTCTCCTTGGTGCCGAAATGCTTGAAGATGAGGGCTTCTGATACCCCCGCCGCCTTGGCCAGCAGCTGCGTGGACACCTGCTCGTAGCCCTTCTCAGCAAACAGGTGCAGGGCGGTTTGCGCAATAAGCTGCTTGCGGCTAACCAAAGGAGGCGTTTTCATAAACAAAAGCGTGGCGGAGGCACAAAATTAACGCCCGGCCGCCGGGGCACCCCGCCCGGGCCCGCGTTGCGCCCATTACACCCGCTCAATGATGACGGCGTAGCCCTGCCCCACGCCGATGCACATCGTGACGAGGGCGTAGCGCTTGCGCTGGCGGTGCAGCTCCAGGGCGGCGGTGTTCAGCAGGCGGGCCCCGCTCATGCCCAGGGGGTGGCCCAGGGCAATGGCCCCGCCGTTGGGGTTGAGGCGCGGGTCGTCGTCGGCCAGGCCCAGGGCCCGGGTGCAGGCCAGCGCCTGTGCGGCAAAGGCCTCGTTCAGCTCAATCAAGTCGATTTGGTCGAGCGTGAGGCCGGCTCTTTTGAGCGCCATTTGGGTGGCCGGCACGGGCCCGATGCCCATGATGCGGGGCTCGACGCCGGCCACGCCCATGCTCACAAAGCGGGCCCGGGGCGTGAGGCCGTGCTGCTTCAGGCCCTCCTCCGACGCCAGCAGCAGGGCGGCGGCCCCGTCGTTCAGCCCCGAGGCGTTGCCGGCCGTCACGGTGCCGCCGTTTTTGCGGAAGGCGGGGCGCAGCTTGGCCAGGCCCTCCAGGGTGGTGTTGGCTTTGATGAACTCGTCGTGCGCGAACAGCACGGGCTCGCCCTTGCGCTGCGGGATGGCCACGGGCACGATTTCCTGGGCCAGGCGGCCGCTGTCGCGCGCGGCCCCGGCCCGCTGGTGCGAGGCGTAGGCAAAGCGGTCCTGGTCTTCGCGGCTGATGTGGTCGCGGTCGGCCAGGTTTTCGGCGGTTTCGCCCATGGCGTCGGTGCCGTACAGCTCCTCCATCTTCGGGTTCACGAAGCGCCAGCCGAAGCTGGAATCGGCCATCTGCGAATCGCGCCCAAAGGCGGCGCTGGCCTTGGAAATTACCAGGGGCCCCCGGGTCATGTTCTCCACGCCGCCGGAAATGAACAGGTCGCCGTCGCCGCTCTGGATACCGCGGGCGGCGGCCATGCTCGCCGAGAGGCCGCTGGCGCAGAGGCGGTTCACGGTTTCGCCGGGCACGGTGTAGGGCAGGCCGGCCAGCAGCAGGGCCATGCGGGCCACGTTGCGGTTGTCTTCGCCGGCCTGGTTGGCGCAGCCCATAACCACGTCGGCCACGGCGGCCGGGTCGGCCGAGGGGTTGCGGGCCAGCAACTCGCGCAGCACCAGGGCCGCCAGGTCGTCGGGCCGCACGGTGGCCAGGGTGCCGCCAAAGTTGCCAATCGGCGTGCGAATGCCGTCCACGATAAATGCGTCTTTCATTGGGGTCAGTTAGTTAAGTAAGCTATTAGCCATTAGCTGTTAGCCATTTAGCTTTCAGTCCGTAAATCAGGCAATCACACAGCAATGATGCATAATTGATTTCGAGCAACTATTCGAGCAACTACTTGCAAGCTAGCGCAGTTTCTGGGTCAGTGTACCGATTGGCCGCTGTCGGTCCGCCGGCTTTTTCAGCCGGCCGACCGATTGCCGTCAGCAAGCCCCTACGCAATCGGTCGGCCGGCTGAAAAAGCCGGCGGACCGGGCCATATGCGGAGCTGAAAACTGCGCTAAAGAAGGCTATTGCAGGAGCCAGCCGGGTGTGGAGGCGCATCCTTGCGTCTCCATTGCGGAACGATGTCCGGGTGGGTCGTTCGATCCTGAAAAGCAAAGATGCGTCTCTACGGCATTTACGGGGCTTCTTCAGGCGCAGGCGCCGCGGCCGCGGGTGGGGCCCCGCCTTTCAGCCGCTTCATAAACTCGCCGAAGGCGGGCCGCAGCTCCGCGAACAGCGGGTGCTCGCGGTTCTTGAGCATCACTTCGCCGAACAGCTTCAGGCCGATGGCAAACTCCGTGGCCTGGCCCGGCGCGGTGAAAAGCTGCCGTGCTTCGAGCCGGTCGGCGATGTGGAGGATGTCGTCGTGGTTGTCGAAGTCCAGCTCCACGGGCGGGTGCGTGGGCTGGTCGGGGGCGGCGGGGGCCAAATGCTCGAGGCGCAGGCGGTACCGGTGGGCGCGTTTGGCCATTGGGGTATTTTTGGTCAATTAGAAAGTTAGAACGTCATATAGGTCCTTTACTTTTAAGCCTCCACTCCAACCACCTCCCCCAGCTTCTCCACAAACGGCGCGGCCGTTTTGGCCCGCACTTCCTCCAGGGTTGCACCGGGCATCAGCTCGATGAGCGTGAGCTGGCCGCCTTCGTAATTAAATACCGCTAAGTCGGTGATAATCAAATCGACTACGCCGTGGGCGGTGAAGGGCAGGGTGCAATCGGGGACGATTTTGCTGGTGCCGTCGGGGTCGGCGTGGGTGAGGGTGATGATGAGCTTGCGGGCCCCGGCGGCCAGGTCCATGGCGCCGCCCACGCCCAGCAGGGGCTTGCCGGGCACGGCCCAGTTGGCGAGGTTGGCGTGGCTGTCCACTTCGAGGCCGCCCATGATGGCCACGTCCACGTGCCCGCCCCGAATCATGCCGAACGAGTCGGCGCTGTCGAAATACGAGCTGCCGGGCAGGGCCGTGACGGGCATTTTGCCGGCGTTCACGGGGTAGTCGAGGGCCCCGCCGCCGTCGGTGGGCGCGGGGCCCACGCCCAGCATCCCGTTTTCGGTGTGCAGGATGATGCCGTCTTCGGGCCGGATGAGGTCGGCCACCAGCGTGGGAATGCCGATACCCAGGTTCACCACGTCGCCCTTTTGCAGCTCGGCAAAGGCGCGGGCGGCCATGTGCAGGCGGCCGGGGCTGGGGGCCCTACCCCCCCCGGTGCTGGCCGAGGTGCCCAGGTCGGCGAGCGTGACGGTGGCCTGCACCAGGAAATCGACGTAGCAGCCGGGGGTGTGGATGTGGTTGGGGTCGAGGGTGCCCACGGGCACGATTTCCTCCACTTCGGCCACCACCAAATCGGCGGCCGTAGCCATGGCGCGGTTGAAGTTTTGCTCGGTGAGGCGGTAGGTGAGGTTGCCGGCCGTATCGGCCCGCCAGGCCCGCACAAACGCCACGTTGCCCCGAATGCCTTCGATGAACACCTGCTCCTGACCTTTAAGCACCATCGTGGGCCGGCCTTCGGCGATGAGCGTGCCCGCTGAAGTGGGCGTGTAGAAGCCGCCGATGCCCGCGCCGCCGGCCCGCAGGGCCTCGGCCAGGGTGCCCTGGGGCAGCAGCTCATATTCCACCTGCCCGCTTTGGGCGGCCTTCACGGCATCGGGGTTGCTGGTGAAAAACGAGCCGACCATCTTGCGCAGCTGGCCGTTGCGGAGCAGCCGGCCGCCGCCCAGGCCCGGCTCGCCCACGTTGTTGCCCACGAAGGTGAGGCCCGTGGTGCCGGTTTCGGCCAGCGCGTTGAGCAGGTGCACGGGGTTGCCGGTCATGCCGAAGCCGCCGCCGAGCAGCACGTCGCCGTCTTTTACTTTGGCCGCGGCTTCGGCGGCCGTTATCTGGGGTACTTGCTTCATACAATGTGCGAAATAGGCTGCGGTTGGGGAGCGGCGGCGGCGCGCTGGGCGGCGAGGCCTACGTAGTTTTCGGCCACGACTTGCGAGGCCGCCGCGCTGGTAGTGAGCAGGTTGAAGCGCGAATCCTGCAAGTGCTGGTCGAAGGCCGACTTCTCGGGGTTGAGGTGCAGCAGCTCGGTCATGTAGTTTGAGAATTCCTGCACCCGCCACACCCGGCGCACGCAGGCGGCGGAGTAGTCGCGCAGGCCGGCCGCGTCGCCGGCCTGGTACCAGTCGCGCAGGGCCTCAAACAGCGTTTTAGTGTCGGCTACGGCCATGTTGAGGCCCTTGCCGCCGGTGGGGGGCACGATGTGGGCCGCGTCGCCGGCCAGAAACAGGCGCTCGTACTGCATGGGCTCGGTCACGAAAGAGCGCATGGGCGTGATGGTTTTTTCCAGAATCGGGCCTTCGTGCAGCGTCCAGCCGGGGGTGCCCAGGCGCAGGTGCAGCTCCTCCCAGATGCGGGCATCGGGCCAGTCTTCCAGGGTGTCGGTCACGGCGCACTGCACATAGAGGCGGCTGCGGGTGGGGCTGCGCATGGAATGGAGCGCAAAACCCCGCTCGTGGAAGGCGTAAATCAGCTCGTCGGTGCTGGGCGGCACCTCCGCGATGATGCCCAGCCAGCAGTAGGGGTACACCTTGTCGTAGGTTTTGAAGAAGCCCGCCGGGGCCGCCTGCCGGGCCACCCCGTGGAAGCCGTCGCAGCCGGCCACGAAGTCGCAGGCCAGCGTGCGGGCCGCGCCCTGGTGGGTGTAGTGGATGAGAGGGGCCCCGGTGTCCAGGCTGTCGATGGCGGTGACCTCGGCCTCGAACAGCAGCGGCAATTCCTGCTCCAGGCGCTGGGCGATGAGGTCTTTCACGACCTCGGTCTGGGCGTAAATCGTGATGCAGGCCCCGCCCGTGAGCTCGGCCAGGGCCACGCGGTGGCGGCGGCCGTTATAGTTCAGCAGCACCCCGTCGTGGATGAGGCCCTCGTGGTCGAGGCGGTCGGTGGCCCCGGCCTGGCGCAGCAGGTCCACGGTGCCTTGCTCCAGCAGGCCAGCCCGCTGGCGGGCCTCCACGCGGGCGCGGGGTCGGCTCTCGAACACCACGGCTTCGATGCCCTGGCGGTGCAGCAGCTGGGCCAGCAGCAGCCCGGCCGGCCCCCCGCCCACAATGCCCACCTGGGTGCGGACCGGAATTTCCTGGTTGTTATTCATAACGCAATCAGGGCTTATCGTTCAGGGAAGCAAAGACTTGCGCAGCGGCGTGGTAGGCCGCATTAGCCGCCGGCAGGCCGCAGTAGATGCCGCTTTGCAGCAGCACTTCCTTGATTTCGTCCACCGTCACGCCGTTATTGAGGGCGGCCCGCACGTGCATTTTGAACTCGTCTTCGCGGTTCAGGGCCACCAGCATGGCCAGGGTGATGAGGCTGCGCTCGCGGCGGGCCAGGCCCGGCCGGGTCCACACCTCGCCCCAGGCGTAGCGGGTGATGAAGTGCTGGAAGTCGCCGTTGAAGTCGGTGACGCCGGCCGTGGCGCGGTCCACGTGGGCATCGCCGAGCACCTGGCGGCGGACTGTCATGCCGGCGTCGTAGGTTTCGTCTGGGGTCATGGGTGGGATTTGTTAGTTTAGCAGATTAATCATTAGGCTGTCATGCTGAGCGCAACGAAGTGAAGTCGAACCATCTCTACTGCTTCGTTGCAAAGGCATTGTTTACTGCTGCGGTAGAGATGCTTCGGCTCCACTTCGTTGCGCTCAGCATGACGACCTTTGTATTTGTTTAATTAACTGGCTATCAATGCATAAAAAACCGCAGCAGGGCCCCGGTGAACATGGGCGCGGCCTCCACGTTGGCCAGGTGGGCGGCGGGTAGGGGCAGCATATGGGCGCGGGGGATGTGGGTTTCCAGGAATTCGCCGTCGGCCACGGTGGTTACGGCGTCTTCGGTGCCGGCCAGCACGTAAGTGGGCACCGCGATGCGGCGCACGTCCTGCCAGAAATCGGCGTCGCGCACGGCGGCGCAGCACGCCGCGTAGCCAGTTGGGGGCGTCGCTTTGAATGCATCGAGGATGCGCTGCACGGCCGCGGGCTGCGCCTGCCGGAACTTCGGCGTGAACCAGCGGCTGGCCGTGGCGTCGGTTAGGGGCCCTACCCCCTCCTTTTCCACCTGCGCGATGCGGGCATTCCAGCCCTCGGCGGTGCCAATTTTGGCGGCCGTGTTGCTGAGCACCAGCTTGATGAGTCGCTCCGGGGCGTTGGCCCCCAGCCACTGGCCCACCAACCCGCCCAGCGAGAGGCCGCAGAAATGGGCCTGCCCGATGCCCAGCCCGTCGAGCAGCGCCAGCACGTCGCGGCCCAGCAGCTCCACTGAGTACGGCCCCGGTGTAACGGCGCTTTGGCCGTGGCCCCGGCCATCGTAGCGCAGCACCCGGAAGTGCTGGCTGAGGGCCGGCACCTGCGCATCCCACAGCGTATGGTCGGTGCCCAGCGAGTTGGACAGCACGAGCACCGGCGCAGCTTCGGGGCCGTCCAGGGTATAGAATAAAGGACCGTCGGGCAGGGGGAGCAGGGGCATCTGAAAGCGTTAAATAGAAGCGGCGGAAGCGTGAAAACGGGCCAGCACCTGGTCGGTAAAATACTGGCTGAGGCCGGTAGCGTGGGCCGGGTCGAAGAGGACCGACAGCGCCATATTGTTCAGGTGTTGAGTTACTTGCGGCTGTTGGCGGAGGTAGGCTTGCAGGGCCAGGCCCTGGCGCGGGGCCTCGCGGCTGGCGGTTTCGATGAGCTGGTGGGCGGCCGTTTTGCCCAGATGCGGCATGAGGGCGGCCGTGACGTCTTCGGCGAAAATCAGGCCCTGGGTCAGGTCCAGGTTGTGGCGCATCCGGTCGGCATCCACTTCCAGCCCTCTTACCAGGTCGGTGGCGTGCGTGAGGGCGGCGGCCACCAGGCTGCACAGCGCGGGCAGGGTGTCCCATTCGGCGTGCCAGGCCCCGGCGGCCCGCTCATGCTCGTGCTGGGGCAAGGCCGCCAGCAGCTGGCCCACCAGCGCCGGCGTGCGCCCCGCAATGGCCACCAAAAAGGTGGCCGCCACCGGGTTGCGCTTGTGCGGCATGGCCGACGAGCCGCCCTTGCCGGCGGCCGCCGACTCGCGCACCTCGCCCACCTCGGTTTGCATGAGCAGCACCACGTCGTGGCCCAGCTTGCCCAAGGTGCCGGCCACGATGCCCAGCGCGGCAGCCAGCTCCACCAGCCGGTCGCGCTGCCCATGCCAGGGCACTAGCGGCGCGGCGAGCTGCAGCTCGCTGGCCAGGTGAGCGGCCACGGCCGGGCCCTGCTCACCCAAGGTTGCCAGCGTGCCCACCGCCCCGCCAAATTGCAGCACCAGCGCCTCGGCCCGCAGCCGGGCCAGCCGCTCGCGTGCCCGCAGCAGCGCGTCGAGCCAGCCGGCCACTTTGTAGCCGAAGGTGATGGGCCGGGCCTGTTGCAGCAGGGTGCGGCCCATCATCAGGGTATCGCGGTGGGCGGTGGCCAGCGTGGCCAGGGCCCCCAGCAACTCGTTCAGTTGGCCGTCGATAAAGGCCAGAGCGCTTTGCAGTTGCAGCATCAGCGCGGTATCAAGCACGTCCTGGCTGGTGGCCCCGAAGTGGACGTATTTGGCCGCTTCGGCATCGTGCTGCGCCACGCGTTGCGTAAGCATCTTTACCAGCGGAATGGCCGGGTTGCCGGCCAATAGCGTTTGCCGGGCCAGGGCTGCCACGTCCCAATCCGGCTGCTGGCATTCGGCGGCAATGACCGCCGCCGCCGCCGCTGGCAGCAGGCCCACCGCCGCCTCGGCCTGCGCCAATGCTTGCTCAAACCGCAGCATGGCCCGCACCTGCGCCTCAGCCGTGAACAGGCCTTCTATGGTGGCGTTGGTGAAGAGGAGGTGGGAAAGTCCAGGCATGGGTGGATGGGATAATCGGCCTAGCGGGAACCTCACCCCCTAGCCCCCTCTCCAAAAAAGAGGGGGGACTAATTTTTTAGCCTTAGTTTTTAGAATTAGGGCTAGTTCCCCCCTCTTTTTTGGAGAGGGGGCTAGGGGGTGAGGTTGACGTGGAGGTCGTTACTATTTACAAATCAAAAAACACGGTTTCGCCTTCGCCCTGCAACCGAATATCAAAATGATAGCTGGGCCGGCTGAGGCCCGCTACAGCCTGCGCCAGCAGCGTTTCGCGGCGCTCGGGCGGCACGGCGTTCAGCAGCTCGTCGTGGGCGTTGGCGGCGGTTTCATCCGAGAAATAAAGCCGCGTGTGCAGGGCCCGCAGCGAGCCGCGCATGAACAGCGTCACGTTGATGTGCGGGGCCTGCCCGGCGGCCGGGGCCCCCGGCTTGATGGTTTCGAACTGGAACCGGGCCCCCGCCTGGGTGCCCGTGCCTACCCGGCCAAAGCCCGTGAACTCGCTGCCGTCGTCGTCTTTCGGGCTGAGGGGCGCGGTGCGGTAGTGGCCCTGCGCATCGGCCTGCCACAGCTCCACCACGGCATCGGGCACGGGCGTGCCCTGGCCATCCAGCACGCGGCCGGTGAGGAGGATGTGCTCGCCGGGCGTGGCGGGGCCGAGCAGGGCGTGGTGCACGATGCTGTCGTAGGGGTAGCCGTACTGCGCGGCCGTGAGGCTGTAGGCGAAGAAGGGCCCCACGGTTTGCGAGGGGGTTTGGCGGAGGCGCTCCATTATTCGAACGGGGTTTGGTGGCGGCCGCTCAGCACGATGTCGAACTGGTAGGCCAGGGCAAATTCGGCCTCCGTCCAGTCCATGCGGAACTTGGCAATGAGCAACTCGCGGGCGTGCCGGGGCACCGATTGGAAGATGGGGTCGAACTCGAACAGCGGGTCGCCGGGGAAGTACATCTGCGTCACCAAGCGCTGCTGCAGCTGGTGGCCCAGCACCGAAAAGTGGATGTGGTTGGGCCGCCAGGCGTTGTAGTGGTTGCCCCAGGGGTAGGCCCCCGGCTTGATGGTGTAGAACGAATACCGCCCTTCCTTATCGGTGAGCACGCGCCCGCCGCCCAGAAAATTGGGGTCGAGCGGCGCATCGTGGATTTCGGCGCGGTGCACGTAGCGCCCGGCGGCGTTGGCCTGCCAGATTTCGAGCAGCACGTTGGGCAGCGGCCGGCCGCTCTCGTCCAGCACCCGCCCCATCACCTTGATGCGCTCGCCGATGGGCTCGCCGTTCACGCGGGCGTTCTTGGTCAGGTCGTTATCATACTTTTGCAGCACCGACTCGCCGAATACTGGCAGGCTCAGGTCCTTTATCAGCTCGCGCACCGGCATTAGCGGCCGGGTAGGGCTGCGCAAAATGGTCGACTTGTACTCTGGGTACAGGTGCGGGGGCTGGGTGTCAAAATTCAGGGGTTCCATGGCAGCCTTACGTTGTTAGCACCTGTGGGACGGTGCGCAGCAAAAGTAGCCGCCATCGATTGCGGAGGCCTTAGAGATATTCGCCAAGTTGTTGGATAAATCAAACCTATCTTCGTCTGCTCGCCGGGGAGTAGCGCGGGCCTCGCGCCGACAACGCTGCTCCGCTCATTGCCGGGGAGTTGCTTGCGCCGCCCCCCGCTGCCGCCCGCCCGCTGTCATCCCATTTGCCCCATGCCCACCATCCTCAACTTCAACGGCCTGTACGGCGACAGCGGCCCGGCCGTGCTGCCCGACTTCGTGCACTGCGAGTCGCTCGAAATCCGTAGCCAGCAGTACGATTGGGCCATTCCGACGCACGTGCACGCCTATTTGTTTCAGGTGTTTTGCATTGAGGAAGGGGCGGGACAGCTGCTGGTGGAGCAGCGGAAAATGGCCTTCACCGGGCCGTGCTTTTTGGTCATTCCCGAAAATACCTTACACGGGTTTGCCTTCGCGGCCGGGGCGCAGGGCACCGTCCTCACCCTGTCCGCGTCCTACGTTGAAAAGCTGTTCGGCACGTCGTCGCCCGTTCGGCGCGAGTTGGACAGTTTGCACATCCTGCCCGCCGCCAACGACCCAGTCCTGTTCGCCGACGGCCTGCAAGCCGTCGACAAAATTCGGGCGGAGCTGTTCGGGGGCCTACCCGAGCGCGAGGCAATGGTGCAGGCGCTGTTTACCGTGCTCTTCACCACGGTTTTCCGCTTGGCCTACCAGCACAGCGCGCACGGCCTGGTGCAGCAGCACCGCAGCCTGGCCCTGTTCCAGGCGTTTCTGAAGCGCATCCGGGAAGCCCGCCGGCCCCAGAAAACCATCGCCGCCTACGCCGCCGAGCTGAGCATCACGCCCGTGCACCTGAACCGGGTGTGCCAGGCGGTGGCCCAAAAAACGGCGGTGCGGGTGGTGCAGGGCTACTTCGTGGCCGAGGCCCAAAACTACCTGGCGCACACCTCGCTCAGCATTTCGGAAGTGGCCTACGCGCTCAATTTCGAAGACCCCGCCTACTTTTCCCGGCTTTTCCGGCAGCACACCGGCCAGGCCCCCACGCAGTTTCGGCAGGCGCGCGGGGCCGCGCCGGTCGGGTTGCGGTAGTCCTCGCTCACCGGGCTGCTTGGCCGTTTCAAGCAGGGGCTAGGCCACGGCCAGGCCGCCCAGCCGGGCGGCGCGCCGGCTGGCCACCAGCGACGAAAAGAAGCCAACTGCCGCCCCCACCACGGCCGCAATCCCCACCACCAGGCCCCGGCTTAGCTGCGCGTTTTCGGCAGAAAATTGCACGGCCAAAATGCTAATCAGCGCCGGCACGGCGAACAGCAGGCCTATCCCTACCCCCTCGCCCAGGGCCCTGGCGAACCAGCGCGTGGCGGGGGGTAGGGGCGGCAACAGCAAGCCGGCCTTGCGCTGGGCCGTCATCACGCCGAACGTGACGAGGGTGGTTATCAGCGCCGACATGAACACGCCCGGCACCAGTACCGAGAGCAGGTTGGGCGTGGGGCCCTTGAGGTTGACCAGCGGGCTGCCGAGCAGCAGCGCCCCCGGAATGACCGTGTTGGCCACCAGGTTGCCGATGGTCGACTTCAGGGCGTTGGCCCGGATGAACTGCTTCATAGCAAGAGCGTTGGCCAATTAGCCGATGATAATTTTCTCGCGGGTATAGAGGAAAAACGACTGCGAGAAGTCGATGAGCGGGGCTTCGCCGCCGGCCTGCTGCATCAATGCGGCCTCGTAGGCGCGGAAATGCGGCAGCGCGGCTTCGTCGTCAAGCCAGAGGCTGGCGATGCCCTCGTAGCTCAGGCTGGCGCCGGCTCCGAAGTGCTGGGTAGCGGGCCCCGGCAGCGGCAGCGCCCGGCTTTGCACGTAGCGGCGCAGGGCCCCGGCCACGGCTGGCTCGGCCGCCAGCACGGCGGCGTGGGCGGCGGCCCAGCGCGCGTGGAAGTCGTCGTCGCTGATGCCCTCGGCTTTTTTGAGGTAGTGCAGTACCTTCACCTGGCCCGCGCCGGGACTGGGCACGGGCAGTTCGGTTTCCACCGTTAGCAGGTTGAGGATGACGCTGGGAAAGTCGTTGAAATTCCGGCCATCCGGCCGCACCACGTTCTTCACGTAGTCCGATTCGCCGTTGGCCTTCATGGCCTGGGGCGAGTCGAAGTACAATTCCGTTACGAAGTCGCGCCCGAAATTCTGCTGGTACGCCGGGTCGGTTTTGGTGCCAAAGGCGGCGTCAAATACGTGGCTTTGCACGTAGCGGGACACGCCGGGCGGGCCCTGGCGAGCAATATCGCCGTGCACATGCTCCACGTAGTCGAGGCATTCCTGGTGGGTTTGGCCGGGGCGGCGGCGCACGGCCACCATTTGCTTTATCATAGGGGAAGGTGTTTTTAATTGATTAAATTCTCAAGAACGTCATGCTGAGCTTGTCGAAGCATCTCTACCGCTTCGTTGCCTCGATTGGATTACTGCTGCGAGCGAGATGCTTCGACAAGCTCAGCATGACGTTCTTTTTACGCCGACACCGCCGCTTCCTCTGGGGCGCGGGCGGCTACTAGTTTCAGGGCGTTTTCGCCGGCGATGCGGCCGGTGTTCACCGCGAAGCCCATCGAGTTGCCGGGCATGATGAATACGTAGCTGTCGCCGTAGATGGCGCAGGCGTCGGTGCCGGCCGCAAACAGGCCCGGAATCGGCCGCCAGTCGGTGCCGATGACCTCGGTTTTGTGGTTGATTTTGATGCCGCCTGTGCTGCCGTAGGCGCTGGGGTAGTGGCGGGCCGCATAATATTTGGGGCCCTCGATGGGCCGCAGGTAGGCGTGGTCTTTGTTGAACAGCTCGTCGTAGCCGCGGGCGCAGCTGGCGTTGTAAACCGCCACCGTGTCGCGCAGCCCGGCGGGGTCGATGCCGGTTTGGGCCGCCAAGTCTTCGAGCGAGTCGGCCACGAAAAAGTGGGGGTAGTCCTTGGCCAGCAGGCCGGCAATGGCCGCCTCGGGGTTGTCGAGCTTCGTGACCGGGAACACCCGGTTGCGGAAGTCGAAATCCACGGCCATTTGGGCCAGAATAGCCGAGTCGAAAATCAGCAGCCCGGTCCGGTCCTTTTGCCGAGCTAGGGCGTTGGCCGTGAAGGTGACGTTGGGCATAATGGCTTCATTCACAAACCGTTCGCCCAGGAGGTTTACGAACAAATGCGGTTGGCGGCAGGCCTCGTGCAGCGGCGGCGGAATGCTCAGGTTGTCGGGCATGCCGTAAATCATTTCCATGCTCATCTCGGTGGCGGCCGCGCCGGCCTCCCAGGCCATGCGGATGCCGTCGCCGGTGATGCCGGGGATGCGGAACGGGAACATGTCTTGGCCCAGGGTGTAGCCGGCGTATTCCTGCACCATGGCCGGGCTGTTGCCGAAGCCGCCGGTGGCGATGATGACGGCCGCCGCGTGGGCCTCAATGTCTTCGCCGTCTTTGTTTTGAGCCAATACGCCCACCACCCGCTCGCCGTCTTTTACGATGCGGCGCACGGGCGTTTCGAGCAGGATTTGCACGCCCAGGGCCCGCGCCTGCTCGGCCAGGATGCCCGTCATGGTGCCCGCCGCGCCGGGGCCCGCCACGCCGGAGGGCGGCTTCACCAGGTGCCAGGTGGGGTAGGCGCTCGGGAAGTACGAGGCCGGCTCCAGAAACTCCACGCCCAGCGCCTCCAGCCAGTGAATGGTGTCGCCCGATTTGTTGAGGTAGGCCCGCACCAGCTGCGCATCGACCCGCCAGTGGGTGTAGTCCATGAACACCTCAAAGGCCTTGTCCTTAGTAGGTTGGAACTGCCGTAGCCGGGTGTGGCGGCTCTCGATGCCCAGGGGCCCCATGCCCCGGTTGGCCGTGCCGCCGGTGATGGCTTCCTTCTCAAAAACCAGCACCGAGGCCCCGCCCTGCGCCGCCGCGATGGCCGCGCACAGGCCCGCCGCGCCGCCGGCAATGACAATTACGTCTGCTTGGAGAGTTTGCATAGGGGTAGATGAATTTATGAGCATTCTGGCCGGGAAAGCGGCGCTTACGCAGCGCCTCACCCCTAGCCCCTCTCCGAAAAGGAGAGGGGAACTAGCTTCTAGTTATAGTTTGTAAAAAATTGGAAATCACTAAACTAGAATTAGAACTAAAAGCTAGTCCCCCTCTCCTTTTCGGAGAGGGGCTAGGGGTGAGGCGCACGCCAGGGCAGCTACCTAAAACTTATACACCGCCGACAAAAAGTACGCCCGCGGCTGAATGGGCACGATGCTGTGCACGGCATTCGGGTTGGCCTGCACCTGCGCTTTGGTCAGGTTTTGGGGGCTGAACGACTCCAGGATGCTGCCCGGCGACGACGAGCCCATGATGCCCAGCACGTCGAAGATGTTGTTGACGTTCAGGGCCATCGAGATTTTTTTGGTGAAGCTGTAGCCGGCCGCGGCGTCGAACTGGCTGAAGGCGGGCAGGTAGTAGGCGTTGCCCTGGTTGGCCTGGCGGTCGCCGAGGTATTTCCACTGCACCAAGGCGTAGAACTTGCCTACCGAGTAGGTGGGGGTCAGGGTGATGATGACGCTGGGGTTGTTTTCGGCCTTGTTGCCGCTGTAGTCCACCACCACGTCGTCGGCGCGGCCGTTACCGCCCACGTTGTAGGTTTTCCAGGTCGGGTACTTGGCGCTCTGCACCGTCACGGCACCCCGAATATTGAGGCTGCGGAAGGGCGTGTAGTCGCCTTCCAGCTCTACCCCAAAGGTTTGCACCTTGTTGTAGAAAATGGGCGTGTAGTAGAGCTGGTTGTTCTCGTCGTTGGCCAGCGTGGTAGTGCCCACGTTGCTGAGCAGGCTGTAGAAGGGCGTCAGGGCCAGGCTCAACGCGTTGGTTTTCACCTTATAGCCCAGCTCCACCTGGTTGATGTTCTGGTTTTGCGGGTCGTTGCCGTTGGCGATGTCGCCGGTCTGGTAGGTTTGGTAGAACGACAAATCCGGCGACTTCTGCCCGCGGGTGTAGCGCACGTACACGGCGTTGCGGTCGTTGATTTTGTAGTTCAGGCCCGCCGAGTACGAGAAGGTGTTCAGCTGCTTGTTGAAGGCCACGTTGTTCTGGCCCAGCACCCCGTAGTAGTTGTCGTAGATGGTGAGCGGGTTGCCGTCAATGCCCCCAAAATTCGGGTCGCCGGTGGGGTTGGCCGGCACGGTGCGGAAGTTGGTGCCCTTGAGGCTGATGTGCTCGAAGCGCACGCCGTAGTCGAGGCTCAGCTGCTCGCCGAAGTTGAGCGTGTTGCCCAGGAAGCCGGCAATTTGGTTGTTCTGGTAGTCGTAGTTGCCGTAGCCAAACGAGCCGCCCAGCTTGAGGTAGCCCGTGCCCGGCTGCGACACCTGGTACACGGGGCCTACCCCCGGCCCCGGCCCGCCCATCGGCCCGCCCGTGTGCTGAAACGTCACGTCCACCAAATCGGCGCGGCTACCAATTTGAGAAAGGCCCAGCACCGCGCCCAGCATCTCGGGGGCGCCCACGATGTGGCTGCTGCTGAAGAAGATGCCCCCGTTGATGCTGCCGTTGGCCAGGCGCTTGCTCAGCGTGAGCTGGTCCACGAACTCGTCGAGCTTGGTCTGGCTCTTCAGCGAGCCGCTGTAGCGCAGGGCGTTAGGCACGGGTCCGTTCAGGGTCGAGTTCAGCACCGTGCTCGTGGGCATCAGCGTGCCGGCCGGGGCCCCCGGTACCTGCGCAAATCCCTGCTGCACCTGGGCCAGCACTGCGCCGGTGCTGCGGTCGCGGTAGGTCACCAGGCCCGGCCCCAGGTTCAGCGAGCCCGTAAACACGCCCGTCACGAAGTCGTTGAGGTAGGTGAAATTGGTGGCGATGTTGGTGTCGATGTCCAGGTTTTTGCGGCTGTACTTGCCGTTATTGGTCAGCGTCCAGGTGTCGCTCAGGTCGTAGTTAAAGCTCAGGCCGGCCGTGAAGTCGCGGGAGTGCGCCAGGTTAGTGGGGTCGAAGGTGATGAGGTTGGTGGCCGAGCCGTTGGGTATCTGGGTGCTCACGCCGTTGAGCAGGTAGGAGTCGGTTTTTTCCACGCCGGGGGCCAGCCGGATGTCGTTGTTGAAGCCCTGGCCCACCAGTGGCACCGTCACGCCGTTGTGGTCGTCCAGGTACTTGGCGTAGAAGCGGATGGAGCCCTTTTCGGAGGCCTTGGTAATATTAAATTTGAATTGGCCGCCCTCGTTGAAGGGGTAGCCCGCGTAGCGCGCCCCGTTGGCGTAGCGGTAGAAGCCGCCTACGTTGTAGCTCAGGCCCTTATCGCCGATTTTGTCGCCGTAGTTCACGTCGGCGCGGTAGTAGGGCTGCTTGCCGTTGCCCTCCAGGCCGTAGCGCAGGCGCACCTCGTTCTGGCCCTCGGTCACGCCGGTCTTGGTCAAAAAGTTGAAGATGCCGCCCGGCGCGTTGGCGCTCGTAATGCTGGAGGTGCCGCCCCGCACCGCCTCCAGGCGCTGAATGGTGGCGTCGTTGCGAAAGAAGTAGTCGGACGAAATCGTGCCGCTCGACACCGCTGTCACCGGCAGGCCGTCTTCTTGCAGCGACACGTAGTAGTAGCCGTTGGTGGGGTCGGCCAGCGAGCCCACCGAGTTGGCCGACACCCCGCGCGAGTACACCACGTTGTGCACCTCGCCGGCCGACGTGTTCACGTACACGCCCGGCACGTTCTTGAGCAGGTCGGCCGCGCTCTGGGGCACCAGCCGGTCTATCTGCTTGGCGTTCAGGGTCGAAATGGCCACCGACGATTCCATGCGCGTCCGCTTGTCGAACACGCCGGTCACGATAACCTCGTCCAGGCTCTTGGTGTCTTCCTGGAGCGTCATGGCCACGTTTTCGGCCCCCGGCACCGTTACGCGCTTGGTTTGCGACAAGGCCCCCACGTAGGACACGCGCAGCGTGTAGCTGCCGTTGGGCACGTTGTTAATCAAAAACGTGCCGTCGGCGTTGGTCGATGCCCCGGCCTTGGTTTCTTCCACCACCACCGTGGCCCCGATTTGGGGGCCGCCTTTGGTGTCGGTTATTTTGCCCGCAATCCGGCCGGATTGGGCGAAGGCCAGCGGCGCGGCCAGCCCCAGTAGCACCAGCGTGGCAAAGAGGTGGCGCACGAAAATTCGTAGGTGGGAGTTCATGGGCTTAAGGAATTAGGATGGGAAAAAGCGGGGCCGGGTAGTGGTTGGTTAGTAGACGGGGAAGGCTGAGTTTATTATCAAAATATTGATTGTCAGTATTTTATAATTAAACTAAGGCAGAGCGTTGGCCCTAAACAGTCGTTGTTCAATTTTCACGCAAAGGCCCCGCCGTCCACCGCCAGCGCGTGGCCGGTAATGAAAGAGGATTGCTCGGAGCACAGCCACAGGGCCACGTCGGCCACCTCTTCGGGCCGGCCGAGGCGCTTGAGGGCGGCTTGGCCCGAGAACTTGGCCAGGGCCTCGGGATTATTGCGCAGGTTGAGGCGGCCGTCCATAATCATGGGCGTTTCGATGCCGGTGGGGCACAGCGCATTCACCCGGATGCCACGGGTGGCGTATTCCAAAGCCGCCGTTTTGGTGAGGCCTACCACGCCGTGCTTCGAGGCGGCGTACGACACGTTATTGGGGTGCCCGTGCAGGCCCGCGGCCGAGGCCACGTTCACGATGGTGCCGCTGCCCTGCGGAAGCATTGCGGCCAGCTCTTCCTGCACGCAGTACCAGGTGCCGGTCAGGTTCACGGCCAGCACTTTCGTCCACGCCTCCTCAGGGTAGTCGCCGGTCGGCGCGTTCACGCCGCCCGTGATGCCGGCGTTGTTCACCGCGCAATCGAGGCGACCAAACTGGCTCACGGCCAGGGCTACCATTGCCTTCACATCGGCCCGGCTGGCGATGTCGGTGCGGATGAAAACCGCCTCGCCGCCGCCGGCTTCAATCTGCTTCACCGTTTCCTGGCCGCCGGCTTCGTCCACATCGGCCACCACTACCTGCCCGCCCTCGCTGGCGAAGGCCAGCGCCGTGGCCCGGCCGATGCCCGAGCCCGCCCCCGTTACGGCGCACACCTTGCCGGCGAAGCGGCGGGGCAACAGGGGGGTAGGGACTTGACTAGTCATAAAAATTAGAAAAAAAGCGGAAGGCAGGTTGAATAAAATATTGATTATCAGCAGGGAGAAAGTCGTTAGTCGAGGTAGGCTACGGCGCGGGTCCAGCCGCCGCTGCCACCGGTTATTTTAATGGGAAAAGCGCTGATTTTAAAGCCGAAAGGTGGTAATTGGTCCAGGTTGGCGAGCTTCTCAATCTGGCAGTATTCGCGCTCGCGGCCCACGAAGTGCGCGGCCCACACCACGCCGGGCCGGGGGTTGGCGTGGTAGTCAGCCGACTGCACGTGCAGCGGCGTGTCCCAGCCCCAGCCATCGGTACCCATCACCTTGATGCCCTGGTCGATGAGCCAGCGCGTGGCCTCCACCGAAGCGCCCACGTGGATTTTGGCAAACTCCGGCTCAAACATCTTCTTGTCGGCATCGCAGCGCACCAGCACGATGTCGAACGGCTTAAGGGTGTAGCCAAGAGCCGCTAATTTCTCCTGCAAGTCAGCCACCGAAAACTCGTAGCCGGCCGGCTTATCGGTAAAATTCAGCACCACCGCGTCGCCGTAAAACCACTCCAGCGGCAGCTGGTCGATGGTGCGGGCCGGCCGGCCTTCCGAAGTCGGCCCGTAGTGCCAGGGCGCGTCCACATGGGTACCGGCGTGGCTGTTGAGCGTCAGCGTTTCACCGGCCAGCGCCAGCCCGTCGGGGAAGGCCGAGCTGGGCACGCCAAACAGGCGCGGCCCCACCACGTTGGCCCCCTCCTCGTGCGACGACCACGCAATGGACAGCGGCAAGGGGTCTTGCACGCGGTTGTCAATTGGGCAGCTCAAGTCGATGATTTTCATGGAAATACCGGCTAAACAATCGTGTTGGTGAGCTTGCCCAGGCCGGTGATTTCCAGCTCCACCACGTCGCCGGGCTCCAGCCAGCGGTGGGTTTCGGGGCCCAGCTCCAGCAGGCAGCCCCAGCCCACGGTGCCCGAGCCCAGGATGGCCCCCGGCCGCAGCGTCACGCCCTTGGAGGCGCGCTCCAGCATCTGGCCGAAGGTGTAGTGCACCGTCTGGTAGTTGCCGTCGGAGAGCAGGCGGCCGTTCACGGTGGCCGTCATGCGCAGGTCGAAGCGGTGGTTGTGGGTGGCAAAAGCGGCCAGCTCGTCCTTGGTCACGAGCCAGGGCCCCAGCGAGGTGGCAAAGTCCTTGCCCTTGGCGGGGCCCAGGTGCACCTTCATCTCGGGCATCTGGATGTCGCGGGCGCTCCAGTCGTTCAGCACGGCGTAGCCGAAAATGTACTCGTCCGCGTCCTCCGCCTTTACATCGCGGGCCGTTTTGCCGATGATGCAGGCCAGCTCCAGCTCGTAATCCAGTCGCTGGCAGCCTTTGGGCCGGGCCACCTCGTCGCCGGGCCCGTGGATGCTTTCGTGGTTGGAGAAGTAGAAAATTGGCATCTGGTACCACTCCTCGGCCAGGGTGTGGCCGGCCCGGCTGGTGGCGTTGATGAGGTGCCGCTCGAAGGCTACGTAGTCGCGGAAGCTGCTGGGGTTGGGCAGCGGGGCCAGCAGCCGCACATCGGCCAGCTGGTGGGTAGGAGCGGCTTCCGTCAGCTTCAGCTCGGCCAGCAGGGGTAGGAACTTGTCCTGGCCTTCGATGAAGCCGCGCATGTCGGCCGGCAGCTGGCCCTGGCTGGCCTGGTGCAGGTCCACGATGCCCCGGTCGAGCAGCAGGCCGGCCCGGCTTTCGTGTTCAGCGCTTTGGAAGGTGACGAATTTCATTTTTAAGCTGTTAGCTAATAGCTGCTAGCCGTTAGCTTTTTTGAGGTGAAAGCAATGGAAACGATGGAGAGCTAACAGCCAACAGCCAGTAGCTAACAGCTTCTTATAAAGGCTGGGCCAGCGCCTGCTGCGCCTCCGCGGTGAGCTTATTCCGGTCGCCCATGGTGCCGGCCATTTCCCATTCGCCGATTTGGTCGGCCACGTCGCACACCATCTTGCAGCGGGCGTAGCGGCGGGTCATGAAGTTGTCGAGGCTGGTTTGCAGCGGCTGGTCTTTCACCAGCTCCTCGCCCAGCACCAGGGCGTCTTCCACCGAAATGCCGGCCCCCTGCCCGATGTGGGGCGAGGTCGAGTGGGCCGCGTCGCCGATGAGCACTACCCGGCCCTTGTACCACTTTTCGGGCACGAATACTACTTCCATGGGCCGGTACACCACGCCTTTGTTTTCGGTAATCTGGTCGCGCAGCTCGGCGATGATGCCGCCGGTGTGGCCCTTGAGGCGGTCGCGCATCTGGGCGGCGAGGTCCTCGTCGGCAATGCGGGGCTTGGTCGGCTCGTTCGAGGTGCAGTACATGTACATCAGGTCCTCGGCCAGCGGGCAGAGGCCGGCGGCCAGCCCATCGCGGCCGATGTAGTTGGCCAGATGGTCTACCGAGCGCGGAAAATTATAGCGCCACACGGCCTGGCCCGTAAAGCGGGGCTTCACCTCCGGGAAAATCATTTCCCGCACCTTCGAGTAAGTGCCGTCGGCCCCCACAATGAGGTCGTAGGTACCGGTGCTGCCATCAGTGAAGGTGGCGGTGATGTTGTGCTCGGTTTCGGTGTAGCTGGCCAGCGTCACGCCCAGGCGCACGTTGGTACCGGTTTCCAATGCCGTGCTGGTCAGTACTTTGTGCAGGGCCGGGCGCGACACGCCGCAGTTGGGCGGGTACTGGGGGCCGGCCAGGCGGTGGCCGGGCATCACCATTTCGCCCCGCGGCGACTCCACCGTCACCACCTCAAAGGGGTAAGCCCGGTCCATGAACTTGTCGAGCACGCCCAACTCGTTGAACGCCCGCATCACATTCGATTGAATGATGATGCCCACGCCGTACACCGTCCATTCCTTTTTCAGCTCCACGATGTCCACCGCCACGCCGCTTTTGCGCAGGCTGATGGCCAGCGAAAGTCCGGCGATGCCGCCGCCAACTACGAGTACCTTGTTTTCTGTCAACATCAGATGGGAATTTAATAACTTGGTTAAGTTTTGTAAATCAATCAGTTGCCGTCGCTTATCACGGTGCCGCCGTCCACCACCAGGTTCTGGCCGGTGATGAAGCCGCCCGCCTGGCTGGCCAGCAGCACGGCCACGCCGGCTACTTCCTCAGGCTGACCCACCCGGCGCAAGGGGGTAGCGGCCAGGCGTTTGGCCATCACCTCCGGGCTTTCGAGCATGGGCCGGGCAAATGCGGTTTCAATCACGCCCGGCGAGATGGTGTTGGCCCGGATATTCGCCGGCCCGAACTCCACCGCCAGGTTGCGCGCCAGCTGCATCAGCGCGGCCTTCGACACGCCGTAGAGGCCGATGCTGCGGTTACCGCGCACCCCGGCAATGCTGGCCAGGTAAATCAGGGCCCCGTCTTGCCGCGCCACCATTTGCGGCACCAGCAGCTTGGTCAGGTACATGGCGCTCTGCAGGTTGAGGGCCATCGTGCGTTCGAAATCGTTTGCGTCGAGGTCCAAAACGGAGCCCACTGGGGCCACGCCCACGCACGATACCAGCACATCGACCCGGCCGAACTGCGCCAGGGCCGTGTCGGCCAGCTGCTGCACCTGGGCTGGGTCGCCCATGTCGCAGGACACCGCCAGGGTCGTAATGCCTTGGCCAGCAAAGTCCTGCACCGTAGCCGCGCAGGCTGCCGCGTCGTTGCCCGACACTACCACCGTGGCCCCGTGCTGGCCCATAGCCAGGGCAATGGCCTGGCCCATGCCGCTGCTGGCCCCCGTTACGAGGGCTACTTTGCCGGTCAGGTCGAAGAGGTTGCTGGTCATGGCTTTACCAATGAATCATGGGTTGGCCTGCCACCGGGCTGCGGAAATACGGCACCCGCGTGCCGCGCAAACTACCCAGGTACACGGTGCGCATATCGGGCCCGCCAAACGTGAGGCTCGACAGCCACGGGGCCACCGTGCCGTGCGTGGCGCCCATAATCTCAGGCGTCAGCGTGCCGGCGTGGAAGTGGTCGAACAGGCGCTTTTTGGTCGCTGGGTTGCTGTCGTCGAGCAAGGTCAGGATTTCGCCGTCAGGCGTTAGCGCAATCAGCTCGTCGGTGAAAATGAGCGTAATCCACAGATTACCAAAGGTATCGAAAGCAAAGCCATCGGGGAAGCCACCCAGCGACGCGGGGCCGTACACCTCGCGGTCGGTGAGCGAGCCGTCGGGCTGCACCCGCAGGCGCGAGATTTTCCAGCCCGTGCTTTCCACCACGTACAGCCATTCCTCGCGCGGGTCGAAGCGGATTTCGTTCGTCCCGCAAAAGCCCTCGGCCACGATGCGGATGCCATTTTCGTCAATCAGCCCGATGTAGCCATCGGCGGTTTTGGTGTTGAGCTGCCCGGTCCAGGGCTGCTCCCGAGTGGTGACGGTGAAGTAGATACGCCCCTTCGAGTCGCGCAGCGGGAAGTTGGCCTTGCCCAGCGGCTGCCCGTCGATGGCGGTATAGAGCGTCCGCAAATGCCCCTCGCGGGTCATGGTTTCGATGGCATCGGTGCCCCAGTTGGCGATGACGAAATCGCCGTTTTCCGCAAAACAAACGCCGTTGGGTAGCGAGCCGACCGACTGCACGTAGCGCGTTTCAAACGAGTTGCCGCCCGCCGGGGGGGTAGGGTTTTCTACGAACGGCGTCACCAATTGCTGGGTGCCGTCGGGGTCGAGGCGCATCATGCCGCCGCGGGCGTCGGCGGTCCACACGGTGCCGTCGCGCTCGGCCAGCACGCACTCCGGCCGCTGCAAATCGTGGCCGAGATACTGGATGTCGGCCCGGTTTACCTGCCAGTTCTTCAGCGGGTTAAGGGTGGGGGAAGGAGCAGTGGCGAGCATGTGGCTTACAGCGTTTTCTGAATCCAGTCGTACATCGGGAAGGTGCGCGTGAAGCCGTCAATCTGGCAGTGCGCCGAGCCGGGCGAGCTGGCGGGCACCACGTTGAGGGTGCGCGGGCAGGTGAGGTCGTTGAAGGTGCGGTAGGCGTGGCTCACCGGGTTCTGGCGGTCGTCTTCGCCGTGCAGGATGTAGGTGGGCATCGAGATTTTCTCGGCCACGCCGCGCAGGTTGTAGTGCGAGAGCTTCTCCCGCGCATCCTTCATATTGTCCACGCCCACAATGTGTTGCAGGATGGTGGCCAGCGGGTGGGTATCGGGCCGGTTGGCCCAGATTTCGTGGTAGTCGTACACCGCGCCCCAGATGGCGCACACCTTGAAGCGCGGCTCAAACGCCGCAATGCGGGCCGCCATGTAGCCGCCCATGCTCACGGCCATAATGCCGATGCGCTGGGGGTCCATGGGCAGGTTGGCCAAGGCCCAGTCGAGCGCCGCCGTGCCAGCCACCTCGTAGTCGAAGCGGTGGTGGAGGTGGTGGAGGCGCAGGGCCCCGCCCTGGCCCGGCCCGTCCAGCATCAGCAGCGAAATGCCGCGCTCGTTCAGCAGCTGGGCCGGCCCGAAGAAGAACTCCTCCGCCGTCGAGTCGAGGCCGCCAAACAGTATCATAAGCGGGCCGCCCGCGCCGCCGGGGGCCTCCGCGTAGTAGCCGGGCAGCGTCGAGCCTTCAAACGGCACTTCCACCCGCCGGGGCGGAGTAGGCAGCAGCGCCGCGCCCTTCTGGAAGGCGGCCACGCTGCTCTGATAGGTCGGAAACTTGCGGCCATCGGTGGGCAGCAAAAAAAACTCGGAGGTGCGCAGGTAGTTGGCCGCCCGCAAAAAAGCCGCCCGCGCCGAAATGGTGCGCCCCTCGTCCAGCGCCTGGTTGGCTTCGGACAGCGAGCGGCGGCCCTGGGCCAGCCACTCCTTATGGAAGCTCTCCAGGTTGCCTACCTCGATTTTGCTGGCCGTGTCCAGCACCTCGTTGGTTTCGCCGCCGCCGTAGAGGCTCTGCGTCAGCGCGCGCTGCACCTGGTACGAGAACATGTAGTTCTCCGGAAAAAAATGCCACATTTTTCTTTTAAGCTGTTAGCTACTAGCTGATAGCTATTAGCTTTTGAACTAGTGATGCAGAAGACAGAGAATTAGGTTTTCGATGGGTGAAAAGCCAATAGCTAAAAGCCAATAACTAACAGCTCAACGCAAAGGCTACTCTACTTCCAATTCCTTCTGCACCAAGTCTTTCTTCTGGTACTTGCTGTCCTGGCCTTCCTTCAGGCTGCCGTCTTTGGTCCAGGGGCTGGTGATGCCCCAGGCGTCGTTGGGGTTGTCTTTCAAATAATGCACATCCGGCCCGTGGTCGGGGGCGAAGATGAGGCGGGCCGCGGCGTAGAACTCGAAGCGGTTGCCGCCCGGCTCGATGACGTAGATGAAGAAGCCTTCGTCGGCCTTGTGGCGGGTGGGGGCCCCCATTTCCAGCTGGTAGCCGTTCTCAATCACCCAGTCGCAGGCCAGCAGCACTTCCTCCCGGCTGTCGAAGTTGAAGGCTACGTGGTTGAACGAACCCTGGCCGGGCACGCCCTTGGGGTCGGAAAACACGGCAATGTCGTGCGACAAATTGCCGATGGTGAACAGGCCGCCCACGGCCGGCATCTCGTCGGTGATGCGCACCTCGTCGGGGTTCTTCATGCCCAGGGCCTTGTAGAACTCGCGGTCGGCCACGTAGTTGGTCGTGAACAGCGTCACGTGGTCGAAGCGGCGCGGCGACATGCCGCGGCGGCGGTTGCTGGCGTAGCGGTCGGCAAACACGCTGCCGCGCTGGCCCGTTTCGCGCAGCCACACCACGTCCCAGAAGATTTCGTGCACGTGCCCGTCGGGCGAGTGGAAGCGGTAGGCGCGGCCGTGGCCCAAGTCGCCTTCTACCCAGCCAATGCCGGCCCCCGTGCTCTCCAGGTGCTGCACGGCATCTTCGAGCGCCTCGGGCGAGTCGGCGCGCCAGGCCAAGTGGGCCATGCCGGGCTGGTCGCGGTGCGTAATTTTGAGCGTGTGGTGGAAGTAGTCGCCCCAGGCCCGCAGGTACACCGAGGTTTCGTCGCGGCCGGTTTCGTCCAGGCCGGCAATATCGGTCAGGAATTTAACCGTTTCCTCGACTTTGGGGCTGTAGAGCTCGATGTGGGCGAGCTGGGAAATGAAGTGGGGGTTCTTGGCCATGTCGGAGCGCTAATTTTTGGATGAGGTGCAGGGCTGGCAATGTGGCGGAGCGGGCCAACGTTGCTGTTTTTGTAGCGTCAAATTGTTCTTAACCAGTAATGAATCTTAACCAGTGATGAATGCAGCCTTCGCAATGCCCGGCGGACCAAGCTGTGCAGGTTGTGCCTGATGGATTCCGGTAGCCACCCTTGGTTAAAAAGTGCGTGATTACTTACTGCTACAAAGGGACTGCTTATCAAGCCCCGATCAAGAATATTATTCGCTACTTGACTAGGACAATCTGAAAACTTTACTGCCCCGGCCTTCAAAAAGCTTGGGTGGGTACCCGGTTTTTGAGCGAAATATCTCTGAGTCTGCTGGCTTACTATTTCGTTCTTTTCGAATACAATGGCCCGTTAGAACCTGATTTTGCTTAAATCATAACAGGCCTTTGCAGAAGTGGTTAGGTACAAAAATGCCCTGGGCGGGTATGAAGGTGAGCATGCACTCACGTTCATACCCGCCCAGGGCATTTTTGCAGAATGCTTTCGCTTAAATACTCATGAGGAAGTGCGCGCGAGGATCTTTTCCCGGAAAGCTTCGGGGGTGATGCCGGTTTGCTTTTTAAAAAACCGACTGAAGTAGGCTTGCTCGTTGAAACCCAGGTCGAAGGCAATTTCTTTAAAGCTCCTCTCACACAAGCTGATGCTGCGTTTAGCTTCCAGTATCAATTGGTTGTGAATGGCTTGGGTGATGGTATAGCCCCATTTCTCCTTCAGTAGCTCGTTCACCCGTTGGGGCGTCAGCCCCAGGTGGTCGGCGTAGAAATCGGTTTTCCGCTCTTCCCGGTAATGCTGCTGGATGAGGGCCGACAGCGTGACCAAGCGCTTGTCGCTGAACTGGGCCACGGCGGGGTTGGTCTCGCGGGTGGCTTGGTAAATGTGAAGCAAAAAGGCCTTGACGTAAGATTGCACCACCAGCGGGTGCTGCCCACCGGCTTGCTCCAGTTGCAGCAGGCGCACCAGCAGCTCCAGCGGCGGCAGCTGCTCGTCGATCAATTGGATGCCCTCGTTCACCGACAGGTTGAAAAGGTGCTTGAGGTACGCTTCGGGGATGCCGTTCACAAACTCGGGGGCCAGCGCGATGACGAAGCCCGTGGGCCGGGGCCCCGGCATGGCGTGGACCTGGCCGGGGGCCAGGAAATAAACCAAGTTTTTACAAACGGGATAATCTTCAAAGTCAACGCTGTGGTCTTGCCCGTTTGAGGTAAACCACAGGATTTCGTAAAACTGGTGGCGGTGGTGCACGCCGAAACGCACCGAGTCCGCCTTTTCAATCTGGCCGATCAGAAAATAATTCGCGTGCAGGTCGTGTAGCGGGATAAGAGCCTTCGTTTTCATTGCAATGGTAAACCGCTAGCGGCCCGCAAAGCGGGTCCCTTTGGTAATTGAGCCATTAAATTAAGCCATTAACGCCGGGAGTTGCCCACGCCGCCGGGGGCCGGCCGGGCCTTGCCTACCCTCATACCCGTTGCAGCCACCACAGCTCCACGGCCAGGGGGCCTCCGGCGTACAGCACCGGGGCCCCGGCGGGCGTGGGCAGGCCGTGCGCTTCGATTAAGTTCGAGTCGAATTCCAGCAGCTCAGCTCCGCGCAACGGCCAGGCCTCGTGGTGGATGCGGCCGCGGTAGAGGCGGGGGCCCCAGGCGGCGTACAGGCAGTAGCGCTCGGTGAGGAAAAAGGCCAGCGAGCCGGGCGCGGTGGCCGCGGGCGGCAGCGGTGCGCCCACGCGCCAGGTGGCGGCGAAGTGCGCGGCCGGGGCCCCGCCGTGGGTGCGGCGGGCGGTGTAGCGCACCTGGTTGGGGGCGGGGCGGGCCAGCGCCATGCGGGCGCGCAGGTAGGGCAGGTGAAAAACCGTGCGCGCCGCCCACACGGCCAGGGCGTTGGTGGCGTCGAGCGACAAAAACCACACGCCGGGCACGCCGTCGAGGTGCACGTAGGTGCGCACGTTCAGCTCCAGGAACTGGTTGGCTCCGGGGATGGGCGGCGTGAAGCGGGTGCGCACGTCCCACATCCGAAACGGCACAATGGCCAGCCAGGCGTGGCCGTCGTGCAGGTCGAGGGCCAGGCGCGGGGGCAGGTAGGGGGCCAGCACCGCCGGCGGCACCGGCCAGTGCATGAAGAGGAGGTCGCCCCAGCTTTGGCGCATCAGGGGCGGGCCGGCGGGGGGCTGGCGCAGGGCCAGGCGGCCGGCCAGGGTGGGAGTGGGCATGAAAGCGGTTGTCGGTGAGCAGCGGGCCATGAACAAGCGGCAGGGGAAAAGGGCCCTGGGTGGGGCCTCCGCGCCCGTCAACTGTGCACTGGCAACGGCTGGTTGCCCGCCGGCAACGGCCCTAGTACTTGGGCAGGGTGGGGTCCACCTCGCGGCTCCAGGCGTCGATGCCGCCGCGCAGGTTCAGCAGGTTGTGGCGGCCGTGGCGCTGCTGCAAGTAGCTGATGGCCTGGGCCGAGCGCACGCCGTGGTGGCACACGAGCACCACCTCGCCGTTGGCGGGCACGTCGGCGGTGCGCTGGGGCAACTCGTCGAGCGGCACCAGCACGCTGCCGGGCAGGTGGCAGTAGTCGAACTCAATCGGGTCGCGCACGTCGATCAGGTGCAGGAACTCGCCGGCCGCGAGCCGGGCCGCCAATTGAACAGGACTGATAGCGGCGATAACCATAAAACTAACAACTGGTAGAAAAGACAAAGATACGTTCCCCGACGACTCGGCGAGGCCTTAAATTTGCCCTGAATGGCATTATGACAAGCTTTACTTGCCGTATAGTAGTTGTTCAAATTGTTATTTGTGTTTTCCGGGGGTGCGGCTTGGCAGGAAAGTGCGGGCCGCCCGCACCTTTGCCCGGGGTAGCCCTTCCCGGTTCCTTCTTTTTCTCATGAGTATCCGCTGCTACCCATGCTCCGCATCGCGCTGACCGGCCCGGAATCGACGGGCAAATCGACGCTGTGCCAGCAGCTGGCCGCCCACTACCACGCGCCCTGCGCGCCCGAGTACGCCCGCGCCTACCTGGCCGGCCGCCGGCCGCCCTACGCGCTGGCCGACCTCGAAGCCATTGCCCGGGGCCAGCTGGCGGCCGAAGCGCAGGCGGCGGCCGCCACCGGCCGCGTCGTGTTTTGCGACACCGATTTGCTGGTGATAAAAATCTGGGCCGAGCACGCCTTTGGCCGCTGCCCCGACTGGATTGCCCGGCGCGTGGCGCAGCAGCGCTACGACCTCGTGCTGCTCATGGGCGTGGACATGCCTTGGGAGCCCGACCCGCTGCGCGAGCACCCCGAGCCCCACTTGCGCCAGCACTTCTACCGCCTCTACCAGCGCGAGCTGGCGGGCGGCGCGGCCAACTTCGCCGAAATCTGGGGGGCCCCGGCGCAGCGCTTTGCCACGGCCCGGCGGCTGGTGGATGCGCTGTTGCGCGCAGGGCCGCGGCCGTAGCTTAGGGGCGCTAACCGTTTGCCTTGCTCCGCCCCATGCCCGACCTCATCCTTGCCAACGACCACTGCCGGGCCGCTTTTGCCGCCCACGGGGCCGAGCTGACTAGCTTCGCGGCCGCCGGCCGGGAATACGTGTGGGCCGCCGACCCCGCCGTGTGGGGCCGCCACGCGCCGGTGCTCTTTCCCATCGTGGGCCGCCTGCCCGGCGATACCTACCTGCACCAGGGCCAAGCTTACACGCTGGGCCAGCACGGCTTCGCCCGCGACCAGGCCTTTGCCGTGCTGCGCCATTCCGCCACCGAGCTGGCCTTTCGCCTGACGGACTCGGCCGACACCCGCGCCAACTACCCGTTTGCCTTCGCGCTGGACATCACCTACACCTTGCGCGGCACCGCCCTGGCCGTGCGCTGGGACGTGCGCAACCCCGCCGGGGCCCCCGAAGAATTGCTGTTCAGCATCGGGGCCCACCCGGCTTTTTGCTGCCCGTTGCGCCCCGGGCAGGAGCAATTCGAAGACTATTACTTTGAGTTTGACCACCCCGTGACGCTCCGCCGCCAGCTGCTGCGCGGGGGCCTGCGCACCGGCGAAACCGCGCCCGTGCTGCACCAGCAAACCGCCCTGCCGCTCACCTATGCCCTATTTGCCGACGACGCGCTGGTGCTGGCGCACTACGACTTTACGCGCCTGGCGCTGCGCGCCCACGGCTCGCCGCACTTCGTGCGCCTGCGCTTCGACGGCTTTCCCTACCTGGGCCTGTGGACCAAGGGGCCCGGGGCGGCGTTCGTGTGCATCGAGCCGTGGCACGGGGTGGCCAGCCCCGTGGGGCCCCCGCAGGAGCTGCGCGACAAAGAGGGCATCCTCACGCTGGGGCCCGGCCAGGGCTTCGCGGCCACCTACGAAATCGAAATCGGCTGAGCCCGCCGAAACCTCCGGCGGGATTTCGTTGTCTGAGCAGGGCATTAAGCCCGCGGCCGCGAAAGCAGTCTGAACCGGAAGCTGCGCCTTTGCTCCGTTACTCTTTTGCTGCTGAACCTCCTGCCATGCCCCTCCGCGTAAGGTATTGCTTGTTGCTGGGCGGGCTGCTGCTGGCCGCGGGGGCAGTGGCCGCGCCCGCGCCGGCCGACAGCCTGCGCCGCCCCGCGCCCCGGCCCCGGCCGGCCCCGGCCGACGTCGTGGACCTGGCCAACGCCGCGGTGCCGCGCCTGCGCCTGGTGCCGCACGACTCGCTGGCCCTGGCGCGGGGCGGCAAGTTTGTGGCGCTGCTGCCGGCGGTGGGCTACTCGCAGCAAACCGGCGGGCTGGTGGAAGTGGCCACCAACGTGGCGTTCCAGGCCCCCCGGGCCAACCTTTCCACCATTCTCGGGGCCCTCATCTACACGGCCCACGCGCAGGCCATCTTCACGGCCACGTCGTCGCTGTGGGCGGCCGGCAACCGCTGGAACTTCGTCGGTGACTGGCGCATCATGCACTACCCGCAAAGCACCTACGGCCTGGGCATGCACACCACCACCGAGCAAGTGGTGACGATGGACTACGACTACCTGCGGCTGTACCAGAGCGTGCTGCGCCGCTTGGCCCCCAACTTCTACGCCGGGCTGGGCGTGGCCTTCGACGACCACTGGAACATCGTGAGCCGCAACGGCCAGCGTCAGGTCCGCGCCATTTCGCGCTACCGCGACGGGGTGTCGGGCCGCTCCCAGTCGCTGGGCCCCGTGCTGAGCCTGCTCTACGACAGCCGCACCAACGCCACCAATGCCGCGCACGGGGCCTACCTCAGCGCGGTGTACCGGCCCAACCGCCAAAGCGAAAGCAGCGGCGGCCCCGGCAACGGCGGCAAGTATCAGTCGCTGCTGCTCGAAGGCCGGGCGTACCTGCGCCCCAGCCGCCGCTCGGCCAACGTGCTGGCCTTCTGGTCGTACAACGCCCTCACGCTGAGCGGCGAGCCGCCGTTTCTGGACCTGCCCAGCACCGGCTGGGACATGTACAGCAACCTGGGCCGCGGCTACATCCAGGGCCGGTTCCGGGGCAAAAACCTGCTGTACCTCGAAAGCGAGTACCGCTTCGGCATCACCCGCAACCGCTTGCTGGGCGGGGTGGTGTTCGCCAACGCCCAGTCCGTGTCGGAAGACGCCCAGGTAGTCGACGAGCCCATCGCCAAGCGCTACGACAAAGTGGCCCCCGCCGTGGGCGCGGGCCTGCGCCTAAGCCTCAACAAGGTGTCGCGCACCAACTTGGGCGTGGACTACGCCCGGGGCATCCAGGGTTCCAGCAGCCTGTCGTTCAACGTGGGCGAAGTATTTTAAAAGAACGCGAAAAAGGTGGGGGAAGTGAGCATGGGGAAATGAATAATCTCCCCATGCTCACTTCCCCCACCTTTTTCACATTTATAAGAAGCTACGCGCCCACGCGGGGGCGGTTGTAGTCGGGTTCCCAGTCGTTGATGGGCCGCGAGATGCCCGGCGGCAGGTCCAGGTCGGGCAGGCCGGGGTCGTGGGGCTCGCCGCCGTCGTCGTCGTTGTCGGGCGGGGGCGGGGGCGGGCCCACCCGGCGGCGCGGCACCGTTAGCACAAACAACAGCACGGCACAAAGCGCAACGGCGTAGATAAGCTGGTACATGGCAGGCGAACGGAAAAAGGGCGGCGGGGCAACAACGCACGGAAGGCCCCTTGCGTTGCGCCCGCCCGGCCCCCTAAATTAACTGATTTTCGGCAAAAGGTTTTCAACCGGAACATAAAATCCGGGGCCCGGGCCCCGGCGGCACGCGCGGGGCCTATCTTTGCGCCCTGTTTAGGGGTGCTGGCGTTGTGCACGACGCCGGCTGAGATGATACCCATCGAACCTGAACCGGGTAATGCCGGCGAAGGGAAATAAACAATCCGCGGACGTTTCCGCCTCGGCTCCGACCCCTGGGGCCCGGGTGCGTTCTACCTTTTTCGTTACTTTTTTGAAAATTCTACCCTTTGCGGGGGCCGCGCTGCTGGCGCTGGCTGCCGCGCCTGTCTGGGCGCAAGGCCCCGTGTCCGGCACCCTCACCGATGCCCGGGGCGCGGCCCTGCCCGGGGCCACCATTACCCTGCCCGATGTGCCCGGCCTGGGCGCTACCACCGACGCCGCCGGCCGCTTTGCGCTGCCCGCCGTGCCCGCCGGCCCCCACACGCTGCGGGCCAGCTACGTGGGCTTCGAAGCCCAAACACTGCCGCTGCAAGGCCAGCCCGAACCCCAGCAGCTGCCCCCAATGGCCCTGCAAGCGGCCCGCAACCTCACGCCCGAGGCCGTGGTCACGGCCACCCGCGCCAACGAGCGCACCGGTACGGCCTACCAAAACGTGGGCCGCGAGCAGCTCCAGGCCCGCAACTTCGGCCAGGACATTCCCTACCTGCTCGACCAGACGCCGAGCGTGGTCACGACCTCCGACGCGGGTACCGGCGTGGGCTACACCGGCCTGCGCATCCGCGGCACCGACGGCACCCGCATCAACGTGACGCTGAACGGGGTGCCGGTGAACGAGGCCGAGAGCCACGGCGTATTTTTTGTTGATTTGCCCGACCTGGCCTCGTCGGTGCAGAGCATCCAGGTGCAGCGCGGGGCGGGGCCCAGCACCAACGGCGCGGGGGCCTTCGGGGCCAGCCTGAACGTGGAAACCCTGGGCCTGCGCACCCAGCCCTACGCCGAAATCAACAACTCGGCCGGCTCGTTTGGCACCTGGAAATCGACTATCATGGCCGGCACGGGCCTGATGAACGGCCACTTCGCGCTCGATGCCCGCGCCTCGCGGGTGCAGAGCGACGGCTACGTGGAGCGCGGCGCGGCGCGGCTGAAGTCGCTGTACTTGGCCGGTACCTATTCCGACGCCAAGACGCTGGTCCGGGCCTTGGTGCTCACTGGCTACGAAACCACCTACCAAAGCTGGTACGGCCTGGCCGACTCGCTGCTCACCAAAAACCGCCGCTACAACGAGGCCGGCACCGACGCCGGCCAGCACCTGCCGGCCTATAAAAACCAAACCGACAACTACCAGCAGGACTACTACCAGCTCCTGGTCTCGCGGCAGCTCACGCCCACCCTCAACCTGAGCGTGACGCCCTTCTGGACGCGCGGAGGCGGCTACTACGAAGAGTACAAGGCCAACCAGGATTTTGCCCAGTACGGCATCTCGGGGCCCGTGTACCAGCCCCGCGCCGGGGGCGGCGGCTTCGACACCCTGACGACGACCGACGTGATTCGCCGGCGCTGGCTGAAAACCGACCTCTACGGGGCCACCTACGCCCTGCAATTGCAGCCCCAGAACACGCAGTCACTCATTCAATCATTCACCCTGGGCGGGGCCCTGGTGAACTACCGCGGCCAGCATTTCGACGAGCTGACCTGGGCCCAGCGGGGCAATAACATTCCCGAAACCGGCACGCCCTACTACCAGGAGCCCAACGCCCACAAGCTCGACCTGAACACCTACGCCCGCGCCACGCTGGCCCTGGGCGAGCGGCTGTCCGCTTTTGGGGATGTGCAGTACCGCTACGTGAACTACGAGCTGTTTGCGCCCGACGGCAGCCCCAACGGCGGCAAGAGCCAGCAAACCATCAAGTTCAGCTTCCTGAACCCCAAGGCCGGCCTCACCTATCAGGTGAAGGACGGGCTGGCGGCCTACGCCTCCTACGCCCTGGCCCAGCGCGAGCCCACCCGCACCGACTACACCGACACGCCCGCCGAGCGCCGCCCCACCGCCGAGATGCTCAACAACTTCGAGGCCGGCCTGCGCCGCACCACGGGGCCCTTTCAGTGGTCGGCCAACTACTACCTGATGCTGTACCGCGACCAGCTGGTGCTGAGCGGGCACCTCGACGACGTGGGCAACCCCATCCACGCCAACGTGCGCGACTCGTACCGCACCGGCGTGGAGCTGCAAGCGGCGGCGCGGCTGGCCCGGGGCCTCACCTTCAGCCCCACGGCCACGTTCAGCCGCAACAAAATCAACAACTACACCGATTACCTGACCAACTACGACAGCGGCGGCGAGCAGGGCACCGCGTTCCGGCAAACCAACATCTCGTTCTCGCCCAGCGTCACCTTCGCCTACACCCTGGAGTACGAGCCGCTGCCCGGCCTGCGCCTGGCCACGCTGGCCCGCTACGCCGGCCGCCAGTACCTGGATAATACCAGTACTGAGAGCCGCAGCATCGCGCCCTACTACGTGCAGGACGTGCGCGTGCGCTACCTCTGGCACCCCTCAACGCTGGGGTTCCGCGAAATAGAAATTGCGGGCCTGCTCAACAACGTGCTGGGGGCCAAGTACGTGAACAACGGCTACACCTACGGCTACATCAGCGGCGGCCAGCCGCAGTACTACAGCTACTACTACCCGCAGGCCTTCACCAACTTCCTGGCCTCGGTGAATTTGCGCTGGTAGAACCTAGTGGCTTACCGGAAGCCGCCAGGTAGCCGGTGCGCGGGGCCTGGGGTCCGCGCTACGAGCGCAGTATCTTTACGGATATAACCATAGGGCCACCCGGTAGTTATCGGGTGGCCTTTACCGTAATCGCCGTGCTCCGCTTTTTATCCCTGTTTTGCCTGCTGCTGGCCGCCGGGGGCCCCGCCCTGGCCGCGCCCGCGCCGGGCCCCCCGGCCGTCACCATCGCCGCCGCCGCCGATTTGCAATACGTGCTCGATTCGCTGGTGACCATCTTCAAAAGCCAGCACCCCGCCGCCCAGGTGAGCGTGGTGTACGGCTCGTCGGGCAAGTTCTACGAGCAGCTCAGCCACGGGGCCCCGTTCGATGTCTTTTTCTCGGCCGACAGCGACTACCCGCGCCGCTTGCAGGCGCAGGGCCTCACGCTGGGGGCCCCGTGCCCCTACGCGCTGGGCCGCCTGGTGCTTTGGAGCAAAAAGCTCGACCCCGCCGCCAAGGGCATGAACACCTTGCTCGACCCGCGGGTGCGGCACGTGGCCATCGCCAACCCCGCCCACGCACCCTACGGCCGGAAAGCCGAGGAAATCCTGCGCCACTACCAGCTCTACGACCGGGTGCAGCCGCGCCTGGTGCTGGGCGAAAACATCGGCCAGGCCGCCCAGTACGCCGCCACGGGGGCCGCCGACGTGGGCATCCTGGCGTACTCGCTGGCCCTCAGCCCCGAGCTGCGGCGGGCGGGCCGCTTCTACCTCGTCCCCGCCACCGCCCACACGCCCCTGCGCCAGAGCTTCGTGCTGCTGAAGCAGGCCCAGGGCAACGCCACTGCCGCGGCGTTTGCGGCCTTTATGGGCGGCCCGGCTACCCGGCAAGCCTTGCGCAAGTACGGGTTCGGGCTGTGACGCTCAGGCTGCCCAGCAACGTGAGTGACTTTACCTGTTACTGGCTACCCTTTTTTCCTGCCCGATGATTATCGTAGAAAATCCAGATGGTTTCGGCCGCACCATCCTAGCCGAGGGCTGCGATGCAGACTTTCTGGAAAAACTTCCGGCTCACCTGGCATTCAGTAAGGGCCTGCTCCTTGCCCACGGCCTGGAAGTAAATGGCACCCTGGAACAGCTGGCGGAAATCGAAAAACTCATCGCAGCTCATCGGGAAGCGGCCGGCTGGCACACCCGCGATTTTTTTCAGGGGTTGGTTGCTTACTGCGGCGAGCTGCTACGGTCCAGAATAGCCGGTAGCTGGGGCATGGAAGAAAGCGGGCCGTGCCACGACTACCCAAAGTCCCGATACTTCCCGGTCATTATTGGCCCGAAAAATCAAACCTATGATTTTTCGGCCGACATCGAATCGGAATTATCTTATCTTCTAGAGCCAGGGTTAAACTGGGATAAAATGGATGGTTTATACTACGCAATGAAGTACCGATTCCGACGACCTGGTTTGCCACCCGGCAAATCTGACGAACTGCCACTCC
This sequence comes from Hymenobacter caeli, assembly GCF_013294115.1. Classification (GTDB taxonomy): domain Bacteria; phylum Bacteroidota; class Bacteroidia; order Cytophagales; family Hymenobacteraceae; genus Hymenobacter; species Hymenobacter caeli. The sequence continues at coordinate 4,253 of NZ_JABSNP010000021.1, read as the reverse complement.
CATTTTAAACGAAAAAAGTGCCCCCCGACTACTGGCAAACCCTGCGCCTGACCCTGGGCCTGGCCGCTTGCACCACGGTGCTGCTGCTGGCGCTGGGCGTGCCGTTGGCCTACGGCCTGGCCCACGGGCGCTACCGCCTCAAGCCGCTGGTGGAGGCCGTGGTGAGCCTGCCGCTGGTGCTGCCGCCCACCGTCATCGGGTTTTACCTGCTGCTGGCCTTTAGCGACGGCACGGCGCTGGGGCGGTTTTTGATTAACACGCTGGGGCTGAGCTTGAACTTCACGTTTGCCGGCATTCTAGTGGGGTCGCTGGTGTACAGCCTGCCGTTCATGGTGCAGCCGTTGCAGGCGGGGTTCCAGCAGGTGCCCCGCTCGCTCAGTGAGGCGGCCTACACGCTGGGCAAGTCGCGCCTGACGACCCTGTGGCGGGTGCTGCTGCCCAACATGCGGCCGGCGCTGCTCAGCGGCGCAGTGCTCACCTTCGCCCACACGCTGGGCGAGTTCGGGGTGGTGCTGATGATTGGCGGCAACCTGCCTGGCCGCACCCGGGTGGCCTCCATCGCCATCTACGATGAGCAGCAGGCCCTGCACTACGCCCAGGCCAACGCCTACGCCCTCACGCTGCTCGTCGTGGCTTTCGCCATTTTGGTGACCCTGTTTTACCTGACCAAGAAAGATGCCGGCCGCCGCCTGCTGTGAACTTCCCGCGCCGCCCGTGATTGACTTCCACCTCCGCAAAGCCTTGCATACCGCCGCCGGCCCCCGCACCCTCGACGTGGCCCTGGCCCTGGCCCCCGGCGAGCTGGTGGCCGTCAGCGGGCCCTCGGGCGCGGGCAAAACCACGCTGCTACGCCTGCTGGCCGGCCTCGACCGGCCCGATGGTGGCTTCGTGCGGGTCGAAAAACAGGTCTGGTACGAGCAGGAAACGCGCCGTTGGCTGCCGCCCCAGCGGCGGCCGCTGGGCTTCGTGTTTCAGGACTACGCCCTGTTTCCGCACCTGACAGTGCGCGAAAACCTGGCCTTCGCCGCCGCCGGGCAGCCCGGCGCGGGGCCCTTGGTGACTGAGCTGCTGGACGCGTTTGAGCTGGCCGAGCTGGCCCCGCGCCGCCCGGGGGCCTTGTCCGGGGGCCAGCAGCAGCGGGTGGCCCTGGCCCGCGCCCTGGCCCGCCGCCCGCGCCTGCTGCTGCTCGACGAGCCCCTGGCCGCCCTCGACCTGCCCACCCGCCAGCGCCTCCAGCAGGTGCTGGCCGACGTGCACCAACGGTTTGGCCTCACCACGCTGCTCGTCAGCCACGACCCGGCCGAAATTGCCCGCCTCGCCCACCGCGTGGTGGAGCTGGACCTGGGCCAGGTGCGCCGCGTGGGCCCCCCGGCGCTGCCCGCCCCCGCCCTGGCCGGCCGGGTAGTGGCGCTGCTGCCCGGCGGCCTGCTGCGGGTGCAGCTGGCCGGCGGCCCCGCCCTGGTGGATGTGCCCGCCCCGCCCGGCCGCGCCTACGCCCCCGGCGACGCGCTGGTGCTGACGGTGGGCGTGCAGTAGGCTGAACCGCGCCCCGGCCCGCCCTGTTACCTTTGCCTAAACCCATTCCTGCCCGCCATGTCCTCCATTGCCGACGTCCTCGCCCCCGAAGCCAAAGCCCACACCGCCCAGGGCGGCAGCACCAACGCCAACGGCTTCACCGATTATTTCGACCTCGACGGCCTGCTCACCGAGGAGCACATCCTCGTGCGCCAGAGCATCCGCGACTTCGTAAAAAAGGAGATTTCGCCTAACATTGAAAAGTGGGCCCAGCAGGCACATTTCCCCTCCGAAATCGTGCGCAAATTCGGCGACGTGGGGGCCTTCGGGCCCACCGTCCCCACCGAGTACGGCGGCGGCGGGATGGACTACATCAGCTACGGCCTGATTATGCAGGAAATCGAGCGCGGCGACTCCGGCATGCGCTCCACGGCCTCGGTGCAGGGCTCCTTGGTGATGTTTCCCATCTACCAGTACGGCTCGGAGGCGCAGCGGCGCAAGTTCCTGCCCAAGCTGGCCAGCGGCGAGTGGCTGGGCTGCTTCGGCCTCACCGAGCCCGACCACGGCTCGAACCCCGGCGGCATGACCACCAACATCAAGGACGCCGGCGACCACTACGTGCTGAACGGCGCGAAGCTCTGGATATCCAACTCGCCCGAGTGCCAGGTGGCCGTGGTTTGGGCCAAAAACGAGCAGGGCCGCATCAAGGGCGTCATCGTGGAGCGCGGCATGGAAGGCTTCACCACCCCCGAAATCCACAACAAGTGGAGCCTGCGGGCCAGCACTACCGGCGAGCTGGTGTTCGACAACGTGAAGATTCCCAAGGAGAACATCCTGCCCAACATCGAGGGCCTCCGGGGCCCCCTCAGCTGCCTCGACTCGGCCCGCTTCGGCATTGCCTGGGGCGCCATCGGCGCGGCCATCGACTGTTACGAGTCGGCCCTGAAATACAGCCTCCAGCGCGAGCAGTTCGGCAAGCCCATTGCCGCCTTCCAGCTCCAGCAGCGCAAGCTGGCCGAGATGATTACCGAAATCACCAAGGCCCAGCTCATGGCCTGGCGCTTAGGGGTTTTGAAGAACGAAGGCAAGGCCACCAGCGCCCAAATCAGCATGGCCAAGCGCAACTCCGTGGACATGGCCCTGCACGTGGCCCGCGAGGCCCGCCAAATCCACGGCGGCATGGGCATCACGGGCGAGTACCCCATCATGCGCCACATGATGAACCTCGAATCGGTCATCACCTACGAGGGCACCCACGACATCCACCTGCTCATCACCGGGGCCGATATTACGGGTATTCAGGCGTTTAAGTAAAAATAAGGTCGTGGGGGCACATCTTGAATTCCAAAAAATAAGCCCCAATGAAGCTTATAATTTTGTGGTCAATTCCGAGGAATTTATAACTTATTACCTAACACCAAAATCAGTCGAGTACTCTACTTATACTTTAGGTTATAGTCCTGTTGTTATTGCAGAAGTCTTTGCTGATTATTACAACATCAGACAGACGATAATAAGAAAAGGACATGAAATTCAAGGAAATTGGGAGAATGGTCTTAGTGGTAGATTAAGTTTATTTAATCCGGAAGAAACAAGAGCGTTCAGCGACTTATTGACTCCATTAAATCCGCTTGATGTAGCAAACTCAAACGCTGATAGATGCGAGTTATCGACTAATTCAAATGAGCGAAGGGATTATCTTGAGCATTGCGTAAGCGTAATAACCGAAATCCAAGAATTTTTAGGGTCTGCGGCTGCTTCAAACCAAGCCTTAGTTATCTACTTTGGGCATTAGTAATCCTTGCTTTCATGTCAGCCACCGATTCCTTTCAATACCTCACCGATGCCGCCGGCAAGCCTAAGGCTGTGGTGTTGCCGATGGCCGATTGGCTGGAGTTGAAGCAGTATTATCAGCAGTTGCACGGCCGCGCGTTGGTGCTGAGCGGCATTGGCGAGGCGTTGCGCGAGGTGCCGGAAATTCTGGCCGGCCGCCAGCCGGAAATCAGCTTAGATGATTTTTTAGCTTCGCTGTGAAGGCCCCGAGCGGGCCGCCCGTTGCCTCCGTTGTTACCACGGCTAATTTCCGCCGCGAAGCCAAGCCGCTGCTGAAAAAATACCGTTCGCTGAAACAGGAATTGGGCCAGTTGGCCGGGGCCCTCCGCCAGGATTCTGCGCAGGGCGAGCCGTTGGGGCAGGACTGCTACAAAATTCGCATTGCCATCGCCAGCAAGAGCCGTGGCAAAAGCGGCGGGGCCCGCGTTATCACCTACCGCCGGGTGATTGACACCAAAAACCAGGTGGTGAAGCTGTTCTTGTTGTCGATTTACGACAAAGCCGAAGTAGCTTCGATTGGCAAAGACGAAATAGCCCAGCTAATACAAGAAATAACCGAAGAGTAAGCAAGGCCACCAACACGCAAATCAGCATGGCCTGCACGTGGCCCGCGAGGCCCGCCAAATCCACGGCGGCATGGGCATCACGGGCGAGTACCCCATCATGCGCCACATGATGAACCTCGAATCGGTCATCACCTACGAGGGCACCCACGACATCCACCTGCTCATCACCGGGGCCGATATCACGGGTATACAGGCGTTTAAGTAATAATTTAAAATAAGTGACACCTGTAAAAAGCGGCTGCCTTGAGGTGGTCTAGTCAAGGCGCACAGAAGCAGGACGTATATTTCCTGAGTCATGAGTGCAGAAAAGACCAAGAAGACGCCGGATAAACGGCGTAA
>NZ_JABSNP010000020.1 GCF_013294115.1 Hymenobacter caeli | reverse complement strand
CACAAAATGGTCCGACTGGTCGTAGCTCTATTAGAATGGCTGCTCCGACAACTAGTGGTCTGTCAAAGGTCTGTAAAAATAGTAGGGTAGAGTAGAACAGGGCCTAGCGGCGGTGCTTCTTGCTGCTTTTGTGGCTGGCCGTAGCCTTGTGCTTGGCAACCGACGACTTCTTGTGCGAAGTCACTTTCTTGGCTGCGGCCTTGTGCTTGGTTTTGGTCGCGCTGTGGTGGCTCTTGCTGCTTTTGGCGGCGCGGGCCTCCTTGGCGCGAGCGGCTTTCGACTTGGTTTTGGTTTTCGTCTTGGTGGCTTTGGTGCTGCGCTTGCTGCTGCTACGGCGGGCGGCGCGGCGCTCAGAAGCGCGCTCTTCAGCCCGGGCCTCGGCGCGGCGGGCGGACAGCCAGGCGGCGTGGCGGGCGGCGTAGGAGCGGGTGGTGTGGGCTTCGCGAGCGACAACGGCCGTCTCCTCGGGCCGGGCCTCGTCGGCGCTGGCCGTGGCGTGGGCGGTGGCGTCGTTTTCGGGCGCGGCGGTGGCGTCGTTTTCGGCGGCGGGGCGGGCCACTTCAGCGGCCTTTTTGCGGCGCACGGGCATGAGGAAATCCCGCTCGGCGCGCTCGCGCAAACTCAGGTTTTCTTCGCCGGGAAGTTTCGTTACGGGCGTCTGCGCGTGGGCCGCGCCCAGGGTCAGGACCAGGGCCGCCAGGGTTAACAACTGCTTCATAGTATAATCATTATCAGAATAGTCGAAGGGCAAAGCTAAGCGCATTCTTAGTAAGATGCAAGTCCCACACGGGGCCGGCCATGCGTCCGCTAGTCCCCGGGCCCCACCGCCCGGGGCCCCGGCACCCTGCCCCCGCTACCGCGCAATGGTGAGCCGCCGCCCCGCCGAGTTGGCCCCAAATTCGGGCGCGTACAGGCACTGCACCTGGCTCAGCCCCCCCGAAAAATTGCCGGCCTGGGCGGCCCGCAGCCGGTACTCAAACACGTGCGTACCGCGCGGCACTTCGCTTAGAAAAAAGTTGGTGGCCGCGTCGCGCGGGCTCTCGTAGTAGCCCAGGCCGTTCTGGTACCGGTAGCCGCTGAGCTGGCCGATGGGCTCGAGGCCGGCGGCGCGCTGGTCTTTGAGGTGCACGTACTCCAGGGCCTTGTCGGTGCGCAGCACGAGGCGCACCACCAAGGCGTCGCCCACCTTGAGAGGCGTGGCGGCGGTCAGTTTTTCCAGCACGGGGCCCCCGGCGGTGCGGGTTTCGCGGTAGAGCTGGCGCTCCAAGCCGAGGGGCGTGGCAGCGGGCGTAATCTGGTCGATGTCCTCGAAATACTGCCAGTACAACGCGCCCCAGGCCACGCCCGCATCGGACTTGGTGATGGTGACCTTGCCCTGCGCGGGCAGGATGTCGGCCGCCGGCCAGCTGGTTTTGAAATAGCCGGTGCCGGCCTGGGCCGCTTCGGGCCGCACGGCCTGGGCCCCCACGCTGATTTGCAGCGGCTGCGGGGCGGCCAGCCAGTCGGAGCCGCGCAGCAGCAGGGCGTAGCAGGCGTCGGCGGTGGCGCGGGTGCTGGGCCAGTGCTGGGTTTGCTTTTGGGTGAGCAGCCAGAGCTTCATTTCATCGACGGATTTCTGGTCGTTTTTCACCTCGTCGAAGGCTTCGATAAGCGTGGCCTGGGTTTCGGTGGGGGCCTCGCGCCAGTAGCAGCCACCGGTCACGTCCTTCCAATACATGCCCAGGGCAGGCGAATGCAGGGCGTTTTCGGCCAGCGCCCGCAGGATTTGCTGGGCCGCCGGGGCCCCCTTGCTCTCCCGAAACAGCGCCAGGGCCACCTGGGCTTGCAGGTAGCGCGTCTGGTCCGGCCAGAACTTGGCGGCCTGCCCGCGGTAGTAGGCGTAGGCGGGCTGGGCAGCCTTGGCCACCGGCAGGCCGGGCCAGAAGCTGCGGGCGTACAGGGCCTGGATTTGCAGGTCGCTGAGGTGATTATCGACCAGCTTCACGGCCTTTTGGCGGCGCAGCTCGGCGTAGTCGCGGGCGGTGGCGGCGTCGAGGTACGCCAGGGCGGCTTGCAGGAGGGGGCGGGCGGCGGCGTCCTGGCTGGCGTCCAGGGCCCCCAGCTTCTTCAGCTTGCCGAAGCCGGCCACGATGAGCTGGGTGAGGTAGCGGTCGGCGGGCATTTTCTCGAACCACGGGAACGCGCCATCGGGCCCCTGCATGGCCCGGAGCTTGGCCAGGGTGCGGGCGGTTTCGGTGCGCAGCCGCACGGTATCGAACAGGGTGGTGAGGCGGGCCAGGCGCTCGGTTTCGCCCTGCGCGTCGCGCACCCAGGGGGTTTCTTGCAGCAGCAGGTTTTTCAGCTCCTGGTTTTGGCTGAGCTTGCTTTCCAGGGCGTTGCGCTGGGCAGCGGTGCCGCTTTGCGCCTGGCGCGTCCACTCGGCCAGCACGGCTTTGAAGCGGGGGTTGGACCGCAGGATTTGGGCCGCCAACACGTTGGCGTACAGCCGGTCGAAGGTTTGCTCGGAGCACTCGTAGGGGTACTCCATCAGGTAGGGCAGGCTCTGCACGGCGTACCAGGCGGGGTTGGCCGTCATTTCCAGCGTGAGGGAGTAGTTGCGGCGGGTGGGCGAGGCGGTGCTGGTCAGCTTCTTCAACTCGAAGGTGCGGGTGCCGGGGCCCACGATGGGCAGCGGCAGGCTCTCGGTGACGAGGATGCGGTTGGGCAGCACGGGCAACGTGTTTTCCTCGCCGTCAGAGAACCTCACCCCCGACCCCTCTCCCGCGGAGAGGGGGGCCTGACGATTTTTCTTTTTGGTGCTTTTGTCTTGGCTCTTGGTTCTGAGTTCTTGGCTCTCCGCCTGCGCCACTACCCGGTACGTCACGGCCACCGGCGCAAAATCCGCCGGTAGGCTGATATCCCAGCCCAGGGCGGCGCTCTGGTGGGCCCCGGCGGCCACGGGCTGTTGCGCGGGGCCCCGCAGCAGCTGGGCGGTGAGGTCCTGGCCGGTGGCGGCGTCGAGTAGGAAGAGCTGGGCCGTGCCGCGGGTGGCGTGGTCGGTCAGGTTTGAGAACTTGGCGGGGAAGGTGAACGTGTCGCCCTGGCGCAGGAAGCGCGGGGCGTTGGGCGTAAGCTGGATTTCCTTTTGGGTGACGAGCTGCCGGGCCAGCTGGCCCACGTGCAGGTTGCGGTCGTGGGCCAGGGCCAGCAGCTGCCAGCGCGTCACGGCCTCCGGCATCTGGAATTCGAGCACCACGTCGCCGTTTTTATCGGTGCGCAGGGCCGGCTCCCACAAGGCCGTTTCGCGGAAGTCGGTGCGGGTGGGCACAGTTGAGAGGTCGGGCTGGGCAGGTTGCCGAACAGCTGTATCTGCCCTTACTTCCTCATCTCTTTTGATAACAGGGGGTGTAAACTTTGCAACTGCCATTCTAGCTGGCGCAGAAGCCATTGCTCCATCTGCATTGGCCATTGCACGTACACGCATCCGCGGCGACGAACCTGGTGTAGCATTTTTATCCTGCAACTCCTCTTGGTCCGGCACTTCATCCAAATGCCGTTGCCAGTCATTCAACTCAGGGTAATTAACATCTTTCGGCCCTGGCCCATCGTTCGTTGTAGCGTAGGAATTTGACGTCAACTCTCCAAACTCTCCTTCCCACCCAAACCGCGCCTCATACCCACCATCGCCAAAATCCAACCCCTGAAAGCTGTGCGGCCGGAACACGTCCAGGCTCTGGTCGTAGAGGGTCGCCAGCAGCTCGGCATCGGCTGCTTTGCCACCGGCTTGGTGAATGGCGATGCGCCAGGTTTCCTTTTGGCCAGGCTGGAGCTTGTCGCGGAAGGTGCTGATGGTGAGCTGCAACGGCTGCGGCTTTTCGGTTACCTGCACGGTGGCGTCGTGGCGGTAGAGGCGGTTAGCGCGCACCTGCGTGGTGTGGATGTACAGGGGCCCCGGGGCCCCGGCCGGGCCGCTTTCCACGGCCACGCGGCGCTGCTCGCCGGCGCGCAGCGTCAGCCACTCCTGGCGCAGAAGCTGGCCGCCGCGCTCCACTTCGAGCAGGATGCGGGCCTCGGCCTCGCTGCTGCCCAGCAGGATGGCGGTGGCCTGGCCGGGGGCCACGGTGTCGGCCAGCGCCACAAACCAGTCGGGCGTGGCGAAGGGCACGGTGGGGGCCCCGGCGTCGTAGAGCGTGAAGTCGTGCCGCGCCCGCGCCGAGTCGCGGCCAGCGGCCCGGGCTTCGAGGCGGTAGCGGCCGGTGGGCAGGGCCCCCAGGGCGGCGCTCAGGTCGAGGGCGGGGCTGGCTTTGGTGTCGAAGGCGAGGGTTTTGACCAGCTCCGGCGCGGCTTCGTTGGCGGGCGTTTCGGGCGCGGGGCCGGGCACACCGGCCGGGTTGGGGCGGTAGTGCAGGGCCAGCAGGCGCAGCGTGCCGGCGGCGGGCAGCGGCTCGCCGGTGGCGTTGGTGCCCAGCAGCCGGAAGGTGGGCAGGCGCTGCTTATCGGCCATTTCGGGGCCCGTGATGCTGAGGCTGAGCGGGTTGCGGCCGATGGGGAAGCCGCGGGTGGCGCTGCGGGTTTCGCCGGCCGCATCGGTCACGTCGGCCGTCACTTCGAACAAGTAGCCCGGCTCCCAGCCGCGCCGGCCGGCCCGTGGGGCCCCCAGCGGCGGCGTGAACGTGAGGCTAAAGCGGCCCTCGGCGTCGGTGGTGGCGGTGCCGTGGGCAATTTCCTGAGTGCCGCCGCGGTTGGGCGGGTACATGCCGCGCCCAAAACCGCCGTCAAACAGCTCGTACAGCTCGCGGCGCGTGACGCGGTACTGCACCGTGGCCCCGTCGGTGGCCTGCCCGGCGTAGGCGCGGGCGCGGCCACTCACGGCCAGCGGCTGGCCCAGCTGCGGCCGGCCGGGCACCGAGTCGAGCTGCACGTAGAAGGTGGGCCGCTTGTAGTCTTCCACGGCGAGTTGAACGCCGTTGTCATCCGTCTGCAACGTCATTACGCCGTTGAGCAGGCCGGTGGGCAACACTAATGAGCCGTTGAAACTGCCGAAGTCGGACGTTGTGAACGAGAGTGTTTGGACGGTTTGACCGTTCACGTCCACTAACCGCACACTTGCCGACTGGCCGATTAGTAGGTCGGCCTTACCGCGGAGCACCTGCGTGAGAATACCCTTGAAATACACCGTTTGCCCCGGCCGGTAAATGGCGCGGTCAGTAAAAAGGAAGGTGCGGCGGGCGGGTTGTTCAACAACAGGTTTGTTAGAAATGGCATATTGCTCGTTTTCTATATTTACCAGAAGGGTATCACGGCCTTGCCAAACTTGCGCTGTGGCCAGGCGTTCTTGCCCTAGCTGCGCCGTTGGTCGTGCTGGCGCAGGTACTGCTATTTCGCCGGCAGCAGTAGCTTTTGTTTTTTCTCCCAAACGAATATTGGTTCGAGATTTGGGACGGTCGTAAGCTTGGTACACGCCTCGCGCCGTGGTGTTCGCTAGTAAGGCCCCGCTCTGCCGGTTCAGCAGCAATAGCGTTGTGACACCCGTTCGCTCATTTACCCGTTTTACAGCACTCAATTCGCTCGCACCTACGAACGCATAAGCCGTTACAGTACCCGCCTGCGCCGATGGAGCCGCCGCATCGGTAGAGAGCCGGGCCTTGTTGCTCAGCAGCACCAGGTAATACCCCGCTGGCAGCACTGGCCCGGTTGCCGGTATTTTTTGGTCTTTGTAATTGCGCGGGTGCGCGGGCACTAGCACGGCCCAAGTAGCCGTGGGCGCAGCTTTCAGGGCCCGGGCGTACTGTTTCGCAAGTGGCCGCTCATCGTAATCGCCCGATTCTTCCCACTCCTTCAACGCGATGCGGTAGGCCCAGGCGTGCAGCGTGGTGAGGTTGCGGGCCGTCACGTCGAGCCGCCAGGCTTGGCCGGGCACCACGATTTCGGCGGCGGAAAAGGTTAGCTCCGGCCGCTCAATCTGTTCGTGCAGGGCCCGGGCGCGGGCGGCACCGCGCGACTTGGGGAACCGGGCTTCGGCGGCCCGCGCCAGGGCCACGGCGGCCACCGGGGTGCTGTCGCGCGCAGCCTCGGCCTGGCGCGCCATGAATTCGGTGCTGAGGGGCAGCGCTTTATAGGCTTCGGCGAGGCGGGCCAGGGCGGGGGCGTATTGGTCGGCGAGGTCGGTGTTTTGGGTGAGGGTGTGCAGGTAATCGAGGCGCTGCAGGTCCACGGCGGCCAGGGCCCCGGGGTGGGCGGCGGCCAGCGGCAGGCGGGCGGCGGTGAGGCGCTGCAACAGGCGCAGCGCCAGCAGCGGGCCGTTCAGCGAGTCGGCGGCCGGGGCCCCCAGCTTCAGTGCGGCAAACTCCGCGGCGCTGCCGAACAGCTTAGGATCAGCTACTTGAAATTGCTGCTCGGGCCGGGAGATGTACAGCTCCTGGTTCTGGAGGCCGGCGATGGCGCGCTGGGCCAGCAGGTCGTACAGCGTGGGGCGCAGAGCCCGGCCCTCGGCGTCGCCGCCGGTGGCCAGGTCGCCGAGGTCCACCAGCGTGGTTTTGAGCTGGCGGGCGGGCTCGTCTTCTACCGACTGGAAGTAGTGCCGCACGATGGCCGCGCCGAGCCGGGGGGCGTCCCAGGTGGCGAGGGTGGTGCCGCCGTCGGCCGCGCCGGGCGTGGCAGTGTCGGCGGTGGGCGCGGCCCCGGCGGTGCGCTGGTAGAGCTGGTAGCGGTGCTGGTTGTAGTAGTCGGCGTAGAGGCCGGCCAGCAGCGAGTGCAGCACGGGCCGGGCCGGAAACTGCGCCGTTTTCAGGTCGGCTTCGAGCAGGGCAATGGCCTTCTCGTCGGCGTCGTTTTCCTTGTTTTCCAGCAGCCGAATTTTATAAAGCAGGGCCCGCACGTAGGCGGGGGCGTTGTTTTCGCGCCGGGCCTGCTGGTAGATTTTTTCGATGAGCGGCGCGGCGGTGGCGGTCTGCTCCTTTTGCAGCAAAGCATCGATTTTCTTCCACTGCGCGGCCAACGGGCCGGGCCCCGGACCAGAGGCGGCGCGGTCGGCGGTAAAAGTCAGCAGCAACAGCAGGCAGGCAAGCAGGAAGAAGCGCATGGGCGGCGGTGGGTTGGGGCCCTAAAGATGCCGGAAGGGGTCAGATTGCACACGGCAGCCGCCAGTTATTTATGCGGCACGCCCTTGTGCCCCAGGCGGCGCTTGGTTTTGGCTGCGGGGCCCCGGGGCCAGACCGTCAAGCGCCGCTTGGCGGGCGCGCTCCGGGCCTACTTGTCGGCCACGATGGCCAGCGCGCGCTCGGCCTGGGCGGCGTGGCGCTGCAAGTGCACCACGAGGTACTCCAGCTGGTCTACCAGGCGCAGGCGCAGCGGCGAGAACAGCGGGTACGGGATGCGCACCGCGTTGGCGTTCACCTGGCGGGCCTTCAGCACGAGGCTCAGCAGCTCGTCGAGCTGGCGGCTGTACACCTCCGTGACGGTGCGGGTGAGGCGGGTGCCGGTGGGGGCGTAGCGCTGGGGCGTGGTACGGGGCTTGGCGGCAGCCGGAACGCGCAGGTCGGCCACCAGGCGGGCCCCCAGCCAGCCGTGCTTCACGAAGGGCGCGGGCGTGCTGCCCCGCTCCTGGGCCCGGCGCAGGCGGGCGGCCACAACGGGCAAAAAGTAACCGCCCACGATGTTCAGGTGCTCCAGGCACTCGCCCACGCTCCAGGGCCCGGGCCCCGGGCCGGGGCGACGGTTCAGCACGTCGGGGGCCAGGGGCCGGAACCGCTTTTGGGCCTGTACCCGCAACACCAGCAGGGCGTTGGTGAGGTCGTCGAAGAAGTCGGTGGTGGCACGGGCGGGCGCGGGCATACGCAGGGAGACGCTGACGGGAGCGTAATATTACGGCCATCCGCCCGGTTCGGGGCGGTGGGTCCCCAAACGCGGGCCCCGGCCTATCTTGCCCCATGCTACAAACCTCACGCGCCCGTTTCGTTGGCCGGGCGGCGGGCCTGGCCCTGGCGGCGGTGCTGCTGGCCGCCGCCGGCCGCGCCCAGCCCGTGCCCAACCCCGGCGAGCGCATCGCTGACCTCATCACCTTCGGGGCCCAGGCCAGCCCCGCCTGGGGCGACGACGACCATTCGCAGACGTTCTTTTTCCTGATGCCCGAGGGCCAGCGCGACCCGGTGTACATCCGCATCTGGGACCCGGACTGCGGCGGCAAAAACGACGATTTGAAGGGCGGGGCCGACACGCGCACGGAGTTCAGCCTGTACGGCGGGCCCGGCACGTTCAGCGGGGCCCAGGCCCGCGACCCGCGCCCCACCAGCCCCGTGCCGCCCGGCCGCCTGCTCCAGCGCCAGGTATTTGGGGCCGAGGCCCGCTACGACGGCCAGTGGTACACTTTCGGGCCCCTCAACCCGCTGGAGGCCGAGCCGGCCCCCGAGTTCCAGGGGCGCGTATTCAAGGTGGTGGCCCGGGGCCTGAGCGGCAACGACGGCAACGTGTACCGCTACTTTTTCAGCACCAGCGGCGTGCAAAACCAGGCCGTGGAGGGCGGCAACGCCTTCACCTACGAGTACTGCTTCCGCCTGCCCCCCACCAACCACCAGGCCACCGTGCACCTCTACCCGTTCGTGGGCAAGGGGGTCATCAGCATCAAGCAAAGCAATTTCGACATGGACGCCGGGGCCAAAATGGCGGTGTTCAGCGTGGCGAAAAACGGCCAGCCGGCCGCCGTGAGCGGCGACGGCGTGTGGGCCAGCAGCGTGCTGCCCGTGCTGCCCGCCGAGCACGGCCTCAGCCTTGATTTTCGCCTCACCTCCGTGGCCAAAAACCCCAACGACCTGGTGTTCTACGTCACCGACCAGTACGAAAAAGCGCTGCCGTTCTTCGCCATCCCCCTCGGCGGCCCGCCCAAGTACCGCTACGACGTGGACGTAAAAATCCACCGCTAGTCACGGGGCTTGGCTAAAAGGGGCTCAGTTAAAAGCTAAAAGTGAGGAGTTAAAACGGAGTGGTCCGGCGACTTTTTCCGTCGTCGGGCCACTCTTACCAAGCCCCGGGGCTGCTGTTTTTTAGTAAGAGTGGCCCGACGAAGCCCTTCGGGCAATTCGCCGGACCACTCCGTTTTAATCCACCTCCAAAGTTAAAAGTGAGGAGTTCAAAACACGTGGCTGTTTTTAACTCCTCACTTTTAACTGAGCCCCCGGGCTACTCGTCGGCGGCTCCGTCGCGGCCGGCGTTGCGGTGCGGGGCCGTGTCGGCTTGCTCGTCGGGCGCACCGGCGGGCCGGTCGTTTTCCTGGGCGGCGGGCCCGCTGTTTTCAGCTTCGCGCTCCTGGCGGGTGTAGTCGCCCTGGGCCGGCGAGCCGCCGGTGGCCCCGGGCTGCCCCGCCGCGTACTGGTCATCGTACGAGCCCCCCGGCGAACCGAAGCCCGCGTGGTTGGCCTGCTGCGCGGCGTTGGGGTGCTGGCCGAAGCCGCTGCGCTCGCCGCCGGTGTTGTAGTCGGGGCGTTCGGGGGCGTCTTCGCGGCCCCGGTCGCCGTAGCCTTCGCCCGCGGCCGGCTGAGTAGCGGTGCTGCCGGTAGCCGGGGGTGCGGGGGCCGCGCCCGTCGCCGCCGAGCCGCCGGGGCCGTTGGCCGACCCTTGGTTGTCGTAGCCGCCGCGCGAGGAGCGGTCGTCTTCGCCCTGGTTGCGCCGGGGCACGTCGGAGGCGGCGGCCGTGGGCGCGGGGGCCCCGCCGCCCAGCGAGGTGCGGCCGTAATCGGCGGCGTAGCCGGGGCCCTGGCCGGGGCCGGCGCTGTTGTCGTTTTGCTGGTTGGCGCGGGCGTCGGCGCGGCCGGGCAGGTTGCGGGTGTCGTGCTGGTTGCCGCGGCCGTCGGGGCCGGGCGTTTCGGGGCCCGGCGCGGGGGGCAGGTCGGGGCCGGTGGGGTTGGCGTGGGCCAGCTGGGCGGCGTCCTGCACGTAGGAGTTGTGCTGGGGCCCGGGCTCGCCGGGGCCGCCGTAATAGCGGTCTTCGGCCGAGTTGTGGGGCTCGTAGTCGGCTTCGCGGTTTTGGTTGCCGTAGCCGCCGTGGGTATTGTGCGTGCCCTGGCGGCCAAACTCGCCCCGGCTGGCATCGGCCCGCTGGTTGTCGAGGCGGCCCGCGTCGCCGGCCACGTCCTGGGTGTCGTTGCCGAAGTTGCCGCCATAGACGTTGGTGTTCCCGGCCGCCGCCGGGCCGCTGGATTCGGGTTCGAGGTCGGCGGGGTTGGCCTCCTTGTTTTCCTGCTCGTCGCGGTCGTCCACGCCGCCCTGGCCCACGCTCGTCTCCGCGTCCACGAGCTGCTCGCTGGTGGGCGGGGCGGGCGTGCCCACCGGCGGCGCGGTGCTGGCGGCCGTGTTGCCCACGGGCCCGCCCAGCCGGTTGCCGGCGATGTCGTTTGGTTCGGTGTTGAGGTTTTCCGTGCTCATGGGGCGAAGAATTGGGGTGGGAAAAAGCGGCCAGGTGGCCCCAACTATACGCGCCCCCCGGGCCACGGTTGGGCCAAGCCGCGCCGCGTTCCGGCCCGGGCCGTATTTTTGCCGACCATTCTTCGCTTTACTTCTCGCTTCCCCGCTCATGGAAACCGGTACCGTCAAATTTTACAACGACGCCAAAGGCTTCGGCTTCATCATCCTCGACGGCACGGAGGAGGAGATTTTCGTGCACCAAACCGGCCTCATCCACGAAATTCAGGACGGCGACCGGGTGCAGTTCGGCATCAAAGCCGGCAAAAAAGGCCCCAATGCCGTCGAGGTCACCCGCATCGTATAAAGCAGCAAGGGGCCCCGCGGGCGGCGCTCCGCCCCTACTGCTTGCCGGCCACGGCCGGGTGCTTGGCCACGCGCACGCCCACGGCCATCAGGCCGGGCAGCTGGTCCTGGCGCATGAACTGCTCCAGGGTGAGGGTGTAGCTACCGGGCCGGGCAAAGCGCTGGCGCGGCAGGGCCAGGATTTGGTGGTCGTAGATGTCGCCGGTGCCGCTGCCGCGGGGCTCGCCGGTTTTGGGGTCCATCAGCAGCATTTGATGCAGCAGCGGGGGCCCCACCGGGCCGGCCGGGCCCGCCAGGGTGGCCTTCACGTAGAGGTTGTAGAAGGGGTAGGCCGAGGCGTTGCGTACGTCAAAGTACACGTCGTAGCGGGCCGCCGTGTCGGCAATGGCAAACGTGAACGCCGGCTTGCGCTGCACGTCCCACGAGTTGCTGGGGAAGTCAATGTTCTGCTCGAACACGCGGTTGGGGTCGCAGCCGGCCAGGGCCAACAGCCCCAGCACGGCCCCGGCGGCCCACGGTTTCATCAATTTTTTCAACGTAAAGGCGCGTCGCGTCATCGGGTTCACAAAAGCTTACGCGCCAGCCGGCGCGGGGGTGGGACCGGCCCCGGCGTTGCCGGAGCTTTCGCCGCCGCGGCCCCCCCGGCCGCGGCCGCGCCCGCTCCGCCCCTCGCGGGGGGGGCCGGCTTCGCCCGGCGGGCGGGCGGGGGCGTCGGGGTTGCGGCGGGGGCCCTCGGGCCGCTCGGCGCGGGGCGGGCGGTTGCCGTCGGGGCGGCGGTCGGCCCCGGCCTCGCCTTCGGGGCGGGGGGCGTCGGGGCGTCCGCCCTCGGCGCGGCCCCGGCCGTTGCGGCGGTTGAGGGGGCGGGCGGCGGCCCCGCGGCGGCCCCGCTGCTCGGGAGCGGCGTCGGGGGCAGCCGCGTCGCGGGCCGGTGGGGTGGCCCCATCGCCGGCCGGAGCAGCGGCGTCGGCCGGGGCGGAGCGGCGGTCAACGGCCCCTAAGCGGGGCTCGCGCGGTTCCCGGGGCTCGCGCTTTTCCTGGGGCTCGCGCAGTTCCCGGGGTTCGCGGGCGGAGCGCTCGGCGCGGGGCGCGGCGGCGGTATCGGAGCCTTCGGGGCCCTTGCCTTTTTTGCGCTTGCTGCGCTTGCCGCTGGTTTTAATCTGGTCGTCGAGGCGGTCGAGCGAGCCTTCCACAATGGCCGATACTTCGGGCTCGGGGGCTTCCTCGCGGGGCGGCAGCAGGCTTTCGATTTTCTCGCCGCGCTTGTTCATCTCGAGCAATTCGCGCACGCGGGCCGCTTCCAGCATCACCCAGTTGTTGTCGCCCTTGATGGCGAACCACATGCGGCGGCGGAAGATGTCGGTTTTCTGCAAGAAGGCCTCGCCCCGGGTGGTTTGCAGCGGGCGCTGCACCTGCGGAATGTCCTTCAGCGCGTCGAGGTAGGCGTCCAGCTCGTAGTTGAGGCAGCACTTGAGGCGGCCGCACTGGCCGGCCAGCTTCTGGGGGTTCAGGCTCAGGTTCTGGTAGCGGGCGGCGGTGGTACTCACCGTTTTAAAGTCGGTGAGCCAGGTCGAGCAGCACAGCTCGCGCCCGCAGATGCCGATGCCGCCGATGCGGCCGGCCTCCTGGCGCAGCGAAATCTGGCGCATCTCCACCCGCACCCGAAACTCGTCGGCCAGCCGCCGAATCAGCTCCCGGAAGTCCACCCGGTCTTCGGCCGAGTAAAAGAACAGGGCCTTGGTGCGGTCGGCCTGGTACTCCACGTCGCTCAGCTTCATGCGCAGGCGCAGCTCGCCCACCATGGCCCGGGCCCGGAACATGGTGCCGTTTTCGAGGTCGCGCACGGCCTGCCAGCGCTCCTCGTCGTCGGGTGTGGCCACGCGCAAAATGTTGCGGATGTCTTTGGCGTCGGGGGCCACCTTCTTTTTGCGCATTTGCAGGCGCACCAGCTCGCCCTTGAGCGAGACGTGGCCCAGGTGCCAGCCGCTGCCGGCGGCCTCCACCACCACGGCGTCGCCCGTCACGAGGGGCAGGCGGCTGGCGTTGCGAAAGAACTCTTTGCGGCCGCCCTTGAAGCGGATTTCCACGATGTCGAAGCCCGCAAACGAGTCGGGCACGTCCACGTCGGCCAGCCAATCGAAAACGTTGAGGCGGGTGCAGCCACTGCTACAGCCCCCTTTAGAGCCGCAGCCGCCTACCTTGCTGGTAGAGCAGCCGCCGCCGGAGGAACAAGTTGAACAAGCCATGAGGCCAAGGGGATATATATCGTGAGGCGGCGCTTTGTCCGGGCCGCAGAGAATTCGGAATCCAGCAAAGATAGCCGTTTCGGGAGGGCGGCGGGCCCCGCTCCCACCGGGGCCCCAGGACCCGCCCCCGGCACTATCTTTAGCTTTATTCCAAGCAGCCACCTAACCGCTACGACCATGCGCCTCGCCGAAATTCCTACCGACTTGTTCACCCTGCGCGGCGACGTGCTAACGGGGATGTCAGAGGCCGATTTCTTCCGGTTCTGTCAGGCCAACCCTAACCTTCAGATTGAGCGCACCGCCGCCCAGGAAATCATCATCATGCCCCCCGCCTACCCCGACTCCAGCGAATCTACCAGCGAAATCAACGGCCAACTCTGGCTTTGGAACCGCCAAGCCCGCTCTGGCCACACCTACGAGTCGTCGGCCGGGTTTCGGCTGCCCAATAAGGCCGTGCGGGCCCCCGACGTGGCCTGGCTGAGCACGGCCCGCCGCGCCACTGCCCTGGCCGCCAACACCGAAACGGGCTTCTTCCCCACCTGCCCCGAGTTCGTGGTCGAAGTAAAATCCCCGTCCGACACGCTGCGCGACCTCCAGGCCAAAATGGAGGAATATCTGGCCAACGGGGCCCTGCTCGGCTTTTTGCTCGACACCGAAGCTGCCACGGCCTACGTGTACCGCCCCGGCCAGCCCGTCGAAACCCTCAGCGGCTTCGACCGCGAGTTGAGCGGCGAACCGGTGCTGCCCGGCTTCCGCCTCGACTTGCGGCCGCTGAGGAAAAGTTAAGAGTTAAAAGTTAAAAAAGCCCGCTTGACGATTCAAGCGGGCCTTTTTTAACTTTTAACTCTCAATTTTTAACTGAAATTCTCACGGCTTCAGCACCACCTTCACGCAGTTCTCCTTCTTGTTGCGGAAGATGTCGTAGCCGTGGGCGGCGTCGGCCAGGGGCAGGTGGTGGGTGATGATGTCGTCGAGCTGCACCTTGCCGTCGATGACGTACTGGAGGAGCTTGTCGATGTGCTTCTGGGCCGGGGCCTGGCCGCCGCGGATGGTGATGCCCTTGTCGAAAAACTGGCCCACCGGGAAGTTATCGAACGGCGTGGCGTACACGCCCACCACCGACACGATGCCGCCGCGGCGCACGGCGCTCAGGCAGGTTTCAATGATTTTGGGCGAGCCCTTTTCCAGGTTCAGCACGGCCTTGGCGCGGTCGGCGAGGCTGCGGTCGGGCTCGAAGCCCACGGCGTCCACGCACACCTCGGCCCCGCGGCCGCTCGTCATGTCGCGGATTTGCTTCACCACGTCGTCGTGGCTTTCCCAGAGGATGGTTTCCACGCTGGCCGATTTCTTGGCCATGTCGAGGCGGTACTGGAGCGTGTCGACGATAACCACGCGGGCCGCGCCGCGCAGCCAGGCACTTTTGGCGGCCATGATGCCCACGGGGCCCGCCCCGAAAATGGCCACCGTTTCGCCGCCGCTCACGTTGCCCCAGTCGATGGCCGAGTAGCCGGTGGGGAAAATATCGGTCAGGAACAGGGCCTGGTCGTCGGTGAGCGAGTCGGGAATGACGCGGGGGCCGTAGTCGGCGTAGGGCACGCGCACGTACTCGGCCTGGCCGCCGTTGTAGCCGCCGTACAGGTCGGTGTAGCCGAACAGGGCCCCGCCTTTTTCGGTCAGCAGGCCGCCCTCGGGGCCGTAGTGGTCGGGGTTGGAGTTTTCGCAGTGGCCGGGCAGGTCGTGGTTGCAGAAAAAGCAGGTGCCGCAGGCAATGGGGAAGGGCACCACCACCCGGTCGCCCACCTTCAGCTTGCCGCCCACGCCCCGGCCCACCTCCTCCACGATGCCCATGAACTCGTGGCCGAGCACCATCGGCCGCGGCTGGGGCAGGCTGCCGTTGTAAATGTGCAGGTCCGAGCCGCAAATGGCCGTGCTCGTCACGCGGATGATGGCGTCGCGCCCATCCTCGATTTTAGGGTCTTCGACGGTATCGACGCGCACGTCTTTCATACCGTGGTACACAAGCGCTTGCATGGAAACGGGGTTGGGTTGGCGGGGAAAAGGACAGGATTTCTCCCCGGCCAACGGCCCGTTTTGCGCAAGGGTTACTAGGGCCCAGCTTCTGCTTGGCTGTTGGCTACCGGCTGTTAGCTTTTTTCTCTCAGCTTACGGCCACATCCGTCTATAAAAGCTAACAGCTAACAGCCAGCAGCTAATAGCTAGAGTGGCATGACAGCTAAAGCGGCAGCTGGTACACCGCCACGCCCTGGGCCGTGAACAAATAGGCAAACTTCTCCCCCACCAGCACCTGGCGCAGGGCCCCGGTGTTGGTTCCCGAAGGCAGGGCCACGGTGCGCTCGGTGAGGTTGTAGAGGTGGAAAAACCGCAGCTGGCCGCCGGCCAGGTAGTACAGTTCGTCGCCCCGGAAGCCCACCGTGTTCAGGCCGGGCAGGGGCAGTTTTTTTTTGTAGTTGCCCAGGTTATCGAACACGTACACGCCCGTTGTCTTGTCCACTAGGTACGTGTTGTTCTGGTACTGGCGGAGGAAGCGGAAATCGGGCCGGGTGCGGCCGATGAGCAGGTCGAGCGGCGTGTTTTGCACCAGGCGCAGGGTGCTGGGGTCGAACTCGCGCAGGGCCAGCGTGCTCTCGTCCAGCAGCCAGATTTGGTTGTCAGGGGCCAGGGTGGCCGCCCGCACGGTGCCGTCGAGGTAGTCGGCCAGCCGCAGCTCGCTGAGCGGGGCCAGGAAGCGGTCGAGCAGCACCAGTTGCTGGCGGTCGTCGTAAAAAACGAGGGTCGTGTTGAGGTTGAAGGCTTCGAGCTGGGCCACGTGGCCGGGCTGGGTGGGCGCGTAGGTGTTCAGGGGCAGGCCCTCGGGCCCGAACTGGCGGATGTTGTTGTCGGCATCGGCCACGTACAAGCCCCCGCGCCGGTCGAGCGAAGCGGCCCCGGGGTTGGGCAGGCGCAGGGTGCGCACCAGGGCCCAGGCCCCGGCGGCGGGCACTTCGGCGGGGGCGGCTACCGCGCCCACCGAAGTGCCCGCCGCCGGGCGCGGGGTTTCGGTAGGGGCCACCACGGCGGCCGGGGCCACCGACGCGGCGTTGGGCACGGTGGCCTGGCCCCGGGCCCCCGGGGCGGCCCCGAGCAACAGCACGGCCAGGCCCAGGGCTTTCGCGCCCACCGGCGGGCTACTGCTCAAAATACCGCAAAGCCAGGGTGTTGCCATCGTACTCGGCGTAAGAGCAATAATTGACCCACTCGCCCAGGTTGACGTAGCGGCTGCCGGGGCCCACGGCCAGGTCGAGGGGCAGGTGGCGGTGGCCGAAGATGTAGTAGTCGTGGTGCTGGCGGGCCTCCAGTTCGCGGCAGTACACGAGCAGCCACTCGTCCTCGCCGAAATACTTGGCGTCCGCTTCCGTGTTCTGGAGGCGGCTGCGCTTGCTCCAGCCGCTGGCCAGGCCGATGCCCAGGTTGGGGTGCAGCCGGGCAAAGAGCCAGTGCGCCAGCGGCGAGGTGAACACCTTTTTCAGGGCTTTGTAGCTGCGGTCTTTGGGCCCCAGGCCATCGCCGTGCCCGATATGAAACAGCTGGTGGCCAATCTGCTGCGTAACGGGGGCCCGCAGGATGGGAATGCCCAGTTCCTGGGGGAAGTAGTCGAACATCCACAGGTCGTGGTTGCCGGTGAAGATGTAAATCGGCAGGCCACCGTCGGCCAGCTCGGCCAGCTTGCCTTGCAGGCGAACGAAGCCGCGCGGGATGGCGTGGCGGTACTCGAACCAGAAGTCGAACAGGTCGCCCACCAGGTAGATGGCCGCCGCGTCGCGGGCCGCCATTTCCAGCCAGCGCACGATGCGCCGCTCCCGCGCGGCCGAAGCGGCGGCGTCGGGCGTGCCCAAATGAAAATCGGAAGCGAAATAAACCCGGCGGCCGGGCGGCAGGGCCAGCGGGGGCAGGGTGGGGCTCGTCGGGCTCATGCGGGGCCGGTTGGTAGGAGCAGGGGTGGGAATGGGGAAGCAGAGAAAATAATCAATAGCCTTTAATGCTCAGTTAACGTCTTCACTCTCCGCTTCCCACGCTCCTTCCGCGTCGTCGTCGTCGAGCAGAAACAGCACCAGCTGGCGCGGGCCGTGGGCCCCCAGCACGAGGGTTTTCTCGATGTCGGCGGTGCGGCTGGGGCCGGTGGTGAGCGAGGCCATCGAGGGCAGGGCCGCGCCGTAGCGGGCTTGCAGCAGGCGCAGCGCGTCGCCGATTTCGGCCACTACCTGGCCGGGGCGGGCCAGCACTAGGTGCTGGTCGGGGTACACGCTCAGGCGGCGGCCGCTGGGCGTGGCGGGGGCCACCAGCAGGCTGCCGGTGCGGGCCACCAGGGCCTCGCAGGTGGTCAGGCTGGCGTCGGCGTGGGGCAAAAATTCCGTCTCGTCGGCCACGAACGGCACCTGCCCCTGGTACAACATATTTTGCAGCGCCGGCTCCCAAGCGAAGAGGCGGCCGATTTGCTGCTCGCGCAGGTAGGCCCCCAACTGACCGATAAAGTGCGCTACAGACGTGCAGTAGTAAAACACGCCGCCCACGCGCACGAAGCTTTCGGCGAAGGCCACGGCGAGGTCGGCGGGCAGCGGCGGGTGCACCGGGGCGGCAAAATCGGGGCGCGGGGGCAGCGCGGCGGGCCGCGCCAACCCCTGGCGGATGCGGGCCAGCACGGCGGCGCGGGCCGCCGCGGCAGAAGATTCGGGAACCATGAGGTGAAGCAAGCTGGAGCCGCGAAGATAGCGCCGGGCAGTGCCGGAGCAGATTGCCCGCCCCCGCGCCGGCCAGGGGGCCCGAATCGGTCCGGTCTGCCTCGCATGTTTATGCGATGGCGGGGCGTAGTTTCAAACCATATCTTTACGCTCGGATTCAACCCCTTTTATTTTCACCTAGTTTACTTATTACCAAATGACTATATATTTCTTTCACTCGTTTTACCCCGCTTACCAACTGCCGCACGCTACGCTCACCCTTGCGCCCGGCTGGGTTTGCCTCACCCATCCTTACTACGACTAACCGGCCCTGATTTGGTACAACGCTACTCCCGCCGGTGGGCCTCCAACACACCTAACAAAAAGCCCCGCTCTCGTGCTGAGAGCGGGGCTTTTTATTAAACTAAACTCCGGCCGGGAGGCGCTATACGCCCGCCACGGCGCTACCGCTGGGGGCGGCGGCTTCGTTGGTGCCCGGGCCGCTGTCGAGGCCGGGCAGGTGCAGGTCGGGCAGGTCGCTGCCGAGGCTGCCGCCGGCGGCCAGCTCGCCTTTCACCTCGCTGGCGGTTTCGCTGCGGTCGGTGCCGGCCATGTGAGCCTGGTAATTGGTTTGGCCGCCGAAGGGCCGCTTGCCCACGAGGCGCTCCAGGTCGTCTTGCAGCAGCACTTCTTTTTCCAGCAGCTCCTTGGCAATTACTTCCAGCTCGTGGCGGCGCTCGGTGAGCAGCTCTTTGGTGCGGATGTACGCTTGCTCGATAATGGTGCGCACCTCTTCGTCAATCATTTGCGAAGTAGCTTCGGAGTACGGCTTCGAGAAGCCGTACTCATTCTGGCCCTTCGAGTCGTAGTACGACACGTTGCCGAGCTTTGAGTTCATGCCGTACATCGTCACGATGGAGTAGGCCATCTTAGTAATGCGCTCCAGGTCGCTCAGGGCCCCGGTCGAAATCTTGCCGAACACCAGCTCTTCGGCGGCGCGGCCGCCCAGGGCCATGCACATCTCGTCGATGAGCTGCTCGGTGTTGTACAAAAACTGCTCCTTGGGCAAGTACTGGGCGTAGCCGAGGGCGGCCACGCCGCGGGGCACGATGCTCACCTTCACCAACGGGTCGCAATGCTCCAGGAACCAGCCGGTGATGGCGTGGCCGGCTTCGTGGTAGGCGACGATGCGCTTTTCGCTGGGCGAGATGATTTTGTTTTTCTTCTCCAGGCCCCCAATCACGCGGTCGATGGCGTCGGTGAAGTCCTGGTCGGTCACCATTTTCTTATCGCGGCGGGCGGCGATAAGGGCGGCCTCGTTGCAGACGTTGGCAATTTCGGCACCGGCAAAACCAGGCGTTTGGGCCGAGAGCTTGCGGGCGTCCACGTCGGGCCCCAGGGTGAGGGGCTTGAGGTGCACCGTGAAAATCTCGGTGCGGCCGTTGATGTCCGGCTTGTCGATGCTAATCTGGCGGTCGAAGCGGCCGGGGCGCAGCAGGGCCGAGTCCAGCGTATCGGGCCGGTTGGTGGCAGCCAGGATGATGACGCCCGAATCAGTGCCAAAGCCGTCCATCTCCACCAGCAGCGAGTTCAAAGTGTTCTCGCGCTCGTCGTTGCCGCCGGGCATGCTGCCCTTGCTGCGCGAGCGGCCCACGGCATCAATCTCGTCGATGAAAATGATGCACGGGGCCTTGGCCTTGGCCTGCTTGAACAAGTCGCGCACCCGGGCCGCGCCCACGCCCACGAACATCTCCACGAAGTCGGAGCCCGAGAGCGAGAAGAACGGCACGTCGGCTTCGCCGGCCACGGCCTTGGCCAGCAGGGTTTTGCCGGTGCCGGGAGGGCCTACCAGCAGGGCCCCTTTGGGAATTTTGCCACCGAGCACGGTGAATTTGCTGGGGTTCTTGAGGAACTCCACAATTTCCTGCACTTCCTCCTTTGCCTCTTCGAGGCCAGCTACGTCCTTGAACGTGATTTTCACTTTGTCGCCGCCTTCAAACAGGGCGGCGCGGCTCTTGCCGATGCTGAAAATCTGGCCGCCGGGGCCACCGGCCCCGCCCATGCGCTTCATCATGAACAGGAAGCCCACTACGAGCAAGGCCACCAGGCCCCACCGACCCACGAAGTCACCGATGTTTTCGCGCACGTCGATGTTAAGGGGCAGCTGCTGGGCCGCCGGCTTGGTTTTTTGCAGCTGGTCGAGGTTTTCCTGGAACAGCTTAGCATCGACAACCGGAAAGTAGAACTGGGCATCGCCGCTGACGCCGAACGGCGACTTGCGCACCATTTCGCGCTGGTACTCAGCCTTGCGCAGGGCGGCCGGCGTGAGCGCCACATCCACTTCCTTCTCGTTGTAGAGGGTAATTTTCTCAACGTCGCCCGCGGCCAGCATTTGCTCGAACCGCTGTTGGTTGATTTTGGCGGGGGAGTTGACGTTGCTCACGAACATCACCCCGAACATGAACACCAGCAAGCCGGCCAACACCCACAGCTGCACCCCGGGCCGGGGCGTGGGGCTGGGCGTTGGCTTTTTCCGCTTGTTGTTGCCGCTGGGCAGTTTATCAGACATAAGACACTAGGTTAGAAAGCACGAAGTAGAAGGGACGGGAACGGTGCCCAAGGGGAAGACGCGCGCCGGCGGTTTTTATTTTTTCCTAAACCACCCGGCCCGCGTTTCGTTGGCTGCCCCGGTAGCCGTACAACACCGGCGGCGGCAAAATCCATCCCGGAAATGCTTAAAAACAGCGCGGGGGCCCGGGCTACGCCGTTACTTCCTCGATGTACGAAATTTGGGCATCGCCCCACAATTCTTCCAAAGAGTAAAACTTGCGCCGGTCGCGCAGGAACACGTGCACCACCACGTCCACGTAGTCGAGCAGCACCCACTCGCGGTTGGTG
Source organism: Hymenobacter caeli (assembly GCF_013294115.1). Classification (GTDB taxonomy): domain Bacteria; phylum Bacteroidota; class Bacteroidia; order Cytophagales; family Hymenobacteraceae; genus Hymenobacter; species Hymenobacter caeli. The sequence goes on along the minus strand of NZ_JABSNP010000020.1, from coordinate 63,516 downwards.
CGGCCCTCGGTTTGCCAAGGGTACTCGCCGGTCAGTTTCTCCACTTCTTCTTCCACCGAGCGGGCCACCGCATCAATTTGGGTATCGGAATTAGCCGAGCAAATGATAAAGTAGTCGGCAACGGCGTTTTTCAGCTCTTTTAGGTTGAGTACCACGATGTCGGAGGCTTTCTTCTCCTGCATGCCGCGCACTACGATGTCTGCCAATGTGTCCGAATCCTGCCGGACCAAGGTGCTTTTCATACGATATAATTAGGTTTGAGCCCCGGTTCGGCCGGGGCCCTTAATGCAAGTTACACAACAAAGGTGATGGAAATTCGTCCCCAAACCCTGTTCACGGGCCAGCAATTCGTTTGGTTGCCGGCCTGCGGCTCTACCAACGCGGAGGCCCAGCGCCTGCTTGGCGAAAACCGGGCCAGCGAAGGCTGCACGGTGGCCACCGGCCACCAAACCGCCGGCCGGGGCCAGCGCGGCAACCGCTGGGAAGCCACGGCCGGCGAGAACCTCACGCTGTCGGTGGTTTGGTTCCCCACGTTTCTCGACGCCGGCCAGCAGTTTTTGCTGAGCCAGGCGGTGGCCTTGGCCGTGCACGACTGGGCCGCCGCCCTGCTGGGCCCCGCCCCGGCCCTGCGCCTGAAGTGGCCCAACGACCTCTACTACGGGGCCCAGAAGCTGGGCGGCATCCTGATTGAAAACGCCCTGAGCGGCCCCAAAATCCAGCACAGCGTGGTGGGCATCGGCCTGAACGTAAACCAGGTGGCTTTTGGGGTGCCCACCGCCAGCTCGCTGGCCGCCCTCACCGGGCGGGCCTACGACCTGGGGCCCCTGGCGGCCCACCTGCTCGAGTGCCTGGAGCGCCGCTACCTCCAGCTGCGGGCCGGCCAGGTGGGGGCCCTGCGCCGGGCCTACTTGCAGGTGCTCTACCGCTACCAGGAGCCCCACGCCTTCGAGGTGGCCGGCCAGCGCGTGCACGGCCAAATTGTCGGGGTGGGCGAAGACGGCCGGCTGGCCGTGGACATCGGCGGGGCCGTGCGCTGGTTCGGGTTGCAGGAAATTCGCCACGTGTAGGCAATCCGGCGGGCCGGATTTGGAGTAGAAGAAACAAGGCACGGTGCTTGATTAAGAACTAATTCCGAGTGCAGCGGGGTCTTCCAGTCAAAGCGCTGTATCTTTAGGCAATCAGGTAGTTACCACGATCCTTTTCTGTTTTTACGATGAAAGTCTTTACCCGATTTTTTCTACTACTGGCAATGGCGGGCGCGGCGGCCCCACCGGCCCGCGCGGCCCAGATTACCATTACCGTTGGCGATAATTACTACGCATACAACGGGATACAAAATGGCGACGTCGCCATTAAAGTGGGCGACGTGGTGACGTGGAGCTACCCCACCGGCACCTCCAGCCACCCCACCATGTCGGACAGCCCGAGCCCGGCGTGGGCCCTCTTTCAGATGAACGCCAGCAGCCGCACCTCGCCGGCCATCCCGTTCAACACGCCCGGCGTGTACCCCTACCACTGCACGTCGCACGGCGCTTTTTCCAACGGGGTCATCACCGGCATGGGCGGCACCATCACGGTAACCGGCACCGCCACCGCTACCGAAGACGCCCGCCTCGCCGCCCTGGCCCTGACGTTGTACCCGAACCCCAGCCGCGGCTTCGTGACGGTGCAGCTGCGCCAGCGGCCGGGCCCCGACTACAAGCTGCGCTTGTTCAATATCATCGGCCAGGAGATTCGTTCCGTGGCCCTGCGCCCCGACCTCAGCGCCACTGGCCTGCCCCTGGACCTGAGCAGTCTGCCCGGCGGCGTGTACTTCTACAGCTTAGTGGTGGACGGCAAGGTGGCCAGCACCAAGCGCCTGGTGTTGCAGAACTGACCCGTCGGCTCCGTTTCTTAATTTCCTCCGAAAGCAGCCCTTGGCTGCTTTCGGTGTTTATGGCCGTAGCGCGGCGGGGCCAGCGGGGCGGACGGCCCGGCCGCTGTGCCTACTTTTGAACTTTCCTAGCCGCGCCCCGCGCCGTTTTCATTGTCTGCGGGCCTTAACGGCACGGGCCGCTCCTTTTTTTCTATGCGTTTCCAACGATTAAACAACCTGGTCGGCTGGCTCGTGTTCGCCATTGCCGCCGCCACCTACCTCAGCACCCTCGAGCCCACGGCTTCGTTCTGGGACTGCGGCGAGTTCATTGCCTGCGCCTACAAGCTGCTGGTGCCGCACCCGCCCGGGGCCCCCACCTTCCTGCTGCTGGGCCGGCTGATGTCGCTGTTCTCGTTCGGCGACACTACCAAAGTGCCCGTGCTGGTCAACGCCCTCTCGGGGCTGAGCAGCGCCTTTACGGTCCTGTTCCTGTTCTGGAGCATCACGCGCATGGCCGCCAAGCTGGTGCTGCGCCGCTCGGCCGTGAACACGCCCGTGGAGGAGCCCACCGGCACCGACACGCTGCTCATTCTGGGCGCGGGGGCCATCGGGGCCCTGGCCTTTGCCTTCACCGACTCGTTCTGGTTCAACGCCGTGGAGGGCGAGGTGTACGCCATGTCGTCGCTGTGCACGGCGGCCGTGGTCTGGCTCATGCTGAAGTGGGAGGGCCACGCCGCCGAGCCCGACTCCGACAAGTGGATCGTGCTCATTGCCTACGTCATCGGCCTGAGCATCGGCGTGCACCTGCTCAACCTGCTCACGCTGCCCGCCCTGGGCCTGATTTACTACTACCGCCGCAACGCCAACCCCAGCTTCCGGGGCATCGTGGTGGTGATGGGCGTGTGCCTGGTGCTGCTGGCGGCCGTGCTGGTGGGCATCATCCCGGGCCTGCCCACGCTGGCCGGCTACTTCGAGGTCTTCTTCGTGAACACCGTGCGCCTGCCCTTCAACTCGGGCCTGGTGATTTTCGTGGCGGCCCTTGTCGGGCTGATAGTGTACGGGTTCCGGCTTTCCTTCAAATTTAAGAGCCAGCTGCTGAACACGGCCATGCTGTGCTTTACCTTCATTTTGATTGGGTATTCGAGCTACCTCATCGTGCCCATCCGCTCGTCGTACCACCCCACCATCAACGAGAACGACCCCGAGGACGTGCTGAGCTTCGTGAGCTACCTCAAGCGCGAGCAGTACGGCTCGCGGCCCCTGCTCTACGGCCCGCAGTTCAACGCCCAGCCTACCGGCCAGGACCCCGGGGCCGCCCGCTACGCCCGCGACCCCGCCACCGGCACCTACCGGGAGCTGCCCCCGCAGGCCGAGTACACCTACGCCGACGAGGACAAGATGCTGCTGCCGCGCATCTACAGCCCCGAGCCCGGCCACATCCAGGAGTACAAGAAGTGGGTGGACATCCAGGACGGCGTGAAGCCCACGATGGGCCAGAACCTGTCGTTTTTGTTCCGCTACCAGATGGGGCACATGTTCTGGCGCTACTTCATGTGGAACTTCGTGGGGCGCGAGTCCGACGTGCAGCAGGCGGGCACCGTCACGCCCTTCAGCCCCGGCCGCGCGGCCCTGCCCGAGCGCATCGGCCGGAGCCAGGCGCACAACAACTTCTACGCCCTGCCGCTGCTGCTGGGCCTGGTGGGCCTGTTTTTCCAGAGCCGGCGCGACGGCAAGGACGCGCTGGTGGTGGGGCTGCTGTTCCTGCTCACCGGCCTGGCCATCATCGTGTACCTCAACCAGCCGCCGCTGGAGCCCCGCGAGCGGGACTACACCTTTGCCGGGGCCACGTTTGCCTTCGCCATCTGGATTGGGCTGGGCGTGCTGGGCCTGGCCGACGCGCTGCGCTCGACCGTCAAGGCCGAGGGGCCCCGGGCGGCCATCGCCCTGGCCCTGAGCCTGCTGGTGCCCGGCATTCTGGTGGCCCAGGGCTGGGACGACCACGACCGCTCGGGCCGCTTCAACTCGGTGGACTCGGCCAAAAACCTGCTCAACAGCTGCGCCCCGAACGCCATCCTGTTCACCAACGGCGACAACGACACCTTCCCGCTCTGGTACGCCCAGGAGGTGGAGGGCATCCGCACCGACGTGCGCGTGGCCGTGCTCAGCTACCTGAACACCGACTGGTACATCCAGCAGATGAAGCGCCGCTCGTACCTTTCGCAGCCGCTGCCCATCACGATGGACGACAAAGCCTACGCCCAGGGCACCAACGACTACGTGCCCTTTGCCCAAAACCCGGCCGTGAAAGACGTGGACGTGAAGCAGTTCATTCAGCTCATCGAGCAAAACAACCCACTGCTGCAAGTGTCGTCCGGCGAGAACGGGCCCAACATGATGTCGTTCCCGACGCCGAATTTCTACCTGCCCATCGACACCACGGCTTTCAAGCAGCTGGGCATCATGCCGAAGGACCGGAGCAAGCAGCTCGTGGCCCGCATGGACTGGAGCATGGGCAAGCGCGGCATCGAGAAGAAAAACCTGGTGATTCTGGACATGATTGCCACCAACAACTGGAAGCGGCCCATCTACTTCAGCTCCACCGTGACGCCGAGCGACTACATGAACCTCCAGCCCTACTTCCAGCTCGAGGGCCTGGCCTACCGCCTGCTGCCGCTGAAAGACCCCAACTACACGCCCCAGGGCGACGAGGGCTACGTGGAAACCGACCTCAACTACGCCAAGCTGGTGAAGCAGTTCAGCTACCGGGGCCTCACCAACGACAAGATTTTTTACGACGAGAACAACCTCAAGTTTCCGTCGAACTACCGCGACAAGTTTGCCCGCCTCGCCAACACCTACCTCGAGCGCGGCGACAAGGCCAAGGCCAAGGAGGTGGCCGATTTCTGCTTGCAGGTGATGCCCGACAAGGCCATTCCCTACGACTACTACTCGCCGCTGCTGGTGCCGGCCCTCATCGCGGGCGGCGAAAAGGCGCGGGCCGACGAAATCCTCGACACCATGCTGCGCCGCGCCACCCAGATGCTGTCGTTCTACGCCGGCCGGCCCGACGGCAGCCTGTTCGACTACGACCAGCGCCTGCACCTCATCAACCTCCAGAACGTGTACCGCGCCGCCCAGCAGGCCGGCGACACCGCGCGGGCCCAGCGGGCCTTCGCCGTGCTGCAACCCTACCTGCAAGACCGGCAATAGGGCATTATTAATGGGCGCCGGTTAAGCAAAAGGCCGGCCCGCGTAATTGCGGGCCGGCCTTTTGCTTGTAAGTTGTTCAAAATCAATGATGCAATAAAAATCGTGTAGTTGACTCGTTTATAAAACGAAAGCTAACAGCTAGCAGCTAAAAGCTAACGGCCAACTGCTTAGCCGGCGCGGGCCAGGAAGCCCTCCGTTGGCCGGGGCCGGGCGGGCTGGGGCGGGGCGGTGGGCGCGGCGGCCAGCAGGATGAAGAACAGCCCGGTGAGTACCCCAATCTGGGTTTCCAGCGTGTACTCGACCGTGAAGGAAAGCGACACGATGAGGTACATGAGCAGCAGCATGATGTTGCGCCGGCGGATGCCCAGCCACAGCGGGTAGTAGAATCCGAACAAGAACACCACCAGGCCCACGGCCCCGTAGGCCGCCAGGTTGTAGAGGAACTGGTTGTGCGGCAGCAGGTAGTGCTCGGGGCCGATTTCGGGAAACCGCGCGTGGTACTGCCAGGCCATGGCGTCTTCCAGCTTCACTTTGCCCACGCCCGCCACCGGGTGGGCGCGGACGACGCCCCAGGCTGCGGCATAAGAATAGACCCGCGCCGTGACGGAGTAATTATTGGCCGCGCCCACCGTTTCGAGGCGGGCCGAGTCGTCGCGGGTGTTGGTAATTTTGTTTTGTAGCGTGGGGAAGAGCAGCAGGCACGCGCCCGCCAGCGCGGCCATGGCCAGGCCCCCCACCAGTACGGTTTTCCAGCGCCCAAGCTGCCACCCCAGCCACCCCAGCCCCAGGGCGATGGCCGCGTACATCGTGACGAGGCCGCTGCGCACGGCCAGCAGGTGCTGGAACAGGAACAGCAGCAGCACCGCGCCCAGCAGCGCGTGGCGCAGGCGCTTGGGCAGCCGGCCGGTGGCCAGCAGCACGGCCCCCGCCAGCACGGCCATGCTCACCAGCAGGCTGAAGCGGATGTGGTCGGGGGCGGTGGGCATCACCTGCGATTGCAGGTAGAGCCGGTTGATTTCTTCGTGGTGGTGCCAGTAGTTGGCCGCGGCCCCCGCCGCCGCGGCCAGGCAGCAGCCGATGAGCACGAGCCACAGTAAGCGCTTGTGGCCGGGCCGCCAACCGGGCAGCAGCAAAAACGAAACCGGCAGCAGCACAAACGGCAGCTCAAGCACCAGGTCTTGCTGCAGGGCGGCGTCGGCCAGGCGGGCCTGCCACAGGCCGGAGGCCACGTGCAGCAGGTAAATCAATCCGAAACTCAGCGTTTCGGGCCACCGCGCCCACTGGGCGACGCATCGGTGGGCCAGGGCGTAGCCCACCCCAGTCAGAAACAAGCCCGCCACGCCGATGCTGGGCAGCACCCGCACCGCCCCCGAAGCAAAAATGCCCACAATGATCAAGCCGCTCCAGAACGCCCCCAGCCGCTGGACCCGCGCCTCCGAAAAGAAGCGCTGCATGGATGAATCGACAGCGGTGGGCGGCATGAACAACGCGGAGGGACGGGAGAAAACGGACATGGTTCAACTTTCTTGCACCGGCCAGCCCCGCGTTTCGGCGGAGCGGGGCCCGGCGGGCCGACTCTTAGAACGCGGCCGGCCCAGCCCGGATTAATCGGCCGGCCCAACTTTGTTGCGCGGCCGGCCTTCGCATTTGCGGTGGGCGGTAACCAACTTGCCGGCCCACCGCCCACCGCAACGCCCGCAAAGTAACCCCCGCGCCCAGCGATACTACGGCGAAACGCAACAGCCGGCCGCACGGCGGCGGCCCGGCCGCGGCTACCCCTGGCCCTAATGCAGCAAAGGACGCGGCCAATGCGCGTTATTAGCGCCGCTTCCTGAACAATGCATCCGGCACGGCCCTTCTCCGGCGGGCGGCGCGGGGAATGGTGTACAAGGTTCCCAGTGTTTTGACTGCCGGCCGGGCGCAGCGCGGCCAAAACCAGTTGGTGGGCGCGCGGGCCGGTCCTTTTTATATTTTTGATCCGTCAACCACGTACACGCCGGTATGAACCGTTTTTTCTTTTGGCTGGTCCTGGCCGCGCTGCCCGGGCGGGCCGCCGTGGCCCAGACTCAGGCCCTGCCCTTGCCCCGCCCCAATTTTGCTGGCCTCTACCGCGACGTGCCCCGCGTGATGGCCGACACCCGCCGCGAGGGCGACAGCCTGCGCCTGTACGTGCGCCTGCCCGCCGGGGCCCCCACGGGGCCCGGCCAGCCGATGCGCGTCACGGCCTGGGCCGGCTACGAAGCGCCGGCCCCGCTGTGGCAGGACAGCATTCCGCGCCGACGGCAGCACTTGCGGCCCGACGCCACCGGCGGCACGCGGGCCAGCTTCTGCGTAGCGGCGGCCCGCGTGCCGGCGGGCACCGTGCTGCAAGTCCAGATTGGCCCCGTGGCCCCGCCCACCGCCCAGGACGCGGCCACCACTACCTGGCTGGTGCTGTCGGCCGAGCGCCTGGCCCGGCCGTTCGTCATCACCGATTCGGTGGGGCTGCCGCTGCTGCGGCCCTACGTGCGGGCCCGCGAAACCTTTCGAATCGATAACTACGGGCTGGTCCAGCCCGTGCGGCTGCGGCGCTACGCCGTGCCCCCCACCGCGGCCCTGCCGCCCATGACCGACCCCGCCACCGTGGCCGGGGGCCCCGCCACGCTGCCCCTGATTGATTCGGTGAACGTGCGCTCGAACCAGCTGCTGCGCTGCGACGACCCCAGCCTGATGGCCCTGCACGTGGGCGGCATCGGCGGGCAGGTGCCGCGCACCCTGGCCCTGCTGGTGGCCAACGGCGACTACCCCAACCTGCGCACCGCCGCCGAGCTCATCGACCCGCTGCGCTACCTCACCAGCACCGCCGAGCGCCAGCGCCTCGCCAACGCCCCCGACCCCAAGCGGGCCGTGGACGGCTTCTGGCTGACCGCCGCGCACGAAAACCAGTCCGTGGGCAAGGTCCTCATCCGCAACTACTACGGCCGCGTGGCGGCGGCCAACCGCCTCTTCCCCGCCCACAAGGCCGGCTTCCTCACCGACCGGGGCCTGCTGTACGTGGTGCTGGGCCCGCCCCAGCGGGTGCAGCGCCTGGCCACCGGCGACGAGCAGTGGTACTACGCGCAAGTGGGCCCCGGCGGGCCCCTTACCTTCAGCTTCCGCCCCCGGCCGAGTACCTTTGCGCCTGATAATTACGAATTAGTGCGCCGCCCCGAGTACGAAAAGCCTTGGTACGGTGCCGTGGAGCAATGGAGAACAGGACAGACCGCCCCGAGCGCCCCAGCAACCGACCCCAGCGGCCGGTAGCGGGCCGCCGCTTTTACGACGAGCAGAACCGGCCCGTCACGCCCAAACAGTTCCGGCCCGACCGTGACGCCGCCGACGACCTGGCTGCGGAGCCGCGCGCCAAGCCCCGGGGCCGCGGCGGCAGCGACAACCGCGACGACCAACCCGACCGCGGCAATGCCCCCGCCCGCCGCGATGGCGCCGCCCGCCCCCCCTACCGCCAGGACCGGCCCGAACGCGCTGAGCGCGGCGACGACCGCCCCCGCTACGAAAACCGGGCCCCGCAGCAAGACCGCAGCATCGACATGCTGTTCGGCCTGCGCCCCATTTTGGAGGCGCTGAACGCGGGCCGCACGCTGGAAAAAATCTTCCTGCTGCGCGGCACCAAAAACAGCCTCGTGGGTGACATCTCGGCCCTGGCCCGCACAGCGGGCATCCAGGTGCAGCAGGTGCCGGTGGAAAAGCTCGACGGCCTCACCCGCAAAAACCACCAGGGCGCGGTGGCCTTCGTCTCGCCCATCGACTACGCCCCGCTCGACGGCCTGCTCGCCGGCTTGTTTGAGGAAGGCAAGGTGCCGTTCCTGCTGCTGCTCGACCGCATCACCGACGTGCGCAACTTCGGGGCCATTGCCCGCACCGCCGAGTGCCTGGGCGTGCAGGCCCTGGTGGTGCCCTCGCACGGGGCCGCCCAAATCAACGGCGACGCCCTCAAAACCTCCGCCGGGGCCCTCAACATCCTGCCCGTGTGCCGCGAAAACAACTTGCAGGACACCATCCGCTTCCTCCAGCAATCGGGCGTGACGGTGGTGGCCTGCTCCGAAAAAGCCGACGAAGCCGTGGGCGCCGCCGCCGCCGATTTCTCGGGCCCCGTGGCCGTGCTCATGGGCTCGGAAGAAGACGGCATCGCCCCCGAGCTGCTCCGCCTGGCCGACGTGCGCCTGAAAGTGCCCATGACCGGCCAGATTCAGAGCCTCAACGTGTCGGTAGCGGCGGGCATCATGCTGTTCGAGGTAGCCCGCCAGCGGGTGAACGCCTAGTCCGACATTGTGAGTGGAACGCAGCTAATCCGCCCGCACGATTGATAGACCCGGAGATATGAAAAGCCCCGACTCTGCGCAGAGCCGGGGCTTTTTCGTTTAGTAGGGTGCTACCATCATGTCCTCATCCAGCTTCACCTTGTGGTCATGGGTCACGGCCACCAGTTCGCCCACCGTAGTTCCCAGATTACCCGCAATGGTAACATCCTTACCCTTCACAGTTACTACCACAGCTACTTCGCGGCGGTAATCCTCCTCCTGCTGCTTGTTGTAGAAGGCCGTGGTCTGGTCGGAGAGCGTGTACTGCACGCCGTTATTTTCGAACGTAAGCCGGTAATCTTCGATGCCGGAATTGTGAGCGCCGCCCCCACGCGTGTAAAACCAGTACGTGAACTTTCGCCAGCTACTGGCATCGAGCTTCGCGGGGTACTGCAGCTCAACCTTCGCCGCCGTGCCGAACCGGTACACCAAGTAGCTGCCTTTGGGGCCCCGGCAGAGGGTGGCTGTTTTGCCGCCGTTCGTTTTGAAGGAAAACACAGGCGTTTCCCCGGCCTGGCACAACGTGGCGGGTTTCGGTGGGGCCCCGGCGGTCGGCAGCCAGCTACTGCCGGCAAGAATACAAGCGAGTAAAAGCTTCACAAAAAGCTGATTATTAACGTTTAGTTGTAGCCCGCGCCCTTCTTGGCCTTCACGTCGGCTACGAACTCTTTCACGCGCTGCTCTTCGCTGCGCTTGCAGATGAGCAGCACGTTGTCGTACTCGGCGATGATGTAGTCTTCGAGGCCCTGCACCACCACGAGGCGCTCCGAGGGGGTTTTGATGACGCAGCCGGTGGTGTCGTACAGCAGCACGTCGCCGTTCACCATGTTGCCGTTTTCGTCCTGCTGGCCGATGCGGTGCAGCGAATCCCAGGTGCCCACGTCGCTCCACCCGAAGGCCGCGGGCAGCACGTACACGTTGTCGGCCTTCTCCATGATGCCGTAGTCGATGCTGATGTTGGGGCAGCGCGAGTAGGCTTCGCTGATGAAGGCGTCTTCCTGCGGGGTGCCGAGGGCGGCCGCCCCTTCCTCGAACACCTCGGCAATGTCGCCCAGGTGCTGCCGGAAAGCGTCCAGGATGGCGTCGGCCCGCCACACGAACAGGCCCGAGTTCCAGAGGAAGTCGCCGCTGTCCACGAACATCTTGGCCAGCTCCAGGTTCGGCTTTTCGGTGAAGGTTTTCACCTTGTGCAGTTGGCCCCCGGGCAGGCTCTGGCCGTCCATGTACTGGATGTAGCCGTAGCCGGTGTCGGGCCGCGAGGGGTGGATGCCCAGCGTCACGAGCACGTCGTTGGCGCGGGCCGCGTCCACGGCCAGGGCCATCACCCGTCGAAATTCGGGCTCGTTGGCCACCGCGTGGTCGGCGGGCGTCACGATGATGGTGGCCCGGGGGTCGCGCTGGGCAATGCGGTAGCTGGCGTAGGCGATGCAGGGGGCCGTGTTGCGCCCGATGGGCTCGCCCAGAACCTGGTCCGGGGGCAGCTGCGGCAGGTGCTGGTGCACGAGGGCGGCGTAGTCGCGGTTGGTCACCACGAACACGTTTTCGGGCGGGCACAGGCCGGCGAAGCGGTCCACCGTAACTTGCAGCATGGAGCGGCCCGTGCCCAGCACGTCGTGGAACTGCTTGGGGTGCGTGGTGCGGCTAAAGGGCCAGAACCGGCTGCCAATGCCGCCGGCCATCACCACGAGGTAGGTTGAATTCATAGGGGTAACAGCATAGTAATATTCCGCTGCAAGGTAGGCCGGTTTAAACCAGTCCTTCGCGCAGCAGGTCGTGCAGGTGGATAAACCCGGCGAACCGCTCGTTTTCCAGGACCACCAGCTGGGTGATGTTGCGGGCCTGCATCCGGGCCAGGGCCTCGGCGGCAAAGTCGTCGATGCCCACCGTGGCGGGCGCGGGCGTGAGGATGTCGCGGGCCCGCACCGTTTCCAGGTCGGTCAGGTGCCCGCCCAGCATCCGGCGCAGGTCGCCGTCGGTGATGATGCCGGCCAGGGCCCCGGCGGCGTTGAGCACGGCGGTGGCCCCCAGGCGCTTGCCCGAAATCTCCAGCAGCACCTCCTTCAGCGGCGCGTCGAGGCCCACGTGGGGGCGCTGGTTCTGGCGGCTCAGGTCGCCCACCGTCAGGTAGAGCTGCTTGCCCAGGGTGCCGCCGGGGTGCAGGCGGGCAAAGTCCTGGGCCGAGAAGTGGCGGGCCTCCAGCAGGCACACGGCCAGGGCGTCGCCCAGGGCCAGGGCGGCGGTGGTGCTGGTGGTGGGGGCCAGGTTGTTGGGGCAGGCCTCGCGGGCCACGGGGGCGTGCAGCACGTAGTCGGCCTGCTGGGCCAGGTACGAGTCGGCGTTGCTCACCAAGGCGGCCAGCGGCACGCCCCGGCGGCGCAGCAGCGGCACGAGCACCTTGATTTCGGCCGTGTCGCCGCTCTTGCTGATGGCCAGCACGAAGTCCTGGGCCTGAATCATGCCCAAATCGCCGTGGAGGGCGTCGGCCGCGTGCATGAACAGGGCCGGCGTGCCGGTGCCGTTGAGCGTGGCCACGATTTTGCCGGCGATGTGGGCGCTTTTGCCCACGCCCGTCACCGCCACGCGGCCCGTGAGGCCCAGGATGGCCGCCACGCAGCGGGCAAAATCGGGGGTGGCCCCCACGGCGTCGGCCACGCCGTAGAGGGCGGCGGCTTCTTCGTGCAGCACCTGGCGGGCGATGCGCAGCAGGTCGGGGGGGGCCAGGGCGGCGGCGGGGGCAGAAATCACGCAGTTTTTTATTCAAAATTACCTTAAAATGAACAAAATCGGCCTTTAAGAAGCGCTGGTGCTTATCTTCGTTACCAGCGCCCCACTCTCACCAATTCACCTGCCCTAAATTACGCTATGCCCGCACCAGCTCTGGCCGAAGCCCCCGAACGGGTGGCAACCCTCAAGCATACCCTGAAAGAAGTGTTCGGCTACGGCCAGTTCCGGGGGACCCAGGAGGCGGTGATTCACAACGTGCTGAGCGGCAGCAACACCTTCGTCATCATGCCCACGGGGGCCGGCAAAAGCCTGTGCTACCAGCTGCCGGCCCTGGTGGTGCCGGGCACGGCCATCGTCATCTCGCCGCTCATCGCCCTGATGAAGAACCAGGTGGACCAGCTCGGGGCCTTCGGCGTGAACGCCCAGGTGTACAACTCGACGCTGACCAAAACGGAGATGACGCGGGTGCGCAAAGACGTGATGAGCGGGGCCGTGCGCCTGCTCTACGTGGCCCCCGAAAGCCTGACCAAGGACGACACCATCGCCTTTTTGCAAAAGACGAACATCTCGTTCGTGGCCATCGACGAGGCCCACTGCATCTCGGAATGGGGCCACGATTTCCGGCCCGAGTACCGCAAGATTCGCGGCATCATCGACAACCTGGGGGGCAACATTCCCATCATTGCCCTCACGGCCACGGCCACGCCCAAGGTGCAGCTCGACATCCAGAAAAACCTGCAGATGGACGACGCCGGCGTGTTCAAAACGTCGTTCAACCGCACCAACCTGTACTACGAGGTGCGGGCCAAGCACAACACCAAGAAGCAGCTCATCCAGTACGTGAAGCTGCACAAGGGCAAGGCGGGCATTATTTACTGCCTGAGCCGCAAGAAGGTGGAGGAAATTGCCGAGCTGCTGCGCGTGAACGACGTGCGGGCCCGTCCCTACCACGCCGGCCTCGACCCGCACACGCGCATGGCCAACCAGGACGCGTTTCTGAGCGAGGACTGCGACGTGATTGTGGCCACCATCGCCTTCGGCATGGGCATCGACAAGCCCGACGTGCGCTTCGTCGTGCACTACGACGTGCCCAAGAGCATCGAGGGCTACTACCAGGAAACCGGCCGCGGCGGCCGCGACGGCCTGGAGGGCAACTGCCTGATGTTCTACAGCTACGACGACATCCTGAAGCTCGAGAAGTTCAGCAAGGACAAGCCGGTGACCGAGCGCGACAACGCCCACCAGCTGCTGGCCGAGATGACGAACTACGCCGAATCGTCGGTGTGCCGGCGGCGGCAGCTGCTGCACTACTTCGGCGAGACGCTGGAGCAGGACTGCGGCTTTTGCGACAACTGCCGCCACCCCAAGGAGCGGTTCGAGGGCCAGGAAGCCGTGGGCCTGGCCCTGCGGGCCGTGGTGCAAACCGAGGCCCGCTTCAACCTGAACCACGTGGGCCAGGTGCTGCTGGGCCTCAGCAACCCCCACATCGAGAGCTACGCCCACAACGCCCTGCCGGTGTACGGCCAGGGCAAGGCCTTGGGCGACGCCCAGTTCTGGCACTCGGTGCTGCGCCAGTGCCTGCTCAACGGCTTGCTGGAGAAGGACATCGACAGCATCGGCCTGGTGCGGATGACGGACCGGGGCCTGGACTTCATCGAAAACCCGCAGCCCATTACCCTCACCAAAGACCACAACTTCGAGGCCGAACAGAAAGCCGACGAGGACAAGGAAGAGGTGCAGCAGGCGGCCGGCCACGACGAGGCCTTGTTCGTGCTGCTCAAAGACTTGCGCAAGCAGGTGGCCAAGCAGAAGAACCTGCCGCCCTACGTGCTCTTCCAGGACCCCAGCCTGAAGGAGATGGCCACCACCTACCCCACCAGCCTCAGCGACCTGACCCACGTGGCGGGCGTGGGCCAGGGCAAGGCCCAGAAGTTCGGGGCCCCGTTCGTGGCGGCCATCAAGAAGTACGTGGAGGACAACGACATCGAAACGGCCGACGACGTGATAATCAAGTCGGCGGTGAACCGCTCGAAGATCAAAATCTACGTCATTCAGCAAATCGACAAAAAAACCATGCTGGAAGACATTGCCTCGTCGAAAGGCATCGGCATGGGCGAGCTGATGGAGGAAATCGAGCACATCTGCTACGCCGGCACCCGCCTCAACCTCGACTACTACCTGGAAGAAATGGTGGACGAGGACAAGCAGGACGAGATTTACGACTACTTCATGAAGGCCAGCACCGACAACATCGCCGTGGCCCTGAAAGAATTGGGCACCGACGATTTCACGGAAGAAGAAGTACGGCTGGTGCGGGTTAAGTTTCTGAGCGAAGTGGCGAACTAAGGACCACCGATTCAACGGATTTTTAACGGATTTAACGGATTTTTTTGCGGGTCCACTCCTGTATGATCGGGGTGTACTTTTTTGATTATTTATGACGCAGTTGGTTGATTTGGCGGAATACAACGAGCTGACGCACAAGATAATTGGTTGCGCGATGACGGTGCATCGCAAATTAGGGCGTGGGTTTTTAGAGGTCGTTTACCAGCGTTCGTTGGCCACCGAACTATTTAAACAAGAATTGCGGGCGGAGCGAGAGATTGAGTTGCCCGTTTACTGCGAAGACGAGAAATTCGGCTCCCGCAGGGTCGATTTTTTTGTTGATGGGCGGGTAGTTGTTGAAATAAAGGCCGCCTCCTGCATATTGCCTGCGTACCATGCCCAGCTTATCAACTACCTTGAAGTATTCAAAATCCCGGTTGCCCTGTTAATAAATTTCGGCACCCCCAGCCTGGAATTCAAACGATTCGTAAAAGCCGCCAAGTAATAAGAGGCCAGGTAAAAAAAGGCGCGAAACCCCAAAAAAATCCGTTAAATCTGTGGTCTTGTGTGGATAGTATTTTCTTTGCTGGCGGCGCTGGTCACGGCTGTTGTGGTCGTTTTATCCAAAGCGGGCATCAAGAATGTGCCGCCGAGCCTGGCCTTCGCCGTGCAGTCGGTGCTGATAATTGTGGTGGCGTGGAGCGCGGTGGCGTGGCAGGGCCTGTGGCCCGAAATTGGGCGCATTGAGCGCAAAACCTGGCTGCTTCTGCTGGCCGCGGGCGTGCTCACGGGCGTGTCGTCGCTGCTTTCGTTCCGGGCGCTGTCGCTGGGCGACGCCTCGCGGGTGTCGCCGCTCGACAAGGTGTCGCTGGTGTTTGCCATCGTGCTAGCGGCCGTGTTCCTCAAAGAAAAGCTGAACTGGCAGGTGGCCTTGGGGGCCGCCCTGATGGTGGGCGGGGCCGTCGTCATTGCCCTGTCGGAGCCCGGCAAGTAGCGGCCTATTGGGGGTCGCCGCCGCCCCTGGGGCAGCCGGCGCAGTAGCCGGCGGGCGGGGGCCCGCCGAGCAGCGTTTCGGTTTCGAGCAGCAAAGCCGTCATCTCCACCAGCTCTTGCAGCTGGGCCAGCTCGGCGCGGGTGAACACCAGGGCCAGGCGCTCGGCGGGGGTGCGCAGGGCCACGCAGCGGGCCCCGGCGTCGGCTACGGGGTGCTGGGCCACCTGGTAGGCCGTGGCCGCCACCGACTCGCGAAAGCCGGCAAACTCGACCGGCGTGAGGGCCATGGCCACCGGGCCAAAGCACAGGTGCAGGTAGCCGGTGCGCGGGCAGCGCACACAGTAGCCAAACGCGTTGTGGTGCAAGAACTTCGCCATGAGAATTACCCTGAAAATAATGGGTTAGCGGGCCGGAACCGGTACGGCCGCGCCCCGGGCGGCGGGCCGCGGGCGGGCCTTGTGGCGGCGGCCCCACCACAGCAGCGTGCCGGTGACGGGCAGGCTGGCGCAAATCAGGCTGACCAGCAGCGCCACGATTTTGCCGCCCAGGCCCAGCAGCTGGCCGGTGTGCAGGTCGTAGTTGAGGTCGCCGAGCTTTTTGCCGGCGCTTTTGCCCGCGTGGGGCAGGGCCCGCAGCAGCCGGCCCGACACGGGGTGGAAGTAGAACTCGTCGCGGTGGTAGTAGTGCAGCGCCCGCTGGTAGGCCAAGCAGTACACGGGTTCGCGGGGCCCCGCCACCGGGCCGATGAGCACCATGTCGGCCGTGGGCGAGCGCTGCCGCACCTGCCGGTACACCGCATCGAGCAGCGGCTGGGACGGGGCCCCGGCCGCCGCCAGCGGGGCGGGGCGGGGCGGAATTTCTTCGAGGGGGTAGTGGCGGCCGGCGTTGGCCAGGGTGCTGGCCGCCTGCTGCCACGCGCCAAAGCTGATGAACAGGCCCGTGAGCGCGACGACGAACGCCCCCGCGGCCACGTAGAAGCCGACCACCTGGTGCAGGTCGTAGTTGCGCCGCCGCCACGGCGCTCCCCACTTCACGCGCAGGCGCTGCAGCCGCTCGTGCCGGCGCTTGGGCCACCACAGCACCAGCCCCGTGCCCAGCAGCACCAAAAAGATGGCGATGGCCACGCCCACCGCCCACCCGCCCACCGGCGGCGGCAGCAGCAACGACGTGTGGATGGCCTCCACAATGGTGAAAAAGTCGCGCCGCAGGTTTTGCTCGTGCAGCACCTGCCCGGTATAAGGGTTCAAGGCTGCCAGGTACTGGGCCCCGGCCCGGTCGGCGAAGGCCACCGTGGCCGCGCGGCCGGGCCCGTAGTAGGCCGTCCACGACGGCTGGGCCCCCGGGTGCCGCGCCACCACGGCCGCTTGCAGCCGCGCGGGCGGCAGCGGGGCCCCGGCGGCCGGCGCGGCGGCCCAGCGCCACGGTTCGGTGGCGTCGCGAATCTCGTCCTGAAACACGTAAATGGCCCCCGTCAAGCTCACGACGAACACCACCAGCCCCGACGCGAGGCCGAGCCAGAGGTGAAGTTGGCCGACGGCTTTTTTAAGGGTCATTTTGTGTTTGGCTGTTGGCTAATAGCTGTTGGCTATTAGCTTTTTGTTGGGACGAAAGCTAAAGACCAGCAACGTAGCGTTAGAACTTATAGGCCACGCTGCCCACCACGCTGCGCAGCTTCTGCGCGTTCATGGTGGTGTAGCCCGTCCAGTAGTGCTTATCGGTGAGGTTGTCCATCTTCACCCCCAGGCGGTACTTGGGCTGGTCGTAGAACAGGCTGGCGTTCAGCACCGTGTACTGGGGCAAGATGAACACGTTGGTGGTCGTGTTCTGAATTTTGTTGTCGCTGGCGTAGTTGCCGCCGAAGCCCGCGCCCAGTCCCCGGGCCCGGCCGGT
This sequence comes from Hymenobacter caeli, assembly GCF_013294115.1. GTDB lineage: Bacteria > Bacteroidota > Bacteroidia > Cytophagales > Hymenobacteraceae > Hymenobacter > Hymenobacter caeli. The sequence goes on along the minus strand of NZ_JABSNP010000020.1, from coordinate 46,182 downwards.
GGCCACGCGGTAGCTCAGCCACAGGTTGGCCAGGTACGGCGACGACGCCGTGTTGGGCCGCAGGCCGTCCACGTCGGGGCTGGAGTTGGTGAACTTGGAGTCGTTGTAGGCGAAGCCGGCCACCACGTTCACGCCCCGCACGGGGTTGGCAATTACGTTCACCTCCACGCCCCGGCTGCGCTGGGTGCCGTTCTGGGTCTGGGCCGTGTTCAGGGCCAGGGTGGGCGTGCTGCGCAACAGGTCCTTCACCCGGATGTCGTAGTAGCTCACGGTGGCGCTGAGCCGGCCCCCGGCCGCGTCGAGCTTCACGCCGGCCTCGGCCTGGTTGGCGTGCTCGGGCTTGGCCCGCACCACGTTGCCTTCCGTGTCCTGGAACGAGTTCAGGTTGGTGAAGCTGTTCTGGTAGTTGGCGAACAGGGCCACCCGGTCCTGCACCGGCTGGTACACCACGCCGAATTTGGGCGACAGCGCCGTTTGCTGGTACGCGTCCACCGGCACGTACAGCACGCCGCCCTGGTTGTCGAAGCGGTCGAGGCGCAGCGCGGCCAGCACGCTCAGCCGGTCGGTCAGGTTCAGCACGTCCGACGCGAAGGCGCTGTACGTGTTCGTCTTCGTCGTGATTGGGTAGGTGCCGGGCGGGGTTTTGGCGTAGGCGGCACGCACGGCGGCCCCCGTGAAGGTGCGGTAGGCGTCGCCGGGCAGGCCCAGCTTCACCACGTCGAAGCCGCCGCCGAAGAAGCTGATGTTCGAGTCGAGGCGCAGGAAATCGAGGCCCAGCACCACGCGGTTGCGCAGGCTGCCCACCCGAAAATCGCCGTTGAATAACTGCTGCACCTCGTAGGCCTGCAAGGTGCTGTTGCCCGTCGATTGGTCGGCGCGGGCCAGGTAGTGGGCCCCGGCGGGGGCCGCCGCGTCGCCGGTGGCCACGGCGTCGGGCACCAGGTAGAAGTAGGGCCCGAAGCCGTTGGAGTAGCTGCGGCTGGTGCTCAGGTTGGTGGACGACGTGAAGCTGGGCGAGAGGCGGTAGTGCACCTGCCCGAAGAAGTTGGTGCTGTGCGACTGCTGCGTCAGCCCGTCGCCCGTGTACGACTGGCGGTAGTCCACCGGCAGCTCGTCGGCCCGCGTGGCACCGAGCTGCGCCGACGGGAAGTAGAAGAAAATGAGCTGCTTGCCCACGTTCGAGCCCCGGAAAACCTCGGCGTCGAGGTTGATGGTCAGCCGGTCGTTGGGCCGGAACTGCAGGCTCGGGGCAATGGACAGGTTCTTGGTGAAGCCGGGGTAGCCCTGGTTCTGGAAGCTGTCTTCGTAGTTGTAAGCCGTGTTCAGGCGGAAGGCCAGGGTTTTGGCCGCGTTGAGCGGTGCGTTCACGTCGGCGCTCACGCGGTGGAAGCCGTAGCTGCCGCCGGCCACCGCCACCTCGCCCCCAAACGTTTCGTTGGGTTTCTTGGTCACGCGGTTCAGCAGGCCGCCGTACGAGGTGAGGGCGCTGCCGAAGAGCGTGGCCGAGGGCCCCTTGATGACTTCGAGCTTCTCCAGGTTGCTGGCGTCGATGTCGCTGGTTACGTTGCCGGCGATGCCGTTGCGCAGCCGGCTTTGCAGCACGAAGCCCCGGCTGTTGTAGTAGCCGCCGCCGTCGCCGGCGCGGCCCGTGGCCTCCCACATGCGCTGCACGCCGGGGGCGTTGCGCAGGGCGTCGTCCACGGTGTACACCAGCTGCTCGGCCAGCACTTCCTTGCCCACGGTGGCGTACACCTGCGGGTTTTCGAGGTTGGTGAGCGGCATTTTGCCCACGTAGTCCGACGCTTTGCGGGCGAAGCGGTTCACGCGGTTGGCCCGCACCACCACTTCGGCCAGCTGGGCGGCGTTTTCGGTCAGCACAAAATCCACCGCCGCGGCCTGGCCGCCGCGCACCGTCACCGGGCGCTCGGCCGTTTGCAGGCCCAGGGCCGACACCACCAGCGTGTAGGAGCCGTCGCGCACGCGCTCCAGCCCGTAGCGGCCCTGCTCGTCGGTGATGGCCCCCTGGCCCTGCCCCTTCAGGCCCACCGTCACGGCTTCCGCCGGGGCCCCGTCCGAAGTCGTGACGCGCCCGCGAATGGCCCCTTGCTGCGCCTGCGCCGCTGCCACCGTGCCCACGGCCAGCGCCGCGGCCAGGCCCATGTTTTTCCAATAGTTCATGCGTGTCAACCCGCTGGTCGTGCTCTGCTTGCCTTAGTCGCACCGGGCCCGGCACCGCGCCGGGGCCCCGCAGCGAGGCTTTTATTGTTTAGACTTATTCTAAACAGTAGCAAAGATAAGGAAGCGCATCGGGTAGGCAAGTTCTATTTAGAATTTTTCCAAATAAAAAACCTGACGTAAAAAAGCCCCGCACCAACGGGTGCGGGGCTTTTTAAACAATTGTGAGCAGCATTGCCCCAGTGATTAGCGGCAATGGTTGGCCCCTAGCAGTACTCCTCGAACGCGCCTTGCAGGTTGTTGACGATGCGCATCAGGTCGTTGCCTTCGATGTGGTAGCGTTCGATCATGTGCACCAATTCGCCGTCTTTGAACAGGCCGATGCAGGGCGACGAGGGCGGGTAGGGCAGCAGGTGCTCGCGCATTTTGGCCACGGCGTCGGTTTCCATGCCGGCGAACACGGTCACGAGCTTGCCGGGCTTTTTGTCGGCGCTGGCGAGGGCCATTTTCAGGGCGGGGCGGGCCTTGGAGGCGGCGCAGCCGCACACCGAGTTCACGGCCACCAGCACGGTGCCTTCGGTCCCGGCCAGCGAAGCATCGACTTCGGCCGGGGTCATGAGTTGCTCAAAGCCCACATCGGTGAGGTCCTGGCGGATGGGGGCCACCATGTATTCGGGGTAAACTGCCATAATCGGGAAGATTTAAAACCAATGAAGCGCACGCGGCGCTCAGCAAAGATACGCCGCGCCGGATGGGGGCAAAAACCCGGGGCCGGGCAAAAAGTTCGGCCGGGCCGTACCGGTCGATGAGGGGGCGGCGTTGGTCGGTAAATGCCCGCGGCTGGCGTTATTCTTAGTACTTTGCTGAAGTTAATTGGCCGGGTCCCGGCCCAGTCCGCATCCTACCTAAATCTTATCGTTTCTTCATTCCATTCTATGCGATTCCGACACGTTACCAACCTCGGCCGGGCGGCATTGGCGGGCCTGGTGTGGGCGGCCGGGGCCCTGGGGGCCCGCGCCCAAACCGAGCAAGGCACACCGTTCCGCCTCCCGCCTCCGGCCCCGCGCACGGCCAAAACTTTCACCCCTTACCAGCGCACCGACCCCAACTCGCGCTTCGGCCCCGAGCTGCAGCAAGTGTACCGGGCGGCCACGGCCAGCGGCCGCGGCAGCACCCCCGCCAACCTGCAAGCCGCCCACCCGCAGCTGCGCCTGAGCAAGGACGGGGCCGCCGTGCTGGTCCACATCACGGCCAACGACGTGGCGGCGCTACTGCCGGCGTTGCAGGCGCGGGGCTTCGTGGTGGTGGCCAGCCGGCCCGATTTGCACTTTGTGGACGGCATGCTGCCGGTGGCCCAGCTGGCCCCCGGCGCGGGCGGCCTGGAGGCCCTGGCGGCCCAGGGCCTGCTGGGCGTGCTGCCCGCGTGGCGGCCCGTGACGCGCACCGGCCGCGTGACCACCCAGGCCGACTACGTGCTGGAAGCCGCCCGCACCCGCGCCACCCGCCCCAAGGCCCTCACCGGGGCGGGCGTGCGGATGGGTATACTCAGCGACTCGTACAACTCGCTGAAGGGCGCGGCCAACGACATGGCCTCGAACGACTTGCCGGCGGCCGGCGTGCAGGTGCTCAGCGACCTGGGCGACGGCGAGGGCACCGACGAGGGCCGGGCCATGTGCCAGCTTATTTACGACCTGGCCCCCGGGGCCCCGCTGGTGTTCAGCACGGCCTACAACACGGAGGCCGACTTTGCCCAGCACATCATCGACCTGGCCGACCCGGCCAAGGGCAACTGCAAAATCATCGTCGACGACATTGCCTACTTCGCCGAGCCCTACTTCCAGGACGGCGTGGTGGCCCAGGCCATAACGCAAGTGACGAGCCAGCGCGGGGTGACTTACTTCTCGTCGGCCGGCAACAACGCCGACCAGAGCTACGAGAACAACGCCCCGGCCTTTGTGGTGGGGGCCAAAAACCTGGCCCGCCTCAACTTTAACAACGCCGGCGGCACCGACGTGGCCCAGCGGTTTTCGGTGCCCGCGGGCACCGACATGACGGTGGCCTTGCAGTGGAGCGACCCGTTTTATACCACCGCCGGCGTAAGAACTGACCTCGACGCCTACATCATCTCCTCGCGTGGCGACACGGTGGACGTGTCGAACAGCAACAACACCGGGGCCCGTGGCAACCAGGCCCCCGTCGAAATCACGGGCTTCACCAACGACACGACCCAGACGCACACCACCCTGTTCGATTTGGTGATTGTGCGCCGCGCCAACACCGCCAACCCCGCCCGCATCAAGTACATTGCCCTGAGCGACGGGCAGCCCACCGAGTGGCTCACGCACAGCGGCACCGTGGTGGGGCACGCGGCGGCGGCGGCGGCCAACGCCGTGGCGGCGGTGGCGTACTTCGACCCGGGCACGGTCGATTCTTATTCCTCCAAGGGCAGCCCCACCATTCTGTTCAACCCCAACGGCACGGCCCTGGCCGCGCCCGTGACGCGCCCCAAGCCCGATTTTACATCGGTGGACGGCGGCAACACTACGTTTTTCGGCCAGGACGCCGAAGGCGATAATCTGCCCAACTTCTTCGGCACTTCGGCGGCGGCCCCCGACGCGGCGGCCGTGGCGGCCCTGCTGCTGCAATCGGAGCCGACCCTGACGCCGGCCCAGGTGGCGGCCCGCCTCGCGGCCACGGCCCGGCCGGTGGGCGGCCAGACGGGTTTCAGTACCCTCACCGGGGCCGGGCTGATCGACGCCTTCACGGCCGTGTACGGCTTCCCGGTGGCCGTGACGCCGCCGGCGGTGGAGGACCTGGAGAAGCGGGCCCTGCCCGTGAGCTGGACCGTGAACAGCACCAAGGCCGGCCGGGTGCAGGTGGCCACCGGCACGGGCGCGGCCTCGGGCACGTCGTACCTGCTGATGGACAACGCCTTTTCCGCCACCACCGCTTACCAGGGCCTGAACGAGGCGGTGTGGTACGCCAAAAACACGCCCGGCCAGGACCTGCTCCTCACCTTCCGCCAGCGCAAGTTCACGGCCGAAACCGACAACGTGCTGCCCACCCAGTTCACGGGCTCCAGCAACGGCGACGGCGTGGCCCTGAGCGTGGACGGCGGCACCACCTGGTACCGGCTGGTGAGCCTGACGGGTACCGGCTCGACCACGACCTTTAAGACGCAGTCGGTGAACCTGACCCAGTTTGCCACGGCCAATAACCTGACGCTGGGCACCGACGTGCGGGTGAAATTTCAGCAGTACGGCTCCCGCCCGTCCGACGCGACCTTGGCCAGCAGCCGGGGCGGCATGGCCTTCGACGACATTGCCTTTACCTCGGCCACGCCCGCGCCGGTACCGCTCTACACCAGCACCCAGCCGCTGGTGGGCTGCCCCGGCCTGGTAGTGGCCTTCCGCGACTCGTCGCTGTTCCGGCCCACTGCCTGGGCCTGGACGTTTGCCGGCGGCACGCCGGCCACCGCCACCAACCCCAACCCCACGGTGAGCTACAACGCCCCCGGGCGCTTCGCCGTGACGCTGCAAGTGAGCAACGCCAACGGCACGGCCACCCGCGTGGACACCGGCTACGTGGTGGTGTACGGCCGGGCCCCGCAGGCCACGGCCGTGGCCAGCCGCGCGCGCATTTGCCCCGGGGGCCAGGTCGCCTTCACCAGCCAAACCGCTTTCTGCCCCGGCACCTACGCCTGGTCGTTTCCCGGGGGCTCGCCGGCTACGGCCAACACCGCCGCGGCCACCGTCACCTACGCCGCGGCCGGCATTTACACCGCCACCCTCACCGTGGCCAACGCCTACGGCAGCACCACGTCCACGGTCAGCATCGAGGTGACGGCCGGCAGCGGCCTGCCCTTTGCCGAGACGTTCGACGCCTCGACCAGCCTGCCGGCGGGCTGGGCGGTGATAAACCCCGACGGCCAGTTTGCCTGGACGCTGGCCGACGGCCTCATCGGCCGCTCGGGGGCCGGCACCCGCGCCGCCCGGGCCCCGTTTGCCCCCGACGCCCACGTGGGCGAGCGCGACGTGCTGCAAACCCCGCCCCTCAACCTGAGCACGGCCCAGCCCACCCTGCGCTTCGACCTGGCCTACGCGCCCATCATCCCCGCCGCCGCCGGCCCCGACTCGCTGGTGGTGCAGGTGGTGGACGCCTGCACGCTGGCCGTGCTGGGCCGCCCCTACGCCAAAGGCGCTACCGGCAGCCTGGGCACCGCGGCCGCCCAAAACACCTATTTTGTGCCCTCCGCCGCCAGCCAGTGGCGGCAGGAGCTGGTGGACCTGACGCCCTACGCGGGCAAAAACGTGCTGCTGCGTTTCGCGGGCTACAACGGCTACGGCAACTACCTCTACGTGGACAACGTGAACGTGGGCAACCAGCTGCTGTCGCTCACCAGCGCGGCCGCGGCCGCCGGGCTCGAAGCCTGGCCCAACCCCACGGCCGCCGGCACGGCCCTGCACGTGCGCCTGCCCGCCCAGAGCGGCGGGGGCCGGCTCCGCCTCGTCGACGAGCTGGGCCGCACCGTGTGGCAAGCCGAGCTCACGGCCGCCGCCGCCAGCACCGAGCAGCTCCTGACCACCCCCGTGGCCCCGGGCCTATACAACGTGGTGTACAGTCCGCTGAACGGAGTGCCCGCCGCCCGCCGCATCCTGATCCAATAGCGCGGTTTCAGGGCCTGGCCCCTGCCGGCTAGGCGTTGCTCAAAAGGGAAGGGTTAAAGTGGCTTTATGCCTTTTAGCCCTTCCCTTTTTCATTTCTAGCCAACGCCTAACTAGGCCGGTCGTCCGCTGCTTGGCTGGGTACCTTTAGCGGCGATAAGCCAGGAGCCAACGAAAAAAGAACGTTTCACCCTTGCCCGGGCCCGACATTTCGGCCCGGCGCTGGTAAGGTGCCCAACGGGGCCCGGTGCGCTGCGCCGGGCCCCTCTTTTTTGGGGCCGTCGCGTGGTTATCTTCGGCAGCGTTGCTCGCACGTGCTATACTTAATTCGGTGAATTATTTGCTACGCTCTTTATTGCTTAACGCTGGGACCCACCGGTGGCTCTGCGTCCTGGCCCTGCTGCTTGGGGTGCCCGCGGCTCGCGGCCAATCAGTTTTTCTGCGCAGCTACGGGCCCGCCGAGGGCCTGGCCCAGCCGTTCATCTACGCCCTGGCCCAGGACGGCCAGGGATTCCTGTGGCTGGGCACGGCCGAAGGCCTGGTGCGCTACGACGGCACCCGCTTCGCAACCCTGACCCGCCGCGACGGCCTGGCCGACGACTTTGTGGTGGCCCTGGCCCTGGACGCCACCGGCCGCCTCTGGGCCCGCCACTACGCCGGCGGCTACTCGGCCCAGACGGCCCCCGGCGGCCGCTTTGCCCGGGCCGCGGGGGCCCGGGCCCCCGCCGCGCTGCGGGCCCTGCCGCCCGGCCCCGCCCCGGTCGACACCGCCCGCCTGGGCCGCTACTGCCGCCGCTACGCCCTGCACCTGCCCGCCGGTGCCGTGCCCACCTGCCTGCTCGAAGACCGCGACGGCAACGCCTGGCTCGGCACCGCCGGCCGGGGCCTCTGGCGGCACGCCGACCGGCACCTGCGGTTGTGCCCCACGCCCACCGGCCCCAGCGGCAAGCAGCCGGCTTTGGTAACGCTACCGGACTCCGACGGCTTGGCTATTTGGGGCACGTTCGTGGGATCAGAATTTTTCAAGCTGACGACTGAAAGCCCTGGGCCCAAGTTGGTCCACACGCCAGCCCCGCCCATCGCCGGGGCTGTCGCGGCTTTGCTGGCGCGACCGAAAACCCTTGGCGGCGGGCTGTGGCTGGGCAGTGCCGATGGCCGGGTGTGGGCGCAGGCCGCGCCCGGCGGGCCGGCTACGTTCCTGCTCTCCGCCGATGCGCCGGGTCCCGTAACGGCCCTGGCCTACGCGCCCGCCACCGGCCTATGGGTGGGCACCGCCGCCGACGGCCTGTACCTGCTGCCCACCGACCACACCCAACCCACACGCCACTTCACCACAGCCAACGGCTTGCTGCACAACAGCATTTACGCCCTGCTGGCCGACCGCGCCGGGCGGGTGTGGGTGGGCACCCACGGCACCGGCCTGGCGGCCTACGAACCCGGTACCGGCCGCTTCGCCTACGTGCGCCTCCCCGACACCAGCCTGGACGTCAACGCGTTGGCCGAGGATGCCGACGGCCGCGTGTGGGCCGGCACCAACGGCCAGGGCCTGTACGGCCGCCTGGCTACCGGCCAGTGGCAGCGCTACCACTTGGGGCCCAGCACGGCCACCGGCTATGTCTACAACCTGCGGGCCCTGCCCCCGGCCATCCCCGGGGCCGCGCCGCGCCTGCTGCTGGTGCACCGCCAGGGCCTCAGCCTGTTCGACACCCGCTCCCACGCCTTCGCCCCCCTGGCGGCCCCCGACGACCCGCTGGCCCGCGACCTGCTGGGGCCCCTGGCCCTGGCCGGCCCGGCGGGGGGCCCGCCCGCCGTGGCCTGGGCCAGCACCCGCGCCGGCTTGCTGCGCCTCGATTTGGCCGCCGTGGGCGGTCCGGCGACCGCGCCGCCGGGCCTGGTGCTGGCCGCCGCCGAGGTGGACGGGGCCGCCCGCCCGCCCGGGGCGCTGGGCCAGCTGCCGGCCGGCCGCCACCGGCTGCGCTTCGCTTTCCAGGGCGTGAGCCTGGCGGCCGGCGGCGGGGCCCTGGAGTACCAGTACCGCCTGCGCGGCCTCGCCGACGAGTGGAGCCACCCCGGCCCGGCCGCCGAGGCGCAGTTCCCCGGCCTCGACGCGGGGCGCTACGTGCTGGAGGCCCGGGCCCGGCGGGGGCCCGCCGGGCCCTGGGGGCCGGGGGCCGCGGCGGGGTTCGGCATCGGCACGCCGTTTTGGCGCACCTGGTGGTTTGCCGGGCTGCTGGTGCTGGGCAGCGCCGGGGCCGGGGCCGCCGCGGTGCGGGGCCGTGAGCGGCTGTTGCGGCAGCAGAAGCTGGTGCTGGAGCGCACCGTGCGGGAGCGCACCGGCGAGCTGCGGCGGCAAAACGCGCACATCGAAGCCATCAACGCCGACTTGGTGGTAGCGCGCGACGCGGCCGAGGCCTCGCGCCGGGCCAAGGCGCAGTTCCTGGCCAACATGAGCCACGAAATCCGCACCCCGATGAACGCGGTGCTCGGCCTCACCCACCTGCTGCACGCCACCCGCCCCACCGCCGAGCAGGGCGAGTACCTCACGGCCATCGAGTCGTCGTCGCAAAACCTGCTGGTCATCCTCAACGACATCCTCGACAGCTCGAAGATGGAGGCCGGCAAGCTGACGCTGGAGCAGGTGCCCTTCCGCCTGCCCGAGGCCCTGCGCCGGCTACCGGCCCTGTTCCGGTTCGCGGTGGCGAGCAAAAACCTGTTTTTCACCCTCGATATTGCCCCCGACGTGCCCGCTGCCGTGCTCGGCGACTCCGTGCGCCTGCACCAGATTCTGGTGAACCTGGTGGGCAACGCCATCAAGTTCACCAAGCGCGGCGGCGTTACGCTGACGGTCACGGCGGCCCCCGACCTCGTTCACCCAGCCACGCATGCGCTCCTGCACTTTGCGGTGCGCGACACCGGGATTGGCATTCCCGCCGACCAGCTGACGGCCATTTTCGAAGATTTTTCGCAGGCCAACGCCAGCACCACCCGCGAGTTTGGCGGCACGGGCCTGGGCCTGAGCATTGCCCGCAACCTAGTGCGGCTGCACGGCGGCCAGCTGGGCGTGCGCAGCGAAGAAGGCCACGGGGCCGAGTTTTTCTTCGACCTGCCCTACGCCGTGGCCGATGCCGCCGCCGCCCAGCCCGAGGCCGCGGTGGGCGTGCTGCCGCCCTTCGAGCCCGCCCTGCGCGTGCTGGTGGCCGAAGACAACGCCCTCAACCAGCTCGTGGCCCGCAAAACCCTGGAAGCCTGGAACGTGGCGGTGACCCTGGCCGACAACGGCCGCCTGGCCGTGGCCGCCGTGCGGGCCGCCGACCCGCCCTTCGACGCCGTGCTGATGGACGTGCAGATGCCCGAGCTGGACGGCTACGCGGCCACCGCCCAGCTGCGCCAGTACTTCCCCGACGCGGGGCGCCTGCCCATCATCGGCCTCACGGCCTCGGTGCTGCCCGAAGACCGCTCGCTGGCCCTGGCCGCCGGCATGAACGACACCCTCGCCAAGCCCTTCGACCCGGGCCTGCTCTACGCCCGCCTGGCCCACTTTACCGGCCGCCTGGGGGCAGAGGCGGCTCCCGCAGCCCCTACCGAATTTGCTCCGCCGCCGCCCGACGCGGGCCCGGCCCCGCTGCACCCCGACTGGCACCTGCTGGAGGAGCTGGCCGGGGGCAACGAGGCGTTTCTGCGCCAAATCGTGCAAACTTTTTTGCAAGAGGCCCCCGCGCTGGAGCTGCTCCTGCACGCCGCCGCCGGGGCCGACCCCGCCCAGGGCCCCGCCCTGGCCCGCGCCGCCCACAAGCTGAAGGGTCAGGTGGCGTACTTTGGGGTGCCCGTGCTGCACACCCAGCTCGACGAGCTGGAGCGCGCGGCCCAGTTTCCCGGCCAGCCTTGCTGCCTGCCGCTGGTGCAGAGCGTACGGGCCCAGCTGGCCGCCCTCTACCCCCAGCTCCAGGAGCGCGCCTGACCCACCGGATTGCGCTACTTTCGCCCGGTAAACACCGCTATATATCTACCCAGCTCCGATGGCTACCCCCCCTACCGAACCCCTGCTGACCTGCCTGGTCGTTGACGACGACCCCCTATCGGTGCAAGTTGTGCTCAACTGCATCGCCAACACGCCGTTCCTAACCGCGGCCGGCAGCTTCACCGACCCCGCCGCGGCCGCCGACTTCCTGCGCACCCAGACCGTGGATTTGCTGTTTCTGGACGTGGAGATGCCGCTGCTCTCGGGCATCGAGCTGCTCGACACCTTGCAGCACCCGCCCCTAACGGTGCTCATCACCAGCAGCAAGGACTACGCGGTGGAGGCCTTCGAGCACGCCGTCGTCGACTACCTGGTGAAGCCCGTGAGCTACGCCCGGTTCCTGCAAGCGGCCCAAAACGCCCTGGCCGTGGCCCAGAAGCACGACAAAAGCTTGACCCATTCCGATTTCGCGTTCGTGAAAGTGGACAGCCGCCTCGTGCGCGTCGATTTCGACGAGGTGCGCTATGTGGAGGCCCTCGGCGACTACGTGCACATCATCACCACCCACAGCAAGCACATCGTGTACAGCACCATGCGGGCCGTGGCCGACAAGTTTCCCGCCGCCCGCTTCGTGCGCGTCCACCGCTCGTTCATCGTCAACCTCCAGCACGTGCAGGCCGTGGAGGACGGGGCCGTGGTGGTGGACGGTAAGCACATTCCGGTGGGCCAGACCTACGCCCGCGACGTGATGCAGCGCGTCAACAAGCTGTAGCCACCGGCGGGCCCCGGGGCCCGCTTCCCCGCCTTTCGCTCACCCCTCTTTTGCCTTTGCCCGTGCGGCCATTCTGCCTACTTCTGCTTGCCGCGCTGAGCGGTCCCGCCGTGGGCCGCGCCCAGGCCCCGCCCCCCGACTGCGCTCCCCAGCCCGCGCAGCTGTGCGTCGATTTCGACGCCCGCCGCTCCGTCGACCCCGCCGCCGGGGCCCTCACCTACCTCTGGCAGATGGGCGACGGCACCACCCTCACCGGCCTCACCGTGTCGCACTGCTACGCCGAGCTGAAGGACTACACCGTGCAGCTCGACGTGCGCGTGGACAGCACCGGCGAAGTGCGCCGCGCCGAGCGCACCTTCCCCGTGCTGCTGCGCAGCCAGGACATCGTCGATTTCACGGCTTCGGCCCTGCAAGTGCACGTGGGCGAAGCCGTGGTGTTCGACGCCCCCCAGGCTCAGCTGCCCAGCTGCGGCCAGATGGAGGTGTCGTGGGACTTCCGCGACGGCCTGCTGGCCCAGGGCAAGCACGTTACGCACGCCTTCCGCAAGCCGGGCACGTTCGCTGTGCGCCTCATTTTACGGGCCTACGGTAACCCCGCCTGCCGCGACAGCCACTGCGCGAGCCGGGCCGTCGTGGTGGTGCCGTAGCCGGCCGAGCCCCCCAACCGGGCCCCGGCCCGCGCTACTGCGGGCCGGCCGCCGCACCGCCCGCCAGCGGGGGCCCCGCCCGCAGCTCGTGCAGGGCCAGCTGCCACAGCGTGTCGTAGGGAATGATTTCCACCTCCGCGAACGCCTCGCCGGGCGGGGGCGCTTCCTCCAGCTGCTTGAGGAGCGGCCGGGCGTGCCAGGCGCTGCGCTCGGGGTCGAACTCCTGCTCCACCGCCACCAGCAGCAGCCGCAGAAACAGCCGGGTGCGCAGGTTGGCCGCCTCGCGCAGGTGGCGCTGCTGGTACTTGCGCAGCCGGTCGGCCCGCAGCAGCACGGCGTCCAGGTCGCGCTGGCGCAGGAAGTACAGCACCTGCATCACCAGAATGGCCACGTTGTGGCCCCGCTTGTCGCGGCTGTATTCGGGAATCGTCAGGGCCCACTGCGCCATTTGGCGCCGCCGCACCGGCGTGGGCCGGGCCGGCGGCAGCACAAAGTCCACATACGCCCGAAACAGCTCCCACCGCTGCTGCGCCGCCTCCCGCTGCTTGCTGAAGCTGGCGTTGCCCGTGGCCGTTTGCAGCACCTGCCGGGCTTGCACGTAGTTGCCCGCGTGCAAGGCCAGCAGCAGGTAATGCTCCTGAAAATAAAACCAGTTGCCCGACGACGGGTGAAAATCCTTGTCGTAAGTCGCCGCCAGCTTAAGCCCTTTCTCGGCCTGCCGGCTCAGCAAGTGCGCATATACGCTCATGAAATGATTGAAGCGCACGTCGAACCGGCGCGGGTTGAGCTTTCCTGCTTTAAGCTGCCGCGCCGCCTCCGCCGTGATTTTGATGACTTCAGCGTAGTTACCCGTTAGCTCTTGTTGAGCTAACCGCATTTGATACAGGTAGTTACCCGTAGTAAATGTTTTGGCTAGTCGGTGCAAATTCTCTAGGCGTACCAAATAGGTTGGGGTCTTTGGCAGCAGTGCCCGCCTAGCCTTTACCGTGCCCGCCATAGCTAAACGAACATCGCTGTAAATAATTTCTGCTTCTTCTTCCCAACCACGCACCTGCTGCAATTTCTCCAAGGTTTTGGATATGGCACCGTAGCTTTTACGCTGGCGCTGTTGCGAATAGAGATTGCGCAGCAGACGCGCCGATTGCACTGCATAAGCCGTAAAATTGTCGTTTTGGGCGGCGCGTAGGCATCGCAACAATAATCGCGTCGTCAATGGATATTCTCCTTCTGCATACAGGATACTGGCCTTGTGAAGCAGGTCCAAGCATTCCAACTCATACCGACGAGAAACAATATGGCGAGCGTCCGTATGATCTAGAAAATACAGATTATTCAGCAATTTGCTCATAACCCGTGAATGCAGCTTGCGAAAAGAAGCTTCATTCCCTGGCGTAACCTGGCTATATAAATTTCGCACTAACTGCGTCCGCGTGGGCTCGTCCCCCTCTATCAACGCTGTGACCAGCCTGTTCTCTTTCATCTTGTCGCCCACCTCGAAATCTAACAAAGGAGGAAACGCGAGCTTGCGCGATGTCACAATTCGGGCTAAATTTTTCAGCTCTTTCATTGAAAAAGTTCTTTTCTAATCCGACTTTATAATTTACCCGAACATTGCCTCAAGTAGCAACACGTCACAAAAACGGGCAAAGTGTCCTTTGGTGAACGTCGCAATCATCGGAAATTTACACCAGAGATTTTATCTTCATAAAAGAATGCTTGATGTCACAATTATAGCGTTTTTTGCAGTCTTCAACGAACTACGGCTTATGATACTTAAAAATATTCGATGATAAATCATAATACTCAATTCATTTAGTACAAATAATTATTTGATTTATTATAGTCACATTTATAATACAAGTGTCCTTTTGTGGATTGCATGATGAGAGTGAGCTTTGTATCATTCAAAAAGTTCTCATCATCTTGCTACTTTCCACATGTTTGAAATCATCGCCTTCGCCCTCTTTCAAATTTTCTCCATCACCAGCAACCCTTCAGTGACCAATAATGGCGGCAGTGGCGGCTGGGGCAACGATATCACCGGGCCTGCGAAGACGAATGCTGTTCAGGGCGGCAGCGGCGGCTGGGGCAACGATATCACGGCTCATTCTACAACTGCCGCTCAGGGCGGCAGCGGCGGCTGGGGCAACGACTAGATAGACCTGGTTTACCTTCAATAGCCCCGCAAGGGTATATATTGCCAAGCGGCTTGACCCAGCTGCTTGGCCATGGTAAAACTTCTACTTGTCAGCTTGCTGATAGTTCTGCTTGTTTCGTGTTCGAAGCGCAGAACCGTCGAGGGCCAACCAGTCCGCATTTTGTGGACGCGCGACCCGGAGAGCCTTGACCCACTGGTTACGCCCAACCAGAGCGCCATTGACGCCAATAATCTGCTGCACCTCTGCTTGCTTAGCGTAGATTATTCAACCAAGCGCTACGCACCGGCATTGGCCGACTCGCTGCCCAAAGTCCAATTTGCTGGCGATTCGCTGACGCTCGTTACGTACCACCTGCGCCCAACCGCGACCTGGGACGGTGGCCGGCCCGTCCTGGCCCGTGACGTGGCATTTACGCTAAAACTGATGCAGGTGCCGGGCCTGCCCAACGAGGCCAACAAGGCCCAATTCGGTTTCATCCGGGACATTCGTTTCGACCCTACTGACCCGCGACGATTTACCTTGGTATGCAATGGCCAGGCCCCGGGATTAGTCCAGGAATCCGGCGATTTTTTGATCTTACCCGAGGCCGCGCTCGACCCGAAAGGCAGCCTGCGGCCTTACCAGCTGGGAGCCCTTAACGACCGCGCCGCCACGGCTCCTGCCGATTCGATACTAGTCAAATTGGCCCGGCGCTACGCGCGGGCCAATTTGGCGTTGTACCCCGGCCGCATTCCGGGCAGCGGCCCGTACCAGTTGGTGCGGTGGGACAAAGACCACTTGCTGCGGTTTCAGCGCAAGCCACACTGGTGGGCGGATGCCCTCCGACCCGCGCCGCCCGTACTGGAAGCGCAGCCGTCGGAGCTTGATTTCGTAATAATTCCCAACGAAGCCAGCGCGGCGCTGGCGCTGCGCCGGGGCTCGGTCAACGTGTACCCACAGGTGCCCGTCCGCGAATTTCGGCGGCTTCAGGCCTCGGCGGCGGCCCGGCAGCAGCTGGCTTTTTACACCAGCCTTTCCTACGACTTGGTTTACGCCGGTTTTAACACCCGGCGGCCGGCCCTGAGCAACCGCCTCACCCGCCAAGCCCTGGGCTTTCTTTTCGACCCGAAAGCGCTGCTGCTCGCCACCCAGGCCGGTTTGGGGCAGTGCACAGTGGGCTTGGTGCACCCCACCGATACCCGCAACTATGCCGACAGCCTGCCGCCACTGGCCCTTGACCCCGCTCGGGCAGTGGCCCTGCTACGCCAGGCCGGCTGGCACCGCGAAAGCACCGCATCGGACACCTTTTGGACGCGGCAGCTTGCCCCGAAAACCCCGCCCCAGCGCCTCACGCTCCTGGTGCGTTACCGGGCCGGCGAAACCGCTTTTGAAACCATTGGGCTGCAATTTCGGGCCGCCGCCGCCCGCCTGGGCATTGCGGTGGAGCTGCGGCCCACCGAGAATGCCTCTTTCAGTTCGGCTTTGCAGGCCGGTGATTTTGATGTGTACCTGCGGCTGCTCAAAGGCAACCCCTTCTACTTCAATTTCGCCCCTATCCTACACTCAAAAACCGTAGGAGCGGGTAATCTGACCGGGTTCGGCACGCCGGCCAGCGACCGCCTCATCGAGGCCATTCCGCTGGCGAACACCCTCGATTCGCGGGCCCGGCTGCTGCGTAAGTTCCAGCGGCTGATGCGTGAGGAGATGCCGTTGGTGCCGCTCTTCTTCCGCCCCAATTGCCTGGCTGCCGACCGCCGCCTGGTTCACCTGTACCCGGGGGGCCTCAAACCCGGCTACGCGGCGGCGGCCATCAAATGGACCACGCCGGTGGTCGCCGTCCCGTAGCCGTGGGAAACGGAATTTTTCGGCGGGCGGGCCGGGCGGCGCTGGCGGTGTGGGCGCTGGCATCGCTCCTCTTTTTGCTGAGCCGCTGGGCCCCGACTTCCGACGCCGCCCTGGGCCTGACGGAGCCCACTGAAATGCAAGCCACTGCTGCCGAAACTCCCGGTGCGCACCAGCTGGCGCAGCGGGCCGCCCGCCAGCGTTTGGGCCTCGACGTGCCGCTTTTTTATTTTTCACGCCCGGTGGCGGGGCCCGGGCAGCGCCCGGGCTGGCACTGGAACGGCCCGCGCAACCAGTACCACCGGTGGTTGGGGGCCCTGTTGCGCGGCGACTTGGGCACCTCGTTTCGCGACGGCCAGCCGGTGGCGGCCCGCCTGGCCACCGCCCTGCTTTACACCCTGCCCCTTACCGGCACCGCCGCGGTGCTGGCCCTGGCCGTTGCCCTGGCGCTGGCCGCCGGGCTGGCGCGGGGCCCCTGGTGGCGGCGGCCCGCGCTGGCCGCGCTGGCCGGCCTGCAAGCCCTGCCCCTCTTCGTGCTGGCTACGGGCCTGCTGCTGCTGCTGGCCAACCCCGATGCCCTGAACTGGTTTCCCACCTACGAACAAGCCGGGGCCGAAGATGGCCTGGTGGCCCTGGGGGCCTGCTTGCTGCCCCTAGCCTGCCTGGTGCTGGGCGCGGTGCCCGAGTTGGCCTTGCAGTTGGAGGCGTCGCTGGCTCATGAAATGCGCGCCGACTACGCCGTTACGGCCCGCGCCAAGGGCTTGTCGGTACGGCGGGTGGTGCGGCGGCACGCGCTGCGCAACGCCCTGCTGCCGGTGCTGCCGCTGGTGGTCGACCTGCTGCCCGCGCTGGTGGCGGGCGCGGTGGTGGTGGAAACCATTTTTTCTTTGCCCGGCATGGGCCGCTTGCTGGCCGAAGCCGCCGCCACCCGCGACTACCCAGTGCTGGTGGGCGGGGTGCTACTGGTGGGGGCCGCCCGCCTGCTGGCCCTGCTGCTGGCCGATGCCGGGGCCCGCTGGCTTGACCCCCGCGTGTCGTGAAGGCCTCGGCACCGATCGGCATCGCACGGGCTCGGGGCGGACGGGCGCTGGCCCTGGGCTGGCTGGCGGCCGTGGCCGCCCTGGCCGCCCTGGGTCCGCTGCTGCCCCTGGCCTACGCGCCCGCGCAGCCCGACCTGGCCCACTTGGCCACCCCGCCCCTGGCGGCCGGCAGCGCCCACTGGTTGGGCACCGACCCCTCGGGCCGCGACGTACTGGCCGAAATGATTTTTGGGGCCCGCACGGCCGTGGGCATCAGCTTGGGGGCCGCCGTGCTGGCCACCGCCCTGGGGGCCCTGCTAGGGGGCGCGGCCGGCTTTTGGCGCAACCACGGCTGGCGGGTGCCCTGGCCGGCCTGGGCCGCCGCGCTGGGCGCGGGGTGGTGGGCGCTGGCATTGCCCGGGGCCCCGGCAGCCCTGGTGGGCGCTGGCCTGGGGCTGGCCGGCACCCTGTTGGGCGGGCCCCGCTGGGGCCGGCGCTGGCCCGTGCCGCTCGATGCGGGCGTGCTCGGGGCCACGGCCCTGCTGGGGGCCGTGCCCCGGCTGGTGCTGGTGGTGGCGCTGGCCGGCACCCTGCCGCTGACGCCGGGGGGGCTGCTGGCCGTGCTGGTGCTCACGGCGTGGCCCGGCCCGGCCCGCCTGGTGCGGGCCGCGATGCTGCGGGTAACGGCCCAGCCGTTTGTGGCCGCGGCCCGGGCCCTGGGGCTACCGGCCGGCCGCGTGTGGTGGCGGCAGGCCCTGCCCCACGCCTGCCTGCCGCTGCGCACGGCCTTCCCCCTGAGCCTGGCGAGTTTACTGGCCCTCGAAAGCACCCTCTCGTTCCTGGGCATTGGCCTGCCGCCCGAAGTGCCCAGCTGGGGGCACCTGCTGGGCACGGCCCGCACCGAACCCACTGCGTGGTGGCTGGTAGCGGCCCCGGGCGGGGCCTTGCTGTTCACCATCCTCGCGCTTCAGTACCTGGGCCGGGCCCGGGGCCCGGGCCCGGCCAAATAATAAAAAGGCGCGGGAGTGATGTCACAAAATCGGGTTTTTCTGCAAGCAAAGGCATCCAAGTACTGTCATTAAACGGGTATTTTACCGCTATTCATTGCGTATTTATTGAATAGAAAAGACCTTTCCGAGTTTTGTACGCATAATAAAATTTATTTTTTCTTAGCTTTTCCAACCTACTTTTTGGTGCGGAGCTATGTCACAAATACCGTCGAAGTGTCCTGGGTAGGGGGCTTGGTGGGGTGGTAACATTGTATATTCTTACAGACTCCCGCTACTACTACGTGCTCCTGCCCATGTGTCCAACTATTACTATGGCGTCCATTTTCGACCTGCTCAAGCTCACGCCCCCCTCGACGCCCTGGGTACGCCCGGCGGCCGGTGGCCGGGGCACGTACGGCCCCGCCTCCGATTTTTTGACCCCCGACGGCCACCTCATTCCGCGGGCCATCGGCGAGGCGGCCCTGCGCGATTCCCGGGCCATCCTCATCGGTGACTTGCTGGTGCTGGGCGCGCCCGATAGCGGGGCCAGCCGAGGCAACTGGTAGCCTAGCTACCCCCGTAATCTTCCAAACTCCGCTACTTTTTCCTTCCACTTTCCGCTTTCAATGCCCCGCGCGAACCGCCTCCTACCCGGGGCGGTTCGCTGCTTACTGGGCGGGCTCAGGCGTCCTGCTGGGCCGCCACGAGGGCAATGCCTTCCTCGAACGAGCGGGGGCGGTAGCCCAGCTCCGCCCGCGCCTTGCCCACGAGGAAGCCCGTGCGGGCCGGCCGCCGCGCCGGCTGCGAAAACGTGCGGGCATCGACCCGCTCAATCAACGCTTGGTCGAGGCCGAAGTAATCGGCCACCCGCAGGGCCATGCCGTAGGGCGTCAGCACTTCTTCGCCGCTGATGTGGTAGATGCCCCGCGCGTTATGCCGGGCCAACAGCCAGCAGCCCTGGGCCAGGTCTTCGGCCAGCGTGGGTGTGCGCCACTGGTCGTCAACTACTTGGATGGCCTTGCCGGCCCGCAGCGAGTCGCGCACCCACAGCACCAGGTTGGTGCGGCCGCCGCCGCGCAGCACCCCGTACACCAGCACCGTGCGGGCAATGGCCCAGCGCAGGCCGGCGGTGCCCTGCACGAGGCGCTCGGCAGCCAGCTTGCTCGCGCCGTAGTGGCTGATAGGAGCGGGCTCGGCGTCCTCGGCCAGGGGCCCCGCGCTGCCGTCGAAGATGAAATCGGTGCTGAGGTGGGTGAGGTGGATGCCCAGGGCCGCGCAAGTAGCCGCCAGGTGCGCGACGGCCGTCACGTTCTGGAGCCAGCACGCGGCTTGGTTCAGCTCGCACTCGTCCACGTTGGTCATGGCGGCGGTGTGGACGACGTGCGTGGGCCGCTCCTGGGCCAGCACCTGGTGCACCCGGGGCCCGTCGGTCACGTCGAGGGCCACGAAGCGCAGGTCCGGGTGCCAGGCCGCCAGGCGGCTGGCCCCGCGCCCGGTGGCCACCACTTCCACGGCCGGCTGCTGGGCCAGCAGCGCCACCAGCTTCTGGCCCAGCAGGCCGTTGGCTCCGGTAAGCAGAATTTTCATCGATGCGCGGCTAGCAGTGAACAACGTCGGAAAGAAGGGGTAGCCGGCAACCGGCAAAAGCTTGGCGGGCGGGCACCTGCTTGCTAGCCGCTGTATTTGTAGCCGTAGAGCTTGGTGATTTTTTTCTTTTTCAGCCGCTCCACCTTTACCGTCATCGGCACGTTGGCCAGGGGCCGGTCGCGGTCGTCTTTGGCCACTTTGGCGATTTTGTCAATCACGTCGAGGCCTTCGATGACCTGGCCAAACACGGTGTACTGGCCGTCGAGGCGGTGGACGCCGGCGTGGTTTTCGACCAAATAAAACTGCGAGTTGCTGCTGGGCGTGCCGGGCGGGCCGCCCACGCGGGCGGCGGCCAGGGCCCCGTAGTCGTGGCGGTGGCCCGCGCCCAGCTCGGCGGGAATGGTGGGGTCGCCGGGGCGGCCCTGGCCGTCGTTGGTGGGGTCGGCGTCCTTGGAGTTGGCGTCGCCGCCCTGCACCATGAAGTTGTCGATGACCCGGTGGAAGGTGGTGCCGTCGTAGAAGCCGCTGCGGGCCTTTTGCAGAAAATTGGCCTTGTGCAGCGGCGTATCGGCAAACAGCACCAGCCGGATAATTCCTTCCGGGGTGGTAATGGTCACCAAATCGTCTTTGCCGCTTTTGCGGACGCGAACGGGCTTATCGGCCGCGAAAGCGCTGGCGGCCAGCAGCAGCAACAGCGCCAGGCAACGCCCGGCACGCGAGGGAAAGAGGTTCATACGCACGCAAAAAATATAAGCCGTTCAACGCCGGCCCGGGCCCAAAATTATGCGGTCCGGGGCCCTCAGCCCCGGTGCTCGCGGATGCTGGCCAGAATTTCGCGGCCGCCCCGGCCCAGCACGGCGTCGGCCACGGCCGCGCCCAGGGCCAGGGCGTCGGCCGCCGGGGCGGTTTGGGTTTCGTCCACGTATTCCTCGCCGCTCAGGCCGATGATGCCGGCGTGCAGGCGCAGCTGCCCGGTGCCGCCGAGGGTGGCCAGGGCGAAGGACGGGATGCTGCACCCGCCCTCCATGACGCGCAAAAAGGCCCGCTCGGCCAGCAGGCAGGCGTGGGTGGCGGGGTGGTCGAGGGCGGCTTTGATGCGCTGCTTCAGGGCGGCGTCCAAGCCCACTGCGCACTCCACGGCCACGCTGCCCTGGCCGGTGGCGGGCACAAACCGGGTTTCGGGCAGCGTGTGGCGCACCAGGTGCTCGTAGCCCATGCGGTGCACGCCGGCGTAGGCCAGCACCAAGCCGTCGTACTGGCCTTCTTCGAGCTTGCGCAGGCGGGTTTGCAGGTTGCCACGGGCCTCGGCGGTGGTAGCTTCGGGGTAGTAGCGCCGCAGCTGGGCCTTGCGGCGGGTGCTGCTGGTGCCCAGCACGATGCCCGGCTTGTCCAGCGCCAGGTGCTCGTTGAAGCTCAGCACCACGTCGTTCACTTTCTCGCGCTCTAGAAAGGCCAGCAGCTCCAGGTCCTCGGGGATGGTGCTCTGCACGTCTTTGGCCGAATGCACGGCCAGGTGGGTTTCGCCTCGGCGCAGGCTGTCTTCTAGCTCTTCGGTGAACACGCCCTTGGCCCCGATTTTGGCCAGCGACCGGTCCTGCACCTGGTCGCCGATGGTGGTCATCGGCACGATTTCGGTGGCCAGGCCAGCTTGGTGGAGCAGGTGGGCCACGTGCTCGGCCTGCCAAAGGGCCAGGCGGCTGCCGCGGGTAGCGAGGCGAATGGTCATGATTTAACAGGTATCATTTAGCATTTAACAGCGCCGGGGCCCCTTAGGCGGCCCGCAGGAAACCGCCCAGGCGCAACGAGCTGTCCACGAACACCATGCGCGGGTTTGCGTTGCGCTCGATGTGGTAGTGGGCGTCGGTCAGCTCTTTGGTGAGGGCGTCGGCGTTGCGCGGCGTCACGAACTTAGCGAAGCCGGACACGAACTGCTGCTCCTCGGCCGGCAGGTGGGGCATCAGCCGCGGGTCGAGGCCGAAGAGCAGCACCTTGCGCACCAGCACCAGCGCGTAGGCCAGCAGCTCCTTCTGGTTTTCGCGGCCCTGCTTCTGAAAGGCCTCGCTCTGCTTCAAAATCTCGGCTCCTTTGCTGTTGTAGTTGAAGCACAGGCGCATCCAGTCGCGGAAAAAGGCAAAGTAGTCGTGGTCGGCGCTTTGATCTTTGGAGGCGATGGCGGCCCCCAGGCTGCCTTCGGCCAGCTGCGCCACCTGGCGGGCCTTGGCCTCGGGCACCTGGTAGTGCGCGTGCAGGTAATCGGCAATGTCGGCCTCGGCGAAGGGGCGCACCGCCACCGGCTGCACCCGGCTGAGGATGGTGGGCAGCAGCCGCTCGGGCGCGTGGCTCACGAGCAGGAACACGGTGGCGGGCGGCGGCTCCTCCAGCAGCTTCAGCACGGCGTTGGCCGTGGCGGGGTGCATCAGCTCGGGCAGCCAGAGAATGACGATTTTAAACCGGGCCTCGAAGGCCTTGAGGCTCACCAGCTTCAGTAGCTGGCCGGCTTCTTCCTTGGAGATGCTGCCCTGCTTGTTTTCGGCCCCGATGTGCTGCATCCAGTCGTTGAAGCCCTGGTAGGGGTTGTCGAGCACGAAGCTGCGCCAGTCGGCCATGAACTTGCTGCTCAGCGCGTCTTTGGGCACGGCCTTGGTGGTGGTCACGGGCACCACGAAGTTGAGGTCGGGGTGCACCAGCTTGGCAGTTTTGGTGCAGGCCGGGCAGCGGCCGCAGCTGTCGTCGGCGTCGGGGCCCCGCTCCTCGCAGTTCAGGTACTGGGCGTAGGCGAGGGCCAGGGCCAGCCCCGCGCCGCCCTCGCTGCCGCGAAACAGCTGCGCGTGCGCCACGTGCTGCCGCCGCACCGACTGGCGCAGCAGCTGCTTGACGGCGAGCTGGTTGGGGATGTCAGTGAAAAGCATTATTCAATTAGCAGGGATAGTGCCGCTTTCAACTTTAGTTAGACTGGTTGCGCTGGTCTATTTTCCATTTACGCCGCACCTTATCTTGCCACAACAGTTGCAATGACTCCAAATAATCGGTTCCGAATTCGATGGTTATTAGTTCATCGAATAGAAACCATGAATTATAGTCTAAATCCAAAACAGCTCGTGGCGACAAGCTATTTATTCTGTAGTGCGTTTCATCGTAGTCACGAAGTTGTCCACAGAAGCAGGTGTCTTCTTCGTCCTTTATCTGAAATAGCTTATAGCGTTGCTCAATATATTGGAGCATGTCTACGATAGTACCAAAGGCAAAACCCTGTGGCACTTCATTACTCACGCTTTTCAGTTTTAACACTCTAGCCGTTTGCGCCCGCCATTTGTCAGCTTTATTGGACGTTATGAAACGCTTTGCTACCAACTGATATCCGTCAACCTGATAATCTCCTGCGATATGACGCAACAGCAGCCAATCCTCATTCTCGGCCAGCAGCAATCCGAAGATATCTTCCTCCCAGTCGGCTAATTTGAGCGTTTTTACACAGTAAGGTTTCATTTCACTTCGCTTTTTCCCACACTCGGTCTTCCGCCGTCGCCTCAAAAACCGCCTTCATAATTCCTTCCTCCACCACGTCGTAAGGTAGACCCCGGCGGCCCATCACCCGCTCGGCCACTTCGGCTACTTTGGGCAGCTTGAAGGTTTCGAAACCCGATGCGCCGCCCCAGCTGAAGCTGGGGATGAACTGGCGCGGGAAGCCGGCCCCGAAGATGTTGGCCCCCACGCCCACCACCGTGCCGGTGTTGAACATGGTGTTGATGCGGGTTATTCTTTGAAAGCTGCATACTTAAGCTTCTACTTTTTCCCGTACCCTATCCACGGCTGTTGCGGCCAGTGGCACGGCGGTTTTAAACGGTGGTGGCGGCTTACCGAAATTCAGTGCCGATAAACGCGCCGTAGTTCTGGGTGGCAACGAGGAAGGGCCCGTACCGGTCGAAGCTGGCCGCCGGGCCGAACTGAAAGCCCTTGTAGCTCACACCCAACCGCAGATACAAGTAGCTGCGGTCGTGCAGGTCGGCCTTGATGTTGTAATTATACAGGCCCTGGGCCTTGGCGTACAAGCCCAGCGTGGGAGTGAGTGGCGTCCGGTACTCCAGCAGCGCCAGCGTCTCGAAGTCGTGGGTCTGGGTCAGGTCGAAGCGCGGCAGGAGGATGGCCAGGAACTTGGGGTTGGCGAAGACGTATTGCAGCCCCGCCGTGGGCCGGAACCCGGACACGCTGTTGAAGGCAAACCCGCCCACCCCGGCGAGCCGCTTGGCCAGCCGGTACGTCAGCATGCCCTGGAGAACCGCCTCGTTCTGGGGCAAGTCGTTGCGGTAGTTGCCGTTCAGGGCCGTGACGTTGAAAAAGCCGAGCTTGCTGGTGGGCGTAAACTGCTTGGTTACAATCATCTGGAAGCGGAGGTACACGTTACCGGCCATCACCTCCACCGGTGTCGGGGGCCCCGCAGGCTTAACGGTCCCCGTAGCCGTCGAATCGGCCTGCGCATACACCCCGCCGGGCAACGAAAAGCCCAGCAGGGCGGTCATCAATAGCTGCTTTTTCATACGTTTGCTCAAGTGGTTTTTCGGCCAGGGAAGCCCTGTGCGCCGATTCGTTTTGGTTAATCCGCTGCTGGTGCGCCCTGGGAGCGGCTACCCCCGCTCCCAGGGCCGGTCCCCGGCCGTGGCCTGGAACACCGCTTCCATGATACTTTGCTCTACCGCGTCGTAGGGCAGCCCCCGGCGGCCCATCACCCGCGCGGCCACTTCGGCCACTTTGGGCAGCTTAAAGGTTTCGAAGCCCGCCGCGCCGCCCCAGCCGAAGCTGGGGATGAACTGGCGCGGGAAGCCGGCCCCGAAGATGTTGGCCCCCACGCCCACCACCGTGCCGGTGTTGAACATGGTGTTGATGCCGCACTTGCCGTGGTCGCCCATCAGCAGGCCGCAGAAGGTTTGGCCGGTGTCCACGAAGCGGTGGGCGGCGTGGCTCCACACCTTCACCGGGGCGTAGTTGTTCTTGAGGTTGCTGGTGTTGGTGTCGGCCCCCAGGTTGCACCACTCGCCGATGACGGAGTTGCCGAGGTAGCCGTCGTGGCCTTTGTTGCTGTAGCCCAGCAGGATGCTGTTGCCGATTTCGCCGCCCACCTTGCAGTAGGGGCCGATGGTGTTGTCGCCACGTAGCCGGGCCCCGGCGTTCACCACCGCGCCTTCGCCCAGGGCCAGCGGTCCTTTCAGCACGGCCCCTTCCTCCACCACCGCGTTTTTGCCCAGGTAAATGGGGCCGGCTTCGGCGTTGAGGATGGCGGCGCGGATTTTCACGCCGGGCTCAATAAAAATGTTTTCAGCCCCGTACACGATGGTGTGGGCATCGCCCACCGGCTGCGAGGTGCGGCCCTGGGTGAGCAGGGCAAAGTCGCG
The DNA here is from genome assembly GCF_013294115.1 of Hymenobacter caeli. Classification (GTDB taxonomy): domain Bacteria; phylum Bacteroidota; class Bacteroidia; order Cytophagales; family Hymenobacteraceae; genus Hymenobacter; species Hymenobacter caeli. The sequence continues at coordinate 21,004 of NZ_JABSNP010000020.1, read as the reverse complement.
CCGAATCTCGACCCCGTTGCGCAGAAACAGGTGCCAGGGCCGCGAGATTACCGTCACGGGCTCGGCTACCTGGCGGGCGTCGGCCAGGCCGTCTTGCACCAGCTCGGCCACCTGGGTGGCGTCGGCCAGGTGGGCGGCCACCAGCGTCTCGTCGCAATACAGGGCCTGGCCGGGGCGCAGGCCTAGCACTTGCTTGATTAGCAGGTCGTCGGGGCAAATAGCGCCGTTGATGACCAGGGCCGGGCCGCTTACGTCGCCGGCCGGGAACTTGGCTTGCAGGTAGGGCTGGGTGAGGTAGCCCACCGCCGGGGCCCCCAGGCGGCGCTGCCACTTTTCGGCCAGCGTGAGGATGCCGCAGCGCAGCGCCGCCACCGGCCGCGTGAAAGTAAAAGGCAATAAATGCGGCCGGATGGCCGGGTCGTCGAAAAGGAGAACGTGCATTTTTTTAAGCTATTAGCCGATGGCTGTTAGCTGTTAGCTTTTTTTTGGCAAGCCCAAACTTACGGCGGACGGCTTGGCCAGGGCCAAAAAAAACTCCTTCCGGGGTTGCCGGAAGGAGTTCGCAAAAGCTAACAGCTGGCAGCTAAAGGCTAACAGCTCGAAAAAGCTATTCTTTGTTGGCGCTGGCCTGCTCTTTCTTGGCGTAGCGGCTGCGGAATTTCTCCACGCGGCCGGCGGTGTCGATGAACATGTTTTTGCCGGTGTAGAAAGGATGCGAGGCGCTGCTCACTTCGATTTTCACCAGCGGGTAGGTCTTGCCGTCTTCCATCGTGATGGTGTCGGTCGGCTTCATCGTGGAGCGGGTGATGAACTTGAAATCCGAGGAGGTGTCCTGAAACACAACTTCCTGGTACTCGGGGTGGGTGCCTTTTTTCATATCGGAGGCCGGTTTGACCGGGTGAACCCCGCCGGTTTTGCGGAAGGGATTGCAAAAGTACGGCTTTAAGCCGACTTCGCCAACGCCCGCGGGCAAAAAAGTTCGGGTAACCGCCGGCCATGCAACGCTTTGCCCGCCGCCGGCCTCTGCTTATCACTAAAGGAATGTACATTTGAAACCTTCCCCTCACCAAGCTCTACCGTTGCGCATGAGGCGTTTTCTTACCGTTTTGCTGCCTGCCGCCCTGGGGCTGGCCCTGTTGCCGCGGCCCGAGCGGGCCGCGGGCCGGGCCCGGTGGCCGCAGGCCCAATTATCGGCCACCTGCGACGGGGCCGCCGTGCGCCTGGACTGGGCCGTGGCCGACGAAACCGACGTGGCGGGCTACGGCCTTTACCGCCGGCTGACTACGGCCGGGTACGTGCTGGTGGCCTACCAGCCGGCCGTGGGCCGCCGCCGCTACCGGTGCTTCGACGCCGGCGCGGCGTGCCAGGCCAGCGGCGAAGCCCTGGCCTACCGGCTGGTGACGCGCCGCCGGGGCCCCGCCGGAAACCAAGCGGCCGCGCTGGCCGACGGGCCCGGGGCCGTGGCCCGCTCCTGGGACACCATTAAGGAGGTGTTCAAGTAGTAGTTGGTTGCCAATTGTCGGTTATTCTTGGTGACCCGACAACCAACGACTGATGACCGAAGGAAGGCCGATTTTTCGGCGCGGCGGCGCACCTTTGCCGGCCCACCGCTCCCTTGCCGCCATGCGCCTCTGCTTTGCTTCCAACAACGCCCACAAGCTCGACGAAATCCGGCCCCTGCTGCCGCCCGGCCTTGAATTGCTGAGCCTGGCCGACATCGGCTGCGCCGAGGAGCTGCCCGAAACCCGGGACACCCTCGAAGGCAACGCCCGCCAGAAGGCCGAGTACGTGCGCCAGCACTACGGTGTAGCCTGCTTTGCCGACGACACCGGCCTGGAAGTAACGGCCCTGGGCGGGGCCCCGGGCGTGTACTCGGCCCGCTACGCCGGGCCCCAGCGCCTGGCCGCCGACAACGTGGCCAAGCTGCTCCACGAGCTGGCCGGCCGGCCCGACCGCACGGCCCATTTCCGCACGGTGGTGGCCCTGGCGCGGGCCGACGGCACGACGCACGCGTTTGCGGGGGCCGTGGCCGGCCATATTGCCGAGGCGGCGCGGGGCACCGGCGGCTTCGGCTACGACCCCGTATTTGTGCCCACCGAGGGCGACGGCCGCACGTTTGCGGAAATGAGCGGGGCCGAGAAAAACCAACTCAGCCACCGGGCCCGGGCGGTGGCGGGGCTACTAGCGTTTTTGCAGGGCGCGGCGTAGGGGCCCTTTGCTTCGCCGCTTACCTTTGCGCTCCTATGCAGCAACCCTACCTCGTCGGCATCACCGGCGGCAGCGCCTCGGGCAAAACCACGTTTTTGAAGCGCCTGCTGGCCGCTTTTCCGGCGCACGAAATCTGCCTAATTTCGCAGGACAACTACTACCAGCCGTATCATCTGCAAGTGGCGGACGAGCAAGGCGTTATCAACTTTGATTTGCCCGGCAGCATCGACGGCGCGGCCTATGCCACCGACGTGCAGCACCTGCGCGAAGGCCGCGAGGTGCGCCGCCCCGAGTACACCTTCAACAACCCCGGCGCTATGGCCCGCGACCTGGTGCTGCGCCCGGCCCCGATTGTGGTGGTGGAGGGCATTTTCGTGTTTTACTTCGAAGATGTGGCCAGGCTGCTCGACCTCAAGGTGTACATCGATGCCCAGGAGCACGTGAAGCTGCACCGGCGCATCGTGCGCGACCAAATCGAGCGCGGGCTTACCCTCGACACCATTCTGTACCAGTACTCCAACCACGTGTCGCCCACCTACGAGAAGTACATCAAGCCGTTCAAGGGGGAAGCCGACCTCATCATTCCCAACAACCGGCACTTCGACCGGGGCCTGGAGGTGCTGGTGGGATTTCTGAAAGGCAAGGTCGGGGCCCCCTAGCCCGGCGGCTGGCGTATATTTAAACACACCCAAGCCCGCGGCGCGATGAATTCTCTCGACTGGCCCCAACAGCTGCGCACCCTGCGCGGGGCCCCCATCAACCGGCTTTCCGACGACGAGTTTTTTGAGTTGTGCCGGCTCAACCCCGACCTGCGTCTGGAGCGCACCGCCCAACACGATATTATGTTGCGCCCCCCGGCCGGTTCCGATTCCAGCGAATCAAGCGGTGAAAGCCAAGGCCAGCTTTGGTTGTGGAACCGGCAGGCCCGGCTGGGCCACGTGTACGAATCATCGGCTGGCTTTAAGCGGCCCGACACGTCGGTGCGCTCCCCCGACGCGGCGTGGCTGAGCAACGCGGCCTGGGAAAAGCTCACGCCCGGGGAGCGAAGCAAGTTTCCGCCGGTGTGCCCCGAGTTTATGATGGAGGTGAAGTCGCCCTCCGACGCGCTGGCCGACTTGCAGGCCAAGATGCAAGACTGCTTGACTAATGGGATGCAGCTCGGCTTTTTGCTGCACGTCGAAGCTGAAACGGCCTACGTGTACTGCCCCGGCCAGCCCGTGGAAACGGTGCAGGGCTACGACCAGGAGCTGAGCGGCGAACCGGTGCTGCCTGGTTTCCGCCTCGACTTGCGCCCCCTGCGCCGGGCTACCTAACGCACCAACATGTACAGTAAAGCCGAAGCTACCCAGTTGAGGCAGGCCTTCTGGACCACCTTTGGGCAGTACATGGCCCCGGTGCCGTCGGCCGAGGGCGGGCCCGCCAACTGGATAAACTACAAGACGGGCCTGAAAAATGTGTACTTCCGCCTGCACGCCGACAACCGCCGCGCCCGCATCGGCATCGAGCTGACGGAGCCCGACGCGGGCCTCCGGGCCCTGTTTTTTGAGCAGTTCGAGGCGCTGAAGCCCCTGCTGCACGAAACCCTGGGCGAGCCCTGGACCTGGGCCGCCGCCGCCGCCGACGAGCACGGCCAGCCGCTGAGCCGCATCTATACGGAGCTGGCTCCGGCCAACGTGTTCAGCCGCGACGACTGGCCGGCGCTCATTTCGTTTTTCAAGCCCCGCCTCGTGGCCCTGGATGCGTTTTGGAGCGACGCGCAGTACGCCTTCGAGGCCCTGAAGTAGCGCCGGGCCCGCTTCCCGGCCAAAGTCCTATCTTTGCAGTCCCCGTTTACATCCATGCTGGTATTGCTTTCCCGTTTTTGGTTTTCGCTCCGCTTCGCCTGGCTCGCCGCCTCGGTGCTGCTGGTGCTGGGCCTGAACCAGCGGGCCGTGAGCGTGCTGCGGCTGCCCGCCGCCCCGGCCGAGTCGCGCTTCGCGGCCCCGCCCAAGGCCACGGTCGTCAAGCAGAAAGTATTGCTGGAAGCCACCCCCGCCCTGGCCCACTGCGTGGCCCCGGTGGCCGTGGCGTGGCTGCCCGGCCTGGGCAGCGCGTGGCTGCCGCGGCTGCGCCGGGCCCTGGCCGTGCCGCGCCTGCGGGCCGGCGTGCGGGCCGGTGAGGTGTTCCGGGCCCGGCTGCTGGCCGTGGCGCTGGCCCCGCAGGCCCCCTAAATTCAATGAGCAATTGACAATGAGCAATGAGCAATGGGGGCTAATAACCAATTGCTTGGGCTCGGCGGCGGTTGCTCTTTTTGATTTTGGGCCTTATCAACCCAATTGCTCATTGCTCATTATTAATTGTTCATTGAATCCATGCGTAACAAAGGACTCATCATTGCGCTCACCGTCATCGTTTCGGCGTTGTGCGCGTACTTTCTCTTCTTCACCTACGTCTCGCGCGGGGTGCAGGACAAGGCCGTGGCCTACGCCACCCACAACGGCCAGCTCAACGAAACCAAGCGCCAGCACTACCTCGATTCGGTGTGGCGGGCCCCCGTGTTCGGCCCCTTTACCTACCGCGAGGTGCGGCAGAGCGAGCTGGGCCTGGGCCTCGACCTGAAAGGCGGCATGCACGTGACGCTGGAAGTATCGCCGGTGGAAATCGTGCGGGCCATGAGCGGCAACTCAAAAGACCCCGCCTTCACCACCGCCCTGGCGCAGGCCCAGGAGGCCCAGAAGACCAACTCCAGCACGCCCTTCACGGCCCTGTTTGAGCAGGCCTACCAGAAGCTGGCCCCCAGCAAGCCGCTGGCCACCATCTTCGCCAACACCACCAACAAGAGCCGCGGCATCGACATCAACTCGCCCAACGACAAGGTGATTGCGGCCATCGACAAAGAAGTAGAGGAAGCCATCGACCGCTCGTTCAACATCCTGCGCACCCGCGTGGACAAGTTCGGCGTCAACCAGCCCACCATCCAGCGGGTGAAGGGCACCGGCCGCCTGCAAATTGAGCTGCCCGGCGTGGACAACCCCGACCGTGTGCGCAAGCTGCTGCAAGGCCAGGCCAAGCTGGAATTCTGGGAAGTGTGGAGCCAGCAGGAAGTGGGCCCCTACTTGGTGCAGCTCGACCAGGTGCTGGCAGCCAGAGAGAAAGCCAACGCCGCCGCTAAGGCCCCGGCCGCTGCTACCGCCGCTGCTAGTGCGACTACCGCCACGACTGCCAAGGGCGACACCACGTCGCTGGCCGCCCAGCTGGCCAAGAAAACGCCCGCTGCCAAAGGGGCCAAGGCCGACTCGGCTGCCCTGGCGGCGGCCAACCAGAAGGGCGGCCCGCTGGCCCGCCTGCTCACCATGCCCGGCCGCCTGGGCGTGGCCCTGCGCGACACTTCCCGCATGAACGCCCTGCTGGCCAGCCCCGAAGCCAAAGCCACGCTGCCCCCCAACCTGGCCCTGCTGTGGAGCGTGAAGCCCACGGTGGTGGACAAGCAGGAGTACCTGGAGCTGAACCCCATCCGCAAAACCCGCGACGGGCAGGCCCCCGTGGCCGGCGAAGTAGTGGCCGACGCCCGCCAGGACTACGACCAGGGCGGCCGCCCCGAGGTGAGCATGAGCATGAACCCGAGCGGGGCCAAGAAGTGGCAGAAAATGACGGCTGCTAACATCGGCAAGCAGGTGGGCATTGTGCTCGACGACTACGTGTACTCGGACCCGGTGGTGCAGGGCGAAATCGCCGGCGGCAACACCAGCATCTCGGGCAACTTCAGCATCGAGGAAGCCCAGGACTTGGCCAACGTGCTGAAGGCCGGCAAGCTGCCCGCCCCCACCCGCATCGTGGAAGAAGCCGTGGTGGGCCCCTCGCTCGGCAAGGAAGCCATTAACCAGGGCCTGTACTCGTCGCTGGCCGGCTTGCTCATCATCATGGCCTTCATGGCCGTGTACTACGGCCGGGCCGGCCTGGTGGCCGACGTGGCCCTGCTCTTCAACATGTTCCTGATTCTGGGCGTGCTGGCGCAGTTCGGCACGGCCCTCACGCTGCCCGGCATCGCGGGCCTGATTCTGGTCATCGCCTCGTCGGTGGACGCCAACGTGCTGATTTTTGAGCGAATTCGCGAGGAGCTGAACAACGGCCACAGCCTGCCCGACGCCATCAACGCCGGCTACTCGCGGGCCTTCTCGGCCATCTTCGACTCGAACGTGACCACGATGCTCATCGCCGTCATCCTGGGCTTCTTCGGCACGGGCCCCGTGCAGAACTTCGCCATCACGCTGGGCATCGGCGTGCTGACCTCGTTCCTGTCGGCCGTGTACGTGTCGCGCCTCATCATCGAGTGGCTCGTGAAGGGCAAGGAAATCAGCAAAATCAGCTTCTCGACCTTCCTCTCGCGCAACCTGTTCCAGAACCTGAACTTCGACATCGTGGGCAAGCGCAAGATTGCCTACATCTTCTCGTCGTCGGTCATCATCCTCGGCTTCGTGCTGATGTACCTGCAAGGGGGCCCCAACCTAGGCGTGGACTTCACCGGCGGCCGCGCCTACGTGATTGACTTCAACAAGACGATGGTGGCCTCCGACGTGGCCGACCAGCTGCGCCCCGCCTTCAAGGGCGCGGGCATCGAGGTGAAGCAGTACGGGGCCCCCACCCGCCTGCGCGTGACCACCAGCTACCTCGCCACCGACGAAAGCACGGCGGCCGACAACAGCGTCCTCGCCGCCCTCAACCAGGGCCTGGGCAAATTCCAGGCCAGCGCCCCGGCCATCAAGTCCACCTCCAAAGTGGGGGCCACCATCGCCGACGACATCAAGCGCACCTCGGTGCTGAGCCTGGGCCTGACGCTGCTGGGCATCTTCGTCTATGTGCTGTTCCGCTTCGAGAAATGGCAGTACTCGATGGCGGCCGTTATAGCACTATTCCACGATGCATTGTTGGTAATCGCATCTTACCCGATTGCCCGCGCCTTCGGCATCAACTACGAGATGGACCAGATTTTCGTGGCGGCCGTGCTCTCCATCATCGGCTTCTCGATGAACGACACGGTGGTGATTTACGACCGGGTGCGCGAGTACCTGCGCGAAAACCCCAAGCTGACCTTTGCCCAGGTGGTGAACCCGGCCCTGAACTCGACCTTCTCGCGGACGATGATTACGTTCACGACCGTGTTTATGGTGGTGTTGGTGCTGTATATCTTTGGGGGTGAGACGCTTCGCTCGTTCTCGTTTGCCATGATTATCGGCATCATTTTCGGCACTTACTCGTCGCTGTTCATCGCTACGCCCATCATTCTGGATACCTATGGCCGCCAGGAAGAGCGCGAGCGCCGGGCCGCCGGCGAGGACGTGTCGGCCCTGCCCGGCGACGCGCCCCAGCTGAGCCGCAGCACGGTGGGCTAAGCCCGGCGGCGGGCCCGGCAGCCGGCCCGCCCGGTCTCTATTATTCGTTCGTAGAGAGCCCGGCCCCATTGGCCGGGCTTTTTCGTGCATTTAACTTTTATTAATAAACCGGGCTGGCCTTTTGTGCTAATTTGCGTTCCGGTAAATAAATACAGCTATTTATCAGGGCAACGCCGCCCCTGTTCTATCCTTACTTCCTATGCGCAAGCTTATTCCATTACTCCCGGCGCGGGTGCTCATCGGGGCCGCGGTGGCCCTGCTGGCCCTGGCTTCGGGGTGCAGCTACTCGCACGGCTCCGAACCGGCCCCGTGCCCCGACGTCACCGCTTCGTCTTCTACCTACGCGGCCACGATTTCGCCCATTTTCGATGCCCACTGCCGCGAGTGCCACGGCAGCGCCGTGTACCAGACGCTGGGCGGCGGCAACGACTACAGCAACTACGCGGGCATCAAGAAGCAGTCGGCCAGCCTCATCCTGGGCTGCATCCGGCACGACCCCGGCTTCGACCAGATGCCCAAGGGCAAAGACCAGCTCTCGACCTGCGACATCGCCCGCATCCAGGCCTGGATCGACGCCGGCCAGCCCAACAACTAGGCCCCCGGCCGCAGTCGCATTTCGTTCCTCCCCTTTGCCCGTGTCCATGAAGCAGTTCCTGCGCTTATTGCTCGTTGTGCTGGTGCTGGCGGCCCCCCGGCCGGGCCGCGCGCAGGGCAAGTTCATGACCAAGGCGGGCCGGGTCAGCTTCTTCTCCACCAGCATCCTCGAAGACATCGAGGCCCGCAACACGGCGGCGGCCGCCGTGCTCGACCTCGGCTCCGGCCAGCTGGCGTTTGCCGTGCCGGTGAAGGAATTTGCCTTTAAGCGCACGCTCATGCAGGAGCACTTCAACGAGAACTACATGGAGAGCGACAAGTACCCGCGGGCCACCTTCACCGGGCGCTTCAGCGGGGCCGACGCCGCGGTGCTGGGCGTGCCGGGCTCGCACCAGGTGCAGGTAGAGGGCGAGCTGACCCTGCACGGCGTGACGCGCCACATCGCCACGGCCGGCATGCTGGAGCTGAAGAGCGGCCAGCTGCTGGTGTTTGCCTTTTTCAGCGTGGCCCCGGCCGACTACGCCATCGAAATTCCGCTGCTCGTGCGCGAAAACATCGCCAAAACCGTGAGCATCCGCGTGTCGCTCACCTGCGACGCCGTGGGCGCCCCCCCCGCGGGCAGCGGCTCCTCCCCGGTCACGCGCTCCAACGCCAGCAACTAGCCCTTATCCCGTCTTTTCCTACCCGTTAGCCAATCCTTGCTATGACTTTTTATCACTACTCTTTGCGCTTCGCGGGCTGGCTGGTGGCCTTTATGGGCCTGGCTTCCGCCGCGCACGCCCAGGACGACCTGCTCGGCCAGCTCGAAAAAACCGCCGAGCCCCCCAAGCGCGAGGTGGTGGCCGCCACCTTCAAGGGCACCCACATCATCAACTCGCAGTCGGTGGAGAACCCGGGCAAGGGCACCATGGTCTTCCTGATTCAGCACCGCTTCGGCACCCTGAACTCGGGGGCCTACGAGTTTTTCGGCCTCGACCAGGCCGTGCTGCGCCTGAGCTTCGAGTACGGCCTCACCAACCGCCTGGCCGTGGGCGTGGGCCGCAGCTCGCAGGAAAAAACGCTCGACGGCTTCCTGAAGTACCGCGCCCTCCGGCAAACCACGGGCCCCGGGTCCGTGCCCGTCTCGGTCACCCTCTTCGCGTCTTCGGCCCTCACGACTCTTAAGTTCAACGACCCGGTGGACCGCACCATGGCTTCGCGCGTGACCTACGCCTACCAGGCCCTGATTGCCCGCAAGTTCAGCCCCGACTTGTCCATTCAGCTCATGCCCACGCTCATCCACCGCAACTACGTGGCCACGCCCGCCGAGCAAAACGACGTGTACGCCCTCGGCGGGGCCCTGCGCCAGAAGCTCACCAAGCGCACCGCCCTCACGGCCGACTACTACTACCTGTTTCCCGGCAACACGGCCAGCACCTTCCGCAACGCGCTGGGCCTGGGCGTGGACCTGGAAACCGGCGGCCACATCTTCCAGCTCCACGTGACCAACTCGCTGGGCATGACGGAGAAGTTTTTCGTGCCCCAAACCACCGGCAACTTCTTCAAGGGCGACCTGTACTTCGGCTTCTGCGTCGCCCGCAACTTCACCATCCGGCCCCACTAATTCCAGTTAAAAGTTGAGCGTTAAAAATTAAGAAGCCCGCCTGATGATTCAGGCGGGCTTCTTAATTTTTAACGCTCAACTTTTAACTGCCTAAACCAGGATGCCTTCGGCGACGACGCTTTGCACTTCGGGCACCATGCGCTTGAGCAGGTTTTCGATGCCCGACTTGAGGGTGACGGTGGCCGAGGGGCAGCCCGAGCACGAGCCTTGCAGGTTCACGGTCACCACGCCTTCGTGGTAGCTTTTGAAGGTGATGTTGCCGCCGTCCTGCTCCACGGCGGGGCGCACGTAGTTGTCGAGCAGGTCGATGATTTTCTGGGCCGTTTGGCCGTCCTGGGCGGTGGGGTCGCCGGCGGTGGCGGCCTGGGCGGCCTTTTGCTCGGCGGCGGGGTCCACGGTAAACAGGGGGCCCCCGGCTTCCACGTAGCTCTTCAGGAACTGGCGCAGCTCGGGGATGAGCTGCGTCCAGGCCAGGTCGGCGTGGGTTTTGGTGACGGTAACGAAGTTCTGGGCGATGAACACGCGGCCCACGTAGTCGAACCCGAACAGCTCCTGGGCGAGGGGCGAGTTCACGGCGGCTTCCAGCGACGGGTAGTCCACGCTCACGCCGTCAACGAGGAGCTGCTGGTTGAGGACGAACTTCATGCTCTCCGGGTTCGGCGAGGCTTCAGCGTAGATGGATACAGCGGACATGGCGGTTAATCTAGTTTCGGTGGGCAAAGGTGGCCGGCTGGCGGCGCGAGGCTAGCCTTGGCGCAGGGCTAGCTGTTGGTCTACAACAGCGTTGTAGCCGCGGGGGTTGCAAAAGTAACACCGGGCCCGGCGCGGGCCCGGGCGGCTACCGAAGCGAAATATCGCTCAAAAAGCCGTAACTGTCTGGAGCAGAACAACACAGTCCGCTATTTGCCTGCTCAGCCCAGCTGGTTGCCGCGGGCCCGCAGCAGCAAATCGGCCAGTACCAGCTGGGTCATGGCCTCCACGATGGGCACGGCGCGGGGCAGCACGCAGGGGTCGTGGCGGCCGCGGCCGGCCAGCGTCACGGCCTCGCCCGCCTGGTTCACGGTGGGCTGCGGCTGCAAAATGGTGGCCACGGGCTTGAACGCCACCCGGAAGTACACGTCCTGGCCGTTGGAGATGCCGCCCTGGCTGCCGCCGCTGCGGTTGGTGCGGGTGGCAATGTGGCCGGCTTCGTCGGTGTAAAATTCGTCGTTGTGCTGCGAGCCGGCCAGCTTGGTGCCCTCAAACCCGGAACCGAACTCGAAGCCTTTCACGGCGTTGATGCTGAGCAGGGCGTGGCCCAGCACGGCGGGCAGCTTGTCGAACACCGGTTCGCCCAGGCCGGGCGGCACGCCGGTGGCCACGCCCGTAATCACGCCGCCCACGGTGTCGTGCGCGTCGCGGGCGGCCCGGATGCGGTCTTCCATGCGGGCGGCGGTGGCGGGGTCGGGGCAGCGCACCAGGTTGGTGTCAATCAGACTTAAATCCAGCGCCTCGTAGCCCACGGGCACTTCAATTTCGCCCACCGCCGACACGTAGGCCCGCACCTGCACGCCGAAATGCGCCAGCAGCTGCGCGGCTACGGCCCCGGCGGCCACGCGGGCGGCCGTTTCGCGGGCCGAGCTGCGGCCCCCGCCCCGGTGGTCGCGGCGGCCGTACTTGGCGTCGTAGGTGTAGTCGGCGTGGCTGGGGCGGTAGGCCTGGGCGATGTGCGAGTAGTCGTCGGAGCGCTGGTCGGCGTTGGGAACGAACAGGCTGATGGGCGTGCCGGTGGTGCGGCCCTCGAACAGGCCGGACTGGATTTGCACCCGGTCGGCCTCGTTGCGGGGCGTGGTCAGCTCGCTCTGGCCGGGCCGGCGGCGGTCGAGGGCCGCCTGGATGTGGGCCGCCTCCACGGCCAGGCCGGCCGGGCAGCCGTCGATAATTACCCCGATGCCCACGCCGTGCGACTCGCCAAAGGTGGTGATGCGAAAGAGGGTGCCGAAAGTGTTGGACATGAGGAAGCGCAGGCGCAAAAAACCAGAAGAAGTACAAAGTTAGCGGCAAGGGGCCCGGCGGAGCCGTTGTTCAGGAGGCCCCCGGGGCCCGCCGCCGGGCCTGCCACCAGCCGGCGGCGGCCAGGCCCAGCAGCCCGGCCAGCAGCGCCGTGGCGTAGCGCCGCACCTGGCGGTACACGTCGAGGGGCTGAAGCACAGCGTCGGCCCGGGCAATGGCTGCGGGGTAGAACGGGTCGGCCGCGACGGGGCGGGCGGGCGGCGCGGTGGGCCGCGCCGCCGCGCCAGCGGGCCGGATTTGGAGCCGCAGGGTGGAGCGCAGCACCCCGTAAGTGCCCGCTACGGGGTCGAATACCGACAGCTGCCACAGGCTGTCGAGCGGCAGCACGCCCGGCCGCTGCGCCACCACCCGGTAGCGGAACAGCTTGCGGCCCGGGCCCCCGGGGTCGGTTTCCAGGCGCACGTCGGGGCCGTACACGGCCAGCCCGGCCCGGGGGGCCAGCACCGGCGGCGGCAGGGCCGCCAGGTTGCCCGCCCCTTCCACCCCAAACGTGTAGCTGAACACCTGCCCCGCCGTGAATTCGGTGTGGCTGATGGACTCGCGCAGCTGGTAGTGGCCCACCGCGGCCGGGGGCCCGCCGCGCCGGTAGGGCAGCGGGCGCACGGCCACGGCCAGGCCCCGCGCCAGGTAGGTTCTGTAAGCCGCCAGGCGGCCGTCCACGCCGGGCTCGGGCTTTTTCAGGAGCCGGAACTTGGTCATCGTCAGGGCCAGGGACGGGAATACTAGGGGCTGGGGCGTGAGCGGGTAATAGGTGGTTTCGGCCAGCCGGAAGCGCAGCATGCGCTGGGGGCCCCAGCGCACGGTGTCGGGCAGTACTTTTTGCTCGCCGGCCGGTACTTCCCAGGCCGTGGGCTGGCGCAGCCGGTGCAGCAGGCGCGGCAGCTGGTCGTCGAAGTCGTGGAAGGCCAGCACGGCCTGGTCGGCCGGCCGCAGGTAAAACGAGAGCGTGACGCGCACGCCCTGCCCCACGAACACCTGGCGCTGGTCGGCTTCCAGCAGCAGCACCGCGTGGTCGGGCACGTCCTGGTACAGCCCCGGCTTGGGCTTGCCAAACAGCTGGTCGAGGGCCCCCACGCCCTGCAAGGGCGCGGGACCCGCCGGAGCCGCTTTGGCGGCGGGGCCCGGCGCGGCGGGCCCCACGTGCACGGTGCCGCCGCCGCCGCGCACCCGCACCCCGTTCACGGTCAGCAAAAAGGGCTTGATGGCGTAATCGCCCTCGCCGTAGGGCGCGTAGCGCTGGGTAATGGTCAGCTCGGTGAAGCGGCGGCCTTGCACCAGGCGGGTGGTGGTGGTGCTGGTTTTGCCGGCTTTTTTGAAGCCCTCCAGGTCGGGAAAAGCCGAGTAGTCGGCCAGGGCCGCGCCGCGCAGCCGAAACGCCAGCGTGTACGTGCCCGTGACGGGCAGCACGGCCGGGCCCGGCACCACTTCTACCCGCGGGCGGACGGGCTGCGCCCAGCCGGCTCCGGCCACCAACAAGGGGTAGAAAAGGGCCAACAACCGCGGCATTAGCACTCTAAATTGCATTATTTAATCTTATTGAGCCCCGGACGTTGTGTGAGCCAAATGCCTGACTGTGGCCCTTTTCCCGCCAAAATGTGGCCTGGGGCCCAAAGGAAAAGGAAAAAAGTTAAGCCCAAGTACAATCCCTAGTTCAAACTCGCCCGTATCTAGCCCACGAACGCCTCCAGCGACCAGCTTATTCGCCCTGCGCGCCAAGCGGCCAATGGAGTGTCGGACAACTGAAAATTCCTATTTTATTATTTTCCCACTTTCCTCTTTTTCATCATGTCCCAACACTCCCAAGTAGGCGGCCAGGACGAGCTAATCACCGCCCAGCCTCTGTACACGCCTATCAAACGGCGTTCGTTCTTTATGTATGCCGGCGCTACTGCCGGAGCTACAGCACTCATCCTGGCGGGCTGCTCGAAAGATGATACCAATAATAATGCCCCTACCCCTACACCGGGTGGCACGGGAGCATCGGTAAGTTTAGGATCAGGCGACGTAGGCGTGCTCAACTACGCCTACGCGTTGGAGCAGCTCGAGGCTGCTTTCTATGCTCAAGTAGTAAAGACTCCGGCCAGCGATTTCCAAGGCAGTGAATTAGCTTACTTCACGCAAGTGGCGTCCCACGAAGCCATCCACCGTGACTTCTTCAAAGCCGCTATCAACCGCGATGCTCCTGGCAAAATTATACCGGGCCTGAACCCCAACTTCACCAGCATCAACTTCGCATCACGCGCATCGGTACTGGGCGCTGCAAAGGCATTTGAGGATTTAGGAGTAGCTGCTTATAACGGAGCAGGTAAACTTCTCAAAACCGCTGCTTATTTAGTTATTGCTGGTCAAATTGTTTCTGTTGAAGCCCGTCACGCCGCTTACGTTCGTGATTTGCTCGATACCACCGGCACATCGTTTGCTGGCGACGACCAAGTAGATCCCACGACTGGCCTTGACAAAGCTATGATGCCGGTTGATGTAATTACCGCCGCTCAAACCTATGTAACGGAAAAGTTGGACGCTAGCACCGTCGGCAAGTAATTTCCTCTTCCTCATTTGTAATCAATTTTTGTTATGAATCTCTTCAAAATAATTGACCAACTCGCGGAAGTAGACGCCGACGTTCTTGGTCGCTTCGACTCGCGCCGTGCTATTTTCAGTTCGCTGGGCACCGCAGCTAAGCGCTCGGCCTTGGCAGCCACGCCGCTGTTCTTGGGCGCGCTGTTTCAAAAGGCTTACGCTGGCACCACTGCCACGGCAGTAGAAGTGCTCCAGTACGCGCTGGCTCTAGAGCTGTTCGAGCAGGACTTTTACGGAAAAGTGAAGGCTTCTGCCCTGTACACCGCTGCCTCGGCCGCTGACAAAGCTGCCGTTGACCAGATCAAAAAGCACGAAGATTCGCACGTTACGCTGCTGAAAGGTGCCATTTCAGGCATGGGAGCTACCCCCGTATCGGGTGTTACCTTCAAGGCTGCGGTGTTCGCAACACTTACCACTTTTAAGACTGGCCCGGCTGCTACCTCGCAGCTTGGTATTGCCCAGTTGCTGGAAGACACCGGGGTTCGTGCCTACAAAGGCCGCGCCGGCGAGTTGCTCGGCACCGACCTGCTGACCGTAGCGCTGCAAATCCACTCGGTGGAAGCTCGTCACGCGTCGAAAATTCGCACCATGCGCGGCCAGCTGGCCTGGGTGAACCCCGGCGACGACCTGGCAACTCACCCGGTGTACACCAGCGGCGTCACTGCTGGCTCGAACCCCGGCCAGTTTGGCCTAGCTGTTCCTGCCTACACGACGGCTAGCCCGGTTGAGAATAATACGACTCAGTCGGGCGTGCCCATTACTACCGGTCTAGGCACTACTTACTCAGCTTCTGATGCAGCAGCGGCTTACGACGAGTACCTGCAAGTTGCCGAAGTGCTCGACAACTCGCGTGCTGGCGGCTTGATTGGCGCGTAGAGAGCAACTTCATTAGCAAGTGTTATCTGGCGACGCCAGTTCCGCAGTGCGGGACTGGCGTTGTTTTTTGTTTTGAAGTCGGCAATCAGCAACGCAAACGGTGCAACTCGCGCTGCCAATTACTGATACCTTTACGGCTTCCAAAAACGGCTCGAACGCAACCAGTCTATAAAATTTGGGGATTAATCGTGCGAAAAGCGGCTTTGGCCGCTTTTTACGCGTGTTGGGGCACCGCGCAGGCCGTCCGGTTCGTTGACAGCGCAGGGAATCCCGGGGTTGTTGATTATCTTTTCAGAACTGCCACGGCCCACGGCAAAACCATCCTTCTTTCCATCCCACCCGCTATGTTAGACTACGTAAAACTCATCCTCCAAAAAGTGAGCTTCAATAAGGTGCTTTTTGAGAAGGAGCTACGCAAGGCCCTCAAAACCGTGCTGCCCGCCGAAATGGCGGCTTTCCGCGTCTGGTGCTACCAGCAGTTCTCGCGCCTCTACCGCCGGGTGCTCAACCGGGCCTTCCGGCAGGCGGCCCGCGTGGGCCTAGCCTAACAGCGCATCCAGCACGGAGCGGGCCCGCGCTTACCCAATGCCTCGCACCTTACCTACCGGGCCAGGCCCGCTGCTCTACAGCTCCGGCGGGTTGCTCACGAAGGCGATGTTGCGCGTGAGGCCCGCGTAGCCCGTTCGCTTTACCGCCGACTGTCGGAACAACTCCGTGAACAACTCGTGGGTGATTTCGCGCCAGTCGCCGGGGGTCAGGTTTTTCAAGTCGGGGTGGGCCTGGAACTGCGGCTCCTGGTGGGGCTTGGCGAAGCGGTTCCACGGGCACACGTCCTGGCAGATGTCGCAGCCGAACACCCAGTTGCCCAGCTGGCCGCCCACCTCGGTTGGAATCTGGTCCTTCAGCTCGATGGTGAAGTAGCTGATGCACTTGCTGCCGTCCACCACGTAGGGCTCGGTGATGGCCTGCGTGGGGCAGGCGTCGAGGCACTTGGTGCAGGTGCCGCAATAGTCGCGGATGGCCCCGTCGTAGTCCAGCTCCACGTCCACAATCAGCTCGGCGATGAAGTAGAACGAGCCGCTGCCGGGCGTGATGAGGTTGGTGTTTTTACCCACCCAGCCCAGGCCGCTCTTCTTAGCCCAGGCCCGGTCCAGCACCGGAGCCGAATCGACGAAGCACCGGCCCCCGATGTCGCCAATCTCGGCCTGCATGTCGGCCAGCAGCGTTTTCAGCTTGTCCTTGATGACGAAATGGTAGTCGCGCCCGTAGGCGTACTTGCTGATTTGGAGCGTGTCGGCGGGCTGCTGGTCCTCGGGGGCCGGGTAGTAGTTGAGCAGCAGCGAAATCACCGATTTGGCCCCGTCCACGAGCCGGCGCGGGTCGAGGCGCATGTCGAAGTGGTTTTCCATGTAGGCCATGCGGCCGTTCATGCCGTGCCGGAGCCAGTTTTCCAGCCGCGGAGCCTCGTCTTCCAAGAACTCCGCCTTAGAAATGCCGCACGCCATGAAGCCCAGCTCAGCGGCCCGGCGCTTGATAAAGGGCGTCCAGTCGGCGCGGAGCAGCATCAAGCGGCGGGCGCGGCCGGGTAAGGCAGCAGTTGCAGGCCCGACTTATCCAAAAAATGGAAATCCCGCTGGTTTTTGCTGAGTAGCGGCAAGTCGTATTCAATGGCCGTGGCAGCAATTAAAGCATCAGCAATGCCTAGATTACGGCCTAAATAATATCGGTTTATCAACTCGTCGGCTCGGCGCGATATATCGCCATCTAAGGCTATTACTTGAAAACGGCGAAGTAACTTTTCGGCTTGCTGCTGCACTTCAAAATTCCGGTAACCCCGAATGGTTTCCATCCGAGACACGATGCTGATGCCCAAGGGGGCGGCGCTACCCAGCGCGGTCAGCAGCGTCGCGGCCAGCACATCTTTCCGTAACACATCAATCAACACATCAGAATCAAGTAAAATCAATCCCGTCATTACGCTGGCCGCAAACCGCGCCGAACCTGGTGGATGTAATCGGCTCCGTCGGTGATATCAGTCCGGCTAGCCCAAGCGCCAAAATATACCGGGTCGTCGAAAGGCAAACCGGCTTGGGCTGGTTCTGCTGGGTATAAGATCGGAGGCTGCCGCTTGCCTACTTCCACAGCTTGTTTTTTTAACAAAAGCACTAGCTGCTCAACCGCCGCGCGGGTGCGTTCAGGCAAGGCGTTAAGTTCTTGCGCAAGCTGAAGCGTTTCCATGCAGTCCGTATTTTACTCTGGTTAAAGATACGCGCAAAAACAAAAAACGCGCCGCTGAGGGCGGCGCGTTCCATGCTAAGCAAATGCTATCGACAAAGCTGCCGCCCTACGCCGTAATCTCGGCAAACAGGTCGCCGTTGTTGCCGCGCAGGTGCTGCGGCAGGGCCCGGCCCAGGTGCAGGTAAGCGGCTTCGGTGGCCTCGCGGCCGCGCGAGGTGCGCTTGATGTAGCCCTCCTGGATGAGGAAGGGCTCGTACACCTCTTCGATGGTTTCGCCCTCCTCGCCGCACGCGGTGGCGATGGTGGTGATGCCGACGGGGCCCCCCTTGAACTTGTCGATGATGGTGGTGAGGATGCGCTTGTCCATGTCGTCGAGGCCGCGGGCGTCCACGTCCAGCGCGTTCAGGGCAAACTGCGCGATTTCCACCGTGATGGTGCCGTCGCCCTTGATTTGGGCAAAGTCGCGGGTGCGGCGCAGCAGGTTGTTGGCGATGCGCGGGGTGCCGCGCGAGCGGCGGGCAATTTCAAAGGCCGCGTCCTCGTGGATGGGTGTGCCCAGGATTTCGGCCGAGCGCAGCACAATGGTGGTCAGCAGCTTGGAGTCGTAGTACTCCAGCCGGGCCGAGATGCCGAAGCGGGCCCGCAGCGGGGCCGTGAGCATGCCCGAGCGGGTGGTGGCCCCCACGAGGGTGAAGGGCGAGAGCGAAATCTGCACCGAGCGGGCGTTGGGGCCCGAGTCGAGCATGATGTCGATGCGGTAGTCCTCCATCGCCGAGTACAGGTACTCTTCCACCACGGGGTTGAGGCGGTGGATTTCGTCGATGAACAGCACGTCGTGCGGCTCTAGGTTGGTGAGCAGGCCGGCCAAGTCGGAGGGCTTGTCGAGCACGGGGCCCGAGGTCATCTTGATGCCCGCGCCCAGCTCGTTGGCGATGATGTGCGAGAGCGTGGTTTTGCCCAGGCCGGGGGGACCGTGCAGCAGCACGTGGTCGAGGGCGTCGCCGCGCTGCTTGGCGGCGGCCACGAACACCTTCAGGTTCTCCAGAATTTTTTCCTGTCCCGTGAAGTCGTCGAACGACAGTGGCCGCAAGGCCTTGTCGATGTCCTTATCGGTGGCGTCGAGGCGTTCGTTGTCGCCGGTGAGGTAGGCTTCGCGCATGGTTTTAATGAATTGCTGTTGGTGGTCGGCGGGCAGCCACTGGTGCCCGGATACCCAACTGAAACTGCCGCAAAAAAGCTCCCAATTTTTTAGTAAAGCTGCGCATTAATCGGACAGTAGCAACAGTTTTACTAACGGTTCATTAGCACCCCGATGTCGAGGTGCAGCCAGTCGTCTTCCCAGGCTTTGTGGTTGAGGCGGGCTTCGATGGCAAACCCGGCGTCGAGCAGGCGGGCCACGGTTTCGTTCTGGCCCTCGGGCAGGTAGCCGAGCCACACGTTGGCTGGGTGCGTGGTGGGCAGGGTGTGTACCTGCACTGCCCAGTCGTCGTAGTGGCTGTCGGGCTCGCGGGTGAGCAGCAAGGTCTGCCCGACTTTGAGCGAGGGCTCCACTTTGTCAATTTCGGGGCGGCGGTGCGAGGTGCCCGCCACGAGGCATTCCAGCAGCACGAGGGGTTCGGTAAGCTCCTTCATGGGGCCAAATTACGGCGCGGGGCGCAAGTTTTGCTTTTCGCGTATCTTTCCTTCATGCTCCGCACCGACCTCATCACCATCGACCCGGAAATTACGGGCGGCACCCCGGTCTTCACCGGCACGCGGGTTGCCATCCAAACGCTGTTTGACTACGTGGCGACCGGCGAAACCATTAACGACTTTCTGGAAGGATTCCCCAGTGTCGGCCGTGCGCAAGCAGAAGGCGTGCTTTACCTGGCTGCCAAAGCTCTGATTCCCGACCATTTGCACGTAAAACCAGCCCAGATTGATTTTGAGGCGATTATAAAAGCGCATGAAGCTGCTGCTTGACGAAGACCCGGACGTAAAACTCCGCTTCCGCTTTGGCCCCAGGCACGAGGTAAGCACAGTGCAGCAGATGGGTTGGTTAGGCAAGAAAAACGGCGAATTGCTGCGCCTCATGCTTTCATCAGGCTTTGAAGCCCTCCTTACCGGCGACCAAAACTTGCCTTACCGGCAAAACTGGCAGCAGTACCCATTTGCGGTCGTCGTACTTAGCGGCACACCCAGAAAAGTACGCTACTCATTTGCTGCTGCTGCCCCAAGTACTGGAGCTACTGGCGCAGCCGGGGCTGGCCGGCGGGGTACACGTAGTGGGGGCAGCACTGCCATAACGCTACAATGCAGTGCGGCCGGGAAACGGGAAGAATCCTCCCGTTCCCCGGCCGCGGAGCCCTTGGGCAATGCCCGCTAGTAGCTCAACATCGGCTCCATCTCCTTGGCCTGGTTGATGAAGCCCTGCACCTGGGCGGCCCCTGGCATCTGGTTGACGAGGTTGCGCTTGGCGTTGGTTTCGGCCATGGCCGCGTACAGGTTTTCGGCGTTGCGGCGGCGCAGCTCCTTCACCGTGTCCACGCCGGCGGCTTCGAGCAGCTCCGACGTTTGGGGCCCTACGCCCTTGATGCGCATCAGGTCGCAGTGGTTCACCCATTTCAGAATTTTGTCCTCGGCGATGCCCGTGTCGGCGGCCACTTTGCGGCGGCCAGCGGGGGTTTTGCCGGCGTCCAGCAGCGCGTCCACGCTGTGGATGTTGGCGGCTTCGAGCTTGGCGGCAAATGCCTTGCCGACGCCTTCAATTTCTTCTACGGTGTACGCCATGACGGTGGAGGTTGGATGAGGTGATGATACAGTCGTAAAGCTAAGCCATTACCCGTTATACCCATCTGCCTCAGTTATTTACTCAGCCAAGCCGCTGCCAATGCTATCCAAAGCGCGGGGCTTCCTCTCCAAGCGCGGCCTTGCCATAATACCACCGGGCCCGAACCAGGCGGCGGCGGTACCGTTCCGGCATTCATGAAACGCATACAACGCCCGGTTAGCTTGCGCTAGCCCTGCTTCCCTTCCAACCTAACCCACTACCCCATGAAAAAGCTGTTTCTCTCCGCCACGTTGCTGCTGGTAGCCGCCGGCACGTGGGCCTTTTACCCGAAAGCCGCCGAGCCGGGCGGGTACATGATGGTGATTGGCAGGGAAAGCCACGGGTATTCAATAATCACTATCTCACCCTCCGGGGAAACCAGCATTCAACCTGTTACAAAAACCAAGCAAGATGCTGAATTTGCGCTGCGCAAAGCCGAGATTTTAAAGGTTAACGACTTAAAACAGAATGGCTGGAAAGTAATAAACACAACCACTCATTCGGTACCAGGCTATTTTGAGGAGGTATATTTATTAGAAAAATAAGTGACACCTGTAAAAAGCGACCACCCTAGTCAAGGTGAGGTGGTCTAGCTAAGCCGCACAGAGTTGGGACGTAGTTTGAAAATGGGTTTCGAAGTGGTTGGGGGCGAGATAACCGAGGGCCGAATGCCGC
>NZ_JABSNP010000019.1 GCF_013294115.1 Hymenobacter caeli | reverse complement strand
TTACGCCGTTTATCCGGCGTCTTCTTGGTCTTTTCTGCACTCATGACTCAGGAAATATACGTCCTGCTTCTGTGCGCCTTGACTAGACCACCTCACAGCAAGGCATCTGCCACAACAGCAAACTGTACGTGTCGTTTGATTCACCCAATCGCGGGGCCAACGTGTCGCTGGGAATCCAAGATATGTTTGACCGCTTGCAAAATATTTGGATTGGAGCTGGCAGCGCACAAGATGTTATCAATAACAAACTGTTGCGCGAAGCCACTATGCAAATGACTATCTTCCACTACAACGAAAGGGCCAACGGCTATAGGCAGCAGTGGCAAGGTTGGCAGGCTTCAACCAATAGCTATCCATCTTTATTACGAAAGGTGGCTGTAGCTAATGGAAGCGGAAATGCTATTCCGCAAGCAGGCATGTCCCCGGGCATGCAATTACTTCACTCTGACAACGGATTATTTAGCGGCTATTTCCCTAGGCTTGTAACTGGTCTAAATTACGCTTATGCACTCCCTGGCGTTAGCAGCCGTGGGCATGACAATGTCATTATGCGCTATCGAAAGCCATATTCTATAACAAATAATTGGCACTATTACTATGCTGACCCAAGCTGGGGATACTACGATACGGCTCCTGGCTCAAGTACCCGGGTGGCGGGTGATGCACGTGACGAAAGCGATGGTGCTTTACGGGCCGATTGGGATACCAATACATTCATGGCTACCATCAGTGCATTAGATATCCAAGATGCTGGCTCTATTAATAGCCCAAATCTTGGTTATAATGTTAAGCAGCAAATTCCAGTAAATGACCGCCCAAACCGGGCAAAATATGCATTTGATGCTTATTTTGCAGCAGACAACGTGAATGAACCGCACGTACAAATTACCAATGCGCAAGGCTCTACGCAGGGCAATAATTCTTACAGTACCGACAACGGCAGTTGGATTCAAAACGAATTGCGCGAGTCGGCGCACCACATGCCCGCGGTGCTTGCCAACCAACGATACAACTACGGTAGTCCCTACCGGCACCTGCTGCCTTCTGTGCAAGTCAACAGCTGGGGCGAGCTTGACGTCAACATCTGGGCATTTCCGGTGAATGGGGGTACCGCGGCCACCCAGGGCAGTCCGTCCCAGGCCAACTTCGATGTATACACCTCCAACTGCGCCACGGTCGTTCAGGTCAACGACAACGGCGGCATGTACCTAGGCGACACGTCAGGGCACACCGCTTCGTTGGACATGTCGGCCAACAGCTTGCTAGACATCGGGGCCGGCGGGTATGTTGGTATTAACACGGGCTCGGTGATGCGCATCAAAAAGGGGGCGACTCTGGTGGTGCGCGACGGCGCGGAACTCTACGTGGGTGGCCAACTCATTGTGGAAGCCGGGGCCTACATCTGCGCGGCCAACCAATCCGGCAGTGGCTATGGTATCGTTGTCGGCAGCAACGGCACCTTCACCGTTGATCCATCGGCCAATTACGGGACAAACCCCGCGCTCAACCTCACGAATACGGATTGTACCGTACCGGCCCAGGACCCGCTGTACGTTAACATCACTAACCTTTCTTACCTCAACTACTGCACTTCTCCTTCCGGCCAAAGCAACTACGCGCAGTGGACGGCCGCCGCCACCGGCAGCACCGGCGTGTACGCGTACCAGTGGTACTTCGACGCCAGCGGCACGGGCAATAACTACGGAGGAGTGGTCAGCAACGGTACCACCTTTGGCACGTGCCTGAACGGTTACTCATTTTACGTACGAGTCAAAGTCGTTGTCACAAGCGGCACGCAAACGGCCAGCGCTGAGTACTACGCCCAGCCGCAGACCCGGACGGCCATGTACCCCAATCCCGCAGATACCTACGTGGACGTAGCCAACGAAGACCCCGATGCTTCGGCCAGCAAGGCAAATGCTTCAAACCAGTCACAAAGCTTTGCAACCAGTTCCGCCGTTGAGCCAACTAAAAGTTCTGCTTCTCCGCCGGTTACCGCTGCTATGCCGATGCAGGTGACGGTGTATAACGGGCAGGCGCAGATGGTATTCGATGCTGCGAACGTCACGGCACCAAGCGTACACCTGAACACGCAGGCCTGGCCAGAAGGGCTATATCAAGTGGTCGTCCGGCGCGGGCAAACCACGACGCGGCGTCAGCTCAGCATCCAGCATTAACCCGCCACAGGTAAAAGAATGGCTTCCAGAATCAATCCCCGCCTGCGCATTGCGGGCGGGTTTTTTGTGTTCCGGTCTAGCCGTCGCTTTGCAATCCGCCGGGCAATGTCCAATCTTTGGTCGGTATCGCAACACTGGCGTAACACTGCCCGGGTTTTAATTTGGTAATTTTGCTCCGCGAAAACTATTTTCTACCTCATTTTCTCTGATGAAGCACATTTTACTTTCCGGACTGGCCGCTTGCCTGGCCCTGCTCGCGCCCAGGGCCCACGCGCAGGCCACGCTGGGCACCAGCCCCTACACCGAGAGCTTCGACGGCCTCGCCACGGGCCTGCCCACGGGCTTCAGCGTGTACACCGGGGCCACGGCCACGGCCCTGGGCACGGCGGCCCCCGCGCCGGTGCTCACGCCCAGCGCTGAGGCTTCCACCGTGGCCACGTCCACCATCTGGACGGCTACGAACGGCAACTTTAAAAACTACGCCTCGGCCACGGGCCTGCACAGCAAGGCCACGGCCGCCGCACAGGCCGCCGCTCCCAACCGCGCCTTGGGCGTGCGCCAGACGGGCGCTTTTGGCGACGGCACCACCGCCACGGGCGCAGGCCCGGCCTTTGTGTTTCGAGTGGCCAACACCACCGGCAAAACTGATTTTGCCCTGAGCTTCAAGCTGCAATCGCTCGACAGCACCTCGGGCCGCACCACCACCTGGCGCGTGGACTACGGCACGGGCACCACGCCCACGGCCTTCACGCAGGTGGGCACCACCAGCACCACGGGCCCCGTGTTCTCCAGCACCACCGTGACGGCCAGCTTCGGCGGGGCCCTCGACAACCTGGCCGGGCCGGTCTGGATTCGCATCGTGGCCCCAACGGCCACCACGGGGGCGCAGAACCGCCCCAGCTCGGCCATCGACGACTTTGCGCTGAGCTGGAGCGCCAACGCCGCGGCCCCCTCGCTGGCCGTGGCCCCCGCCGCGCTGGATTTTGGCAAGCAGACCATCAACCAGCCCTCGGCCCCCCAGACCTACACCCTGACCGGGGCCAACCTGACGGGCCCGGTGATGGTGCGGGGCGGTAGCGTATCGAAAGATGGTATCACTTTCAGCGACAGCCTGACCTACACGGTGGCCGAACTGGCGCAGCCCCGGCAGGTGTACGTGCGCGTAACGCCCAACCGGCTGGGCCAGGTGGCCGGCGCTTCTACCAGTGAGATTACTAACCGCAGCGTGGGAGCCACCTCCCGGACCGTAACCGTAACGGTAACCGGCAACGACCCCACCCAGACGGTGTACGACTTCAACGCCTGCACGGGCAGCACCACGCTTTCGGACGGCTTCACGCAGTACAGCGTGGTGGGGGCCCAGGCCTGGGCCTGCACCACCTTCGGCCGTGACCCCGGCAACCCCGCCGGTACGGCGGCCTACCCCAACGCCGTGCAGATGAACGGCTACGCCAACGGGGCCAACGTTACCAACGAGGACTGGCTCATCTCGCCCGCCCTGAGCCTGAGCGGCACCACTTACCCGCTGCTCTCGTACTGGACGCGCACTGCCTTCAACGGCCCGCCGCTGCGGCTGCTGGTTTCGACCAACTACGCCGGCACGGGCAGCCCCAACGCCGCGGGCGTCACCTGGACCGACCTCAACGCCAGCTTCCCCGCCCAGGGCTCCGACGTGTGGACCCTCACCCCGAGCATCGACCTGAGCGCCTACAAAGCGGGCCCCGTGTACGTGGCCTTCGTGTACAATTCGACCACCGACGAAGGGGCCCGCTGGACCGTGGACGATGTGGTGCTGACCAACTCGGCCACGCCCTCGCCGCCCGCCGTGCGCCTCAGCGCTCAGAACCTGAGCTTCGGCTACCAGGCCGTGAACACCCCCGCCTACGCGGTGCTGAACCTGACCACCACTAACCTGACCGGCCCGCTCACCATCACCTCGCCCGGCCCCGCGTTTCAGCTCTCGAAGGACAGCGTGGCTTACAGCCCTTCGCTGACCTACAGCCAGGCCGAGGCCAGCAACCGCACGCTGGCCGTCCGGGTGCGCTTCCTGCCCACCCAGGCCGCCACTACTTACACCGCCGCGCCCACCGTGGCCACTTCCGGCGTGCCCACGCTGACGTTAAACCTGAGCGGTAATACTTACGACGTGGCCAATACCTTGGAAGTGGTGAACTGGAACATGGAGTGGTTCGGCTCCTCGGCCGCCGGCTTGGGCCCCAACGACAAAGATTTACAGTACACCAACGCCAGCAAAGTGCTTAAAGGCCTAAACGCCGACGTGTACGCCCTGCTGGAAGTAGTGGATACCGTGCGCCTGCGCAACTTGGTGGCTGCCATGCCCGGCTACGCCTACCGCGTGTCGTACTTCGGCTCCTACGCCGACGACAGCCTCGACGCCGACTACGCCGGGGCCCAGAAGCTGGCCTTCGTGTACCGCACCAGCGTGGTGCACAACGCCAAGTTCTCGTCGTTCTTCCGCTCGAAGGAGGCCCAGGCCCGCCCCGATTTCAGCTACTGGTCGTCGGGCCGCTTTCCCTACGTGATGCAGGCCGACGTGACGCTGAACGGCGTAACCAAGCCCGTGACGTTCGTGGCCATCCACGGCAAGGCCAACACCAGCCCCACGGCCACGTCCTACGCCCGCCGCAAAAGTGCCTCCGACGAGCTCAAGGCCAAGCTCGACGCCGACTACGCGGGCAAGGACTTCATGGTGCTCGGCGACATCAACGACGACCTTGACCAGACCATTACCGCCGGCATCACACCGCCCGTCACCTCGTACAGTGCCTTCACCAACGACTCCCTCAACTACCCCTCGCCCACCCTCCAAGAGCTGAGTTTGAAAGGCAAAAAATCGACGGTGTCCTACAACGACGTGATTGACCACGTGATTACTTCAAAGTCGCTCTACTCCTACTTCATCAAGGGCACGGCCGAGGTGCAAACCGGCATCGCCGGCACCATCGCCAACTACGGCAGCACCACCTCCGACCACTACCCGGTGCTGACGCGCTACGCCTTTGCGAGCACCGTGACGGGCACCAAGGCCCGCAGCACCGCCGCCCTGGCCCTCTACCCCAACCCCGCCGGCCAGACCGTGCGCCTCGACGTGCCCGAGGCCGGCTCCGGGCTGCGCCTGCTGGTGCACACCGCCACCGGCCAGCTCGTGCTCGACGGCCGCGGCACCGCCGCCCAGCTCAACCAGCAGCTCAACCAGCGCCTGGGCAGCCTGCAAGCCGGCGTGTACCTGCTGCAAGTAATCGGCGCCCAGCAGACTTACGTGAACCGCCTGCTGAAGCAGTAGCCGGCGGCGCAAGCCCTGCGCTTCTGTTAACCAAAATGCCCCGGCCAGCACTGGCCGGGGCATTTTTGTGTGGGCAAAGGCCGGCGGTGGCAGGCCCTGGGCGGCCCCGGGCAGGGCGGGCCACGGCGCTGGTTTTGCCCCCGCGGCCCGGCCGCCGTGCAACCCCGCCGCACCGGCCCGCACCTTTCAGGTGCTGCTGCCGAAAAAAAGCGGCAAGAAAATCGTATTTCCGTCCTACTTTGCGGCGGCGGCCTTCCTCACTCCTGCTTCATCCCGTGAAACGACGCAACTTTGTGGGCCTCACCGGCCTGGCCGCCGGGGCCCTGTTCCTCCCCGCTTTTCCTTCCCTGGGCGGCACGCCCGTGGACCCCGCCCGCCTGCTGGAGCCGGGCCTGGACGTGGCCCAGAAAAAGCGCCTGGCCGACGCCGGCCTGAACGCCGCCAGGGCCGCCGGCGCCAGCTACGCCGATGTACGCATCGGCCGCTACCTCAACCAAAGCATTTTTACGCGCGAAAAGCAGGTGCAAAACCTGGCCAGCGGCGAGAGCTTTGGGGCCGGCGTGCGGGTGCTGGCCGGCGGCACCTGGGGCTTCGCGGCCACCAACAACGTGAGCGAAGCCGGCCTGGCCAAAGCCGCCCAGCTGGCCGTGCAAACGGCCAAGGCCAACAGCAAAGTGCAGAAGGAACAGGTGCGCCTGGCCCCGCAAAAAGGCTACGGCGAGGTGAGCTGGAAAACACCCATCCAGCAAAACGCCTTCGAGGTGCCCATTGCCCAAAAAGTGGAACTGCTGCTGGCAGCCAACGCCGCGGCCCTGGCCAACGGCGCGTCGTTCGTGAACTCGTCGCTGTTCCAAATTAATGAGCAGAAGTATTTTGCGAGCACCGACGGCTCGTACATCGACCAGGACGTGCACCGCATCTGGCCCACGTTCTCGGTCACGGCCATCGACAAGGCCACCGGCAAGTTCCGCTCGCGCGACGCGCTGAGCGCCCCGATGGGCCTGGGCTACGAGTACCTCACGCCCAAGGCCGCCGACCAGGTGGCCGGGGCCGCCGGCACGGGCCTCGTCGGCTACCGCAACAGCTACGACATCCTCGCCGACGCGGCGTTGGCGGCCAAGCAGGTGAAGGAAAAGCTGACCGCCAAATCGGTGGTGCCCGGCAAGTACGACCTCGTACTCGAACCCAACCACCTGGGCCTCACCATCCACGAGAGCGTGGGCCACCCGCTGGAACTCGACCGCGTGCTGGGCTACGAGGCCAACTACGCCGGCACTAGCTTCGCCACCTTGGAGTGGAAAGCCAAGGGCCTGCCCTACGGCTCGAAAGTGGTGAACATTGTGGCCGACAAGCTGCAACCCGGTTCGCTCGGGGCCGTGGGCTACGACGACGAAGGCGTGAAAACCAAGCGCTGGGACCTCATCAAAGAAGGCCGGCTGGTGGACTACGAAAAGATTCGCGACCAAGCCCACATCGTCGGGCAAACCGAATCGGATGGCTGCTGCTACGCCGATTCCTGGGATTCGGTGCAGTTCCAGCGCATGCCCAACGTGAGCTTGCAGCCCGGCAAGGCCAAGCTGAGCGTGGACGAGCTCATCAAGAACGTGGACAAGGGCATCTACATCGCCGGGCGCGGCTCCTATTCCATCGACCAGCAGCGCTACAACTTCCAGTTCGGCGGCCAGGTGTTTTACGCCATCGAGAAGGGCAAAATCACCGAAATGCTGGAGGATGTGGCCTACCAGGCCAACACCCAGGAATTCTGGAACTCCTGCGCCGCCACCTGCGACGAATCCGACTACCGCCTGTTCGGCTCCTTTTTCGACGGCAAGGGCCAGCCGAGCCAGGCTTCAGCCGTGAGCCACGGCTCGGCCACCACGCGCTTTAACGGCGTGAACGTGATTAACACGGCCCGGAAAATTGGGTAATTTTTTTAGCTGTTAGCTTACAGCTGTTGGCTCTTAGCTTCTTCCCAGAGGCCTGGTCACCACCAAAAGCTAACCGCGATAAGCTAACCGCTCCAACGAAATAGCCATGCTCTCCAAAGACGACGCCCAAACCATCCTCAAGAAAGTCCTCAGCTTCAGCACCACCGACGAGTGCGAGGCCACGCTCAACGGCAGCACGGGCGGCAACGTGCGCTCGGCGCGCAACTCCATCAGCACCGCCGGCGCGGCCGAAAACGTGTCGTTGTCGGTGCAGGCACGCTTTGGCAAGCGCAGCGGCCTGGCCACCTGCAACGAGTTCGACGAGGCCAGCCTGCGCCGCTGCGTGCAGCGGGCCGAGGAAATTGCCCGCCTCGCCCCCGAGAGCCCCGAGTACGTACCTCTTCTAGGGCCCCAAACCTACCTCACGTCGCCCGGCTCGTTTGCGGCGCGCACGGCCGCCATCACCCCCGACTACCGGGCCGAGCAAATCGGGGCTAGCATGGCGCTCTGCGACCAGAAGAAACTCAGCTCCGCCGGCTTTTTCAACGACTCGGCCGGCTTCGTGGCCAAGCGCAACTCGAAGGGCCTGGAGGCTTACCAGCAGCGCAGCAGCGTGGATTTCTCCATTACCGTGCGCACGGCCGACGGCACCGGTTCGGGCTACGCCATTGCCAACTACACCGATTTGGCGAAGTTTGACGCCGCCCGCCTCACGCGGGTAGCGGCCGATAAAGCGGCCTCCTCGGTGAACGCCAAGGCCATCGAGCCGGGCAAGTACACCGTGATTTTGGAGCCCGCCGCGGCCGTTGATTTGCTGAGCAACATGATGGGCGCCATGGACGCCCGCAACGCCGACGAAGGCCGCAGCTTCCTCAGCAAGAAAGGCGGCGGCAACAAGAAGGGCGAAAAAGTCTTCGACGAGCGGGTCACCATCTTCTCCGACCCCACGAACCCCGACGTGCCCGACCTGACGTTCAGCGGCGACGGCCGGCCGCAGCAGCAGGTGACGTGGGTGGAAAAAGGCGTGGTGAAAAACCTCTACACCTCGCGCTTCTGGGCCCAGAAATCGGGCGTGCCCGACATCCCGCCGCCCGGTGGCTGGATAATGGCAGGCGGCACCCAAAGCACCGCCGACCTCATCAAAAGCACCGCCAAGGGCATCCTCGTCACGCGCCTCTACTACATCCGGGCCGTGGACCCGCAGACGCTGCTTTACACGGGCCTGACGCGCGACGGCACGTTTTACATCGAAAACGGGGCCATCAAGTTTCCGGTGAAAAACTTCCGCTTCAACGAGAGCCCGGTCATCATGCTCAACAACCTGGAGGCGCTGGGCAAGCCGGTCCGGTTGGGCGGCAACTTGGTGCCGCCCCTCAAAATCCGGGACTTCACCTTCACGAGTTTATCGGACGCAGTGTAATCGAAGCACCGAGCATAACAGCCTATAAAATAACTAAATACCCCCTTCTCTGCATACCATGAAAAGACGCAACTTTGTGGGACTGACCGGCCTGGCGGCCGGGGCCCTGTTTCTTCCCAGCTTCCCCAGCCTCGGCGGCGCCCTGGTGGACCCCGCCCGCCTGCTGGAGCCCGGTGCCGACACCGCCCAGAAAAAGCGCCTCGCTGATGCCGGCCTTAACGCTGCCAAAGCTGCCGGCGCCAGCTACGCCGACGTGCGCATTGGCCGCTACCTCAACCAGAGCGTGTTCACCCGCGAAAAGCAGGTACAGGGCATCGCCAGCACCGAGAGCTACGGCGTGGGCGTGCGCGTGATTGCCAACGGCACCTGGGGCTTCGCCTCCACCAACACCGTGACCGAGGCGGGCATTGCGAAGGCCGCGCAGCTGGCCGTGCAAATTGCCAAGGCCAATAGCAAAGTGCAGAAGGAAAAGGTGCAGCTGGCCCCGCAGGCCGGCTTCGGCGAGGTGAGCTGGAAGGCTCCGATTCAGCAGAACGCGTTTGAGGTGCCCATCAAGGACAAGGTGGATTTGCTGCTGGGCGTGAACGCGAAGGCCCTGGATTTGGGCGTGTCGTTCGTGAATTCGATTTTGTCGCAGGTGAACGAGCAGAAGTACTTTGCCAGCACCGACGGCTCGTACATCGACCAGGACATTCACCGCATTTACCCCTCGTTCAACGTCACGGCCATCGACCGGGCCAGCGGCAAGTTCCGCTCGCGGCAGGCCCTGAGCTCGCCCGTGGGCATGGGCTACGAGTACCTCACGCCCAAAGCGGCCGACAAAGTGGCCGGCCCCACGGGCTCCGACGTTGTGGGCTACAAGTACAGCTACGACATGTTGGAAGACGTGGCCGCCGCCGCCAAGCAGGTGAAGCAGAAACTGACCGCCAAGAGCGTGGTACCCGGCAAGTACGACCTTGTGCTCGACCCGCACCACCTGGGCCTCACCATCCACGAGAGCGTGGGCCACCCGCTGGAGCTGGACCGCGTGCTGGGCTACGAGGCCAACTACGCCGGCACCAGTTTCGCTACCCTGGAGTGGAAAGCCAAGGGCCTGCCCTACGGCTCGAAAGTGGTGAACATTGTGGCCGACAAAACGCAGCCGGGCACGCTGGGCGCGGTGGGCTACGACGACGAAGGCGTGAAAACCAAGCGCTGGGACCTCATCAAAGAAGGCCGGCTGGTGGACTACGAAAAGATTCGCGACCAGGCCCACATGGTGGGCCAGAAGGAATCGGACGGCTGCTGCTACTCGCAGTCGTGGCAGGACGTGCAGTTTCAGCGCATGCCCAACGTGAGCCTGCAGCCCGGCAAGGCCAAGCTGAGCGTGGACGAGCTGGTGAGCAAGGTGGACAAGGGCATCTACATTGCCGGCAACGGCTCCTTTTCCATCGACCAGCAGCGCTTCAACTTCCAGTTCGGCGGGCAGGTGTTTTACGCTATCGAGAAGGGCAAAATCACCGAAATGCTGGAGGACGTGGCCTACCAGGCCAACACCCAGGAATTCTGGAACTCCTGCGCCGCCACCTGCGACGAGAGCGACTTCCGCTTCTTCGGGGCTTTCAACGACGGCAAAGGGCAGCCCTCGCAAAGCTCGGCCGTGAGCCACGGCTCGGCCACCACGCGCTTTAACGGCGTGAACGTGATTAATACGGCCCGGAAAATTGGGTAATTTTTTTTAGCTGTTAGCTTACAGCTGTTGGCTCTTAGCTTCTTCCCAGGGGCCCGGCCACCACAACAAGCTAACAGCTAACCGCTATAAGCTAACCGCTCCAATAAAATAGCCATGCTCTCCAAAGACGACGCCCAAACCATCCTCAAGAAAGTCCTCAGCTTCAGCACCGCCGACGAGTGCGATGCCACGCTCAACGGCAACACGGGCGGCAACGTGCGCTCGGCGCGCAACTCCATCAGCACCGCCGGCGCGAACGATAATATTTCTCTCGCTGTGGAAAGCCGCTTCGGCAAGCGCAGCGGCGTGGCCACCTGCAACGAATTCGACGAGGCCACCCTGCGCCGCTGCGTGCAGCGGGCCGAGGAAATTGCCCGCCTCGCCCCCGAAAGCCCCGAGTACATGCCCCTGCTGGGGCCCCAAACCTACCTCGACGGCGGCCGCGCCTTTGCCGCCGCCACGGCCGCCATCACCCCCGACTACCGGGCCGCGCAAATCGGGGCCAGCATGGCCCTCTGCGACCAGAAAAAGCTCAGCTCCGCCGCATTCTTGAACGACTCGGTGGGCTTCGTGGCCAAGCGCAACTCCAAAGGGCTGGAGGCTTACCAGCAGGTTTCCAACGTCACGTTCTCGGTGACGGTGCGCACGCCGGACGGCACCGGCTCGGGCTACGCCTCGGGCGACTACATCGACGCGGCGAAGATGGACGCGGCCCGCTTCACGAAGATTGCCGCCGACAAAGCCGCGTCGTCTGTGAAAGCCCGCGCCATTGAGCCCGGCAAGTACACCGTGATTCTGGAGCCCAACGCGCTGCTGTCCAACGTGGATACTTCGCTGCTCGGCGCGCTCATGCAGAGCCTCGATGCCCGCAACGCCGACGAAGGCCGCAGCTTCCTCAGCAAAAAAGGCGGCGGCAACCGCAAGGGCGAAAAGCTGTTTGACGAGCGGGTAACCATTTATTCCGACCCGCTGAACCCGGACATCAGCGACCTGACGTTCAGCGGCGACGGGCGCCCGCAGCAGCGCACCACCTGGATTGAAAAGGGCGTGGTGAAGAACCTCTACTCCACCCGCTTCTGGGCCCAGAAGGCCGGTATTCCCGACCTGCCCCGCCCCAACGGCTGGGTGATGGAAGGCGGCACCCAAAGCACCGCCGACCTCATCAAAAGCACCGCCAAGGGCATCCTCGTCACCCGCCTGTGGTACATCCGCCCCGTCGATCCGCAAACGCTGCTGTTCACCGGCCTGACGCGCGACGGAACCTTCTACATCGAAAACGGGGCCATCAAGTTTCCGGTGAAAAACTTCCGCTTCAACGAGAGCCCGGTCATCATGCTGAATAACCTGGAGGCCATCGGCAAGCCCGTGCGCCTGAACGGCAACCTGGTGCCGCCGCTGAAAATCCGCGACTTCACCTTCACCAGTTTGTCCGACGCGGTGTAGCGGCGCGACGTCGATTTCGCACCGAGTTAAAACAAACTTGGCAGATTTTCAAAGAGTTAGAACCTTCTCTGTGAAAATCTGCCAAGCTCGTTTTAACTCGGTGCGAAATTTTTATTTATGAAATAGTACATTTTCTATCTTTTCTTTACCGACATGAAAAGACGTGACTTTGTGGGCCTCACCGGCCTCGCCGCCGGGGCCCTGTTTTTGCCCAGCTTGCCCGGCTTCGGCCACCCGCTGGTGGACCCCGCCCGCCTGCTGGAACCGGGGGCCGACGTGGCCCTGAAAAAGCGCCTGGCCGACGCGGCCCTGAACGCCGCCAAAACCGCCGGGGCCGACTACGCCGACGTGCGCATCGGCCGCTCGCTGAACCAGTACGTGTTTGCCCGCGAGAAGCAGGTGCAGAACATCGTGAGCACCGAGAGCTACGGCGTGGGCATCCGGGTGCTGGTGGCGGGCTGCTGGGGCTTCGCCTCCACCAGCGTGGTGACGGAGGCCAACCTGGCCGCCACCGCCCGCGAGGCCGTGAGCATAGCAAAGGCCAACAAAATGGTATCGAAGGAGCCCGTGCAGCTGGCCGCGCAGACGGGCTACGGGGAGGTGAGCTGGAAAACGCCCATCCAGCAGAGCGCCTTCGAGGTGCCCATCAAGCAGAAGGTGGACCTGCTGCTGGCCGCCAACGCCGCCGCCCTCGACGCCGGGGCCAGCTACATCAGCTCGGCCCTGTTTCAGGTGAACGAGCAGAAGTACTTCGCCAGCACCGACGGCTCGTACATCGACCAAGACATCCACCGCCTGTGGCCCACGTTCTCGGCCACGGCCGTGGACACGAAGACCGGCAAGTTCCGCAGCCGCGAGGCGCTGAGCGCGCCGGTCGGGCTGGGGTTCGAGTACCTCACGCCCAGCGCGGCCGAGCAGGTGCGGGGGCCCCAGGGCACCGACACGGTGGGCTACAAGCTGCGCTACGACATGCTGGCCGATGCCGCAATGGCCGGCAAGCAGGCCAAGGCCAAACTGACCATGAAATCGGTGACCCCGGGCAAGTACGATTTGGTGCTCGACCCCGGCCACCTGGGCCTCACGATTCACGAGTCCGTGGGCCACCCCACGGAGCTGGACCGCGTGCTGGGCTACGAGGCCAACTTCGCGGGCACCAGCTTCGCCACGCTGGAGTGGAAGGCCAAAAACCTGCCCTACGGCTCGAAGGTGGTCAACATCGTGGCTGACAAGCTCCAGCCCGGCTCGGTGGGCAACGTGGGCTACGACGACGAGGGCGTGAAAACCCGCGAGTGGGACCTCATCAAGGAAGGCAAGCTGGTGAACTACCAGAAAATCCGGGACCAGGCCCACATCGTGGGCCAGAAGGAGTCGGACGGCTGCGCCTACGCGCAGTCGTGGGAAGACGTGCAGTTCCAGCGCATGCCCAACGTGAGTCTGAAGCCCGGCACCGCCAAAATGAGCCCCGACGAGCTGGTGAAGGGCGTGGAAAAAGGCATTTACATCGCCGGGGCCGGCTCGTTTTCCATCGACCAGCAGCGGTTCAACTTCCAGTTTGGCGGGCAGCTGTTTTTCGCCATCGAGAAGGGCAAAATCACGGAGCCGCTGGAAGACGTGGCCTACCAGTCGAACACCCAGGAGTTTTGGGGGGCCTGCGCGGGCTCGTGCGATGCCTCGGACTACCGCTTGTTCGGGACGTTTTTCGACGGCAAGGGCCAGCCCAGCCAGGTGTCGTCGGTGAGCCACGGCTCGGCCACCACGCGCTTCAACGGCGCAAACGTGATTAATACAGCGCGGAAAGTTTGATTTCTTAAGCTGTTAGCTATTAGCCGTTAGCTGTTAGCTTCCGTTGAGGAGGCACGACAGCAAAAAAGCTAACAGCCAACAGCTAACCGCTAACAGCTCAAAAAAAATGGCTATTCTCTCCCAACCCGAGGCCCAGGCCTTGCTGAAAAAAGTGCTCGGCTACAGCACCGCCGACGAGTGCGCCGCGTCGCTGGACGGGCGCACCACGGGCAACATCCGCTACGCCCGCAACAGCGTGAGCACGGCGGGCTCGCAGAATTCCGTGTCGCTGGCCGTGGAAAGCCGTTTCGGCAAGCGCAGCGGCGTGGCCACCTGCAACGAGTTCGACGAGGCCACCCTGCGCCGCTGCGTGCAGCGGGCCGAGGAAATTGCCCGCCTTGCCCCCGAAAGCCCCGAGTACGTGCCCCTGCTGGGGCCCCAAACGTACCTGAGTCCGCCTTCGGCGGCCCCCACGGTGCTCACCGCCGCCGCCCGCGCCCAGGCCGCCGCCGACAGCATGGCCGTGTGCGCCGCCCGCAACCTCACCGCCGCCGGCTTTCTCGACGGCGGCACCCGCTTCACGGCGCTGCGCAACTCCAAGGGCCTCGAAGCCTACCAGCAGTCCACCAACACCGACTTCTCGGTGACGGTGCGCACCGCCGACGGGCGCGGCTCGGGCTACGCCATTGCCGACGTGACGGACCCCACCAAGCTCAACGCCAAAGCCCTGACGCAGCGCGCCGCCGACAAAGCCGCCGCCTCGGTGAACGCCAAGGCCATCGAGCCCGGCAAGTACACCGTGATTCTGGAGCCCGCCGCGCTCGTGGACAGCGGCGACCTCTCGCTGCTCGGCGGCCTGATGTACGGGCTGGACGCCCGCTCGGCCGACGAGGGCCGCAGCTTCATGACCAAGAAGGGCGGCGGCAACCGCAAGGGCGAGAAGCTCTTCGACGAGCGCATCACCATCTACTCCGACCCCCTGAACGCCGAGGTGCCCGGCAACGCCTTCGACGGCAACGGCCTGCCCACCCAGCGCCTGGGCTGGATCGAAAAGGGCGTGGTGAAGCAGCTGTACTACTCGCGCTTCTGGGCCGAGAAAAACAAGGTGACCGCCACGCCCTTCCCCAGCGGCTTCGTGATGAGCGGCGGCACCCAAAGCACCGCCGACCTCATCAAGAGCACCGCCAAGGGCATCCTCATCACCCGCCTCTGGTACATCCGCGAAGTGGACCCGCAAACGCTGCTCTACACCGGCCTGACGCGCGACGGCACGTTCTACATCGAGAACGGGGCCATCAAGTTCCCCATCAAGAACATGCGCTTCAACGAGAGCCCCATCATCATGCTGAATAACCTGGAAGCCATCGGCCGGCCCGTGCGCCTGGCCGGCTGCCTGGTGCCCCCGCTCAAAATCCGCGACTTCACCTTCACCAGCCTCTCGGACGCTATTTAGGTGAAGGGGGTGAATAAGGGTGTCCCAGAACGTCATGCCGAGCGCAGCCGGGGCATCTCGCGTGCAACAGTAAATCAATTGATTTGATCAGTTCAGCACGCGAGATGCCCCGGCTGCGCTCGGCATGACCGCCCGGGACGCACCCGCTCATCCCCCACATGCACTCATTTTCCGAACTGGATGGCGGCGTAGGCCTGGAATACACGGTTTTGCAGGCGCGGGTCGTTCGTGCCGGTCAGGGTTTTGGCGTCGTTGATGTCGTTGAGGCCGGCCACGAAGCGGCCCCCCAGCGTGAGGCTGCCAAACTTGAGGCCCGCCCCGGCGGCGAGGCTGAAGTCGGCCCGCTTGTACTGGTCGGTGGCAGTCTGGTTGTCGGCCTGGCCGGTGCTGGGGTTGCCGTTGGTGCCGGTCACTTGCACCTTGCCGTTCTGGGTGGCGTTGACGAGCACCCCGAACTGCGGGCCGGCCTCCACGAACACGGGGCCCAGGGTGACCTTGGCCAGCACCGGCAGCGCGAAGTAGTGCAGCTTGGTGTCGTAGTCGGAATAGGCGTCTTTCAGGTTGCCGCCCTGGAGCGAGTACTGGATTTCGGGCTGGATGGACAGGGGCCCGACGAGCTTGATTTGGTAAAAGACGCCGACGTGGTAGAACGTTTTGTAGGACGACGACTGGCCGTCGGAGCCCGAGATTTCGGCCGCGTTCACGCCGGCTTTCACGCCGAACTGGGCCTGGGCTTTGGGGGCAAAAGCTACCGCCAGCGCGGCGGCGAGGGGAAAGGCTAGTAGTTTCATGGCGAAGGATATAAAAATAATTTGGGGTGATTACGTAAACGAAGCGTCGCGGGCGGTCTAAAATTGTCCTTCTGAGCGGTGCCGTTTCAAAAAGTTTAAGTCCCCGACCCCGGTTGGCCCGTTCTTTACCCGCGTTTATGCCCGTTCCCTTCACGTTTGTGCGCCTCAGCTACCACTCCGGCGACTGGGACGCGGTGGACGAGCGGATGCCCGCCAACCTGCTGCACTCGCTGGTGCAGTACACCAAAGTGCCCGTCGAGCCCAAGGAAAAAGTAGTGGCCCTCGACAGCCCCGCGCTGTTCGGCTACCCGTTCTGCTACCTGAGCGGGCACCGGCTGGTGCAGTTTTCGGCGGCCGAGAAGAAGAACTTCACGCAGTACGTGCGCAACGGCGGCTTCGTGTTCGTGGACGACTGCAACCACGACATCGACGGCCTGTTTGCCCGCTCGTTTGAGGAGCAGATGCGCGGGTGCTTCGGGCCCCAGGCCCTGAAGAAAATTCCCAAAACCCATCCCATCTACTCGCAGTTTTTCCAGTTCAAGGAAGGGCCCCCGAACACGGGCTTCGAGCTGAACGGCTGGGGCGACGACCTGGTGCACGACTATCTAAAGGGCATCGAAATTAAGGGCCGGCTGGGGGTGCTGTATTCCAATAAAGACTACGGCTGCGAGTGGGACTACGACTTCCGCAACAAGCGCTTTTTGGCGGAGGATAACACCAAGTTTGGGGTCAACATTTTGCTGTACGCCTTGTCCTGAGCTTTTTAGACTTGTTCCCGAAGAAAACGCCTCACAAAAGGCCGTCATGCCAAGCGCAGCCGAGGCATCTCGCCCGCTGACTAATCATGATTACTGCTGCACGCGAGATGCCTCGGCTGCGCTCGGCATGACGGCCTGACTGATTCCAACACTAAAAGCTAATAGCTAATAGCCAACAGCTCAAAAAAAATGACCGAACAAGACGTTAACACGTTGCTGGCCAAGCTGCCGGTATTGAAAGCCGAAATTGGCAAAGTCATCGTGGGGCAGTCGGCGGTGCTCGACGAGGTGCTGGTGGCGCTGCTGGCCGGCGGCCACGCCCTGCTGGAAGGGGTGCCCGGCCTGGCCAAAACCCTGCTCGTGCGCACGCTGGCGTCGGCCACCGATTTGCCGTTCCGCCGCATCCAGTTCACGCCCGATTTGATGCCCACCGACATCCTCGGCACCGAGGTGCTGGAGGAAGACCACGGCACGGGCCACCGCTCGTTCAAGTTCAACCCGGGGCCCATTTTCGCCAGCCTGGTGCTGGCCGACGAAATCAACCGCACGCCGCCCAAAACCCAGGCCGCCCTGCTAGAGGCCATGCAGGAGGGCCACGTGACCTACGCCGGCCAGGAGCACGCGCTGCCCAAGCCGTTTTTCCTGCTGGCCACCCAAAACCCCATCGAGCAGAGCGGCACCTACCCGCTGCCCGAGGCCCAGCTCGACCGCTTCCTGCTGTACGTGCGCATCGGCTACCCCACCGAGCAGGAGGAAATGGCCGTGCTCAGCGGCACCACCGGCACCGCCGGGGCCCAGGTACGGCCCGTGCTGGGCGGCGACGACGTGCGCCAGCTCCAGCAGCTGGTGCGCCAGGTGGGCCTCAGCCCCGAGCTGCTCAGCTTCGTGAACCGGCTGGTGCGGGCCACCCGCCCGGCCACGTCGGCGGTGAAGTTCATTCAGGACTACGGCCGCTGGGGCGCGGGGCCCCGGGCGGGCCAGGCGCTCATCCTCTGCGCCAAGGCGCGGGCCCTGCTGCAAGGCCGCTTCGCCGCCACCCTGGACGATATCAGGGCCCTGGCCCCGCCCGTGCTGCGCCACCGGGTGCTGCTGAACTTCAACGCCGAAGCCGAGAACCTGACGCCCGACGACGCGGTGGCGGCGCTGCTGCAAGCGGTGCAGGTGTAGCGCAAGGTTTGCGTGCTGTGTAGGCAATACAGGCCGTCATGCTGAGCTTGCCGAAGCATGACGGCCTGAGGGCTCTAAATCCAACAACTAGTAACTGACAACTAGCAACGAACAACTAGAAAATGCTCAGCCCCGAACTCCTGCACGCCCTGCGCAACCTGCCGCTGGCCGCCAAGCGGGCAGCCGAGGGGTTCCTCGCGGGGGCCCACGCCAGCCGGCGGCACGGCGTGGGCATGGAGTTCAGCCAGTACCGGCCCTACCAGCCCGGCGACGACCTACGGCGGCTCGACTGGCGCCTGGCGGCCCGCTCGGACCGCTACTACCTGCGCGAATCGGAGGTGGACACCAGCCTGACCGTGCACCTGCTGCTGGACGCCAGCGCCAGCATGAACCACCGCGACGCCAACGGCCTCACCAAGCTCGACTACGGCCGGCTGCTGCTGGGGGCCCTGGCCTACCTGGCCCAAAACCAGGGCGACGCCGTGGGCCTGACCATCCTCCGCCCCAGCGGCTTGCGCCACCTGCCGCCCCGGGCCGACAGCCGCCAGCTGCCGCGCCTCTACCACGCCCTCGAAACGGCCGAAGCCGCCGGCACCTTCCCCGACGCGGCCGCGCTGGCCCCCCTCACCGCCCGCCGCCAGCGGGCCCTGACGGTGTGCGTGAGCGACTTGTACGAGGACGACGGCGAAATAAACCGCCTGCTCAAGCGCCTGCGGGCCGTGAGCGGCGACGTGCTGCTGCTGCACCTGGTGGCCGATAATGAACTGAATTTCAACTACCGTGGCGCCGTGACGCTGCGCGACCTCGAAACCGGCCAAACCCTGCAAATCGACGCCGACCAGCAGCGCGCCGCCTACCAAGCCCAGCTGCAAGCCTGGCTGACGAATACCGCCCAAGCCGCCCGCCGCCAGGGCTTCGACTACCACTTGCTGAACACCGCCGCACCGCTCGATGGGGCCCTGCGCGAGTTTTTGCGAAAACGCGCCAGCTCGTGAAGCCTTGGCGAAACTTACTTTTCACTTGGCGAAACCTTGCGCGAAATGCATTTCGCGCAGGGTTTCGCCAAGTGAAAAGTAAGTTTCGCCAAGGAAATTTTTGACCGAAATTCATCCCTGCCTTTTGCTCACCCTCACCTCTCCTTCTGCGCTGCTGGCTTTGCTGGGCCTCCTGGTGCCGCTGGCCATCTACCTCTGGAACCGGCGGCCGGGGCCCGAGGTGGCGGTGGGCAGCCTGCGCTGGCTGGCCGCCGGGGCCAACCGCCGCCTGCGCAACCTGAAGCCCGAGCAGCTGGCGCTGCTGCTGCTGCGGGCCGCCGTGCTGGGGGCCCTGGCGGTAGCGGTGGCCGGGCCAGCGTGGCGGCAGGTGCGGCCCGCCGGCCGCGGCCAGGTGCTGGTGGGCCCCGAGCTGGCGGGCACCCCGGCGCTGGCGGCGGCGCGGCCGGGGCTCGACTCGCTGCGCCGCCGCGGTTATGCATTTCGCTGGCTGGCCCCGGGCCTGCCGGCGGCGAGCCCCGATTCGCTGGGCCGCTACGGGGGCCCGGCGGCAGGTAATTTTGCCTGGGCGCGGGTGCGGCAAGCGGCCGACTCATTTCCCGGGCAGCCGCTGCGCGTGGTAGTGGCCAGCACGTTGCGTGGGTTGCAGGGCCCCCACCCGCCGCTGCCGGCCGCGGTGCGCTGGCAGCTGCTGCCCCCCGGGACCCCGGCAGCGGCGTGGCTGGCCGAAGCCGCGGCTTCGGCCGATAGCCTGCGCCTGCTGGTGGGCCGCAGCACCGCCACCCAAACCACTTTCCGGCCCGTGGCCGTGGCCGTGGCCCGGCCGGCTGGCGGCGGGCCGCTGCGCGTGCCCGGCCTGGGGCCCCTGCGCTACCTCACCGCCGCCGACGGCACCGATCGGCTACGGCCGGACTCCGCTGCGCCGGGCCCCGGCCTTGCCGTGGCGGGGCCCCTGCGCGCCGTGCTGTACGCCACGCCCGGCCACGCCGAGGAGGCCCGCTACCTGCGGGCGGCGCTGCAGGCGGCCGCCCTGGGGCTGGCCGCGCCGTTGCAGCTGACTACCGCTACGGTCGCGCCGGCTTCAGCGACGGGCGTCAATTGGCTGTTTTGGCTGTCTGATGCGCCCGTACCGGCCGCCTGGCGGGCCGCGGCGGCGCGGGGCGCGCACGTATGGCAAGCCGCTGCGGGCCCCGGCGCGGCCGATACCGCGCAGCTGGTGGCTCCGGCCGCCGAAGCCGCCGCGGTGGCGCTGTTTCGGCGCACCAGGCTGCCCGCAACGGTGGGCGCGCCGCTGTGGACCGATGCGCGGGGGCGGGCCGTGCTGACTCGGCAGGCCGTGGGGCAAGGCGCTTTTTACTACTTGGCCACCCGCCTGCAACCCGCCTGGAGCGAGCTGGCCGACAGCCCGGCCCTGCCCGCCCTGCTGCTGGAAGTGCTGCGGCCCGCCCGGGCCGCCGCTGCGTTTGACGCCCACGACCAGCGGGCTTTTGATGCGGCCCAGCTTCCGGCGGGGCCCGCGGCGGCCGTGCGGGCGCGGCCCGCCACGGCCTACACTTTCGCTGATTTGCGGCCGTGGCTGGTACTGCTGGCACTGCTGTTGTTTGCCGCGGAGCGCGGGCTGGCCCGGCGCACCGCCGCCTTATCCCCTACTGTATGATGCCAGCCGTTCTCCCTTCCGACGCGCCCCCCCGGGCCG
The DNA here is from genome assembly GCF_013294115.1 of Hymenobacter caeli. Classification (GTDB taxonomy): domain Bacteria; phylum Bacteroidota; class Bacteroidia; order Cytophagales; family Hymenobacteraceae; genus Hymenobacter; species Hymenobacter caeli. Next base: position 83,679 of record NZ_JABSNP010000019.1, on the reverse strand, counting down.
GGGCCCCGCGGCAGCTGGCCGCCGTGGGCCGCCGCTACGCGCTGCGCCGGGCGGCGGCGGCGCTGCTGCCGGTGCTGGCCGGGGCCCTGTTGCTGGCAGGCCTGGCCCGGCACTGGCCCGGGGCCATCCCGGCGCTAGTAGGACTGGGTATCATGGCGTTGGGTCTAGCCGCGTGGCGCGGTTGGCCGCTGGGGGCCCTGCCCGCCCCCGCCGTGGCCCGCCGGCTCGACCGCCGCTTTCCGCAACTCGAAGACAGCACCGGCCTGCTCCTGCTTTCGCCCTCCGGCCTGAGCTTACTTGAACGGTTCCAGCAGCAGCGCGTAGCCAGCCGGCTGGCGCAATTGGTTGACGGCGAGGCGGAACTACTACCCGTAGATTTCCGCCGACCGGGCTTGCTGGCCCTGGCGCTGCTGGCGGCCGGGGCGGGCGCCTGGGCCTGGCCGGCGGCGGGGCCCCGGGCGGTGGCCCCGGCGGCTGTGGCGGTGCACTTCAACGCGCGGCCCACCAAATCGGGGGCCCCCGCCCCGGCCCGCATCCTCGAAACCCGGCTGCTGGTGACGCCCCCGGCCTACACCCGGCGGGCGGCGTTTGCGCCGGCGCAGGCCTCGTTTCAGTGCCCGCAGGGGGCGCGGGTGCGCTGGGTGGTGCGCGTGAGCCGGCCCGCGGCGGCCGGGGCTCCGCAGCTGGAAATCGGCGGGCGGCGGGTGGCCTTCCGGCCGGTGGCGGGCGCGGCCAACACGTTTGCCACGGAGCAGGTTTTGAACGCTTCGGCGCTGTACCGGCTGCGGTTTGCGGGCACCGTGTCCGACGACTATGCCATTGACGTGCTGGCCGACCAGGCCCCGGCGGTGCGCATCCTCACGCCCAGGGCCTACACGCTGGTGCCCGCCCACGGGGCCCGGGCCGAGGTGCCGGTGCGGGCCCTGCTGCGCGACGACTACGGGTTGAGCAACGCCGAGCTGGTCGTCACGGTGGCCCAGGGCGCGGGCGAAGCGGTAAAATTCCGCGAGGTGCGGCGCGACCTCGGCGGGGCCCTGGGGGCCCAGCCGGCGCAGGCCACGGTGGGCAGCCTGCTCAACTTAAAGCAGTTGGGCCTGACGTATGGCGACGAGCTGTACTTCTACATTTCGGCCCGCGACAACGCCGGCCACGCCGCCCGCTCCGACGCCTACCTCGTGCAGTGGCAGGACACCGCCCGCGCCGCCGGCGTGTCGGGCCTGATGGGGGGCCCCAAGGTGGCCCCGGCGTACTTCCGCAGCCAGCGCCAGCTCATCATCGACACCGAGAAGCTGTTGGCCGAACGCAAAAAACTTACCCCCAGCGAATTAACCGCCCGTGCCAACGAGCTCGGGGCCGACCAGCAGGCGCTGCGCCTGCGCTACGGCAAGTTTATGGGCGAGGAACTGGAGCCCGGCATAGGCGTGACGGCGGGGCCCGAAACCGAAGCTCGGCCCGCGCCCCGCGCCGAGTCGCACTCACCCATCGCGGAAGACGACGAGGCGCCCGTGCCCGCCGCCACGCCCGCGGGCCACGACGACCACGACCACGAGGCCAGCGCGTCGACCGACCGCAACGCCTCGCCCACGGCCGAAACCGATGCCCTGATGCAGCCCTACATCCACAAGCACGACGACGCCGAAACCGCGGATTTCCTGGAGCCGGCTGTGAAAACCAAGCTGCGCGCCGTGCTCGACCAGATGTGGGCCGCCGAGCTGCGCCTGCGCACCGGCCAGCCCGCCGCCGCCCTGCCCTACGAGTACCGGGCCCTGCGCCTGCTCAAGCAGGTGCAGCAGCAAACCCGGGCTTTCGTCAAGAAAGCCGGCTTTGCGCCCCCGGCCGCGCCCGAGCCCGGCCTGCGCCTCAGCGGCGACCTGAAGGGGGCCGCCGCGCCGCGCTTGCTGGCGCAGGTGGCCGCCCCCGCCGCCCAGCCCGCCGTGCGCGGGGCCCTGGCCTGGCTGGCCGCCGTCGCGGCCGGGCAGCCCGCCCGCCCCGCCGACGCCCGCCGGCTGGAACCCGCCGGGGCCGTACTGGCCCAGGCCGCCGTGCAGCACCCGGGGGCCTACCTCGCCGCGCTGCGCGACCTGCGCCGCCTGCTGGCCGACGTGCGCGCCGCCCGCCCGCCCTGCCCCGACTGCCGCCGCACGGTGGCCCGCGCCCTCACCGCCCTGCTCCCGCCGCCCACCCCCACCGAGGCCCCCGCCCCGGCCCCCGACCGCCTGGCCCGGCGCTATTTCCAAAACTTAAGCCGTTGATTACTTGGCCATTTATTCTTTGTTGATTCAGTACGGCCTGGCCGCCGCGTGCCTGCTGCTGGGCCTCGGGCTGGCGGTGGCCGCCTGGCGGCGGCCGCGCCACCACCAGCGCGGGGCCCGGGTGCTGGCCGGGGCCCTGGCGGCGGCGGCCCTGTGGCTCGCGGCCTACCCGCCCCTACGCGCCGTGCCCGCCGCCCGCGCCGAAGCCATTGTGCTGACGCCGGGCTACCGGCCCGATACGCTGGCCCAGCTGCTGCGCCGGCTCGGGGCGGGCACGCCCGTGTGGCGCTACGCCGGGGCCCCGGGCCCGGCCCGCGCCCGGCCGCTGGGCAGCCTGCTGGCGCTGGCCGAGCAACGCCCCGCCCTGCGCCGCGTGCACGTGCTGGGCCAGGGCCTGCCCGCCGCCGAACTGCCCCAGCTGGGCCCCGTGGCGCTGCAAATACACGCCCCGCCGGCCTTTGCCGGTTTTGAAACGGCTACCTGGTCCCCGCGCTTGCGGCTAGGCGAGTCGCTGACGGTGGAAGGCACCGCGGCCACGCCCGCCGGGGCCCCGGCCTGGGTAAGCCTGCAAGCCGACGGCGGCGGGCGCGACTCGGTGCGGGTGCCGGCCGGCGGCGGGGCGTTTCGGCTGCGCTACCGGCCCCGGGCGGCCGGGCTGGCCCTGTACCGGCTGGTGCTGCGCCCGCCCGGCCAGCCCGCCCGCGCCGAGCCGGTGCCGCTGGAAGTAGCCGCCGCCCCGCACCCGCCGGTGCTGCTGCTGAGCGCCGCGCCGGCGTTCGAGTTCAAGTTTTTGAAGAACCACCTCGCCGGGCAGCCCCGCGCCGTGGCCGTGCGCACGGGCGTGAGCCGGGGTCTGGTGCAAACCGAGTTCCTCAACCAGCCCGCCCAGGCCCTCGACCGCCTCACGCCCGCCTTACTGGCCCGCTACGCCGTGGTGGTGGCCGACGCGGGCACGCTGGCCGGCTTGCCGGGGGCCGAAGGCCAGGCCCTGCGCGGGGCCCTGCAAGCCGGCCGCCTGGGCCTGGTGGTGCTGGCCGACGCCGCGCCGTTGCCCGCCGCCACCCCGGGCCGGGCCGCTTTTGCCGTGGTGCCGCGCCCCGCGGCGGCCACGCCCCAGCCCCTCGCCTGGGCCGATGCGCCGTCCGCCGTCCGGGCTCCGCTGCCCGCCGCGCTGCGCCCCAGCGCCGCGCTGCAACCGTTGGTCCGGGGCCCCGGCGCGGCCCTGGTGGCCGCCCGCTGCCGGTTTGGGCTGGGCGCGGTGGTGGTGTCGGTGGTGCCCGAAACCTTTCGCTGGGCCCTGGCCGGGCAAGACGCGGCCTACGCCTCGTTCTGGAGCCGGCTGCTGGCGGCGGCTACGCCGCCGGCCCCGGCCGCCGCCACCTGGCGCGTGGCCACGGCCTGGCCCCGGGCCCACAACCCCGCGGCGTTGCAGCTGGCGGCGGGGGCCTTCCCGGCCGCGCCGCCCGCCGTGCGGGCGCTGGCCGGGGGCCCCGCCGTGGCCCTGCCCCTGCGCCAGGACCCGCGCCTGCCCGAGTGGAGCACGGCCGTGTTCTGGCCCGCTGCGGCCGGGTGGCACCAGGTGCGGGGCCCCGGCAAAACCGATTTTTCCTTCTACGTTTTTGGCCCCGACGACTGGCCGGGCCCCGAGGCCGCGCAGCGCCGGCTGGCCGCCGCGCAGCACGCCAGCGCCACCGCCCCGCCTACCGCGCCCAGCGAGGTGCGGGAGCCCTGGCCGGCGGGCTGGTTTTTCGGGCTGTTCCTGCTCGCGGCGGGGTACCTGTGGCTGGAGGAAAAGCTGTAAAATCTGGTTGTCAGTTACTCGTTATCAGCTGTCAGCCAAACTATTACTACCCAACCAACAACCGACAACTTAGTACGTACGGCTGGCCGTGGTTTCGGGGATGACGACCAGGTAATCATAGTCCAGCAAAACGCGCTGCATCTGTTGGCTCGCCACCAGCTTGCCGGCCCCGAGGGCCCGGCGAGCGGGGCGCAGGTCCACCACGTTCCAGGCGGGGCCGGGGGTTTGGCCGAAGTAGGGCTGGAGGTAGGCGTTATCGGCGGCGGTGTAGGCGGCCACGTTTTGGCTACGGTTCACTTGGTTCGAGCCGCGGGCTTGGGTGCCTTGCTTGCCCACAATCATGATGTGGAGCGACTGTTTATCCTGGGCTTCGGCCAGGCTCAGGGCCAGGTTGCCCACGTCGTAAAACTCGCCGAAGGAGGCGATGCTCAGGCCCCGCCCGAGGTGGTTGGCCCCAAACTTAAACAGCATTTTGGGCAGCGGCTGCCCCGCCGAGCCGGGCCGTTCTGGCTTGATGTTAAGCAGGTTGCGACGCATCAAATTTAGGCGTGCCTGGTGGGCCGAGAGGCCGTTGGGCAGCGGGGCGCGGGTTTCGTAGGTGCGGTAAATCTGGTAGCTGGTCACGTAGTCCTGCACCATTTGCCGCACGGCGGGGCCCTCTTGGCGGGTGACGGCCACCAGGCTATCGACGGCGCTGGGCCGCTGCTCGGACATGCTGAACCGGTCCTTGCCCTCGCGCTCGAAGACCTGCCCTTGGGCCTGGTACTTGGCGGCTTGTTGCTGCAAGCAGGCCCGGGCGGGCCTGCCGTTGGCTTGCTCGGCCAACCGGGCGTAAAAGCGGGCCGCCGTTGTAATAAATACTTGGTCGAGGCCCACCAGCTGCACGTGCTGGGCCCGCAGCGTGCGTATTAATTCAAACTCTTCGGCCAGGCTGTAGAAACACAGCGCCTCGGGGTACTGCTGCAAGTAGGCCGTAGGGGGCCCCGGCTGCGCCGCCAGCATCGTCAGGTCCCGGGCCACGTAGGGGTCGATTTCGGCCACGAACACCGCCGGTTGCAGTACTTGGGCCACGGCGGCCGTGAAGCCCGGAATCTGGGCCAGGCCGTGGTCTTCGCCCACCAGCACGAACTGGCTTTGCTGGATGCTCAGCCGCAGCTCGTCCCAGCCCAGGCCGGAGAACTGGGCCCCGGCGGCCACCAGCGGCAGCTGGTGCTGCCGGATGAGGCACGTGAGGGTGCTGTCCTGGGCCCGGGCGGGGCCGGCCAGCAGGCCCATCAGCAACACGAAGAAGAGCGCGAGGGCCCGGGGGTGGGGCATTGGCGAAAAGCGGGCAAACGGCATGAGGGAGGGGCGGTGAAGGCGTTGGTGCGGCGAAGGTGCGGCGCCCCCCGGCCGCGCCACAAAATATTATCCCAACCCCCCCAAACTCTATACGAATTCTTTGCAGCCCGCCGCGACGCCCGGGCCGGGGCACCGGCACCCGGCCCGGGCGGATTGCTCCCGGGAGTCCGGGGGTTGGGATAATAAATTGCCATCCGCCGCCCGGCGGGGCTAGCTTTACCCGGGCAGCAAAACCACCCGTTGCCCCGGCTCCACCTCACCCACTAACGCTTTGTTTATGAAAGTCTTTAGCTTCTTACTCCCCGCCTTGCTTCTGGGCAGCGGCCCGGCCGCCGTGCGGCCCGCCGCCCCCGCGCCCACCGCCCAGGAGGTGCGCGACGGGGCCCCTTTCGCGCAGGTGGGCTGGCCGCTTCGGTGGCCGTGACGGTGCGGCAGGGCAGCCCGCAGCAAGTGGTGGTGGAAGGCGCGCCCGACGACCTGGCCCAGTTGCAAACCACCGTGGCCGACGGCCGGCTCACCGTCGACACCAAATCGGGCGCCGACTGGAAAGCGTTTTTAGGCAGCCACCCCAGCCTGGGCAAGGTGACGGTGCGCATCACCATGCCCACCATCAACGCGCTGAGCGTGAGCAGCTCCGGCTCCCTCAAAGCAGCGACTGTGCGGGCCGATAACCTGGCCCTGGGCGTGAGCAGCTCGGGGCACGTCGGCATCGGCCAGCTGCAAGCCGCCGAGCTGCACCCGGCCCTGTCGAGTTCGGGCAGCATCCGGGTGGGCGGCGGCACCTGCCCGCGCCAGGAGGTGGCCATCAGCGGCTCGGGCTCGGTGGAAGCCGCCGGCTTGCAGTCGGAAGCCGGCGAGGCCCGCATCAGCAGCTCGGGCAACTGCCGCCTTCGCGCCAGCCAGACGCTGGACGCGCACCTCAGCGGCCCGGGCGGCGTGTACGTGCTGGGCAACCCCAAAATCACGAGCCGCACCAGCGGCAGCGCCCGGGTGCGGCCGGGGTGATTATCAGTTAACAGTGAGCAGTACATAATTAGGTCGTCATGCTGAACGCAGTGAAGCATCTCTACTGCTTCGTTGAACGATTGGGATACTGCTGCGGGAGAGATGCTTCACTGCGTTCAGCATGGCGGCCTGACTGCTCATTACTCACTGCTCATTGTTAACTGTTTCTGCGCGTGCCAGAGCACCAGCTGCCAACCCGTGGGGTTTTTGATGTACACCACCGCGTACTTGAGGTGCGTGGTGAGGGGCTGGCCGTCGGGGCCGGGGCCCAGGTCGATGCGCACGGTGCCGTTGACGACGGCGGTGCGCTCGTCGTTGTAGGGGCGCACGGTGAGGGCATCGATGTCCACGCGGTCGTAGCGGCTTTGGCCGGCGCGGATGCTGGCGAGGTAGCTCGTTTTGCTGTCCTGGTGGCCGTTGGCGTGGGTGTAGACGAGGTCGTCGGCGAAGATTTTCTCCAGCACGGCGTAATCCTTGGTTATTTGCGCGGCGAAGCGCTGGCGTTCGAGTTGTTCAACTTCCTGAATGGCACTCATCGAAGGGAGGGAAAATGGCAAAGCGCCCGGCCCCCGTGGCCGGCGCGCCCGCAAAGAAACCACCGCCCGGCCCCCGCTTCGCCCCCGCCCATGCCCAACCTGCTGCTCATCCAATCGCCCGACGAGCCCGGGCTGATCTACAAAATCACCGCCGTGCTCTTCGCCCACGGCCTCAACATCCTGCGCAACGACGAGTTTGTGGAGCCCGAGGGCAACGTGTTCTTCATGCGCACCGAGTTTGCCGGCAACCCCGACGCCGGGGCCTTGCGCGGGGCCCTGGCCGCCGCCCTGCCGCCCACGGCCCGCGTGCGCCTCGCCGACCCGCGCCCGCGCGACGTTGTGGTGCTCGTCACCAAAGAGCACCACTGCCTGAGCGAGCTGCTGGTGCGCCACGCCTTCGGCGAACTGAACGCCACCATTCGGGCCGTGGTGGGCAACCACGAGGTGCTGGCCGACCTCACCGGCCGGTTCGGGATTCCGTTCCATTACCTGCCGCACGCGGGCCGCAGCCGCGCCGCCCACGAGGCCGAGGTGCTGGCCGTACTGGCCGATTACCGGCCCGACTACGTGGTGCTGGCCAAGTACATGCGCATCCTCTCGCCCGGGTTCGTGGCTCCCTACGCCAACCGGCTCGTCAACATCCACCACTCGTTTTTGCCGGCTTTTGTGGGGGCCAGCCCCTACGCCCAGGCCCACGCGCGGGGCGTAAAAATCATTGGGGCCACCGCCCACTTCGTCAACGAGCAGCTCGACCAGGGCCCCATCATCGCCCAGAGCGTCATCCCCATCGACCACACCCAGAGCGCCCGCGAAATGGCCCAGGCCGGGCGCGACGTGGAAAAAATCGTGCTGGCCCGGGCCCTGCAGCTCGTGTTCGACGAAAAGGTGTTCGTGCACCGCAACAAGACCGTTATTTTCGATTAAAAGCAGTGGTGCCGGCCGGCAACCACTCAGAACACGAAGCTGAGCAGGCCGTTGTGCCAAGCCTCTTGAAGGGTCTGAAAAGCGACCCAAGGGTAACGAACATTAGTTAGTTTTCAGTAACTTTGTTTGGTCCCACCCCGCCCCGATGCTCTTCAACCCTGCGCTAGAACGGCTGCCCCTGGCCCGGCTGCGGGCCCTGCAAAACGAGCGCCTGCGGGCGCAGGTGGCCTACGTGCAGGCCCGGGTGCCGTTCTACCGGCGGCGGTTGGCCGCGGCAGGCCTCGGCGCAGCCACGTTTCGCGGGCTGGAGGACTTGCCGAAGCTGGGCTTCACCCGCAAGGCGGATTTCCGCGACCACTACCCCTTCGGCCTGTTTGCGGTGCCCGAAGCCGAGGTGGCGCGGCTGCACTGCTCCAGCGGCACCACGGGCAAGGCCACGGTGGTGGGCTACACGGCCGGCGACCTCGAAGTTTTTGCCGAAGTGGTGGCCCGCTCGCTGGCCGCCGCCGGCTGCCGGCCGGGCATGAAGCTGCAAAACGCCTACGGCTACGGCCTGTTCACGGGCGGGCTGGGCATCCACTACGGGGCCGAAAAGCTGGGGCTGACCGTGATTCCCGTCTCGGGCGGCAGCACCGACCGGCAGCTGCAGCTGCTGCAAGACTTCCGGCCCGAAATCCTCTGCGCCACGCCCTCCTACGCCCAGGTGCTGGCCGAGGAAATGCCGCGGCGCGGCCTGGCCCCAGGCGCCGTCAACCTGCGCTACGCCGTGCTGGGCGCAGAGCCCTGGTCGGAGGCCGTGCGCGGGCAGGTGCAGGACGGGCTGGGCGTGCGGGCCACCAACATCTACGGGCTGAGCGAAATCCTGGGGCCCGGCATCGCGCAGGAAGACGTGGACGAGCGCGGCACCGGCAGCTACCTCTGGGAAGACCACTTCTACCCCGAAATCGTGGACCGCGACACCGGCGAGCCGCTGCCCTACGGCCAGCCGGGCGTGCTGGTGCTCAGCACCCTCACCAAGCAGGCCCTGCCCATTTTGCGCTACTGGACCGGCGACATCACCAGCCTTTCCTACGACCATTCCGCGAAGCGCACCCACGTGAAGATGGGGCCCATCCGCGGACGGGCCGACGACATGCTCATCATCCGGGGCGTGAATTTCTTCCCCACCCAGGTCGAGGACCTGCTCGGCGGCCTGCCCGGCACCAGCCCCAGCTACCAGGTGGTGGCCACCCGGCGCGGGCCCCTCGACGAGGTGGAGGTGCGCGTGGAAGTGGCCGCGGCCCTGCTCCGCGGGCTGGGCCTGGCGGCCCTCACCGACGAGCTGGTGCAGCAGCACGACGCCCTGCAACGCCTGCAAGGCGCGTTGGCCCAGAAAATAAAGGACAACATCGGCCTCAGCGTGCGGGTGAGCCTGCGGGCCCCCGGCCAGCTGCCGCGCAGCGAAGGCGGCAAGCTGAGCCGGGTACAGGATTTGCGCACCCCGTGACCAGCGCCCCCAGCATTATGGTGAAGACAAAGAAGTTATCGAAGCGCGAGCTGATTCTGACCGAGGCCGCGAAGCTCTTCAAGGACCGGGGCTACGGTGGCACGTCCATGCGCGACCTGGCCGGGCAGGTGGGCATGGAGGCGGCCAGCATGTACAACCACATCAAGGCCAAGGACGAAATTCTGGCCAGCATCTGCTTCCGGATTTCGGGCCTCTACATCTCGCAGCTGGGCGAAATTTCGGCCACCGAGGCCAGCTACGGCGACAAAATCAAGGCCCTCATCCGCCTGCACATCCGCCTGATGGTAGAGGACGGCCCCGCCGTGTCCGTGGCCAACCACGACTGGAAGTACCTGCCCGAGCCCAAGCTGGGCGAGTTCAAGCAGGCCCGCAAAACCTACGAAAAAGGCTTCGCGGCCCTCATTGAAGCCGGCATCGCGGCCGGCGAGTTTCAGCCCGTGAACGTGTCGGTGGCCCTGTTCACCATCCTCTCGGCCGTGCGCTGGATTGAGCTGTGGTTCCGGCCCGGCCGCGAGCTGTCGGCCGAAGAGCTGGAGGCCAACATCATCACCGTGCTACTCAACGGCCTGGAGCGGAAGTAGCGGCGCGCGGACGCCAGATGAGCATGTCGGCCCGGTTGGCCTGCTCCCCGCGGGCCGCTACAGCAGCAGGCTCACCAGCGAGAGCCCCAGGATGATGCCCAGCACCGGGCTGATGTCGCGCACGCGGCCCAGCAGCACCCGCAGCAGGCCCCAGGCCAGCAGCCCGCAGGCCAGGCCCGTGGCGATGGAAAAGCTGAACGGCATCAGGAACACGGTGAGCAGCGCGGGCACGAACTCCTCGAACTTGTCGAAGTCGAGGCGACGGATTTCGCCGACCATCAGCAGGCCCACCAGCACCAGGGCGGGGGCCGTGGCGTAGGCCGGCACCACGCTGATGAGCGGAATGACGGCCAGCGACCCCACGAACAGCAGCGCCGTGACCACCGCCGTGAGGCCCGTGCGGCCCCCGGCCGCGATGCCCGTGGCCGACTCGATGTAGGCCGTGCTGGGCGAGGTGCCCAGCAGGCTGCTGGCAATGGCGGCCACCGCGTCGAGGTTCAGCATCCGGTTCAGGCCCCGGATTTTGCCGTCGGGTTGCCCCAGGCCGGCCGCGCCGGCGCAGGCCACCAGGGTGCCCAGCGAGTCGAAGAGGCTGACGTAGAACAGGGCGAAGACGGGCCCCAGCAGGCTCCAGCGCAGGGCCCCCAAAATATCCAGCCGAAACGCCACCGGCGCCAGGCTGACGCGGCTGGAAAACACCGCCGCCGGCGCGGCCACCAGCCCGGCCGCCGCCGCCGCCAGCGTGGTGCCCACAATGCCGAGCAGGATGGCGCCCGGCACCCGCCGGACGTGCAGCGCCAGCGTACCAAACAGCCCCGCCACGCTGATAACCACCGGCGGCGTGAACTTGCCCAGCGCCACCAGCGTGGCCGGGCTGGCCACCACCAGGCCCATGTTGCGCAGCCCAATCAGCAGCAAAAACGCCCCGATGCCCACCGGTATGGCCGCCACAATAACCGGCGGAATGGCGGCCACCAGCCGCTCCCGGGCCCCCACTAGGCTCAGCACCAGGAACAACACGCCCGCCCAAAACCCGATGCCCAGCGCCACCGGCCACGGCACGCCGTTGGTGAGCACGAGGGTGTAGCTGAAAAACGCCGTCAGGCCCAGGCCCGGGGCCACCGCCACCGGCACGTTGGCCCCAAAGCCCATCAGGGCCGTGGAAAAGGCCGTGACCAGGCACGTGGCGGCAATCAGGGCCGGCTTGTCGAGGCCGGCGGCGCTGAGCGTGGCCGGCACCACAAACACGATGTAGGCCATCGTGAGGTAGGTGGTGGCGCCGGCCGCCACTTCGGTGCGCACCGTGGTATCATGGTCGCGCAGGTGGAACAGTTTTTCGAGGAGCGGCATGGGGCAGATTTCGAGATGGAGTTGGGGGCCCGGGGCGGTACAGGGCCCCGTAGAACGGAGTGGCACTCCGTTTTCCGCGCGGCCCTGTAGAACGGAGTGGCACTCCGTTTTCCGCGCGCCCGGCAACGGAGTGCCACTCCGTTCTACAGCCCTACTTGGGCAGCTGGTCGCGGCAGGTGGCCCAGTTGTCCACCAGGCTGTTCACCACTTTGGCGCCGGTCAGGTAGGCGGCTTCGAGGGCGGGCAGGTAGGCCGAGTGGCCTTTGTCCTGGCCGTGTTCCTCGTTGGCCAGGCTCTGGATGGCGGTGCTGCCGGGGTGCTGCATGGTGAAGTTGCTCGCCGCGCGCAGCACCAGGAAGCGCTGAAAATCAACCTTGCCGGCCTTGGCCAGAAACTCCAGCGACTGGCCCGTGCCGGTGTCTTCCATGGCCGACGTCACGAAGTTGCCCTGGCCCTGGGTCCAGTATTTTACCCAGTCGTTGGCCCACTGGGTGGCGTACTGGCCGTGCCAGTAGGTCATGGCGGCCAGGTGGTCGCCGAGCATCACGCGGGGCGGCTGCTGGGCGGCGGGCGTGGCGGTGTAGGCCGCGCGCAGCTCCCGGATTTTGTCGTTGTCGGGTAGCTTGAGGTCCTTGGTCAGGCCGTAGGCCCAGTGCACCAGGGCGGGGTTGAGGTGCAGGGCGTTGTTGTACTCGCCCTCGCGCATGGGCTGCTGGTAGGGCTGGGTTTTGCTGAGCGGCAGGTAGCCGGTGCTCCAGCCGGCGGGCATTTCGCGGGGGTCGATTTCGTGGGCCAGGTCGCCATCCACCAGCCACTCGGCCCACACCGCCGAGCCCGTGCTGCCGTCGGCGGGGTCGATGCCGGCGATGCCCGCCACCAGCCAGTAGGCGTGCGAGAGGTCGAAGCGCGGGTCCATGCCCAGGGCCATAATGGAGGCCGCCGACCGCGCCGTACCCATGCCCGTGCAGATGCCCAGCACCTGCTTATCCGCATTGTAGCGCAGGGCGCGGTAGCCCTGCGGGAAGGCGATGGTTTGCTTCAGCGGCAGCCGCTCCACCCAGTACTGGAACTCGCCGGGCGTGTCGCCGGTATCGGCCCCGCGCTCAAACATCGTCACCACCACCACCCGCACCGGCAGGGGTTGGGCCGCCCGCGCGGGGGCCCCAGCCAGGGCCCCCACCAGCAGCAGTATCAGGGTAGAAATGCGTTTCATCATGAGTAGGAGCGGTTGGTTATGTATTGAGTTTAAGCAAAGCGCTTTTCAGCCCCAACGGGGCAGCCCGTCGGTAGGAAAGGGTGATTGACGCACGATAAAGCCCCAGCGGGGCGACCCGAGGAAAACACGACCGTCTGGGTCGCCCCGCTGGGGCTTTTAGTTACTATTGCTATTGGTTGCTACCGACGGGCCGCCCCGCTGGGGCTACCATAAGCAATTTTTGCTTGAATCATAATCCATTGACAGTCAATACAGAATTACCTACTCCCGGTTGAGCCGGGCCACGAAGGCGTCCCACTTGGGCTGCCAGGCGGCGCGGGCGGCTTTCTTTTCAGCGGAGCTTAGGAAGCTGTAGTCGAGGCCGTTGAGGGACAGTTTTTTCAGGGCGCGCAGGTCTAGTTCCCAGGCCAGGGTGATGGCCCAGTAGTCGGGCGTCACGCCCACGTAGTCGAAGATGCCGGGGTCGTCGGAGCTGATGGAAATCTGGAGGCCGTGCCGCAGCCAGGCGTGGGCCGGGTGCAGGCGCAGGTCGCCGATGTAGCCCAGGATCTGGTTGCTGAGCGGGCTCACTTCCACGCAGATGTTTTCGCGGCGCACCAGCTCCTCGGCTGCCGGGAAGAACGACAGGTTGAAGCCGTGGCCGATGCGGCGGCTGTGCAGCAGGGCCGCGTCGTAGAGGTTGGCGGTGTGGCGCCAGGTGCTCTCACCGTCGTGCAGGCACAGCGGCAGGTCGGTGCCGTAGGCGGCGGCCAGCGAGTCGCGGGCCAGCCACACGGCCCGGAAGTAGTCGGTGGGGTGGCCGGCGTCTTCGTGCGCCACCAAGTCGTAGGCGGCCACCAGGCCCGGGTAGCGGCGGCGCAGCTGGTAGGCCTGCGCCAGGTCGGTGCGGATGGCGGCCGCAGCACGGAAGCGCAAGTTGGTGTAAATGAGCCGGAACGTGAAGGCCGGCTCGCGCCCGGCCCGCACCTGCTGCTGCGCCTGCCGCAGGTAGCGGATGATGGAATCGGCGGGAAACGCGCCGGCCGGGTGGCGCAAATCGTAGAGGCTGCCGTTCAGCGACGAGCGCAGCTCAACGTGCTGCACGCCATCGGCGGCCAGCGAGTCGAACATGGCCGCGTACATATCGCGGAACACGGGCTGGTAGCTGGTGAAGCCGTTCATGCGCTGGAAGCACTGCTCGAAAGCCCGCCACACGTCGGCCGAGTCGCGCCCGGTGCGGGCGTCGAACGTCAGCAAGTGGTGCAGCTTCTGCGGAAACTGGGGCACCGTGTTGTTCAGGGCCCCCGCGGCGTAGAAGCCGGCGGGCACTTCGCCGGCCCGGAAAAACCGCATTTGCCCCTGGAGGTACTGCGTGCTGCGGGGGCCCCAGTACACGTAGCAGTTGGGCTCGCGCAGGGCCCGCTGCACCAGCCACCACGGGCTGGCGCCGGCGTTGGGGTGCAGGTGGTGCACGCCGCCCTTGGGCAGGGCCAGCAGCAGCCGGTAGAGGCGCGTGGCGTACATCTGGCGGCGCGCCAGGAAGAAGTTGTGGGCCGGCGGGAAGTAGTTCACCGAATCGTAATGCGCCACCAGCCGCTGCCGCAGCTGCACCAGCTTGCGGTTGGCGCGCTGCTCGGCGGGCGTCAGCACGATGGCCGCGTCGAACGCCCGGGCGCTGTCGGCGCGCACCAGCGCCTGGCGCCGCCGCTCGTAGGCCGCGCTGCTTTTGCTGGCCGGTTGCGCTGGGGCCCCCGCCGGGTGCGCGCCGGGGCCCCCGGCGCAGCCGGCCAGCAGCCCGGCCAGCAGCCCGGCCAGCAGCCCGGCCAGCAGCCCGGCCAGCAGCCCGGGGCCGCGGTACCTTTGGGGCCCCGGGCCCCGCCCCAACCAAGCCCGTCCCGCCTGTACCATCATTATTCTGCCAAGGGTGTTCGGCGCTAAAGTAGCAGGCGCGGGCGGCGCGGCCCAACAAGCCGGGCCGCCAGGGCCCCGGGAACTGGGCATAGCAGCGCGAACTTTGTGGTTCGCGGCCCGCGCTTCGTCCGGCCGATTACCGTTGGGCGGCCGTTTAAAAGCGCGGACTACAAAGTCCGCGCTACAGTTCGCGCTACGATTTACTACCTCTTTTTTTGGCTGCCCTCCCACCCATGAGCCGATTCCATTCCCTCGCCGTCAAAAGCATCACCCGCGAAACGCCCGACTGCGTGAGCGTCTCCTTCGAGGTGCCCGCCGAGCTGCGCGACGCCTTCCGCTACGCGCCGGGCCAGTACCTCACGCTGCGCCGCACCCACGGCGGCGAGGAGCTGCGCCGCTCCTATTCGCTGTGCAGCAGCCCGTTGGACGACGAGTGGCGCGTGGCCATCAAGCGGGTGCCGGGCGGACGGTTCTCCAGCCTGGTGGTGGGCGGCGGCGGCCTGCGCCCCGGCGACTTACTGGATGTGATGCCGCCGCAGGGCCGCTTCACGCCGCCCGCCCTGCACCCCGCAAACGCCAAGCGGTACGTGCTCTTCGCGGCGGGCAGCGGCATCACGCCCGTGTTTTCCATCGCCAAAACCGTACTCCTCACCGAACCGAATAGCCAGGTGTACCTGGTGTACGGCAACCGCGGCCGCAACTCCATCATCTTCAAGGAAGGCATTGAGGCCCTGAAGAATAAGTTCCTGAACCGCCTGAGCGTGTACCACGTGCTGAGCCGCGAGCAAGGCGACGCCGACCTCCTGTTCGGCCGCATCGACCGCGAAAAAACCGCGCAATTCTTGCAGAAGATCGTGCCCGCAGGCCGCATCGACGAGTGCTTCATTTGCGGGCCCGAGGAGATGATTACGGGCGTGCGGGAGGCGCTGGCCGAGGCCGGCGTGGCCCCGGAAAAAGTCCACTTCGAGCTATTCGCCACCGGGGCCCCCAAAGCCGCCCCGGGCCCCGCCCGCCCCGCCGGCACCGACGACCAGAAAAGCCAGGTAAGCGTGCAGCTCGACGGCCGCGCCTACCGCCTCGACATGTCGTTTTACGGCGACACGATTCTCGACGCCGCCCTGGCCGCCGGGGCCGACGCGCCCTACTCCTGCAAAAACGGCATGTGCAGCACCTGCCGCGCCCGCATCACGGAAGGCACCGCGGCCATGGACGTAAACTACTCGCTATCAGCCGATGAAATAGCCCGCGGCTACGTGCTCACGTGCCAGGCCCGCCCCACCGCGGCCCAGGTGGCGGTGGATTTTGACCAGTAGGGCGGCGGGGCCAGTGGCGGGGCCCGGTTTGGGCGGCAGCGACCTAGCTTTACCGCATTCCGCTCGTTATGAATAGCTTCGAAACCATCCTGGTCTTACTGGCCCTGCTTGCGGGCCTGTCGGTGCTATTCCAGCGGAGCCGGCTGCCGCAGGCGGTGCTGCTGGTGGCGGCGGGCCTGGCGCTGGGCTTCGTGCCCGGCCTGCCCCCCATCAAGCTGGAGCCCGACGTGGTATTCCTGCTGATTTTGCCGCCCCTGCTCTACTACGCGGGCTTCAACCTCACCTGGCAGGATTTCAACCACTACCGCCGGCCCATTCTGCTGCTGGCCGTGGGGCTGGTGGCGTTCACGACGGTGGCCGTGGCCGTGGTGGCGCACTACTTTTTGCCGGGCTTTGGCTGGCCGCTGGCGTTTGTGCTGGGGGCCATCGTGTCGCCGCCCGACGCCGTGGCGGCCAGCAGCGCCACGCAGGGCCTGGGCCTGCCCAAGGGCGTGAGCGTGACGCTGGAAGGCGAGGGCCTGGTGAACGACGCCACCGCCCTCATTGCCTACCGCTACGCCGTGGCGGCCGTGGTCAGCGGCGGGTTTGTGGCGTGGCGGGCGGGCGCGCAATTCGTGCTGGTGGCCGGCGGCGGCGTGGCCCTCGGGCTGGCGGCCGGCTACGGCACGGCGTGGCTGCAAGCCCGGGTGCGCGAGGCCACGACGGCCACGGCCATTTCGCTGCTGCTGCCGTTTCTGGTGTACCTGCTGGCCGAGCACGTGGGGGCCTCGGGGGTGCTGGCGGTGGTGTTCATGGGCCTGGTGATGTCGCGGCGGGCCCCGGAGGTGTACTCGGGGCCCACGCGCCTGCAAAACGCCAGCTTCTGGCGCGTGGTCAACTTCCTGCTGAACGGCTTCGTGTTCATCCTCATCGGGTTGCAGCTGCCGGCCGTGCTGCGCGGCCTGCCGCCCGGCCGCCTGCCCGCGCTGTGCGGCTACGGGCTGCTCATCAGCGCCGTGGCCGTCGTCATCCGCATCGTGTGGATTTTCCCGGTCGCGGCACTCGTCACCTTTTTCCGCCGCTCGGCCGGCGATGCGGCCCCACCGCTTATTAGCTGGCGCGAGCTGCTGGTGACGTCGTGGGCCGGTATGCGCGGGGTGGTGTCGCTGGCCACGGCCCTGGCCCTGCCCCTGGCGCTGGCCGACGGCCGCGCCTTCCCGCAGCGCAACGTGCTGCTGTTCCTCACCTTCGCCGTCATTCTGGTGACGCTGCTAGTGCAGGGCCTCACGCTGCCGTGGCTGGTGCGCCGCCTGGGCGTGCACGGCGAAACGGCCGCCGCCGACCGCCACGAGCAGGCCCTGCGCCTGGAGCTGGCCACCGATTCGCTGGCGTTTCTGCACGGCACCCTGGCCGCCTGCACCGCTCCTGAGGTGCTGGCCCCGCTGGAGCAGCGCCTCGCCCAACAAATTGGCCTGCTGCGAGCCAACGCCGCCGATGAGGCGGCCCCCGGCGCAGCCGAACCGGGCCCCGGGCAGCGCCGGCACCAGCAAGTGCTGCGCACCGGTTTGGCCCTGGTGCAGCACCAGCTCGGCCTGCTCGTGCAGCACCACAAGCAGGGCCACGCCGAGGTCGAAACCATCCGCAAGCTCCAGCGCGAGCTGGATTTGGCCGAGCTGGACTTGCAAACGCAGTTGGATGAAGGCGACGCGGCGGGCAGCTGAGTGGTTTACCGGCCAGGGTACCGCAGCGCGAACTTGGTAGTTCGCGCCGCTGCCCGGTAATCGGCAGCACGAAGCGAAAGCCGCGAACTACAAAGTTCGCGCTACCGATTCGTAGCCATGCACGAATCCGAGCACTGCGCTAAAGGCCCCCGCCGCACTGGCAGGGCGTCCGGCCACAGGGCCAGGCAGGGCCCTGGGCCCTACACCTTACTGCTTGCCGGCCAGGAACTGGCCGATGTTATCGTTGAGGAACTTGGCGTCGGCGGGGTTGCTGGCAGCCCCGGCGGTGTGGCCCCACAGCGAGGGAATGGGCCGCAGCGTGACGCCGGGAATGAAGGCGGCCTCGTAGCGGGCGTCGCCCACGGGAAAGTACAAATCCGTTTCCGAGGGCATGTACAAAATGGGCGCTTTGATGCTGCGCAGGGCCTTTTCCACGTCGCCACCGAAGCCGGGGGTGGTGCCCACGTCGTGGGTTTCCCAGGTGCGCATTTGCAGGATGAGGTCGTTGGCGTCGGCCCCGGGGATGAAGTCGGTGCGGAAGCCGCTGAGCACCTGGGCGAAGGTGGTGCCGGGCGGCGAATACGTGCGCCACAGCTCCTTGCGCCACCACTCCTGCGAAAACAGCCAGCCCGTCCACACCGTGCCGAAGGCTTCAAGGCCCTTTTTGGGCGGCGCGGTGTAGTCGCCGTTGTTGAAAGCAGCGTCGGCGGTGAGGGCGGCAATCTGGCCTTCGAGGCGCACCACGCCGTGCGGGTAGTTTTTGGCCGTGCCCGAGGTGGCCACCAGGCGGTCGGCAAACGTGGGGTAGCTCACGGCCCACTGAAACGCCTGCTGGGCCCCCATCGAAAAGCCAATAATGGCGCGCAGGTGGGTTATCCGCAGCTCCTTGGTCAGCAGCTCGTGCACGGCCGCCACGTTGTCGCGGATGGTCATGACGGGGAAGCGGGGCCCGTGGAACGGCTCGGGCGTGTTGCTGGGCGACGACGACTTGCCGTTGCCGAACAGCTCGGTCGTGACCAGAAACAGCTTGGTGGTGTCCAGGCACTTGCCGAGGCCGATGAGCCATTCGTAGCCGTGGTGGTCGGCCAGGTAGTGCGAGGGCAGCAGGATGGCGTTGTCGCGCCGGGCGTTGAGGTGGCCGTAGGTGCCGTAGCCCACGCGGGCCTGGGGCAGCACCGCCCCGCCCTCGGTGCGGAAATTCGTCAGCGTGAAAAAGTGGTGCGGCACCCGGTCGGCGGGCTTGGCCGGGGCCTGGGCCCGGGCGATGGTGAAACCGAGCAGCAGGCAGAGGGTAAGCAGTGGGCGCATAGGGCGGATTAGTTGGTTGCGAACGGGGGCCGGGCGGCTTGTCTTTACCCGGCGCTTTTGCCGCCGCTGCGCGGCCCAAAACCAGGGCAAAGGCAGCAGCGGCGCGTAGTTTTCGACGCGTTGGCGCGGTTGCTCGTAAAGGTAGCCGGCCCGGTGCCTTTGCCGGAGGCCCCACGCCCGTTTTATTCTCCGCTTTGATGGACCAGCCTACTGCTTCAACTTCTGCCTCGACGAGTGTTTACGTGCGGCGCGTGGGCATTGCCGTGGGCATCGTGCTGGCCGTTTTGTTCGTGCTGGGACTGCTGGGCACGGCCTTCAGCGTGTTCTTGCGGCTGCTGGCGGCGCTGCTCATCGCGCTGCCGCTGCGGGCGGGGGCCGCGTGGGTGCACCGCCGCACGCGGCTGCCCGAGGGCCTGGCGCTGCTGCTCGTGGCGCTGCTGGTGGTGGGGGCCCTGGGGGGCATGGGCTACCTGTTTTCTACCCGCCTGAGCGAGCAGCTCAGCGGCTTGCAGCAGGAGCTGCCCCAGGCCGTGCGCGACGTGCAGGCCCGCGTGGGCGGCACCCGCTGGGGCCAGTGGCTGGCCGGCGAAAACCTCGACTACCGCCGGCTGATGGGCGGCTCCTCGGAGTGGCTGGGCCGCGCCACGGGCGTGTTTTCCACCACGCTCAGCGTCCTGGCCGACGGCTACGTCATCCTCTTTCTGGCCGTGTTCCTGGCCGTGCAGCCCAAGCTCTACCGCAGCGGCCTGGTGCTGCTGGTGCCCCAAAGCCACCGGGCCCGCGCCCACGAAGTACTCGACAAAATCAGCGACACGCTGGTGAAATGGGTGGTGGGCCGGCTGGTGTCGATGGCCGTGGTGGGGGTGCTCACGGTGGTGGGCCTGGGGCTGCTGGGCATGCCGATGGCGGCGGTGCTGGGCCTGTTCGCCGGCCTGGTCACGTTCATCCCCAACATCGGCCCGGTGGTGTCGATGGTACCGGCCCTGCTGCTGGCCTTCCTCAACGGGGGGCCCCACATGGCCCTGTACGTGCTGCTGCTGTACCTGGGCACCCAAACGCTGGAGAGCGCGGCCGTGTCGCCGGTGGTGCAGCAGCGGCTCATCGCGCTGCCGCCGGCCCTCGTGCTGGTGGGGCAGCTCGTCATCGGCGCGTTCACGGGCCTGCTGGGCCTCACGCTGGCCACGCCCATCATCGCCATGGCCGTGGTGCTGGTGAAAATGCTCTACGTGCAGGACGTGCTGGGCGACGACGCAGTGCAGGTGTAGCCGGGGCCCCGGTTGGCACAACCGGGGTCACTCATTGCCGGGCGTACGTCGCCCGCAAGCTGCCCTGCTTGTACACCGCCCCGCTGAGCAGCGAAAACCACAGCAGGAACAGCACGAACGTGATTTTCTGGACGACGGGCAGGGCCTCGATGAAGTGCTGGCTGTAGTACACGTAGTTGTTGACGCCCAGCAGCAGCAGGCACAGGGCCCCGAGCCCCAGCAGGCCGAGCCGCCGGGTTCGGTACAGGCCCGCGAAGGCGGCCCCGAGCGCCACCACCCCGAGCAGGCAGGCGATAGTTATCATCAAGTCGTGCTGCTCGCCGGAGAGAAAGCCCGCGGCCACCATCGAGAGAATGCCCGCCGACCGCACGAGGCCCGCGACGCGGGCCCCAAACTGGAAGAGCGGCGGCAGGCAATACCAAAACAGCATGAGCGACAGGCAGAGCACGCCCATCGCCAGCAGGGCCACGGGCTGCGCGGGGTTGGGCTGCCCGTTGATGGCCACCGCCGTCAGCAGGTTGCACCAGTAGTTGTGCAGCCAGCTGAAGCCGGGCGCGGTTTTGTCGGCCGGCGAGCCGCCCGGGTACAGGGCAGCGGCCACGCCGTACAGCACCGCGAACAGGCCCATGCCGCCCGCCGGCAGCAGCCGCCACCACGGGCCGGGCGGGCGTTTTTCGTTGAGCATGGCGCAGGCAAAGCAGGGGAAATGACAGCCGCTAGCCAACCGGCCAGCGCGGCCCACATACGGCAAGCCCGGCCGTACCGGTTCCCCGGGCGGCAAAAAACCGGGCGCGGGCGGCCGGCGCACCGGGGCCCCTACTTCAGCGCCAGAATCTGCTTTAGCTCCGCGTCCGACACCGTAAGCAGGCCCACTTTAGGCAGGCGCTCGGTGAGGATGCGCCAATTGGGTTCCTGCTGGAAAATGGGCTTGAGCAGGGCCAGGGCGGCGGGCACTTGCTGCTTGTTGGCCAGCGTGATGGCGTGCCAGTACTTCATTTCCAGGTTCTGGGGGAACATTTTTTCGGCCGCCTGGTACTCCTGGATGGCGGCGGGCATGTCGTTTTTCTCCACGGCCAGGTCGCCGGCGTTCATGTGGTCGTAGGCGCGGGTGAGCTTCAGCAGGCGGCGCAGCTCCACAAGGGGCTTGTCGGCGTCCTCCACGCGCAGGTCCACGAGGCGGTCGGCCCAGGGGCCCTCGGTGGCCGTGCCGCGCACCACCAGCAGGGCCGCCGACTGCCGGCCGCGGATGTCGCCGCCCGCGGCCTGGGCCGCGTCGAGGGCCGCCAGGGCCCGCTCGGCCAGCGGCAGGGCGGCGCTGGCTTCGTAGGCCTTGGCCATCGCGCCCCACACCGTGTTGTTCAGCATCATGTTGGCCTGCACCGAGAACTGCGCGCCCTGCTGGTGGCCGGCCATGTCGACGCACTTCTTGCCGGTGTGCGTCGCCACCCGGCCCTGGTTGTCGAGGATGGCCACCTGGCGCACGTCGCGGCCCTCGTCGGCGGCCAGCAGCTCGTCGAGCGCCTGCTGGGCGGTTTTGCCGCTTTTCAGCAGGGCCAGGCCGCGCAGGCCGAACGACTTGTTGGTGAACGATTGGGTGGCCACCACGCCCACGCCGGCCTCGCCCCAGCTCACGCTGGTGCCCACCGAAAACCAGTGGCTTTGCACGGCCACGGCCATCTCGCCGGTCTTGGCGTCGCGGGCCACGATGCTGAAAGTGTGGGCCAGCGGGTCGGTGGTGGAATAAACCTGGGCAGCGGCGGGCAGCGCCAGCAGGGCCAGCGCGAAAAGGAGTAGCTTGTGCAGCATTGGGCGGAATGAGGAAAAAATGGTACTGGGCCGCGTGGCGGCCGCGGCCCAAGTTACGGCCGCCGCCGGGGCCCCAAGATTTTTTCGCTACTTTTACAAACTAACGCTTGTTAGCCCACGTTATTAGTCCATGGAAACGCCCGCCCAAGACCTCTCCCGCGACGACCAGTTCCAGGCCCGCATCGACGCCGACGTGCGCATCGAGCCCAAGGACTGGATGCCCGACGCCTACCGCAAAACCCTGATCCGGCAGATTTCGCAGCACGCGCACTCCGAAATTGTGGGCATGCTGCCCGAAGGCAACTGGATAACCCGTGCCCCCAGCCTCAAGCGCAAGGCCATTTTGCTGGCCAAGGTGCAGGACGAGGCCGGCCACGGCCTCTACCTCTACAGCGCCGCCGAAACCCTGGGCGCGAGCCGCGACCAGATGCTGGCCGACCTGCACAGCGGCAAGGCCAAGTACAGCAGCATCTTCAACTACCCCACCCTGAGCTGGGCCGACATGGGCTGCGTGGGCTGGCTCGTGGACGGCGCCGCCATCCTCAACCAGGTGCCGCTGTGCCGCACCAGCTACGGGCCCTACGCCCGGGCCATGGTGCGCGTGTGCAAGGAAGAGAGCTTCCACCAGCGCCAGGGCTTCGAGATTATGCAGACGCTGTGCGCCGGGGCTCCCGCCCAAAAGGAAATGGCCCAGGAGGCCCTCAACCGCTGGTGGTGGCCCACGCTGATGATGTTCGGCCCGAAGGATTCGGAATCGCCCAACACGGAGCAGAGCATGAAGTGGCGCATCAAGCGCTTCACCAACGACGAGCTGCGCCAGAAATTCGTGGACATGATGGTGCCCCAGGCCGAATTCCTGGGCCTGACCGTGCCCGACTCCAACGTGCGCTGGAACGAGGCCCGCCAAGCCTACGACTTCGGCGAAGTCGATTGGAACGAGTTCTGGAGCGTGGTGAAGGGCAACGGCCTCTGCAACCACGACCGCCTCCAGGCCCGCGTGCAAGCCCACGAGGAAGGCGCCTGGGTGCGCGAAGCGGCCCTGGCCCACGCCGCCAAACGTGCCGCGCGGGAGGCCGTGGCGGCATAGGTTTTTAAGTTTGTAGAATAGAAAAAAGAACGTCATGCCGAGCGTAGCCGAGGCATCTCGCCTGCTGAACTAACTCAATCGATTGGTTTACTGCTGCACGCGAGATGCCTCGGCTGCGCTCGGCATGACGGCCTGGGGCCCCAATAACAAAGCATTATGTCCTCATCCGAATGGCCCCTGTGGGAGGTTTTCATCCGCAGCAAGCAAGGGCTCGACCACAAGCACGTGGGCAGCCTGCACGCCGCCGACGCCACGATGGCCGTGCAAAACGCCCGCGACGTGTACACGCGCCGCCTGGAGGGCGTGAGCATCTGGGTGGTCGAGTCGACGCATATCCACGCCTCCAACCCCGACGAGGCGGCCGAATTCTTCGACCCGGCGGCCGACAAAGTATACCGGCACCCCACGTTTTACGACGTGCCGGACGCTATTAAACACATGTAAAGTTGACGGTTATGGACCACCCCGCTGATTTACAACCCGCTCCCGCCGCCATTGCCCACGCGCCCACCGTGCGGCAGCAGCTGTTTGAGTTCGTGCTGCAACTGGCCGATACCAGCCTCGTGCTGGGCCACCGCCTAAGCGAGTGGTGCGGCCACGGGCCCGTGCTGGAGCAGGACTTGGCGATGGCCAACATCGCCTTAGACCTGCTGGGCGAAACCCGCAGCCTCTACCAATACGCCGCCGAGCTGGAGGGCCAGGGCCGCACCGAGGACGACCTCGCCTACCTGCGCCCCGCCACCGCCTACCGCAACCCCTTACTGGTGGAGCAGCCCAACGGCGACTTCGCCCACACCGTGGTGCGCCAGTTCCTGTTCGACAACTTCCACTACCACTTGCTACTGGCGCTGAAAACCAGCCCCGACGCGCCCCTGGCCGCCATCGCCGAGAAGTCGGTGAAGGAGGCGGCCTACCATTTAAAGTGGAGTTCGGAGTGGATAATTCGCCTCGGCGACGGCACCGCCGAAAGCCGCCAGCGGCTAGACAAGGCCCTGGCTACCCTCTGGCGCTACGCCGCCGAGCTGACCATGCCCACCGCCACCGAAGCCGCCCTGCAAGACCTCGGCCTCGTGCCCGACTACAGGGGCATGAAGCCGGCCATGGACGCCCACACCGCCCGCGTGCTGGCCGAAGCCACCGTGCCCGCGCCCCAAATCGCGCCCTTCGCCCAAAAAGGCGGCAAGGCCGGCCAGCACTCCGAGCACCTGGGCTACCTGCTCGCCGAGCTGCAATACATGCAGCGTACCTACCCCGGCCTGACGTGGTAAGTATTTTAAGCTGTTAGCTCATAGCTATTAGCTGTTAGCTTTTTATCAAAGCTTCGACCATGATCAATCCGACAGCCAGTAGCCAAGAGCTAACAGCTAACAGCTGTGAGCTGACAGCTAAAATATGGCAGCTGCTGGAGGAGGTAACGGACCCCGAAGTGCCCGTGCTCAGCATCCTCGACCTGGGCATTGTGCGGACGGTGAAGGTCGAGGGCGAACAGGTGACGGTGACCATCACGCCCACCTACTCGGGCTGCCCGGCCATGAACACCATCGCCACCGACATCCGCCTGCGCCTGCTGGCCGAGGGCATCACCCAGCTCACCGTCCACAACCAGCTCAGCCCGGCCTGGACGACGGACTGGATGAGCGCCGCCGGCCGCGCCAAGCTCACCGCCTACGGCATCGCCCCGCCCGTGGACGGCACCGCGACCGGCCACGTGCTCAACTTGTTCGGCAAAGCCACGGCCGTGGCCTGCCCGCTGTGCGGCTCGGCCCACACGCAGCTTGTCAACCAGTTCGGCTCCACGGCCTGCAAGGCCCTCTACCAGTGCCAGGACTGCCGCGAGCCGTTCGATTATTTCAAGTGCCACTGAGTCAATTGGTATTTATTAGGTAACATTTAACAACTTGCCGGGCCGCCTTCGCCAGCGCCAGTAATTGTAAAAAATGGGCCCTGTTAACTATTGCCTGCTAATTGCTCAATAATGAATGACCACATGACCATCGGAATCATCGGCAGCGGGGCCATGGGCGCGGGCATTGCCCAGGTACTGGCCGTGGCGGGCCACCCCGTCCGGCTGCTCGACCAGCACGCCGGGGCCCTCGAAAAAGCGGTGGCCGGCATCGAAGCCAACCTGCGCCGGCTGGTGGAAAAAGGCCAGCTCACGCCCGACGCCGCCGGCCTGGCCGCCGCCCGCCTGGGCCCCACCACGTACCTGCCCGACTTCGCCGACTGCGAGCTGGTCATCGAAGCCGTGGCCGAAGACCTGGCCGTGAAGCAGCAGCTGTTCCGCGAGGTGGAGCCGGTGGTGGCTCCCGAGTGCATCCTGGCCAGCAACACGTCGTCGCTCTCGCTGGCGGCCATCGCGGCGGCGTGCCAGCGGCCCGAGCGCTTCGTCGGCCTCCATTTCTTCAACCCCGCGCCGCTCATGCGGCTGGTCGAGATTATTCCGGCGGTGCAAACCCGGGCCGGCCTGGCCGACGAGCTGCGGGCCCTGGTGACGCGCTGGGGCAAGCAGCCCGTGGTGGCGCAAGACACGCCCGGCTTCATCGTGAACCGCGTGGCGCGGCCCTTCTACGGCGAGGCGCTGCGCATTATGGAAGAAGGCCTGGCCGACGCGCCCACCATAGACTGGGCCCTGACCAAGCTCGGCGGCTTCCGTATGGGCCCCTTCGCGCTGATGGACTTCATCGGCCACGACGTGAACTACCGCGTCACGGAAGCGGTGTTCGCCGGCTTCTATTTCGACCCGCGCTACCGGCCGTCCATCGCCCAGAAGCGCCTACTTGAAGCCGGCTACCTGGGCCGGAAATCGGGGCGCGGCTTTTATAATTACGCCGCGGGGGCCCAGGTGCCCGCCCCCCGCCAGGACGAGGCTCTGGGCCACCTCATCCTGTACCGGGTGCTGGCCATGCTCATCAACGAGGCGGCCGAGGCCCTGGCCCTGGGCGTGGCGTCGCGGGCCGACCTGGAACTGGCCATGACCCAGGGTGTGAACTACCCCCACGGCCTGCTGGCCTGGGCCGACGCCCTGGGCCCGCCCCGCGTGCTGGCCTGGCTCGACGCCCTCTACGACGAGTACCACGAGGACCGCTACCGGGCCAGCCCGCTGCTGCGCAAGCTGGCCCGCACCAACCAGTTATTCATTCCGCATGAGCGAGTTGCCCAGGCCTGACGCGGCCACGGCCACGGCCGAAACCGTGAAAAACCTGCTGCTGGCCCACGACGCCTTCAGCCGCTGGCTGGGGGTGGAAGTGGCCGAGGTGGGCCCCGGCTACGCCCGCCTCACGCTGGCCGTGCGCCCCGAGATGCTCAACGGCTTCGGGGCCCTGCACGGCGGCGTTACGTTCGCGGCCGCCGACACCGCCTTTGGCCTGGCCTGCAACACCCACGGCCGCCAAGCCGTGGGCCTGAGCGCCACGATAGACTACCTCGAAGCCGGCCGCCCCGGCGACCGCCTCACCGTGGAAGCCCGCGAGGAAAGCCTGAAGCACAAAATCGGCGTGTACCAGGTGCGCGTCAGCAACCAGCACGGCGCGGTGCTGGCCCTGTTCAAAGGCACGGCCTACCGCACCAGCCAGGAAATACCGCTGTAGATGGTGTTACCTGGTTGTTCTGCAATTCGGCCCGTCATGCCGAGCGCAGCCGAGGCATCTCGCGTGCAGCAGCAATCTAGTCGTTGCAACGAAGCACGCGAGATGCCTCGGCTGCGCTCGGCAGGACGGACTAAATGACTAGAGCGGTTTCTAAGCCGCCGCGCCTTGCCCTGTTATTCGTGAATGAGGGACGGGGCAAGCCCCTGCCCGCACCAATTAACGAACCGCCCCAGCCCACCATTTCAATCCTTCCCCATGCCCACCCAACTCCTCGAAAACTACACCCTCGGCCGCTGGCTGCCCGGCGGGGGCCCCCAGCAAGAATTGCTCGATGCCAGCACCGGCGAACTCATCGCCCTGGCCAATACCGAAGGCGTGGACTACGAAGCGGTTTTGGCCTATGGCCGCCGCGTGGGCAACCCGGCGCTGCGCCGCATGACGTTTCACGAGCGGGGGCGGATGCTGAAGGCGCTGGCTTTTTATTTGCAGGAGCGGAAAGAGCAGTTTTACGAGCTGAGCTACCGTTCGGGGGCCACCCGGGCCGACTCGTGGGTGGACATTGAGGGCGGCATCGGCAACCTGTTTGCCAACGCCTCGCTGCGGCGCAAATTTCCGGATAAGCCGTTTTACGTGGAGGGCGAACCGGTGGGCCTGAGTAAGGGCGGCACCTTCGTGGCCCAGCACCTGCTGGTGCCCAAGGAGGGCGTGGCCGTGCACATCAACGCCTACAACTTCCCCATTTGGGGCATGCTGGAGAAAATTGCCGTGAACCTGCTGGCCGGCATGCCCGCCGTGGTGAAGCCCGCCGTGCCCACGGCCTACCTCACCGAGGCCGTGGTGCGCGAAATCGTGGCCTCCGGCATCCTGCCCGCCGGGGCCCTGCAACTCGTCTCGGGCTCGGGCCAGGGCATTCTCGACCACCTCACCTACCAGGACGTGGTGACCTTCACCGGCTCGGCCGCCACCGGCCGGCTGCTGCGGGCCCACCCGCGCATCATCGAGGAAGCCGTGCCCTTTACGATGGAGGCCGACTCGCTGAACGCCGCCGTGCTGGGGCCCGACGCGAAGCCGGGCACCGCGGAGTTCGACCTGTTCATCAAGGAAGTGCGCAAGGAAATGACGGGCAAGTGCGGGCAGAAGTGCACCGCCATCCGCCGCGCCATTGTGCCCGCCGCGCTGCTGGAGGACGTGCAGATTGCCCTGGGCAAGGCCCTGGCCCAGACCACCATCGGCCACCCGCGGGCCGAGGGCGTGCGCATGGGGGCCCTGGCCGGCCGCGCCCAGGCCGCGCAGTTCCGCGCCCGGGTGCGGGAGCTAGCCCGCCACTCGCCCATCGTGTACGGCACCCTGGACGACGTGGAGATCCGGGGCCAGGACCTGGGGGCCCACACCGGCAAGGGCGCGTTTGCCTCGCCCATCGTGCTGCGCAACGACGAGCCGTTTCGCCACCTCGCCAGCCACGAAATCGAAGCCTTCGGGCCAGTGGTGACGCTCATGCCCTACCACGACTTGGGCGAGGCCGTGCAGCTGGCCAACCTCGGCAAAGGCTCGCTGGTGTGCTCGCTGGCCACCGCCGACGCCGGCGTGGCCACCGAATTTGTGCTGGGCGCGGCCACCCACCACGGCCGCATTCTGGTCCTCAACGACGAGATGGCCAAGGAGAGCACCGGCCACGGGGCCCCGCTGCCGCAGCTCATCCACGGGGGCCCCGGGCGGGCCGGCGGCGGCCAGGAAATGGGCGGCATCCGCGGCGTGGAGCACTTTATGCAGCGCGTGGCTTTGCAGGGCTCGCCGAGCATGCTCACCGCCATCACGCAGGTGTACCAGGTAGGGGCCCGCAAAATCGAGAAGGACAAGCACCCCTTTCAGCACTACTTCGAGGAGTTGGAAATCGGGCAGACCTACACCACCCACCGCCACACCGTGACGGAGGCCGACATTACGAATTTCGCCCAGGTGTCGGGCGATAATTTCTACGCCCACGTGGACGCCACGTCGCTCGCAGGCACGCCCTTCACCGGGCGCGTGGCCCACGGCTACTACGTCCTCAGCAAGGCCGCCGGCATGTTCGTGGACCCGCGCAAGGGCCCCGTGCTACTCAACTACGGCCTCGACGAGTGCCGCTTCACCAAGCCCGTGTACCCGGGCATGACCATCGGCGTGCAGCTCACGGTGAAGGAAAAAACCGCCCAGGACCGGCGCGACGACCAGGACATTGCCAAAGGCATCGTGCGCTGGCTGGTGGACGTGACCGACGAAACCGGCGAAACCGTGGCCGTGGCCACGATTCTGACGATGGTGAAGCTGCGGGCCCAGGGGTAAGCGCCGGGGGCGGGCGTAGTGTGTTCCCGCTTTTCGGCATATTCTTGGCTGGATCAGGCTGCATACCCTGCCAAACTTCACTGAATATTCCCAATCTGCTGTATATTATTATTGGCTCAACTGGCCCAGTCCCTTAGAGGCAGACTCTTGTTTTTGCCAAACGTTTTGCCTATAGTTGCCTTGGCCATGCCTACTGCCCCTTCCATCTCCGCCGCCGCCGACTTCGCCGCGCAACTAGCGGCCGCCCGGGTGCGCGCCGAAAAAGCCGAGGCCGCGCTGGCCCAGGCCCAGGCCCGCGTGGCTGCCCTCGAGGGCGAGCTGGTGGCCGCCGCCGGCACTGCCCAGCGCCACCACGCCCAGCTGGTGGCGCTGGTGCAGCGCCTGCACGTGGGCCTGGTGCTGGTCGACCACAAAGGCCAGATTCAGTTCGTCAACCAGCATTTCTGGGAGCTGTTCGGCCTGGTGCCCGTGGCCAACCCGGGGCCCGGGGACCCGTGCATTCCCCCGGCGGCCGTGGCCATCGACGCCGCCTTTCAGGACCCGGCGGCCTTCACGGCGCGGGCCTGGGCGCTGCACAAGGCTGGGCAAACGGTGCAGCAAGAAGAATTCGTGCTCGCCGACGGCCGCATCATTGAGCTTGATTACCTGGTGCTGGACCAGGCGCGGGCCGGCCGCTTGATTTGCTACCGCGACGTGACCGAGCGCCACCGGCGCGACGTGCAGCTGCGCACGCTGGCCTACTTTCCGCAGCACAACCCCAACCCCGTTTTGCGGGTGGCCGCCACGGGGGAAGTGGTGTACACCAACCCCGCCGCCGCCGCCCTGCTGCAGGCCCTGGCCACCGATGCGCTGGGCGACCTGTACGAGCGGATGCTCGCGCTGGTGCACGCCGCCCTGGGCGCGCCCGTGCCGCACCGCCAGGAACTGACCGTGGCCGGGCAGCACTACCTGTTCACCGCCATGGCCGTGCCCGGCCGCGACCACGTCACGCTGTACCTGACCGATATGACGGCGCAGCGGCAAGTGGCCCAGCAACTGGCCCAGCAGCGCACCTTTTACGAGAGCATATTGGAACAGGTGCCCGTGGCGGTGGCCGTGTTCGATGCCCAGCACCGCTACCTGTTCGTCAACCCCGTGATGGAGCCCGACCCCGTGACCCGCGCCTGGATGCTGGGCAAAACCAGCACGGAGGCCTGCCAGCGCCGGCAGCGCCCCGCGGCCGTGGCCCGGCAGCGGGAAGCCGCCTTTGCCGAGGCCCTGCGCGGGCAGCGGGCCGTGAGCTGGGACGAGCAGCGCGCGAACTGCGCGGGGGTGGAGTACCTGCTGGTGAGCTACCAGCCCGTGCCGGGCCCCACGGGCACGCGGTGGGTCATCGCCACGGGGGTGGACATTACGGAGCGCAAGCTGGCCGAAGCGCAGGTGGCCGAGCAGCGGGAATTCTACGAATCCGCCCTGAACCTACTCCCGGTCAACGTGGCCGTGTTCGACGCCCAGTTCCGCTATTTGTTTGTCAACCCCGCGGCGGAGCCCGACCCCGAAGCGCGCCAGCAAATGATTGGCCAGAGCCAGGCCGACTACCAGGCCAGCCCCGCCGGCCGGCCGGCGGGGCTGGCCGAGCAGCGGCTGCACTACTTCGCCCAGGCCATGCGCACGCGGCAGGACGTGAGCTGGGAAGAGCTACGCCCCGGCCCGCAGCTGATACTGCAGAGCCTGCGGCCCGTCTTTGCGGCCGACGGCCGGCTGCGGCTGGTCGTGGGCTCGGGCATCGACATCACGGCGCGGTACGAGGCCGAAGAGCGCCAGCGCCAGGCCCAGGCCCTGCTCCAGGAGCAGCAAGCCTTCGTGCGCCGGGTGGTGGATGCCCTGCCGGACGCGCTCTACATCGTGGGCCCCGACGGCCGGATATTGTTTTCAAACGCGGCTTACGCCGCCGCCGCCACGCAAAGCGCGCACGCGCAGCCCGCCGCCGGCAAGAGCGCCGCCGTGCTGGACGAAGTACGGCAGGTCCGGGCCCTGAGCGAGCTGGTGCGGGCCACCCAACAGCCCCTCACGCAGGAGCTGCCGTTCACCCTCAGCACCGGCGAAAAAGTATATTACCAGATACACAAGCGCCCCATGCGGCTGGCCAACGGCCAGCTGGGCGTCCTCGCGGTGAGCACCGACGTGACGGCGGTGAAGCAGGCCCGGCAGGCCCTGGAGCAGCGCGAGAAGCAGTACCACGACCTGGTGCACTACTCCCAGGCCCTCATTTGCACGCTCGATGCGCGGGGCCGGCTGCTCACGGTGAACCCGGCCATTGAGCAGCTGCTGGGCCGGCCGGCGACGCAGCTGGTGGGGCATTTCCTGCACGAAGCCCTGCCGCCCGAACACCGCACCGCGCTGCGGGAATACCTCGAAAGCCCGGCCCCCGCGTCGCCCACCCCCCAGGTGATGACGATTTTGATCGCCACCGGCGAGCGGCGCTACCTGAACTACTACGCCCACCGCGTGGCCGAGCCCGGCCAGCCGCCCTACGTGGTGGCCTCGGGCTACGACGTGACGGCGGGCGTGCTGGCCCGGCGGGCCCTGCAACAGGCCAAGCAGGAAGCCGAGGACAACGCCCGCGCCAAAGAAGCTTTCCTGGCCCGCATGAGCCACGAAATCCGCACCCCGCTGAACGGGGTGCTGGGCATGGCCACTTTGCTGCAAAAAACGCCCCTCACCGCGCCGCAGGCCGAGTACCTGCACACCATGCAGCACGCGGGCCGCCACCTGCTGGCCTTGCTCAACGACGTGCTGGACATGGCCAAAATCACGGGCCAGCACCTGCAGCTCGACCACGCCCCCTTCGACCTGGCCGTGGTGCTGCACGGCGCCGGCCAGACGGTGGCCGCCCTGGCCGAAGCCAAGGGGTTGGAGTTGACGGTGGGCGTGTGGCCCCCGGGCCTGGCCCCGCGCGTGCTCGGCGACGCCTACCGCCTGCACCAAGTGCTGCTCAACCTGCTCGGCAACGCCATCAAGTTCACCGCGCGGGGGCACGTGAAGCTCGGGGCCGACGTGGTGCGCGACGCGCCCGGGGCCCTCACGGTGCGCTTCTGGGTGGAAGACACCGGCATCGGCATCGCCCCCGAGCAGCAGGACCACATCTTCGAGGCCTTTGCCCAGGCCAGCGCCGACACCGGCCAGCACTTCGGGGGCACGGGGCTGGGGCTGGCCATCAGCGAGCAGCTGGTGGCGCAAATGGGCGGCACCCTGCGTTTGAGCAGTGCGCCGGGCCACGGCACCACCTTCGCGTTTCAGCTCACGTTGCCCCGCCCGGCCCCGCCCGTGGCCCAGGCCCCGCCGCCCGCCGCCCCGGCCTACGACGGACTACAAGGCCTGCGCGTGCTGCTGGCCGAAGACAACCCCGTCAACCAGTTCATCGCCGTGGTGATACTGGAGCGCTGGGGCGTGCAGGTGCAGGCCGTGGCCAACGGCCTCGACGCGCTGGACTACCTGCGCACCCAGCCCTTCGAGGCGGCCCTGCTCGACATCCGCATGCCGGGCCTGAGCGGGGTGGCCGTCACCGCCGCCATCCGCCAGCACCCCGACCCGGCCCGCGCCGCCGTGCCCATCATCGCCCTCACGGCCAACGCCTTCGACAGCGACCGCGCCGGCTACCTGGCCGCCGGCATGAACGCCTGCCTTACCAAGCCCTACGAGGAAGCCGCCCTCTACCAGCTGCTGGTGGAGCTGTGCCGCGCCGCGCCCGGCCCCGGGGCCCCGTAGCCCGCGCCCGGCCGCCGGCCCGGGGGCCCGGGAGCGCGCAACCCGCGCCGCCGCGCTACGTGAGGTAGTACTGTTGCAGCCGGTTCAGGTCGTCGTCCAGCTCGATGACCAGGGGGCTGCCGGTGGGGATGTCGAGCTGGGTCACTTCCGCGTCGGTGAGGTGGTCGATGTACTGCACCAGGGCCCGCAGGCTGTTGCCGTGGGCGCAGACGAGCACCTGCTGGCGGCGGCGCAGGGCCGGCACGATGGTCTCCGTCCAGTAGGGCAGCACGCGGGCCAGGGTTTCGGTCAGGTTCTCGGTCAGGGGCAGTTCGCGGGCGGTGAGGTGGGCGTAGCGGGCGTCGTGGCCGGGGTAGCGCGGGTCGTCGGGGGCGAGGGCGGGCGGGTGCTCGAGGGGGTCGCGCCGCCACTTCCGCACCTGCTCGGCCCCGTACCGGGCGATGGTTTCGGCCTTGTTCAGCCCCTGCAGGGCCCCGTAGAACCGCTCGTTCAGGCGCCACGACTTCTGCACCGGAATCCAGAGCTGGTCCATTTCTTCCAGGGCCAGGTCCAGGGTTTTAATGGCCCGCTTCAGCACCGACGTGTAGGCAACGTCGAACCGGTAGCCGTGCTGCCGGAGCAGCGCCCCCGCCTGCCGGGCCTGCCGGACGCCTTCCGCCGACAGGTCTACGTCGGTCCAGCCGGTGAAACGGTTTTCCTGGTTCCAGACGCTCTCGCCGTGGCGGAGCAGCACGATTTTCAGCATGGCAAGGGGCGGGGCGTGACGGCGGAGGCGGCCGGGGCACCTTCCGGCCCCAACCCAGCCGGCCTACGGACAACGGCGACCCGGCGTTGGCTGCGCACCCAACCGGCCGCGCCGGGCGCCACGCCCCGGCCCCGCTTTTAGTGCCGCGCCTGGGCCGGCTGCCGGCGGCCCAGCCCCAGCTGCTCCACGTGGTGCCGGGCGAAGCCGCAGGCGGTGGTCATGCCCTTGCCGCCGATGCCGGTGACGATGTGGATGCGCGGGTCGGGCGAGTGCTGGAAAATCTCGGCCGACTTGCTCTGCGCGTAGTAGCCGTTCCAGGTGCGCTGGATGCGCCAGTCGGGCAGGTCGAGGATGCGGTGGGCCTCGGCCAGCATGAGCCGATTGAGGTGGTCGGAATTGTTGAAATCCAAGGGATTGGCCGCGCTGGCGTCGGCGTACTCGTGGGTGTCGCCGAGGATGATGGAGCCGTCGAGGGCCTGCTTAAAGAGCAAGTGGATGCCCCACTGGCGCAGCTCCGGGTCCACGTCGGCGGGCCGGAGCTGGGCGAACGACGGGCAGCTGTGGAAGGCGTGGTAGCGGCGGATGGACAGGCCCGTGAGCACCGAGCCCGGCAGCCGCACCTGGGGCAGTGGGTAGGTGGCCAGCATCTGGAGCTTCACCAGCTGCAAGTCGCTCTGGGCGAACACTTCCGGGAACAGCAACTGGAAGTCGCGGCCGCTGCACACCAGTACCCGGGCCCCGGCGTAGCGCCGGCCGCTGGTGTCGATTACCAAGCAGCCGGCGTCGCCGGCCGTCACTTCCCGCACCGGCGTGGCGGGGCGGTAGTCGAGGTGCCAGCGGGCCACCAGGTAGGCCAGTAGGCGGTGCACCAGCAGGTCGGGCTCGGCCGTCACTTCCTGGGCAAAGAGCAGGCCCCCGGCGCAGTAGTCGGCCCGCACAGCGGGCAGGCGCTGCCGGCACTGGGCCGGCGTGAGCACCTGCGAGGCGTAGCCCAGGGCCTGGTAGCGGGCGTGTTTTTCCTCCAGCACCTGCATCTCCGGGGCCGACGAGGCCAGGTAGAGCGAGCCGGTGGGCCGAATGGAAATGTCGTACTCGGCCTGGATAGCTTTGTACGTGTCGAGGCTCACGCGGGCGTAGTCGAACCACTCGCCCTCGGCCATGCCCGAAGGGATGATTTGCCCGAAGTTGCGCACGGTGGCTTCCACGGGCCGGGGGTCTTTTTCCAGCAGCAGCACCTTCAGGCCGCGCTGCAAGGCGAAGTAGGCGTGGAACGCGCCCAGGGCCCCCGCCCCCACCACAATCAAGTCATACGAATTTTCCATGCTGCGCCGGCTGGTTTTGGTGCCGGGGCAAACGTAGCAACGGTTAACTAATATGAAACTATGGCGGGGGTTATGAATAGGTTATTTGTGCTTCCCCGCCGCCGCCCGGGCCCCGCGCTACCGGCCCCCGCGCCGGGCCCCTCAGTCGGTGTGCCGCAGCAGGTACACTTTCAGCAGGCGGGCGGTTTGGGCGGTGTCGTTGCGCACGGAGTGGGCCAGCAGGCCGTCGAAGTACAGGGTGTCGCCGGGCCCTACTTCCACTTCGCCGTCTTTGAAGCCGTAGCGCACCGTGCCTTCCAGCCCGTACACCAACTCCAGGGCGTTGGTGGAGAGCGGCTTGCGGTAAGTGTGGGGGCTGATGTGGACCTCGTTGACGCGCAGGCTGTAGTTGAGCAGGTCCTGCGAGAGCAGGTACTTGTAGAGCAGGCCCTTGGAGTCGTCGCGCTTTTCGGGGCGGCCTTCGTCGGCCCGCACCAGCAGGTAGGGGGCGGTGGTTTCGCCGTTGATGTTTTTCACCAGCACCGCCACGTCCACCTCCAGCGCGTTGGCGATTTCGACCAGCACCGAGAGCGACGGCACGGTGCGGAAGTTCTCAACCTTGGAGAGCAGGCCCGCCGAGAGGCCGCTGCGCCGGGCCAGCTCGCGCAGGCTCAGCTTTTTGGCTTTGCGCAGCTCCAGGATGCGGACGCCGATGAGGCTCAGCTTGTCGTGTTTCATGCAGAATAATCGGGAAGGACAAACGTAACGCAAACGTGACAATGCCGGAACAAACGGCCCGCGCGGGGCCCTATATTTGTTGCATATTTGTCAACACTTTTTTCTGCCTTATGAAGCCTTTGCAACTCGTGGTGCTGGACATGGCCGGCACCACCGTCCGCGACCAGCACGAAGTAGAAGCCTGCTTCGCCCAGGCCGCCGCCGCCACCGGCCTGCGGGCCACCGCCGCCCGCATCCTGGCGGTGCAGGGCCTGGCCAAGCGCTTCGTGTTCGAGACGCTCTGGCGCGAGCAGCTGGGGCCCGCCGTGCGCCCGTCCGCCCTGGCGGCCCGCGTGGACCAGTCGTACGAAGCGTTTCGAAAGATTTTGGAGGGCCACTACCGCACGGCCGAGGTGGTGCCCACGGAGGGCTGCCTGGAGCTGCTGGCCTTCCTCCGGGGCCAGGGCATCCGCATCGCCCTCACCACGGGCTTCTACCGCGAAGTAACGGACCTGATTCTGCACCGCCTGGGCTGGGACGCGGGCCTGGACGCTCAGCACCGGGGCAGCGCACACGCAATCATTGACTTATCCATTGCCAGCGACGAAGTAGCCGAGGGCCGCCCCGCCCCGCTGATGATCCAAAAAGCTATGCGGGCGTTCGGCATCGCCGACCCGCAGCGGGTGTACAACGTGGGCGACACGCCGTCGGACCTCGAATCGGGCCGCCGCGCCGGCTGCGCCCGCAGCCTGGGCGTGGTCAACGGCACCCATTCCCGCCCGCAGCTGGCCGCCTGCCCCAACGACGGCCTGCTGGCCTCGCTGGCCGAGCTGCACCAGCAATTGCGGGCCGCGCTGGTGCCGGCCTAGTCGGTGCCGCCGGGGGCGGGCGGCCCGGGCGGCATCAGCCAGCCATTGGCGGTGTTGTGCGTGCCTTCGAGCACGATTTTATAAAAAGCGGCCGGGTAGGCTGCGCGGCTGACGGCCAGGCGCTGACGGGCCAGCGGCACGGTGCCGAGCAGGATATAATCGTCCGTACCGCCCGTTTTGAAGCGGTTGGTGGCCGTGGCCCACACCCGAACCTGTTCCGGCGGGGCCCCCAGCGCCGTCCAGCCAATGCGCAGGCTGTCGGGGGCCGGCACCACCCGCGGCGCGGCCACCGACACGGGCCCCAGCAGCGGCACGCCGTCCAGCTCGCGCTGGGCGGCGGCGGGCAGCGGCAGCTGCATGAACCGGGCGATGGTGGGCAGGATGTCCACGATGGCCACCGGGCCCCGGCGGGCGTAGGCGTTAACGTCTTTCGTGCTCAGGGCCAGCCAGGTGGTGCGCTCCCGGTCCGACTGCCCGCCGTGGTTGCGGCCCGTCTGGGCGTCGCGGCCGTGGTCGGTAGTGAGCACCAGGAGCCAGTCTTCGGGGTAGTGCTGGGTGCGGTAGGCCAGGGCGGCGCGCAGGCGGCCCACCTGCTCGTCCACGTAGCCCACGGCCCGCAGCTGCTCGGGGCTGTCGCCGTGGCGGTGGCCCATGTCGTCGGTGTGCTCCAGGTACACCCACGAGAGGTCGGGGCCGTTGGCTTGCAAGCAGTTAGCGGCTTCGGCCACCACTTTATCGTCGATGGCGTGGGTGTAAAGGCTGCCTTTGTCGTGCAGAAAGGCCACGGTGTCCCGCTCGTAGCCGTCGGCTCGGTAGTCGAAGCGCAGGTTGCCGGCGGCGGGCAGGCCTTCGCCCACCAGCTTGGTGCGGTTGTCGAGCCAGGTTGAGAAGATGGCGATTTTGGCCGTGGGCCGCGCTTCCTTCAGCAGGCGGAAGATGCTTGCGTAGTGGTAGTTGGGGGCCTTGATGGCGTTGTCCCACACGTTGTGCTTGTAGCCCCAGGTGCCGGTGAGCAGGTTGTTGTAGCCGGGGGCCGAGATGGTGGGCGTCTGGGTATAAGTGCCCAGGTCGCCGCCCACGTGGGCCCGCAGGTAGGTGCCGGTGGCCATCAGCTGCCGGATGTTGGGGCCCGCCGCCTTTTCCAGCACGTCGGCCGGGATGCCGTCGGCGATGACGAACACCACTTTATGGGCCCGCGCCGGGGGCCCCGCGCCGGCCGGGCAACAGGTGAGCCAGCCCAGCAGCAGCAAGCAGTAGTTTTTCATAGGGTAAGTAAAACGGAGTGGTACTCCGTTAATCGTTGAGCAGATGGGAGAGACGGATGGAGGCGTTAAGTTCTGGTGGGTCGCCCTCCACGTGCGCCTCACCCCCCAACCCCCTCTCCGAAAAGGAGAGGGGGAGCTAGTTTTTAATTCTAAAAATCTAGAAATTAAGACTATAGCCCGTCCCCTCTCCTTTTCGGAGAGGGGGTTAGGGGGTGAGGCGCTCCGGCAGGCCGATGCAGAAGTTAACAGCGCAGGTTCACTTGCTTTTCGCCTTTTGCTGGCGGTAGTGGTCGGCCCGCTCGCGGGCTTCGTCGTCCATTTCGGGGCCTTTTTCCACCTTGCGCCAGTCGATGGTTTTGTCGTAGCGGCGCATGGCCTGCTGGGGGTCGAAGATGCGCAAGTCGCTCCGCTCCAGGGTGTAGGGGCGGAAGTCGGGCGTGCCGGTGAAAAAGTCCTGCAAGAGCGTGCCCGTGGCGTCGTACTGGTTCACGTAGGGCACGCCGAGGAGATTGTAGATGGTTTTGAGCACCGCCCCGAAGTTGGCGTGGGCGTGGCTCACGTAGCCGCGTTTCACGTAGGGGCCCGCCAGCAGCAGCAGCGAGCGGTGGGCGTCCACGTGGTCCACGCCGCCCTGGGGGTCGTCTTCGGTGACGACGACGAGCATGTTTTTCCAGTAGGGCGTGCGCGAGAGAAAGTGCAGGATGCGGCCCAGGGCCAGGTCGTTGTCGGCCATGTACGACTGCCGGTAGGGGTAGCCGTCGGCCGGGCGCACGTCGGCCCCGTGGTCGTTGGGCACCTGCATGGTGATGAGGGCGGGCATCTTCTGCCGGCCCGTGAGCCACTTTTTGGTGAACTCGCGCTCGAACTGCTCCATCCGGAACTGGTCGGGGATGCTGGTGTTGAAGCCGGCGTAGTCGTGGCTTGTGCGCGGGAACAGGGCCTTCTGCATGGGCTCCATCACGAGGTGGCCGGCCCCGGTGGCGGTGTCGCGCCAGGCCTCGCGGTTGTGGGCCGTTTCGTTGGCTTCGCCGAAGTTGTAGAACGCCACGTGCCGGCGCTCCAGGGCTTCCCAGAGGCCGCCGGTTTCGGCGTAGTCCTCGGGATCCATGCTGCCCGTGGAGCCGGGAAACCGCCGCCCGGGGGCCCCGGAGAAGAGCTTGGCCGTTTTGCTGACGTTGGAGTTGGCCTCCACCCACTCGTTGGGCACCACGCCCAGCATCCAGTGGTGGCCGTGGATGGAGGCGTCGGAATCGCAGTAGTAGTTGTCGGAAAACGCGAACTGCCGGGCCACCTTGCGGTGGTTGGGGGCCACCCGCAGGTGCGCAAATTTGCCGCGCAGGCTGTCGGGCAGCGTGTACTCGCAGTTCACCCCGAACCGGGCCAGCGTGCTGTCGCCCCGGGCTTCGCGGAGCTGGCCCAGCACCTCGTCGTAGGTCCGGTTTTCCTTCGTGATGTACACCACGTACTTAATCGGCGTGGGCGTGAGGCCGGGCAGCGCGGGCAGCGGGTTTTTGGGGTTCACCGCCAGCTTGGTGGGCACGAACGTATTACCCAGCACCTGCTTGGTATAAGCGGCCAGCTGCGCGGCCGTGGGCACCGGCACTTTCTGGAAGCTGCCGAGCTGAATGTCGCCGATGTAGGTGCCCTGGGGCGGGGCCACGAAGCCCGCGCCGCCGTTGGGCCCCGCGCCCAGGCCCCGGCAGGACGTAACGTAGAGCGTCTTCTCATCGGCCGACAGGCGCACCCGCGCGGGGCCCCAGCCGGTGGGAATCAGGCCCCTGGTGGTGCGCGTGGCCACGTCCACCACCGCCACGGCGTTGAAGCCCAGCAGGGCCACGTACAGCGTCCGCTCGTCGCGGCTCAGGCACAGGCCGAAGGGCAGCAGGCCCCGGTACTTGTCGAGGCGGGAGTCCACTTTGAGGGGGATGTCGCCCAGCAGCCGGTGGTTGCGGTAATCGATGACGGTGAGGTTGTCGTTGGTGGCGTTGGTGACGTAGGCCAGCTGGCGGCCCACGGCCAGCGAGTTGGGACTGGCCCCGCCCACCACTTCCGCGCCTTCCACCATCTCCCCAATCTGGTGGCCGGTTTTGAAGCGGTCCACCACCCGGTTGGTGGCCAGGTCCACCGCGAACACGCTCATGGCCTCGGGGGCCAGCGGGCTGCCCACGCCGGGAATCTGGCGGCCCTCCACCACCGTGCCCTCCCGCGACTCCTTGGTGTCGTTGCCGTAAGGGTGGCGCGAAATCATGATAGAATCCGCGTTTTTGGGCGTCGCGCCGGTTATCAGCGGGTAGGCGTACTGGCCCACGTTGGCCACGAGGGCGGTGCGGCCGTCGGGGCTCAGGGCCAGGCCGAACGGCTGGCGGCCCACCGGCACGGAGGCCGTGACCTGGCGGGTGTTCAGGTCGAGGCGCACCAGGCGGAAGTTGGCGCGGTCGAGGGCCAGCAGCTCGTGGGCGGCCTCGTTCAGCACCAGGTCGGAGGTGAAGCTGTCGGCATACTGCTGCCCCGCGCAGGCCCCGTTCAGCGAGATAGAATCCAGCCGCTGCATCTTCTCCAAGTCGTATATAATCACCGCCCCGTTGTCGCCCCCGCTCAGGTACACCTTTTTAGAATCGGCCGAAAACGCCACGCCCAGGAACGACCCGTTGGAAAGCGGCGACCGGATGGTTCCGTCGTAGCTGGGCACCCGCACGGCCGCCAGCGAAGCCAAGTCGAGGCGCGTGAACACGCCGTTGTGCAGCGTGACGGCCGTGCGCCCGTCGGGGGCCAGCGCCAGCCCGAACGGGTCGTGGGTGATGCGCACCAGCTGCCCGGCCGGCGTCACGTAGCGCCCGCTGGGCAGCACCGACCGGCCCTTTTCATCAATCCGGCAAAACTCCCGGGTGCCCGGTACTTGCAGCACGGTGGCCGTGCGGGCCGGCCGGGGCTGGGCCCGCGCCGCCGGGGTTTGGGCGAGGCCGAGGCCCAAAATCAGCAGGAGAAGAAGGCGGCTGGGCATGGATGAAAAGAGCGGTGGAAGGCTATTTTAAAAACCCAGGCCGTCATGCTGAGCTTGCCGAAGCATCTCTCCCGCTGACTACTCCAATTGATTGGTTTACTGCTGCGGGAGAGATGCTTCGGCTGTGCTCAGCATGACGGCCTTACTTTATTTCACTATCTCGTTCCCCCGCCCCTACTTCGCTCCCACCGCCTGGCCCGCGCCTCTACCCAGCACGGCCTCAATCGGCTTGCCGGTGGCGGGGGTGGGCGCGTAAGGCACGCCCAGCAGCGCGGCCAGGGTGGCGGCCACCTGGTTTTGGTAGAGCTGGCCGCTGCGGGCCTCGCCGGTGGCGGGCGTATCGGGGCCCAGGGCGGCCAGCCAGATTTGGTCGGCCCCGGCTACGTCTTTGCCATGGGTTTGCCACTGGGTGCCGGCCACGCCGCGGCCGTGGTCGGTGGTGACGAGCAGGGTGGTTTTGCCCCGGTACTGCGGGTCGCTTTGCAGGTAGGCCCAGAGCTGGCCGATGAACTGGTCGGTGTAGCGGGCGGCGTGCAGGTAGGCCCCGTACTCGCCGCCGTGGGCGAAGTCGTCGGTGTCGCCAAAGCCGACGTAGAGCACCCGGGGCTTTTTGCGCTTGAGGTAGGCCAGGGCGTACTGGTCGGTGAAAGCGTCGAGCCGCTCCTCGCCAAAGGGGCTGGGCGTGGCGGGCAGCAGCTCGTTCAGCACCAGCTCGTTAGGCGAGAGGCCGGGGCCCGGGGCGGGGCGCATCCCGGCATTCACGGGCAGGCCGCTGCGCTTCTCGTTGAGGATGTACGGGAAGGCCTCCCACGAACCGAACACGGCCACCTTGCCTTTGAAGGCCGGCTGCTGGTTCAGGAACTCCAGCACCGAGGCGTTGGGGTTGTCAAGCGGGTCGTTGCTGCGGATACGGGCGTCGTCGGGGGCCCCGGTCAGGATTTCGTTGTAGCCGGGGTACGAGAAGCGCATGGCGTTGGTCACGTTCGCCAGGCTGCCCGCGGGGCGGTTGCCGTAGAGCTGGCCCTGCTTGGCCACGGTGCCCCACAAAAAGGGCATCAGGGCCTGGCGGCGCTGCTCGGGGGGCCCCTGGCCGAAGTCCTTTTGCAGGGCCTTGCGGTCGGCGTAGTAGTATTTGCTTTAGCGAAACAGCGCCGAGTCGGCCCCGCCGAACACCTCCTGCCAGCGCATGCCGTCGAGGGTCACGAGCACCACGTTTTCGGTGCGCCGCTTGGGGGTTTGCGCGTGGGTCGGCGAGGCGAAGCCGCCGGCCAGGGCTGCCAGGAGCGGGAAATAGGTTGGGCGCATAAGGTGGGTTATTCTAGTGAAAAGGGCACCGGGGAAACCTCGCCCCCGGCCCCTCTCCTGCGGAGAGGGGTGCGTTCAACTTGCTTGCTGACTTTGCCCGTTCAGGTACTGGCACCCCTCTCCGCAGGAGAGGGGCCGGGGGTGAGGTTACTCCCCACAAAGCACCTACTTCAACAAGTATATCAACCCGTTGATGTCATCATTCCCGCCGTACTGGCTGCCCAGGGCCGTCTGGTAGTTGGCGGTGTTGGCGCTACGCTCCGAGTCGGGGTATTTGAAGCGCTGCGCGATGCGGCCGCCGTTGCCGGTGCCGGGCCCGGTGGTGAAGGTGGGCACCCCGGTGCGGCGGTAGGTGAAGTAGGCTTCCAGGCCCGAGTGCCGGAACAGGGCCAGGTACTTCTGCTGCAAAATCTGGGTCAGGCCGGTGCCGCCGCTGGCGTATTTCACGGCCGGCTGGGCGTAGTAAGTGGCGTAGCTGACGGGGATGACGTAGGTGTCGTAATTGGAGCCGACCGTAACATCGGCCGAGCCGGGGCGGTAGAAGTAGGCGGTGTAGGGGCCGCTGGTGGGCAGCCCGTAAAAGGCCATCGAGGCCTGGATGCCGGCCGTGTAGTAGGTTTCGGCGTTGCCACCGGCCAGCCAGCCGCGGTTGATGCCTTCGGCGATGTTGAAGGCCAGCTCGGGGTAGCCAATCTGGATGCTGGGCTCGCCGGCAAGGGTGGAGTAGTAGCGCTTGCGGTTCAGGAACGAGTACTGCTGCTTGCCGGCCTGGTCGTTCATGATGCCCAGGTCGAGGCCGGGGTCGGCCCCGACGAAGGACGCGAAGCTGGTGGGGCTCTGCTTTTGGTTGTCCACCAGGTAGCGGGCCGGCTCGCAGGTGGCGAACACGCGCGGGTCCTGGAGCTGGGTGAGCAGGCCTACATAGGTGGCCGACATGTTCTTGCGCGAGCCTTCGTTGCCGAAATCGCGGTTGTTGGTGGGGTAGAAGTTGTTGGTGGCCGGGTTGGCCAGCAGCTGCATGTTGTCGGCGGGGCTGGCCATGAGCGGGTACTTGGTGGGGTTGCCCACGATGGCCGCGAACTGCCCGGCCACGTTGAGGTCGGCGTCGCCGTTTTTCTTGCTCAGCGCCAGCAGCAGGCGCACGCGCAGGGTGTTCGCGGTTTTCTGCCACTGCGCCAGGCTGCCCCCGAAGTAAATGTCGCCGGGCACGGTGGCCGCCCCGCCGGCTATCAGGGTACCCAGGTCGGTGTTGGCGCTTTCCAGCCACTTGAAGGCCTGCACGAAAATGGCCTTCTGCGAATCGTAGGCCGGGGCAAGGCCGTCCAGGCCTTGCAGGGCCTGGGTTTGGGGCAGGTCGCCCATCTCCAGGCTCATGCGGGTGTAGAGGTAGGCCCGGAAGAAATTGGCCAGGGCCCCGTAGGCCTGGGGGTTGGGGGCGGCCTCGGTCTGGGCCTGGGCGGCCATCAGCTCCACGTTTTTGAGGGTGGTGTAGTAGTTGGCCCCGGCCCCAAAGTCGTAGCGGTCGTTGCCGTAGTAGGTGTAGTTCCAGATGTAGTACTGGTCCCAAACTTCGTTCTGGCCGTTGGGGGCCTCGTAGGCGTCGTTGAGAATGCCGGTGAAGAGCAGCGACGCCGGCACGGCGTTGGGCTTGTTCTCGTTCACGGTCAGCTCGTCGAGGCCCTTGTTGCAGCCGGTGCTGGCCAGGGCCAGGGCGAGCAGCAACCCGCCGGTTTTGAAGATATTTTTCATGGAGAGAGTCTTTCTTGACCGTTAGCTGCTACTTATCAACTCTTTTGAATTGCCGCGAATAGTCAATTGACAAGCAGCCCAAAAAGCTAACAGCTAACAGCCAATAGCTAAAAGCTTATTAAAAAGTAGCGTTCAGGTTCAGGCCGTAGCTGCGCACCGTGGGCGACTGCAGGCCCGTGACGCTGATGGCCCCGTTGTACTGGTCGAGGTCCACGTCCTTGAAGCGCTTGTCGGCGTAGAAATAGAGCAGGTTGCGGCCAATCAGCGACACCGATACCTTCTGAATGAAGGTGCCTTCGAGCAGCGAGCGGGGCAGGTCGTAGCTGATGGTGACCTCGCGCAGCTTGCCGTAGGTCTTGCTCATCAGGTTGGATTGCTGCACGTTGTAGTACGTGCTCACGTAGTCCTGCACGAAAGCCACCTGCTTGTTGGGGGCGTACTGCAAGGCCTCGGGGTTGAGAATCTGGCCCGTTTTGGAGTCGTAGTTGATGGCCCCCCCGTTGCTGATGACCACGCCCTCGCCCACGTAGGAGCCCTTGTAGCCGTTGGCACCGGTCGGGTCGAAGTTCTTCCAGTCCTGGTAGCGGGCATCGCCCAGGGCCCCCTCGGCGGTGATGGCATTGCGGCCCCCGCGCACGGTTTTGTTGAACATGTAGTCCGTAGTGACGCCGCCCACCGCGCCGTCGAACTGGAAGCCCAGGCTCAGGGATTTGTAGTGGAACTTGTTGTAGATGCTCCAGTTGTACTTGTTGTTCAGGTTGCCCAGGTACTGCCGCACGGGGTTGGTCAGGGGCTTGCCGGCCGCATCGTTGATGATTTGCCCGTCGGGGGCCCGCACGAAGTCCGTGCCGTAAAACTTATCGGTCCGGTCGCCCTTGGCAAAGAAAGTCTGGTACGTGTCCTGGCCGGGCGGCAGCTCCTGGTACACTTCCTTGAAGGTGGACCAGTTCACGAGCACGTCCCAGCCGAAGCCGTTGGCGCTCTGCACCGGGGCCCCGGTGAGGCTCACTTCGTAGCCGGTTTTCTTGGTTTTC
Source organism: Hymenobacter caeli (assembly GCF_013294115.1). Lineage (GTDB taxonomy): Bacteria > Bacteroidota > Bacteroidia > Cytophagales > Hymenobacteraceae > Hymenobacter > Hymenobacter caeli. The sequence goes on along the minus strand of NZ_JABSNP010000019.1, from coordinate 39,155 downwards.
AGGGCGTTGATGTACTCGGTGGTGTAGCCGGTGGCCGTCGAAATCTGGTTGGGCAGGATGCGCGGCCCGTCGATGTACTGGAACGCGGTGGCGCTCAGGCCCAGCCGGTTGCCCAGGAATTTGACGTCGAAGCCCTCCTCGTAGTTCACGCGGGTGGTCGTCTTCAGGTTCTGGGCAAACAGGTTGTTCGAGCCGTAGCCGGCCGCCTGGTTGTTGTAAGGCTTCAGCACCGAGTACACCGGGTTCAGCGAGTAGTCGGGCCCGTTGTAGGGCGAGGCGTACACGTTGCCGTAGCCCAGCGGGTTGTAGAAGAGCGGGTTGTCGTTGGGGTTGCTGGCCAGCGTCTGGCCGCTCAGCGCCGTGATGGAGTTGAACGGGGCGGGCCCGATGGTGGCCGACGTGGCATCGGTGCGGATGTTGGCGAAGGAGCCGCGCACCTTCAGGAAGGAAATGAAACTGGGCACCGGCACGTAGTCCGACACCACCGAGGCCAGCGACAAGCTCGGGTAGTAGTAGGTGGTGGGCATCTGGAACGCCGACGAGCGGTCCACCCGGCCCGTAGTGGAAAGGGTGGCAAACTTGCCCAGCGTGGCGTCGAGCGAGTAGTAGGCGCTCAGCACCCGCATCTGCGAGTTGAAGCTCGTGGACTGCACCGGGTTCAGCGAGTTGCTGAACGAGTACACTTCCGGCACGGTCAGGTAGTCGGTCGAGGTCCAGTTCGAGTTGTAGGTGAAGTTGCGCACGTTGCCGCCCACCAGGCCCGATAGGTTCAGGAATTTGGCGCTGCCCACGTCGTAATTAAAGTTCAGGAAGCCCTCGGCGTTGGTGTCGAACAGGTTGCGGCGGTCTTCGCGGTAGTCGCCCAGGTTGCCCTCGCGGCCGTAGGGGTGGGCCGAGAACGGCATTTTCTCCGTCCGCAGCAGGTCGTAGGTGCTCACCTGGGTGCGCAGCGTGGCGCTGATGTGGTCGTCAATCTTGTAGTTGCCGGTGAGGTAGGCGTAGGTGTCGTTCTTGTAGTGGCCGCGGGTCCACTTCTCCACCATCAGCCAGGGGTTGTGGTAGCGCTGGTACTCGGCAAACACCGACTGCGTGCCCACCTTGCCCGGCTGCCAGATGCCGCGGATGTCGGGCGCGTTCACGTCCCAGTCGGCCCCGGTCCACACGGCCACGTTGTAGAGCAGGCTGTTGGGGCCGTAGTCGGCGTCGGGGAAGTTGTCGGTGAACTGCCGGCTGAAGTTCACGTTGGCCTCAATCTTGAACCGCGGGCTGGGGTTGAAGGAGCCGTAGAGGTTGAAGTTGACGATGTTGAGCGAGTTGTTGGGAATGTAGCTGTCCTGGTGCTGCTGCGAGAGCGAGAAGCGCGTGGTGTAGTTGTCGCCGTTGGCGCTCAGGGCCACGTTGTTGTTAGTTTGATAACCCGTGCGCAGGAAGTTTTTGAGGTTGTTGGCGCCCCGCGCCACCCAAGGCGTGCCCTGCCGCACCCCGTTCACCACGGGCGAGTCGTACTGCGGAATGAGCTGGCCGTTGAAGTAGGGGCCCCACACGTCGTAGTCGCCGTCCACGCCGCCCGGTGCGCCACCTTTCCCGTCCACGAACTGGTAGAAAGTGTTCTCGCCCGGCCCGTACGAGTCCTGCACCCGCGGGAAGGCCAGGAAGCCGCTGTTCACCACGGTGCTGCTGTTCAGCTCCACCGTGAAGCCTTTCTTGTTCTTGTTGCCCTTTTTGGTCGTTATTAAAATAGCCCCGTTCGAGGCGCGGTTGCCGTAGAGGGCTGCCGCCGCGGGGCCCTTGAGCACGGTGTAGGTGTCGATGTCGTCGGGGCTGATGTTCCAGGTGTCGGTGTCGATGGGGAAGCCGTCGACCACGTACAGCGAGAGCTGGTTGCCGCGCAGCAGCACGTTGGGGGCCCGCAGCAGCTCGGCCGAGGGGCCCACGCTCAGGCCCGCCACCTTGCCCGTGAGGCCGCTGATGGGGTTGGGGTCGCGGGCTAGGGTCACGTCCGCGCCGTTCACTTCCTGCACGGCGTAGCCGATTTTACGGGTTTCCTTCTTCACGCCCAGGGCCGTGACGACCACCTCGTTCAGCTGCTTGGCGTCGGTGGCCAGCGAAATGGCGAAGGTCTTTTGGCCGGCCACGGTTATTTCCTGAGTGGCCGTGCCCACAAAGCTGAACGTCAGCACCTCGCCGGGGCTGGCGTTCAGCACAAACCGGCCGTCGGTGTCGGTGCTCGTGCCCCGGGTGGTGCCCTTCACCAGCACGCTCACGCCCGGCAGGGGCTGCCGCTGGTCGTCCGTCACCACGCCGCCCACGGGGGTGCCCGGGCTCTGGGCCCGCAGCAGTTGCGGCAGCAGGCCCAGTGCTAATACGAGCAGCAGCGCATTAAACCTTTGGTAAAAGCTTCTCATAATCAAGGGGTGAATGAGTGAATGAGTGATGGGGCGAGGCGGTGAATAGGTGGGTGAGCGAATGAGTGAATTGAGACTACTTCGCTCATTCACTCACCCATTCACTGGTTCAGCAAATGCTGTAGGGCCATGTATTTGAGGGAGTCGAGGGGGCCCACGGGCCGGTGCGCTTCCTTGGCCTGGTCGTCCCACTCCCGCAGGCGCACGATGGTGGCAGCGTCGGGGTTGTGCTCGAAGGCGGCGGCTTCGGCCGCGCTCATTACCCCGCCCTGGAAGGCCAGCGTGGCCTGGCTGGCGGGCGAGAGCCGGCGCAGGTACTCGGGGTACTTGTGGGTGAGGTAGCGCTTGGCCAGCACGTGGCTCTCGACCAGGGCGGCCAGGCGCTCGGAGAAACCCCGGGCCCGCAGGTAGTCGGCCCCCAGCCGCTCGTGGTCCACGGCCCCGAAGCCGTCCATCGACGCCGCGTCGTGGGCGCACAGGTGGCCCAGGTCGTGGAAAAACGCGGCCAGCACCACTTCGTCGTCGTAGCCCTCGGCCTTGGCCAGGGCGGCGGCCTGCCACATGTGCTCGAGCTGCGACACCGGCTCGCCGATGTAGTCGTCGCCGCCGTGGGCCGCGTACAGCGCGAACAGGGCCTCCACCGTTTCCTGCGGGTTAGTAGTCGTTGGCGTCATAAGCTGGAGGATAAGGATGAAAGCGCCGGGTTTGCACCGCCGGGCCGGCCCCGGCCCCGCGCCGCTGGGCGGCCCGCCCCGGCTGCCCGGCAGCTGGAGCAGTCCAAAATATTATTAGCAAAGGTCTAGTTGGGCGGCCGCCGACAGGTCGCCGGTTGGTCATCAAATCGTTACCTAATTATGACCAAAAGTTTCCTATAAGACAACACCGCGCCGCGGGCCCCGGCCCTACGCCACGGCCACCGCCGGCACCGCCCGCCGCTCCTGGGTGCGGTAAAACACCAGCGCCGCCCCCGCCGTGGCCCCGGCCAGCACCGCCAGCGCCCCGAAGGCGGCGGCCCAGCCCTGCCGCTCGGCCAGGGCCCCGGTGAGCCACAGCGCCCCGGTGCCGCCCACGTAGCCCACGGCGTCGATGAGGCCCGCCGCCGTGGCCGCCCCCTGCCGGCCCCCGGCGTCGAGCGCCATGGCCCCCGCCAGGAACGAGTAGGGCCCCAGCAGCAGCAGGCCCACCGCCGAGGTGAGCACCAGCGGCAGCACCGCGCCGGCCGCCGGCCGCGCCAGCAGCGCCAGCACCAACACCAGCCCCAGGCACGCCCCCAGGATGAGCCCGCCGCGCTGCCCCCCCAGCCGCGCGTCGGAGAGGTAGCCCGCCCCCAGAATCGACACCATGCCGAACACGGGGTACAACGCGCTCCACCCCGAGGCCGCGCCGGCCGAGAGGTGCGCCGCCTCCACCAGGTAGGTGGGCACCCAGAAGCCAAACGCCTCGCGCAACGCCGTGAGGCCGAACGACATGGCCAGCACCAGCAAAAAAGACGGGCTGCGGAAATAAGGCCCCAGCAGCTGGCCCAGCGACGCGGGCCGGTCGGCCGCCGCTGCGGGGCCGCCCGCCGCGAAAAGGCTGTCGGGGTTGGCGGGCGGGGCTTCGAGGCCCACGCTGGCGGGGCTGCTCTTCAGGCTGAAGAAGTTGCCGAGCGCCGCCGCCGCCAGCACGCCCGCCGACGCCCAAAACAGCCCCCGCCAGCCCAGGCCCAGCTCCAGCAGCCGCCCGAGCAGCAGCTTGGCCACCACGTCGCCGAAGAGAAAGCTCAGGCTGAGCAGGCCCATGATGCGGCCGTAGGACCGGTAGGAAAACCAGTTGGCCGTGGTTTTCACCAGCCCGGCCCAGCCCATGGACTGCACCAGCCGGTTGGCGGCCCAGGCCACGAAAAACACCGCCACGCCCTGCCCCAGCCCGAACGCCACCGTGGCCCCCACCGACCCCACCATGCCCAGCAGGAAAATCTTTTTGCCCCCCACAAAGTCGCCCAGCACGCCGTTCACCACCTTGCCCGCCGCGTAGCACAGCACCCCCACCGAGGCCAGCTGGCCCAGCACTTCCTTGTTCAGCCCCCGCCCGCCAAACTCCCGGATGAGCAGCGGCGCGGCCACCGACAGGTTGGAGCGGCACACGTAGTACGCGCTGTAGCCCACGAACAGGCTGAGGGCCGTGCGCCACTGCCAGCGGCGCATCACAACGGGGCTAGGCGGGGAAGGCGCGGACATGCGGGCGGGAAAGCGGCCGGTGGTGCGCGAAGCGGCCCCGCCGGCCTGGGCTTATTCAAATACAAATTTGACTTTTGCAGGGAGGAATCGGGTTGCGGGCAAGTCACGCATTTGTTAACAAATTACTCCCCCGTGTTTCGCATGAGTCAACGCCGCGGCGGGGGCCGCCGGGCGGCCGCACGGGGCCCGCGGGGCGCGGGGCTACCTTTGTGGGCCCCGCCGGCCCGCTGCCCGCGGGGCCAGTTCCGCGCCGCTCGGCTTGAAGCAGTCGGGCGCAAGCAAACAGGTTGTCAGTTGCTCGTTGTCAGTTACTAGTCAATAATTTACCTTTTTACTGACAACTGATAACCAATGCCCAGCAACTTAAAAGAACACTTCCGCCCCACCCTGCTCCTGGCCTACCCCGTCGTGCTCTCGCAGCTCGGCCACGTGCTGGTGGGCGTGTGCGACTCGGCCATGGTGGGCAACCTGCCCGGGGCGGGCACCGCGTCGCTGGCCGCCATCAGCGTGGGCGTGAACAGCACCAACGTGCTCCTGATGCTGGGCATCGGCCTGAGCCTGGGGGCCGTGCCCCTGGTGGCCGCCGCCGACGGCCGCCGCGACGCCCCCGCCCTGCGCCGCCTGCTGGTGAGCGGCGTGTGGCTCTGCGCCCTGGCCGGGCTGGCCCTGGCCGGCCTGGCCGAGCTGGTGCCGCGCCTCATGCCCCGCCTGGGCCAGGTGCCGGCGGTGGTGGCCCTGGCCACGCCCTGGGTGCGGGTGGTGGGCTGGTCGCTGCTGCCGCTGATGGTGTTCCAGGGCTTCCGCGAGTTTGCCGAGGGGCTGGGCCTCACCCGGCAGGCCATGTGGCTGTCCATCGGGGCCAACGCGGTGAACGCGCTGCTCTGCTACGCCCTCATTTTCGGGCACTGGGGGGCCCCGGCCCTGGGCCTGATGGGCTCGGCCTGGGCCACGCTCATCGCCCGGGGGCTGATGGCCGCCCTCATGGCCGGCTACGTGCTGCGGGCCGAGCGCCTGCGCCCCTACCGCGCCGCCGCCGCCGCGTGGCTGCGGCCCGACCTGCCGGCCCTGCGCCGCCTGCTGGCCCTGGGGGCCCCCATCGGCGGGCAGATGATGTTCGAGGTGGGCGCGTTTGCCGCCTCGGCCCTGATGATTGGCTGGCTGGGCACCACCCCGCAGGCCGCCCACCAAATCGCCATCAACGTGGCCTCGGTCACGTACATGGCGGCCAGCGGCATCGCGGCGGCGGCCACCATCCGGGTGGGCCGCCTGCGCGGGGCCGGCGACGCGGCCGGGGCCCGGCAGGCGGGCTTCGCGGCCTACTGGCTGGCGTTCGGCTTCATGGGCAGCATGGGGCTGCTGCTGGTGGGGGGCCGCCACCTGGTGCCGCTGCTCTACAACCACGACCCGGCGGTGCTGGCCCAGGCCAGCACGCTGCTGCTCATCGCGGCCGCCTTTCAGGTGTCGGACGGCTTGCAGGTGGTGGGCCTGGGGGCCCTGCGCGGGCTGGAGGACGTGCGGGTGCCCTCGCTGGTGGCCCTGCTGGCCTACTGGGCGGTGGCCCTGCCGCTGGGCTACTTCCTGGGCTTTCGGCTGCACCTGGGGGCCCCGGGGGTGTGGGCGGCCCTGCTGCTGGGCCTGAGCATCGTGGCCGCCGTGCTGCTGCGGCGCTTCCGCCGCGAAACCCGCCCCGGGGCCCCGCTGCCCGCCGGCCGCGCCCCCGCCCCGGCGCTGCTGGAGGCGTAGCGGCGCGACACTTTTTGGGCCCGGTTGTTGTTTTGGCGGCCTTCCAATCAGGAATTACCCCGCTATGCGCACCGTTTTTTTAGGAGTTATTTTGTTGATGGCCGCGGCGGCCGACGCCCACGCCCAAGCCCCGGCCAAGCCCGCCCCGGCCAAGCCCGCCGGCATTCCTTGGGCCGCCGGCCGGCCCCTCACCTGGGCCGATTTTCAGGGCAAGGCCAAGTACGGCGAGCCGGAAGCCGCCCTCACTTCGGCCGACCTGCTTTCGGGGGCCCAGTGCCGCGACTACGTGTTTTCGGCCACCGTCACGCCCACCTTCGACCCCGGCACGTCGTGGGTGCGCGACGCCAAAGTGGCCACCCCCGCCCTGCTCCGCCACGAGCAGTTGCACTTCGACCTGACGGAGGTGTACGCCCGCCGCCTGCGCCAAAAGCTCAGCGCCGTCCAGTTCGACTGCGAGAAGCTGCAACCCACTTTCAACCGCCTCACCAAAGCCGTGTACGACCAGTGGAACGACGAGGAAAACCGCTACGACCTCGACACCAACCACGGCCTCAACGCCGCCAAACAGGCCCTGTGGGACCAGAAAATCCAGCAGCAATTGGCGGAGTTGAAGGCCTTTGCTTTGTAAAATCGGTGGTGCCCGCCACAAGGCAGTTTGCGGAAACGGGGGGTAGAGACGCGACACTTCGCGTCTCAATCACTGCCCGGTTGCCGTTCAACGCTGAATGTTCAACGATGAACGTTCATCGCCGAGACGCGAAGTGTCGCGTCTCTACCGCCGCCGGCCGATACTCACGTTTCACTTTGTGGCAAGCGCATAACTGCTAACCTGTGGCCAAAACTCTACACCAGGCGGCTGCCGTTGGGCACGGGGCCGGCCACGGCGGCCAGCACGATGTGGCCCTCGGCGTCGGCGAAGCCCGTGACGAGCACTTCGGACAGGAACCGGCCGATTTGCTTGGGCGGAAAGTTGACCACGGCCAGCACCTGGCGGCCCACCAGGTCGGCGGGCGCGTAGTGGTGGGTGATTTGGGCGCTGGAGTTTTTCAGGCCTATTTCGGGGCCGAAGTCGATGCGCAGCTGGCAGGCCGGGCGGCGGGCCCCGGGCAGCGGGCGGGCCGCCACCACGGTGCCCACGCGCACGTCCACGCGCAAGAAATCGTCCCAGCTAAGTTCGGGGGCAGGCATGGCAGGGGCTAAATAGTCAGCTAAAAGTGAACGCGCATAGGCTGCTCGCCAAAAACCTGTTAATCAAAAAAATAAGCCAACAGCTGGCAGCTAAAAGCTAATGGCTGGTTACCTAATACGGCCGGGGCGGCGTGGGGGGCCGCTTGGGGTCGAGGCGGTGGGTGCGGTGCTCGAGCGAATCGATGACGGCCCCGTAGATGTCGTCGAGGTCCTTGCCGTGCGTGCCGTAGTAGCGCACGCTGTGCTGGAACGACGAGTCGGTCAGCTGGTTGCTCCAGAAGATGCTCTTCTGCTGGGCCAGGAACAGGGCCCGGGCCGAGTCGGGCTTCATGGCCGCGTTTTCGACCCGCGCTTCGAGCAGGTGCAGTTCGACGAGGGCGGCCACCAGCTGGGGGCGGGGCACGAGGTCGGCGGGGCGCAGGGGGTCTTCGGGGCGCTGGCAGGCGGGCAGGGCCAGCACCAGGGCCAGGGCCAGGGCCAGCGGCCAGCGGCGGCGGGAGCGGTTCACGGGGCCCAAGTTACGCCCGGGCCGTAGCTTGCGGCCATGAACGCCGCCGCCCCCCCGGCCCTCACCGCGCTGGTGCGCCGCCTGCGCCACCTCGAAATCCGCATCCGCAAGGCCGTCGAGGCCCAGGTGCAGGGCAACGCCCGCTCCATCCTCAAGGGCACGGGGCTGGAGTTCGACGACGTGCGCCTCTACCAGTACGGCGACGAGGTGCGGGCCATCGACTGGGCCGTGAGCAGCAAGGGCCACGGCACGTTCGTGAAGACCTACAAGGAAGAAAAGGAGCAGCAGACCCTGGTGCTGCTCGACGTGAGCGCCTCGCTGGCGGCCGGCCCCGCCGCCCGCCGCAAGCTCGACGTGGGCCGCGACATCGCGGGGCTGCTGGCCCTGGTGGCCGCCCGCCAAAACACGCCGCTGGGCCTGCTGGCGTTTTCCGACCAGAAGGAGCTGTACCTGCCGCCGGTGAAGGGCCTGCGGGCGGCCTACGCCCTGGTGCAGCGCCTGTTTGCCCTCGAGCCCCGGGGCCGCCGCACGGCGGTGGGCGCGGCCGTGCGGCAGGCGCTGGGCCTGCTGCGCCACCGCAGCCTGGTGGTGCTCGTCTCCGATTTTCTGGACCAGGGCTACGAGCGTGAAATCGCCCTGCTGGCCCGCCGCCACGACCTGGTGGTGGTGCAGCTGCACACCCCGCGCGAGCAGCGGCTGCCGGCGCTGGGCATCGTGCCCCTGCGCGACGCCGAAACCGGGGCCACCCGCTGGGTGAACACCTCGGCCCCCGGCTTCCGGGCCCGCTACGCCGCCGGGGCCCAGCAGCACGGGGCCCAGCTGGCCGCCCTCTGCCGCCGCCACCGCGCCAGCTTCCTGGCCCTGAGCACCGAGGACGATTTTGTGCCGCCCCTGGTGGCGCTCGTCCGCCACCGCAACCGCGCCGGGCACCGTGGGTAGCGGGCGGGCGCGGTGGGGGGCCCTGGCGCTGGCCGCGGCACTGGGCGGCCCGCCCGGGGCGGCGGCCCAGGCCCCGCCGGCGGGCCGCCCCGAAGGCCGGTTTTTGCGGCCCACCACGCGCGTGGGCCAGCCCCTCGACTACGAGCTGCGCTACCGCCACGACCCCGCCGAGGAAGTGGTATTCCCCGATTCGCTGGCCCGCTTTGCCCCGTTCGAGTACGTGGGGCGCACGTATTTTCCCACCGTCACCCGCCGGGGCCAGAGCCTCGACCGGGCCGTGTACCACCTGCGCACGTTCGCGCTGGCCCCGGTGCAAACCCTGGCCCTGCCCGTGGCCGTGCTGCGCGGGGCCGACACCCTGGCCGTGCGGCCGGCCCCGGCCGCGGTGCGGCTGCTGGCCACGGCCCCGGCTTTTGGCGGCGGGGCCCTGCCGGTGCTGCGGGCCGCCACGGCCCTGGCCCCCGTGCCGCCGCTCTTCAACTACCCCTACTGGCTGGTGGGCACGGGGGCCGCGCTGCTGGGCCTGGCGGGCGGGGCGGCGCTGTTTCGGCGGGGCCTGCGGCGGCGCTACGAGGCCTACAAGCGCCGCAAAAACCACCGCTACTTCCTGGCCCAGTTTGCCCGCCACGCCGAGCGCTTCACCCTCTCGCGCTCGGCGGCCAACGTGGAGCGGGCCGTGGCCCTGTGGAAAAACTACCTCGCCGGCCTCGAGAACAACGCCCTCAATTCCTTCACCACCCGCGAAATCGTGGCGTACTTCGCTAACGACGACGACGTGCGCCGCGGCTTGGCTACTACCGACCAAGCCATTTACGGCAACGCCCTGGCCGACGACGACGAGGCCGACGTCGAGCGGGCCTTCCAGCGCCTGCGCGTGTTTGCCGAGCACCGCTACGCCGTGCGGGCGCGGGCGGCGTAAGCCCCCGGGACATATCCCGCCAACAATTAATTTTCCATCCTCCCCCCCCGCCCCATGCAGATTGTATCCGTCAACGTCGGCCTGCCGCAGGAGGTCGAATGGCAGGGCCAAACGGTGCGCACCAGCATCTTCAAGCAGCCCGTGGCCGGGCCCGTGCAGGTGCTGGCCGAGCACCTGGCCGGCGATGGGCAGGCCGACCGGCGCGTGCACGGCGGCCCCGACAAGGCCGTGTACGCCTACCCCCTGGAGCACTACGCCTTCTGGCGGCAGCACGTGCCGCCCGAGCTGCTGGTGCCGGGCGCGTTCGGCGAGAACCTCACCACCACGGGCCTGCTCGAAACCGATGCCCGGGTGGGGGCCCGCTACCAAATGGGCACCGCCGTGCTGATGGCCGTGCAGCCGCGCCAGCCCTGCTTCAAGCTGGGCATCCGCCTGCGCGACGCGGGCCTGGTGCGGCGCTTCGAGGAGGCGCGGCGCAGCGGCATCTACTTCCGCGTGGTGCAGCCGGGCGTGGTGCAGGCCGGCGACGCCATCACGCTAATCGAGCCGGGGGATGTTGCCGCCACCATCCAGGACATGGGCGACGCCCGCGTGCTGGCCACCCCGGACCTGGCCAAGGTGCGGGAGCTGCTGCGCGTGCCCTCCCTGCCCCCTTCCTGGCGGACACGACTGGCGGCCCTGCTGGCAAATGACGGGGCGGTTCAGGGCTGAGAGATTAAAGTTGAAAGCTTAAAACCCAAGCGTTTTGAGTTGAGATAACACCGTTTCGTTCCCCGCCTGCCGCTTCCCAACCCATGCCCAGCGACTTTCTCCCCAGCGCCCGCAAGCAGTTCGCGTACTACCAGCTGCTCGGCGACCAAACCCTGGCCCAGGTGCCGCCGGCCCAGCTGTTCTGGCGGCCCCACCCGGCCAGCAACAGCATCGCCTTGATTGTAAAGCACCTGTGGGGCAACATGCTTTCGCGCTGGACGGACTTCCTGACCGCCGACGGCGAGAAGCCCTGGCGCGACCGGGAAGCCGAGTTCGACCCCGACCTTGCCGACCCGGCCCAGGTGCTGGCCCGCTGGCACGAAGGCTGGGCTTGCCTGTTCGGGGCCCTGGACGGGCTGACGGAGGCCGATTTGGGCAAGGCCGTCTTCATCCGTCACCAGGGCCACACCGTGCTGGAAGCCGTCAACCGGCAGTTGGCGCACTACCCCTACCACGTGGGGCAACTGGTGTTTTTGGGCAAGCTGATTTGCGGCGACGCCTGGCAGTCGCTTTCCATTCCCCGGGGCCAGTCGGCGGCCTACAACGCGGAGAAATTTGCCCAGCCGCCCCACCGCGCCCACTTCACCGACGAGCTACTCGGGGGCCCGGCGCAGTAGCGCCGGCGCGGCGGGCGCTACGGCCGGCGCTTACTTTTGCGCCGATGAGCGGCTACCCCGATTTTTTGCGCTATGCCACGCTGGCCGGCTACCAGTGGCAGCACCCGGCGGTACTGCTGCTCATCGGGGCGGTGCCGCTGCTGTTTTTGCTGCGCCGGGGCCTGGCCCACCGCTGGCGGGCCCCGGTCACGGTCACGCTGGCCCCCGGGGTGGCCCCCGGCACCGGGGCGGTGGCGCTGCTGCGCTTCGTGCCCGACGCGGTGCTGGGCCTGGCCCTGGTGCTGGCCCTGGTGGCCGCCGCCCGCCCCCAGCGCACCGACGAGCGGGTGGAGCAAACCGGCCGCGGCATCGACATCGTGCTGGCCGTGGACGTGTCGGGCTCGATGGAAATCCAGGACCTGCGCCCCAACCGCCTCGAAGCCGCCAAGCGCCTGGCCACCGCCTTCGTGAACCGCCGCGCCGGCGACCGCCTGGGCCTGGTGGCCTTCGCCGGGGCGGCCTACTCGCTGGCCCCCCTCACCACCGACTACGACCTGCTGCGCGAGAGCCTGGCCAGCCTCCGGCTGGGCCTGATTGCCGACGACGGCACGGCCATCGGCACGGCCCTGGGGGTGGCCATCAACCGCCTGCGGGCCTCCACGGCCCGCTCGCGGGTGTGCATCCTGCTCTCGGACGGCGAGAACACCGGCGGGGCCCTCGACCCGCTGCTGGCCGCCCAGCTGGCCCACGCCTACGGCATCCGCCTCTACACCATCGGGCTGGGCAAAGACGGCTTCGTGCCCTTCGGCCAGGACTCGACCGGCCGCCCGCGCTTCGTGCAAACGCGCCTCGACGAAACCACCATGCGCGAGCTGGCCCTGGCCGCCGACGGCCAGTTTTTCCGGGCCACCGACAACGCCGCCCTGCGCCAGGTATTTGCCCGCATCGACGGCCTCGAAAAGTCCGACATTCGCCAGCTGCGCTACCGCAACACCAAGGATTTCTACCGCCCCTACCTCGGCCTCAGCATCGCGCTGTGGCTGCTGTGGCTGGCCCTGAAAAGTACGTTCCTAAGCAACCCGCTGGAAGATTAGCTGTCGTCAGATGACTAATGGCGGCGCCGCCGTTGGGCTGTTACGCCCATTGTCAGGCCGTCGTGCTCATCTGGCGTCCGCGCAGTCGAAGCATTATACTTGACATTTGACCCCGCTGGCAGCCCCCCCTACCCCATACTACCTTTGCCCCATGCCCAGCATTGCCGACAACATCCATTCGTTCGAAGAAAAAATAGCCGGCACCGGGGCCCGGCTGGTGGCCGTGACGAAAACCCACCCCGTGCCGCTGCTGCAAGAGGCCTACGCCGCCGGCAGCCGGCTTTTTGGCGAAAACCGGGCCCAGGAAATGGCCGAGAAAGCCCCCCAGCTGCCGCCCGACGTGGCGTGGCACCTCATCGGCCACCTCCAAACCAACAAGGTCAAGTACATCGCCCCGTTCGTGCACACGGTGCAGAGCATCGACAGCCTGCGCCTGCTGCAAGAGCTGGACCGCCAGGCCGCCCGCCACGGCCGCGTCATCCAGGGCCTGCTGCAGTTCCACATCGCCCGCGAGGAAGCCAAAACCGGCCTTTCCCCCGCCGAAGCCGAAGAATTGCTTGCTTCCCCCGAGTTTGCGGCAATGCAACACGTGCGCCTCACCGGCGTGATGGGCATCGCCACCAACACCGACGACGCGGCCCAGGTCCGCCAGGAATTTGCGCAGCTGCGCGGCTACTTTGAGGCGCTAAAAGCCCGGTACTTCGCCGATGATGCCGAGTTCCGCGAAATCTCGATGGGCATGAGCGGCGACTACGCCCTGGCCCTGGCCGAAGGCAGCACCCTGATTCGGGTGGGCAGCGCCATTTTCGGCAGCCGCGGGTACCCGCTACCGCCGGTTTCTTAGCCTGGCAGCGCCGCAGCATTTCGGCACGCGCGCGGCCGACGGGGCCCGCCGGGGGGGCCTCAGATGGTTGCTTCTTCTTCGACAGCAAAGGCCCGCAGCAAGGCGCAGAGGTACGGGTCTTTGCTAACCAATGCCTGGGTTGACTCCGTGTAGAGGAGGTCGAGGGCCTGCTCGACCTCCTGCTTTTCCACGTAGCCAAAGTCCATGCTCCAATCCGCAAAATAGCGGCGCGGGCCCAGTCCTTCGCGTATGGTCAGCAGCTGCGTGTGCCGGGGGTCCTGCTGAATGTTGGCGTACAGCGTGCGGACGGCATTCTCCGGCCCTTCCAGTACTTGCACGAAGCAGCCGTCGCTGTACAAGAGCAACCCCGTGATGCCGTGCGCGGCGTTGTAGTGCCGCGACTTGTTGAGCAACGCTTGGAGTTGAGTCACGCTCCACGGCTCCGCGGTCCGGCTGCGGTAGAGCACTTGGTAGATGCTTGCGTCCAGTGACTCCAATACTTGGTCAACGGTCAGCTCGCCCTGCTGGTAGCGGGCCAGCAGCTGGCGCTCGTAGCGCTGGGGGGCTATCGGTGTATTCGCCGTGAGGGCGATGACGTAGGCTACGGCGCGGCGCCGTTCGGCTTCAGTGAGCGGAGTGAGTTGTTCCATCGTTTTTTTTTAGTTGTGTCACACAAGATAGTTAAATTATGTCATAATTAAATATAATAATGCAAAAATTCTATTACAAACGGTTCGAACATCCACTCGTCAAAAACGTTGAGGATACCTTGGGGCACCCATTCTTTTGGGCATCAGCCAGGGAGTACGCGCTTCGTTTCCCTTGCCGGGCAGACGACTGCGCCTTGGCAGCGGGCCGCGCCGATAATCCGCGTCGAAAGGGTGGCCCGCACCCGCGCTTTTTTGTCCTTTGCAGCAATCTTTCCTAACGATTTTCGGCTTCTTTTAAATGACTGCACGACTGCTTATTCAATTCGCCGCCGGCCTGGGCCTGCTGGGCGTGGCCATCGGGGCCTTCGGGGCCCACGGGCTGCGGCCCATGCTCGAAGCCTCGGGCCGCTTCGACACCTTCGAGACCGCCGTGCGCTACCAGTTTTACCACGCGCTGGCCATGCTGGCGGTGGGCGTGCTGTGGGCCCTGCGGCCCGAGCTGCGCCTGGGCCTCGCCGGCACGTTGTGGCTGGCGGGCGTGTTCGTGTTCAGCGGCTCGCTGTACGCGCTGTGCTTCACGGGCGTGAAAGCGCTGGGGGCCGTGGCCCCGGTGGGCGGCCTGCTGCTCATCGGCGGCTGGCTGAGCCTGCTGCTGGCCGTGCGCAGCCTGTAGGGCTGGGGGCCGGGCTGGGTTTCACCCGTAATTTTTGCCCATAAAAAAGGCGACCTGCTTGCGCGGGTCGCCTTTTTGGGCTCAAGCCAACGAGGGGCTCGACCTTACTTGTTGGCTTTCTTGGCGGCGTCGGCTCCTTTGGCGGCGGCCGTCGTGCCGGCCTCCTTCACTTCGCCTACCAGCGACACGGTGGTGTTGCCCGCAGCGGCGTTCGACTCGATGGTCAGCACTTTGTTCTGCATGCCCATTTTGCCGGCCGAGTTGAAGTGGGCGGCGATGGTGCCGGATTTGCCGGGCGCTACCGGGTCCTTGGTGTACTCGGGGGTGGTGCAGCCGCAGCTCACGCCGATGTTGGAGATGATGAGCGGCTGGGTGCCGGTGTTCTTGAACTTGAACACGTGGTCCACGATACCGCCCTGGGCCACGGAGCCGAAGTCGTACTTCGACTCTTCGAAGGTGATGGCGGGGCCGGTCGTTTTGGCGGCGGCCGCGGCGGGCTTCGTGGTTTGGGCCTGGGCGGTGAAGCCGGCGGCGGTCAGGCTCAGGGCGAGCAGGAGTACTTTTTTCATAATCGAAGGGAACAGGTTAGGAAGTGGGAGGTGACAAATTTAACGGTTTCGGTGGGCTTGGCAAATCTGCGGCCAAAACCCGGGCCGGCCGCGCCCAGTGCCCCGGCCCGGCAATTTTTGCCCCAACAGCGGACCCGGCCCTTAAATTCCGACCCGCGGGAAATGGGGCCCGGGGCCCGGTCCTCAGTCCTCCACCGGCGGGTCGCTCACCAGGCGCTGCTGGAAGTTGAGCAAAAACAGCCGCTCCGAGGCCCGCGTGATGGCCGTGTACAGCCAACGGGCAAACTCGCCGGCCAGCGGCTCGTCGGGCTTCAGGTAGCCGTGGTCCACGAACACGGCCTGCCACTGGCCGCCCTGGGCCTTGTGGCAGGTGAGGGCGTAGGCAAATTTCACCTGCAAGGCGTTCAGGTACGGGTCTTTGCGCATTTCTTTGTAGCGCTCGGCCTTGGTTTTGAGGTGGGCGTAGTCGGCGGCCACGGCTTGGTAAAGCTCGTTGTTGCGGTCGGCGGGCAGGGCGGGGCTCTCGGTGTGCAGCGTGTCGAGCAGCAGCTTGATTTCCAGCTCCGGCTCGTCGGGGTAGTCCACGAGCCGCACCCGGGCCTGGGCGAAGTGGAAGCCGTACAGCTCCTCGCGCCGCATCACCTTGCTGATTTGCAGGAAGTCGCCGTTGGCCAGGAAGCCGATGTCGGAGTCTTTTTCGAGCCAGTAGTAGTTGTTGCGCACCACCATCAGGTAGTCGCCGCCCTCAATCTCCTCCTCGGCCTCGAACAACGCTCGGCGGATGAGCTGGTTGTACTGGTTGGCGTTGCGGTTCGAGCGGCAGATGATGGTCGTGTTCTCGTGCCCGAACTCGCGGTAGGCCCAGCGCAGGCCGTCCTCCAGCTTGTCGCCGCCCATCTTGAACATGTCGCGGAAGCCCTGCGTGTGCAGCTGGATGTTGGGCACGGGCTGGCGCAGCTCCTCGCGCAGCTCGGTGGCGTTCACCAGAATGCCCGAGTTCAGGGCCTGGCGCATCACCTGGCGCAGTTCCACGGTGCCCACCTGGGCCCGGAAGCGGTGGGCCAGGCCCTCGGGGTCGAGGGCCGGGCTCAGGAGCTGGCCCACCGGCGGCAGCTGGGCCGTGTCGCCAATCAGCAGCAGCTTGTTGGTCTGCTTCTCGAACACGAAGTTCATCAAATCGTCGAGCAACCCGGTTTCGCCGAACGCCTTCTCGTCCGAAATCATCGAGGCCTCGTCCACGATGTAGAGCATCTGCTCCACCCGGTTGGGCTGCCGCTGGAAGCTGAGCCGCTCGGCCGGGGCCCCGGAGGTTTGGCGGTAGATTTTCTTGTGAATGGTGCTGGCCGGCACGCCCGCGTAGGCCGCCATCACCTTGGCCGCCCGGCCCGTGGGGGCCATCAGCGTGTACTTGCGCTGGAGCTGGTGCAGCCACTGCACCAGGGCGCTGATAACGGTGGTTTTGCCGGTGCCCGCGTAGCCGCGCAGCACAAACACTTTGCGCCCGGGCAGCTGGTCGCGCAAAAACTCGTCGAGCTTGGCAAAGAGCAGCGCCTGGTCATCGGTCGGCTCGTAGGGGAAAAAGTCGCGGACGGACGGGTGGCGAACGGAAAGCATAAATTTTTGATGTTTGCACTGCAAGTATCGCAAGCGTAACAAGTATTGCAGGCATTGCGTATATTTGTAATGGATGGGGTGAAAGCCCTGACCCCCCGGGGAGACGCAGCATGCTGCGCTCCCCATTTTTTTAGCCCATTTTTCCGCGGAAGGTGTTGTTTAGAATCTCCTGTCGCGTGAAATGATGTAACGCACTGGGCAGCAGGATAGCCACTTCCACGATGTTTACGGCACGCCTAACACGACCGTGGATAGCCTGCTCCAATAACTGACGGTCAAGCTCTTCCGCTACCTGAATCAGCACGCGGGCCGCTTGCCGGCTTGCTCCGCGCAAGGCTTTGTCAATGGCATTGGCAGTACGACCTTCAGGCACTTTAAATTCCCATTCCATTCCGTCGCGGGTGGCGTCCGGGCTTTTGATTCCCTGCAAATCGTACACCGGCAGTAGCTGCACCCGTTCGCCCCGGGCCGCCAAAAAGAAGGCAATGGGGATGTTCTGGCGGCTTTCCAGCTTGCCGTGGGTTTCGTGCATATCCACAAAGCTGCCATCGGCTCCTTGAAATAACCGGAAGTATCTGTCCGGCGGCTTTTGAAGCAATGGCTTCATGCCGCCGGTTCAATCACGGCCATCGTGGCCGAGGCCTTGGCCACCAGCTTGCCGTCGCACCACACCTCGGCTTCGCAGAAGTGCAGCCGGCGGCCGGCTTTCAGCACCCAACCGATGGCGGTGAGGCGGGCCCCCACGGCGGGGTGCAGGTACGACACGCGCAAATCGGCCGTGACCACGCCGAAATCGTCGGGTACAAGGGTAACGGCGGCGAAGCCGGCGGCCAAATCGGCCATCGTGGCCACCATGCCGCCGTGCACGAAGCCGCGCTGCTGCTGGTGCCGCTCGCCGATTAGCAGCTCCGCTTCGATGCGGCCGGGGGCAATGGCCGTCAGCTCGGCCCCCACGAGGTGCATGAAGTGCTGGCGCTCCAGCTTGCGGCGAATGCGGGCTTCGAGGTCGGCGGGGGTGCCGGGGCCGGGCTGAGAAGAGGCGGGATTCAAGAGTGAAGAAGCGGGCGACGTTTGTACTGTTTTGTACCCGCCGTATTTTTTAAGAGCGCTTAAGAACTTAATCCAGGAGTTTTGCCGGGCTTGGGGGCCCACCCTGGGGCCGGACAAAGATAGGCGGCGGCCGATGGCGTACCTTCCGCGCTGCGCCAGCCCCTGGCTTTCAACGTTCTTATTTCCTTGCCTGCGATGGAAACCCTTCCCCTCACCGAGTACTTCGTGGCCGGGGCCCTGGGCCTGGGGCTGGCCGCCAGCAGCGGCTTCCGCGTGTTTGTGCCGCTGCTGGCGGCCAGCGTGGCGCACCACTTCGGCTGGCTGCCGGCCGCGCCGGGCTTCGCGTGGCTGGGCACCTGGGCGGCCATGCTGGCGCTGGGGGCCGCCACGGTGTTCGAGGTGCTGGGCTACTACCTGCCGGTGGTCGACAACCTGCTCGACACGCTCACCACGCCGGCGGCCATCGTGGCGGGGGCCCTGCTCATGACCTCCTCCCTGCCCCACCTCGACCCGGTGCTGCGCTGGGGGCTGGGCATCGTGGTGGGCGGCGGCACGGCCGGGCTGGTGCAGGGCGGCACGGCGCTGCTGCGGGCCGGCTCCACGGCCGCCACCGGCGGCGTGGCCAACCCCGTGTTTGCCACCCTGGAAAACGGGCTGGCCGTGGGCGGCACGGCCCTGGCGCTGCTGCTGCCGGTGGTGGCGGGCGTGGCGGCGGTGGCGCTGGTGGTGTTTGGGCTGGGGCGGGTGCGGCGCTGGCGGCAGCGGCGGGCGGCCCGGCGCAGGGCGGCGGTTTAAAGCTCCCGGGGGCCGTTTTGTCACCCTAAGCGCAGCGTTTGCGTACAGGGCCCGCGCCCGACCTGCTTCCGGGCCTTTTTTTGCGCCGCGATGCCCGATTCCCCCGCCCTGCCCCCCGACCCGCTGCTCGCGCTCTACACCGGCAAGGTGCGCGTGCGCGTGGGGGGCCTGCTGCTGCACGAAGGCGGCCTGCTGCTGGCCGCCCACCGGGGCCTGCTGCCCCTGGGGGCCCCCTTTTGGTCGCCGCCGGGCGGGGGCTGGCAGTTCGGCGAGAGCCTGCACGAAGCCCTGGTGCGCGAGTTCCGGGAGGAAACTGGGCTGGCCGTGCGCGTGGGCCGCTTCCTGCACCTGCACGAGTTCCGGCGCGACGGCCTGCAGGCCCTGGAGCTGTTTTTTGAAGTGCTGGCGGCCGGCGATGCGGCCCCCGCCCCGCGCCTGGGCCACGACCCCGAGCACGCCGCCGGGGCCCAACTGCTCACTGAACTGGCCTGGCACACGCCCCGGCAGCTGCTGGCCCTGCCACCGGCCCACGTTCACCCCGTGCTGCGCGGCCTGCTCAGCGTAGACGACCTGTTTGTGCCCCAGCTGCACTTCGGGGGGTAGGGCCGGGGGCCGTATCTTGCGGCCGCCCTTCGGCTTTTTGCTCCGCCCGTGCCCGCTTCCGCCGCCCTTTCAACTGCTCCCCACGCGCCCGCCGGCGCGACGCCGCTGCTGCGCCTGCGCGACGAAACCTTCGACGCCCACCAGCTCGCCGCCTACAACCTGTACCTCACCGTGGGGGGCGGCCGCGTGCGCATGGCCGCCATCGAAAAGGCCCGCCAGTCGTTTGTGCTGCTCGAAGACCACGCCCTGCCGCCCGGCGGCCTGCCCGCCCTGGCCGCGGCCCACGACTGCCTGGGCCGTGCCGGCTGGCACGCCGTGCGCCTGGCCACCACCGGCGGGGCCTTCACGCTGCTGCCGGCCGCCCTGTTCCGGCCCGGCGACGAAGCCGCCGCCCTGCGCCTGCACCACGCCCTGGCCCCCGCCGAAGCCGCCTACGCCCGCCCCCACCCGGCGCTGGAACTAGTGAACGTATTCGCTGCCGACGCGGCGCTGGCCGATTGGCTGGCGGCTACCCACGGGCCCGCCGGGCAGCTGCTGCACCACACCAGCGGCCTGCTGGCCGGCCTGGCCCACCAGCGCGACGCGGGGGGGCCGCGCCGGCTCTACCTCAGCCTGGGCCACCACGAGCTGGCCCTGGTCGTGCTCGGCTCCCAACTCGAATACTGCAACGTGTTCGCCTTCGCCACCGCCGAAGATGTGCTCTACTACACGGTGCTGGTGATGCAGGAACTGGGCCTGAACCCCGACCAGGACGAGCTGACCGTGTGGGGCGAGCTGACCCACGACTCGGCCCTGTTCACGCTGCTGCGCAACTACGTGCGCCACGTCCGCTTCGGCCCCCGGCCCTACGACCTGTTCTACAGCTACCGCTTCAACGAAGTGTTCGACCACCGCTACTTCGACTTGTTCAGCCTGCACTTCATTTAGTTATGGGTTTTGAATTATGAGTTATGAGTTGAATAATGTGTGAGCGGCAAGTTGCCCGTCCGTCGTTCGGCCCGAAACTCGTAACTCGTAACTCGTAACTCATAACTCATAACTCAAATAAATGCCCCGCATTGCCCTCTTTCCCGGCTCGTTCGACCCGTTCACCAACGGGCACCTCGACGTGGTGCGGCGCGGCACGGCGCTGTTCGACGAGGTAATTGTGGCCATCGGCACCAACAGCAGCAAGCAGCGCTACCTGCCCCTGGAGCAGATGCTGGAGCTAATCAAGGGCGTGTTTGCCGACGAGCCGCGCGTGGCGGTGCGCACGTTTCGGGGGCTGACGGCGGTGTACGCCCGCGAGGTGGGGGCCCAGTTTCTGCTGCGCGGGCTGCGCAACACCACCGATTTCGAGTACGAGAACACCATCGCCCAGGCCAACCGCCACGTCAACCCCGGGCTGGAATCGGTGTTCCTGATTACGGCCCCGCCGCTGGCGGCCATCAGCAGCACCATCATCCGCGACATTCACCGCTACGGCGGCGATGTGCGCGATTTCGTGCCCTTTCCGCTGCCCGCGCCGGCCCCGCAGCCTTAGCCCAGGGGCACCACGCGCAGGCCCAGGAGCCGGGTGCTGCGGTTGACGGCGAACACGGGCAGCAGCAGGTAGGCCGGGTTGCCCGCCAGCAGGCCCGTTTGGCGCATGAGCACGTCTTCGTCGGGGCCCAGCACGAGCAGGTCGAGCACGCGGCGGCTGGGGGCGTCGTACCGCACCACCATCGTCAGGCCCTGCTGCCGGAACACGAGCGTCGAATCGCCGGGGCCCGGCGTGACGGGGTCCTGGAAGCCGTCGGGCAGCGCCCGAGGCGGCCCCAGGCGCTGGTGCACCTCGTCGATGGTGCGCCCCAGCAGGGCCGGCACGTCGAGGGCAGGCGCGGCGGCCGTAGGCAGCGCGGAGCCCTGCACCGCGGCCTTGGAGCCTTCGCGCTCATGGGCCCGCGAGCAGCCCTGCGGCCCCAAGGCGGCCAGCACAAGCAAGAGCAGCGGCAGTAACCGGGCGGGGCGGGGCATGGCCCGAAGGTACGGCTAGGCGGTTACTTGCCGGCCGCCGACGCTTCCTTGGACGACTTGCCGCCGGCCTTGCTCAGGTAGTGGCGCATCACCAGGGCAATGGAGGCGTAGGAGTCGTCGAGCTTGGCCAGGGCCTCCTGGGGCGTCATCCAGCGCACTTCTTCGATGTATTCCTCGGCCTGGGGCTTCATCAGCGAATCGTCGAGGCACTGCATCACGTACCAGCTGGTTTTCTTCAGCATCTTGTTGCCCTTGTAGGCGTAGCTGTGCCAGGTGCTGGGCAACTCCTCGCCGATGGACAGCTTGACGTTGGTTTCCTCCTCCACCTCGCGCAGGGCCCCGAGCACGGTGTCCTCGTCGCTCTTGAGCTTGCCCTTGGGCAGGTCCCACTTGCCGAGGCGGTAAATCATCAGCACCTGCCCGTCCTTCACCACCAGCCCGCCGGCGGCTTTGGCAATCTTGAACTGGTCCTTGAGGTGCTGAATGAGCACGGCCTTGCGGCGCACGAGCATGGTGAGCGAGGTCAGCTTTTTCAGCTTTTTCACCTCCATCAGCCGCAGCAGGCGGTCGAGGAACGCGGCCGTGGCGTCGCGCACCAGCACGTCGCCCACCAGGTCTTTCGACGTGAACTCGTCGTCCGGGCTCAGCACCAGATCGTACTTGTGCTTGTACACTTTCTCGCTCAGCTTCTTGATAACCAGCGGGATGTCGTTGATGAAGAGATTCATCGCAATTAAAAATCGGATACAAAGGAGGTCGCCGGGCCCGAGGCGCGCCGCCCCGCAAGATACGGGGCGGCGGCGCTTTGGTGGCGGGCCCAGGCCCGCCGGGCTTCATCTTTGCCGCATGAAACGCATCGGCCTGCTCTCCGACACCCACGGCTATTTCGACGGCCGCATCGCCCACCACCTGCGCGGCTGCGACGAAATCTGGCACGCCGGCGACTTCGGCACCGCCGCCGTGGCCGACGAGCTGCGGGCCCTGGCCCCCGTATTCCGGGGCGTGTACGGCAACATCGACGGGGCCGACGTGCGCCAAACCGAGCCCCTGGTGCAGGACTTCGTGGTGGAGGGCCTGCGGGTGCTCATCACCCACATCGGCGGCTACCCAGGCCACTACGCCCCGGCGGCCCGGCCCCTGCTCGACGCCGCCCGCCCGGGCCTGTTCGTCACGGGCCACTCGCACATCCTGCGCGTGATGCCCGACAAAGCCCGCCGCCTGCTGCACCTCAACCCCGGCGCGGCCGGCCGCCACGGCTTCCACCAGGTGCGCACGCTGCTGCGCTTCGGCATCGAAGCGGGCCGGGTGGTGGAGCTGCAAGCCGTGGAGCTGGGCAAGCGCGGGGCCGCGGAGTAAGGCCGGCACCGCACAGAAACACAAAAAGCGCCTTCCCCGAACGGGAAAGGCGCTTTTCAACTATAATTCCTGCTTGGCGGGAAGCCTTACAGGGCAATTTCGGGCTTGGGGTGCACGCCTTCCTGGCCATCGGCGTTCACGGGCTTGGTCACGGCGTCGGCGGCGTCGAAGTCGGCGGCGTTTTCAGCGGTTTTGTTGGCGGGGGCTTCAGCAGCGGGGGCGGCTTCGGCATCAGCGCCTACGGCGTGCTTCACGGTGTCTACCACGTTGCCGGCCACTTCTTTGGCTTTCTCCACCACGTCCGAATGGCTCACCGTGTCGAGGGCGTCGCTCACGGCAGTTTTGGCCTTGTCAAGCACTTCGGAGTGCGAAACCGCGTCTACGGCGTCACTCACGGCGTGCTTGGCTTTGTCGAGCACTTCGGAGTGCGACACCGCGTCCACAGCACCGCTCACGGCGTGCTTGGCTTTGTCGAGCAGCGACCCGCCTTTGGCCGCGGGGGCCTCAGCTTGGGCCGCAGGGGCCTCGCCTTTGGCCGCCGGGGCGGTTGGCGCCTCGGTCTTAGCCGCTGGGGCGGCCGGAGCTTCGGCTTTGGCGGCCGGAGCGGCATCCGCCGGCGCGGTGAAGCGGGCCTTCAACTCGTCCAGGTCCACGTTCTTCAGCACCGGGGTGCGGAGCAGGTTTTTGATGATGTGCTGCTTGTTGTTGGCGCGGGCAATGTTTTTGCGGTGCTTGCGCTTGAGGCGGGTAACGGACATGATGCCGGGCGGTTAAGGTCTTATTGCTTAGGAAATGGAGGGCAAAAGTACGGCTTTAATTTGGAAAGTAAAAACGAGGGGGCATTTAACGGGTTTAGGGCCCACCCCGGGGCCCCACGGGCTACTTTTGCCGCGGGCCGCTGCTGGCCCACTGCCCGATTTTTCCTCGCTGCCCACACCATGCCCGCTCCCGCCCTACCCCCCGTCGACCTGCGCTCCGACACCGTGACGCGTCCCACCCCGGCCATGCTCGAAGCCATGTTCGGGGCCCCCGTGGGCGACGACGTGTACGAAGAGGACCCCACCGTGGCCCGCCTCGAAGCCGCCGCCGCCGCCCGCTTCGGCCTAGCGGCCGGCCTGTTTTGCCCCTCGGGCACCATGACCAACCAAATCGCCATCAAGGCCCACACCGAGCCGCTGAGCGAAGTAATTTGCGAGCAGACGGCCCACGTGTACCTGTGGGAAGTGGGCGGCATCGCCTTCCACTCGGGGGCCAGCGTGGCGCTGCTGCCCGGCGAGCGGGGCCGCCTCACGGCCGCGCAGGTGGAGGCCGCCATCCGGCCCACGAACGTGCACTACCCTACTACGCGGCTCATCTGCCTCGAAAATACCCACAACCGCGGCGGCGGCAGCTGCTACGCCTGGCCCGAGCTGGTGGCCATTGCCGACGTGGCCCGCCGCCACCAGCTGCCGCTGCACCTCGACGGGGCCCGCGTGTTCAACGCCCTGGTGGCCACGGGCCAGCGCAGCGAAGACTACGGCCAGCTGTTCGATTCCATTTCGGTGTGCCTGAGCAAGGGCCTGGGGGCCCCGGTGGGCTCGGTGCTGCTGGGCTCGGCGGCGTTCATTCAGAAGTGCAAGCGGCTGCGCAAGGCCTTCGGGGGCGGGTGGCGGCAGGCCGGCTACCTGGCCGCCGCCGGCCTCTACGCCCTGGAAAACAACGTGGACCGCCTCGCCGACGACCACGCCCGCGCCGCCCGCCTGGCCGCTGCCCTGGCCCGCCAGCCCTACGTGGCCGAGGTGCTGGCCCCGGCGACCAACCTCGTCATTTTCCGCCTGCACGAGTCGCAGCCCACGGCCGCGTTCCTGGCCCACCTGGCGGCCCACGGCATCAAGGCCAGCGAGTTCGGGCCCCAGTGGGTGCGCTTCGTCACGCACCTCGACGTGGACGACGCCGGCCTGGCGCGGGTAGAAGCGGCGCTTGCGGCGGTGGGTAGCTGATGGCCGGGGCGCGGGACTGCTGACCCGGGCCCCTCGCCAACCGGGGCCGGCCCCGGTTGGCGAGGGGCCCGGCAAATATTGGCCGCCGCCCGAGCCGCTTTTTCGTTTTCGCCGTTAAGAGCGCACATGAATCTTTTTGTTATCGGCGACGTGCACGGCTGCTTTCACACGTTCAGCGCCCTGCTGCGGCGCTGGCGGCCGGCCACCGAGCGTCTGGTGCAGGTGGGCGACCTCGTGGACCGCGGCACCGACAGCCCGGGCGTGGTGGAGCTGGCCCGCCAGCTCCAGCTGACCAACCCCGACGGGGCCGTTTTTCTGTTGGGCAACCACGACTGGGGCCTGGGCCGCCACCTGGGCCCCCACGGGCCGCTGCCCGAGTGGCTGGGCTGGGGCGGCCGCGAAACCCTCGACCAGTACCGCGCCCACCACCCGGCCTGGCTGGGGCCCCACGCCGCCTGGCTAGCCGCCCGGCCCTTGCGGTGGGAAAACGACCACCTGCTCATCTCCCACGCCGGCCGCGCCGACACGCCCCTGCCCTTCGACCCCGACAACCCCGACGGCGTGCTGTGGCGGCGCGGGCCCCTGCTGCCGCTGGGCAAGCTGCAAGTGGTGGGCCACACCCCCACCCCCGACGGCCACCCCCGCTTCGACGGCCCCACCCAAACGCTGTACCTCGACACCGGCGCGTACCGGGGCCAGGCCCTCACCGGCGTGCGCCTGAGCGAAACCGGGGAGGTGCTGGAAATCATTTCCCTGCCCACCGACCCGCGCGACATCAGTTAAAAGTTAAGGTAAAAGTCAAGGGTTAAAAGTGAAAGCTGAAAATTGAACCGGCCGGCCCCGTTTTAACTTTTAACCCGTAACTTTTAACTCCTCCGATGCCCCAAACCGCCGCCCTGCTGCACCTGAGCGCCGCCGACCCGGTGCTGGCCGCCCTCATCGCCCGGGGCCCCGCCATCGCGCCCCGCGCCCACGAAGACCTGTACCTGGCCCTGCTGCGGGCCATCGTCAGCCAGCAGATTTCGACCAAGGCGGCCGCCGCCATCTGGGGGCGCTTCACGGCCCTGTTCCGGCCCGAGGGCTACCCCGAGCCGCGCATCCTGCTGGAAATGAGCGATGAAGACCTGCGCCAGGTGGGCCTCTCGCGCCAGAAAGCGGGCTACCTCAAGGCCATTGCGGAATACAACGAGCGCGGCCTGCTCGACTACGAGCACCTCACCAGCCTCAGCGAGGAAGCCTTTACCCAGCACCTGACGGCCATCCGGGGCGTGGGCCGCTGGACGGCCCAGATGCTGCAAATGTTCGCCCTCGACCAGCCCGACGTGTTTGCTGAAGGCGACCTGGGCGTGCAGAACGCCATGCGCCGCCACTACGGCCTCGACACCACCGGCCGGGCCCTGCAAAAAGAGATGCTGGCCCGCGCCGAAGCCTGGCGGCCCTACCGCACCCTGGCCTGCAAGTACCTCTGGCAGAGCCTCGACCAGAAAACCGAGCTGGAGCCGCTGACCGGGATTAGTTATGAGTTATGAGTTATGAGTTATGGGTTATGAGTTGGCAGGCGTCCAGGCAGTCAAAGGATGTTCATAACTCATAACTCATAACTCATAACTCATAACTCATAACTCATAACTCATAACTCAATTCAGTCCTTGCCCGTGAACGGGATGGTTTCGACGCAGTGGAATTGGTTGCCCTTCTTCTGCATGATGCCGAGGTTGTTGATGTTCAGGCGCATGTTATAAGTATTCTCGTTTAGGAAGTGCAGCACGGGGCCCAGGGTTTCGGGCGTGGTGTCGTGCAGGGCCAGCGAGAGGTGGGGCAGCCAGCGCGAGGGCGAATTGAAGCGGTCGGTGCCCTTGCAGAGTGGCTGCGTCACGTCGAGCACCCGCTGGTGCAGGTGGTTGAGGTCGAAGGAGCGCAGCACGGGGATGTAAATCACGGGCTTGGGCCCCGGAAAGATGCCGATGCCCGTGGTGTAGGCCGCAAACGGCGACGTGGTGGCCGCCACTTCGGCCAGGGCCTGGCGCAGCGTTTCGATGCGCCGGATGCCGGCCAGCATAAACGTGAAGTGGGGCGCGGGCGTGGCCTGCACCGCCTTCAAGCCGAATTTATTTTCCAGCTCCGCAATTATTTTGTTGACCCGCTTGGCGTTGCGCGGGTGCAGCATGGACGTGATGGCGAGCATACGACTAACGAAAAAGCAGGTGCGAGCCGCCGCCCCTACTGGAACCGCAGCCGGGCAATGGTGAACTGGCTCACCGGCGGCTGCGCGTTGGCCTGCAAGGCGTTGAGGTTGGAATACAGCACGTAGCCGTCGGCCCCGGGGCGCAGGGCAATGGAGGTGGGGTACTGCGGCGGCGTGGCGAAGGTACCGCCGAGCGTGGCGGTGGCCCAGCCGTCGGCGCTGGTGAGGCGGTACACCTTGGCCTGGGCGTTGGTCACGGCTTGCAGCGTGTTGTTGTCTTGCAGGCGCAGGCCGTCGATGGCGCTCAGGTTCAGGCCCGTGGTGTTGACGACGGTGAAGCCGGCGGGGTTGCTGAGCGGCACTTTGTAGAGGGCCCCGGCGTCGGACTTGGCCACCAGCAAATAGCCGTCGGGGTGGTACACGATGCCGTTGAGGCCGAACGCCCCGGCCGGGGCGGCCAGGCGTGCATCTTCCAGAAACACGGTGGCCGTGCCTTGGGCGTCGATTTTGTAGATGAGGGGCGCGAAGCTGTCGGTCACGTAAATGTTGCCCTGCCCGTCCACGGCCGCGTCGTTGGCAAAGTGGGTGGCGTAGTTGGGGCGCAGGCCCCCCAGGTCCACGGTGCGCACCAGCTGGCCGTTGTCGCGGTTGAAGATGGCCAGGCGGGCCAGCTTGCGCAGCGTGGCGGCCGTGGTGCGCTGCTTGTTGTAGCCGGGGTCCGACACGGCCACCAGCACGCGGTTGCGCGGCGCGTCGAAGTACAGGCCGATGGTGGACACCAGGGAGGCGTCGTCGGCAAATACCGAGTAGGTGCCGTCGTCGGCCACGGCCCCCAGGGCCCCCGCCGTTTGCGAGCCCACCAGGAAGCGGCCGCCGGTGGCGTCGTATTGCAGGCCTTCGGGGTAGAGGCCGGGCACGGTGAAGACCACGGCATCGGGCACGGCGGGCGGCGCGATGGCAATGTCGTTTTTAGAACAGGCGGCCAGGGCCAGCGCGGCGGCCAAGGGGGCCAGGCGGCGAGCGGTAAAACCGGGGGAAGAAGAAAAAAAAGTAGGCATGAATTAGGGATGAATACGCAGGTAGCTGCGTTGCCATACGCCCCGGCGCGGGGCACGGTTGTGCCGTGGGGGCCCCGGCCCGCCCCCCGGCGTCGTACCTTTGCGCCCAAATACGCCGCACCCGATGATTTCCATCTCCGACCTCGACTTCCACTTTGGCTCCCGTGCCCTGTACGACCACGCCAGCCTGCACATCAAGCCCAAAGACAAAATCGGCCTCATCGGCCTCAACGGCACGGGCAAGTCCACGCTGCTGCGGCTGCTGGTGGGCGAGTACAAGGCCGACGGCGGCAGCATCTCGATGAGCAAAGAAGTGAGCCTGGGCTTCCTCAACCAGGATTTGCTGAGCTACGACACGCACGAGAGCATCCTGCACGTGGCCATGCAGGCCTTCGAGGAAGCGCTGCGCTTGCAGGACGAGATTGAGGCGATTCTGGTAAAGTTTGAGACCGACTACTCCGACGATTTGGTGGAGAAGCTGGCCAACTTGCAGGAGCGGTTCGAGGCCCTGGGCGGCTACACCATGCAGTCGCGCGCCGAGGAGATTCTGGAAGGCCTGGGCTTCAACACCGAGGAGCTGGCCAAACCGCTGAAGTCGTTTTCGGGCGGCTGGCGCATGCGCGTGATGCTGGCCAAAATCCTGCTCCAGCAGCCCTCGCTGCTGCTGCTCGACGAGCCCACCAACCACCTGGACTTGCCCAGCATCAAGTGGATTGAGAACTACCTGGCCGACTACGAGGGGGCCGTCGTCATCGTGAGCCACGACCGCGAATTCCTCGACCGCACCACCAACACCACCGTGGAGGTGACCGGCGGCAAGCTGGTGCCCTACGCCGGCAACTATTCATTTTATTTAGAGGAAAAAGAGGAGCGCAACCTCATCCAGAAGGGCGCTTTCGACAACCAGCAGTCGCAAATCCGGGCCGCCGAGCGCTTCATCGAGCGCTTCAAGGCCAAGGCCAGCAAGGCCAAGCAGGCCCAGAGCCGCGTGAAGGCCCTAGACAAGCTGGAGCGCATCGAGGACGTGGCCCAGGACGCGGCCAAGGTCAACATCAAGTTCCAGTTCAAAGTCGAGCCCGGCCGGCACATCCTGCGCATGGAGCACGTGACGAAGAAGTACGACGAGAAGCTGATTTTCCGCGACACGAACGTGCACATCGAGCGGGGCGACAAAATCGCGCTCATTGGGGCCAACGGCAAGGGCAAATCGACGCTCATGCGCCTGGTGGCCGGCACCGAGGCCCCCACCGCCGGTAAGCACCAGCTGGGCCACAACGTCATCATGTCGTTCTACGCCCAGCACCAGCTCGAAAGCCTGACCCTGGACAATGAAATCCTTCAGGAGATGAGCGAGGCCGGCTCGAAGCGCAACGACATGGAGCTGCGCTCGGTGCTGGGCTCGTTCCTGTTCACGGGCGAGGAGGTGTTCAAGAAAATCAAGGTGCTGAGCGGCGGCGAGAAAAGCCGGGTGGCCCTGGCCAAAACCCTGATTTCGGAAGCCAACTTCCTGCTGCTCGACGAGCCCACCAACCACCTCGACATGGTGTCGGTGAACATCCTGATTCAGGCCCTGGAGCAGTACCAGGGCACGTTCATCGTCATCAGCCACGACCGGTTCTTCGTGGAGAACGTGGCCACCAAAATCTGGTACATCGAGGACTTCCAGCTCAAGGAGTACCCCGGCACCTACGCCGAGTACGAGCAGTGGCAGGAAGACCGCGAGAAGGCCGCCAAAAAAGCCGGCCTGCCCAGCCCCAGCGCCCCCAAGCCCCAACCCAAGGAGGAGAAAAAAGCCGAAACTGCCCCCGCCAAAACGTCGTCGCCCGACCAGAAAAAGGCGCTGAAAGAACTGGCCGAAGTAGAAGCCAACATCGACACCCTGGAAAAGGAATTAGCCGGCTACGAAAAGGAGCTGGCCGACCCCAAGATTTACCAAAATGCCGCGCAGCTCAAAGACGCCACGGTGAAATTCGAGCAGGTAAAGAAAGAACTGGGCCGCCTGAACGACCGCTGGGAGATGCTGGCGGAGATGTAATTTAGGGTAGCTAATAATTAAGAAGCCTCTCCTGAAGCAATTTGCTTTGGGAGAGGCTTTTTTGTTGATAGATTTTTGTCGCCAACGGACACGATTTGGCAGTGTAGAAGCATGAGAAGTATAAATTCAATTTTTGCAGTATAATACAACTAAAAAATGAGGTTTATTTTAGTAATCAAATAACCGTATTGGAAAACTAGCGTTAGCAGAATTTGAAAAATCTTTAATTAAATATATTTTGTATATTATTTAAATCAAGGGCCAAGCTTTTATTCAATAATTTACTCTCAAAATAGATGTAATTTTTTTGACGTTTAAAGCTTTCATAAGATATTGGAAGAATATGATAATTTAAATTTATTAGATTAATTATGATTGTTTTTCGTTGATATAACCCTTTCATCCAAGAACAAATCAGATACTCTTGGTTGAAAGGAAAAAGAAACTCGCATCCCCAAACAAAGCCCTTAAATTCAATGTCGTCAACATAAAGCTTATGGTACGAATCCCCAAAAGGGGGCTCTGAAACGTAAATTACTCTAATAACTTTATTAACTATGGTCAGATTAATTTCGTAGTCACCCATTCCAAACCAGTATGTTTGGAAATCATCATCGAGAGTAATTTTTGTCATAATTTTTATTTTTTCTGCAATCCAAGCCTCTACAATATTTACGTTAACATTTGGATTTTCAATATTATGATATACCGCAAGCAACAGCAATCTATTCCAAATCGGTTAGGATTACACCACTTATCATTTCATAAGTTCAGGTCGTCGGTGGGAGAAGCAATGCGGGCGCGTTGGGTTACGTGTGTATGAATTTTGATGCTGGCTACTTCCTCACAGAATCTGGCAGAACTCCAACCGCTCAGGGGCCCAGCAGGTTGAAAAAATTGCAGCCACGGGCCCAGAAACTCAGAAAAAAGGGGCTGGTCTTCGACGATGGTGAAGCCTTCGCTTTTCAGCAGGGCGCAGGTGGTGTCAATGTCGAACGCACAACAGGCGAATAGCCATCGTAATCAGCACTCTCTTGGCTGCATTTATCAAAAACCGGTTGCGCTCTCCCGGTTAATCGACCTTTTTTGCTACCACAATTCGGTATTTGTTGTGGTACACTACCCGGCCATTGGGCTGCACGTAGGGCCGCACGGCGCTGGCAATGGTGGCGTAGGCCTGCTCGAAGCCCACGTGCTCGACGGCCCTGGCCACGGGACCGGCCGAGACCAGGCCACGCAGGGCGGTTTCTGCATCCGGGTAGTCCCACACAGACGGCACGTCGGCGGTAAGCTCAATTTTCAGGCCTATTTCCTGGAGTATATTTTCCAGTAAGCTGTTCTCGGACAGCGCAAATGGGCCCGGCGCACCGGGTGGCGGCGGGGGTAGCAGGCCCCCGACGGCTTTGAGGTAGGTAGCGGCCTCGCACTCCTCTTTATTGCCCCATATCATGGCTACCAACTGGCCCGCATCGGCCAGCACGCGCTTGGCTTCGAGCAAGGCATTTTTGACGTTGGCCGCGTACTGAAACGAGTTGAAGCCGCACACCAGGTCAAAAGCCCCGTCGGGGAAAGGCAGTTCCTCCATCTCACCGACGACGAACGTGGCGGTGGGCACCCGCTCGCGGGCGGCGGCTACGAAGGCCGGGGTAGCGTCGAGGCCCGTTACTTGGGCCCCCTGGGCACTGGCCAGCTGGCTGAAGTAGCCGGTGCCGCAGCCCACATCCAGCAACCGAGTGCCCGGCGTGGGGCCAACAGCATCCAGCGCGAAGGTGTAGCCGGCGAGGCCGGTTTGCTCCTGAACGCTGGCCCAGTCGCCGGGGCGCTGCCCCCAAAGCTTGCTTTGTATTGCCTGCGAACCCATGACGAAAAGTTTAGTTAGGGATTAAAAAACCACATTTAGCTGGTTTCAGCGCACTTAGCAACGGCAAAATCAGGGTTGACGGCTGCGTGCAGCGCTTGGCCCAATCGCAAATTTATTAGTTGATTATCAGACGCTTCTACGCAAATGTAGTTTAGATATTCTTAAATCGCTTGAAGTCGCTGGCGAATGGGATGCTGGCTTATTTTGGGTTGGCCTGGCCGCAGCTTTTGCCCCTGCGCCTTCTTCTCCACCTGCCTTTCTTCTTCTTGGCCGCCCAGCACCAACCCCGATCGGCCGGCCAGTAGCGGCCGGGCCAGCACGCCCAAAAAATGTGACCAACAAAATTCAGTACATCTAAGGACTTCCGGTTGAAAGATTACCCTAGCACCCACGCCGAGTACGGGCAGTGGCAGAAAGACCACGAGTAGGCCGCCAAAAAAGCCAGCCGGTACCGCCCAGCGCCCCCAAGCCCCAGACCAAGGAGGAGAAAAAAACCGAAGCCGCCATTAGTAACCACAGTAGCAACGATGTCAAAAAGCTGCCCGTGAGCTACAAGAAGTAGAAGCCCGCATCACGGTGCTTGAAAAAGAGCTGGCCGTGTACGAAGCACAGCTAGCCGAGTCAGGTATTTATTCTAACGTAGCCAAACTCAAGGACGCCACGGTAAAATTTGAGGTGGTAAAAAAAGAGATAGGGGCGCAAACCAAGCGCTGGGAAGAGTTGGTTTGAAAAAAGAAAGTATCTGCCTAAAGCAAATTTCGCGGCGTTTCAAGGACATATGCTTGAAACGCCGCGAAATTTGCTTTAGGCTGTGAACTCCAGAAATTAATAAAATGATTACAAAGTCTTTAGATATTTATCTAAGATATTTAGAATATAATGAGAGCTTCGTAATTCATTATTAGCCTAATCCATTTTCTCTAAATGCAAAAAATTCTTTTTTTGTAACATTATACCTGACCCTAAAATAGTTTGATCCACCATCAAATACATTAACAGGTTCTTTTTGCCAGTATTTTTCCTTTTTTATTTCATCATTCCAAAAACAATTAATACACAAAATCGTGTCGCCTTTTGAAGTGATATAGCCGAAATATTGTTTTACATAATGACTCAAATCTTCTTTTAAATCCCTGTGCTCTCTTGCCAAGTAATTTTTTAATATTTCCTCAACGTTCACAACAACGGCTATCGACGGGACGTAAAGCTTAGCGTTTTCGTCTTTTGAGAAGATTCTAACCAAATTTACTCTACCTCCCCCTTCACGCGGTTTAAATGCTTTTCTAAATATCATTCCTTCGGTGCTATCCGTCTTAAAAACGATGCTCCTACCGGGCCAGATAATTCTAGATTTTACCTGAGCAACCGATGGTGAGCAGGTGGCAAGTAGTAAACCTATGAATACATATTTCATATTTGCAAAAATTTCATATTTGCAAAAATTAATTTTGAATAACCTCTTCTAATCACTTATACTGCTTGCTTACTAAAGCATCCGATTTATTAACAATATTGGCGGTAGTTTAAAACAGGGTGGTCCGGCGACTTTTTTCGTCGTCGGACCACCCTGATAATCGACTGGTGTTACTATTTTTTTTAGCAAGAGTGATCCGACAAAACCCTTCGGATAATTTGCCGGACCAACCCGTTTAAGAACACTGCCCAAATAATTTATTTTCACATTCATAAACGAGAAGGTTATTGTTGGCGTTTACAGTTTGTCTAGGAACACAAATATCTTTTCGTAAGCGCTGTTTAATTCGTTTGAGCTTGGGCTGTGCAGGCCTTCGGGCAGGAAAAGCACTTCGTTCTTGTTGGGTTCTTGGTTGAGCAGGGCCACAAACTTTTCGAAGGTGCTGGCCGGAACCTGGTCGTCCTTGCCGCCGTGCCACAGGAAAAACGGCGGGTCGTTTTTATCGAAATAATTTATCGGTTCGTATTTCGCCACGAGTTCTTTGGGCGCGTAATCTGTAGTCTCCGGGAAGAGGGCCATGCCAATCTCCTTCATGATGGGCACCTCGTTGTTCATGAAAACGTGCTCTACCACGTCCAGACCATCAACGGGCCCCGAGAAGTTGATGACGCCGGCAATTTTAATTCCGGGCACTAGCTTATTGGGGTACGCCGGGTCGTTTGCGGTAACCGCCGCCATGCTCGCAATGTGCGCGCCCGCCGAAAAGCCCGTGAGGATTACCCGGTCCAAGTTCAGCGGATACGTTGCGCGCTGCGTTGCCAGGTAATTCAAAGCGTTGGGTAAATCTTCCGTCGCAACGGGAACGCCCCTTTTGATTCGGTAATTCAGGTTGACGACGTTTAGCCCCTTTTTTAAATAGGGCCGGATGTATCGTTCCTCTTTGGATTTATCGCTGACGTAATAGCCGCCGCCGTGCAGGAAAACGACGGTCAAGTTTTTACGGTTTAACTTTTTCGCCTCCCCGGAAAGGTAGATGTCCATGGTTTGCTCTTTATCGGCTCCGTAGGGGACATCCTTCGTTACTTGGTAAGTTGTTTTTATTTGCTCGTCCGTTTTATCAGCTATTGCAACCAGTTTGGCAGCGCACGAGCTAAGGGCCAGCGAAACGAGTAAACCGAATCCAAAAATGTTACTATGCATGGCGGTAGTGCTTTCCGAAGCGTTGTCAACGGGTGGAAAGTTGGCGGTGGGAAAATAATTGAATGCCGGCTCCACGCTTTGTCGAGGCGGGGGCGCAGGAAGGCGGGGGCGCAGGCCGTGCGAATATCGGTACCGGTGGCTGATAATGGAACCGCGCGGAAGGGCCGCCAATGCGTTGCCCACGCGCTTGCGGCCTGCGGGTGGCGGGCGCCGCCGCCGTTGGGACCGGCATCCTGCCCCCGGCCGTACTTTCGCCCCATGCGCTTCCTTCCCTACGCCTCCCTGCTGCTGGCCACGGCCTGCGTGCCGCTGGGCACGCCCATCACCTCCACGGCCCCCCCCGCTGCCAACCGGGCCAGCGCGGGGGGGCCCGCCCCCGCCCTGCGCTACGCCGACTACATTTACTCGCCCTACGTGCAGAGCGTGCAGTGCTACGTGGCCACGGGCGCCAACACGGCCGTCTTCCAGCCGCCGGTGGTGCCGCTGGGCCAGAGCCCGTCGCTGGCGCTGGAGTTCGACGTGCTCGGCAGCCAGGCCCCGCGCCTCACGGCCAAGCTGGTGCACTGCGACGCCAACTGGCAACCCTCGACGCTGATTGACAACCAGTTCCTGAACGAAATCAATGAGTTCGTCATCACCGATTACCGGGTGGGCATCGGCGGAAAGGTGCCCTACTACCACTACCGGCTGGGGGCCCCGAGCGTTAAAATCAGCGGCAACTACGTGTGGGTGGTGCAGGACGGGGCCGGGGTGCCCCTGCTCTCGCGGCGGGTGCTGGTGTACGAAAACCAGGTGGCGGTATCATTGCAGGCGGCGCTGGCCCCGGGCGGGCAGCAGCGCTTCACGTTGCAGCAGCTCGACTTCGCCATCAGCTACGCCGGGGTGGAACTGGTGAACCCCGCCGCCGAGGTGCAGGTGGTGCTGCGCCAGAATTTCCGCTGGGACAACGCCCGCTACGGCCTGCGCCCCACCTTCGTGCGCGACGCCGAGCGGCGGCTCGACTACCAGTACTTCAACTACGAAAACACGTTTCCCGGCCTGAGCGAGTACCGCTACTTCGACACCCGCTCCATCCAGGTGGTGGGCCAGAACGTGCTGCACCTCGACCCGCGGGCCAACCCCGTGGCCGTGGCGCTGGTGCCCGAAACCACCCGCGCCGGCCTGGGCTACTTCCAGTACATCGACACCAACGGCCGCCGCGTGTTCGACAGCCGCGAGTACGGCAACGGCACCAACAACGCCGACTACGCCGACGTGACGTTCCAGCTGAAAGCCGACCAGCCCGCCCCGGGGCCCGTGTACGTGCTGGGGGCCCTGAGCGACTGGCAGCTAAAGGACGCCTACCGCCTCGCCTACGACGAAGCCACGCACCTCTACACCGGCCACGCGCTGCTGAAGCAGGGCTACTACAACTACGATTTTGCCGTGGCCCGCCCCGACGGCACGGCCGACGAAACCTACTTTGAGGGCAGCCACTACGAAACCGAGAACCAGTACGACCTGCTGGTGTACTACCGCCCGCCCGGCACCCGCGCCGACCTGCTCATCGGCTACCAGGCCCTGGACGCCAACGCCCACCAGTAAAGCGGAGAAGAACGGTAGGAATTCATTTCTTTTAAAAACGAACAGCGACGCAAAAATGCGTCGCTGTTCGTTTTTAAAAGAAATGAATCTTGTTTCGCAATTTTTTATTTGGGAATACCGCTGTGCTGTGGCGAGGCCAGTAGCGGGGCGGGCGCACTGCCCCGCCCACCGCTACTGGCCGCTGAGCTGGGCGCTGACCTTGAGCGTGAGTGACGGAGGGCCGCCGTAGCCGCCGGGCATGCCGCCGCGCATACCGCCGCCGCCGTAGCCGCCGCGCCCGCCGTAGCCCCCGCGGCCACCGTAGCCCCCGCCGCCCATGCCCCCGCCGCCGTAGCCGCTGTTCATGCCGTCGGCCCCCACCACGCTCATGCCGCTGCTGTTGGTGCCGCTAGGCATGGCCGTGCGGTTGCTGAGCACCGTGACGCCCACCACGGCGCGTTTCTTGCCGCCGGCCAGCGCGGGCAGCCGGTGGTAGAGCAGGCGCAGGGGCACGGCCAGCTCGTACACGATGTTGTCCTGCGCGTCGAGGGCCACGCCGAGCTTCACGCCCAGCGCCGACTGCGTGTCGGTGTAGGTGGGCTCTTTGTTGCCCTTGTAGTTGAGCAGCTCCATCTCGTGCACCTCGTCCAGGGCCTTGGCCAGCAGGGCGTGGCGGTCGGCGGGGCCCATGGGGGCGGGGGCCACGGGCTGGCCGTCGGCCCCGGTGGCGGGCTTGGCCACGGGCTCGGGGTGCAGCTTGTAGCGCACGCCGAACTGCTGCTGGTTGTGGCCCGTGGTGTCGAGCCACACCGTGAAGCCCTGGCGCAGCAAGCGGCCCTGCGTCTGCGGGTCGGAGGCCTTGAGGCGCACGTACACGGCCCGCTGGTCGTTGAGCACCTGGTACTGGAGCTTGCTGGCAGCGTCGTAGTGCAGCGAGTCGGGGCCCCAGTCGGCGCTTTGGCCGTCGATGGTGGGCGGCGTGGCGGCGAAGCGGCTGGGGCCGGCGGCCTGGGGCTGGTGGGCGCAGGCGGCCAGCAGCAGCGCAGCGGGCAAGCCGGCGAACAAAGAACGAAGGGGGGCCATAACGAAACAAAAAGGGCGGAACGGGGCAAATTTACGCGCAATACCGCCGCTTCCGGGTGTGGGCCAGATGAACGCCGCCGTGGCTCTGGCACTACTTTTGGCACGGGGCGGGGCCGGCCGCCGCCACTGCACCGGCCTCACCCGCTTTTTTTTGCCCATGAAACGTTCTTTTCTCCGCGCCGGGGCCCTGGCTGTGCTCCTCCCGCTGGCCAGCGCCGCCCCCTCCACCCCGGGCCTGCCCGCCGCCCGCCCGCTGCAAGGCGCCAAGCCCGACCCGGCCGTCATCGCCCAGTTTGGTCTCTACAACGACGCCAAGCTGCAGAGCCTCATCACGGCCCGGGGCAAGCAGATGGCGGCCATTTCGGACCGTCCCGGCGACTACGGCTTCACGGTGGTCGACTCGCCCATCATCAACGCCTTCGCCACGCCCGACGGCCACGTGTACTTCACGCGCGGCATCATGGCGTACTTTAATAATGAGGCGCAGTTTTCGGGGGTGCTGGGCCACGAGCTGGGCCACATCACCGCGCAGCACGGCAAAAAGCAACAGCGCAACAACACCATTGCCGGCATCGGCATGCTGCTGGGCCAGCTGGCGGCGCCCCAGGTCATGCAGTCCATCGGGGGCGTGGTGCAGCAGGGCGTGGGCTTGTGGATGCTGAAGTACAGCCGCGGCGATGAAAACGAAGCCGACGGCCTGGGGGTGAAGTACTCGACCAAAATTGGCTACGACGCCAGCTACATGGCCGATTTCTTCCAGACCCTGCAACGCACCGAAGCGCAGAGCGGCGGCAGCGTCCCCACGTTCCTCAGCACCCACCCCAACTCGGCCGACCGCTACACCCGCGTGAAAGGCCTCGCCGCCCAGGCCAAGCAAAGCGCCGGCCGCAGCACCTTCCTGGTGAACCGCGACCAGTACCTGCGCCAGCTCGAAGGCCTGACTTTCGGCGACGACCCGCGCCAGGGCTTCGTGGAAAACAGCGTGTTTTACCACCCCGACCTGAAGTTCCGCTTCCCCGTGCCCAGCGGCTGGAAGTCGCAAAACACGCCCGAGCAGTTTCAAATGGCCGAGCCCAACGGCAAGGCCCAGCTGGTGTTCCTAGGCGCGGGCAGCGGCACGCTCGACGAAGCTTCCCAGGCCCTGGTGAAGCAAATCGGCCTGACCGGGGCCCAAGCCCAAAAAACGACCCTCAACGGCTTTCCCGCCGCCGTAGTGGAGGGCGACCAGGCCGCCCAGGACCAGCAGAGCGCCCCGGCCCACATCCGCGCCTACCTCATCCAGGACGGCAAGAGCATCTACGCCCTCATCGGCCTGGCCGCCGCCGCGTCGTTTGCCACCTACGCCCCGCAGTTCGACGCCACGGCCCAGGGCTTCCAGCGCCTCACCGATGCCAGCAAGCTCAACCGCCAGCCCGAACACGTCCACATCA
The DNA here is from genome assembly GCF_013294115.1 of Hymenobacter caeli. Lineage (GTDB taxonomy): Bacteria > Bacteroidota > Bacteroidia > Cytophagales > Hymenobacteraceae > Hymenobacter > Hymenobacter caeli. Next base: position 837 of record NZ_JABSNP010000019.1, on the reverse strand, counting down.
GAACCGCCGCCGGCCCCACCACGCTGGCCGCCGCCTTCGCCGCCGCCGGCGTGCCGACCAAGCGCTACGAGGAGCTGGCCATTTTGAACGGCATGCAAACCACCGACCGGCTCAGCAAAGGGCAGCTGTACAAGGTGGTGGGCAAGTAAGGCTCACTGCGGTTCCAAGCATTTATCCGAACAGGTTTAACAGGCCGTCATGCTGAGCTTGTCGAAGCATCTCTCCCGCTGACTAAATAATTGCTCAGCAAGAGAGATGCTTCGACAAGCTCAGCATGACGGCCTATTTAGACAACTTTCAGGGGTGTGGAAACACAAATTGTTTCACACTAATAGTTTCGTTACGTGGACTGATTTGCAAACTAACGGACATCAGGATTCCGCCGAGTGTGGTGCTGTCTTTTCTAATGATTATACCAGCGCCGTCACCTTTTTCCCGGTATGCTATTTCGACTGCGCTGATGTACCAGTGCTTACCACTGGAAGAGTCATTTGGAAAAAGGTCATCATCCGTCACCATCCAACTACTGCGCATTAAATCAAAATCCAATCCATATTGGCGCATATTTATTGCATGCCCTGGTGCTGCTCTTTTCATATTTTCTAGAATTGTCAGCGTATCATTTATTGAACAAGGAATAAAATAATCGAAGCTTGTGTGATTTCTTGAACCGTCAACGATGAGAAATCCGGTTTTTGTTATCCGCTCACCCTTCGTACTACAGCCAGTAACGAACAGCAGTATGAGGTGGTCTAGCTAAGCCGCACAGAGTTGGGACGTAGTTTGAAAATGGGTTTCGAAGTGGTTGGGGGCGAGATAACCGAGGGCCGAATGCCG
>NZ_JABSNP010000018.1 GCF_013294115.1 Hymenobacter caeli | reverse complement strand
CGCGGCCCGGCAACAGCGGCGCAATCCGCGCCCACTGCGCGTCCGTCAGTAAATAGTCCATGCTCAAACATAACTCCTACTGTTAACACTTCCTAGAAACTAGTTCCCCCTCTCCAACGGAGAGGGGGCTAGGGGGTGAGGCGCCTCCCGGCTCATCTTACCTGCCACCCCTCTAGGGCAGGTCCGGGCCGGTCAGGGCCTGCACGTTCACCACCAGCTCGTTGTAGCGCTGGGCCTGGTCGAGGTAGTTGGCTTGGATTTGCCAGGCCGGGTCGGTGTTCACCACGTAGGTCACGTAGTCGATGTCGCCGGCCCGGAAGCTTTTTTCGGCCGTGGCCAGGATGAGGCGGGCCTGGGGCAGGGCCGTTAGTTGGTAGTAGTCGAGCGAGGCGCGGGCCCGCCGCAGCTGGAGGCGCAGGCCCCGCAGCTGGGTGCCGAGCTGGGCGGTGGCGTAGCTGAGCTGCCCCGCCGCCACCTGCTCGCCGAGGCGGGCGGCGGCCACCCGGGCCCGCCCCGCCCCGCCCAGCAGCGGGATGGCCAGGCCCAGCTGGCCCACGTGCAGGGCGCTGTACTCGGGCCGGAGGGTTTGCTGGAAGTAGCCGGCCCGCAGGTCGGGCAGGCGGCGCAGCTGGTCCACTTTGGTTTGCTGCTGGCTCACGGCCACCTGCTGGCGCAGCAGGCCCAGGGTGGGGTTGCTCTCGGGCGAGAGGGCGGCCGTGTCGGCGGGCGCGAGGGGGGCCACCACGGCCGCCGTGGTGTCGATGGCGGCCGGGTCGGCGCTGCCCAGCAGCTGGCCCAGCTGCTGGCGCTGCACTTCCAGGTCGGAGAGGGCGGTGAGCAGGCGGTTTTCCAGCTCGCGGGCGCGGGCTTCGGCGGCCACCTGCTCCAGGCGGTTGGTTTCGCCCACCTGGTAGCGGATGCGGGCCGCGTGGGCGGCGCGGCGGTACAGGCTGTCCTGCCGGTGCAGCAGGGCCACCCGGCGGTAGCTCACCAGCAGGCCGTAGTAGTTGCTGCGGACGGTCTGCGCCAGGCCGCGCTGGCTGATGCGGGCCTGCTGCTCGGCCGTCACGCTCTGGCTTTGCAGCAGCCGGCGCTGGGCCAGGTACACCCCCGGAAAGGCCACCTGCTGAATCACGTTGAACGTGTGGTCGTTCAGGGCCCCCGACACCTGGCCGTACTGGAAATCGACGATGGTGCGCGGGGCCTCCAGGCCGGTGCGCACCAGGGCCCGCTGCTGCTGCACTTGCAGGCCAGCGGTTTGCAGCGACTGGTTTTGGGCCCCGGCCGCTTGTAGGGCCTGGCCCAGGCTCAGCGGCTGCCCGGCGGTGGAAGAGAGGGTGTTTTGGGCGCTGGCGGGGTGGGCCAGGCCCCCGAGCAGTACCAGCAGCAGCACGGCCGTGGCCGCGGCCGGCACGGGCTTGGGGGCCGGCTGGGGGGCCCCGGGGGCAGGCTGCCCGTCCGGGTGCGGGCCGGGCTGCTCGCCGGTTTCAGCCTTGCGCTTGGCTCCCTCGGCGGCCTTGGCGGCGTCGCGGGGGTTGGGCTCACCGTCCTTCGTGAAGAGGCCGTAGAGCACGGGCAGCACCACCAGCGTGAGCAGGGTGGCCGAAAGCAGCCCGCCGATGACCACCGTGGCCAGGGGCTTCTGCACTTCCGCGCCGGCCGAGGTGCTCAGGGCCATCGGCAGGAAGCCCAGCGAGGCCACGCTGGCCGTGAGAATCACGGGCCGGAACCGCTCCTCGGTGGCCCGCAGAATCCGGTCGCGCACGCTGGTCACGCCCTCGGCCGCCAGCTCGTTGAGGCTGGCCAGCAGCACGATGCCGTTCAGCACCGCCACCCCAAACAAGGCAATGAAGCCCACGCCCGCCGAAATGCTGAACGGCATCCCGCGGGCCCACAGCGCGATGATGCCGCCGATGGTGGCCAACGGCACCCCCGTGAAAATGAGCAGCGCCTGCTTCACGGAGCGGAACGAGAGGTAGAGCAGCAGGAAAATGAGCAGCAGCGATATCGGCACGGCCACTTTCAGGCGCTTGATGGCGTGGTTGAGGTTCTCAAACTGGCCGCCGTAAGTAATAGTGTAGCCGGGCGGCAGCCGGAGGCCGGTGCTGAGCTTGCCCTGAATTTCCTGCACCAGGCTCTGCACGTCGCGGCCCCGCACGTTGATGCCGATGTTGATGCGGCGGCGGGCGTCGTCCCTGGAAATCTGGATGGGCGCGTTCTTATACGCCACCGTGGCTACTTCGTCGAGCGGGATTTTCTGGCCCCCGGGCGTGTCCACGTACAGGTCCTGGAGGTTGGCCAGGCCCGCGCGGTGGGCGCTGTCGAGGCGCATCACGAGGTCGTAGCGGCGCTCGCCCTCGTACACTTGCCCGGCCACCTCGCCGGCGAAAGACGTGCGCAGAATGGTGTTCAAATCGCTCACCTTGAGGCCGTACTGGGCCAACTTCTGGCGGTTGTAGGTCACGCGCATCTGCGGCAGGGCCGCGATTTGCTCCACTTTCAGGTCGCCCACCCCCGCCAGCGGGCGGATGAGCGCGGCGGCGTCGTTGGCTTTTTGGTAGAGCACCTCCAGGTCGTCGCCGTAAATCTTGATGCTCACGTCCGACTTCACGCCCGAAATCAACTCGTTGAAGCGCATCTGGATGGGCTGCTGAAACTCCATGCTCACGCCCGGAATGCCGGCCAGCGCGGCCTGCATCTTATTGGCCAGCTCCTCGCGGGTATCGGCCGAGGTCCACTGGCTGTGGTCCTTGAGGATCACCATCTCGTCGCTGTCTTCCAGCGACATCGGGTCGGTCGGGATTTCGGAGGTGCCGCTCTTGCCCACAATCTGCTCGATTTCGGGGAATTTCGCCTTCAGAATCTTCTGCACGCGCAGGTTCGTGGCGATGGTCTGGCTCAGCGACGAGCCGGGCGAGAGCGTCACGTTCAGGGCAATGTCGCCTTCGTCGAGCTGCGGAATAAACTCGCCGCCCATTTTGGAAAAGATGAAGCCGGCCAGCACCAGCAGCGCCACCGCCGCGCCCACCACCACCGCCCGGGCCCCCAGAGCCCACCGAATAACGGGGTCGTAGCCGCGGTGCAGAAACTTCATGATGCGGTTGGCGACGGTGCCTTCCTCCTTGATATCTTTTTTCAGGGCCCAGGCCGTGGCGGCCGGCACGAAGGTGAGGCACAGCAGCATGGCTCCGACGATGGCAAAACTCACGGTGAGGGCCATCGGCCGGAACATCTTGCCCTCGATGCCGGTGAGCGAGAGGATGGGGAAGTACACGATGAGGATGATGAGCTGCCCAAACAGCGCCGACGACATGAGGCGCGTGGCGGCGCTTTCGGTCATGTCGTCCATGGTTTCGTGGGCGGCCTGCTCGCGCTGGTGCACGATGTGGAAGATGACGGCCTCCACGATAATCACGGCCCCGTCCACGATGAGGCCGAAGTCCAACGCCCCGAGGCTCATCAGGTTAGCCGACACGCCGAAGAGGCTCATCAGGCCCAGCGCGAAGAGCATGCACAGCGGAATCATGAGGGCCACGACCACGGCGGCCCGCCAGTTGCCGAGCAGCAGCAGCAGCACTACCAGCACAATCACGCCGCCCTCAACGAGGTTGTGCTCCACGGTGGCAATGGCCTTGTCGATGAGCTTGGTGCGGTCCAGAAACGGGGTGATGACCAGGCCCTTGGGCAGGGTCTTCTGGATTTCGGCCACCCGCTCCTTCACGTTTTTGATGGTTTGCTCCGAGCTGGCCCCCTTCAGCATCAGCACCACCGCGCCCACGGTTTCGCCCTCGCCGTTGCGGGTCATGGCCCCGTAGCGCACGGCGTGGCCCATGCGCGGGGTGGCCACGTCGCGCACCAGCAGCGGCACGCCGCTGGCGGCCTGCTTGATCACGGTGGCCCCCAGGTCGTCGAGCGAGCCGGCCCGGCCCTCGCCCCGGATGAAGTAGGCGTTGGGCCCGCGCTCGATGTAGGCGCCGCCGGTGTTGGCGTTGTTGTCCTGGAGGGCGGCGTACAGCTCGGCCATCGTCACGCCGTTGGCGGCCAGGCGGGCGGGGTCCACGGCCACCTCGTACTGGCGCAGGTAGCCGCCGAAGCTGCTCACGTCCACGATGCCCTCCACGCCGGCCAGGCGGCGCTTCACGATCCAGTCCTGCACGTCGCGCAGCTGGGCCAGCGAAAACTGCTTTTCGTAGCCCGGCAGCACCCGGATGGTGTACTGGTAAATTTCGCCCAGGCCCGTGGTGATGGGGGCCATGCTGGGCGTGCCGGCCCCGGCGGCCAGGTCGGCCCCGGCGGCTTTAAGCTTTTCGGCCACCAGCTGCCGGGTCTGGTAGGTGGTCATGCCGTCGGGAAAAACGACGGTAATCACCGAGAGCCCGAAGCGCGAGATGGAGCGGATTTCCGTGACGCCGGGCACCGTGCGCAGCTGCAACTCCAGCGGAATCGTGATGAGCTGCTCGACCTCCTGGGCCGCCAGCGCGTCGCTCTGGGTGATGACCTGCACCTGGTTGTTGGTGACGTCGGGGATGGCGTCGAGCGGGATGTTTACCGCCGAAAAGCCGCCCCAGGCAATGAGCGCCAGCAGCAGCAGCCCCACCAGCAGCTTGTTGCGCACCGAGGCCGCGATAATTTTCTCAAGCATAGTACTTAGAGGGGTTTCCGGTTCCGTGTGTTTGGTTAAAATTTAAAAGCCTGTGAAATAGATTTTTAACTTTTAACTCTCGACTTTTAACTGTTTAAAAAATGTGCAATAACCCCGAAACTGCTCTAGCAGGCCGGGTACGGGGGCTTGAACGCGCGGCTACCTTAGCGGTGGCTTAGGGCCGCCTTAAAATTCGCTTAAAATGCCCATTCGCCCGGGGGGCGCCGCATCGTTTGGCCGCGGCTGGCCGTTAGCAGCGCGGCCTGCCGGCTTTCGGCCGCGCTGGTCTTGCTGCTCAGGTATGCGTATTTTGATTATTGAGGACGAGCCCGGCATCGCCCGGTTCCTGAAGGAGGGCCTGGAGGAGGAGGCCTTTGCCGTGACCGTGGCCACCACCGGCCCGGAGGGGCTGGCGCTGGCCCAGGCCCAGCCCTTCGACCTGCTGCTCGTGGACTGGGTGCTGCCCGGCCTGTCGGGGCTGGAGGTGTGCCGGCAGCTGCGGGCCGGCCACCACCCGGCCCCGCTCATCTTCCTCACGGCCCGCGACACGGTGGCCGACACCGTGGCCGGCCTGCAGGCCGGGGCCAGCGACTACATCAAAAAGCCGTTTCACTTCGAGGAATTGCTGGAGCGCATCCGGGTGCAGCTGCGGCCGGCGGCCGGGCCGGCCGGGCGCTTCACGCTGGGCCCGCTGGTGCTCGACGTAGCCACCCACCAGGTGCACAAAAACGGCGAGGAAATAGCGCTTACGCAGAAGGAATTTGCCCTGCTCGAATACCTGCTGCGCCACAAGGGCAAGGTGTGCCGCCGCCAGAAGATTATCGAGAACGTGTGGGACATTCACTTCGAGTACAACACGGGCGTGATTGACGTGTACATGAACGCGCTGCGCAAAAAGCTGGGTTTCAGCAAGGAAGAAGAGTACCTGCAAACCGTTCGCGGCATCGGCTACGTGGCCCGCGACTGAGCCTTGCCTCGCGAGGCGTAACGCCGGAAAAAATACCAAATCCCCCATGAACCTGCCCTTTAAGGACCGCATTGCCCTGTACTACGTGCTCACCACGGCCGCCCTGGTGCTGGCGGCCTACCTGGTGGTGTTCGGGGTGGTGCGGCACCAGGTGTTCACCGACCTCGACGCCAACCTGCGCTTCGAGGCCGCCAAGCACCTGGGCGAGCTGACGGCCGGCCCGCCCCTGCGCTTCGCCAACAAGGCCGAGTGGCAGGAGCGCGAGCACCGCGAGGTGCAGGTGAACCCGGTGTTCATCCAAGTGACTGACCTGCAAGGCAATTTGCTCGACCGCTCGCCCAACCTCACCCGCGACCGGCTGGCGGTGGAGGGCCCCGCCACCGGCCGCGGGCCGCTGAACTCGACGCTGCGCGGGCAGGCCATCCGGCAGGTGCAGGTGCCCGTGGTGCGCGGGGGGCAGCCGGTGGGCTACCTGCTGGCGGGCATCTCGTCGGAGGCGGCGCAGCACGTGCTGGCCAGCCTGCGGCTGGTGCTGCTGGCCTCGTTTCCGGTGGTGCTGCTGGCGCTGTTTGCCGGGGCGCGGCTCCTGGCGGGGCGCAGCATCGCGCCGCTCACGCAGTTCACGGCCACCGCCAACCGCATCACGCGCAGCAACCTGACCGAGCGCCTGGCCCTGCCCGCCCGGCCCGACGAGCTGCACACGCTGGCCACGGCCATCAACGGCCTGCTGGCCCGCGTGGAGCAGGCCGTGGAGCGCGAAAAGCAGTTCACGGCCGACGCCTCGCACGAGCTGCGCACGCCGCTGGCCGTGCTCCGGGGCACGCTCGAAGTGCTGGTGCGCAAGCCCCGCACCCCGGCCGAGTACGTGGAAAAAATCGGCCTCGGCATCCAGGAAATCGACCGCCTCACCCACCTCGTGGAGCAGCTGCTGGTGCTGGCCCGCTTCGAGAACCACGCCAAGAACCTCGCCCGCCAGGCGCTGCCGCTGCGGGCCTGCATCCACGACGTGCTCTACCGCCACCGCGCCGAGCTGGTGGCCCGCCGCATCCGCGTGGACGTGGCCGACGGCCCGGACGCCACCGTGGTGGCCGACCCCTTCCTGGTCGATTTAATCCTGGACAACGTGCTGGCCAACGCCGTGAAGTACTCGCCCGCCGGCTCCACCATCGCGGTGGGCCTGGCCCCCCGGGGCCCGCGCCTGGCCTGCACCGTTACCGACCAGGGCATCGGCATCGCCCCCCACGAGCTGGCGCACATTTTCACGCCCCTCTACCGCGCCGACGCGCTGGCCCACAAGCACATCGGCGGTACCGGCCTGGGCCTCTCCATCGTGGCCAAGGCCAGCGCCCTGCTGGGCATCGGGGTGGGGGTGCAGAGCGAGCTGGGCGTGGGCACCACCTTCACGCTGGACTTTCCGGAGTAAAGCTGCAAGGGCCGACCAGCCCCCAAGCGGCAAAGCCGAGCGCTGGCAACGGCCTCTTTTCAGTTGAAATATTGGCGCACAAACTGCTGCGCGTAGGCCTTCACCTGGTCGCGCGCGGCCCGGAACTGGGCCCGGACCTCAGCGGGCGAGCCGGTGGCCCGCGCCGGGTCGGCGAAGTTGTGGTGCAGGGCAACGGCCGCCGCGGGAAAAACCGGGCAGGCCTCGCGGGCGTGGTCGCACACGGTGAGGACGTAGGCGAAGGGCACGGCCGCGTACTCGTCCACCAGGTTGCTGGTGTGGGCGGCAATGTCCACCCCGTCTTCCCGCATCACCTCGATGGCCAGCGGGTTCACGCCGTGCGTCTCGATGCCCGCGCTGTACACCGCGGCCCGCGGGCCCAGCAGCTGCGCCAGGTAGCCGTGCAGCAGCTGGCTGCGGCAGGAGTTGCCGGTGCACAGCACCAGGATGTTAGGAGGACTGGGCATATGCCAATTAATTGTTGAATAGGGTTTTATGAATGGGCGAACAGGCAGAGGCCCCCAGGATGCTCCTGTTCATTTTTCTGACTTTCCTGCTATTCCCAGTTAAAGACGAAGTGCTGTTCCTGCCCGGCCCGGCGGGCGCGGCGGCCGGCTGGGTAAGCGGGGGGCGTATGGTCAGGTGAACAGCTTGGGTAGCAGGCCAGTGCAAGTCGCATCCGCGGCGGCCCAAACGTTTTCGGCCTGAGGCCCAAGGCCTAAAAAGCCGCCCCGGTGCCCACAACCGCACTGCGGCGCTCCAGCAGCAGGGTGTTGCGCCACTGCCCGCGCAGCTGGCCGATGCGCTCGCGCCGGCCCACCACCCGGAAGCCCGCCGCCTCGTGCAGGCGCACGCTGGCCAGGTTTTCGGGGAAAATGCCCGATTGCAGCGTCCAGAGGCCCTGGGCTTCGGACGCGGCCACGAGGCCCGCCAGCAGGTACCGGCCCACGCCCTGCCCCCGCGCCCCGGCCGCCACGTAGAGGCTCACTTCGGCCACGCCGCCGTACACGCAGCGGCTCGACACCGGCGAGAGGGCCGCCCAGCCCAGCACCGGCCCCGCGTCGGCCACGGCCACCAGGCGGCTGTGGGCCAGGTGATTGCGGTCCCAGTCGTCCCAGCCCGGCGCTTCGGTGGCGAAGGTGGCGTGGCCGGTGGCCAGGCCCTGCTCGTAGATGCCGCGCACGGCGGGCCAGTGGGCGGGGGCCAGGGGTAGGAGCTGCATGGGGCTGGGGGTGGTTGAGTGGCAATAAAGCGCCCTGCGCCTAGCAGCACCCGCCGCCCGGCGCGCAGCCGGCCACTTGCAGCTGCGGCAGCGCAAAGGCGGCACTCGGGATGCCGCAGGCATCCTGCGCCAGGCAAGCCGTCTGCTTGGGCGTGAGCCGGAAATCCGTCCCGTCGAAGGCTAGCCCGAACTTGCCGATGGTCGCCTGCTGGTACTCTACTTCAATTTCCAGGTCGTCGCTTTCCAGGATGGGCCCCGCCAGCTGGAGGATGCGCAGGAATTTTTGCGGGGCCAGCCGGTGGTCGTAGTCGCCGGCCTCCCAGAGTTGGAAGTTGGCCACGGCTTCGCGCCGCTCCACGCCCCCGCAGTCGACGAAGTGCCGGCGCACCAGCCCTACCTCCGTGACGTGGAAATGGGCGGGCAGGTACGTGCCGTCGGGCAGGCGAAAATTAACGGCCGCGAGCCCCGTCAGGGCTTGCTTTAGATCGGAGATGTTCATGCGGTGAGGGCTTTAACAAGGGGATTAATTAGCAGGCGCAGGCCTCCGCCGGCCCGCAGGCAGGCGCAGCGGTGGCCGCGGCGAAGAAGGCAGCAAACTGCTGCTGCACCTGGCGCAGCAGCTCGGCATTCAGGCAGTAGCAGACGGTGACCCCCTCGATTTCGCCCCGAATCAGGTCCAGCGCCTTCAGCTCTTGCAGGTGCTGGGTGACGGTGGTGCGCGACAGGGGCAGCTCGGCGGCAATGTCGCCCGAGATGCAGGTCGTCTTGCTGGCCAGCAACTGAATGATGGCCACCCGGGCGGGGTGCGCCAGGGCCTTGGCCACGCGGGCCAGCTGCTGCTGGTCGGCGGTAAAAGCGGCGGTTTTGGCGTAGGTCACGGACGGGAAAAAAAGATTATGTCGCAAACAGCAAACATACGACATAACATGTCGTATGTTTGCGACATAGCGGAAAATTACTTTTTTGGCCACTGAAAAAATGATTAACCCTCCCCCGTTAAGCAGCTTGCTGCGGGCGGCGCAACCGGCCCCGCTAGGGCAGCCGCTCGCGCAGGGCGCTGTAGGCCCAGGTACCGGCCAGGGCGGCCAATAGCACCACGGCGGCCGCCGGCACGCCGCTGCCCAGCTGCGCGAAAATGGGGCCGGGGCAGGCCCCCGTCAGGGCCCAGCCCAGCCCGAAGAGGACGCCGCCAATCCACACGCCGGGGCTGAACTGCTTGTCGGCCAGGTGAATTTCTTCGCCACTGATAGTCTTGAGGTGGCGGCGCTTGATGAGCTGAATGGACACCAGGCCCACCGCAACGGCCGAGCCGATGACCCCGTACATGTGAAAGGCCTGGAAGCGGAACATCTCCTGAATCCGAAACCAGCTGATGACCTCGCTCTTGGTGAGGATGATGCCGAACAAGGTGCCCAGCACCAGGTACTTGAGGTTTTTCATGGCCGCCTAGCGAAATAATAGGGGGAAGATGAACCAGGTCATGAGCAGGCCGCCGGCGAAAAAGCCCACGACGGCCACCAGCGACACCCACTGCAAGTTGGAGAGCCCCGAAATGGCGTGGCCCGAGGTGCAGCCCCCCGCGTAGCGCGTGCCGAAGCCCACCAGAAAGCCCCCCAACACCAGAAACACCCAGCCCTGCCAGTGGGCCAGGCTGCCGAGGGCGAACAGCTCGCGGGGCAGCAGGCCCGAAAAGTCGGTGAGGTGCAGCTGCGCGCGCAGGTCGCGCACCGTGGCGGCCGAAATGGCCACGTGGTCGGGGTGGCCCAGCAGGCGGTAGCCCACGAAGCCGCCCAGGGTGATGCCGGCCACGAACCACAGGTTCCAGCGCTCGGCCCGCCAGTTGTAGCGCAGAAAGGGGAGGCCGGCCGGCACGCAGGCCGCGCAGATGTGGCGCAGCGAGCTGCTGATGCCCAGGGCCTTGTTGCCGACGAGCAGCAGCGCCGGCACCATCAGCCCGATGAGCGGGCCGGCCACGTACCAGGGCCAGGGCTGGCGAAGAAAATCAAGCATACACAAAAGAAGGTTTTACCAGAAAAAAATAGCGCCCTACGCCGGCACCAGCACGGGGAAAGCATGCACGGCTTCGCCCAAATCGAACACGGCCGCGCCGGGCAGCGCGGCGGCCACGATGCTGCTGCCCGCCGCCGAGCGGTAGCCCCCGGCGCAGTGCACCACCACCGGCCTATCGGTGGGAATCTCGCCGGCCCGCTCGCGCAGCTCGGGCAGCGGCAGGTTCAGCGAGCCGGCAAATAGTGGCTCGTGCGCGTGCTCGGCGGGGCTGCGGATGTCAACAACGGTGTACTGCGCCGGGTGCCGGCGGAAGGCCGCCACGTCCAGCACCGGCAGGGTGGCCCCGGTGGCCCCAGTGGCCGGGGTGCCCACCAGGGCCCCCTTGATGAGGGCTTCGTAGCCGATTTTGGCCGTTTTCTGAATCAGGTTTTCCAGCGACGCGGCATCGGCCGCTACCAGGTAAAACGGCTCCCGAGGCCCCACGAGGGAGCCCAGCCAGGTTTCGAACTTGCCGCCCTGCTGGATGTTGAGCGCCCCGGCCGCGTGGCCGCGCTTGAAGGCGGCTTCGGGCCGGGCGTCCACCACCAGCGCGCCGGGGGGCAGGGCCGCGCCGGGGGCCAGGCGCGGCACCCGCGCCACGCTGGGGGCGTAGGCCGGGGCCCCGGCCTTGTTCAGGGCCACGTCGTAGCCGAAGTACTTGGGAATGAACGGCTGGTCGGCCAGCAGCTCCGCCACAAACTCGGCTTCGCTCAGCGGGCGCAGCATGGGGTTGCCGATTTTTTCGGTCCCAATGGTGCTGCTGTTGGCCCCGCTCAGGGCCTTGCCGCAGAGGCTGCCCGCGCCGTGGGCCGGGTATACTGATACGGCGTCGGCCAGGGTCATCAGCTTCTCGCGGGTGCTGTGGTAGAGCTGGGCCGCCAGCGCCTCGCGCCGGGCCGTCAGGTTGCCGGCGGTTTCGCGCAGGTCGGGCCGGCCCACGTCCCCAATAAAGAGCGTGTCGCCGGTGAAAACGGCCACGTCCTGGCCTTCGCGTTCCAACACGATGCTGATGGAATCGGGCGAGTGGCCCGGCGTGTTCAGGGCGCGGTACGTGTGCTTGCCTACCGCGAAGGAGTCGCCCTCGTCGAAGGCTTCGTGGGCGTAATCGGCCCCCAGCAGCCGGCTCGCGTGGATGACCGCCCCGGTAGCCCGGGCAATTTCGAGGTGCGACGACACGAAGTCGGCGTGGGGGTGGGTTTCGATGACGGCGATGATTTTTGCCTCGTGCGCCCGGGCGTAATCGTAGTAGGGCTGCGGGTTGCGGGCGGGGTCGATGAGCACGATTTCGCGGGTGCCCTCGCTGAGAACGGCGTACGAGAAGTGGGCCAGGCCCTTGTCTTCAAACTGCTCGATTTTCATGGGTTTAGAAGAAGGGGAGAAGGAAATACGGGCGTCAGGCGTGGTGAAACAGCAGCTCTTTGGTCAGAATAAACGTGCCCATGGCCAGCGTGAACCAGCCGAAGGCCGGCTTGAGCCGGGCCCCCGGAATGAAGCGGGCCAGGTAGGTGCCCAGCACGATGCCGCCCAGCGCAAAGGCCAGAAAGCCCAGCAGAAACGGCCAGGCGATGGGCGTGCCCGCGCTCAGGTCGCCGGTGAACCCGATGAGCGAGTTCAGGGCGATGATGGCCAGCGAGGTGCCCACGGCCAGCTTCATGGGCAGCCGGGCCCCCAGCACCAGGGCCGGAATGATGAGGAAGCCCCCGCCCGCCCCCACGAAGCCCGTGAGCGTGCCCACCACCAGGCCGATGCCGAGCACGAGCGGGTAGTTGAAGGCGGGCTTCTGCTGCGGTGCTTCACCGGGCACTTCCCCGGCCTGCTTGCTGCGAATCATCGACGCGGCCGCCGCCACCATCAGCACGGCGAAGGCCACCAGCACCAGCAGGTCTTTGGTGAAGGCGAGGCGGCCCACCGTGAACAGCTCGTGCGGAATGGCCGGCAGCAGCACTTTGCGCACCAGAAACACCGCCGCCAGCGAAGGCAGCAGGAACACGACGGCCGTTTTGAGCGACACCAGCCCTTTCCGAAAGTAGCCCGCCGCGCCCACCACCGAGGTAGCGCCCACCACAAACAGCGAGTAGGCCGTGCTCAGCACCGGGCTCACGCCCATCAGGTACACCAGCACCGGCACCGTGAGGATGGAGCCGCCCCCGCCCATGATGCCGAGCGCGAGGCCAATGAAAATGGCGGCGAAGTAGCCAAAATAGTGGAGCATGGGCGCGGGAGAACGTATGAAATTATGAAAATTTGTTCATGTGTTTGGGTAAAAAAAAGCCGTGCGGCTTACAGAAAGGTGCACGCGGCCAGGCACTGAATCACGTCGATGACTTCGCGCATCTTCAGCGAATAAAAGATGTTTTTGCCGTCGCGGTGGCTGCTCAGAATGCCCTTGAGCTTCATGCCGGAAAGGTGGTGCGAGAGCAGGCTCTGCTCCACCTTCAGCCGCTCGCTGATGTCCGTAACCGACAGGCTTTCCTGGGCCGCCAGCAGCTGCACAATGGCGATGCGCGTGGGGTGGGCCGTGGTTTTGAGAATAAACGCCACCTTCTCCATCTTCTCGATGTCGAGGCCCAGGTTTATCGGCAGGGTGGGAGCGGGGGTGGCCATGAGGTAACACAAATATATGAAGGATTTTTCATGTGTTGCATTGAACACCCGTTTTTACCCCCGTGCTCTTTGCCGGCCAGTAAGTGGCCCGTGCCCGGAAAGGGCCGGGCAGCCGGTGCGCAGGCGCCTTTTTCCGCACGCTGCCGGCTGCCCGGCGGGCGCGAAACTGGCTGGTTACGCGGCGGTGCTGGCGGGCCGGCCCCCAGGGCTGGCGGGCGCGAGCAGCGGCCGCCAATGGGTAAAGACCAGCGCCAGGGCGGTGCAAAAAACCGGGGCCGCGAAGTAGCCCATGCGGCCGAGGTCGCCGGAAAGCAGCATGTGCACCGCCACGATGCCGGCCAAAATCCCTTCGGCCCGGCCCAGGGCAAAGGTCCAGTCCACGGGCAGGGGCCCGCGGCGGGCCCGCCAGTACGCAACGGGCAGGATGAGGCTGTACAGGCCAAAGATGCTCAGCAGCTCCCCCGCCCCTTTGAAGCTGAAGGCCCGGTGGAGCGAGTAGCGAACGTTTTCGAGGTGGGACAGGGCGTTGGTGACCGACTCGGTGGCCGGGGCCCCGATGCGGCGGTCGATGGCCCAGTGCACGGCGCCCAGGGCCCCCAGGCCGAGGGCCAGCGGCAGCACTTGCCGGGGCAAAGGGAGGGCCCGCCGGCCGTACCACATCAGCCAGGGCAACAGGAATACGAACGATTCTTTGGCCAGCGGGCCCACGAGCAAGGCAATGGCCACGGCCCACCCCGCGCCCGGCCCGCGCCGGTAGGCGTAGTAGCCCAGCCCAAACACCACGGCGTACAGGCTGTCGGTAAGGGGCAGGCCGGCCCCGTAGGCGGCCCAGCGGCTGGTGAGCAGGGCGAGCACGGCCAGCGCCGCGGCCGCGGGGGCGGCCCCGGCCCAGCGCGCCGCGTGGAACCAGCACGCCCCGGCAAACCCCAGCACCAGGCAGTTGACCAAATAAAAAGAGAAGCGCAGCGGCCACCAGCCGCCGGGGCGCTCGGGCCACACCCGGCCGTAGACCCGGCCGATGGGCGCGGCGACCGCGGCGGCCACCGCCGGCACCAGCACCCGGTAGCGGCGCGTGGTGCTGACGCCGTCGAAGCGCCCGCTGGCCATACTCAGGTAGCTGCGGGTGTCGGGCGAGTAGGAGAAGTCGTAGTGCCGGTACACGGGGTAGGCCAGGTTGGCCAGGGCGGCCACGGCCAGGGCCCACGGCAGCAGCCAGCGCCGCAGCGCCGCCCGGCGGCCGGCCGGGGCCGGCGCGGGCCTAGGCAAATTTGCGCTCGATGAGCTTGAGCAGCTTGCCGACGTGCTCTTCCTTGCGGGCCCAGTCGTAGCGCGGCCCGAGGTCGTGGGCGAGGTAAGCGCGGGCCTGCTCGGCGGTGGGCAGCGCGTCGAGGTGCTGGATGGCGGCGTGGTACTCGGCGTTTTCGCCGTTGAACAGCTCGTTGATGAAGCTGAAGCGCTGGTTGATGGAAATGGCGGCGCGGAGCGTTTCCACCTTGGGGGCCGCGTGCTCGGCGGGGCGGGGCGGCGCCGCCTGGGCGCGGAGCGTTTCCACCAGCGGCTGGGCGTCGCCCTGCGAGGCTTTCAGCTTCTCGTACAGCGGCACGGGCGCCGCCGGGGCCTCGGCGGGAGCCGCCGGGGCTGGCAGGGGCGCCGCCTGCCGCACCGCGGGCGGCGAAACCACGGGCGCGGGGGCGGGGGGCGAAATTACAGGTGGCGGAACCACGGGTGGCGAAACCGCGGGCCCCGGGGCCGGCTGGAACGCGCCGGCCACCGGTCCGTCCTCGAGCAGGTCGGCGGTGGTGAGGGGCAGCAAGGCGCTCAGGGCCTCGACGAGGCGCTGCACGGGCTCGTGGGCCCGGTAGTGGGCGGCGTGGTGCAGCTCGAAGCGGTGGTGCAGGAAATCGGTCGTAAACCCTTCGGCCGTGGCCGGCAGGCTGTCGACGAAGCCCTGAAAAAAATCTTTGTCGAGGTCCAAATACCGCAGCTTATCGCGCAGGGCGGCGGCGGGGTGGGGCTCCGGGCCGTCGAAGAGCAGGTGCCCGGCGGCCGCGGCGGGGTGGGTGACGATGCCCAACGCGTCGGCCGCGGCCCGGGCCAGCAGCGGCTCCAGGGCGGCGCGGCCCAGGCTGATGTGCCGCGAGAGGGCGGCCATGAGCTGCGCGAGGGCCCCCTGCACCGGCGCGGCCTCAAAATCGAAATACGGACTGCGCAGGCGGGCGGCTTCGGCCTGCCACTGCGTCAGCAACTGGCGCAGCACCAGCAGGTTGAGCTGCCGGATGGGCGTGAAGCGCAGCAGGGCGGGGCCGTCGAGCACGGCGTCGGGCTGGGGCCCGAAGTGCTGCTCGCAAAGCCGGGCGGCGAAGCGCCGGCCGTACTGGGCGCACTTGGCGGGGCTATATTTGTCCTTCATTGACGGGCGTTTTCAAGCGCCGAAAGTTAGGCACAAATGCCCCTGCTGACGATAGAGAACCTGCCCGGCGCGGTGCTGGACGTGCCGGCCGGGGCCACGCTGCTGGCCGCCCTGCACGGCGCGGGCTTCGCTTGGATGCACGCCTGCGGGGGGCGGGGCCGCTGCACCAGCTGCCGGGTGCAGGTGCGGGCCGGCGGCTCCTGCCTGGGGCCCCCCACGGCCGCCGAGGTCCGCTACCGCGCCGCCGGCCGCCTGGCCGACGACGAGCGCCTCGCCTGCCAGGCGCGGCTGCCGGCGGGGGCGGTGCGCGGCCGCGTGCCCCGGGCCACGCAGCTGCCGCACCAGCGCTACGACGAATAGCCGGGCCCCGGCGTGTGGGCGGCAGGCCCGTAATTTGCGCCGGGCCCCGGCGCGTGAAACCCGGAGCCGGGCCATTCTTGATTCTCTGTTAATCAAAAAGAAAGCTAATAGCCAACAGCTAAAAGCTAGTAGCTACCTCCCTAACCAATTGATTGCGTGTTTATTGAATCTCGCGTTGGTCCCCGTTTTACTGCCCCGCACCGGGGCTGGGTAGAGGTGGTGTGCGGTTCCATGTTCTCGGGCAAAACCGAGGAGTTGATCCGCCGGCTCACCCGGGCCCGGATTGCCCGGCAGCGGGTCGAGATTTTCAAGCCGGCGCTCGACAACCGCTACCACGCCGAGGACGTGGTGAGCCACAACGCCAACAGCATCCGCTCGACGCCGGTGGCGCTGCCGGGCGAGATTTTGCTGCTGGCCGCGGGCTCCGACGTGGTGGGCATCGACGAGGCGCAGTTTTTCGACGAGTCGCTGGTGGACGTGTGCCGGCAGCTGGCCGACCAGGGCACCCGCGTCATCGTGGCGGGGCTCGACATGGATTTCCTGGGCCGGCCGTTCGGGCCCCTGCCGGCGCTGCTGGCCACGGCCGAGTTCGTGACCAAGGTGCACGCCGTGTGCGTGTGCTGCGGCGAACTGGCGGCGTACTCGTTCCGCATCGCGGCCAGCGAAAAGCAAGTGTTGCTGGGCGAAACCGATTCGTACGAAGCCCGCTGCCGCCCGTGTTTTCTGGCCGGCATGCAGGCGCGGCCGGCCGCGGTGGCCGCCGCGGCCCGCCCGCACTAAAACCCCCCGGCCCGGCGTTGGCAACGGCGGCGGGCCCTCCCCCCCCCAACTTCATTCCCGAAGCCCTCCTGTATGCCCCAATTTTCCCGTTTGCTGGCCGCGTTGTTGATGGTGCTGGCCCTGCGGCCGGGGGCGGCGCGGGCCCAGAGCACGGCGGGCTACGGCGACTGGCAGCTGCAGCTGCCCACCAACCGGCCCCTGTACCTGGCCGACGCGGGCAACCGGGTGTACGTGGGCACGGAAAACGCCTTTTACTTCATCGATAAAACGCTGAACACCACCCAGACGCTCTCGCGCCGCGACGGCCTGAGCGACGTGGGCGTGGCGGCCCTGGCCTACGACTCGGTGGGCAGCCAAACGGTGGTGGTGTACCGCAACAACAACGTGGACCTGCTCGGCGACGACGGCCGGGTGCGCAACCTGCCCGACATCCTGCGCAAAAACATTCAGAGCGACCGCACCATCTTCCAGGCCGCGGTGAGCGGGCGGCGGGCCTACCTGGCCACGGCGTTCGGCCTCGTGGTGCTGAACCTGGACAAGCGCGAGGTGAGCGACACCTACAGCGCCATCGGGCCCGGGGGCGCGGGCGTGCGGGTGTACGCCACGGCCGTGGCGCACGACACGCTGTTTGCCGCCACTTCGGCGGGCCTGCAGGTGGCCCGCATGGCCGACAACCTGCTCGACTACCGCAGCTGGACCGTGTACCAGCCCGTGCCGGTGGCGGCGGGGGCCTACGAGCCCTACCGCCGCCTGGCCGCGCAGGGGGCCTACGTGTACGCCACGGTGGACGGCGGGGGCACGTTCGTGTTCCGGCGGGCCGCCAACGCCTGGCAGCCGGTGAACGCGCCCTACACGTTCCGCAGCAAGCAGCTGCGCGGCTCGCCCCAGGGCCTGCTGCTGGCCGGCGACGGCTACGGCGTGTACCGGCGCGACGCCACGGGGGCGTTTCAGCTGCTGGCCGGGCCGGCGGGGCCCGGCGATTTGGTGACGGACGCGGTGTACTCGCCGCGCGACAAAAGCTACTACGTGGCCAACTACCTGGCCGGGGTGCGGCGGCTGCGCCCCGGCCAAAGCCCCGAAACCTTCGCCGCCAACGGCCCGGAAACGGGCCTGGCCTACAGCGTGCTGGCCGACGCGCACACCAACGTGGTGGACGTGTTCAGCGGGGGCTACAGCGACCGGTACCAGCCGTTGGGGTTCCACCAAGGGTTTTACGAATACGCGGCCGGGCAGTGGACGAACATCACCAGCGCGGCCCTGCCCGCGGCGAGCTACCCCGACCCGATAGACGTGTCGCGCGGGGTGCGCACCCCCGACGGCACCCTCTACGTGGGCAGCTACGGCAACGGCCTGCTGGAATGGAAGGGCCCGGGCCAGTTCCGCACCTTCACCGAGGGCACGCCCGGTAGCCCCCTGCGCCGCACCATCGACCCCAACAGCCCCGCCTACATCAGCGTGCGGGTGACGGACCTGGCCGTGGACGCCACGGGGGGCGTGTGGCTGGCCAACCAGCACCGCCAGCCGGGCCTGCCCGGCCTGTTCCGGTTCGACCCCGCCGCCGCCACCTGGAGCGCGGCCCCGTACTTCAGCGGCTCGGCGGGCAGCGGCTCCCAAAACCTCGACCGGCTGGCCATCGACGACCTGGGCCAGGTGTGGGCCTCGGAGGCCCGCCAGGGCGGCAACGGCCTGTGGGCGGTGGACCCCGCCGCCGGTGCCACGCGCAAGTTTTCGACGGCCATCGACCCCGGCACGTCCGCCGAAACGCCGCTGGCCGACATCTACGACCTGGTGAAGGACCGGCTGGGGGCCATTTGGGTGGCCACGGCCAAGGGCGTGGCCGTGCTCGACGACCCCAGCGGGGCCCAGGCGGGCACCAGCGTGTTCCGGCTGCCCATCGTGCAGCGCGGCGACGCCAGCCGTTTCCCGGTGCTGTACAGCGAGGTGGTGAAGGCCGTGGCCGTGGACGGGGCCAACCGCAAGTGGTTCGGCACCAACAACGGGCTGTGGCTGTTCAGCGCCGGCGGCGAGGAGGCCCTGCTGCACTTCACCACGCTCAACAGCCCGCTGCCGTCCAACAACATCACCGACGTGTCGGTGAACGACAAAACCGGCGAGGTGTGGGTGGCCACCGACGCGGGCGTGG
This sequence comes from Hymenobacter caeli, assembly GCF_013294115.1. Lineage (GTDB taxonomy): Bacteria > Bacteroidota > Bacteroidia > Cytophagales > Hymenobacteraceae > Hymenobacter > Hymenobacter caeli. Next base: position 92,315 of record NZ_JABSNP010000018.1, on the reverse strand, counting down.
TCACGTACCGCGGCGGGGCCAGCGTGACGGAGGGGGCCCCCAGCTGCGCCCAGGTGTTCCCCAACCCCGTGCGGCCCGACTTCGCGGGCCTGGTGGGCATCGGGGGCCTGGCCAACAACGCGTTGGTGAAAATAACCGACGTGGCCGGCCACCTCGTGTACGCCACCACGGCCGCCGGCGGCACCGTGACCTGGAACCTGACCGACACCGCCGGCCGCCGCGTGCATTCGGGCGTGTACCTGGTGCTCACCTCCGACGCCAACGGCCAGAACGGCTGCGTGAGCAAGGTGGCGGTGCTCTCAAAATAGGGACGAAAGCGGAAGATGCGGAAATGTTAACGAGAGTAAGGATGTTCTGCTTCCGTTCACTTTAACGTGCTCTACGGCAAACCTGAATTCATCTACTACCGCATCTTCCTTCACCCCACCTGCTTTTGTTAGTCAAGACCCGCGGCCTCGTCCTCAGCTACCTTAAATACCGCGAATCGAGCATCATTGCCCGGGTCTATACCGAGCAGCTGGGGGTGCAGAGCTACGTGGTGAACAGCGTGCGCAAGGCCAAGCCGCCCGGGCGCATCGCCTTGTTTCAGCCGTTTACGCTGCTCGAACTGGTGGCCTACACCTCGGCCCGCGGCGGCCTCACGCGGCTGGCCGAGTACCGCTGCGCCGAGCCGTTTCAAACCCTGCCCTACGACGTGGCCAAGAGCAGCGTGGTATTGTTTTTATCGGAGGTGCTGGGCCGGGCCCTGCGCGAAGAAGAAGCCGACGGGCCCCTGTTTGCGTTCCTGCACGACCACCTCCTGGCCTTCGACCGGCAGGCCACCGGCTACGAAAACTTCGCGCTGCGCTTCCTGCTGGAGCTGGCCAGCTACCTGGGGTTTGGCGTGGAGACGGGGGCCGAGCTGACCGACCAGGTGGCGATGGCCGGCCACGCGCCCACCGGCCGCACCGCCGCCACGGGCCCCGCCGTGCTGCACCTGCGCGAGTTTGCCGGCTATTTCGACGAGCTGCTGCGCGGCCCGGGCCCCAGCACCATCCCCAACGGCCGGGTGCGCCGCGAGCTGCTGGCCGTGCTGCTACGCTACTACCAGCTGCACGTGGAGCAAATGGGCGAAATCAAGTCGCTGGACATTCTCTCGCAGGTGCTGGCCGAGTGAAAACAATGAGGAATTAAGAATGAGGAATGAATAAGGGAGGAAAAAGCCGTCATGCCGAGCGCAGCCGAGGCATCTCGCGTGCAGCAGCAATCCAATCGATTGGGTTAGTTCGGCACGCGAGATGCCTCGGCTGCGCTCGGCATGACCACCCTAATTGTTAATTCCTCATTCCTCATTAATAATTAATTTCTCACTTCACGCCCACCAGCTCCACGTCGAAGCGCAGCACGGCGTTGGCGGGGATGTCGGCCCCGGCCCCGCGGGCCCCGTAGCCCAGGGGCGAGGGGATGAGCAGCACGGCCTTGCTGCCTTTGGGCAGCGCGGCGATGCCCTGGTCCCAGCCGGGGATGACCTGGCCGGTGCCGAGCGGGAAGTCAATCGGCTTGTTGTCGTGCTGGGCCGAGGCGTCGAACACCTTGCCGGTGGCCAGCAGGCTGCCTTTGTAGAGCACGCTCACGGTTTGGCCTTTTTTGGGCAGGGCCCCCTTGCCGGCGCGGGTGATGACGTAGTAGGTGCCACCGGCCGTTTTGTGGGCCACCAGCTTGTTCTTCTTCAGGTAGGCCTGGATTTGGGCGTTGTCCTTCACCAGCTGCTTGGCCGACGCGGCGGCGGCCACCTGGGCCTGCTCGGCGCGGAGCTGCTGCTCGCGGGCCATCAGCTCGTCGCGGCTCACCAGCTCGAACGTCTGGACCGACACCACGAGCACGTTGCCAGCTTTTTTGATGAACGGCGGCACGGGCTGGCCCTGAAACGACTTGGCAAACAGCGTGTCGGCCGGCAGGCGGAACACGGCGCTGTCGCCGGGCAGCAGCAGGGCCACGGCTTCTTCGAGGGTGCCGGGGGGCGGGGCGGGCAGCAGCGGAAACGGCTGCGGCCGGGGCTGCACGCGGCGGCTGTTCATCAGCAGCGAGTCGCGCCCGGTGCGGAAGTCCATGAACACGGTCAGGAACTGGCCCGCCCGGCTGGCGTACGGCGCATCGGTGGGCACGGCCAGGGCCCGGGGGGCAAAGCGCCCGTCGGGCCCCTTGCGAAACAGCCGGTACTCGATGCCGCTGGCCGTGCGGCCCGGGGCCGCCGGGGCCGGGGCTGCGGGAGTTTGGGCTGAAGCCAGGCGGCCGGCCAGCAGGGCAGCCGTCAAAATTATCCAAAAACGCATGGCAATCTTTTGAAAAAAGGGAGTGAGGCCCGGAGGCGTGTAAAAAGGCACCCCGCCCCGCGGCAAGCGCGGAGCGGGGTGCGCGGCAACCGGGCCGGTGCCCCGCTAAGGGGAGACGGTCACGATTTGCATGTCAAACAAAATCGGGGTATCGGGCGGAATGGGCCCCTGGCCGGAGGGCCCGTAGGCCAGGTACGACGGGATGAGCAGCAGCTTGCGGTCGCCCTGGCGCATGAGCGCAACGCCTTCCGACCAGCCTTGAATCAGGCTAACGGCCCCCACGGTGTAGTCGAAGCTTTTGGATGGGGCATTGTCCGACGTGTCGAACACCTTGTTCTCCGTGGCCGCGCTCACGAACTTACCGGTGTACTTCACGCTGATTTGCTTGCCGGGAGCCACCTGCGTGCCTGTCCCCGCCGTCAGCGTCACCAAGTACAGGCCCGAAGCGGTGCGCTGGTAGTTGGCGGCGGTGTAGCTGTGCCGCTTCAGGTAGCCCTGAAGGATGGTGTCGTCGATGGCCTGGTACTTCGCCTGGTGCTCCTGGGCCGCCTTCAACGCCGCGTCGTTGGCGCTGGTGTCGATGGCCGTGGAGCAGCTCCACAGCGCCGGGGTGGCGCACAGCAGCAGCAGGCTTAAAAGGCCCAGCTGGAGGCGGAAACGGGCGAGGAAGGTTTTCAAAAATAGTGAGGCCATACCAACGGCAGAACTTATTTAACGTCCACCAGCTCCACGTCGAAGCGCAGCGGCGAATTGGCCGGGATGTCGGCCCCGGCCCCCTGCTGCCCGTAGGCCAGCGTGGACGGGATGAGGAACGTGGCCTTGCTGCCTTTGTTGAGCAGCGCCACGGCCTCGTCCCAGCCCGGAATCACCTTGCCCTGGCCCAGCGGAAACGAGAACGGCGGGCCCGGGTGCTTGTCCGACGAGTCGAACACCTTGCCGTCGAGCAGCATGCCGGTGTACTTCATGGTCACCGTCTGGCCCTGCTTGGCCACGGGGCCCGCGCCGGGGGCCGTAATCTGGTAGTAGATGCCGGAAGGCGTCTTTTTCAGGCCCGTTAAGTTCTTGGCCTTCACGTAGGCTTGCAGGGTGGCGTCGTCCTTCTTCAGCTGGTCGCCGGCGAAGGCCATCATCTGGCGCTGCTGCTCGGCCATCATTTTCTGCTGCAACTCCTGCTGCATGGCCATGGCGGCCGGCTGGTCGATGAGGGCGCGGGTGGCCACGTGCAGCACCACCACGTTGCCGCTCTTCTTCAAAAACGGCGGCACGGGGCGGCCCTGGGGCTTGAACAGGGAATCGGCGTTGAAGCGGAACACGGCGCTGTCGCCGGGCTGCATCAGGGCGAAGGCCTCGTCGGGGTTGCCCTTGCGCTTCACTTCCTGCAAGGGCAGCGGCACCACCGCGCCCGCAAACTTGGTGCGGGTACTTTCGAGCACCGAGTCCTTGCCGGTGCGGGTGTCGATGTAGGCGGTCAGGAACTTGCCCACCCGGTCCTTGTAGGTCGGGTCCACGTCGCCGGTGATGTCGCGCCGCTCGTACTTGCTGCCGACCTTTTTAAAGATTTTGTATTCGATGCCCGACTTGGTTTTGGCAAAATCCCCGGACCCGCCGAGTTTGTTGCAGGCGGCGGTGGAAAACAGGAGGCCCAGCAAGCCGGCCCCCAGGGCCAGGTGCCGCCCAGAGCGGAAGGTAGAACGCATGAACGTGCTAAAGGGTAAGAAAAAAACGGTTTCGGACGCAAAGGTAAGGCCGCGCTAGGCCACGGGCGGCGCGGCCGCCACCGGCTCGCCCACGAGCTGCTCCTTGTACTGGGGCAGCAGGCCCAGGAAGCGCTCCACGGTGGCGTCGAGCGGCACGTAGCTGATGCCGCCGGCGGCGTTGTGGTGGCCGCCGCCCTCGAAGTGCAGCCGCGAGAAGTCGCTCACCGAGAAGTCGCCCACCGAGCGGAAGGAAATCTTCACCGCCGACCCGCGGTCGATGAAAATGGCGGCAAACACGATGCCCTCGATGCTGAGGGCGTAATTCACGAGGCCCTCGGTGTCGCCGGTTTTGCTGTCGTACTCGCGCAGCTCCTCCTTGGTGATGGCGATGTAAGCAGTGTTGAACTCACGGTTGACGACCAGCTTTTCCTTCAGCACGAAGCCCAGGAAGCGCAGGCGGATTTCGGTGTGCGAGTCGTAGATGCGGCGGTGCACGGCCGAAAGGTCGATGTGGGCGCTCAGCAGCTCGGCGATGATGAGGTGGACGTTGCGCGAGGTGCTGGGGTGGCGGAACGAACCGGTGTCGGTCATGATGCCCGCGTACAGGGCCTCGCCCATGGCCTTGGTAATCTCGGCTTGGCCGCCCAGGTCGCGGATGATTTCAAAAACCAGCTCGGCCGTGGCCGCCGCGCCGGGGTTCGAGAAGTTGATGTCGGCGAAGTCCTCGGGCTGCTGGTGGTGGTCGATGAGCACCTTCGTGCCGGGGGCGTTGCGCACGTATTCCCCGATTTCGTTGATGCGGCCGAGGCAGCTGAAGTCGAGGCAGAAGATGACTTCGGCCCGCTGCACCAGGTCGCGCACCTGGCGGTCGTTCTGGCGCTTGTCGTACACCACCACCTCGTCGTTGCCCGCCATCCAGCTCAGGAAGCCGGGGTAGTCGGAGGGCGTCACCACGGTCACGTGGTGGCCGTGCTGCTTGAGGTAGCCCGCCCAGGCCAGCGACGAGCCGAGGGCGTCGGCGTCGGGTTTGTGGTGGGTGGTGATGAAAACCTGGCGCGGCTGCGCCAGCAGCGCCTGTAGCTCAATAAGGGGGGTGGTCATCGGCAACGTGAGGGGCCTGGGAAAACAACTAAGGGCCGGGCCTTTAGGGCCGAGTGGGCGGCAAAAGTCGGCAGAAATCCGTTCCCAACAACCGGACGCCCCCCGAAGGTTCGCGAAAATCCGGCGAATAGCCGGGTAAACCGGGCGGGCGCAACGGCCGTTTCGCTGCCCGCCCCGCCGGTGCGCCCCGGGCAAAGGCGGCCCGCCGTTCTTTTGCGATTCGGGGAGCGGCGGCCCGCAGAGGGGCCCCCGGGCCCCGCTGGTATCGTTGCGGGCCCCGGCCGTTTAGCATTATTACGGGTAGCGCCGCGGTGCCACGGGCCCGGCCGCCGCCGCCGCGCACCCGCGGCCGGGCCCGGCCCAAACCGTGGGCCCGGGCCCTAAAAAAAAATGTTTCGGGGCCGCAATTTTCGGTCCGGGCCCCGGGCCGGCCGGCTTGGCCCGTGGCTTGGCCGGCCCGCCGCGCGGCCACGGGGGTGGGTGCCGGCCCGGGATGCGGTAGTTTTGCGGCTTCATTTCTCACTCTTCATTTGAATTCCCCTTTCCCAATGGCCACCAACCGCACGTTCACAATGATTAAGCCCGACGCCGTCCAGGAAAACCACATCGGTGGCATCCTGGGCATGATGGAGGCCGGCGGCTTCCGCGTCGTGGAGCTTCAGAAAATTGCCCTCACCGCCGAGCGCGCCGGCGAGTTTTACGCCGTGCACAAGGAGCGCCCCTTCTACCAAGACCTCGTCAAGTACATGTCGAGCGGCCCCATCGTGGCCGCCGTGCTCGAGAAAGACAACGCCGTGGCCGACTTCCGCACCCTCATCGGGGCCACCAACCCGGCCCAGGCCGCCGAGGGCACCATCCGGAAGAAGTACGCCAAGAGCATCGAAGCCAACGCCGTGCACGGCTCCGATTCCGACGAAAACGCCCAAATCGAAGCCGATTTCTTCTTCGGTAAATAGATGAGCGCCCGGGGCCCTCGCTGGTCCGGTTATTCACGAAAAACCCGCGCTGCGACTAGCAGAGCGGGTTTTTTATTTACCGAAAATAGACCTTTTTTGTACCAAATTTGTATTGACGAGCTTACACACGCGGCGAAACTGCTCAGGAAGTCGCTGCAATCAATTGGTCTGTCGTGCTCATCTGGCGTACGCGCAGTATGACCGCTTCCACGGCTTCCTAAACAGTTTCGACTTGACCCAATGCGGTTTGGCTCCGCTGTCCCGCTAGTGGACTTGCAGCCTACGCCTGCTCAACGGAAAGGAACGCGCCAGCGGCCACGCTTTCGGTGGCGGGCTGCGGCTCGTGCTTGTGCTTGAACAGGAAGACGAACAGCACGGCGATGCCCAGCGCGTAGAGCGCAAACGTCAGCCAGATGCCGTGCCAGTCCTTGGCTCCGTCGGCGTAGGTGAAGTATTTTTCAATCATAATGCCGCTGAGCGAGCTGCCCAGCACGGCCCCAAACCCGTTGGTCATCATCATGAACAGGCCCTGGGCGCTGGCCCGCATGGCCGGGTCGGCCTGGTTTTCGACGAACAGAGAGCCGGAAATGTTGAAGAAGTCGAAGGCCATGCCGTACACGATGCACGACAAAATAATCATCCACAGGCCGGTGCCGGGGTCGCCGTAGGCAAACAGGCCGAAGCGCAGCACCCAGGCCACCATGCTGAACAGCATCACCTGCTTGATGCCGAACCGCTTGAAAAAGAAGGGGATGGCCAGGATGAACAGCGTCTCCGAAATCTGGGAGATGGACATGATGATGGCCGGGTAGCGCACCGCCAGCGTGCTCTTGTAGGCGGGCGCGGTGGCAAAGTCGTGCAAAAAAGTGTCGCCGTAGGCGTTGGTGAGCTGCAAGGCCCCGCCCAACAGCAGGGCGAAGACAAAGAACACCGCCATTTTGGGGTCCTTAAACAACGTGAACGACTTCAGCCCCAAGGCGTAAACCAGGCCTTTGCTCGGGCTGCTGCCCAGCTGCGGCGGGCACTTGGGCAGCGTGAACGAGTACAGGCCCAGCAGGAACGAGGCCCCCGCCGCCACGTAAAACTGGTTCGCCGACGTTTCGAAGTGCAGCAGGCTCACGGTCCAGAGCGCCACGATGAACCCGATGGTGCCCCAGACCCGGATGGGCGGGTAGTCCTTGAGCACGTCCCGCCCCTCCTTTTTGAGCGCCGAGTAGGCCACGGCAATCGACAGGGCCAGGGTGGGCATGTAGCAAACCATGTTCAGCAGCATCACCCAAAACATGGTCGCTGGGTTGTTGACCAGGGGCACCGTGAACAGCACCACGCCGCCCAGCAGGTGCAGCACGCCGTAGAGCTTCTCGGCGTTCACCCACTTATCGGCCACAATGCCCATCAGCGAGGGCATGAAGATGGCGGCAATGCCCATCGTGGAAAAGATGGCCCCGAACTGCGCGCCCGACCAGTGCTGGGTTTGAAACCAGTACGCCCCGATGGTTATCAGCCACGAGCCCCAAATAAAAAACTGGAGGAAACTCATCACGATAAGGCGCAGCTTGGTAGTCATGCGAAGTAAGCTTAAAAGAAAAGTAAAGGCTCTTGCGCCTAAAGTTACATTAGAAATAAAACAGGCCCTGGCACGCGTCGTCGGCGCGATTTAAGATAGAAAATCGACTATATTTCCGCTCGCCTCCCCCCGCCCACCATGAAAAACGATACCCGCCGCTTGGTCTTCGTAGCCGTTTGCTTGTACACGGCGGCCTTTCTGGTCACGGTGCTGCTGCACGAACTGGCCCACGCGCTGATGGCGCTGGCGGTCGGGGTGCACCCAATCCTGTTCGATTCGCACGTGGATACGCCGCCCGCCGGGCCCCGGCGGGAAATACTCATCGCCCTGGCCGGGCCAGTATTCAGCCTCGTGCAGGGCGTAATAATGCTGGGAATCACGGTCCGGGGGCGCGGCACGGGGGCCGGGGCCCTGTTCGGGCTATTTTTGGGCGAGTTCGGAATCATAAATTTCCTGGGCTACGTGATGACCGGCCCGGTGGTGGACTACGGCGACATAGGCCAGGCCGAAAAGCTGCTGGGCGTGCCCCTCGCGGCGGCTATCGCGGCGGCGGTAGCGGCGGCCGTGGTCGTGACGCTGGCCGTGCGGGCCACGGCCCCGCTGTTTATGCGCTTTGTGCCCGCCGCTGCGCCCGGGGCCCCGCCCGACGTGGTGAAGGCGCAAAAGCGGCGTTACTTACGGCCCTTATTAGTTTGGCCCTGGCTGCTGGGCTCTATCCTTATTACGGCCTTGGCGTGGCCTGTGCCCACCTTGCTTAGCTTAATTTACCCGCCTTTGAGCAGCATGGTGTTGGGCGCCGCGTTTGGGGCCGCCGTCGGCCGGGCCGACCTGCTGGGGGCCCCGGCCGCGCCGGCCTTAATGCGGGGGCCGCTGTGGAGGCCCCTGCTGGCGCTGGGCATTGCGGCTGCGGCGAGCCGGCTGCTGGCAACCGGAGTGCGGTTGTGAACCCGCGCTGGGTGGCAAAAACACGCTTCCTAAAAGTCAATAACAGACCGGCTGAAGCCCATGAAAAAGCCCGCTTCCGGGCAGGACGCGGGCTTTTTAGCAAACCAGGAAAGTGGTGGTAGCTATTTCGCGTCGGCGAAGCGCTTGTTCACCTCGTCCCAGTTGATGAGGTTGAAGAAGGCGGCCACGTAGTCGGGCCGGCGGTTCTGGTACTTGAGGTAGTAGGCGTGCTCCCACACGTCGAGGCCCAGGATGGGCATGCCCTTGCAGCCGGTGTCGGGCATCAGGGGGTTGTCCTGGTTGGGCGTCGAACAGATTTGCACCGAGCCGTCGGCCTGCTTGCACAGCCAAGCCCAGCCCGAGCCGAAGCGCGTGGTGGCGGCCTTGGCGAACTCGGTTTTAAAGTTGTCGTAGCTGCCAAACGCCTTCGTGATGGCCTCGCCCACGGCCCCGGTGGGCTGCCCGCCGCCGCTGGGCGAGAGGACGGTCCACCACAGCGAGTGGTTCCAGTGGCCGCCGCCGTTGTTGCGCACCGCGGGGGGCGCGGCGGCGATGCCGTGCAGGATTTCCTCGAGGGACTGGTTCTCCATGGCCGTGCCGGCCACGGCCGCGTTCAGGTTCGTGACGTAGGCCTGGTGGTGCTTCGTGTGGTGAATCTCCATCGTCTGCGCGTCGAAGGTGGGTTCCAGCGCGTCGTAGGCGTAGGGCAGCTTGGGCAGTTCGAAAGCCATGGGTGAAAAGGGTAAGGGTGAAAAAATGGTTGCCGATATAACCGCCGGGGCCCCGCGGGGTTGCCGGCGGCGCGGCCACCAAAGGTATCATCCCTTACGTTTGGCACGGAAAAACGACTGCATTAAAGCGGCGCACTCGGTGGCCCGCACGCCACCGCGCAGCTCGGTGCGCGGGTGCAACAAGGGCCCGTGCCGCCGGAAGCCGGTTTTTAGCTCTTCGGCCCCGTACACCACGGCCCGCAGCTGGGCCCAGGCGCTGGCCCCGGCGCACATCACGCAGGGCTCCACGGTCACGTAGAGGGTGCAGTCGGCCAGGTATTTGTTGCCCAGGTGGTTGGCGGCGGCCGTCAGGGCCAGCATCTCGGCGTGGGCCGTCACGTCGCGCAGGCGCTCGGTCTGGTTGTGGCCCCGGCCGATGACCTGATTTTCAAAGACGACCACCGCGCCGATGGGAATTTCGCCGGCCGCCAGCGCGGCCTGGGCTTCTCGCAACGCCTGAGCCATGAAGTCGTCGTCGGTCATGGCGCGCAAGGTTTCGCGAGGTAAAAAATAGGTTTCGCGAATAGGGCCCCGGGGGCCCTACTTCAGCACGATGGCCCCCATTACGGCCTGGGCCACGGGCTGCCACTGGGCCTGCTCATTGGCCGGCGCGTCGAAGGTGAACACGTACATCTGGTCGTTCACCACGGTGTACTGCACGGCCTGGTACTTGCGGATGGACGCCAGCTGCTCGCCGCGCCGCGTGTCGGCCACGGTGGACACAAATTCGAACGACGCGAAGCTGTGCCCGTGCACCTGGCGCACTTCCTGCTTAATGAACTCCACTTTCGAGTACAGGCGCTGGATGCTGGCCTTGTATATCTGGAGCAGCACGTTGTAGTCGGGGGCCTGGAAATCGGTAGGCCGCACGGCCACGCTGTAGTCGACGCGGCCGTTGGGGCTGCTGTACACGGCCAGGGGCTTGCGGGCGGCGGGGTACTTGGCGGCGATGCCGTCGTCGGGCAGGGGCGCGAAGCCCTCGGGCACGCCCACCGTCAGGCCGGGTAGCTTGGTGGTAACGAGCTTGGGGCCCGGCGCGAAACCGGCCAGGCCCAGCACAAGCAGCAGCGAAAATATTTTCATGAACGAGAAATAAGCGGCCGAAAACTACTGGCGCACCGCGGGGTACTTCACGCGCACCTTCTTCCAGTACACGTAATTGCCGGTTTTGGCCTCGACCAGGTACGTGCCGGCCGGGATTTTGCCCAGCTCCACGGGGGCCCCGGTGTTGTTGGCTGGGTCGAGCGGGGTGGTGTAGATGACGCGGTTTTTGTAGTCCGTCATCGTGAGTACGCCCGGCTTGGTGAACTGCTGGGTGAAGCTGAGCATGATGCTCGGCGAGTTGGGCTTGGGGAAAATATCGATGCCCGAGAGTGTTTCCACGCGCTTCACGGGGCCGTCGAGGGTCACGGTGCCGGGCGTGCCTTTGGTCTTGATGATGACGGCATCGTCCTTGGCTTTGGCCTTGACTTTGGTTTGGGCCTGGGCCGCGCCAGCCGCCAGCAGGGCCCCGGCGAGGGCGAAAACAGAAAGGAATTTCATGGTCGGTATAGAGATGGTTGCTGCAACAAAGGAACGCAGTTGCCGCTGGCCTTTGCATACTCCGTACCAAAGTCTCCGTACCAAAGTTGTGCCTGCCGGCGCACAGCCCCGCCGCAGGCCTGCTACCTTCGCACCAGAAAGAAGCGGGGGCGGAACCCCAAAAAATCCGTTAAATCCGTTAAAAATCCGTTAAATCTGCGGTCCATGCTCCGAACCCACACCTGCGGCGAACTCCGCACCGAACACATTGGCCAAACCGTTACGCTCTGCGGCTGGGTGCAGCGCACCCGCGACAAGGGCGGCATTGCCTGGGTGGACCTGCGCGACCGCTACGGCCTCACCCAGCTGGCCCTGGAAGAAGGCGTGGAAACCGACGCCGTGCGCGACCAGGCCCGCCACCTCGGCCGCGAGTACGTAGTATCGGTGACCGGCCAGGTGGCCGAGCGCCACTCCAAAAACGACAAGCTGCCCACCGGAGCCATCGAAATCCGGGTCGAGAAGCTGGACGTGCTCAACCCCGCCAAGGTGCCGCCCTTTCTGATTGAGGATGATACCGACGGCGGCGACGACCTGCGGATGAAGTACCGCTACCTCGACCTGCGCCGCAACCCCGTGCGCAACAACCTGATGCTGCGCCACCGCATGGCCCAGGCCGTGCGCCGCTACCTCGACGGCCAGGACTTCATCGAAGTCGAAACCCCGGTGCTCATCAAGTCCACGCCCGAAGGGGCCCGGGATTTCGTGGTGCCCTCGCGCATGAACCCCGGCGAGTTCTACGCCCTGCCGCAGTCGCCCCAAACGTTCAAGCAGCTGCTGATGGTGTCGGGCTTCGACCGCTACTTCCAGATTGTGAAGTGCTTCCGCGACGAAGACCTGCGGGCCGACCGCCAGCCCGAATTCACGCAGATTGACTGCGAAATGGCCTTCGTGACCCAGGAAGACATCCTGAACACCTTCGAAGGCCTGGTGCGCTACCTGTTCAAGGAAATCAAAAACCTCGACTTCCCCACCGTGCCCCGCATGACCTACGCCGACGCCATGCGCGACTACGGCAACGACAAGCCCGACACGCGCTTCGAAATGAAGTTCGTGGACCTGACCGACACGGTGAAAGGCCAGGGCTTCCCCGTGTTCGACAGCGCCGAAGTGGTGCTGGGCATCAACGCCATCACCTGCGCCGCCTACACCCGCAAGCAGCTCGACGAGCTGACCGACTTTGTGAAGCGCCCGCAAATCGGGGCCACCGGCCTCATCTACGCCCGCGTGGAAGCCGACGGCCAGGTAAAATCGTCGGTCGATAAGTTTTACTCGCAGGACGAGCTGCGCAAGTGGAGCGCCGCCCTGAACGCCAACCCCGGCGACCTGCTGCTGCTGCTGGCGGGCCCCGACGCCAAAACCCGCAAGGCCCTGAGCGAGCTGCGCCTCGAAATGGGCCAGCGCCTGGGCCTGCGCGCCAAAGACACGTTCTCGCCGCTGTGGGTGGTCGATTTCCCGCTGCTCGAATTCCTTGAAGAGGAGGGCCGCTACTTCGCCATGCACCACCCCTTCACCTCGCCTAAGCCCGACGACCTGGCCCTGCTCGACAACCCCGCCACCATCGGCCAGGCCCGCGCCAATGCCTACGACCTGGTAATCAACGGCGTGGAAGTGGGCGGCGGCTCCATCCGCATCCACGACCGGGCCGTGCAGGCCCGCATGTTCGGCCTGCTCGGCTTCTCGCCCGAAGAGGCCCAGGCCCAGTTCGGCTTTTTGCTCGACGCCTTCGAGTACGGGGCCCCGCCCCACGGCGGCATCGCCTTCGGCTTCGACCGCCTCTGCTCCCTCTTCGGCGGGGCCGACTCCATCCGCGACTTCATCGCCTTCCCCAAAAACAACTCCGGCCGCGACGTAATGATTGACTCGCCCTCGCCCATCTCCGGGGCCCAGCTGAAGGAGCTGAGTATTAAGACAGACGTGGTAGCGAAGTAGCAGAACGTAATCTTATCCATTAGCTGATGAGACTTGATTTGGAGCAGCAATTCATTAAGCGGTTCGTGCTTAGAGCAAAGCAAGACCGGTACTTGGGGTTCATTGAAAATCCAAAGCGACGCGGAACGTTCTTAGGAATGCTTTACCATGGCCAAGACTTAGATACTCGGCGATTTCAAGACTTGCGAGGTGCTGGCATATATGAGACAGATGCCATTCTTGAAAAAGCTCATTCGCTAAAAAATGGCGATAAATGCTACATTATTTCGGTCAATAAAGAATTAGATGGTCAAGAAATGTCTTTGACTGAAGCCATCAAAAAAATAATTAATCGAGAAGGTACTTTGCTCCTGTTCGGAGACGTTGTAGGAGCTTATTGGCAGGGTGAGCCTCCTTATAATCGTTACTTAAGTTTGTGAGGCGACAGAAACGGTAGAAAAGCCAAAGCGGCGACTGATACATCAGTCGCCGCTTTGGCTTTTCTTTAATGGCCTAGCTATTGCGTAGCTTCACACCGTGCCCTTCCGCCGCGCCCGCACCGCTCACCACGCCGGTACTCACGAGCAGGCGGCAGAATATTACGCCCAAAACCAGCCCGCTACGCCCGCCGAGCGCCTGCGGGCCGCTGCCTACCTCAACAGCGCCGCGTTCGGTTACGACCTGAATAATCCGCCCCGGCTCGGCCGGACGGCGTTTGCCACGCGCCGGCACGCCTACCGGAATGGGTAAGATGTTTGGCTAGCGTGAATTCAGCAGCCAAAAACGATTTTTCAATCGCCGGCTTTTGCCGTGCGTTGGTGCCGTAAAGAACGAGGTTCGCCGGGTTATTGGGGACATCTAACGAAGGTCAAAATCCGCTGGGGCCCCGACTCAGTAGGTTTGAGCAGTTATCCACTCAAACACCTCTCGTCCGTGACTAAATTCTCCGCTTTCGCCGCCATTGTACTCTTCTGGGTAATGTTGAGCTTTTCGCTGATGCGTTTACAGCTCACGGCTTCGCCGATTTATAAAGTACGGGTCGCGCACCGGTCGATGGCAATTGGCACCGCCCGAGTTGCCGCTGTCAATCATTTCCGCACCAATAACTATAATTAAAAATTGCCCGAATTAATCGGGTTTTATTTAATTCTTGTCGGCTTATCGTTCGTTTACTTATTCTACTGCATGCTGTATTAACAAAAAGAGCCGCGTCGTCAGGACGCGGCTCTTTTTGTTGTGCTAAAGAGTGGTTAGAAATTACGCTCGCCCGTTTCGCGCTTGCCCAACATCACCGAGCCTACCATCGCGGCCAGCAGCAAAATGGAGGCCAGTTCAAACGGCAGCTGGTACTGTTGGAACAGCACTAGGCCCAACTTGTCCACCATGCCCACTTGGGAGTTGAAGGTAGCGGCGTTGTAGCCCGCCGGCTGCACACCGCGCAGGGCCGCCACGAGCACCAGCAGCAGCATCCCGCCGGCAATGGTGGCCGCTACTTTGGCCAGCAAGGGCTTCTGGGGCTCGGTGGCTTCGTTCAGGTTCAGGAACATGATAACGAACAGGAACAGCACCATGATGGCCCCGGCGTATACGATGATGTTCACGGCGGCCAGGAACTGGGCGTTCAGCAGCAGGTAGTGGCCCGAGAGCGTGAAGAACGTGAGGATGAGGAACAACACGCTGTGCACCGGGTTTTTGGTCAGCACCACGCCCAGCGCACTCAACAGGGCCACGAACGAGAGAAAGAGAAAGAGGGACATGGGGAAGCGGGGCTGCCGGGCGTAAGAAATACGACCGGGCAAAAATAGAAAATGCGGCTAAGCCGTTTGCAGCTGGCCGCGCAATTTATCGGCCTGCTCGGGCGTAAGCTGGATGCCGCGCTTCGAGCGGGTATCGGGCGACACGGGCTCCACGAGGCGGTCTTTGCCATAAATAAACTCGTCGCGCTCGAAGCGCGGCGGGGCCATCTTGTCGGCTTGCAGGTACACGGCGGCTTTGGGGCAGGCCTCTTCGCACAGGCCGCAGAAGATGCAGCGCAGCATGTTAATCTCGTAGCTAACGGCGTATTTCTCCTCGCGGTAGAGGTTCTGCTCGCCTTTTTTGCGCTCACCGGCCACCATCGTAATGGCTTCGGCGGGGCAAGCCACGGCGCACAGGCCGCAGGCCGTGCAGCGCTCGCGGCCCTGCTCGTCGCGCTTCAGCACGTGCAGGCCCCGGAACACGGGCGAAAACGGCCGCGTCTCCTCCGGGTAGCGGATGGTGGCCTTCTTCATAAAGAAGTGGCGCAGTGTGATGCTCAGGCCCTGAAAAATAGCCGGCAGGTAAGCCCGCTCGGCCAGCGTCATCGGCTTCTTCTCCAGGATTTTGGCGCGGTTGCTGAGGGATTGCATATGTCGGGTCGGAAAACGGAAGCAGCGGGGATTACTTGATTACGCCAAACGTAATCAGGCCCCCCGTGAGCAGGATGTTGAAAATAGCCAGCGGGATGAGAATCGTCCAGCCCAGGCGCATCAGCTGGTCGTAGCGGAAGCGGGGCAACGTCCAACGCACCCACATGAAGAAGAAAATGCCCGTGAAAATTTTCGAGAACATGGCCACCACGCCCATCAGTACGAACACGTTGTGCGCCCAATCAGGTGAGAGGCTGGTCTTGGTGGTCAGGAAATCGAGGAACTCGTACTGGAACGGGTAGTTGAACCCGCCGAAGTACAGCACCGACATCACGGCCGTGACCACGATGATGTTGATGTATTCGGCAAACAGGTACAGGCCCAGTTTCATCGAGCTATACTCGGTGTGGTAGCCGCCCACCAGCTCAGTTTCGCACTCGGGCAGGTCGAAGGGCGTACGGTTGGTTTCGGCAAAGGCGCAAACCAGGAAAATAATGAAGCCAATGGGCTGCTTGAACACGTTCCAAGTGAAGATGTCGCCGAGGTGCCAGCCGTTCGGGTGCGTTTGCTGCAAGGTGATTTCGCGCAGCGAGAGCGTGCCCGACATCATCAGTACCGCAATCAGGGCCAGGCCCATCGCCAGCTCGTAGCTGATGTTTTGCGAAGCGGCCCGGATGGCCCCCAGCAGCGAAAACTTGTTGTTGGACGCCCAGCCGCCAATCATGACGCCGTACACGCCCAGCGACACGATGCCGAACACGTAGAGCATGCCCACGTTGATTTCAATGCCTTGCAAGTGCACCACCGTGCTGCCGAACTGCACCGCGTTGCCAAACGGAATGACGGCCGACGACATCAGGGCCGTGGTCATGGCTAGGCAGGGCCCGAAAGTGAACAACGCCTTGCTGGCCCCACCGGGAAAAAATTCCTCCTTGGTGAACATCTTCACGGCGTCGGCCAGGGGCTGGGCCAAGCCATAGGGGCCGGCGCGGTCGGGGCCCACCCGGTCTTGCAGAAAGGCGGCAATCACGCGCTCGGCGTAGGTGCAGTAGGTGGCAATCAGCAGCGAGAGGCCGAAGATGACCAGGATGACGAGGCCTTGCCAGCCCAGGGTTTCAAAAGTCATGTTTTTAATTGTTTGTTGGTTTAATGGTTAAATTGTTGATTGCAATTGTGCGCAACAATTTAATTAATGAGCCATTTAACCATTAAATCCGCCCAGTTTTAGCGGTGGGTTTTGTTGCAGGTCGCGCACGGTGCTTTCAGGCAAATCGGCAATTACCTGCGGGTTGATAACCGGCAGCTCGTAGTGGCCCTGCGAAACAACCGACGAGCGGTCCACGTGGGCGGGACCCTCGATTATCCAGTCGGCCGTTTCTTTTTTATCGAAGCGGCACTCGTTGCAAATCCACTCTTTTACCTCGCCGTACTCGTCCTTACGGGCCGTTACGCGCAGCACGTCTTTGCCTTTGTACCAGAGGGTAACGTGGCCGTTACACTTCTCGTGGCTGCACTCGCGGTGCGCGTTCATGGGCTTGGTGAACCATACGCGCTGCTTAAAGCGCCAGGTTTTATCGGTCAGGGCCCCTACGGGGCACACGTCGATGACGTTGCCGCTGAAGTCGTTGTCGATGATGTTCTCGATATAGGTGCCGATTTCGGAAGCATCGCCGCGGCCCAGTACGCCGTGCACACGGCCGTCGGTTAGCTGGTCGGCGGTATACACGCAGCGGTAGCACAGGATGCAGCGCGTCATGTGAAGCTGCACGTAGGGCCCGATGTCGATTTTCTCGAACGTGCGGCGCTCCTCTTCGTAGCGCGTGGTGCTCACGCCGTGCTCGAAGGCGAAATTTTGCAAGTCGCACTCGCCGGCCTGGTCGCACACCGGACAGTCGAGCGGGTGGTTGATGAGCAGCATCTCCACGATGCCTTTGCGCACGTCGAGCACCTGCGGGCTGGTCGTGTTTTCCACCACCATGCCGTCCTGCACCGGCGTGATGCACGAGGCCACCAGCTTGGGCATGGGGCGCGGGTCTTTGGCCGAGCCGGCCGCGACGCGCACCAGGCAGGCGCGGCACTTGCCGCCGCTGCCTTTCAGGGGCGTGTAGTAGCACATGGCGGGCGGCACCACGCCGCCCCCAATTTTGCGGGCCGCGTTGAGGATGGTAGTGCCATCGGGCACTTCCACTTCAATTCCGTCGAACGTTATTTTAGCCATTGGTTTATCAAATATCGAGTCTTGTTATCATGTCGAGCGCAGCCGAGACATCTCGCGTGCGGTAGTATTGAATTACCGCCGCACGCGAGATGTCTCGGCTGCGCTCGACATGACGTTCATTTAGCTAAGTTAAACCAACACGCCTGCGCCGCGGTACACGGCCCCCGGCTGGGTGGCTTCTTTGGGGTGCTTCACGTGCCACTCGAATTCGTCGCGGAAGTGGCGCACGGCGGCGGCCACCGGCCACGCCGCGGCCTCGCCCAATGGGCAGATGGTGTTACCCTCAATCTGCTTAGCCACGCTCACCACCAGGTCAATGTCGTGCATCGAGCCGTGGCCGTGCTCCAGGCGGTGCAGCACTTTCTCCAGCCAGCCGGTGCCTTCGCGGCAGGGCGAGCACTGGCCGCAGCTTTCGTGGTGGTAGAAGCGCGAGAAGTTCCAGGTGTTCTTCACGATGCACGTCGTTTCGTCCATCGCAATAAAGCCGCCCGAGCCCAGCATGGTGCCCGTCACGAAGCCGCCGTCGCTAAGCGACTCGTAGGTCATCAGGCGGTTTTCGCCGGCCGCGGTTTTCAGAATTAATTCTTTGGGCAGAATGGGCACCGACGAGCCGCCGGCCACCACGGCCTTCAACTCGCGGCCTTTCCAGATGCCGCCGCAGTACTCGTCAGAATAAATAAACTCCTCTACCGGCAGCCCCAATTCCAGCTCGTAGATGCCGGGCTTGTTGAGGTGGCCGCAGGCCGAAAACAGCTTGGTGCCCGTGCTTTTGCCCACGCCCAGCTTCGCATACTCGTCGCCGCCGTCGTTGAGGATGGGCACCACCGAGGCGATGCTTTCCACGTTGTTCACCACTGTAGGGCGGGCGTACAGGCCCTGCACGGCCGGGAATGGCGGCTTGTTGCGCGGGTTGCCGCGCTTGCCTTCCAACGATTCCAGCAGCGCGGTTTCCTCGCCGCAGATGTAGGCCCCCGCGCCCGGGTGCACATACAAATCAAGCGAATAGCCCGAGCCCAAGATGTTCTCGCCCAGGAAGCCCGCCGCGTAAGCCTCGGCAATGGCCTTCTCCAGAATGCGCAGCACGTACAGCAGCTCGCCGCGGATGTAGATGTAGCTCGTGCGGGCCCCCAGCGCGTAGCTGCCGGCAATCATGCCCTCAATGAGCAGGTGCGGCAGCTTCGACATCAGGTAGCGGTCCTTGAAGGTGCCGGGCTCCGACTCGTCGGCGTTGCACACGAGGTAGCGCGGCACGCCCTCCGGCTTGGCCAGGAAGCTCCACTTCATGCCCGTGGGGAAACCCGCGCCGCCGCGCCCGCGCAGGCCCGACTTCTTCACCTCGTCCACCACCTCCTCGGGGGTCATGGTTTTGAGGGCCTTTTCCACGGCGCGGTAGCCGCCGTGCTTGCGGTACACCTCGAAGGTCTCGATGCCTTCAACGTTAACGTGTTCGGTTAAGAGCTTGCGTCCCATCGTATTGGCTAAATTAATTGTTTTCTAAGCGAGTGATGCGGGCATCGTGCTGTTGCAACAGTTGCCGCACGTAAAGTCCTTCTTCCCGAAAAGCCGCGATGAGCATTTCGGTGCTGTTCCGACTTTCTTCCGTCAAGGCTTTAACTGAGCCGGCCAGCGTATTCATGGAAGATGCTAGTTGGCCGATTACACCCTTCACTTCGCGCATCTCAACCTCGAGCTTTTCCACGCTGTGGCTGAGGTGAACCGTCACGGTTTGTAGTTGCTTAATGCCGCCCCGCAGCTCGTGCATCTCAATCAAAATCTCGGACACGACAAGCGGCAACTCCTGGTTCTGGTCAGCCATGATGCTAATTGTTTTGCAGCGAGGTAGGCAAGCCCGTTTCCTCCCACGGCAAAATGGGCCGGTGAATCTGGCCGCGCAACTCGCTCAGCATGGCATCCACGGCTTCGGGGGTGTCGAGGCTTTCGTAGTACTGCTCGCGCACCTGCACCACGGGGGCAAAGCCGCAGGCGGCCAGGCACTCCACTTCCTTTAAGGTGAAGTGGCCATCGGGCGATGTTTCGCCCACTTTGGCCCCGGTGAGGCGCTCCAGGTGGGCCGTCAGCTCGTCGGAGCCGCGCAGCATGCAGGGACCCGTGCGGCAGATTTCCAGCACGTGCTGGCCCACGGGCTTGAGGTTGTACATGGTGTAGAACGTGGCCACTTCGTACACCTCGATGGGCCGGATATTCAGCGTCTCGGCCACCAAATCCTGCACCTCGGGGCTTACCCAACCACCAAACTCGGCCTGCGCGATGTGCAGCAGCGGCAGCAAGGCCGACTTGCTGCGCTCGGCGGGGTAGCGGGAAATAATGCGCTTGATTTCTGCCTGGGCGGCGGGCGAAAATTGCGGCTTGGCAGGAGCGGTGGTAGGCTGCATATCGGTCTATATCAATCAGAAACTAAGCGTCCAGCTCGCCGGCAATGACGTTCATCGACGAGAGAATCACGATGGCGTCGGAGAGGGTGGTGCCCACGGCCATCTCGGGGTAGGCTTGGTAGTAAATAAAGCACGGGCGGCGGAAGTGCAGCCGGTAGGGCGTGCGCCCACCGTCCGATACCAGGTAGAAGCCCAGCTCGCCGTTGCCGCCCTCCACCGAGTGGTACACTTCACCGACGGGGGCGTCGATTTCGCCCATCACAATTTTGAAGTGGTAAATCAGGGCCTCCATGTTTTTGTACACGGCGTCCTTGGGCGGCAGGTAGTAGTGCGGCGCGTCGGCGTGGTAGGGGCCCTCGGGCAGCTTGTCCAACGCCTGGTTGATGATGCGCAGGCTCTGCCAGATCTCCTCGTTGCGCACCATGAACCGGTCGTAGGTGTCGCCGTTGGTGCCCACCGGGATGTCGAACTCGAAGTCCTCGTAGGACGAGTACGGGTTCATCACCCGCACGTCGTAGTCCACGCCCGCGGCCCGCAGGTTGGGGCCCGTGAAGCCGTAGTCCAGCGCCTTTTCGGCCGAGATGCCGCCCACGTTCACCACCCGGTCCATGAAGATGCGGTTGCGGTTGAACATGGACTCGAACTCCTTCATCACGGCGGGGAAGGACTTCAGCCAGGCCCGCAGCTTCTCGATGGCCACCGGCGTGAAGTCGCGCTCCATGCCGCCCACCCGGCCCATATTGGTGGTGAGGCGGGCTCCGCACACCTCTTCGTAAATCTCGTAAATCTTCTCCCGCTCCTGAAACACGTACAGGAAGCCGGTGAAGGCCCCCGTGTCCACGCCCAGGATGGAGTTGCAGATGAGGTGGTCGGAGATGCGGGCCAGCTCCATCATAATCACGCGCATGTACTGGGCCCGCTTGGGCACGGTCACGCCCAGCATTTTCTCCACCGTCATGTGCCAGCCCAGGTTGTTGATGGGGCTGGAGCAGTAGTTCATCCGGTCGGTCAGGGTCGTAATCTGATAGAACGGGCGGCGCTCGGCAATCTTCTCAAACGCCCGGTGGATGTAGCCGATGGTGGGCACGCCCGACACGATCCGCTCGCCGTCCATTTGCAGGATGTTCTGGAAAATGCCGTGCGTGGCCGGGTGCGTAGGCCCCAGGTTGAGGGTCGTCAGCTCCTGGTTGAAGTCGTTGTGCATGGGCAGCAGGATTTTGTCCTGCTGTTCGTGCGCTTCTTCGATGATGTGGTGGGTGCCTTCCAGCGTGTCGTTTACTGCCATGACGTAGGAATCAGGGGCCGCTTAGCGGCCAAAAAACAGGTCGGTTTTGTCTTCGCGGGTGCCGTCTTCGAGCGGGTACTCCTTGCGCATGGGGTGGTAGTCCATGTCCTCCACGTTGAGGATGCGAATTAAGTTGGGGTGGCCGGTGAAGATGACGCCGAAGAAATCGTAGGCCTCGCGCTCCATCCAGTTGGCCGTCAGGTACACATCGGTCAGGGTGGGCACCACCGGGTCGGCCACGGGGAAAAATATCTTGAGCCGCAGCCGGATGTTCTGGGTCAGGCTGTGCAGGTGGTAAATCATGCCCAGCTCCTTACCCACGTTCTCGGGGTAGTTGATGCCGCACATCGTGGTGAGGAAATTGAGGGCAATTTCCTGGTCCTGCTTCAGCCCCGCGATGATGCCGTGGATGCGTTCCCGGGTGGTCGTGGCCGTGAGCAAACCGTAGGGCTCCTCCACGTCGGTGAAGGCGTCTTCGCCAAATAGTTGGTGCAAACGCGCCAGCACCCGGGCGTTTTGCACTTTGGCCGGGTTGTCGGCAACAGCGGCTTCAGAAGTAACGGGAGCGTCTTGGGGCATCATTTTTGAGCTGTTAGCTTTAAGCTATTAGCTGTTAGCTTTCATCCAACCGCATCCCTGCCTCGCTCTGAAGAGCTAACAGCCAGCAGCCAAAACAAAAGCTAACAGCTTATTTGATGTTGTACGACGTCAGCAGGGCCTGGTACTCGGGCGAGTTGCGGCGGCGCAACGATTCGTTTTTGGCCAGGTCCTGCACGCGCATCAGGCCGTCGAGCACCTGCTCGGGGCGGGGCGGGCAGCCGGGCACGTACACGTCCACCGGAATGATGCGGTCGATGCCTTGCAGCACCGAATACGAGTCGAAAATGCCGCCCGACGAGGCGCAGGCCCCCATGGCCAGCACCCAGCGGGGCTCGGCCATCTGCTCGTACACCTGCTTCACGATGGGGGCCATCTTCTTGGCGATGGTGCCCATCACCATCAGCAAATCGGCTTGGCGGGGCGAGAAGCTGGGCCGCTCCGAGCCGAAGCGGGAGATGTCGTAGTGCGAGCCCATGGTGGCCATGAACTCGATGCCGCAGCACGAAGTAGCAAAGGGCAGGGGCCAGAGCGAGTTGGCGCGGGCAATGCCCACCACCTTTTCCAGGGAAGTGGCGAAGAAGCCGGCCCCTTCCACGCCCTCGGGGGCCTCAACGGTTTTTATTTCTGGAACGCGCGTGTCCATATAATTAGCAAAATATCAAGTGGAAAGGCTCAGGGGGCCCGCTTTCCCAACACCGCCCGCCCGGCAAAAGTTTGGGCGTGCTACGCTTCGTTCCAGCGTAGAATGCCTTTTTTGATGACGTAGCCGAAGCCGGCCAGCAGCAGGGCCATGAACACAATCATCTCCACGAAGCCGGCCGTGCCCAGGGCCCGGAAGTTCACGGCCCAGGGGTACATGAAAATCACTTCCACGTCGAAGAGCACGAACAGGATGGCCGTGAGGAAGTACTTCACCGAGATGGGCGTGCGGGCGTTGCCCACGCTCTCGATGCCGCACTCGAAGGCCTCGTCCTTCACCTTCGACTTGCGCCGGGGCCCGATGAGGTGCGAGGCCACCATGGCAAACGTCACGAAGGCCACGGCCAGGCCAAATTGAATGACGATGGGCAGGTAGTCGGAGGGCTGGTAGCCAGCGGCGGGAAGCACTAGGAGCATAGTAGTCAGTAGGAAAGGTAAACGCCGCAGGGGCGCTGTTGGGCAAAGGTAGCGCTTGCGGGTTTGGGGCGCAAAGTCGGTGCCCGGGCCCCCTGAGGCGCGGACGAACTTCCGGGCCTGGGGGCTGCTAAACTCTCTTTACTCGGGCAGTGCGGTAAAGCGCATGGTGGCCACGTCCGCCCTGGCCTCAACCGTGATGCGCAGGTGGTTCACCGGGTCCGTCCAGGCATTGGCAGACTCCGACGGGTACAGCGAGTCGCACTTGTTGACGAAAATGCCCAGGAACGGCACCACGGGCCCCGATACCGCCGTGGTGGTCACCCGGGCTTCCGCAGGCGCGGCGGCGGCGGTGAAGTACGAGACGACAACAAGGTTGTTCTGCCGGTCAACGAATTGAACGTAAGGCTGTCCGCTGCCAGTGGTGCCTTGCTGCCAGGCCCCCAGGTTCGGCGTACCGCGGTAGAGGGCTTGCAGCGCGGCCGGCGTCAGGCCCAAAGTAGATTGGGCCCGGGCCGGTGCGGTCAGAAATGAGGAGACAAGAATAATTGCCGCGGGTATAAAGTGCTTCACGCGGCTAAGCTAAGCCCTTGATAGGGGCTACACAACGGGTTGGCCCGCAGGAAAATCCAATCAGCAGGCCTGCCTTTCAAAGCCGACGCGGCGTCGAAAAAGGGGCGTGCAAACACGAAAGCGCCCTGCTAACGCGGCGTCGGCTTTTATAAGCCTTTGTCGCGGTTCAGGTCTTCGTGGGGCAGGGCCCCCAGGAAGGGGTAGCGGTAGTCGGTCACGGGCACGAAGGTTTCCTTGATGGCGCGGGGCGACACCCAGCGCAGCAGGTTCAGGATGGAGCCGGCCTTGTCGTTGGTGCCCGAGGCGCGGGCCCCGCCGAAGGGCTGCTGGCCCACCACGGCCCCGGTGGGCTTGTCGTTGATGTAGAAGTTGCCGGCGGCGTTCACCAAACGCTGGCTGGCCAGGTCGATGGCGTAGCGGTCCTGCGCGAACACGGCCCCGGTGAGGGCGTAGGGCGAGGTGCCGTCCACCAGGTCCAGCGTGGCCTCGAACTGCTCGGCGTCGTACACGTGCACCGTCACGACGGGCCCGAACAGCTCGTCGCACATCGTCACGTACTTCGGGTCGCGGGCCACGATGACGGTGGGGGCCACGAAGTAGCCCTTGGTCTTGTCGTAGGTGCCGCCGGCCACTACTTCCGCATCCGGGTCGGCGTGGGCCCCGTCGATGTAGCGGGCCAGCTTATCGAACGAAACTTCGGTAATGACGGCGTTT
Organism: Hymenobacter caeli; assembly: GCF_013294115.1. Taxonomy (GTDB): domain Bacteria; phylum Bacteroidota; class Bacteroidia; order Cytophagales; family Hymenobacteraceae; genus Hymenobacter; species Hymenobacter caeli. The sequence goes on along the minus strand of NZ_JABSNP010000018.1, from coordinate 68,195 downwards.
ACGAAATTGCCGAAGTCCTCCACGTCCCCCATTTTAACGGTGGCGAGGTCTTCCTTCACGTAGCCCAGAATCTCGTCGGCCAGGTTCGAAGGCAGGTACACCCGCGAAGCGGCCGAGCACTTCTGGCCCTGGTATTCGAAGGCCCCGCGGGTAATGGCCGTGGCCACCGCTTTGGCGTGGGCCGAGGGGTGGGCGAGGATGAAGTCCTTGCCACCGGTTTCGCCCACGATGCGCGGGTACGACTTGTAGCGGGAGATATTCTGCCCGATTTCCTGCCAGATGGTCTGGAACACCTTGGTCGAGCCGGTGAAGTGGATGCCGGCGAAGTCGCGGTGCTTGAAAATGACGTCGCCGGCCACGGGGCCGTCCACGTAAATCAGGTTGATGACGCCATCGGGCAGGCCGGCTTCCTTGAACAATTCCATCAGCACCTGGGCCGAATAGATTTGCGGGTAGGCGGGCTTCCACACCACCACGTTGCCCATCAGGGCCGCCGAAGTGGGTAGGTTGCCGGCGATGGAGGTAAAGTTGAACGGGGTGAGGGCGAACACGAAACCCTCCAGCGGACGGTGCTCCAGGCGGTTCCATATGCCCGGCGAGCTGATGGGCTGCTGCCCGTACAGCTCCTGCATGAAGGCCACGTTGAAGCGGAAAAAGTCAATCAGCTCGCAGGCCGCGTCGATTTCGGCCTGGAAGGCGTTCTTGCTCTGGCCCAGCATGGTGGCCGCGTTCAGGCGGGCGCGGTAGGGCCCCGCCAGCAGGTCGGCGGCTTTGAGGAAGATGGCGGCGCGGTGCTCCCAGGGCAGGGCGGCCCAGGCCGGGCGGGCGGCCAGCGCCGCGTCGATGGCCTGCGTCACGTGGCCGGCGTCGCCCTCGTGGAAGTGGGCCAAAACATGCTGGTGGTCGTGGGGCGGGTGCAGGGGCAGGCGGCGGCCGGTGCGCACTTCCTGCCCGCCGATGTGCATCGGAATGTCGCGCTCCTGCCGCTTCAGCTCCTTCAGCATCTTCACCAGCTCCAGCCGCTCGGGCGAATCAGGGGCGTAGCCCTTCACGGGCTCGTTGAGAGGCGTCGGGACGTTAAAAAAGGCGTTGGCCATGGTGCAGATGCGGTTTTGGTGGCGGTGGGTGGGTGGCCGCAAAGGTAGCGGCTCCGCCCGGCCACCGGTTTACAGGAATTCCCGTAGCTCGTCCAGGCTGCTGATTTCGTAGGTGGTCTGGACGAAGTGTCGGCGCTTGGCGGGGTTGAAGTACACCTGGTCGATGCCCGCGTTGTGGGCCCCCAGCACGTCGCACTCCAGGTTGTCGCCCACCATGAGGCTTTCCGGGGCGGTGGCTCCGGCGGCTTGCAGGGCGTGGGCAAACATGCGGGGGTCGGGCTTGAGGTGGCCGCTGTGCTCAGAAGTAATAATCTGGTCGAAGTACTGCGTCAGGTTCGACGAGGCCAGCTTGCGGTGCTGCATGTCCTCGAAGCCGTTGGTAATCAGGTGCAGCGTGTACTTGCCGCGCAGGTAAGCCAGGGTTTCGTGGGTCTGCGGAAACACGGCCGATTTCTCGGGCAGGATGTCGGTAAACTCAGCCGATAGGGTGGGGGGCACGTCGGCCGCGGCCACCCCCAGCTTGGCCAGGGTGCGCGGGAAGCGCACGTCGCGCAGCTGCTGCTGCGTCACCTTATTGGCCTGGTACAGGCGCCACAGGGCGTGGTTCACGTCGTTGTACACCCGGTTGAAATCGGCCAGGCCAACGCCGTATTGGGCCAGGCCGTGCCGCGCGTGCAGGGTGGCCAGCGTTTCGTTGGCGTTGGTTTCAAAGTCCCACAGCGTGTGGTCGAGGTCAAAAAACAGGTGCCGGTAGGCCATGCGGAAGGAGCTTATTTGTCGTCGAGCAGCAGCGCCGCCAGGGGGCGGCCTTCGCCCAGGTGCTCGCGCACCAGCGCGGCGCAGTCTTTGGGGTGCACGTCGCCGTAAAACAGGCCCTCTGGGTACACCACCAAGGCGGCCCCGGAGCCTTTTTTGCAGTGCTTGCAGCGGTCGAGGCAGTCGCACTCCTGCACGGCGTTGCGCAGCTTCCGGCCGTTGGCCACCACGGCTTTCAGCCCTTGGTCTTTAATGGCGTGCTTCAGGGCCTTGGCTACGTCGCGGCCGACGCCGCTTTTCTGGTGGGTGCAAACAAATAGGTGATTCGCGTAGGGCATCAATTATTGCTTAATGAGTGGTGGGCGGGGCAGTTCCAGCGTCTGGCGGCCCCAGCGGGGGGCTACTGCGGAGGGGCCCCGCCGCCCGTCCAGTGGCGGTTCTGGAGCTTGTAGGCGGCCAGCTCGCGGTTCGACCACAGGGTTTGGTACACCTGCTGGTCGCGCAGCAGCTGCGGGTCGCGCTCCATGAAGCCCAGCAGCTGCTGGGCCAGGTCGAGGATTTCGTCCTTCAACGAATAAAACATCCAGTTGTCGAGGCGGCGCACGCTCACCAGGCCCGCGTTCTTCAGGTACGCCAGCTGGCGCGAGGTTTTGGTTTGGGTAAAGTCGAGCACCTGCTCGAGGTCGGCCACCACCATTTCGTGGTTTCGCCACAGCAAATGGAGGATGCGCACCCGGCTTTCGTCGCCGAAAGCTTTAAAAATTTGTTGGCCGAACGCAACCGTGAAATGTTTCAAGCGCATCTGGTGTCTGGAGGCGGGTAGCCTTCGTATGTTTTCCGTTGTCCGAAGGTACGGCTCAGCCCGCCTTGGGGGTTGTATCTTTGCCTACTAGCCCACCCACCATGCTCACCACCAACCGCCCCCGGGGGTTTTCGTTCGCGCTTGCCGCCGTGTTGGTGGGCGTTTTGCTGCTGCTGGCCGCGCCCGGGGCCCAGGCCCAGGGCAAGCGCCGGGTAATTCAGTTCACCGGCATCGTGGCCAGCGGCGACAGTTTGCTCGGCATTCCCGGGGCTACGGTGTACGTGCCCAAAGCTGGCCGCGGCACCATCAGCAACATCTACGGTTACTTTTCGGTGGCCGTACTGGCGGGTGACAGCGTCGTGATTCGCTCGTTGGGCTACGCCAACCAAACCTTTAAAATTCCTAACGACTACCAGCGCGAGAGCTATTCGGTCGTGGTCGAAATGCGGGAAGACGCGACGCTGCTGCCCGAAGTACGGGTGTTCCCCTACGCCACGGAGCGCGAGTTTAAGCGGGCCTTCCTAGCCATGGCCATCCCGAGTGAGAGTCGCACGCCGGGGGCCGATGCCCTCAACGAGCAGACCATGCGCCGCATTTTCAACACGCTGCCCATGAGTTCGACGGCCGCCTACCGCCAAACCATGAGCTTGCAGCAGCAAGACTACCAGGCCCGCATGGGCCTGGGCCAGTCGTTGCAAGCCAACAACCCGCTCACCAACCCGTTCAGCTGGCTGAAATTTGTGAAGCAGGTCAAGGACGGCGAGTTCAAGAAGAAGGAAGGCGTCGATTACTAAATAGCAATGCAAAACGGCACGATGCGCCGTTTCCCGCCAAGGCCCCGGTGCGCAGTTGCCCAGCTGCAACGGGAGCGTTTCCGTTTTGCACGCACCGAAGTGCCGCCGCGTTCAGCTTGGCCGGGGCCCATAGTAACTGGCTGGTAACCAACGGACGGTTTTTGGGGTTTATATAGAAGTTTAGCTACCAGCTTTCTTCTATTCAATGCCTCATGGATACAAATGTTCCTTTTTCCGATAAGCCGCGGGTTGTTATCGTGGGCTGCGGCTTCGGCGGTCTGCAGCTAGCCAAAGATTTGGCCAAGGCCCCGGTGCAAGTGGTGGTCGTGGACCGCAACAACTACCATAACTTCCAGCCCCTGCTGTACCAGGTGGCCACGGGGGCCCTCGAAGCCGACAGCATCGCCTACCCGGTGCGCAAAATTTTCGCGGGCCAGCGCAACTTCTTTTTCCGCATGGCCGACGCCACCGGCGTGGACACGGCTGCTAGCACGCTGCACACCAGTGTGGGCGAGATTCACTATGACTACCTTGTATTGGCCACCGGCTCGCTCACCAATTTTTTTGGCATCGAGAGCATCGAGCGCAACGCCATGCAAATCAAGAGCATCCCGAATGCCTTGAACCTGCGCAGCTTCATTTTTCAGAATTTTGAGAAGGCCCTGCTCACCGCCGACCCGGCCCAGCGCCAGGCCCTGATGAACATCGTGGTGGTGGGCGGGGGCCCCACGGGCGTCGAAATCAGCGGCTCGCTGGCCGAGATGCGCAAGCACGTGCTGCCCAAGGACTACCCCGAGCTGGACCTCCAGCAGATGCAGATTTTTCTGGTAGAGGCCGGCCCGGCGCTGCTGGGGCCCATGTCGGAGGCGTCGCAGGCCGATGCCAGCCGCTACCTCAAGGAGCTGGGCGTGATAGTGCGCGTCAACACGTCGGTGAAGAAATTCGAGGATTGCAAAGCGTACTATTCCGACACGGAGTTTATTCCGACCGAAAACATGATTTGGGCGGCCGGCGTGAACGGGGCGGCCATGCCCGGCCTGCCCGAAGCCGTGCTGACGCGCAACAAGCGCATCACCGTGAACCAGTGGAACCAGGTACAGGGCCTGGCTAACGTGTTCGCCATCGGCGACGTGGCCAACCTCGTGACCGGCGAGATGCCCAAGGGCCTGCCCATGCTGGCCCCCGTGGCCCAGCAGCAAGCTTCGCTGCTGGCCGCCAACATAGTGCGCCTCACCAAAGGCGAGGCCCCCAAGGACTTCGAGTACTTCAACAAAGGCGTGATGGCCATCGTGGCCCGCAACAAAGCCGTGGTGGACCTGCCCAAGGGCATCCACTTCAACGGCATTTTTGGCTGGGCCACCTGGCTGTTCGTCCACCTGATGACGCTGGTGGGCTTCCGCAACAAGGTGGTGGCTTTGGTGGACTGGGCCTTCAGCTACTTCAGCTCCGACCAGGCCCTGCGCCTCATCATCCGCCCGTTCAAGCGCCGCGACCTGCGCGACGACCAGGGCAAGCGCACCGCCGAGCAGCTCACGGCCACGGCCGATTACAACCCTGGGCCCCCGGCCATTCAGGACGTGAAGGCGTGAGCGCGGAGATGACAGGGTAGCGCGTCAAAAAAGAAGGGTTGAAAAGCTGCTTGCAGCGGCTTTCAAAGCAGGTGTTTTCACCGCAGAAGACGCAGAAGGCTGCGCGGAGGAATCGCGGGGGTCGTTCTTCTGCGATTCCTCCGCGCAGCCTTCTGCGTCTTCTGCGGTGAAAACCTCTTAGACTGCCGAGTTAGGCAGCTTCCCTGACTCCACCTCAGGCCCCGGCCACCACCACTTGCATGGCGGCTGGCGACAGGTATTCCTGGGCCAGGCGTTGCAGGGCGGGGGCGTCGGCGGCTTCGATTTGCTGCACGAACTGGGCGTAGTAATCGGCGGGCAGCGCCATGAGCACGATGTTGCGGTACTTGTCGGCTTGCTCGAACACGGTGGACAGGTCGTTGGCGAACTTGCCCAGGGTGTAGTTTTTCACCGTCTCCAGCTCGTCGGCCGGGATGAGTTCGTCTTGCAGGCGGCGCAGCTCGTGCTGGATTTCGGCCACGGCCAGCGGGGCGCTGTCGCCTTTCACGTCGGTGCCGATGGTGAGGGCCGCGGCCCGCTCGCGGTTGCTGACGCTGGCCGAGATGCCGTAGGTTAATCCCTTGTCTTCGCGGATGTTGCGCATCAGCCGCGAGCCGAAGTAGCCGCCCAGCACCTTGATCAGCAAGTTCAGGCGGTGGGTATCGGGGTGCTGGGGCGCGGGCCAGGGCCGCCCGATGCGCAGCGACGCCTGCAAGCTGCCGGACACGGCCACGTGGTCGGTGGTGGGCTGGAACGCGGCCAGCGGCGGGGCCGGGGCTACCAGCGCGGGGCCCGCGGCCGGGCCCCCGCCCAGGGTATCGGCCACCAGCTGCTGGTGGCCGGCCACGTCGCCGCACAAGAATATCTCGGCCCCGCCCAGCGGGTACGTGGCCCGGTGGAAGGCCAGCACCTCGGCCCGGGTAAGGGCCTGGAAAGCGGCTTCGTCGAAGAGTTGGCCGTAGGGGTGGGCGGCCCCGAACAGGTTTTGGTTGAAGCGCTCGGAGGCGCGGTAACCGGCCTTGCGGCGCTCTACCTGCACGTTTTGCACGGTGCGGGTTTGCAGCTGGGCCAGCTCCGGGGCCGGGAAGGCGGGCTGGGTGAGCACCTCGTGCACCAGTGGCAGCAGCGTGGGCAGGTGCCGCGTGAGGCAGTGCAGCGTGAGCAGCGCCCGGTCGGGCCCCGAATCGCAGTCGAGCGAGGCCCCGTAGAAAGCCACTTCGTCGGCAATCTGGCGGGCGGTGCGGGTGGCCGTGCCTTCGAGCAGCGCCCGGGCGGTGAGCAGGGCCAGGCTGGGCCGGGGCTCGGCAATTTTGCCGGCGGGCAGGGCCACTTGCAGGCGCACCACGGGTTGGGCGTCGTTGGCCAGCGTGTGCAGGCGGGCGTGGTTGGGCAGGGTCATCACCTCCGTGGCCGGCAGGGCCACGCGGGCCAGCGGCTGAACGGGAGGGGCAACGGTACGGTCGAGCATAGCAGGGTAAAAAACCGGGGATAAAACGGCTGATGAAAAGCAGGTAAAAAGTAGAAAAGAGAAGGGTCGAAAGCAGCTGCCAGGACGGCCTGCTCTCAACCCTTCACTTAGAAGCTGTTTGAGTTAACCAAAACGCTCTTTAGGCGGTCATGCCCATCTGGCGTCCGCGCAGCCGAAGCATCTCTACCGCTGACTAACCACTAATTACTGCTGCGGTAGAGATGCTTCGGCTGCGCGGACGCCAGATGGGCATGACGTTCTGATTTATTTCCGAACAGCTTTTCTGCTGCTTTTAACCAGAAAAAAACGTCCTTAGTTCTGCTTGGGGGCGTCGCCGCTGGTGCCGCCGGCGTCGCCGTTGAAGGCATCGGCCAGCTTGTTGAAGTTGAAGTGCAGCGACACGCGGATGGTTTGGGCCAGCGGGTTGGCCTGCGAGTTGGGCACGAGGTAGGCCCCGTCGATGCCGAACACCTGGTAGCGCACGCCCAGGCCCAGGCTCAGGTACTGGCGGGCTCCCTTGTCGGGGTTCTCGTAGAAGTAGCCCACGCGGGCCATCAGCAGGTCGTTGTAGGAATACTCCAGGCCCCCCGACAAGTTGATTTCCTGCAATTCTTCCTTGAAGCCACCCGGCGCGTCAGAAAACGAGCCCAACGCCGCGCTGATGATGGATTTCTGGGCCCGGGCTAAGTTTTCGGCTTTTACGCGGGCCACCACTGCGGGGTCGGTAGAAGAAGTCCCATCGCCTTCGTAGTAGGGCGAGGGCACCAGCAGCTTGCTGACGTCGAAGGCAAACGTAATCTTGTTGTACTGGTCGATTTCCCGGGTGATGGCCGTGCCCAGCTTCAGGGTGGTGGGCAGGAAGCTGGCGTTTTGTGGGTCGGTATAAGTCATCTTATTGCCGATGTTGCTGATGGTGGCCCCGAACGACAGGTTGTAGAGGCCGGTCCCGATGCTGGCGTCCTTGGTGTAGTAGGCCCCGATGTCCACGGCGGCGGCGTTGCCGGGCCGGGCGTCGGGGATGCTGCCGCCGGTGAGGTTGGAGCGGATGTAGCGGGCCGACACGCCCAGGCCGAAGTTCTCGCTCAGCTTCTGGCCGTACGACACCGTTAAGGCGTATTCCTTGGGGTTGAAGGTGGCCCCTTCGATGTTGTTGGCGTCGCGGTACTGAATCTGGCCCAGGTCGAAGTACAGCAGCGAGGCCGAGATGGCCGCCCGGGGGTTCACCTTGGCGTAGCCCGACAGGTAGGACAGGCCCATGTCGTCGGTGATGCTGCGCAGCCACGGCGTGTACGACGGCGACACCGCGTATTTGTAGGGCACGAAGCCCAGCTTGCCCGGGTTGTAAAACGCCGCGTTGGCATCGGGCGAGAGGGCCACGCCGGCCTCGCCCAGCGCCGCTGAGCGCGAGTCGGGGCTGAGGGTGAGGATGGGCACCGCCGTGGTGATGGTTTTGGAGAAGTTCTGGCCTTGGGCCGTGGCCGCGCCGCCCAGCAGGGCCGCGAAGAGCGCCAGGCGCGGGAGAGTAATTAGTGTAGCGAGTTGCATAAAATGAAAGGAGGGGGCCACGGGGCCCGGCCACAAAGAAAATGGATTAATTGAGGATAACGAGTTTTTCAAACTTGGACGCGGTGGCGCGGTCGCTCTGCGCCCGCACGCTCACCCGGTACACGTACACGCCCCGCGCCAGCTGGTCGTGGTATTCGTCGCGGCCGTCCCAGGTAATGCTTTTCTGGTGGGGCTCGCTGTTGACGATGGAGGCCGTGAGGGTGCGCACGAGTTTGCCCGACACCGTAAAAATCTGGACCTGCACGTCGAGGTCGTCGCCTTCGCGGTTTTGGTCGAAGTGAAACGTAGTAGCGCTGGCAAACGGATTGGGGTAGTTGAGCACGTGGCTCAGGGCCAGCTGCTCGGTGTGGGCCACCACGAACTCAATTTCCCGCTCCGCCGAGTTGTTGTACGTGTCCCAGGCCTTCACTTTCAGGGTGTGAGGCCCGGCCGTCAGGTCTTTGTAGAGGTACTTGGCCTGGCCGGCGCGGAAGTTGTCGACCTTGCCCACGTAGGCGTCGTTGAGTACCGTGAGCTTGGTGGGGTCGTTGTCGAGCACGGCCGTGATTTCGTGGCCGATGCCCGCGCCGGTGGTGTTGATGCCCGAGTTGTCGCTGAGGTCGGCCAGCAGGGTGGTGTTCTGGCCCGTGAGGCCCCCGAAGGCAAAGGTTTCGCTGTCCATGAACAGGGCCACCACGGGCGGAATGGTGTCGCGGGCCGCGCCGGTGGCCGCGCCGCCCACGGGCACGGCCAGCCGCCCGCCGGCGTCGGTGGTGCTCGAAAACGCGTAGAGGCTGATTTTGCCAATGCCCACGTTGTAGTTGATGTCCTTGGGCACCACGAAGCGCAGGCTGAACTGCCCGCCCGTCACGGTGGCCTGGCCGCTGTAAATCACGCTCTCCTGCACCTGCACCGGCCGGGGGCCGTCGGCCGGGGTGGCGGGCGAATACTTGCTGCCCAGCGTCTGCACCGTGGCGGGCTTGTCGTAAATCGTCACCTGGGCCGTGCCGTTGAAGGCCGTGCTCAGGGCCCCGGCGTTTAGCACGCGGCCGTGCAGGCGCACGGCGGCCAGGGCCTGCAACGTGGCGGGTGCGGCCCCGCCGGGCAGGTATTTCTTGTTCAAACTGTCGATTTCCGCTGTTTGCCGGGGGTAGGCCAGCGTCATGCTGGGGTCGCCGAGCAGGGTGTAGTTGCGGTTGTTGAGGATGCCGGCCGCGCCGGGGCCCGGGTAGGCATTTTTGGCCAGCATGGTCACGGTACCAATGGCCGGCATCTTTCCATTCGATAAGGGCCGGAACACGTTGTTGTAAAACTCCTGGTTAAGCCCGGCGTTTTGGAATGCTTCCACCACGCGGGTGGTTGTGAACAGGCCCACGGCTCCGCCGCCGTTGAGGTTGTCGGTGAGCACCTGCTCGCCGGCCGACGTAAAGTCGGGGTTGTCGTAGGTGCTCAGGTCGCAGGTGCCCGTCACCAGAAACGCCAGCCGGTCGTGGTTTTGCAGGGCCAGGGCGGAGGCGTTGGTGAAAATCTGTTCGTCCGACAGGCCCGAGGGGCCCCCGTGGCCGAGGTAGTTGATCAGCAGCGACCCCCCCTCGAACGACTCGTCCACGGCCTTGTTGGCCTCCGGCGAGCGCAGGCCGGCCGCCACCGACACCTGGGGGTATAGGTCGAGGTACACCTTGTGCACGTTGTAGTTGGGGGCCGTGGCCTGGATGCTGGCGGCCAGCGGTTCCGAGCCCTGGCCTACAAACAGGTCGTTGTTGCCGTCGTCGGCCCACAGCGAGAGGCGGTTGCGCCACTTGCCGAAGCTGGCCGCCGCGTCGTAGGCAATGAGCTTGTCCACCATCCGGCGGGCCATGTCGGTGTTGGCGGGCTGGCCCTTGGGGGTGCGCACGGGCAGGCGGCCCACGGCCACGTCCTGCACCTCGGTGCCGGTGGGGTACTCGTTCCAGTCGCCCTCGTCGTCGTCGAGCAGCCCGTAGTAGTCCTCCGACGAGTACGTGACCGTGTTGCCGTAAAACTGCGTCAGCGACTCGCGCGACTCGTAGGTGGGCACGTAGTTCTGGTTGATGGCGTCGAAGTCGGAGCCGGTTTTGAACGGGGCCCGGCCGGGCCACCACTTCGCCTCCAGCGACTTGTCGTTGTAGGGGCTGGACTTGTAGTCGAACGAAGCATCGCCGAACAGCAGCAGGTACTGGGCCTTGCCGGCCGGGGCCCGGTCGTACACCTGTTTCATGAAGTCGCGGATGGCCGTGGCGTCCTGCCCGCCCGAGCCGAACTCGTTGTACACCTCCTTCGTCGTGGCCACGGCCACCTTCAGGCCGTCGTGGGTGCGGCGGTGGTCGGCCAGCCGGTTGGCCTGCTCGCGGAAGGCCGGGTAGGTCACAATCACCAGGTCGTAGCTGCCGTCGAGGGCGTGCAGGTCCTGGTTGGGCACCTTGCCGAAGGCCCGGGGCGTGGCAAACGCGCCGTCGGGCTGAAAGGCCACGTACTCGCGCAGCGTGTCGGTGGCCGCCGCGAAGGCCCCGCTGCCGTCGAGGGCCTGGGCCACGGCGCGGCGCGGGTTGGTCACGTCCCACACGGCGGTGGCGGCGGTGGTGCCGGCCAGCACGAAGCGGCTCACCGCCCGGGGCCCCACGCTGGCCAGCGAGCGGAACTCCAGCGCCGGCCCGCTCAGCGTGAGGCGGCGCTGGGCGTTGAGTTCGAGGTAGTCGAGGTAGCCTACGCCCTGGCCGCTGTTGGTGGTGTAGGCCAGGTCCACGCTGGGGGCGGTCGGTGGGGCGGCGGGCAGCGCCACCGGCAGCGTCACGGTGTTCAGGGTGGCCACCGCATAAAACTGCTGGCCCGTGGTGGCGGCCAGCGGCACGGTGCCCACCGCCGTGCCGTTCAGCGACGCCTGAAACTGGCTGCCGTTCAGGTCGTTGGCGGCCAGCGCCAGCGTCAGCTGGGCGGTGGAGCCGGGCACCAAGTCGGGCAGGTTGCCCAGGGCAAAAGCCGGCGGGGCCACCGAACCCGAGAAGCTTTCCCCCAGCCACTGCCGGCCCGAGTGCAGCAGGTTCACCAGGTCGTGCTCGTAAAAAGCCCGCTCGTCGAACGTCGTGACGGTGCGCGTGGCCGCCGCGCCGGGGGCCCCCGCCGTGGCCACGCGGCGGGGCGCGGCGGCGGCGGCCTGCGTGGTCAGAAAGTAGTAGGCCGTGTCGGCGTAAATGTTGTTGACGTGCCGGAAGCGGCCGTTTTCGGCGTACCAGGTGTTGGGCCCCGGCGCGTAAAAGAGCAGGTACTCGTCGGCGTCGAAGGCGTTGTCGCCGTTGCCCTTGAAGAGCACCGCGTTTTCCACCAGGTCGTCGGGGCGGTAGGCGGCGTTGGCCTGGGGCAGCAGGCCCGCGGCGTTGCCGTAGAGGCGCAGGGTTTTGGGGTCGGTGGTGGCGGGGTTAAAGCCGATTTCCTTGAGCTTGGCCTGGTCAATCTTGTAGATGCCGTTGGCCGGCACGCCCAGCTTGTACCAGTCGCCGCTGGCCAGCACCGAGTGGGGGGCGTGGGCCCGGGTGGTGCCGCCGCTGCCGCCCCGGGCCCCCGTGGCGCGGCCGTACTCGGGCGAGTAGCTGAAATCGAACGAGACCAGGCGCTCGGCCTGGCCGGTCTGGGGGTTGCGGCGCACCGGGCGCAGGCTCAGGCGCGTGATGGGCAGCTTGGTCTCGGTGCCCGGCGTGAGCTGCACCACCGGCCCGGCCGGCAGCTTGCTCAGGTCGAAGAGCTTGGCGTCGGCGTCGGAAAACGCCTCGTACACCGGGTTCAGCAGCTGGCCCTCGCGCACGTCGCCGCTCAGCCGCAGGCTGAAGGTGCCCACCTGCTCATCAAACGCCGCCCAGGCCCCCGCGAAGGTGGGCACCCGCTGCGTGCGGCCGGTGCGGCTGGGCACTTCGGTGTAGCCGCCCCAGCGCAGGGCGGCGTGGGCCGTGGCCGCGCCGCCCTGCGCCCGCGCCGGCGCGTACCCTAACCCGACCAGCACCAGCAAGAGTAAAAGACGACGCATAGAATAACGACAAATGGCCCCGGGGGCAGCCCCAACGGGGCGGCCCGTGGCCGGGGCCTTAACTGAGGAGGTAGGTTTTTATTGTGGAGCGGTCCATTCAGGCCCGGCGGGGCCCGGCCACCGACAGCCCCACGTAGAGCAGCACCACCAGCGGCACCGCCGCGGCGTGCAGAAATATCATCAGCGCCACAGCCAGCAGCAAAAATAGGAACCGCTGCCGATTACCCACCCAGCCGAAGTCTTTGAACTTCAAAGCAAACAGCGGCAGCTCCGCCACCAGCAGCCCCGACAACAGCACGGTGAGGCCCAGCAGGGCCCAGGGGTTTAAAATTAAGGGAATGAGGGTGCTGAAGGCCGCCGGGCGCTTGGATTCGGCCGCCAGGATGAGCGGCAACGAGGCCACCACCAGCGTGCAGGCCGGCGTGGGCAGCCCGATGAAGGAGTTGGTCTGCCGGGTGTCATTGTTGAACTTGGCCAGCCGCAGGGCCGAAAAAATGGTGACTAGAAACGCCGCGTAGGGCAAATAATCAGCCCCCCAAGCCAACGGGTAACCTGCCGCTGCCGACTGGGCCGGGGCAAGCCGAAGAAGCTGGAACAAAATGGCCCCCGGCACCACCCCGAACGACACCATATCGGCCAGCGAGTCCAGGTCTTTGCCGATGGGCGACGATACGCGCAGGGCCCGGGCCACCAGGCCGTCGAGGAAATCGGCCACCGCCGCCAGCCCCACCAAGTAGGCCCCCGTCACAAGGTTGAGCGGGCGGGTAGAGAATATAAAGGTCAGCGCCAGGCAGCCACACAACAGGTTCAGGCAGGTGAGGGCGTTGGGAAGGTGCTTTTTCAAGGGCAACGGTGGGCGGATAAACGAAGAAAGGGCAATGGCCTGCGCACCAGTTAGTTCAGAGACGGGTTGCCGCGCCGCTCGGCCCCGATGGTGGTGGTGGGGCCGTGCCCGGAGTGCACCACGGTGCTGTCGGGCAGGGTCATCAGCTGGGCGTCGATGCTGCGCAGCAGCGTCACCAGGTCGCCGCCGGGCAAATCGGTGCGGCCGATGCTGCGCTGGAACAGCACGTCGCCGCCGATGAGCTGCCCGCTGGGCGCGTGGTAGAACACGACGTGCCCGGGCGCGTGGCCCGGGGCAAAGCGCACCTCCAGCTCGGTGTCGCCGAAGCGCACGGGCTCACCGGCCGCCAGGGCCCCCGTGGGCTCGGCGGGCTGGTAGGCCCCGAAGCCATAGGGCCCGGCGTAGGTCGGTACGCCGGCCAGGGTGGGCCGGTCGAGGTCGTGCACCAGCAGGGGCGTGCCGGGCCAGGTGTGCAGCACGAAGGCGCAGCCCAGCACGTGGTCGATGTGGGCGTGGGTGAGCAGCACGGCACTCACCCGAAGCCGGTTGTCGTCGATGTACTGCCGCAGCTCGGCCTGCTCGGCGGCGGTGTAACAGCCGGGGTCCACGACGACGCAGGCGCGGGTGGCCTCGTCGCTAAGCACGTAGGTGTTTTCCGAAAAAGCGTTGAAGGTGAAAGTTTTAATCAGCATGGTAAGAAGCAGGCAAGAAAAAGATTGGCTCCAGCAGCCGGAACGGGGCCCCGGGGCCCGGTGACGAAAGTCGCCGCGAAGCCGGGGCAAAGTACGGCAGCAGCCCGGCGTTTGGGCCCGCTGGCCTTACCTTGCCGCGATGACGGAGTGCGACGTTTTGGTGGTGGGCCACGGCCTGGCGGGGGCTACGCTGGCCGACGAGCTGCGGCGGCGCGGCCAGCGGGTGCTGGTGTACGACGCCGGCCGGCCCGACTCCGCTTCGCGGGTGGCGGCGGGCCTCGTCAACCCCGTGGCGGGCCGGCGCTTTGCCCTGGCCTGGCGGGCCGCCGAGCTGATTCCCTGCGCCACCGCCTACTACCGGGCCCTGGAAGCCCGGCTGGGCCAGTCATTTTACACGGCCGTACCCATCTTCAAGGTGTTTGGCTCGGCCGAAGAGCTGGCGCACACCCTGGCCCGCAGCGCCGCCCAGCCCTGGGGCGACTTCGTGGGCGAAATCCTGGCCCACGACCCCGGCCTGCCCGGCGTGGCGGCCCCCCACGGCGGGGCCTGGCTGCGCCACGGCGGCTACCTGGCCGTGGCCGAGCTGCTGGCCGCGCTGGCCGCCGAAGGCGCGGCCGGCGGCTGGCTGCGGCGCGAAACTTTTGCCTGGGCCAAGCTCGTTAGCGCCCCGGCCGGGGCCTCCCCGGCGTTTGAGTACGACGGCACCGTGCGCGCGCACCAGGTGGTGTGCTGCGAAGGGGCCGAAGCCGTTAACAATCCGTACTTTAATTGGTTGCCCCTTACGCCCAACCAGGGCGAGGTGCTCGACGTGGAATGCGCCGGCCTGGCCGCCGGGCAGGTGCTCAACCGGAGCGCCTACGTGGTACCGCTGGGGGCGGGGCGCTTCCGCGTGGGGGCCACCTACCGCTGGCCGCCGTTTGCCGACGGGCCCACCGCCGAGGGCCGCGCCGAGCTGGCCGGCCGCCTGGCCGCCCTCACCCACGCGCCGTTTGCGGTGGTGGGGCAGCGGGCGGGGGTGCGGCCCGCCGTGCGCGACCGCAAGCCGCTGCTGGGGGCCCACCCGGCGGTGCCGGGCCTCAGCTTCTGCGGGGGCTACGGCTCGAAGGGCGTGGTGCTGGCCCCCCGGCTGGCGGTGCTTTTTGCCGACTGGCTCGCCGGCCGGGCCGACCTTTGGCCCGAGGTGAGCCTGGCGCGGTACGCGGCCCTGGGGCCCGGGCCGGGGCCCGGTTGATTTTTACGTTGTACGGCGGACTAATTTCCGCCTTTGTTCGTTGGCTGATTATGAGAGATATTTCTTCGGTGATGAGGGCGGTGCGGGGCGCGTGCGCACTGGCGGCGCTGGTGGCCGCGGCGGGCCCGGCCCGGGCCCAAACGGCCCAGGAGCAGTTCGGGCGGGTGCGCATCCAGTACAAAACGCTGCACTGGCAGCAGTATGCCACCTCCAACTTCACGGTGATGTACTACGACGGCAACGAGCCCGCCGCCCGCCGCGCCGTCG
The DNA here is from genome assembly GCF_013294115.1 of Hymenobacter caeli. Taxonomy (GTDB): domain Bacteria; phylum Bacteroidota; class Bacteroidia; order Cytophagales; family Hymenobacteraceae; genus Hymenobacter; species Hymenobacter caeli. The sequence goes on along the minus strand of NZ_JABSNP010000018.1, from coordinate 53,059 downwards.
ATTACGCCGAAAAGGAGCTGCAGCGCATCACGGCGCTCATCGGGTACTACCCGTACTCCAAAACCACCCTGATGCTCTACAACTCGGTGGGCGACCTGCGCCAGAGCAACATCGGCCTCGACCCCAACCCCGAAACCGTGGCCGGCGGCGACGCCCCCCTGGCCCGCATGAGCAAGGTGCAGATTGCCTTCACCGGCCTGCAAACCGACTTCAAGCGCGAGGTCAGCTACCAGCTCACGCAGGTGCTGCTGAACGACATGATGTACGGCGGCTCGCTGCGCGAAGTGCTGCAAAGTAGCTACCTGCTGCAACTGCCCGACTGGTTCATCGGCGGGGCGGCGGCCTACGGGGCCGAGGGCTGGAGCGTGGACATGGACGGCTACATGCGCGACATGACGCGCCTCTACCCCAGCGGCAACCGCACGGCCCCGTTTTTCATCCGCGACCCGCGCCTGGCCGGCCAGAGCATCTGGAACTACATCGCCGAGCGCTACGGCTACACCTCGGTGCAAAACATTCTGAACCTGACGCGCATCACCCGCGACGCGGAAGTGGGCATCAGCTCGTCGCTGAACGTGCCGTACAAAACGTTTCTGCGCGACTGGCTGGCCTACTACCGGGGCATCAACAACGCGGCGGCCACGGCCGCGCTGGCCGTGCCCGACGCCAAGTTCCAGGTGGGCGGGCGCAACCGCCGGGCCGTCATTTACTCGCAGCCCGTGCTCAGCCCCAACGGCCAGCAGCTGGCCTACGCCGTGAACGAGCTGGGCCGCTACCGCGTGGTGGTGGCCAACCGCGACGGCAGCCACCGCCGCACCGTGGGCCGCGGCGGCTACAAAACCCCCGACCAGCAGGTGGAAAGCCGCCTGCCCGTGCTGGCCTGGCGCGGCAACGCCCAGGTGGCCGTGGCCGAAACCGACCAGGGCGTGATGACGCTGCACCTGCGCAGCGCCAGCGGCAGCAACCTGCTCGACCGCTTCCGCTCGGTGGTGCAGTTCCGGCGGCCCGCCTCGGTGCTCCAGAGCTACGACCAGGTGCTGGCCATGAACTACTCGGCCGACGGCAAGGCTCTGGTGTTCAGCGCCGTGCGCGGCGGCCAGAACGACTTGTTCGTGCTGCGGGCCGGCAGCCGCCAGGCCGAGCAGCTCACCAACGACTTGTTCGACGACGTGCAGCCGGTGTTCCTGCCCAACGGCCAGGGCATCGTGTTCAGCTCCAACCGCTACCTCGATTCGCTGGGGCGGAGCCGGCCGGCCACCTTCCCCAACGTGGTGAACAACTACGACCTGTTCCTCTACCACCTCGACGGGCGGGCCCTGCCGGTGGAGGCCCTGGCCAGCACCATCTCCAACGAAACCCGGCCCCGCGCCATCTCCGACGACGAAATCCTGTACCTGGGCGAGGAGAGCGGCGTGCGCAGCCTCTACCGCTACTCGCTCAAAACCAAGGAGCGGGCTTTGCTGACGGGCTTTTTGCCCAACGTCAACGACTTCGACTACAGCCCCGCCACCACGGCCCTGGCCTTCGTGGCCCCGGCGCAGGCCCGCGACGTGCTGTACAGCTACCCCACGTTTGCGCTGCCCGCGGCGCTGCCCGGCATAAAAACCACCCGCCAGAAAACCCTGGAAGACCGCTCGGCCGCGCCGGTGGCCGCCGCCAAGGCCGCGGCCAGCGTGACCACGCCCACGGCCGACAGCACGGGGGCCCCCGGCACGCGCCGGGCCCGCCGCAAAGCCAACGAGGCGGTGAACACGAACGACTACGTGTTTGAGGAAGACGAGCCCGTGCAGCCCAAGCGCGCGGCCCGGCGCGCCCCCGTGAACAAAGTGCTGCCCGACGTGCCCAAGGTGACCGGCCCCTTCCGCTACGACACGCGCTTCATGGCCGACAACATCACCACCTCGCTCTACTCGGACCCGCTGCTGGGCATCGGCCTGCAGTTCCGGGCCCACCTGAACGACATTCTGGAGAACCAGCGCATCGACGCGGGACTGTTCGGGCTCTTCGACCTGCGCACCAGCAACATCAACGCCTCGTACACCAACCTCACCCGCCGCATCGATTACACCATTGCCTACCAGAAGCAGGCTTACTTCTTTGATTTGCAAGACGGTACGTTCCGCTACGGGCGGCAGGCGGCGGCCGTTACTTTCTCTTACCCGCTCACCCACAACCTGAGCCTGCGGGCGGGCCCCCGCTACGAAAACCTCAACCGCACCCGGACCGACAACTTCCTCAACAACCTCGACACCAACCAGAACTACCTGGGCTACAAGGCCGAGATGGTGTTCGACAACTCCATTGCCACCGGCGTGAACATGCTGCGCGGCACCCGCATGAAAATAGCCCTGGAGCAGCTGCGCGGCATCAACAACGCGCCGCTCAACTTCGGCAAGCTCACCATCGACCTGCGCCACTACCAGAAGGTCCACCGCTCCATCATCTGGGCCAACCGGGCCAGCTACGGGCAGTATTTTGGGCCCAACACCCAGTACTTCCGCCTGGGCGGCATGGACAACTCCTTCTTTGCCAACTACAAGGGCGACCGGGTGAATTTCCTGCCCAACGTGCCGGAACTGGACCCCAGCCAGCTGTTCAACCAGCAGTTCGTGACCAACCTGCGGGGCTTCGACTACAGCACCCGCTACGGCTCGCGCTACTTGCTGTTCAACAGCGAGCTGCGCATCCCCATCGTGCAGTATTTCGCGCGGCGGCCCATCACGTCGTCGTTCCTGCGCAACTTCCAAATCACGGGCTTCGTCGACGCGGGCACGGCCTACAACGGCGGCAACCCGCTCAGCGTCGACAACTCGAACAACACCCTCACCTTCGGCGGCAACGGCAACCCGTTCTCGGGCACCGTCACCAACTTCAGCAACCCGCTGCTGGTGGGCTACGGGGGCGGCATCCGCAGCACGCTGTTCGGTTTCTACGGCAAGGCCGACGTGGCCTGGGGCCGCGAAAACTACGTGACCAATCCGCCCAAGTTCTACTTCACGCTGGGCTACGACTTCTAGCCGCAGATTTTGCAGGTTTAAAAGAATTTCGCTGATTTCTAATGGTTTGCAAGGGCCCCCGGTTTTATCTGGGGCCCTTCTTTTTTGGCTGTAGGGCCTGAATTTGTGGAACTGCGTTTCGGCACCCGCGCCGGGCGCGGGTCGTATCTTTGCGGCCCGAAACCCACCCGTTGCCCGTGCTGCTCCGCGAAATTTATGCCCTGCTCGCCAAAGACTTCCGCCTGGAGTGGCGGCAGCGGGCGGCGCTGGGCGGGCTGGTGCTGTACGTGGGCAGCACGGTGTTCGTATGCTTTCTGAGCTTCAGCCTGCGCGGCGGGCAGCCCCCGGCCCCGGCCTGGAACGCCTTGTTCTGGGTGATTCTACTGTTCGCGGCCGTCAACGCCGTGGCCAAGGGCTTCATGCAGGAAAGCCCCGGCCAGCGCCTCTATTACTACACGCTGGTGCGGCCCCAGGCCATCATCCTGGCCAAAATGCTCTACAACGCGCTGCTGCTGCTGGGCGTGGGGCTGCTGGGTTTGTTTCTCTACACCACCTTTTTGGGCAACCCGATTCAGGACCTGTCCTTGTTCCTGGCCAACCTGGTGCTGGGGGCCCTGGGCTTCGCCACCACGCTCACGCTGGTATCGGGCATTGCGGCCAAAGCCGGCGGCAACGGCGCTACTTTGATGGCTGTGCTTGGTTTTCCGGTAATGATTCCGATGCTTTTGTTGTTAATCAAAGTCAGCAAGAACGCCCTCGACGGCCTTGACCGCGGCCTGAGCCAGCAATCCATCATCACCCTGCTGGCCCTGAACGTAATTGTGGCGGGGACGTCGTACCTGCTGTACCCTTTTTTGTGGCGCGGTTAAGCCTTGGTTATCATGAGCAAAGCAACCTTAGGAATTATCATCTCCCTCGTCAGTCTCGTCGTCACGGTGGGGGCGGTGTGGGGCGGGCAGCGGCTGATTGAGTCGCGCGGCCGGGGCGCGTGGAAGTGGGTGGCGGTGGTGCTCATCGTGGGCTCGGCCGTGGCGGGGCTGCTCATTCCGGTGCCGCGCCTGCCCATCGTGAACGAGAGCATCCGCAACCTGTTTTTCCACGTGCCCATGTGGTTCGGGATGATTATGGTGATGCTCGTGTCCATCGTGTACTCGATGCAGTACCTGCGGCGGCCCTCGGCGCGGCTCGACATCCTGGCCCACGAAGCGGCTAAAACCGGCATTTTGCTGGGCGTGCTGGGCCTGGCCACCGGCAGCCTGTGGGCCCGCTACACCTGGGGGGCCTGGTGGACGCCCGACCCCCGCCTGAACGCCGCCGCCGTGGCCCTCCTTATATATGGGGCCTACCTGGTGCTGCGCGGCTCGTTCCGCGACGACCAGCAGCGGGCGCGGGTCTCGGCCATCTACAATATTTTTGCGTTTGCGGCGGCCATTCCGCTGCTGTTCATCCTGCCCCGCATTTCGGGCAACAGCCTGCACCCGGGCCAGACCGGCAACCCCGGCTTCAACAAGTACGACCTCGACAGCACCATGCGGCCCGTGTTCTACGCCGCCGTCATTGGCTGGATTTTGTTTGCTTTCTGGCTCACCCAGGTCAGCAGCCGGCTGACGCTCCTTCAACACCACCACGATGACCAATAAGCTTTTTCGGTACTTCCTAGCGGCCTGCTTTGGGTTGCAGCTCGTGCTGGGCACCGCCGCCCACGCCTGGGCGCAGGCCCCCGGCCCCGACGCCCCCGCGATGGCCGACGACCTGCGGGCCAGCGGCAAAATCTACGTGGTGGTGGCCGCCGTCGTCGTCATCATCGCCGGCCTTCTGGTTTACCTCATCGCCCTCGACCGCAAGGTGGGCCGCCTGGAGAAAAGGACCACAGATTTAACGGATTTCTAACGGATTTAACGGATTTTTTGGGGTTCCGCCGCGGCTTTTGAATTAAGCAGGTCGGGTAGATTTTTCTCCTGCCGGCCGTTACCTTTTCCTGGTTATTTCTGTTATGATTCGTCGCTCCGCTAATTTTGCTACCTTTTCCTTGGCCCGCCGCCTGACCCGATAACCCAGCGGCGGAACCCCAAAAAACCTGTTGAATCCGTTAGAAATCCGTTAAATCTGTGGTCATGAAGAGGACTCATATTTTCGTTATCGCCATCATCGCCGTCGCGGCCGGCATCATCCTCAGCACTACGGCCGATGCCAGCGTGTACGTGCTGTTTGGCGAAGCCCGGCAGCGGGCCGCCGAGGGCAACGCCACCAAGGTGCACGTGGTGGGCCGCCTGCCCCGCGACGCCCAGAACCACCCCGTGGGCCTGCAATACGACCCGATGGTGGACCCCAACTACTTCGCCTTCACCCTCGTGGACTCCACACACGTGGCCCAGCGCGTGGTGTACAACAACCCCAAGCCCCAGGATTTTGAAACCTCCGAGCAGGTCGTCATCACCGGGGCCATGCGCAGCGGCGTGTTCATGGCCGACAACATCCTGCTGAAGTGCCCGAGCAAATACGTGAAGAAAGACCTGAAAGGCACTGAGGTAGCCGCCAAGTAGCGGTGGGCACGCGCCCCCGCCCGGGAAAATCGTTCAGCCGTTTCGGGCTCCCTTGCCACCGGCACCGGGCCCTGAAACGGCTGGTTTTTTTGCTCATCACGGCGCTGTGTTCTAGTTCGAATGGTTGGGCCCAGGTGGCCAACGACAACATCGAGAATCGCCGGGTACTGAAGCTGAATGAAACCATCACCTCCAACACCACGGGCTGCACCGTGCAGCGCAGCTGCGTGGACGAGCGCCTAACGGGACAGTGCATTCAGTACCACAACGACCAGTGGTTTGAGTTTACGCCGGCCGCGGCGGGGCGCTACTTCGTGAACATCGGCGGGCAGCGGTGCCGCGACGTGCGCGGGGTGCAGCTGGTGGTGCTCAGCGGCCAGCCGTGCCAGCCGGCTACGTACCAGGTGCTTAGCTGCACCTCGCTCGGCACCCAGGACGACGTATTCGTGGCCCTGGAAAACCTGCAGGCCGGCCAGCCCTACCTACTGGACGTGGACGGCTACCTGAAAGATTTCTGCCAGTTTACCTTGCAAGTGAGCGGCCGGGCGGTGGGCGTGCCCGCCGTGCCGCCGCCCGCCTCGCTGGCCGGGGCCCTGCCCGGCACCAGCCGCGTGGTGCAGGTGGCCTGGGCCTTGCCCGACTCGCTGGCCGGGGCCCCGCGCTGCCGGGTGCTGCGCCGCGAGCAGCACGAGTTCCGTAGCGCCGAGCGCCACCGCGTGCCGGTGACGCGCAACAGCTACGGCGGCCGCCCCGCCGCCTACGCCGTGGCCGATACGCTGCCCCGGCCGGGCTACTATTTATACCAGGTAGTGGCCGATGCCGCGCCCAACGGGCTGGCCACCCCGGTTTTGCTCAAGCAGTTTTGGGTGGCCTACAGCCAGCTCAACCCCCTGCTGGGGCCCCTGCCCACCGAGCCGCACCTGGAGCTGCCCTTGGGCAAGTACCCGCGCCGGGCCAGTTTGTCGGTGCTGGTAACCGATGCGGTGAGTGGCCGGGTGCTGCTAAATAAGCAGCTGGTAAACCAACCAAACGCCCCGAAAATGGGTTGGGTAGATATATCCCAGTGGCAGGCGGCGGGCGTCCGCAAGGTGGCCGTTGAAATTGTCTGCCACCCGCTGCGCGGCCGGTTTTCTACCGACCGTTTGCTGTTTGATGTGCCGCCGGTGGCCGCGCCGTAAATTTGCCCGATATTCTGATTTATATGAACTTACTAGTTGGAGACATTGGCCACCTGAGCGTTATCGTGGCGTTTGTGGCGGCAATTGTGGCGGCCTACGCCTACTTCCAGGCGACGCGGGGCCGGGCCCTGGGCGACGTGGACGCCAGCTGGCAGCGGCTGGGCCGGGGCGCGTTTTTCGTGCACGGCGCGGCCGTGCTGGCCGTGGTGGGCTGCCTGTTCGACATCATCTACCACCACCGCTACGAGTATTATTACGCTTGGAGCCACAGCTCCAACCACCTGCCCATCAAGTACATGATATCGTGCTTCTGGGCCGGGCAGGAGGGCAGCTTCCTGCTCTGGATATTCTGGCAGGTGCTGCTGGGTGTGGGCGTGATGGTGTTCAACAAGCGGTGGGAAGCGCCGGTGCTGGCCGTGTTCAGCGCGGTGCAGGCCTTTCTGGTGAGCATGATTGTGGGCGTGGTGGCCGGGGGCCTGAAAATCGGCTCCTCGCCGTTCATGCTGCTGCGCGAGTTCCTCACCGACCTGCCGGTGTGGAAAACCAACCCCAACTTCGTGCCCAAGGACGGCACCGGCCTCAACGCCCTGCTCCAGAACTACTGGATGGTGATTCACCCGCCCACGCTGTTCCTGGGCTTCGCCCTCACGCTGGTGCCGTTCGCCTTCGCCATCGCCGCGCTCTGGAAAAAGGAGCTGACGGCCTGGGTGAAGCCCGCCATTCCGTGGGCCCTGGTGGGCGGCGGCGTGCTGGGCGTGGGCGTGGTGATGGGGGCCTACTGGGCCTACGAAACCCTCAACTTCGGCGGCTACTGGAACTGGGACCCGGTGGAAAACGCCGTGTACATTCCGTGGCTGGTGCTGGTGGCGGGCCTGCACGGCCTGGTGCTGTGGCAGCGCCGCCGCACCGGCCTGCGCACGGCCTACGCGCTGGTCATCACCACGTTTATTTTGGTGCTCTACGCCACGTTCCTCACCCGGAGCGGGGTGCTGGGCAACGCCTCGGTGCACTCGTTTACTGATTTGGGCCTCTCGGGGCAGCTGCTCATCTACCTGGGTTTCTTCACGGTGCTGGCCGTGGGCCTGCTGGTCTGGCGCTGGAAGGACATTCCGGTGTCGGAGAAAGAGCTGACCATGTACAGCCCCGAGCTGTGGGTGTTCGTGGGCACCACGGTGCTGTGCCTGGGCGCGTTCCAGGTGCTGTTCACAACCAGCATTCCGGTGTACAACGCCTTCATGGGCTTTGTCGGCATCAAAACCAACGTGGCCCTGCCCGCCGACCAGGTGGCCCACTACTCCAAGCTGCAACTGTGGATGGGCGTGGGCATTGGGGTGCTCTCGGGCCTGGGCCAGGTGATGTGGTGGCAGCGCAACGACAAGGAAACCCTGCTCAACGCCCTCACGCCGTCCGTGCTGCTGGCGCTGCTGGGCACGGCCCTGGCGGTGCTGCTGGTGCGCTACAACGGCCTCACGATTTCGCCGCCCTTCGTGGCGCTGTTCCTGGCCGGGCTCTTCGGGGTGCTGGCCAACCTGGGGGCCCTGTTCACGCTGGCGCGGCGCGGCATCACGCTCTCGGGCGGGGCCCTGGCCCACCTCGGCGTGGCCCTGATGCTGCTGGGCGTGCTGGCCTCGTCGGGCTACTCGGCCATCATCTCGCGCAACGTGTCGGGTCTGCTCTACTCGCGCGAGTTTTCGGAAGACATCAACCGCGACAACGTGCTGCTGTACCGCAACGAGGCCGCGCCCATGCACGGCTACCAGCTCACCTACGCCGGCCAGTACTTCGAGGTGCCCGGCGTGCCCGGCTACGTGAACAAGCAAGTGCTCTTCCGCACCGACGACGACTACAAGACCCTGGCCCGCGCCGACATCAAGGTGGGCGGCAAGCTGTACTACAAGATGGGCGACACGGTGACGGTTATACCCGAAAACACCTACTACCGCGTCGATTACACCAACAAGGCCTCGGGTGAGCGGTTCACGCTCTACCCCCGTGCCCAGGTGAACGAGCAGATGGGCGGGGGCGGCATCCTGGCCTCGCCCGACATCAAGCACTTCTGGGACCACGACATCTACACCCACATCAGCGGGGCCCCCGACACGCGCAAGGACAAGCAGTGGAGCGAGCCCAAGGAGCACGTGCTGAGCGTGGGCGACACCATTTTCCTGAACGACTACTTCGCCGTGTTCCGTGCCATCGAGCCGGCCAAGGAAACGGTGGGCCTGGGCCTGCAAAAAGGCGACCTGGCCTTGCAAGCCGACATGGTGGTGTACGGCGAGCAGCGGCAGTACCACGTCCACCCGCTGTTTGTGGTGCGCAACCGCCTGGTGGGCCGCGTGCCCGACGAGGTAGACGACCTCGGCATCCGCCTCAGCCTGAACACCATCGACCCGCAAAAGGGCAAGTTCACCTTCGGCGTGAGCACCGCCCAGAAGGACTACATTATCCTGAAGGCCATGCAGAAGCCGTTCATCAACCTGCTCTGGAGCGGCACGCTGCTCATGGCCCTGGGCTTCGGCCTGAGCCTGCGCCAGCGCAACACCCGGCGCAACGCGGGCCCAGAAGTTGGCCCCGTAGCTGAGCCCCGCGCCCGCCTGGAGCCAGTAGCGTAAAGGTTGGTTTTGGTAACAGATACCGGGGTGGTCCGGCGACTTTTTTTGTCGTCGGGCCACTCTGGCGTTGAACGGTTGGCATTGGCCAGATAGCTCTGGGCAGCGGCTCCGTTTAAAGTAAGCGTGGCCCGAGACGGAAAAAGTCGCCGGACCACCCCGGTATTTGACCGTTTTTATTTAAGTAGCGCATGGCCCCAGAACTTGTTACCGACCCCGCCCGGCCCCGACCCGCTCCGCTGCGCATCGGCCTGTTCGGGGCCGGGCGCGTGGCCGGGCAGCTGGGCCCGGCGCTGGTGGCGGCCGGCCACGCGGTGGTGTTCGTGTGGAGCCGCCAGCCGGCCACGGCCGCCGCCCTGGCCGCCCAGCTGCCCGGCACGCCCGTGCTGACGGACCTGGCCGCTCTGCCCCCGGCCGACGCCTACCTGCTGGCCGTGCCCGACGCGGCCGTGGCTCCGCTGCTGGCGGCCGTGGCCTGGCCGGCCGGGGCCGTGGTGGCCCACCTGGCCGGGGCCCTGCCGCTGGCGGTTTTTGCGGCGCGGCCGGCCGTGCGGGGCGGGGTGCTCTACCCGCTCCAGACCTTCAGCCCGGGCCGGGCCGTGGACTGGGCCGCCGTGCCGCTGTGCGTGGAAGCCGCCGACGCTGCCACCGAAACCCTGCTGCTGGCCCTGGCCCGCAGCCTCAGCGCCGACGTGCGCCGCCTGGCCTCGGCCGACCGGCTGCGGCTGCACGTGGCGGCCGTGTTCGCCAACAACTTCACCAACCACGTGCTGGGCATTGCCGACGCGTTGCTGGCCGAAGCTGGCCTGCCCGCCGCGCTGCTGGCCCCGCTCGTGCGCGAAACCGTGGCCAAGGCCCTGGCCGCCGGCTCGCCCTTCGGGGTGCAAACGGGGCCCGCGGCCCGCCGCGACGCGCCCACGCTGGCTGCCCACCGGGCCGCGCTGGCCGCGCACTCGGCCTGGCTCGGGGTGTATAACTCGCTCACGGCCAGCATCCAGGCCGAGCTGCTGGCGGAAGCGGGCCCGGCCGCTGGCTAGCGGCGGCTTTGATGCCGGGGCGGGCGGGGCTACCTTTGCGGCCGCGTTGGGGCCCTGGCCCGCACAAAATTTCGGGGCCGCCGGCCAACCCTCGCGGGGGTCGGGTGGTTGAGCCCTAGGCGCTTGCCCATCGGGCAGCCATCATTTACCTAAGAAACCAGCTTCGTGCCCGCCACTACCATTACGTTCCAGTTTCAGGACGGCCAGCCGGCCCAAACCCACGTGGCGGCCGCCGGCGAATCGGTGCTCGACGTGGCCCTGAACAACGCCATCCAGCTCCAGCACAATTGCGGCGGGGTGTGCGGGTGCAGCACCTGCCACGTGTACGTGGACAAAGGCGGCGACGCGCTGCCCGAAATCAGCGACAAGGAAGAGGACTTCATCGACCGCGCCGAGAACCCGCGCATTACCTCGCGCCTGGCCTGCCAGTGCGTGGTGGAGGCTGGCACGCAGCTCACCGTCACCATTCCCGTGCAGCACTTCCTGGGGCACTAGGCCGCGCCGGTTATGGGTTATAAGTTATGGGTTATGAGTTGCTCGCCGGGCCCCAGCCCGGTACTTCTCCGCCAGTCACCAACTCATAACCCATAGCTTTTAACTCGTAACTAACAAAAGATGAATCACTTCGAACCCCCCATCCAGTGGGCCGACCACGAGGACGTGGCCATGGCGCTGTACGAGAAATTTGGCAACGACTTCCCAGAGGCCCGCATCTACCGCATCCGCTTCACCGACCTGATTGACTGGGTGCTGACGCTGCCCAACTTCGCCGGCACCCGCGAGCAGGCCACCGAGGGCCACCTCGAGCAAATCCAGGCCAAGTGGGTGTACGAGTGGCGGGATAACCAATAAAGGCAAAATGCCGGGCCGGGGCCGGGCGGCTCAACCCGCCGCCCGGCCCCGCCGTATGTGCGGGGGTGCCCGGCTGCGTTGGTGGGGCGAGGCAATCCGGCCGCCTGTTTAGGCCCTTTCCACATTTTCTTTTATTGCGATGCACACCGGGACCGTAAAGTTTTTTAACGAGGAAAAGGGGTACGGTTTCATCACCGACGAAGCCACCCGCGAAGATTTCTTCGTGCACGTGACCGGCCTCAACGGGGGCCAGATTCAGCAAAACGACCGGGTGGAGTTCGAAACCCAGGAGGGCCGCAAGGGCGTGAACGCCGTGAACGTGCGCAAAATCTGATTTTCGTGCCCCGCCCTGCGGGGGCGTTTTTTTGCAAAGGCTTCCCGGCACCGCCGCGAAGCCTTTGCTGCGTTTAGATGCGTTTGGCGGCCGGGGCCGGGGCTGGGCCCCACCTTTGCGGCACACGCCGCTCCGCCATGCCCGCCGCCCCGTTTTCTGCGCTGCCGCCCACCGGGCCCCCGGGCCCCTGCGGGGCCCCGGGCGCGGCGCGGGGCCGCTTGCTGGCCGGCCTGGTGCGCTGGCCCAACCTGCTCATCATGCTCCTGAGCCTGGCGCTGGTGCGGGCGGGCCTGCTGCTGCCGGGGCAGGTGGGGGCCCTGCTGGCCCCCCGCTTCGGCCTGCTGGTGCTCAGCGCCCTGCTGGTGGCGGCGGCCGGCTACATCATCAACGACTACTACGACGTGAAAATCGACGCCATCAACCGGCCCGACCGGCTGGTGGTGGGGCGCGTGGTGCGGCGGCGCAGCGCCATGCTGGCCCACCTGGTGCTGAGCGGGGCGGGCGTGGCGCTGGCCGCGTACCTGTCGCCGCTGCTGGGGGGCGTCACGCTGGGGGCGGCGCTGCTGCTGTGGGGCTACTCGGCCCGCTTCAAGCGGGTGGCGCTGGTGGGCAACGTCAGCATCGGGGCCCTCACGGCGGCGCTGGTGCTGCTGCCAGAGTTGCAGCTGCGCACCGGCAACCCGGTGGTGTGGCGCTACGCGCTGGCGGCGTTCCTGCTCACGGTGGTGCGCGAAATCGTGAAGGACGTGGAGGACATGCGCGGCGACGCCCAGCACGACTGCCACACCCTGCCGCTGGTGCTGGGCGTGGCCCGCACCAAGTGGGTGGCGGGGTTTTTCCTGGCTTGCCTGGCGGTGCTCACGGGCGGGGCGGTGGCCTGGTTGGCGGCGCACGGGCCCTGGCCGCTGGCCGCGTGGCTGGGGGCCTTGGTGCTGCTGCCGCTGGCGGCGCTGGCCCGCCTGCTGGCGCTGGCCGACCGCCGCCGCCACTTCCGCCAGCTCAGCACTTGGTGCAAAGGCATCATGCTGGCGGGGGTGCTGAGCATGGCCCTGGCCGGCGGGGTGGGGTAGGGGCCCGGCGGGGCCTCAACCGTAGGCGCGGGAAATCCGTTAGGTGAAGCAGCTTTTCATTTTTTATTCAGATAATGCGTTTTTTATCCTTTGCCGCGCTGTTGGCCGGCCTCTCTTCCGCGGCGTTGGCCCAGCCGGCGGCCTCGCCCGATGGCCCGGTGGTGCCCTTGGCCGTGAAGCCCGCCCCACCGGCCCCGGCCCTCGGCAAGCCCAAGAAAAACCTCACGATTCTGCCCATCCCGGTGCTGTTTTACCAGGCCGAAACCGGCATCGGCTACGGCATCGGTGGCCTGCTGAGCGGCCGCTTCGGGGCCGACACCACCGTGCGCTCGTCCAACGCCCGCATTCAGTACTGGCAGACGGCAAAAAAGCAGTCGCTCATCCAGTTCGTGCACACCATCTACACACCGGGCGAGAAGTACTACCTCAACGGCGAAGTTAGCGGCTACGACCAGCTGCTGTACTATTACGGCAAGGGCAACAACACCGCCACCGGAAACCAGTCGAACGTGGCCTACAAGCTGTTCATCGTGAACCAGCGCGTGCAAAAGGCCATTGCGCCGAAGCTATTTTTCGGGGCCCAGTACCGCCTCACCGACGTGAGCCAGATTGAGGCCCGCGACGGGTCCGAAGATGGCGGAACCAACTATTTTTACCGCGACCCGCGCCTGAGCGACCGGGAGCGGATGGGCACCACGGTGTCGGGCCTGGGCCCGGTCCTCACCTACGACACGCGCGACGTGGCGCTGGGGGCCACGCACGGCAACCTGGTGGACGCCACCGTGATGTTCAACGGCAAGGCCTTGGGCTCGGATTACAAATTCGTGCGCTACCAGTTGGACGTGCGCCACTACCAGCCGGTTTTTTCGGACAATACCATTTTTGCCGTGCAGTTTCTGGGGCAGTTCCACAGTGGCGACGTGCCCTTTCGTGAGCTGGCCGGCATCGGGGCCAACCTCGGCGGCACGCTTTACGACAACGCCAACCTGCTGCGCGGCATCTACGAGCAGCGCTACCGCGACCGCCAGATGATGATGGTGCAGGCTGAACTGCGCCAGCACGTGTTCTGGCGCATCGACGTAGCGGCCTTTGCCGGGGCAGGCGAGGTGGCCAACGGAGCCAGCGACTTTTCCACCAGCGGCATCAAGGGCTCGGGCGGGGCCGGCCTGCGGTTCAACTTCATCCGGCGCGACCGGGTGAACCTGCGCCTGGACTACGCGGCGGGCGCGGGCTCGAAGTCGGGCATCCTGTTCGCCATCGGCGAGGCTTTTTAGCGCCAACCGGCGCAGGGCCCCCAAGGCTTGGCGCCTAAAAAAGCCCCGGCCCGCTCAGCGGGCCGGGGCTTTTTTAGGCGCCGTTTGCGCCAGCTCCCGCACGGGGTAGCGGCGCTTAGGCTTGCCCGACTTGCTGGAGAACGGCGCAGCGATTAAGATGCAGGCAGGCTTTGCCACCCTATTTTACGGCTCCTCATTCGATGTGCCAATGGCGGCTTGACGAATAAACAGGCAGCAATTAGCTGCTATAAGTATTTGATGATAAAGTGTTCATGTCCGAAATAATTTAGTAAATTTTTGCCCCGGGCCCGGGCTTTCGCCGAGGGCTAAAAAAGGTGGCATTTTGTCGGGGGAAACGCCGTTTTTTTTCAGCCGCGCCCCCGGTTAGGGCGTAAAAGCGCGGTACCATGAACACCGCCACTCCGCTACGCTTCCAAGCCGCCCGCGAAGCCGCCGCCGCTCCCACCCCGGTACCCGCTGCCCCTGACCATGCCCCCGACTACGCGGCTCAGCTGCGGCGGCAGCTGCCCCCGCCCCACGCCGCGCTGCGGGCCTGCGTCATCATACCTGCCAAGAACGAAGCCGCGGCGCTGCCCGCCACACTGGCCGCCCTGGCCGCGCAAACCGACCTGGCCGGGCAGCCCCTGCCGCCCGGCACCTTCGAGGTAATCGTGCTAGCCAACAACTGCACCGACGGTACGGCCGCTGCCGTGCGGCGGTTTGCCGGCCAGCGTCCCGGCCTGGCGCTGCACGTGGCCACCCTGTGCCTGGCCGCCTCCGATGCCCACGTGGGCCGCGCCCGCCGCCTGCTGATGGACGAAGCCTGCCAGCGCCTACTGGGCCTGGGGCGCTTCAACGGCCTCATTGCCAGTACCGACGCCGACACCCGGGTGGCGCCCGACTGGCTGGCGGCCACCCGGGCCGAAATTGCGGCCGGGGCCGACGCCGTGGGCGGCCGCATCCTCACCGACGCCGCGCCCAGCGGGCGCTGTCCGGTGCGCCGCACTCAGCTGCGCGACGCGGCCTACCACCTGCTCTGCGCCCGGCTCGAGGCGCGGCTCGACCCCCAGGCCGCCGACCCGTGGCCGCGCCACCACCAGCACTTCGGGGCTAGTCTGGCCCTCACGGCCCGCGTCTACCGCCGCGTGGGGGGCCTGCCCGTGCGCCGCTACCTTGAAGACGAAGCCCTGTGCCAACAGCTGCGCCGCCACGACCTGCGCCTGCGCCACAGCCCCCGCGTGGTGGTGCACACCTCGCCGCGCCGCTGCGGGCGTGTGGAGGTGGGCCTTTCGTGGCAGCTGCGCGAGTGGGCCGCGCAAACCGCGGAAAATCTGGAGCCCCAGGTTCCCTGCCCGCGCCACCTGGCGGCGTTGTGGCAAGCGCGGCGGCGGCTGCGCACCTGGTGGGCCCACGCGGTTCCTTTTGGGGCTCCCGGGCAGGGCGTGGCCGCTGCCCTGGGCCTGGCCGGCAAGCCCCTGGCCCGGCAGGTGCTGGGCAGCCGCACGTTTGGCCGGCTCTGGGAGTGGGTGGAGCAGGCCCGGGCCGCTGCCGGAGTGGCCGTGCCGCAAGTGCCGCTGAGCGAGGCCCTGGCCTGGCTGCGGGCCCAGACCACCGGCGCCGAATAACAAGCAGTAAATGCAAAAAGCCGCCCCAGCCGCCCCGGAAACGGGGACAGCCAGGGCGGCTTTTCAAGGGTAGCTGGTTGAGCTTACTTGGCCAGCATCGCCAGCAGGGCTTCGGCGGCGGGGCCCGACGAGGCAGGGTTCTGGCCGGTGATGAGGTGGTCGGCGCTTACTACGTAGGGGGCCCAGTCGGCTCCTTTCGAGTAGTTGCCGCCGTTGGCTTTCAGCATGTCCTCTACCAGGAAGGGTACCACGTCGGTCAGCTGCACGGCCACTTCTTCGGTGTCGGTGAAGCCGGTTACGGCTTTGTCTTTCACAAGTGGCGAGCCATCGGCGGCTTTTGCGTGGCGCAGCACGGCGGGGGCGTGGCATACGGCGGCCACGGGCTTGCCGGCGGCGTACATGTTCTCAATCAGCGCGATGGAGATTTTGTCTTCGGCCAAATCCCAAAGGGGGCCGTGGCCGCCGGGGTAAAACACGGCATCGTAATCGGCGGCCGATACGCTGGCGAGCGTCGCGGTGTGGGCCAGGGCCTGCTGGGCGGCGGGGTCTTTCTTGAAGCGTTCGGTGGCTTCGGTTTGGGCGCTGGGGCTGTCGCTGCTTGGGTCGAGGGGCGGCTGGCCGCCTTTGGGCGAGGCCAGGGTCAGGGCCGCGCCGGCGTCTTTAAACACGTAGTAGGGAGCAGCGAATTCTTCCAGCCAAAAGCCGGTTTTTTTGCCGGTGTCGCCGAGTTGGTCGTGCGAGGTCAGCACCATCAGGATTTTCATGGGAATCAAAAAAAAGTGAAAAACGCGGGTTGGGGGCCCGAAAAACTATCCGAGTAATTTATAAAACGTCACCGTGCGCTCCGTCAGCAAGGGCACAATCTGGCCCAGCACCAGCTGCTGGTAGTGGGCCGAGTCGCGGTGGGCTTCCAGGGCGGCCTGGTCGGCGTACTGCTCGTAGAACAGGAAGTGCGCGGGGTCGGTCGGGTCCTGGTGGCCGAGGTAAAGCAGGTTGCCCGGTTCATTTTCGCGCACGGCCGCGGCGGCTTGCCGCATCAGCTGGCGCACGGCTTCGGCTTGTTCGGGCCGCGTGCGCCATTCGGCGGCCACGCAAATAATGTCAGCGGAAGGGCTCATGATAAAAGGAGGGGAACGCGGGCGTGGCCGCGCCAGAGGGTGGATAATAGCCTGGGTTATCTGCCCGGGTGCGCGGCACCCTTGGGCCCAGCCGGTGCTGACGCCCTAAAACAGGCCCTAAAAAACGGTGGGCCTATCAAGCCAGCTGGGTTAGAAGGTTTTGCAACTGCTGGCGCAGGGCTTCGAAGGCGGCGGGCGTCAGGGCCAACTTTTCGAGCAGCTTTTCGGGCACGTGGCCGGCCCGCTGCTGCAAGTCGCGCCCGGCGGGCAGCAGCCCGACGATGACCGAGCGCTCGTCGCGCGGGTCGCGGCGACGGCTCACCCACAGCTTCTGCTCCATGCGCTTGAGCAAGGGGGTGAGTGTGCCCGAATCGAGCAGCAGTTGTTCGCCCAATTGCTTCACCGTCAGTTCCTGGTACTGCCAAAGCAGTAAAAATACGAGGTACTGGGGGTAGGTGAGGCCCAGCTCTTGCAAGTGGGGCTGATAGGCTTTAGTCAGCATCCGCGAAGCCGCGTACAGCGGGAAGCACAGCTGCTTGTCCAGCTGCTGCAAGGGGTTGGCGGAAGGCATGTCGGCTGGCTTGCTCATGGCGGTCGGACTCAAAACGGGATTTAGCCGCATAAAGTTTAATTGCCTGCAATTAAATTTATATAAACCAGAAAACTTTGTGTTTTGCCCTCGCTGGATTATTGTCCCGTCCCCAAAAAACTGTTTTGTGTGGATGCCTCAGCTCCTGAAACGGAGCTAAGGGCGCACCCTTGCAACTCAGGCTTGAACAGCAGGTCCGGCAGCAGATTTGCACGCCATCCTGGCAGGCACTCCAGTGGCCTCGTTCAAGCCTGAAACGCGAGGACGCGTCTCTACATCGTGCGAATACCAGTTAAAGTAGCTGCTCATTGGGGGTAGCTGGCGGCAGCGCGCAGCTAACGCTTTTCCAGCACGTCGAGCCGGTACTGGGGCTGGCGCTGGCCGCTAAGGTGCCGCCAGGGGCCGTCGGGCCCCGCCCGTTGCAGAAAAAATTCGTGCACCTCGTCGCCCGTGAGGGGGTAATCGTGGACCGGGGCCGTCCAGTGCACCAGCAGCAGCTGGCCCCCGGCGGGCACGGCCGCCGCGATGCCAGCGGCGGCGCGGGCCAAATCGGCCGGGTTCCAGTAGTAGCCCACTTCGCACAGGGTAACCAAGTCGAATTGTCCCTCGGGAAACTCGTCGGGCAGCCGCCGCCGCTCCAGCGCCACCTGCGGCAGGTCGGCGCAGCGTTGGCGGGCCCGCGCCAGGGCCTGCTCGCTCACATCGACGCCCAATAGCCGCCCGCAGCGCGGGGCCAGCAGCGCCGTGAACACGCCCAGCGAGCACCCAATCTCGAACGCCTGCGGGTAGTGCGACCGGGGCAAGGCGGCCAGCGACGCCGCGTACTTGGCGTGCTCGTAGGGGCTGGTTTCGAAGCCCCACGGGTCGTCGTTGGCGCGGTACACGGCGTCAAAATATTGTTCGCCGAGGGTGTTGGGCTGGTTCTCGTTCATGGGGCGGCTTCAAAAAATACTTCGGTGGGCTGGGCGAATTTCGCCAGCATCTCGTCGGCCAGCAGAAACCCCGCCGCGTCGTCGGTGAACACGCCGGGGGCCACCTGCGAGCGGTGCGCGGCAATGGCCCGCAGCTTGTGGGGCAGCACGGCGTCGATGGCCAGCCGGAACCCCGCCACCTGGTCGGCGGGCTGGGGCAGGTCGGCAGGGGCGGCGCGCTGCCAGGCCCACACCACGTATTCGAGCGGGCGCGGGGCCCCGGGCAGCCCGGCCAGGGCGGCTTGGGCCAGCTGGTAGCTGGCGCGGTGGTCGGGGTGGGGGTCGCGCCGCCAGGGCAGCAGCACGGTGGCGGGCCGGGCGGCCAGCAAAAGTGCCCGCAGCCGCGCGGCGGCCTCGGCAAAGCCGGGCTGCCCGGGGCTGGAAGGCACGCGGCCGTCGGGCAGGCGCAGCGGCAGCGGCTCGGTGTGCACGCCGAGCAGCGCCAGCGCGTGGCGCAGCTCGCCTTCGCGCACGGCCCGCCGGGCCTCGGCCGAAAACAGGACCGATTGCGGGTGCGACATCGAGCCGTCGCTCACCAGCACGACGTGCACCGGCTGGCCCGCTTGCCGCAGCAGCGCCAGCAGGCCTCCGCAGCCTAGGGCCTCGTCGTCGGGGTGCGGCACCACCACCACCGTGGGCCCCAGCGTAGCGGCAAATTCGGCGGGGCGCAACGGGTATTCGGCAAAGGGCAGCATGCGCATCAAGTGTTCAGCTACTGGCTTTCAGCTGTTAGCCATTGGCTTCCGTTTTGGGTAATAAAGGCTTACTTAAAGCCGACAAGCGTTTACGTTCAGTCGACTGCTTGGGAATATAAAAACGGGACGCGGCCGTCCTAAAAATCGTGGCCGTCCAGCACGAAGCGGCCCACGTCGGCCAGCACGGCGTCGGGGGCGGGCTGGCGCAGGTAGTGGGTCAGGTCGCGGTGCAGGCGCTCGAAGGGCTCGGGCTGGAGCAGGCCGCGGGCCCCCACGCAACGCTCGGCCAGGGGCAGCATGGCCAGGCCAATTTGCTCGATGGCGGTGCGCACCAGGCCGGCGTAGGCCGCGGCGGCCGGCTGGGGGCCCGCCGCGGCGTCGGCGGGCAGGGCCGCGCGGGCGGCGGCCCCGCGCAGCCACTGCCGGCCGCTTTCGCGCAGCAGGGCCATCTGGCCCAGGCGCTGGCGCTGGTAGGGGTCGTCGGTGCGGCCCAGGCGCTGCAAAAAGCGCCGCGTCTCGTCGAACACCGCTTCGGCCCCGCCCATTTGCACGGCCGCAAACCGGCTGGCCCCGCCCCCGAACCACGGCTGGCGGTAGTAGGCGTTGGGCGGGCCGAGCAAGTCGGCGGGCCCGATTTCGAGGCCGGTCAGGTCGGCCCGGTAGCTGGCGGTGGCCCGCATCCCCAGCGGCCGCCAGAAGCTGCGGTCCAGCGCGGGGGCCTGCGCGTCGGCGGGCAGCACGAACATCTGCCAGCCGTGCCCCTCCGCCAGGGCCCCGGTGACGAGCGGCCGGTGCACGTACCCGGCCCCGGAGGCGAACGTTTTGGCCCCAAACAGCCGGTAGCGGCCCCCGGGCAAGGGCTCGAGCCGCACGCCCTGGGCGGGGTCTTCGGTGTTCCACACCCCAAACAACCGGCCAGCGGCCGCATCGGCGGCCCAGCCCTGCAACTGCGCCGCGTGCCCGTACAACTGTATTAGCAGAAGGGCGTTGACGTGGCCTTCGTAGAGCCGACCCACCGCCAGGTTGCCCCGGCCCACGTGGCGCAGCACGTCCAGCAGCGCCTCGGTGGCGGCGGGGGCCCCCAGGCCGGCCCCGCCCAGGGCCGGGGCCAGGGGGGCGGTGAGCAGCCCGGCGGCCCGCAGCCAGGCGAACTCCTGCCCCGGGAACGTGGCCTCGGCATCGGTGGCGGCGGCTTGGGCAAACAGGCGCGGGGCCAGGGCCCGGGCGGCCCGCACGGCCTCGGCCGGCGGGGAAAGGGGGGCGGGGCCCGGGGCAAGCGAAGGAGTGCTAATGGAAAGGTCGGGGCTGGCGGCGTCGAATAGCATCGGCACGAACGTGAAATATATGTGAGGGTACCAACTATACTCCAAAACGCGCGGCCGTGTTCGTGGGGCGGGGCCCGCCGCCGAAAAAGTGCCGCTGGCCAGCGATTTTAGCGCGGGCGTTGGGCCCCGGCAACGGCCCGGCGTACCTTTGCGGCGGCAATAGTGCCCTGGCTTCTTCCGCCGTTATGTCGTCCCGTCCCGTTCGCGCCGCCCTGTTGTCCGTCTACCACAAAGACCGGCTGGGGCCGCTGGTGCAGGTGCTGCGCCAGCACGGCGTAACGCTCTATTCGACCGGCGGCACCCAGCAGTTCCTCGAAAGCGAGGGGGCCACCGTAGTGGCCGTCGAGGACCTCACCGGCTTCCCCGAAGTGTTCGGGGGCCGCGTGAAAACGCTGCACCCCAAGGTGTTTGGCGGCATCCTGCACCGCCGCCACGAGCCCGGCGACCTGGCCCAGGCCCAGCAGCACGGCATCCCGCCCATCGATTTGGTGGTCGTCGATTTATACCCGTTTGAGGAAACCGTGGCCAGCGGCGCGGCCGAAGCCGAGGTCATCGAGAAAATCGACATCGGCGGCATTGCCCTGCTCCGCGCTGCCGCCAAAAACTACCGCGACGTGCTGGTGGTGAGCAGCCGCGACCAGTACGCCGCCGTGGCCGAGCTGCTGGCCGCCAAAAACGGCGCCACCGACCTGGAGGACCGCCGCCACTACGCCGCCGCCGCCTTCGCCACCACCAGCCACTACGACACCGAGATTTTCCGGTACGTGCGCCAGGGCACGGACCTGGCCCCGGCCGCCGGCCCCGGCGCGGGGCCCCGGGGCGAAGCCACCCCCCTGCGCTACGGCGAGAACCCCCACCAGGCCGGCACGTTCTACGGCGACCTGGGGGCCCTGTTCGAGCAGCTGCACGGCAAGCAGCTGAGCTACAACAACCTGGTGGACGTGGACGCCGCCGTGCAGCTCATGCGCGAGTTTGCCGACGGCCCCCCCGCCTGCGCCATCCTCAAGCATACCAACGCCTGCGGCGTGGCCCAGGCCGCCACCCTGCACGAGGCCTACGTGAACGCCCTGGCCTGCGACCCGGTGTCGGCCTTTGGCGGGGTCATCGTCGTGAACCAGGAAGTGGACGCGGCCACCGCCGCCGAGCTGAGCCAGCTGTTTTTTGAGGTGTTGATTGCCCCCGGCTTCGCCCCCGACGCGCTGCCGGCCCTGCAAAGCAAGAAAAACCGCATCCTGCTGCGCCAGAAGCCCGTCGAGTTCCCCGCCAAGCAGGTGAAAACCCTGCTCAACGGCCTCATCGAGCAGGACGCCGACCACCGGAGCGAAACTGCCGCCGATTTCAAAGTAGTGACCCAGTCGGCCCCCACGGCCGAGGAAACGGAGGCCCTGGTGTTCGCCGGCAAAATCTGCAAGCACACCAAGAGCAACACCATCGTGCTGGCCCGCGCCGGCCAGCTGCTGGCCTCCGGCGTGGGCCAAACCTCGCGCGTGGACGCCCTGCGCCAGGCCATCGAGAAGGCCCACGCCTTCGGCTTCGGCCTGCAAGGCGCGGTGATGGCCTCGGACGCGTTCTTCCCCTTCCCCGATTGCGTCGAAATTGCCGGGGCCGCCGGCATCCGCGCCGTGGTGCAGCCCGGCGGCTCCATCAAAGACGCCGACAGCGTGGCGGCCTGCGACGCGCGCGGCATGGCGATGGTGCTCACCGGCGTGCGCCACTTCAAGCACTAACCGTCGGCCGGCCGGAAAGCGGCCTTGTACTTTGACCACCTACTCATGAAAATTGCCCTGGCCGTCGGGTACGTCTTTTTAATTATTGGGATTCTGATCCGGGTGTTCGCACCCGGGCTGGGCGTGCTGGGCGTCGTCTTCGCCGCGGCGGGCGGCCTGACGGCGGCAGTCGCCACGGTATCGCTCGCGGGCCGGCGCAACAAGCGGTAGGCGGCCCGCCGGCCCCGCGCTTCGGCGCGGCAGCCGGCTAGGCGGCGGGGCCCCGCCGAAGCGCGGGGCCCCGCCGCCTAGCCGGCGTTTCCGGCACTGAGCGAAGGCCGGGCAGGACGAAAGCAAGCCCCCGCATCCGGGCATTACTTCCGTATCTTTGCCCATTATTTGCGCGCAACCTCAGTGGTAGTGCGGCTTTTCCGACTATAACTCAATGGGTTTCTTTAACTTCCTGACCAGCGACATTGCCATCGACCTGGGCACGGCCAACACGCTCATTATCCACAACGACAAGATTGTGGTGGACGAGCCGAGCATCATTGCTAAAGACCGCACCACCAACAAGATCATCGCCGTGGGCCGCCAGGCCCAGCAGATGCACGAGAAAACCCACGACAACATCAAAACCATTCGCCCGCTCAAGGACGGCGTCATCGCCGACTTCCACGCGGCGGAGGAGATGATCAAGGGCATGATTAAGATGATTGACACGCGCAAGCGGCTGTTCCAGCCCTCGCACCGCATGGTCATCTGCATCCCGTCGGGCATCACGGAAGTGGAAAAACGCGCCGTGCGCGACTCCGCCGAGCACGCCGGGGCCAAGGAAGTATGGATGATTCAGGAGCCGATGGCCGCCGCCATCGGCATCGGCATCGACGTGCAGCAGCCGGTGGGCTCGATGATCATCGACATCGGGGGCGGCACCACCGAGATTGCCGTGATTGCCCTCTCGGGCATCGTGTGCGACCAAAGCATCAAAACGGCCGGCGACGTCTTCAACCAGGACATCCTGGACTACATGCGCCGCCAGCACAACCTGCTCATCGGCGAGCGTTCGGCCGAGCGCATCAAAATTGAGGTGGGGGCCGCCCTTACCGAGCTGGACAACCCGCCGCCCGACCACGAGGTGCGCGGCCGCGACCTGATGACGGGCATCCCGAAGGTGATTAAAGTCACGTTTTCGGAAATCGCCATTGCGCTGGACAAGTCGGTGGCCAAAATCGAGGAGGCCGTGCTGAAAGCCCTGGAAATTTCGCCCCCCGAGCTGTCGGCCGACATCTACGAGCACGGCATCCACCTCACCGGCGGCGGGGCCCTGCTGCGCGGGCTCGACAAGCGCCTGGCCGCCAAAACCAAGCTGCCCATCCACATCGCCGAAGACCCGCTGCGGGCCGTGGTGCTCGGCACCGGCAAGGCCATCAAAGACATCCAGGCCTACCGGGGCGTGCTGATGACGTAGGGCATTTAACATTTATCAATTAACATTTAACAGGCGGCCCCCACCACTTGACTGCCTGGTAATAATGTGGGTGTTAAATGATAAATGATAATTGTTAAATGAATGAAGAATCTGCTGCGGTTGCTGGTGCGGTTTCAGGGGTTGCTGGCGTTCGGCCTCCTGGAGGGCATCAGCCTGTACTTGTTCGTCACCAGCAGCTCGTACCAGCGGGCCGCGTTTTTCAATTCGGCCAACGCCTACACCGGCACGGTGCTGGCCCGCCGCACCGAAGTGCTCGATTATTTCCACCTGGGGGCCCTGAACCAGCAGCTGCTGGCCGAAAACGCCCGCCTCCGCCAGCAGCTGTACCCGCCCGACCTGGGCCGCCGCGAAGCCGACTCGGTGGCCGTGCCCCCGGCCCCCGGCGACTCGCTGCGCCGCGTGCGCTACGGGCGGCCGGCCGCCCGCCCCGACACCCTGCTGCTGGCCCAGCGCCGCCTGGCCGCCCACGACCCCGCCTACCCGCTCGTGGCGGCCCGCGTGATTAACAACTCGCTGCGGGCCGTCGATAACTACTTCACCCTGAACGTGGGCCTGGCCGACGGCGTGCGCCCCGGCCTGGGCGTGCTGGCCGCCGCCGGCGTGGTGGGCCGCATCAAGGCCGCCACGGCCCACTACGCCACCGCCACCAGCCTGCTGCACTCCAAAACCAGCGTGTCGGCCAAAATCAAGCGCGACGGCACGTTTGGCAGCGTGCGCTGGCCCGGCGACGACCCCACGCAGGGCCTGCTCGACGACATCCCGCGCCAAAACAAGCTGGTGGTGGGCGACACCGTGGTGACGTCGGGCTACAACGCCATTTTCCCGGAGGGCGTGTTCATCGGCACCGTCGCCTCGTTCGTGAAGGAGCCGGACAAAAACTTCTGGACGGTGCACCTGCGGCTGGGCGTCGATTTCAGCAACCTGACCTACGTGTACGTGGTCACGAGCCGCTCGCGGCCCGAGCGCGACACCGTGGAGGCCCGCGCCCTGCCGCCGGCCGGAAAGGAGGGCCGCCGGTGAAAGAGCTGGGCTTATTGCTGGGGCAGGCGCTGCGCTACGCGCTCTACACGCTGGTGCACGTGTTCATTATCAGTCGGTTGGTGCTGTTCGAGGCGGGCTGGTGCTTTTTTTACTTAGGGTTTTTGCTGTTCCTGCCCCTCGGCACGCCCGTGGTGGTGCAATTGCTGCTGGCCTTCGGCACGGGCCTGACGATGGACATCTTTTACGACACCGGGGGCCTGCACGCGGCGGCGGCGGTGCTGCTGGCCGCCGTGCGGCCGGCGGTGCTGCGCCTGCTGCGCCCGCGCGACGGCTACGACGCCGCCGATGCCGCGAACGTGCACTACATGGGCCCCGCGTGGTTCCTCACCTACCTGGGGGTGCTGGTGCTGGTGCACCACCTGGCGTTTTTCCTGCTGGAGCTGGGCAGCTTCCGGCACTTCGGGTTCACGCTGGAAAAAGTGGGCGTAAGTTGGGCGTTTACGTGCGTGGCGCTACTAATTGTGCAGCTGCTGTTTTCGCCGGTGCGGCGCAGCCGGCAGTAGGGCCGGGGGCCGATAAGCTGCACCGGGGCCCTGGTTCGGTTGTAACTTTATAGTATGCAATACCTGGAAGGCCGGCGCTACGTGGTGCAAGGCATTTTTTTGCTGGTGGCGGTGGTGTTTGCCACGCGGCTGTTTTTCATGCAGGTGCTCGACCCTACCTACAAGCTGGCGGCCGATAAAAACACCTTGCAGCGCCTGGTGCGGGTGCCCTACCGGGGCTCGATTTACGACCGCAAAAACCAGCTGCTCGTCACCAACACGCCCGTGTACGACCTGATGGTGGTGCCCCGTGAGGTGCGGCAGCTCGACTCGGCCCGCTTCTGCCAGCTGCTGCAAATCCCGCTGGCCAGCCTGCGGGAGGGGCTGCGGGTGGCCAAAAAATATTCCCGCACCAAGCCCTCGCCGCTGGTGCAAAACCTGAGCCTGGCCGAGCGGGCGGCCATCGAAGACAACCTGATTGACTTTCCGGGCTTCCGCACCCAGGTGCGCATGGCGCGGGCCTACCGCACGCCCAACCTGGCCCACGCCCTGGGCTACGTGGGGCCCATCACGCCCAAGCTGCTGGAGCTGCCCAAGTACGCCCGTTACGTGCCGGGCGAAAACGTGGGCATCGCGGGCCTCGAGTCGTACTACGAGCCCACGCTGATGGGCCGCCGCGGCGTGCAGTTCAAGATGGTGAACGTGCGCGGCGTCGAAAAAGGCGCGTTCCGGGACGGCCGGTACGACACGCTCTCGGTGGCCGGGCAGGACCTGCACCTCAGCATCGACGCCGAGCTGCAGGCCTACGGCGAGGAGCTGCTGGCCGGCCGGCGCGGCTCCATCGTGGCCATCGACCCCAAAACGGGCGAAATCCTGGCCTTCGTGTCGGCCCCCCACTACGACCCCCAGATCCTGACCGGCAAGGGCATGGGCAACCGCTACATGGACCTGCTGCGCAACCCCGACCGGCCCCTGTTCGACCGCCCGCTGATGGCCACGTACCCGCCCGGCTCGGTGTTTAAGCTGGTGAACGAGCTGGTGGCCTTGCAGCTGGGGGTCGTTGCGCCCGGCACGGGCTTCGCCTGCGACCAGCGGCTGGTGCACTGCACCCACCAGCACGAGTACCCGGCCAACGTGAGCATCGCCATCAAAAACAGCTGCAACCCCTACTTCTACCAGGTGATGCGGGCGGCGGTGGTGCGCGGGCAATCCAGCAACAAGTTCGAGGACGCCCGCCTGGGCCTGGTGCAGTGGCAGAAAATGGTGAAGTCGTTCGGCCTGGGCGAAAAACTGGGCGTGGACATGAGCCAGGAGAAGCGCGGCTTCATCCCCTCGGCCGCGTTCTACGACAAGCTGCGCGGCTACCACCACTGGAACTTCAAAACCGTGTACTCGCTGGCCATCGGGCAGGGCGAAATCGGCATCACCGGCCTGCAAATGGCCAACGTGATGGCCACCATTGCCAACCGCGGCTACTACTACACGCCGCATTTCGTGCGGGGCATTGGCAGCGCGGGGGCCCTGCCGCAGTACCGCGAGCGGCACTACACGGCCGTGGACACGGCCTTGTTCAAGTACATCATCCCCGGCATGCAGGAAGTAGTGGACGGCCGCGGCGGCACCGGCAACCTGGCCTCGCTGCGCGAGTTCGGCATCTCGGTGGCCGGCAAAACCGGCACCGTGCAAAACCCCCACGGCTACGACCACGCCACCTTCGCCGCCTTCGCCCCGGCCAACGACCCGAAAATCGCCATCGCCGTGTTCATCGAAAACAGCGGCTTCGGGGGCAGCAGCGCCGCCCCCGCCGCCGGCCTGATGATCGAAAAGTACCTGCGCGGCCACGTGGTGAGCTACCACAAGCGCATGGAGGACTGGATTAAGTACGGGAATTTGACGGTGCACCTGCACTGAGGCGTAAATTTACTATCCATGAAAATCACGTTAGAAGTGCCCGAAAGCCGCGCCGATTTCCTGCTGGAGCTGCTGCGAAATCTGCCCTTTGTCAAGCTGCGCGGCCAGGCTGCTAAAGCCCCGGCCCCGGACGAAACGGATTATCTGCTTTCTTCCCCTGCCAACGCGGCCCGGCTGTACGCGGCCCTGGAGCGCGACAAACGCGGCGAGCGCGAAGCCCACGAGCTACCGACAAAGCTGTGACGCTGAGCTGGGACGCCGCCGCCTGGGAGGATTTTCAATACTGGCTTGATACTGATAAAGCCACGGCTCGCAAAATCCGGGCGTTGCTCAAAGAATGCATGCACCCCCCCGCCACGGGCACGGGCAAGCCGGAACCTCTCAAACACGACTTTACCGGGTTCTGGTCGCGCCGCATCAGTGGGGAGCACCGGCTGGTTTATCGTTTCGAGGCTGACCTGATTCACGTGCTGCAATGCCGCTTTCACTACGCAGCCAAATAGTGCCCCGAGGGCTTGATGAACCGCTGCCACTATGACAAAAACAAAAGAAAAGGCCACCCAATTCGGGTGGCCTTTTCTTTTAAAAGAAAATGACGTGCTACAATATCCCGCTCAGAAAGCCCGGCACAATGCCCAGGGCAATGGTGAGCAGCGCCAGCAGGGCCAGCGTAAAAGATTGCAAGCCATCGACGGGCACGGCCTCGGCGGTGGGGCCCTCGGCGGGGCGCAGGTACATGGCGATGATGGGGCGCAGGTAGTAATATATGCCTACCATGCTCATAATGACGGCGAACACCACGAGGCCGATGTGGCCCTGACCCGCGGCGGCGGTGAGCAGGAAAAACTTGCCGAAGAAGCCGCCCGTGAGTGGAATGCCGGCCAGCGAGAGCATGGCCACCGTCATCACCGCGGCCAGCAGCGGGTTGGTTTTGCCCAGGCCGTTGAGGGCGGTGTAGTCGCTGCGCTGGCGGTGGGCCGCCACCAGCTTCAGCACGCCGAACGCGGCCACGGTGGCGATGGAATACGCCAGCGAGTAGAAGAAGATGCCGCTGGCCGCTGGCCCCACCAGGGTGCCGCTGCCGGCCACGAGGCCGATGAGCAGGTAGCCGGCGTGGCTCACGCTGGAGTAGGCCAGCATGCGCTTGGGCGTGGTTTGCACGGCGGCCCCCACGTTGCCCAGCAGCAGGGTGAGGGCGCACATGGCCTGGATGGTGGGGGCCCAGAAGCCCTGGGCCGCCGGCAGGGCCACGGCCAGCAGCTTGAGAAACGCGGCGAAGCCCGCCGTTTTCACCACCGTGCTCATGAAGGCGGTGAAGAACGTGGGCGTGCCCTCGTACACGTCGGGCGTCCAGAAGTGGAAGGGCGCGGCCGACACCTTGAAGCCGATGCCGATAATCATCAGCAGGATGCCGATGTGGAGCATGGGCAGCAGGCTGGCGTTGGCGGGGGCGGCCACGGCGGCGGCAATCTGCGAGAGGGCGAAGGTGCCGGTGGCCCCGTAGAGCAGCGCGATGCCGAAGAGCAGGATGCCCGTGGCGAAGGCCCCCATCAGGAAGTATTTCAGGGCCGCCTCGTTCGAGCGGGAGTCGCGCTTGCTGGCCCCGGCCAGCACGTACATGCTGATGCTCAGGATTTCAATGCCCACAAACAGCATCAGCAAGTGGTCGTAGCCAATCATCATGATGGCCCCTACCAGCGAGAACAGCAGCAGCGCGTAGTACTCGGCCAGGTTGGGCTCGTGGGCCACCACGTAGCTGCGCGAGAAGGGCAGCAGCAGCAGGGCGGTGAGCACCACGATGCCGGTGAAGGCCACCGTGTAGTTATCCACCGTCAGCATGTGGTTGAAGAACGACTGCGGCGCGTGGTTCCAGTCGGCCAGGTTGACGCCGAACACCACCGCCAGCACCAGCAGCGCGGCGGGCAGCAGCACCTTGTTCGAGCGCAAAAAGCCCAGGAACAGCTGAACGATGCCGAAGACGGAAAGAAGGATAATGGAAATCATAATTTTGAGCTGTTAGCCACTAGCTGTTAGCTGTTAGCTTTTTTGCTGAAGGCGTTGAGATTCGGCTATTCAGCAGGGGTGGAGTGAGCGGCCAAACAAGAGCGGGCTGATTGCCTAGAGCAAAAGCTAACAGCTAAGGGCCGCTTAAAGGCCCCCGCCATCAGCTAACAGCTAAAGCTACCGGCCCACGGCCGTCAAAATGCTGCTCACGGCGGGCTCGGAGATGTGCAGGAAAGTGCCCGGGAACAGGCCCAGCCAGAACACCAGCACGATGAGGGGCACGAACACGGCCAGCTCGGCGCCGGTGAGGTCGGTGATGGTGGCGGAGAAGGACGAGTCGGGGCCCAGCATGGTGCGCTGGAACAGGCGCAGCAGGTACACCGCCGAGAAGATGATGGTAAGGCCGGCCACCGCGCCCACCCAGGCCGAGTACTGGTAGATGCCGGCCAGCAGCAGGAACTCGCCCACAAAGCCGCCCGTGAGGGGCAGGGCCACGGTGCTGAGCAACAGCACCAGAAAGCACACGCTGAGCAGGGGCGTGCGGCGGGTGAGGCCCCCGAGGTCGGGCAGCAGGCGGGTGCCGGTGCGGCGCTCGATGGCGTCGGCCACGAAGAACATGCCCACCACGTTCACGCCGTGGGCCAGCATCTGGATGACCGCGCCTTGCAGGCCGATTTGGGTGAGCGAGAACACGCCGGCCGCCATCAGCCCCACGTGCGAAAGCGACGAGTAGGCGATGAGCCGCTTCATGTCGCGCTGCCGGATGGCGATGAGGGCCCCGTAGATAACCCCGATAACGGCCAGGATGATGACCGGCCGCTGCCACTGGCTGACGCCGAGCGGCACGATGGGCAGCAGCCAGCGCAGCGTGCCGTAGATGCCCATTTTCAGCATGATGCCCGCGAGCAGCATGGTGGCCGGCGCGGGGGCCTCGGTGTAGGTGTCGGGCTGCCAGGTGTGGAAGGGGAAGACGGGCATCTTCACGGCGAAGGCCGCGAAAATCAGCCAGAACAGCCACGACTGCTCGCCGGCGCTCAGCCGCAGCTTGTAGAAAGCCGACAGCTCGGACGAGTGGGCGGCGAGGCCGCTGGCGGCCGGGCCGGTTTGCAGGTACAGGTACACGAAGCCGGCCAGCATCAGCAGCGAGCCCACCACGGTGAAGAGGAAGAACTTGAGGGTGACGGCGATGCGCCGCTCGCCGCCCCAGGCCCCGGCCAGGAAGTAAATCGGGATGAGGGCCACTTCCCAGAAGAAGTAGAACAGGAAGGCATCGAGCGACATGAACACGCCGAGCAGGCCGGTTTGCATGGCCAGCACCAGGGCGTAGAAGGCCGAGGGGTTGTCGTAGTCGTGCCGGAAGGCGGCCAGCAGAATCAGCGGCACCAGGAAGGTGGTGAGCAGCACCAGCAGCAGGCTGAGGCCGTCGAGCCCGAGGTGAAAGTTGATGCCGGCCGACGAAATCCAGGCGTAGTCGAGGTTGTAGGCCCCCGAGCCGTGGCGGGTGAAGTCGAAGGCCACGAAGGCGGCCAGCGCGAATTCGACCAGGGAGGCCCCCAGGGCCAGGGTGCGGGCGGTGCCGCCCTTGGTGAAATGCAGCAGCAGCGCGGCCGCCAGGGGGAGAAAAAGCAGTACAGCAGTCAGCATCGGCAAGCGGGTTGGGCGCGTCGCGGCGTGGGGGTACACCCGCAAATTGACCGCAAACTTACGCACTCCCCGGCAAGGCCGCGCGGTGGCCGCGGAAGTTCTAGGGACGCGCCACCGGACGGCTCATCAGCACGCGCCCGTCGGCGGCCAGCCACTGGGCGGCGTAGAGGCCGGGGGCCAGCGCCGCGACCGACACCGTGGCTTCGGGGCCCGGGGCGGGCTGGCGCACCACTTCGCGGCCCAGGGCGTCGAGTAGGCGCACGAAAGCGGCCGCGCGGGCCGGCTGCCGCAAGGTGAGGGTTTCGGCCGCCGGGTTGGGGTACGCCAGGAAGCCGGCGGCTTCGGCGGCGGCGGCGCGGGCCGTGGGCAGGCAAAACACGGCCATTATTTTCGACCACAGCTCGGCGTCGAACGACGAGGCGGCGAGCCGGCTGGCCCCGGCCGAAGCGCCCTGGCGCACCACCACCAGGCCCAGGCTGGGCACGACGTAAATCTTCTGGTCGTCTTTGCCCAGCGCGGCAATCAGGTCGGCCGGGGCCGTGGGGATGACCGCGCCCGGAAACGAGGCCTGCACCGTGGGCAGCTTGTAGCTGGTCTGGCCGTTGAGCCACCAGAGGTAGCCGTAGCTGGGGTTGATGGCCTGGCTGGGCGTGGTCATGGCCCGGAAATAGGCCGCGTCGGTGAGGACGGGGGTGCCGTCCCAGCTGCCCTTGGCCAGAATAAACAGGCCGAAGCGGGCCATGGAGCGGGCCCGGCTGTAAAACACGTCGTCGGACCACAGGCCCGTCATGCCGATGCGGGTGCCCAGGCGCTGGGCGGTGTACTGGCTCATGCTGGGGGCCCCACTGGCCTGCACCAGCACGTCCTGCAAGGTGCGGTAGGCCCCGGTGTGGTAGGCCCAGCGGGTGGCGGGCGGCACCAGGTAGCGGAGGCAGCCGGGCGTGGTGCTCTCGTTGGTGCAGGGCGCGACCGGGGCGTCGTCGAGCCCGGTGGTCATGGTGAGCTGGTGGCGGAGGGTGATTTGCCGCTGCTGGGCGGGCGTGGCGCTGGTCCAGCGGCCGAGGTACTTGGACGTGCTGTCGCCGATGCTCAGAATCCCGTCCTGCTGGGCCAGGCCCACGAGCACGGCCGTCAGCGACTTGCCCGCCGAGGCCCAGTAATGCACCGAATCGACGGTGTAGGTGCCGTAGTACTTCTCCACCACCAGCCGGCCGTCCTTCAGCATCAGCAGCGACTTGGAGCCCTTGCGGCCCGCGAAGGCCAGCAGCGAGTCGAGCGGGGCCGGGCACCAGCCCAGGCTGGCGGGAGTGGTAGTGGCCCAGGCCGTGCCCGTGGCCGGCGGGAAGTACAGGGCCGGCTGGGCCCGTCCCGGCAGCCCCAGGCCGCAACCAATCAGCAGTAAGAGTAGCAGGCGACGCATAAGCGGGTGGGTGAGTGGTGAATGAAGAATGCCCCTGGGCAACAGACTGCCGCGGGGCGCGGGGGTTTAATGCCCGCGCGGCTCCGGCCGGCCGGGGGCCCGCCAGCGCGTAAATTTGGCCCGCCCCAGTTCCCCGTCCATGCCCCGAAGCCCGATTGCCGATTTCCTGGCCGCCCCCGCCGCCGGGCCCATCCTCGACGTGCGGGCCCCGGCCGAGTACGCCCAGGGCCACATCCCCGGGGCCCTGAGCCTGCCGCTGTTCAGCGACGACGAGCGGGCCCGCGTCGGCACCACGTATAAGCAGATGAGCCCCGAGAAAGCCGTGCTGGTGGGCCTCGATTTCTTTGGGCCGAAAATGCGGGCCATGGTGGAGCAGGCCCGGCAGCTGGCCCCCGGCCAGGAAGTGCGCCTGCACTGCTGGCGCGGCGGCATGCGCAGCGGGGCCGTGCAGTGGCTGCTGGAGCTGGCCGGCTTCCGGGTGACGCTGCTCGACCACGGCTACAAGGACTACCGCCGCTGGGCCGCCGCCGAGTTTGCCCGGCCCCGGGAGCTGCGCATCCTGGGGGGGTACACCGGCAGCGGCAAAACCGTGGTGCTGCACGAGTTAGCTGCCCGGGGCGAGCCGGTGCTCGATTTGGAAGGCCTGGCCCACCACAAGGGCTCGTCGTTCGGCAGCCTGGGGCAGCCGGCCCAGCCCACCCAGGAGCAGTTCGAGAACGACCTGGCCGCGGCGCTGGCCGCCCTGCCCCCGGGCCGGCCGGTGTGGGTGGAGGACGAAAGCCGCTCCATCGGCAGCCGGCACATCCCCACGCCGTTCTTCGACCAGATGCAGGCCGCCCCGCTGCTGGCCCTCGACGTGCCCCGCGCCGCCCGCGTGCCCAAGCTGGCCCTGGAGTACGGCCGCCACGACGCCGGGGCCCTGGCCAGCGCCATCCTGCGCCTGCGCAAGCGCCTCGGCGGCCTCGTAACCAAGGAAGCCCTGGCCGCCATCGCCGACAACGACATGGCCACCATGGTGGACCTCGTGCTGACGTATTACGACAAAACCTACGCCCACACCATGGCCAGCGTCCCCGCCGGCCGCCAAACCATACCCGTGTCCGCCGCCGACACCGACGGGCCCGCGAATGCGGCGCTGGTGCTGGCCGCGGCTAAAGATATTGCTGTCTAAGAGCCGTGAGCATCAAAAAGTCGCCGGGCCACCCCGCTTTATACTATCGCCAGATAATGAACCGGACATGGCTTTATTTAAGTGGCTTGTTGGTTGTGAGTTGCTCGTCCCCTATCGAGCAAAAACCGCTGATAATACAGGGCCGGTGGATAAATGCGAATAAAATAAGCTCGGCTTACATCACATTGGTTTTTCAGGATTCCACTGCTGTGTTTGACAACCGCGCCGATACCGTCAACCGGTTTAATTACCGCATCAACCGGGTGACGCACACGTTGTACCTAACTGACCCTTTCAACAAGAAAGACGCGACGAAAATTGTGAAGCTGAGTGACGACAGTTTAGTATTTAATCACCTTTGGGCACTGCGCGGTACCCAGCGGTTTTACAGGGAAATAAAAAAATAATAACGTGACTTCCTCCCAACCCGAAACCGAGCCCATCCGCCTCACCCAGTACAGCCACGGGGCGGGCTGCGGCTGCAAAATTGCGCCCGCCGTGCTCGATAAAATCCTGCACAGCAGCCTGCCCCAGCCCAACTACCCCGACCTGCTGGTGGGCAACGGCTCGCGCGACGATGCCGCCGTGTTCCGCCTGCCGGGCCAGGAGGGCCAGTGCGTCATCAGCACCACCGACTTCTTCATGCCCATCGTCGACGATGCCTACGACTTCGGGCGCATCGCCTCGGCCAACGCCATTTCCGACGTGTACGCCATGGGCGGGCGGCCCATCCTGGCCATTGCCGTGCTGGGCTGGCCCATCGGCAAGCTCGCGCCCGAAGTGGCCGCGCGGGTAACCGAGGGGGCCCGGGCCATTTGTGCCGAGGCGGGCATCCCGCTGGCCGGGGGCCACAGCATTGATGCGCCGGAACCGATTTTTGGGCTGGCTGTGACGGGCTTGGTGGCCGAAAAAGACCTCAAGCGCAACGACACTGCCCAGCCCGGCTGCCGCCTCTACCTCACCAAGCCCCTGGGCGTGGGCATGCTGACGACGGCTCAGAAGCAAGGCCTCCTGCGCCCCGAAGACGCCGACGTGGCCCCCGCCCAGATGCGCCAGCTCAACAAAATCGGGGCCGCCCTCAGCCCCCTGCCCCAGGTGCAGGCCCTCACCGACGTCACGGGCTTCGGCCTGCTGGGCCACCTGGCCGAAGTGTGCGAGGGCAGCGGCGTGCAAGCCGTGCTCGACTTCGCCAAAGTGCCTCGCCTGGCCGCCGCCGAAGCCTACCGACTACAGGGAGCCGTGCCCGGCGGCACCGCCCGCAACTACGCTAGCTACGGCCACAAAATAGGCCCCCTCACCGCCGAGCAGCAGCAGTGGCTCTGCGACCCGCAAACCTCGGGCGGCCTGCTCGTGTGCGTCGCGCCCGCCGGCGAAGCCGCCGCCCAGGCCATCTTCCAGCAGTACGGCCTGGCCCTGGAAAGCTTCGGCGAGCTGGTAGCGCACCGCGCTGGCGAACCGTGGATCGTGGTCGATTGAGAATCAGTTTGCGAGACAGTCGCGTGGCGGCGGTAAGTTTAGTTTTTAATTTTTTTGCTTCTTTCATGGCAAACCTAATTACCCGCTATTCGCACTTCCACCTGGGCGGTTTTGCAATGGGGCTGGCGCTACTAACAGGTACGGCCGGCGCGGCCCACGCCCAGACTTTTGCCCCGGTGGCAAACTATTCAGCGGGGGCGGGGGGCCAGCCTGCTGGTATGGAAGTAGCCGACATGAACGGGGACGGCTACCCGGACGTCGTTGTAAGTGATGGAGAAAGTCAGGTCAAACTGCTAACCAACAGGAAAGACGGCACCCTAGCCCCCGCCGTGGCGTATTTTACGGGTAGCAATAGTTACCCTGGGGCCGTGGCTGTGGGCGACTTGAACAAAGACGGTTACTTGGACATAGTAACGGCCGTTGATGCCGGTGCCGGGGTGTTACTGGCCAGGCAAGACGGCACCTTCGCGTCCATCGTGGTACACCCGATGGGTGCCAGTTTAGGTGGGGTGGCGGTGAGCGACGTTAACAAGGACGGGTATCCTGACTTGGTTATGGGCGACGTTTATAACAACACGGTCAACGTGTCATTAAACAAGAAAGACGGCACCTTTGCCCCGGCTGTGGTTTACGCGATTGGCAGTACCAGCAATAGCCAGGGGTTGGCGATAGGAGACATGAACGGCGA
This sequence comes from Hymenobacter caeli, assembly GCF_013294115.1. Taxonomy (GTDB): domain Bacteria; phylum Bacteroidota; class Bacteroidia; order Cytophagales; family Hymenobacteraceae; genus Hymenobacter; species Hymenobacter caeli. The sequence goes on along the minus strand of NZ_JABSNP010000018.1, from coordinate 17,808 downwards.
CGGGTACCCGGACCTGGTGATATCCAGCCACACAACCAGCACGGTTGGGGTGCTGCTCAATCGGCAAGATGGCACCTTCGCGCCGGCCGCACAGTATTCCACGGGCAGCGGCAGTTATCCCTTTGATGCAGCGGTAGGCGACGTGAACAACGATGGCGCTTTAGACATCGTAGCGTTCAATCACATCGCGCACACTGCCGGGGTATTGTTGAATCGGCGTGGCGGTACTTTTGCCCCTGTCGTGGCCTATGCTGCGGGCGACAGCGGCGAACCTTTGAGCGGGACGCTGAGCGATTTAAATGGCGACGGCTACTTGGATATTGTTACGGCCAATGGCTTCACCACCACGGTTGGTGGGGTGCTGCTTAACCACAAAGACGGCACTTTTGCTCCGCTCGTGCCCTACTTGGTAAGCGCCGACGTTAGCTTTCATCATGTGGCAGCGGGCGATATGAACAAGGATGGAAAGCCCGACCTTATCACCACCAACATTAATACCAGTACGATTAGCGTACTGCTCAACACCACGGTCGTCCTAGCTGCCCAACCCGGCGCACAGTTGTCCGCCCCCCAGGTTCGCCTGTTCCCTAACCCTGGTGCCCGGGCGCAGGCCGTGCACTTTACCGTAAACCAATTACCGGCCAGCGTACACACCTTGGACGCAACGCTCTGTGATGCTGTAGGTCAAGCGGTGAGCAGTACAACGCTGCCCGTGGTACAGGGCGAGGTTCAGGCTAATATACCCACTGTTGGACTCTCCTCCGGCCTCTACTTGCTGCGCCTGACGGTGCATTCGACGCAGCAAACATCAGCTGGAAGCGCGCTGCTTCCCGTGCAGCGCCTGAGCGTGCAATAAATACTGTGGCCTTCACGTCCAGTGAATCCATTCTTCGCATCAATCGAAACGCATCAACTACCTACGGTAGCCCGCCTGGCCCCCACGCCCAGCGGCTGCCTGCACCTGGGCAACGCGGTGAATTTCGTGCTCACCTGGCTGCTCACGCGGCGGGCCGGCGGCACGCTGCACCTGCGCATCGACGACCTCGACCGGGCCCGCCTGCGGCGGCCGTACCTGGACAATATTTTTTGGGTAATCGACTGGCTGGGCATCGACTACGACCAGGGCCCCCGGGGCCCTGACGACTTCCTGCGCCACCACTCGCAGCTGCTGCACCTGCCCGAATACAACGCCGTGCTGCGCCGCCTGGCCCAGCGGCCCGGGCTGGTGCAGGCCAGCCACCGCAGCCGCGCCGGGTCTTCGCAAGAGACTGCCGCCGCTTTGGATGCGCCCGGCGCGGCGTGGCGGGCCCGGGTGCCGCCGCAGGTGCTGGTGGGCTGGCACGATGCGGGCCAGGGCCCCACGCAAGTGCCCCTGGCCCAGGCAATGCCCGACTTCATTATCCGCAAAAAAGACGGCGTGGCCGCCTACCAGGTGGCTTCGGTGGTGGACGATTTGCGGCTCGGTACCAACCTAATCGTGCGCGGTCTGGACCTGCAAGCCAGCACCGCCGCCCAGCTGTGGCTGGCCGCCCAGCTCTCCGAAACGGCGGCTTTCAACGCCACTCGCATCCGGTTCTGCCACCATAGTTTGCTGATGGACGCAACGGGGCAGAAGCTCTCCAAGTCGCAGCAGGGGGCCCTGGCCACGGGCGTGCTGGGGCAGGAGCGGAGCACCGTTTTCACTGCCGTGGCGCAGCTGCTGAAGCTGCCCGCCGAAGCCGGCGAATCCCTGGCGACGCTGCGGGCCGCGTTTGAAACGATTTTTTAGGCTCTTGCTGCCGAATTCTTTTTAGACTGCGATTCCAAGGAATTGAATGCCTTTTTAAATATTCGTTTCAGCACCATATGCCAAATCGCTACTAGTCATTAGGCGTGCCTATTCAGAAAGAAGTCGCACTAAATTGAAAGCAGGCGTGAGTTGTACTTGGTCCGAGGGCGTAAAATCCTGTATGGGATTGTCAGAAAAACCCAAGCTAAACTTTACCTTGGGGCCCTGCTTTACGAGCAATATCCAGTAGACTGGTTCCGTAGAAATACTTTCGCAAAGTGCCATGTAATGTCCCTCTCCTATGCGTGCTAGGGGCTGCTGCCATCGGGTGTTTTCTAATTGGGTGCTGTCAACCTGCTGGGCGTAATAAGTATAGCGTACGAAGTGCGTGGCAGACCGTTGGACCAAAAGTATGCACTTCGCCTTATCGGGGCTGCCAGCTGCTTTACGGATGTAAAGCACGGTATATGCGGCACCGGCCTGACGCGTAAAGTCCCGCACAGCTAGTCGGGTATCGTCAAAATCCGGCTCTATTGGTGTTGCAAACGCTTGAAGCTGGCAGTTTGGATGAGCAGGTAGAGCAGGAGAAATATTCCCGCTAGCAGTGAATAATAGCAGAGGCAATAGGTATCGCATATATTATTGGCCTTCGTTCGTAAACCTACTGTTCAGAGCGGAACACGACTGCTTCGGGCCCCGCTACCGCACTTCTTTTTTGAATTCCTCGGCCCAGTGGTCGGCCAGGCGGGTGGGCTCGGGCAGCTTGTAGCCGCGCAGGCAGGCCAGCGTCAGCCGCGTGGCGGTGGCCTGGTCGCAGCGGTGGCCGGGGCTCACGAACAGCGGCAGCACCTTGTCTTTGCTGCGAACGACCTCGCCAATCAGCTCGCCGGTTTTGGCGTCGGTGAGCGGCGCGATGCTGCCTTTTTCGGGCCCCGGCTCGGTGAACGTGCCGGTCAGCCGCTGCTTGGCTACGCCGAAGGTGGGCACGTCGAGCAGCACGCCCAGGTGGGCCCCGATGCCCATGCGGCGCGGGTGGGCAATGCCGTGGCCGTCCACCATCACCACGTCGGGCTTGTTCGCCAGCTTGGCGAAGGCCTGCACCACGTTGTCGGCCTCGCGGAAGGAGAGGAAGCCCGGCACGTAGGGCATGGTTACGGGCCCGTAGCTGTACACTTTCTCCACCAGCTCCAGCGACGGGAATTTCAGCACCACGAACACCGACAGAATGGTTTCGGGCGTGGGGAACGACGAGTCGCAGCCGCCAATCAGGCGCGGCTCGCGGGCCAGGGGCTCGGCCCGCACGCGCTGGCGCATCTCCTCTTGCTGCTGGGTGAGGCGGCGCACCAGGGCGGGGTCGGGCGGCGGGCCGGGGGGGCGGTAGTAGGCCACTGCTTTTAATTATGAGTTAGAAGTTATGGGTTTGGAAGTTGCGAGGCACGAAGCGCTACCCTGGCGGGCTGCTTGGCGTATACGTAGGAGTGGTTTTTAAAGAAGCGGTTTTTAAAATTCATAACTCATAACTCCTAACCCATAACTATAAAGGAAGTGGCCCACCCCGAACAACCCGCCGCCCAGGGCACCGGCCCCGAGCTGGAGCGCCGCTACTACCTCGACGTGGCGCGGCCCCGCCTGACGCCCCCGCAGCTTATGGCCGCCGTACAAGCCGACGTGCCCCGGTTTTCGCCCGGGCTGCTGGCCGATTTTGAGCAGACGCGCGGCGAAGCCGGGGCCCTGCGCGTCGGCGACGAGTTCCACATCAAAATCCTGGGGCCCTGGAACGGCAGCGTGCGCGTGACCGACGTGGGGGCCACGTTTTTTGAACTGGTAACGCTCGAGGGTCACCCCGAGGCCGGGCGCATCCGCTTCGAAACCCACGCCCTCGACGCGCGGCCCGACGCGCTGCGGTTCGAGATTCATTCGCTGGCCCGCTCGCGCGACGGGCTCGTGGCCTTTGCCTACGATACCATTGGCGGCGGCAAGCTGATGCAGGAAGCCACCTGGGTGGAGTTTTGCCAGCGTGTGGCCGAGGCCAGCGGCGGCCAGGCCCTGGGCCCGGTCACGGTCGAAACCACCCGCCGCGCCGAAGACGGCACCACCCAGCAGCAGGTCTCTCATGTCGATTAGCCCCGCCGCTGCCCCGGCCTGGGAGCAGCAACGCGCCCGCCTTGAAACCTACGCCAACGCCCGGGTCAACTACGACTACGAGCCCCGGCAAGCGTACACGCCGGCCACCGGCTGGCGGCTCGACGACTACGCCACCGACCTGCCCGCCGAGGCCCCCGGGCCCCCCGCGCCGGCCGGCGCGTTTGCCGCCGCCCAGGACGTGCTGCGGCGCTACGCCTTCCCGCCGCCCGACCTCATCACGGGCTACTTCGACCCCAGCCAACCGCTGGAAAAGCGCATCATGGTGCTGCGGGCGCATTTTTTGGTGTTCAATTTCTACTTTGGGGTGCAGGTGGCCGACGTGGTAGATGCCGAAAGCCAGCCCGGCCCCGATGGCCCCGAGCGGGTCTGGGGCTACGGCTACCGCACCCTCGAAGGCCACTTCGAGCGCGGCCAGATTAATTTCAGCGTCCACAAAAACCTGGCGACCGGGGCCGTGCAATTTCGCATCCACGCCGTGTCGCAGTCCGGGCACATCCGCAACCCGTTCTACTGGGTTGGCTTTAAGGTATTTGGCCGGACCTTACAGCGCCGGTTCGCGCACCAGTCGCTGGCCCGGATGCGGCGCTTGGTGGCCGACGCGCTAGCCCACCCGCAACTTTTGGCCGCGCCGGCCGGTTAGGGCAGGCAGTACACAGCTACATTTGGTTGTGCAAAACCAATTATTTCTCCAAAACCACACTTGATGAGTACCACCAAGGCTTACGCGGCCCCCGCCGCCAACATCCCCCTCGAACCCTTTTCGCTGGAGCGCCGCGCCCCCGGGGCCCACGACGTCCAGATTGACATCCTGTTTTGTGGCGTGTGCCACTCCGACCTGCACCAAATCCGCGACGAGTGGGGCGGCTCCATCTTCCCGATGGTGCCGGGCCACGAAATCGTGGGCCGCGTGTCGGCCGTGGGCGACCACGTGAAGAATTTTAAAGTGGGCGACATCGCCGGCGTGGGCTGCATGGTCGACTCGTGCCGCACCTGCCCCAGCTGCCAGGACGGCCTGGAGCAGTACTGCGAAACCACCGGCATGGTGGGCACCTACAACGCCCGCGAAATCGGCACCGGGGCCCCCACCTACGGCGGCTACTCGCAGCAGATTGTGGTGGACGAAAAATACACCCTGAAGGTGAGCGACAAGCTCGACCTGGCCCGCGTGGCCCCGCTGCTGTGCGCCGGCATCACCACCTACTCGCCCCTGCGCCAGTGGAAAGTGGGTGCGGGCCACCGCGTGGCCGTGATGGGCCTGGGCGGCCTGGGCCACATGGCCGTCAAGTTCGCCGCCGCCCTGGGCGCGGAGGTCACGGTGCTCAGCACCTCGGCCGGCAAAGAGGCCGATGCCAAAGCCCTGGGGGCCCACAAGTTCGTGGTTACCAAAGACGAAGCGCAGCTGAAAGCGGTGGGCAACTACTTCGACTTCATCATCAACACCGTGTCGGCCCAGCTCGACCTCGCCACCTACGTGAACCTGCTGCGCCGCGACGGCACCATGATTCTGCTGGGCGTGCCCTCCGAGGCCCCGCACATCCACGCCTTCAACCTGATTGCCAAGCGCCGCCGCATCGCCGGCTCGCTCATCGGCGGCATCGCCGAAACCCAGGAAATGCTGGACTTCTGCGCCGAGCACAACATCATGTCCGACATCGAGATGATTGACATCCAGCACATCAACGAAGCCTACGAGCGCATGCTGAAGGGCGACGTGAAGTACCGCTTCGTCATCGACGTGGCCTCGCTAAACTAAGTAATGAGCCGTTAGCTATTGGCTGCTAGCTATTAGCTTTCGTTCTGGCAGGCAGGAAATTACAAAGAAGTCAACGCGCGTTTATTTTTGCTTGACAACCTAAGCCAGCCCCTAGGCCAACGGCCGGCTCTCCACGCGGAGGGCCGGCCGTTTTGGTGTGCGCTGCGCCGCGCTATTCTTTAGTGAACAAATAGGGTTCCGGCTCCAGAAAGGGGTTCACGCGCAGCTCCAGGGTGCGCACGCCCCCCGCCTGGGCCCCGAACGCGGCCGGCAGGATGCCGTAGGCCGGGTTGGAGTACGTGGTGCGGAACTGGTCGTCGTCCATGTAGTCGAGGGTAGCCAGCAGGTTGGGGTGGTGGGAGAAATGCACCAGCAGCTGCTTGCCCTGCACCTCCACCGTGACGGTGCCGTACACCGGGTTGCGGTACGTGCCGGCGTAGGTACTCAGGCGGTGGGCGGGGCGGTCTTTGTGTTGCACGCGGGCGGCCATGTCGGCCAGGCCGTGGCGGGTTTCTTCGCGGCCGGCCCGGGCCAGGTTGTACAGCTGCCGGCTGCGGTCCACGTAGGGCACGCCCAGGTAGGCGTCGAGCAGCTGGTAGCGCAGGGCCTCAAAAAAACTCTGGTTGTCCTGGTTGGTGAGCACGGCCAGCCCCAGGCCTTCTTCGGGCACGAAGCACACGTTGGTGACGAAGCCGTAGGCCCCGCCGGTGTGCCAGAAGATTTGCCGGCCGTTGTAGTCGCCGGTGTAAATGCCCAGGCCGTACACCGAAAAGTGGCTGGGCAGGACGGACGATTTCGCGTCGGAGATGGCCGTGTTGGGCTGGCGGGTGCGTTGCAGCGTGGCCCAGGGCAGCACCCGTTGCCCGTTGTAGCGGCCGCTGTCGAGCTGGAACCGCAGCCAGTGCGCTAGGTCGTTGGCGCACGAGACAAGGCCCGCGGCCGGGGCCAGGTTGTCGAGGGCGTCGAAGGGCAGGGGCGTGAGGGGCCCGTAGGCGTTGGAGTAGGGCCGGGCAATGTTGGGCCGCTGGGCGTAGCCGGCCGTGAGTGGGTAGGTGTTGGCCATGCCCAGGGGCGTGAGCAGGCGCTGCTGCACCCAGTCCTCCCACTTTTTGCCGCCCAGCACCGCCGGAATGATTTCGCCGGCCGCCAGGAAGCTCGAGTTGCAGTAGCCGTAGGTTTGGCGAAACGGGTTGACGGGCTTGAGCGTGCGCATCTTGGCCACCACCTCGGCCCGGCTCAGGTCGGAGTTCCAAAACGTAAAGTCGCCCTGGAACGTGCGGGTGCCCAGGTGGTGGCCCAGCAGGTCGCGCACGCTCACCAGGCGCGTGCTCACCGAGTCGTAGAGGCGGTAGCTGGGCAGGTACTTGCGCACCGGGTCGTTCAGGTTCAGCCGCCTTTCTTCCTCTAGCTGGGCCAGGGCCGTGCCCGTGAACAGCTTCGTGTTCGAAGCAATCATGAACAGGGTGTTGGCGTCCACGGGCTCGGGCTGGTCCACGGCCCGCACCCCAAAGCCCTGGCTGGCCACCACCTGCCCGTTCTTCACCACCACCACGGCCAGGCCCGGAATGTTCCACAGGCGCAGGCCCCGCCGCACGTAGGCCGTCAGGCTGTCGCGCACGAAGCGGGCCCCCGGCGGCTGGTACTGCTGGGCCGCCACCGGCTGGGCCAGCAGCAGCAACGCCACCAAGCTAGCCAGCCGGCCGCGGCAAAACATAAATCGGACGAGCATGAAAGACCAAAAATGCCGGATGGGAAGCGAAAAATAAGCACGTTTCGCGCAAAGGGCGGCAAATTGTTGCCAACCCGGCCCGGGAAGTTAGCTACGCTGCCCCAGCGGGCCAAAAGCCCGGCCATAACCCCACAAAAAAAGCCCTGCGCACGGCGCAGGGCTTTTTTTGTGAGCGGAGCGGTTACTCCTTCACTAGTTTGAGGCGCTGGGCCTGGCCGTCGCTGTAGCGCACCTGCACCACGTACAGGCCGTGGGGCAGGTCCTGCAAGTCGCCCAGGCGCAGGCTGGAGGCCCCGGCGGCCAGCGTGGGCTGCCACGTGCGCACCAGGCGGCCCACGCCGTCGAACACGCTCACCGCCGCCGGGCCGGCCGCGGCGGTTTGCAGGGCCAGGTTGATTTCCGAGCCGAACGGGTTGGGAAAGCCCTGCACCGCGGCCAGCGCCGACGCGCCAAACGCCACGGCCCGCGGCCCGAAGAAGCTCTCCTTGCCGTCCACGTCGAGCTGGCGCAGGCGGTAGTAGCGGGTGCCCTGCTTGCCAGCTTCCGCGTCGCGGTACTGGTAGGTGCGGGCCTCGCTGCTGTTGGGCGTCACCGAAGCCACGAAGCCCAGCGTGCGGAACGTCGTCCCATCGCCCGACACCTGCGCCTCAAAGCCTTTGCTGTTCAGCTCCTGGGCGGTGGCCCAGGTCAGCACGGCATCCGCACCCTGAGCTACGGCCGTGAAGCTGGTCAGCGTCACGGGCAGGGGGTTGGTCTGGTCACCGAGGGTGAAAGTAGCTGCGAGAGTACCCGAAATACTGTTACGAGTCAGCGTATTGGCGCTGGGATCAGCGCTCGATACGCCTAGGGGTTGGAAAGGAATGCCGCCGCTCAGTGAACGAAAAAGACGTAAGTCACCCTCGAAAATTCCGTTTAATTCTGCGTCTAGATAGTGAAAAACGAGATTGAAGTTTAAATTATCCGGATTGTCAGGTTGAAAGATGAAACCACGCCGAATGCTTTTACTCGTTCCTACTCCAGTGTAGGTATAGCTAGTAATTCGCGTAACCTGTGTAGTTCCAGGCGAACCATCCATTGCCGTCAATTCTACCCCAATATTGCCGAAAGAGCTGGGCTGATTCTGAGTAACTATTCGGCCACGACTGCGCAAAATACCGAGAACATAGTTACTTTCTGATTCCCCTATAATTTGCGCATTAACACCCAGATCAATGTTGTAAGTAGTAGCGTTATCGGAACGGGTAACAACTTGGCCGCTTATGAATTGCAAACTATTGAGAATGTCCATGCGGTTAGAGAGTGTCTTGGTACCACCTCCTTGAATTCGAAAATCGAAAAAAGTTGATCCGTCAAATGTTTGTGCTGTTGTACCGGCTAGAGTGAATACCCCCCCCGTTTGCCCAAAGCCACCGTTGGGATCCTGAAAATTGCCGAATATCTGTAGTTCGCCACCTTTTAGAAAGTTACGGGCTCCTACAGCTCCGTTGTTGCCTGCCAAGGTCAGTGTGCGTACCTGCGCCACGCCGCCACTAATGGTTGGATAACTAGATTGGCCACTACCATTATAAGGAATGTTAGCATCAATGGTTGGGTCAGGAACTTTGTTAGTACTCCAGTTAGAAGGGTTGAACCAGTTATTGTCACTGGTGCCCGTCCACTGCGCTATACTGTTTGTTACCCTAAACGTAGCTGTGTAGTTGGGACCGTTATTATTATCATAAAAATCAAAGCTTCCGCTGCCGCCAGAGTTATTATAAACTGCGCGACCTTGAAAATAGATTTCTATAACATAATTGCCGGTACCGTTAGTGCTAGTGGCAGCCAATAGGTTGGGTAAAGTAGAAGTATTAGCCCATGTTTTATTCGTGGACTTTCCGTCATCGCCCGAACGCACAAAGCTCAAATTCAGCGGAACAAAGGAGCCACCAGGAGAACCTTGGGCGTAAACCCGGTAGTACATCTGGGGAGGTTGCACATCATCGCCATTATCGCTAAATGTATTTGCTTCACCTCCTAGCTGTAAGCTGCCAGAATTACGGTCAAAAGACCCTAAATCTCTGTTCTGAAATGCTTGAACGCCCCCAACATTACTGTTTGCGTAATAATACGCGCCATTAATGACGATAAATTCTTTGTAGAATCCAGTGGCTCGAGCTTGGTTGGCAAAGCCAACGAACAGCAGCAGCAAGCTAACCAGCAGGCTGCTTTTGCTGCCTGGTAGTATATACTCTGCTAAAGATGAAAATCGGTGAGCGTTTAGATGTTTTTGCATGGGTTCAATAATAAATGTGTGGAAAGACACAATCAAATATACGATGAACCCCGGGGGAAATTGTTTAATGCAAAAAAATGTTGCCTGTCTTCTATTCACTGCTTCTGGCCGGCGGCGAATACTATACTCGACTCGAACCACCGGTTATTGAGCCCGAGGCTTGTTAGAAAAAGCAAGGCCAACCGTTTGACGGTTTGGCCTATGCATAAAAAGGCCCCTCCTGGTGGGAGGGGCCTTTGCTAGCATAAAGAATAACCGTTCTAGATAGCGGAAGCGAACGGCGCAGGATAAGACACTAAGTAAACCGAATAGGAATGGGTGAACGGGGATAAAATATCGGCGGGGCCCGCCATAGCAACCTGGTAATGGGATAATGTTAATATGTTGATAATATAACTAATGAAAACCTAACTAATTGACAAATAATATTATAGTAGTGAGTCACTTTAATCAGACACGACGATACGCTTGCGAATGGGGCCGCTGGTACTGGCCAAGGTGAGGAAGTAGGTGCCGGCGGGCAGGCCCTGCGGCAACGCCAGGGGGGCGAGGTACTGGGCGTTGGCCGGGGCGAGGGCTTGCGCCAGCACGGGGCGGCCCAGGGCATCGGCCAGGCGCAGGGTGAGGCTTTCGCCGCCGTAGCCCTGCAAGTGGAGCTGCACGGCCCGGCCGGCGCTGGGGTTGGGGTACACGTCCACCTGCCGGGCCACGGGGGCCGGGGGCGACAGCGTCACCACGCCGCTGTAGTGCACGGCCCCGTCGCGGTCGGCCTGGCGCAGGCGGTAGTACGTGGGACCAGTCAGGCGCTGGGGGTCGGGCCACTGGTAGGCCAGCGGCTGGCTGCTGGCGCCGGCCGCGGCCACCCGGCCCGCCTCCGCAAAGGCCGCGCCGTCGGCCGAGCGTTCGACGGCAAAAAAGGCGGTGTTGCGCTCCGAGGCCGTGGTCCAGCGCAGCAAGGCCGTGCCGCGGGCGTCCACGGTGCCGGTGAAGGCCGTCAACTCGACGGGCAGTGGGGCGGGGGCTACCGGGGCGCTGCGGGTGCGCGTCGACATGCTGCTGCCGCGGGTGTTGTAAATGATGCTCGTGCCGTCGGCGTTGTATTCGGCGTCGGTAAAATAATAATAAGTGTCGGGCTGCAACCCCGTGATGGTGACCGAGTGGCCCGGGCCGGCGTAGATAACGTAGCCTTTGCCGAGCGGGTCGCCCTGGCCGAAAACGGTGGCGGCTTTATAAAACTGGTTGTCGACGGCGGCCAGCGGCTCGGGCATGCCGTTGTTGGACAGGGCCACCGCGATTACCCGGCCCTGGCCCTGGCCCATGGTGCCGAAGCTCAGCTCCATGGTGGTGGCCGTGACGCGGACCGGGTTGACTTCGCCGCCCTGGCCAGGGGCCACTACTTGGGCCAGCGCGGCCCGGCCCGGCAGGGCTGCCGCCAGCCCCACCAGCAGCGATAGAAAGCGTAAGTGCATAAAAGGACGAGTAGAGGGTGGGGCCAGATAGAATAGGTTGAGCTAATGAAACCAGGCGTAAGGGTAAAAATAATTTATAACTATTCTAATAAAAAACAAAAGCTTATAATTTGTGTACAACCCCCGGGGTTGTTGTTTTGGCCTGGACAAATATAGGACTAAAAATTAAATCATAGTCTTATTTCTCGTTTTTTGAAGAAAATAATAAATTTTATTTGCACTAATCTGATAAAAATAATTGAGAAATTATAAATGAAAATGAAGTTGCTATAAAAAATAATAAATATGCAAATAGTATTAACCTTAGTCGGGTATTTGAACCCCACAATGGGGGGCCTGGGGAAAGGGCACGAAAAAGGGCAGCCGTGGGGCTGCCCTGCATCTTTGGATAGTATAAACGGGCCGGAGCCGTGGGCTACGCTATGCGCAGTACCGCCGGGCCGGGGGCCGCGCCGGGCCACGGCGTGTGGGTGAGCTGCACGGCCGGCCACAGGGCCTGCTGCCCGGCGTAGTGCAGGTACACGCGGGCCGTGGCCACCACGTCCTGCTCGCAGTAGGCCACGATGCGGGCCAGGTCCTTTTCGACCCAGTAGGTGTGCCCGACCCGCGCGCCGTCGAGGTCGGTTTTGGGCGAGGGGATGCCGAACACGCCCGCCAGCAGCGGCAGCGTGATGTGGCCCTTGCTGTCGCCGAATTTCCAGAAATCCATCGTGTCCAGCAGGTGGGGCAGGTCCCAGGGCCGGTGGCCGGCCACGTCGAGCATGGGCGGCAGGCCCAGCCCGCCGATGAGCAGGCGCCGGCCCAGGTAGCCGTAGTCGAACTCGCGGCCGTTGTGGGCGCAGAGGAAGTAGCCGTCGGGGCCCGCGGTTTCGAGCTTGGCGTAGCGGGCGGGGCCGTAGGGGGCGTAGCGCTGCAAAAACTGGCCGAAGCCGCGCAGCACCGCGGGCTCGTCGTGGCCGGCAAACGACTTGGTGCGGAACTCCAGGGTGTCGTCTTTCAAGGGCCGGAAGAAGCCCACCGAGATGCAGACCACCTTGCCGAACTCGGCGTAGAGGCCGCCGCGGGCGAACAGCTCGGCGTGGGTTTGGCCCTCGGCCAGCTCTTTGGCGTGGCGCTGCGTGCAGAACTGCTCCCACAGCGCGTGGTGGGGCCCGGGCAGTTCGGCGTGGCTGGCGTGGCCGGGCACGGTTTCGATGTCGACAAAGAAAATGCGGGCGAGGTCGACGTGGCGGAGGAGGTGCATGGCGGCCGGGGCGGGCAAGCGCTGTATAATTTAGGAACAACCCAAAGCTAACCCAAATTGCCAGCCGGGCCCCGGTGGGGCCCGCGGCGTATTTTCACGGCATGTTGTTCCAGTTCGGTGCCCGCAGCGCGTTGCTATTGCCCTTCGTGGTGCCGGGGGCCGCGGCGGCGCTGTGGCTGCTGGGGCGGGCCCTGCGGCGCGGGGCCCCGGCCGACGCCCTGCTGGCCCTGCTCGTCGCGGTGCCCACGCTGGGCATCGCGCAGTGGATGCTGGGCTACGCCGGCTGGTACGACAGCCACGACGGCTACTCGACGGCCATGTTCTACGTGCCGTGGCAGCTGAACCTGCTGCTGGGGCCGGGCTATTACCTGTACTTCCGCAGCCTCACCAACCAGGAGTTTCAGCTGTTTCCCCGGGCCTGGTGGCATTTTGGGCCGGGGCTGCTCGAAATCGGCTTGTTCGCGGCAGCGGCGGCCTACGACCTGCTTTGGTGGCACGGCCTGCGCGGGCAGCCGCTGTCCGCGCACTTTGGCACCAAGGGCCCCGCCGCGGGGTGGCTGGAGGCCCTGGACAAGCCGGTGGCCTGTTTGGTGTACGTGCTGCTGCCCGCCTACGGCTGGCGGGTGCTGGTGGACTACCGCCGCTACCGCCGCTACCTCGACGACAATTTCTCCGACCCCGAGCGCCTGCGCTTTGCCGGGTTGCGGCAGCTGCTGGTGCTCCAGCTGCTGGCCCTGGGCCTCAGCCTGCTATACACGGCTCTGAATGAAGTGTTTAGTTTTAGCTACGACGCGGCCTGGTATTTTTACGCCCTGCTCGGGGTGCTGATGTTTGGCCTCATCGTGGTGGGCATCCAGGCCAATTACGCGGCGGCCACCAGCCCGCTGCGCTTCGGGGCCACGCCCGCCCCGCCCGACGCCACCACCCAGGACCTGCTGCGGCCCACGGCGGCGGAACAAGCGCTGGAAGCGGCAGTAGAAGTCGCGCTGGCCACCAACCCGCTGTCGGAACGCGGAGTGGAGGCGGCCGTCCGCGCGGCCCACCCGCCCGTGGAGCTGGCCCCCGAGCTGCGCCCCTGGCGCGACAAGCTGCTGGCCCTGATGGCCCGCGAGCAGCCCTGGCTGGAGCCCGAATTGACCCTGGCCGAGCTGGCCCACCGCCTGCGCACCCACCCGGCGCTGCTCTCCAAGGTCATCAACGCGGGCTGCGGGCAGAACTTCAACGACTTCGTGAATACGTACCGGGTAGCCGAGGCCCGCCGCAAGCTGGCCGACCCGCGCTTTGGGCACTATTCGCTGGTGGGCGTAGCGCTGGAGAGCGGCTTCAACTCAAAATCAACGTTTAACCGCGTGTTCAAAAAGCTGCTGGGCCAGGCCCCCAGCGAGGTAATGCGGCCCAAAGCATAAGTTGGGACGGGCCAAACGATGGCTTGGAGCGCCGGCCGCGGGGCGGATGGGGACCTTTGGGCCATCGTTTCACCCCCGTCAATCCCCTCCAACCGCCATGCGCACCTTATTTCTGGCCGCCTTGCTGGCCGGCTCCGCGTTGCTCGCGGTCTGCGGCGGCATCACCTCCACCACGTTCATCGACGCGGGCAAGCAGTTCGTGCTGGGCGGCCGGCAGCGCGGGGCCTTCCGGGTGGCGGCCCACAACGTGGGGCCCGTGCCGGTGAGCGTGGCCGAGCGCCGGGCCGACGGCACGGTGCAGGAGCGGGGCCGCCTCGACCAGGGCCAGCGCGTGGAGCTGGCCTTCGGCGCGGGCTCCGCGGCGCTCGTGCGCAACCTGGGCGAGCGCCAGGCCGTGCTGGGCTTCCGGATTACCGGCGACACTTCTTTCAGCATGGGCATGGGCTACGAGGTGCTCCAGAAATAGAGCGCCCTTCGCCGGGGGCTGGTGCCAAAGTGCGGGCTCCGTGTAACGTTTGGGCCCCCGCGCCGGTAGCCGGGGCGGGGCCACCAAAACTTAATCCGAGGCCACGCAACCTGCCGGTGGCCGCCGGCATCTCTCCCGCGAGCCTTTCCTTTCCAACCGTTTGTATATGCTGCTTTCTACCTTCTGCCGGGCAGGCGGGCTGCTGGCCCTGCTGTGCCTGCGGGCCGCCGCGCCCGCCGCCGCCCAGGCCCCCGCGCCGGCCGCCACGGGCTCGCTCACGGGCACGGTGCTCGACTCGGCCAGCCGCCAGCCGGTGGCCTACGCCACGGTGGTGTTGCTGCCCGCCGCCCCGGCCGACAAACCCATCACCGGCGTGGCGGCCGACGACCAGGGCCGTTTCGCCTTGACCAAGCTGGCCGCCGGGGCCTTTCGGCTGCAAGTGAGCTTTGTGGGCTACGCCACCCGCACCCGGGCCGTGACGGTGACGGCCGGGGCCACCGCCGTGGGGCCCCTTCGGCTGCCGGCGGCGGCCCAGCTGCTGGGCGAAGCCGTGGTCATCGGCTCGAAGCCGGTGGTGGAAGTGCGTGCCGACCGCCTCGTATATAACGCCGACCAGGACGTGAGCAACGCCGGCGGCACGGCGGCCGACGTGCTGAGTAAGGCCCCGCTGCTGGCCGTGGACGGCGACGGCAACGTGAAAATGCGTGGCTCGGGCAATTTTAAGGTCTTGGTCAACAACAAGCCCTCGCCCTCGCTGGCCCGCAACCTGGCCGAGGCGCTCAAAAGCATTCCCGCCGACCAGATTAAGAGCGTGGAGATTATCACGACCCCGCCGGCCAAGTACGACGGCGAAGGCACGGCCGGCATCATCAACATCGTGCTGAAGAAGGGCGTGGACCAGGGCCTCAACGGCCGGGTGGGGGCCAGCGGCGGCAACCGCAACACGGCCCTGAACACGGCCCTGAACTTTAAAAAAGGCAAGGTGGGCTTTACTTCCTCGGCCAACACGGGCACGTGGAATAACCGCGGCGAGTCGAGCCTCGAACGGGTCGGGTTTTCGAGCCTGGGCACCGACACGCTGCGCCAGATGGGCAGCAGCCGCAACAACGGCCGCTGGTACTACGGCACCCTGGGCCTCGATTTCGACCCCGCCGAGCACCACAGCCTCTCGCTGGCCACCTCCGTGAATGGCTACAACGGCAACAGCACGCAAAGCCAGTTCAGCCAAGACATTGCGTCGTTTCCCGTACCAAATCCGCTCTATACCCGCGCCACCACCACCGTGTTTGGCGGGCTGAACGTGGAAGCCACCGGCACCTACACCCGCACCTTCGCGCAGGCCCGCCGCGAGTGGAGCACGCTGGCCCAGTACGCCCTCAACAACGGCACGGCCGGCTACGACTTCGACCAATTCAACAATTCGCCGGTGGCGCTGGAGCAAACGCGGGCCGACTACCGCGAGCACAGCCGGGGCCGCACGCCGGGCCACGAGTACACGTTTCAAACGGATTTTACCCAGCCCTTCGGCGACAAGAAAACCCTGGAGCTGGGCCTGAAAGCTATTTTCCGGCGCACCGGCTCGGTGGCCGCCGTGGACACGCTCTACCCCGCGCGGGCCGCCGACTTTGCCCGGGCGCCGCGCCGCGCCACCGACTTCAGCTACGCCCAGAACGTGCAGGCCGCCTACGCCACCTACTCATTCGGCGTGGGCAAGAAGCTGACCAGCAGCCTGGGCAGCCGCCTGGAGCGCACCGCGCTGAACGCTGACTTCCGGACCAGCGGCACGGGCTTCGACCGCAGCTACCTGTCGCTGCTGCCCAACGGCAACGCCCGCTACGCCTTCAGCGACGCCACCAGCCTGCGCCTGGCCTACAGCCGGCGCATCACCCGGCCGTTCATCGACTACCTCAACCCCTACGTGGACCGCTCCGACGCCAAAAATATTTCCTACGGCAACCCGAACCTGGCCCCCGAGCTGACCGATTCCTACGAGCTGAGTTACAACACCACCTTCAAAACCACCACGGTCAACGCCTCGCTGTCGGTGCGCCACACCGGCAACGCCATTGAGCAGGTGCGCTTTTCGACGGTGAACCCCGCCGCCCCGCTGCCGCCCGACGTGCCCACCGACCCCAGCGTGACGGCCCAAACCTTCGCCAACGTGGCCGCCAACACGTTCTACCAGTTCAACGTGTATTTCGCGGCCAAGCCCCTGCCCAAGTGGGACCTCAGCGCCGGCCCCGACGTGCAGTACATCGTGCGCCGCAGCCCGGCCCTAAACGCCGAGCGCCAGGGCTTCACGGCGGGCCTGAACGTGAACACCTCGTACAAGCTCGACAAAGGCGTCACGTTGCAGTCGTTCGTGTACGCCTCGCTGCCCACCCCCGAAATCCAGGGCCGGGGCGCGGCCAACCTGTACTACCAGCTAGGGGCGAAAAAAACGCTGTTCAAGGAAAAAGCCGACCTGGTGCTCAACTTGGGCAGCCCCTTTAACGCCTACTGGCCTTACCGCTCCACCACCACCACGGCGTACTTCAACGAGCACAGCGAATTCCGGGCCTACCAGCGCTCCTTCCGCCTGAGTTTCAGCTACCGCTTCGGCCAGGAGCAGCAGGGCCGCCAGCGCAAGCAGGTGAACAACGACGACACCAAGGGCGGGGCCAGCAAGCAGGGCGGCGGCTAGGCAACGGCTGAAAAGCGCGGGGCCCGCGCCAGCCGGCCCGGGCCCCGCGCGGCCGCAACGAAAACCAGGGCCCCGGTGCCTGGGGGCGGCCCGGGCCCCGCGCTACTTGATTTGGCGCAGGTCGTGCCGCACCTCGCGGCGGGCCGTTTTGAGGTAGGTTTTGAGCTGCTGCTTGCGGCCCATCTTGATGGCAATGGGCGTGAGCAGCTGCACCACGGCCGGGGCCCCGCCGGGGGCCAGGGTCGTGCTCACGTCGGCAAAGCCGGCGTAGGTGGCCACGGCCCCCAGGGGCCCCGCGTTGGCGGGCACCGCGAAGTGGAAGTTGCCCTGCGCATCGGTCACGCACGATTGGCCGGACGACGCCAGGCGCACCACGGCCCCGGGCAGGGCCCCGTGCGCGGTTTCGACCCGGCCGGTTAGCTCCTTGGTAGCGGCCACCGGGGCCGCGGAAGCCGGGGCCGCCGGGCCAGCGCTGCCCCGGGGCTCGTTGAGGGCCAAGGCGTTGGTGCGGAGGGCTTTGGATTGACCTAGGGCGGGGCCGGCCAGTGCAAGGGCGGTTAGTAACATAAAGCAGCCGTGGGGAATAAGGTGTTTCATGGGAGGGCTTAACTTTTTGATTGAATAATTCAAAACTAGCGGGTCCCTGGAATGCTGGTTGCACTTTTCGGCCAATTGATTGAAATCCCCGGCTAACGAGGGCACTCAGCCGGCGGCCCTGAATCGTGCCAGCGCCGGCCATTATGCAATGAATAATCCGTTGCGCAGAAATATCCTATATCTCTACTCTACCCTACTAAAATTTGAGGCATAAAAACGGGGCGGCCCGACCTTTGGAGTTCCTACACAGCCAAACTCGTTCCGCCCCGTGAAGCAA
>NZ_JABSNP010000017.1 GCF_013294115.1 Hymenobacter caeli | reverse complement strand
CGCGGCCCGGCAACAGCGGCGCAATCCGCGCCCACTGCGCGTCCGTCAGTAAATAGTCCATGCTCAAACATAACTCCTACTGTTAACACTTCCTAATTATAGAACTAGACGGAGCCGGCCACCTAGAACCCGACCAAGCCGACTACGATAACGGCCGCACTGCCTACCTCATCGAACTAGGCTACCGCATCCTCCGCTTCTCCAACGAGCAAGCCCTCAACCTCCCCCGCCGCGTCCTAGCCACCATCAAAGCCAACCTATAACCCACCCCACCCCGAAAGAACGCACCCCCTCTCCTTTTCGGAGAGGGGGCCGGGGGGTGAGGCGCAACGTCCGCACCATGACCCAAGTAACCCTAACCCTAGAAGACGGCACCGAAATCCAAGGCGAATCCTTCGGGGCCCTCACCTCCGCCGCCGGCGAGGTCGTGTTCAGCACGGCCATGACCGGCTACCCCGAAAACCTCACCGACCCGTCCTTTGCCGGCCAGATTCTGGTGCTCACCACCCCCATGGTGGGCAACTACGGCGTGCCCGGCGAAGACCTGTACGAGTCGATTTCGAAGATTTTCGAGTCCGACAAAATCCACATTGCCGGTTTGGTCGTCAATTATTACTCCGAGGAGCACAGCCACTGGAACGCCGCCAAAAGCCTCGGCGACTGGCTCAAGGAGTACAACATCCCCGGCATCTGCGGCGTCGATACCCGGATGCTCACCAAGAAGCTGCGCGAGAAAGGGGCCATGCTGGGCAAAATCGTGGCCGACACCGACGTGCCCTTCCACGACCCCAACCTCGACAACCTGGTGGCCCAGGTGAGCCAGCCCGGCGTGCAGCACTTCGGCCACGGCCAGCACAAAATCGTGCTCGTGGACTGCGGCACCAAAACCAACATCATCCGCTGCTTCCTGACCCGCGACGTGGAGCTGATTCGCGTGCCCTGGGACTACGATTTCACGACCCTCGACTACGACGGCCTGTTCCTGAGCAACGGCCCCGGCGACCCCAAAATGTGCACCGCCACCATCCACCACCTGCAAAAGGCCCTGGCCCAGGACAAGCCCATTTTCGGCATCTGCCTGGGCAGCCAGCTCATGGGCCTGGCGGCGGGCGGCGACACCTTCAAGCTCAAGTACGGCCACCGCAGTCACAACCAGCCCGTGAAGCTCACCGGCACCCAGCGCTGCTACATCACCAGCCAGAACCACGGCTTCGCGGTGGACACCGAAACGCTCCCCGCCGAGTGGCAGATGCTGTTCGAGAACCTGAACGACGGCACTTGCGAAGGCATCAAGCACACATCCAAGCCGTTCTTCTCCACCCAGTTTCACCCCGAAGCCGCTGGCGGGCCGGAGGATACGGAGTTTCTGTTTGATGATTTTTTGAAAGCGGTGGTGGAGTATAAGAGTAATGCCGGAATAAAATAGAACGTCATGCAGAGCGTAGCATCTTGCCCGCTTCGCCTGCATAAAATAACCAGCACAAATGGCCGAAAGTGAAGACCCAGTAATTAGTCGAATACTCAATTCTGAAATTGTTATTCAACATTTCGGCTACTGGCCAGACTTTCATGATGCTGAAATCACTAAAGCCACTTTTGAAACTCATTCAACAGGACGTTACTCTGTCACCTTTACAATTGCCGCTTTCGAAATGACAAGCGAAGTTGACGAGAGAGGTTACTACAAGTTAGTGAAGCACTGCAACGTAGAACTTCAATTTATTGGGATTGAAAAAATAGACTTCAGTTATTTCAGCTTCCAAAACGTCCTTTTCGGGTTAGAATTCGAAGAAATTGGCAGCAGCATCAAATGTGTATTCGATTCCAGTGTTGGTTTGGAAGCTGCCATAGTTGCTGAAGAAGTATTCGTATTGAGCTTAATTCCAAAAGAACCCGAGCCTGATGAGCCGCTTATTGACATTGAATCGGCAGATATGTCAAAGGCGGCAAATATTGTAATAGCCAGCAGGGATTTAACACGCACTTTTGATTGGTCGGACTGGATTTATATCGGATTAGATAATGAAAGCGCTAACGATTACCAATCTCAAAAAGTAGCAGAGCTTGCTCATACCTTTTTTGAAAATGAGGAGGTGTATTTGGTAATCGGAGAAGGTTCGCATCTGACAACTTTAAGCGAATCATTAAACCAAATGAATACACTTCTGAAATCGAATGAAGTCCTATTGTGTAATACACCATTCACAAAGGCTATGAAATTCAACATGATTGGCGTGATGTCCTACGGACAGAAACGTAGCTCATAGTTTCCAACGAAGCGGGCAAGATGCTGCGCTCTGCATGACGCTCTTTTTTAACACGACCCTTCCAAACGGTCTGTTACCCCACCCTTATCATGAACAAACCCAACAAAGTACTCATCCTCGGCTCCGGGGCCCTAAAAATCGGCGAGGCCGGGGAGTTCGATTATTCCGGCTCGCAGGCCCTCAAGGCGCTGAAGGAGGAAGGCATCCGCACCATCCTCATCAACCCCAACATTGCCACCGTGCAGACCTCCGACGGCATGGCCGACGACGTGTACTTCCTGCCCGTGACGCCCTACTTCGTGGAGGAAGTCATCAAAAAAGAGCGGCCCGATGGCATTCTGGTGGCCTTTGGCGGCCAAACGGCCCTGAACTGCGCCGTGGCCCTGTACCGCGCCGGCGTGTTCGAACAATATAACGTGCAGGTGCTGGGCACGCCCGTGCAGAGCATCATCGACACCGAGGACCGGGAGATTTTCAAGGTCAAGCTCGACCAGATTGGCGTACTCTGCGCCCGCAGCGTGGCCTGCACGACAATGGAAGCCGCCCTGACCGCCGGCGAAACCATTGGCTTCCCCATCATCGTGCGGGCCGCCTTTGCGCTGGGCGGGCTGGGCAGCGGCTTCGCCAACAACATGGATGAATTGCAGGCCCTGGCCCGGCAGGCCTTCACGACTTCCGACCAGATTCTGGTGGAAGAATCGCTGAAGGGCTGGAAAGAAGTAGAGTACGAAGTAGTGCGCGACCAGTTCGATAACTGCATCACGGTCTGCAACATGGAGAACTTCGACCCCATCGGCATCCACACCGGCGAGAGCATCGTGGTGGCCCCGTCGCAGACCCTGAGCAACCGCGAGTACCACAAGCTGCGCAGCATCGGCATCCAAACCATCCGGCACCTGGGCATCGTGGGCGAGTGCAACATTCAGTACGCCCTCGACCCCTTTTCCGAAGATTACCGCGTGATTGAGGTGAATGCCCGCCTCTCGCGCTCGTCGGCGCTGGCCTCGAAAGCGACGGGCTACCCGCTGGCCTTCGTGGCCGCCAAGCTGAGCCTGGGCTACTCGCTGGCCGAGCTGAAAAACAGCGTCACGCAGACCACCTCGGCCTTTTTCGAGCCCGCTCTCGACTACGTGGTAGTGAAGCTGCCGCGCTGGGACCTGGGCAAATTCTCGGGCGTGAACCGCCAGATTGGCTCGGCCATGAAGAGCGTGGGCGAGGTGATGGCGATTGGCAAATCGTTCGAGGAAGCCATCCAGAAGGGCCTGCGGATGCTCGATACCGGCAAGCGCGGCTTCGTGGCCAACCGCCCCGAAAACATCGAGAAGGACACGATTGATAAGCTGCTGAGCGAGCCCAACGAGGAGCGCATCTTCGCCATCAATAGCGCCTTCGAGGCCGGCTACACGCTGGAGCAGGTGCACCAGCTGACCAAGATTGACCACTGGTTTTTGCAGCGCCTGTTCACCATTTTTGAGCTGGGCCAGCAGCTGGCCGCCGGCCGCGCCACTGGCCTCGATTCTTTGGAAATCAAGCTCTTGCGCGAGGTGAAGAAAGCCGGTTTTTCGGACCAGCAGATTGCCGTGCAGCTGCTGGGCGAGGGCGACGTGAAGGCCGACGAACTGCTGGTGCGCGCCCGCCGCAAGGCCCTGGGCGTGCTGCCCGTGGTGAAGCAGATTGACACGCTGGCCGCCGAATTCCCGGCCAAAACCAACTACCTCTACACCACCTACCACGGCACCGAAAACGACCTGGCCCGCGAAACCGCCAAGTCCATCGTGGTGCTGGGCTCGGGCGTGTACCGCATCGGCTCGTCGGTCGAGTTCGACTGGTGCGGCGTGCAGGCCGTGCAAACGGCCGCCGAGGAGGGCTACAAAACCATCCTCATCAACTACAACCCCGAAACCGTTTCGACCGACTACGACGTGAGCGACCGGCTCTACTTCGAGGAACTGAGCTTCGAGCGGGTGATGGACATCCTGGATTTCGAGCAGCCCGGTGGCGTGATTCTGAGCACCGGCGGCCAGATTCCCAACAACTTAGCCACCCGCCTCGCCGAAGCCCACGCACCCATTCTGGGCACCGCGCCGACGCGCATCGACGAGGCCGAAAACCGCCACAAGTTCTCCAGCATCATGGACGAGCTGGGCATCGCGCAGCCACGCTGGAAGGAGCTGACCTCGCTGGAAGCCATGAACGAGTTCGTGCGCGAAGTCGGTTTCCCGGTGCTCATCCGGCCGAGCTACGTGCTGTCGGGCGCGGCCATGAACGTGGTTTCCAATAAATTCGAGCTGGAAGCATTTCTGCAAACCGCTGTGGAGGTGAGCGCCGAATACCCGGTGGTGGTGTCGGAATTCATCCAGGAAGCCAAGGAAATTGAGCTGGATGCCGTAGCTGACCACGGCGAAATCGTGAGCTACGCCATTTCGGAGCACGTGGAGTTTGCCGGCGTACACTCCGGCGATGCCACCATGTACTACCCGCCCCAACGGGTGTACGTGGGCACCATCCGCAAGCTGAAAATCATCGCCGAAAAGATTGCCAAACGCTACGAAATCAGCGGCCCGTTCAACATTCAGTTTCTGGAAAAAAACGGGGAAATCCGGGTGATTGAATGTAACATCCGCGCCTCGCGCAGCTACCCGTTCGTATCGAAAATATCGGGCAACAACCTCATCAAAAAGGCCACTCAGGTGCTGTTGGGCAAGCAAGTGCCCCGCGACGAAAGCGAGCGGATTTACGACCTGCCCTTTGTGGGTGTGAAGGCCCCGCAGTTTTCCTTCACCCGCCTGCCCGGCGCCGACCCGGTGCTGCGCGTGGACATGGTGAGCACCGGCGAAGTGGGCTGCCTGGGCGACACCGCCGAGGAAGCCCTGCTGAAATCGATGCTGAGCGTGGGCTACAAAATTCCGCAGAAAACAGTGCTGATTTCCGGTGGGCCCATCATCTCCAAAGTGGCCCTGCTCGCGCCCACCGAACTGCTCATAAAAAAGGGCTACACCGTGTACGCCACGCAAGGCACGCACCGCTTCTTCGCCGAAAATGGCATTCCCAGCAGCCTGCTCTTCTGGCCCGATGAGTTGCAGGAGCCCAACGTGCTGACGTATCTGAAGGAAAAGAAAATCGACCTGGTCATTAATATCCCCAAAAACCTGTCGAAAGGCGAACTGGATAACGACTACAAAATCCGCCGCACGTCCGTGGATTCCGGCGTCGGCCTGCTGACCAATGCCCGCCTGGCGAAGGCGTTTATTCAAGCGTTTTGTGCGCTGGAAATGAAGGATTTGAAGATTAAGAGCTGGAACGAGTACAAGGCGATGTAGACACGCATGTTTGCGTCTCGTCATTTAACGTACATCCGCTATAATGACACTCTACCTTACGCCTCAGGAATTATTAGCCCGCGTACACATAGGAAAGCCAGTTGAACAATGGCTTTCCTATGTTCGAGAGGCGGATTATACGGTCATCAAATGGATTGTAATTGACCACGAGGAAAATCAATTCAGCTTAACTTATCTCGAGTCTTTTGACGAAGGCGATGAGGAGTTTTACGATGTCCACGAATTCAGCGTCACCGACCCGGAAGATGAGCCATATGGTACCACGCATCTTTTCGATTCAGTAGAAGCAGCGGTTACTTTTGCTATTGAAAATTATGGGGCCTCTGCGGACAAGTTCGTTGCCTTTGCAATGATTGAGAAGGAATATCAAAAGTATTTGCTGGAAAGGCCTCGATTCTGATGCGCCACGAAGATTTACCAGAGCGCTGGAGACTGAAGCTCCAAGAGTATCTAACCGCGAAAGGAAGCACTAAGCCCGACAGGCTTAGTGCTTCTGAATTTCCATCAGACACTATTGTCAGTATTTGGTTTAGAGATGATTCGCACGTCGAATTCAAATACGCTTTTGTCATTGAAGCGCCTGAGTTTCGAGAAGTCGCTGTTTTCACGGAGCACTGCGGATATCATTTATTTCCGCTATATGATGGACTAGTATTGACAATTGGGAATGTATGAAACTCAAAAATCTCAAATCGGTCGGGCATAACACAGCACACTCTTATTTGAGTACGCTCGGCCACATTGGCGGAATGTATGCGAGCACGTACTTGCATAGAATCGCTTTAAAAAGCAGTTTATCTGCAATTGAGATTGACGTTTTGAACGCAACTATTTCTGAACTTGCGCCAAATGATGAGGTTACAGATTCACTGCAAGGATTACGGGTGCAATTTCTAGAATTATTGCAAAAAGAAGGGATTCCGACCAAAGTAGCAAAAACGTACAAGCTTTTTATTAAGATAATTGGTAACAGAATCGACGTAATTAACATTCAGTGCAAACCGCTCTTAATTGACTTGAATGATAAGGTTTATGACTGCGCGTTAATTACTGAGAAATACCCAGAGCCGGTTTAATAAAAGCAAATCGTGGATTCTTAGAATCCACGCTACACCTTACCATGAAAAACTTCACCTCCTTCGCCGATGCGGGCGACTATAGGGCCCTGTTGCAGCAAGCGCTCGAAATCAAAGCCAATCCTTACGGCTACCAGCACATCGGGCGCAATAAAACAGTCGGGCTGATTTTCTTCAACCCCAGCCTGCGCACCCGGCTCAGCTCGGTGAAGGCAACCTATAACCTGGGGGCCCAAGCCTGGGTGCTGAACGCCGGGGCCGACTCCTGGACGCTGGAAATGGCCGACGGCGCGGTGATGAACGGCGGCACCCAGGAGCACATCAAGGACGCCATTGCGGTGATGAGCCAGTACTGCGACGTGCTGGGCGTGCGCACGTTTCCTACCCTGAAGGACAAGGCCGAGGACTACGGCGAAGTTGTGTTCAATAAGATTATGCAATACGCTACGGTGCCCGTCATCAGCCTGGAAAGCGCCACGCTGCACCCGTTGCAAAGCTTCGCCGACCTGATTACGGTGGCCGAAACCAAGCAGAAGGAGCGCGTGAAAGTGGTGCTCACCTGGGCCCCCCACGTGCGCGCGCTGCCCCAGTGCGTGCCCAACTCCTTTTGCGACTGGTTTTCGGAAATCGACTGGGTGGATTTCGTCATCACCCACCCCGCAGGCTATGAGTTGGACCCCCGATTCACTAAAGGGGCCCGCGTAGAGTACGACCAAAAGAAAGCCCTGGCAGGCGCGGACTTCGTGCAGGCCAAGAACTGGAGCAGCTACCGCGACTACGGCCAGGTGCTCAGCAACGACCCCGGCTGGATGCTGACGCCCGAGCATATTGCCGGCACCAACGAGGCTAAATTCCTGCACTGCCTGCCGGTGCGCCGCAACGTGGAAGTGTCCGACGCCGTGCTGGACTCGCCGAACTCGCTGGTGATTCAGGAGGCCGGCAACCGGGTATTTTCCATACAAACCGTGCTGCACGAGCTGCTGAAGTAGCCGGAGCAGCGGCGGGCTTGCGTCGCGGCCCGGGTCCGCCGGTTTCTGCGGGGCTACTCACCGCTTTTTCCCTTTTCCCGATGGTGCCCATTCTTTCGCCTGCGCTGGTACGTGCCGGGGCCGCCGCCCCGGCCGTGTCGCTGCCCGCCCCCGCCCTGCTTGACCTCCCCGAAACCGTGCTCCAGTTCGGCACCGGCGTGCTGCTGCGCGGCCTGCCCGATTTTCTCATCGACCAGGCCAACCGCCGGGGCCTGTTCAACGGCCGGGTGGTGATGGTGAAATCCACCGACGGGGGCGACGCCTCGGCCTTTGCCCGCCAGCAGGGCCTGTACACGGTGTGCGTGCGGGGCGTGGAAGACGGCCGGCCGGTGGCCGAAAACGTGGTGTGCGCCGCTATCAGCCGGGTGCTGTCGGCCCGGAGTGAGTGGGCCGAGGTGCTGGAATTTGCCGCCAATCCCGCCCTGCGCGTGGTGCTGTCCAACACCACCGAAGTGGGCATCGAGCTGCTCGACGGCGAAGACGTGCACGCCGCGCCGCCGCGCTCGTTTCCGGGCAAGCTGCTGGCCGTGCTCTGGGCCCGGTTCCAGGCGTTTGGGGCCGACCCGGACCGGGGCCTGGTCATCGTGCCGACCGAATTGATTCCCGACAACGGCACCTTGCTGCGCGGCATTCTGCGCACGCTGGCTGAGCGCCAGGCGCTGGGGGCCGACTTCCTGAACTGGCTGGACACGGCCAACGACTGCTGCAACTCGCTCGTGGACCGCATCGTGCCCGGCCGGCCCGCCGACGCGGACCGGGCCGCCCTCGCCGCCGAGCTGGGCTACCAGGACGAGCTGCTGATTATGACCGAGGCTTACCGCCTGTGGGCCATTGAGGGCGGCGAGCGGGTGCGGCGGGCCCTGAGCTTCGCCCCCGCCGACCCCGGCATTTTCATTCAGCCCGACATCAACGAGTTCCGCGAGCTGAAGCTGCGCCTGCTCAACGGCACCCACTCGCTGAGCTGCGGGCTGGCCGTGCTGGCCGGGCTGCCCACGGTGCGCGCGGCGATGGACGACGCCCCTTTTGCCGCCTACGTGCAGCGCCTGATGCTGGCCGACCTGCTGCCCGGCATCCCCTACCCCATCGACGAATCAGTGGGCCAGCGCTTCGGCCAGCAGGTGCTCGACCGGTTCCGCAACCCCGCCGTGGAGCACCGCTGGCTGGCCATCACACTGAACTACAGCGCTAAGCTGCGGCTGCGCGTAGTGCCCACGCTGGTGCATTACTGCCGGCAGTTTGGGGCCGTGCCGCAGTACGTGGCCCTGGGCTGGGCGGCGTACCTATTGTTTATGCGCGGCGAAACGCAGGACGAAAAGGGCACCTGGCATGGCCGCCTGCCCGACGGCACCCCTTACCCCATCAACGACGAGCAAGCCGGCTACTTCGCCGGTTTGTGGCGGGCATCGGCCGGGGCCGGGGCCGTTGTGGCGGGCGCTTTGCAAAACTCCGACCTTTGGGGCCAGGACCTCACGGCACTGCCCGGCTTCGCGGCCAGCGTAACCCAACACCTGGCTACCCTGCTGGCTCGCGGGGCCGGGGCCGCCGTGGAAACCCTGCTGGACCAGGTTGGGGCCGCGCCGATTGGTTAGGCCCGGGGCCCCTTACTTTCCGTAGAACAGGTTATTATGAAGCACCTGGTTGCAAAAATCCATCCCGCCGACAACGTGCTGGTGGCCCTGACGGACCTGCCCATCGGCACGCCCGTGGCGGCCGGCGGCCGCACCGTGACCACCACGGCCGCCATCCCGGCCAAGCACAAGCTGACGCTGCACGCGCTGGCCGTGGGCGACGCCGTGACCATGTACGGGGTGCTGGTGGGCCGCATGCGCCAGCCCGTGCCCGCCGGCGGCCTGCTCACGACGGCCAACATCCAGCACGCCACCGATGGCTACACCGAAAGCCAGGCCCGGGCCCCCTGGACGGCCCCCGACGTGGTGCCCTGGCAGGGGCGCACGTTCCAGGGCTACCACCGGGCCGACGGGCGCGTGGGCACCGCCAACCACTGGCTGGTGGTGCCGCTGGTATTTTGCGAGAACCGCAACATCCAGGTGCTGCAAGAGGCCCTGGTGGACGACCTCGGCTACGGCCGCCGCAACAGCTACCGGCCCCAAACCCAGGCCCTCATCGAGCTGATGCAGGCCGGGAAGTCGGTGGAGGAAATCTTGCAGGCCGACCTGGCCGGGGCCCCGGACGGCCGCGCCCAGCCGCGCCTGTTTGAGCACGTGGACGGCGTGCATTTTCTGACCCACGAGGGCGGCTGCGGCGGCACCCGGCAGGACGCGCAGGCGCTGTGCGGCCTGCTGGCCGGCTACGTCACCCACCCCAACGTGGCCGGGGCCACCGTGCTCAGCCTGGGCTGCCAGAACGCGCAGGTGAGCATGCTCAAAGACGAGATTGCCAAGCGCGACCCGCACTTTAGCAAGCCTTTGCTTATTCTGGAGCAGCAGAAAATCGGCACCGAGGAGGCCCTGATAAGCCAGGCCCTGCGCCAAACCTTCGCGGGCCTGATGCTGGCCAACGACCAGCGCCGCCGGCCCGCGCCCCTCAGCAAGCTCACGCTGGGCCTGGAATGCGGCGGCTCCGACGGCTTCTCGGGCATTTCGGCCAACCCCGCCCTGGGCCACGCCTCCGACCTGCTGGTGGCCCTGGGCGGCACGGTTATCCTGGCTGAATTCCCGGAGCTGTGCGGCGTGGAGCAGGAACTCGTGAACCGCTCGGTGACGCCCGAGACGGCCCGCCGCTTCACCTCGCTCATGAAAGCCTACGGCGACGCGGCCGTGGCCGCGGGCTCGGGCTTCGACATGAACCCCTCGCCGGGCAACATCCGCGACGGCCTGATTACCGACGCCATGAAGTCGGCCGGGGCGGCCCGCAAGGGGGGCTCGTCGCCGGTAGTGGCCGTGCTCGACTACCCTGAACTGGTGACGCAGCCCGGCCTGAACCTGCTCTGCACGCCCGGCAACGACGTGGAAAGCACCACCGCCGAGGTGGGCTCGGGGGCCAACATCGTGGTGTTCACCACCGGCCTGGGCACGCCCACCGGCAACCCCGTGGCCCCCGTCGTCAAGGTCAGCTCCAACACCAAGCTGGCCCTGCGCATGCCCGACATCATCGACCTGAACACCGGCACCGTCATCGACGGCGAGGAAACCATCGAGCAGGCCGGCGAGCGGATTCTTGACTACCTGGTGCGCGTGGCCAGCGGCGAAACCGAAGTAAGCGCCGTGCGCCACGGCCAGGAAGATTTCATCCCGTGGAAGCGGGGTGTTTCCTTGTAGTCAGTATTAAATCGGGCCCCCAGGCCGTCATGCTCATCTGGCGTCCGCTTGCCGAAGCATCTCTCCCGCTTCTTTGAATCGATTGAATTACTTGCGCGGTAGAGATGCTTCGACTCCGCTGCGCTGCGCTCAGCATGACGGCTTGGGGGCCCGGTTCACTACTGACTGTTAAATGGTAACCGTTCACTGCAAACCAACCCTATGAAGCCTTTCCTTTCCGACGACTTTCTGCTGGAATCCGACACGGCCCGGCGGCTCTACCACCGGCACGCCGCGCCGCAGCCCATCATCGACTACCACTGCCACCTGCCGCCCGACCAGATTGCCCAGAACCGGCAGTTCGAGAACCTGACGCAGATTTGGCTCTACGGCGACCATTACAAGTGGCGGGCCATGCGGGCCAACGGCGTAAATGAGCGGTTTATTACCGGCGACGCTTCCGACTGGGAGAAGTTCGAGAAGTGGGCCGAAACCGTGCCCTACACCGTGCGCAACCCGCTCTACCACTGGACGCACCTGGAGCTGCGGCGCTACTTCGGCATCACCGAATTGCTTGGCCCCGGCAGCGCCCGCCGCATCTACGAGCAGTGCAACGCCCTGCTCCAAACGCCCGAATACGCGGTGCAGGGCCTGCTGGCCCGCATGGGGGTGGAAACGGTGTGCACCACCGACGACCCCGCCGACGACCTGGCCCACCACCGGGCCCTGGCCGGCCAGGCCTTCGGCACGCGCGTGCTGCCCACCTTCCGCCCCGACAAGGCCATGACGCCCGAGGCCCCCGACTACAACGCCTACCTCGACCGGCTGGGCGCGGCGGCGGGCGTCGACATCGTGGCTTACGCCGACCTGCTGGGGGCCCTGCGCCAGCGCCACGACTACTTCGCCGCCCAGGGCTGCCGGCTGTCCGACCACGGCCTGGAGCACCTCTACGCCGCCGAGTACACCGCGGGCGAGGTGGCCGCCGCCTTCGCCCGGGCCCGCGCCGGCTTCGGGCTCGACCCGCGCGAAAACCACCAGCTGAAGTCGGCCCTGCTGGTGTTTCTGGCCGAGCTGGACTGGGAGAAGGGCTGGACCCAGCAGTTCCACCTGGGGGCCCTGCGCAACAACAACGCCCGCGCCCTGCGCCAGCAGGGCCCCGACACGGGCTGGGACTCGGTGGGCGACTTTGCCCAAGGCCGGGCCCTGGCGCGGTTTCTCGACCGGCTCGACGGCCGCGACCGGCTGGCCCAAACCATCCTCTACAACCTCAACCCCGCCGATAACGAGCTGATGGCCACCATGGCCGGCAACTTCAACGACGGCTCGGTGGCCGGCAAGGTGCAGTTCGGCTCCGGCTGGTGGTTTCTGGACCAGAAAGACGGCATGGAGAAGCAGCTCAACGCGCTGAGCAACATGGGCCTGCTCAGCCGCTTCGTGGGCATGCTCACCGATTCGCGCAGCTTCCTGAGCTACCCGCGCCACGAGTACTTCCGCCGCGTGCTGTGCAACCTGCTGGGCCGCGACGTGGAAAACGGCGAGCTGCCCGCCGAGCTGCTGCCCTGGCTGGGCGAAGTGGTGGAAAACATCTGCTACCGCAACGCCAAAGCCTATTTTGGGTTCGCGCAAGGGGCCCCGGCCGCGCAGCCGGTAGCAGAGCAGGCGCACGCTTAAAGCATAGTTGCCAATAATTCTATTGGCAATTAGACCGTCATGCTGAGCTTGCCGAAGCATCTCTACTGCGTAACTAATCATGCGTAACTAATCACGATTACTGCCGCGGTAGAGATGCTTCGGCAAGCTCAGCATGACCGTTTTTTAAGTTTTAAACAGAGCAACAATTCAACTCCCAACAATTCAGCAATTAATTATGCCCCACCTCGTCACGTTCGGCGAAATCATGATGCGGCTGGCGCCGCCGAACCACGAGCGCCTGGCCCAGGCCCCCGCCCTGGCCGTGACCTACGGCGGCGGCGAGGCCAACGTGGGGGCCGCCCTGGCGCAGCTGGGCCTGCCCGCCGCCCACGCCGGCTGCTTCCCCGACAACCCGCTGGGCCGCGCGGCGGCCGGGCACTTCCGGCGCTACGGCGTGGACATGCGTCCCTGCGTGTTCAGCGAAACGGGCCGGCTGGGGCTGTACTTTTTGGAAGTGGGGGCCTCGCTGCGCCCCAGCCGCATCGTGTACGACCGCGCCGAATCGGCCTTCGCGCGCCTCGACCCGGCGGCGTTCGACTGGCCCACCATCCTGGACGGGGCCCGCTGGCTGCACTGGACGGGCATTACGCCGGCCATTTCGGCCGCCGCCGCCCGGGCCTGCGCCGCGGCCATCGCCGAGGCCCGCCGCCGCGGCCTCACCGTGTCGGCCGACGTGAACTACCGCCGCAACCTGTGGCAGTACGGCCAGAAAGCGCAGGACGTGATGCCGCCGCTGGTGGCCGGCTGCGACCTGGTGGTCTGCACCGAGGGCGACGCCGAGGACCTGTTTGGCATCCGCCCGGCGGCCGGGGCCCCCAATGGTTTCGCGTCGGTGGCCGGGCAGCTCATCGCCCGCTTCCCACAAATCAAGCAGGTCATCGCCACGCGGCGCGACACCCAAAGCGCCTCGCACGAGCGCATTTGCGGGCTGCTCTTTCAGGACGGCCAGTATTACGAAACCGTGCCCTACGACATTGCCCCGGTGGTGGACCGCATCGGCGGGGGCGACGCCTTCCTGGCCGGGTTTATCTACGGGGCCACCGCGTACGCCGACGACCCGGCGCGGGCCCTAGCGTTTGCCACGGCCGCCGCGGCGCTGAAGCATACCATTCCCGGCGACGTCAACCTGGTGACGGCCGCCGAGGTGGAGCACCTCGTGGCGGGCAACACCACCGGGCGGCTGCTGCGCTGAGGAGCCGCCCGGCCGCGCGGCGCTTGCTAATCCCCGAAGCAGCGCGGGTGTTTCCGTACATTTCGTTGGGAAGGGCCCCCGCAACGGCCCAACTTGCGTCGCCTTTACCCGACTTTTTCCCCACTCCATGCCCCGATTTTCTGCCGCCGATGTGGTGGCCCGCACGCTGCAAGCGCCGTTGGTGCCCGTGTTTTACCACGCCGACGCGGCCCACGCCCGCGACGTGGTGCGGGCCTGCTACGCGGGCGGCGGGCGGGTGTTCGAGTTCACCAACCGCGGGCCCCGGGCCTTCGACGTGTTCCAGGAATTAGCCAAGCTCACCAACGAACTGCCCGGGCTGCTCCTCGGCATCGGCACGATTTACACCGCCGCCGACGCGGAGAAATTTATTGCCGCCGGGGCCGACTTCGTGGTGCAGCCCGTGACGACGGCCGACGTGGGAGCGGCCTGCCGGGCCCACGGCGTGGCCTGGGTGCCGGGGGCCCTCACGCCCAACGAAATCCACGCCGCCCGGCAGCTGGGCGCGGGGTTGGTCAAGATTTTTCCCGGCAACCTGGTGGGGCCCGACTACATCCGGGCCCTGCGGGGCCCCATGCCCGACGTGCCGCTGCTGGTGACCGGCGGCGTGGAGCCCACCGCCGCAAGCCTCGGCGAGTGGTTCGGGGCCGGCGTGAACGCCGTGGGCATCGGGTCGCAATTATTTAAAGGAGCCGCCGACGCGGCCACCATCAGCGGCCGGGTGGCCCCGCTCATGCAGTTTCTTTCCTCATTTAATAATTAGCAGCGAGCCGTTTTAAATTAATTATGGAGTAGCAGGAGAAATATACTAAAGCTGTTTAGGAAATAGATGAGCATGACGTTCAATTGTACTTCCCAGAGCAGTTTCCACGTCAGTGTACAGCTGCTTCTCGCGTGGTTGTAAAACGGAGTGGTACTCCGTTTAACGTTCGCACGGCAACGGAGTACCACTCCGTTTTACAGGGCCCGGTACGCGGACTTGAAAACCGCTCTAAACACCACTCACTGATAAATAAACCCATGAACCCTGCCCTTCGCCGCTCGCCGCCCGTCGCCGATTCGTCCGTGGTGGGCAGGTACCGCTGGACTATTTGCTCGCTGGTGTTTTTTGCCACGACCATTAATTACCTCGACCGGGCGGTGATTTCGCTGCTGAAGCCCAATTTGGAAACCGTTTTTCATTGGAATTCGGGCGACTACGCCAATATTGAAATCACCTTCAAGCTGGCCTATGCGCTGGGGATGGCGGGCGTGGGCCGCGTCATCGACAAGCTGGGTACCAAGCTGGGCTACGCGCTGGCCACCGGCTTGTGGAGCCTGGCGGCCGTGGCGCACGCGCTGGTGAGCGGCACGCTGGGCTTCGGCGTGGCCCGGGGTTTTTTGGGGCTGACCGAAGCGGGCAATTTCCCGGCGGCCATCAAAACCGTGGCCGAGTGGTTTCCGCAGCGCGAGCGGGCACTGGCCACCGGCGTTTTCAACTCGGGGGCGAACGTGGGGGCCATCATCGCGCCGTCGGTGCTGTTCATCGCCGCCACGGGGCCCAACGGCTGGCGCTGGGCGTTTGTGGCCACGGGGGCGCTGGGCTTTATCTGGCTGGTGCTCTGGTACTGGCTCTACGAAACCCCGGCCCGCCAGGCCCGCCTCGGCCGGGCCGAGTTCGACTACATCAACGCCGACCTGCCCGCGGGCCTGCCGGACGAGGGCGTGGCGGAGGAAAAGCCTAAAGCCTCCTGGAGCCGCCTGCTGGGCTTCCGCCAAACCTGGGCCTTCGTGGCGGGCAAGTTCCTCACCGACCCTATTTGGTGGTTTTACCTGTTTTGGCTGCCCGACTTTCTGGGCAAGCAGTACCACCTCAAGGGCACGGCCACGGCGCTGCCGGTAGTGGCGGTGTACCTGCTGTCGAGCGTGGGGAGCGTGGGCGGCGGCTACCTGCCGCTGGGCTTTATCAAGCGCGGCATGCCCGCCTTCCGAGCCCGCAAAACGGCGATGCTGCTCATTGCGTTTTGCGTGCTGCCGATTGGGTTGGCGCAGTACCTGGGGCGGCTCAACATGTGGTGGGCGGTGCTGGTCATCGGCATCGCGGCGGCCGCGCACCAGGCCTGGAGCGCCAACATCTTCACCACCGTGTCGGACATGTTTCCCAAGCGGGCGGTGGCCTCGGTCACGGGCATCGGGGGCCTGGCCGGGGGCCTGGGCGGCATCGCCCTCACGGCGCTGGTGCAGAAGCGCCTGTTTGTGCACTACGAAGCGCTGGGCCAGCTCGACCACGCCTACTTCATCATGTTCCTGATTTGCGGCGGGGCCTACCTGCTGGCCTGGGTGCTGATGTTCGCGCTGGTGCCGCGCATGGAGCCCATCCGCCTCGACCCCGACGATTTCGTGGCCCCGTAGCCCGGAGCGCCAGCAAGCCGGTACCCGCCCCCGGCCTCAGCGGCCTTTTTTGGGGCGCAGGTATTTCTCGGCTTCGGCGCGGATGGGCAGGCTGCGGTCGGCGTGCTCGACCACGGCCTGGTAGTAGCGGCGGGCGGCGGCCTCGTCGTGCTCTTCGAGGGCGATTTTGGCCAGGTTGCCGTTGGCGAATACGTAGTAGCGCTGCTGGGTCTGGCCACTGGTTTCGGCAAACACGATGCAACGCAGGTAGTTGTCTTTGGCCGCGGCCAGGTTGCGGTGGTAGAACTGGTTGTAGTAGCCCAGGTAGTAGGCCGCGTAGCGCCCGCTGGTGGCCTCGTAGCCCGGCAAGCCCAGGTTGATTTTGTCGAGCAGCTGCTGGCTGGTTTGGATGCACTGGGGCACGTCGCCGCTCACGAAGCACAGCTTGGCGTATTCGCGCTGCACGTAGGCGTTGTCGGGGAACTCGGCCAGCAGCTGCCGGCACACGGCCACGGCCGCCGCGGGGTTCTTTTCGCGGGGCCCCTCCAGGATGTCGATGAGCTGGATGCGGGCCTCGGTGCGGGTGTAGAAGCCCTCGGCGGCCACGGTGCGCACCTGCTGGAGGCCCAGCACCCGGTCGCCCCGCGGGAAAAACAGCAGCACGGGCTTCAGCCAGGGGTGCTGCTCGCCCACGAGGTCGGCGTAGTAGTTGAACAGGCCCTGGCCGAGCAGGAACTCGGGGCTGAGGCCGTTGGCGTCGCGGCTGCGCTCGATGTAGCCCAGGGCCCGCTTGCTGCACAGGGTGGCCTTGGCCAGGGCGTTGCGCTGGCCGTAGAGGCGGGCCTCGAACCCGTAGGCGGCGGCCAGGAAAAAGCAGGCCTCGTAGTTGTTTTTGTCGGCGTCGTAGCGGTGCTTGGCCTGGGCCACGGCCGTGTCCATGTAGGCCAGGAACAGCCGGTCGTACTTCTCGTCGGTGAGGTTGCTGGGCATCATCTTCCACCAGGTGTTCAGGCCCAGCAGGAAGTAGGGCATGGGGTGCTGCGGGTAGCGCCGGCGCAGGGAGCGGAACTGCCGCTCGGCCCGGTCGAACTTGAAGTTGTACATGTTGGCCACCGCCCCGCCCAGCTCCTGGCGGATGTCGGCGTCGAGCAGCAGCCAGCCTTGGGTATCGACGGCCAGCGGGGCCACGGCCACGGTGTCGAGGGCCACCACCCGCGGGCGGCGCAGGGTGTCGGCCGGGGCCTGGGCCCGGGCCCCCAGCACAGGGGCCAGCAGCAGCAGCCCGATGAAGCAGCAACGGTATATCAACAATTTTATCAAGCTACTAAATAAAATAGCGGTTAATTATTGGGTAACAATTAGGAGAATAGTATTTCGCTGCGCGGACGCCGGATGAATTGAATTTGAGGTATGGGAGGCCGTTCTGGGGTGCGCCTCACCCCCCGGCCCCCTCTCCGTTGGAGAGGGGGTGCGTTCAACGATTCAACTCGCCTGCTTTTACCAGTCGTCTGGCTCCCCCTCTCCTTTTCGGAGAGGGGGCCGGGGGGTGAGGCGCTCCGCTGCACGACTCCGGCCAGAAAGCTGCCGTACAGCCCCCGCATGACGTTCTGCGAAACCTATTAATTCCGCTCAAAATCAATCCCTCAAAAATACTCCTTCCAGGGCCCCGGTGGCCAGGGCTACCACGCGGCGGGCTGCTCCAGTGCTTCCAGCTGCCACGCCACCTGCTCGGCGCGAATGGGGTAAGCGGCCCCGTGGCGAACGGTTTGGAACACCGCGTCGAAGAGGCCCAGGTAGTTGCCCGGGGCGGCGGGGTCGGGCCAGGTTTGCAGGGCCCCCGCGGGCCCGGCCAGGGTGAGGCGGCCGTCGCTGCCGGGCGGCTCGTGGCCGTAGGCGGGGTCGGTGGGGCGCAGGCCGGCCAGGAGCTGGGCCTCCTGGGGGTCGGTGCGGCCTTTGCGGTAGCTGCCCTGGGTGCCGTGCAGCACGTAGGCCGGGCCGGGGTCGGCCACCAACAGGCCGGCCGTCAGCCACACGTTGAGGCCGGCGGGGTAGCGCAGGTGGAAGCTGAAGAAATCGTCGACCCGCGTGCCGGGCCGGAAATAGCCCTGCACTTTGTGCACCGCCAGCGGCCGGCCAAACAGGCTAATGGCCTGGTCGAGGAGGTGGGGCCCCAGGTCGTAGGCCAGGCCCACGGCGGGGCCCGGCGCTTCCTTGAAGGCCTTGGGGCTGAGGGCCGCCCGGTAGCGGTCGTAGCGGAAGTGGGCTTCGCTGAGCGGCCCGAGCCGGCCGCTTTCCACCACGCGGCGCACGGCCCCGAAGTCGGTGTCCCAGCGGCGGTTTTGGTAGGCCAGCAGGTGGCGGTTTTGCGTGCGGGCCAGGGCCAGCAGGGCCTGCCACTCGGCGGCGGCGGCGGCCACGGGCTTTTCCACCAGCACGTGCTTGCCGGCTTGCAGGGCCGCGCGGGCCAGTGCCACGTGCAGGCCGCTGGGCGCGTTCACCACCACCAGCTCCAGGGCGGGGTCGGCCAGGAATTCGGCCACGCTGGGGTAGCTGCGCACGCCGGGGTAGTCGGCGGCCAGGCGGGGCGTGTGGCGCTCCACCCCGGCGTGCAGGGCGAAGCCGGGGTGGGCGGCGAGGAAGGGCGCGTGAAACAGCTTGCCCGACATGCCGTAAGCCATCAGGCCGGTGCGGATGGGCGGGGGGAAAGGCGTCATCATGCCCAAACTTACCGCCGCCGCGCCGCCCGCCCGGGGCCCGGCGGCGGGCGGCCGCTTACTTTTACCCGTCATGGACGAACCCGCCCCCACTTCCTCCTCGCTGGCCCTGCTGGCACTGCGCTGCCCGCGCTGCCACGAGGGCCACCTGTTTCTGCACCCCGCCACCAACCTGACCGGCTTCACCGACATGCCCGCCTACTGCCCCGTGTGCGGGCAGAGCTTCGAGCCCGAGCCGGGGTTCTACTTCGGGGCCATGTACATCAGCTTTGGTTTCGCGGTGGGCGTTTTCTTCGCCGTGGGCGTCGCCCTCTACTTCCTGGCCGGCGACCCCGACACGTGGGTTTACGTGGTCGGGGTGTCCCTGGTCACGCTCGTGTGCACGCCCCTGGTGTTCCGCTACTCGCGGGCCCTGATGCTGTACCTGTTCGGTGGCACCGGCTACGACCCGGAGTGGGCGCGGCGGGTGCGGCGGGAGTAGCTGCCCCGGCGGGCCGGCCTTGCGGCGGCAGCCCGGCCGTCCTGGGGTCATGGCCCAACCGCCGCGGCAAGCGCCCGGGCCCCGGGCTGGGCCACCGGTGCAAAGCTGGCCGCCCGGCCCGGGGCCCCTATCTTGCCGCCTCACCCTCTTCGGCACTCCGGCATGGAAAGCCTCTTGCCCGTTGTATTTGCCTCGGTGGCCGGCCTGGGCCACGCCCTGGAGCCCGACCACGTGCTGGCCGTGAGCAACATGGTGTCGCGGCGCGACGCCCTCACCCCCGCCCTGCGCGACGGCCTGTTTTGGGGCCTGGGCCACACGCTCATGCTGGCCATCATCGGGGCCGTGCTGCTGCTGGGGCGCGTCACGTTCCACCACTGGGGCTACTTCGAGGCGCTGGTGGGCCTAGTGCTGGTGGGCATGGGCCTCAACCGCCTCTTCGCCGAGCACGCCGCCCGGCCCCCGCGCTTCAACCGCACGGCCCACGGCTGGGCCTTTGCCGTGGGGCTGGTGCACGGGCTGGCCGGCAGCGGGGCCCTGGTGGTGCTGGTGCTCAGCGAAATCCGCAGCCCCTGGCTGGGCCTGGGCTACATTGTGGTGTTCGGCCTGGGCTCGGTGGCGGGCATGTTCGGGGTCGCGGGCCTGCTCAGCATCCCTTTCACCCAGCGCATGCGCCTGAGCCGCCGCCTGCGCCGCACCTCGGTCTGGCTCTCGTCGGTGGTGTGCATTCTGTACGGGGGGTGGATGGTTTATTCGAATGTTTGATTGTTAGGGGTTGCATTGTTTAATTGTTGTGCCATTAGGCCGTCATGCTGAGCGCAACGAAGTGGAGCCGAAGCATCTCTCCCGCTTCGTTGCGCCGATTGAGTTACTTGCGCAGTAGAGATGCTTCGGCTCCGCTTCGTTCCGCTCAGCATGACGGCCTGGAGACATGGAACCCCACCAACCCCAGCGCCAACAATTCAACGCCCAACAATTAAACAATTAACCCAAATGCACCTCGCCCCCAAAGACCTCGACAAGCTGGTGCTGCACCAGGCGGGCTTCGTGGCCCAGAAGCGCTACGCCCGCGGCCTGCGCCTCAACTACCCCGAAGCCGTGGCCCTCATCGCCACCCAGCTGCTCGAATTCATCCGCGACGGCGAGCGGGTGGCCGTGCTCATGGACAAGGGCAAGCAGCTGCTGGGCCTGGCCGACGTGCTGCCCGGCGTGGCCGACCTCGTGGCCGAAGTGCAAATCGAGGGCACCTTCCCCGACGGCACCAAGCTCGTGACCGTGCACCACCCCATCTGCCGCGACCACGGCGACCCGGCCCTGGCCCTCTACGGCTCGGGCCTGGCGCGCACACCCGCCGCCGTGGGGGCCCCCGATGCGCGCAGCCATGCCCAGCCCGGCGAATACCTGCTGGCCGACGGCGACATCATCCTCAACGAAAACCGCCCCACGGTGGCCATCGAAGTGATAAACATGGGCGACCGGCCGGTGCAAGTCGGCTCGCACTACCCCTTCTTCGAAACCAACGCCGCCCTGCGCTTCGACCGCGCCGCCGCCTACGGCTTCCGCCTCAACATCCCAGCCGGCACGGCCGTCCGCTTCGAGCCCGGCGAACGCAAGTGCGTCACGCTGGTAGCCCTCGCCGGCGAGCGAATCGTGCACGGCGGCAACGGCTGGATTGACGGGCAGCTGGACGAGGAAGGGAAGAAGGAAGCGGCGCTGGGGAAACTGAGGTAACGGTCTACTTACCTAGTATAAAGAATATTTTGGTCAATATTTTCAAGCAAACGAATGCAAATGCAATATTTAATTTAAAAAATAAATTCTTATGACACAAAGATTTTTTATTATCATTATAATTATTTCAGCTATTGTTATAGTAATATATCAACAAATACAGGACCATAAAATAGCTAGCACAATTATAACTAACGGAGTTTATTGCAAAGCTCTTGTAATTGATAAGGAATATAGCCACGGTTCAGATAACATAACTTTTAGTTACAAGTATAATGGGAAGACCTACACAAATTATGGTCCTGACACTAAAATACTTCCTAATAAAGGGGATTCAATTTTGATTAAATTTCTTCCTGAAGACCCAGATGGAAGTTTCATAATCGCTAGAAGAGTTTATCAACGTCCATATAATCAGAATGAATAGATTATGGTTTTCTGAATTATATAAAGTTAGTTCAGTTGCTCATTATTTAAATATCTTCCATATCCTTTCCCCGCCACGCTTACGCCGAAACGTATCATGAAAAAGCACGAAATGATAGTCGAGCGTACCGCCACCGGGTACAGCGCCTACAACGAAGGCGAAGGGGCCTACACGGTGGGAACCAACTTTGAGGAGCTAAAAGCCAACATGGTGGAGGTGCTGAACCTGGCCCTGAGCGACACGGGCCGCACCGTGGGCACCGGGGACGTGAAAATCACCTATGATTTGAAATCGTTTTTCGATGCCTACAAAGTCATCAACGCCGCAGCACTCGCCAAGCGCCTGGGCATGACGCAAAGCCTAATCAGCCAGTACGTTTCCGGCAATAAGAAACCCAGCCCCACCCAGACGCGGCGGATTCTGGAAGGCGTGCGCGCCGTGGGGCGCGGGCTGGCCGAGATGGACTTTGCATTTTAGGGCTTTCGAGCCCGGCGAACGCAAGCGCGTCACGCTGGTAGCCCTCGCCGGCGAGCGAATCGTGCACGGCGGCAACGGCTGGATTGATGGCCCGCTGGATGATGCTGGAAAGAAGCAGCAGGCGCTGGAGAAAGTGAAGTAATATTTTTAAACTTAATAAGATAATTGTAATGGCATTAAAGGACCGTATTCCGCAATTTTCAAAACGTCAGTTAGACGAGGCAGGGCAAGTATTGATAAATAATTCGAAAAAGTTTACTGATACTGAGGCAACTGCTATTCTTAATAATCACAGGTCTTGTCATGCTTACCCAATTAATACATTTCAAGCTACTCTGAGAAAAAAGCTTCGCATCTTAAAGTTCGATGCGATTATTTCACAACGCCTTAAAAGAACTCCATCTATTCTAGACAAGTTGGACCGTTACCCTCAAATGAAGTTGTCTAGAATGCAGGATATCGGTGGGATGCGTGTAGTCCTCCCTAATATTGATGAAGTATATGCTTTAATAGAAAAATATAAGCATCCTGGATTCCCACACAGGCTGAAGAATGAGAAAGATTACATAAGTAATCCAAAAGATTCTGGCTATCGGTGTTACCATATGGTATATGAATATCAAAACCCAGTTAATTCAAATTACAATGGGTTGATGTTAGAACTTCAAGTAAGAACAAAGCTGCAACATGCTTGGGCAACAGCTGTCGAAACAGTTGGCACTTTTCTAGACCATTCTTTGAAATCAAGCCAAGGGCCGCAGGAATGGCTTGACTTCTTTGCTCTTGTCAGTCACGCCTTTTCATATGTTGAAAAAACTAATGGTCTAGCTGTTTTTTCAGGTGATTCTAAAGAGGATATTTTCAAAAAAGTGAAAACAGAGGCAAAACGCTTAGATGTAATAAATAAACTGAAAGCATTTAGTCAGGTAATTAAAAATGTTACTACTGACAAGCGACAAGGTTCGATTCACTTGGTTATACTTGATATTGCAGACGCTCAAGTTACAATTAAAACCTATTCAAAATTTGCTATGGATTCTGCCTCGGATGATTACACAAAGGAAGAAGCGACAATTACGCCTGAAAATAGAAAACAAGTAGTTTTGGTTTCATCGGACTCTATTGAACTCCTTAAGAAAGCTTATCCTGCTTACTTTTTAGATACTCAAGAATTTCTAGTTCAATTACAAAATATTATCAATACCAAGTTCGTGCTTAAGCAGCCAAAGTTTTTTGAAGGAGAATCTGAATTCTAGACTTTAGACAACTTCCCATGTCCCTCCCCCTCTCCCGCCGCGCTTACGCTGAAATGTACGGCCCCACCACGGGCGACCGAGTGCGGCTCGGCGACACCGACCTGCTGATTGAGGTCGAAAAAGATTACTGCCAGTACGGCGAGGAATGCAAGTTTGGCGGCGGCAAGGTGCTGCGCGACGGCATGGGCCAGGCCGCCGGCATCCCGCAGGCCGGGGCCCTGGACCTGCTCATTACCAACGCGCTGGTGCTCGACTACACCGGCATCTACAAGGCCGACGTGGGGGTGAAGGCCGGGCGCATCGCGGGCATCGGCAAGGCCGGCAACCCGCACATCATGCCCGGCGTGACGGCGGGCATGACCGTGGGCGTGACCACCGAGGTAATTGCCGGCGAGGGCCTGATTCTCACCGCCGGGGCCATCGACTGCCACATCCACTTCATCAGCCCCCAGCAGATACCCGAGGCGCTGGCCGCCGGCATCACCACCATGGTGGGCGGCGGCACGGGGCCCGCGGCCGGCACCACGGCCACCACCTGCACGCCGGGCGCGTTCTACCTCGAAATGATGCTGAAGGCCACCGAGGCCTACCCGCTCAACTTCGGCTTCCTGGGCAAGGGCAACACCTCCAAGCCCGAGGGCCTGCGCGAGCAAGCCGAGGCGGGGGCCCTGGGCTTCAAGCTGCACGAGGACTGGGGCACCACGCCCGCCGCCATCAACCAGTGCCTGGCCATTGCCGACGAGTACGACGTGCAGGTGTGCATCCACACCGACACGCTGAACGAGAGCGGCTTCGTGGAAAACTCCACGGCCGCCTTCAAGGGCCGCACCATCCACGCCTACCACACCGAGGGCGCGGGGGGCGGCCACGCCCCCGACATCATCAAAATCTGCGGCGAGCCCAACGTGCTGCCCTCCTCTACCAACCCCACGCGGCCCTTCACGGTCAACACGTTAGATGAGCACCTCGACATGCTCATGGTGTGCCACCACCTCGACCGCAACATCCCCGAAGACGTGGCCTTCGCCGAGAGCCGCATCCGCGGCGAAACCATCGCCGCCGAAGACATTCTGCACGACCTGGGGGCCCTGAGCATCATCAGCAGCGACTCGCAGGCCATGGGCCGGGTGGGCGAGGTCATCACCCGCACCTGGCAAACGGCCCACAAGATGCGCCAGCAGCGGGGCCCCCTGCCCGAAGACGCCCCCGGCCGCCACGACAACTTCCGCGCCCGCCGCTACGTGGCCAAGTACACCATCAACCCCGCCCGCGCCCACGGCTTCGCCGACGAAATCGGCTCCGTAGAAGTAGGCAAATGGGCCGACCTGGTGCTCTGGAAACCGGCCTTTTTCGGCTCGCGGGCCGAAATGATTATCAAGGGCGGCGTCATCGTGCAGTCGCAGATGGGCGACGCCAACGCCTCCATCCCCACGCCGCAGCCCTCGTTTTCGCGCCCCATGTTCGGCTCCTACGGCGCGGCGGTGGGCCCCACGTCGATGGTCTTTGTATCGAAAGCGTCGGTGGCGCACGTGCAGGCCACCTACGGCCTCACCAAGCAAGTAGTAGCCGTGAAAAACTGCCGCAACATCGGCAAGAAAGACATGGCCCTGAACGACTACCTGCCCAACATCGAAGTAGATCCCGAAACCTACCGCGTGACGGTGGACGGCGTGCACTTGACCTGCGAGCCGGCGGAGACGCTGCCGCTGGCGCAACTGTATAATCTGTTCTAAGGAGGCTGCTTATCGGCCTGGAGCACGCCTCACCCCCCGGCCCCCTCTCCGTTGGAGAGGGGGAGACGAACGATACGCTGACGGTCACCAATCAACTGCCTCCTATCAACTGCTTCTTGAACGCACCCCCTCTCCTTTTCGGAGAGGGGGCCGGGGGGTGA
This sequence comes from Hymenobacter caeli, assembly GCF_013294115.1. Classification (GTDB taxonomy): domain Bacteria; phylum Bacteroidota; class Bacteroidia; order Cytophagales; family Hymenobacteraceae; genus Hymenobacter; species Hymenobacter caeli. The sequence continues at coordinate 98,639 of NZ_JABSNP010000017.1, read as the reverse complement.
GGCGCTTCGTTGAACTACAACCCCAAATGTCCCAATTTGTCCGCCTGTTGCACCTCGTCGATTCGGCCTTGCCCACCGGCTCGTTCGCCTATTCCTACGGCCTGGAAAGCAGCCTCACGTTCGGGCTGATTGATACGCCGTTTAAGCTTCGCAACTACCTCTACGCCTATTTGCAGCAAGTAGCCAGCCTGGAAATCCCCTTTATTAATTCCTGCTTCGCCCTACCCGAAGGCACCGCCGAGATGCGCGACATGGCCGCCGACTACGACGCCCTGCTACTGGTGCCCACGCTGCACCGAGCCAGCATCGTGCAGGGCAAAAACTGGTTGAAACTATTAGCCACGTTTTACCCCGAAGCCAAGTTGGAAGAATTAATTAATTGGTTCGGGGCCCAAAATCTGCCGTTGCATTTCACCCTCAGCTTCGCCCTCACGCTGCGTCGGGCCGGCTTCGCGCAAGCCGATTTGCAAGCCGTATTCCTGCACATGGCCCTGCGCGACCAGCTCAGCGCCGCCGTGCGCCTGGGCTTTCTGGGCCCCATGGAAGGCCACCGCCTGCAACACGATTTCTACGCGGTATTCGAGCATTTGCTGGCCGCCCACGCCGGGCGCGACTACACCCGGGCCACCCGCTCCGCCTTCATGCTCGACACCGTGCAGGTGCTGCACGAAGATATTTATTCCCGGCTTTTCCAGAATTAATTTGTGCCCGTTGCGGGCTGCCGGCTTTTTCGCCGGCTGCCCGCTAATCGTTGGGCGAACTTGCTGCCCGGGGCCCTAATTATTAACAGGTAATAACTACCGTTCAACGATTACCGGGCAGCCGGCGAAAAGCCGGCAGCCCGGGCCCACCCCGCCAACTCATAATTCATAACTCATAATTTATAACTCAACAAATGGCTTTCGTTGATAAACTCGCCCTGCTGCTCCACGGCCACAGCCACGAAGCCTACGACTCGCCCGGCGACTTCCAAGCGCGCGAGACGCGGCGGCTGCCCAGCTACCGCGACTTCCGCAAGCGGGCCTTCACGGTGGGCATTGGGGGCCCCGTAGGTACGGGCAAAACGGCGCTGCTCAAGGCGCTGTGCGAACGGCTGCGCAGCGAATTCGAATTGGGCGTGGTCACGAACGACATTTTCACCCGCGAAGACGCCGAGTTTCTCATCCGCCACAGCGCTCTCACGGCCGAGCGCATCGTGGGCGTCGAAACCGGCGGCTGCCCCCACGCCGCCATCCGCGAGGACATTTCGGTGAACATGGACGCGCTGGAGGGCCTGATGGCCAAATTCCCAGCCCTGGATTTCCTGTTCGTGGAAAGCGGCGGCGATAACCTGGCCGCCCACTTCAGCCGCGAATTAGTCGATTATTCCATCTACGTCATCGACGTATCGGGCGGCGACAAAATTCCGCGCAAAGGGGGCCCCGGCATCACCCAGTCCGATTTATTAATAATTAATAAAATCGACCTCAAAGACCTCATCCGCGCCGACCTCGGCGTGATGGAGCGCGACTCCAAACGCATGCGCGGCGAGGGGCCGTTTTTATTTGCCAGGGCCCTGGACGGGTTTGGATTAGAGGAAATTATCGGCCACATCCACGCGGCCAAGGCGCGGGCCCTGGCGGCGGTAAGCCCGGAGCGGAGGTAGCGTGAGGTTCCCCCCGCGCCGGCCGCTGCGCCGTCAATACTTCCGCGCCAGCATATCTGCCCCAAAAAACGCCGCCCCCGCCAGCACCCCCAGCAGGTGCTGATAGATAAACTCTACATCGGCCCGGCTGGCGGCCAGGGCCCGCAGCAGCAGCACGCCGGGCCGGGCCTGGGCCACGGCCACCACGCAGGCGCGGCCGGCCAGGCGGAAGTGCGGGTTGCCGGCAACCGGCATTTTGAGGGCGTGCAGAGCCCCGGCCAGCGCGGCGAAGCGGGGGTCGCCGGGAGCCCCCACGAGGTACACCGTTAGCATTGATTCGTAGCGGTCGAAGTTGGCCGGGGCGGTGGCGATGTGCTCGGCGGGGTCGAAGGCGAAACGGTCGAGCACCAGGGGCTGGCTGGCTACGCTGATGCGCGTTTCGGAGGCAAATTCCTGGAAGGCAAACCGTTCGCCCAGCTCGGTGCGGCCGGCGGCCCACCAGTCGGCCAGCAGCAGCAGGGCCTCGGGGGCCAGGTCCCAGTGCTGGCGCTGGCGGTAGCGGCTGCCGGCCTGGGGCACCACCGGGTCGGGCAGCACGGCGGCCAGGGCCCCGGCGGCCAGGTGCCCGCTCACGTGCTGCTCGGCTACGCGCCCGTCGATGGACTTGAACACCTTGGTGTTGGCCTGGGTGCTGAGGAAGAGCCGGGCCCCGGGCTGGCAGCGCACGTTCAGCCGGAGCCGGTCGCCGGCTACCAGGCCGCCGCCGTAGCTGGAGAGCACCGCGTGGCAGCCGGTCCCGCCGGCGCGGGGGTTGAGGATTTTGAGCGGCTGGAGGCTTTTGCTGGCCACGAGGCGCGAGCGGCCCTGCACCAGGGCCACTTCCAGCTCGCTCCACTCGGCGGGGTCGGGCATGTGAGGCGGTATTTCCCGAAAAGTACGGGCCGGGGCCTCAAAGCAACTGCCCATTGGGGCTTTTCGTCGGGGCCAATTAATTATTGGGCGGTGGTCTAAAACCGGGTGGTCCGGCGAATTGCCCGAAGGGTTTCGTCGGGCCACTCCGACGGTTGAACAGCGGCTTCGGGGCACTGTCAGCGTGGCCCGACGACCGAAAAATTCGCCGGACCACCCCGTTTTGGACCACCGCCAATTATTGTAATGAAAAATCACGGTTTTCATTTTGAAAAAATCCGCTCTGCTAATAATTGGCTAGCAAATCATCCAGCTAATTATTCATCTGTTTTTCAATCATTTGAATAATTACTTCAGATTCTAATCCCGCCCGGCATCTGGATTGGCAATGGGTAGCAGTCACCAACCTGCACCCACTACCATGAAGACCCTGCTCTCCCCCGAATCAACCGCGGACCTGCCCAAGTGGCAGCAGCCCGAAAAAACCGCCGGCTGGCTCGTGCTGGCCGGCCTGGCCGGGACGGCCGTCTATTTCTGGGGCCAAATCGTGCCCTTCCTCGTCGACATGGTGTTCGACACCGTGAAGCTGGGCATCGGCCTGGGGGCCCTGTTCGTGGTGTTTTTGCTGGCCACCAACAAGCGCATCCAGGCCGGGCTCTGGTACGCCGGGCAGCGGATTCTGCGCACCGCGGCGGGGCTGTTCGTCAACACCGACCCCATCGGCATCATGGAGGACTACATCTCGAACACCGAGAAGGAAGCCCGTAAGATGGACGAGGAAGTGGGCCACATCGAGGGGGCCCGCGAGCTGGTGCAGCGCAAGCTGGCCGCCAACGCCGCCCAAACCCAGGAATACCTGGCCCTGGCCGACTCCGCCACCCGGCAGGGTGAGAAGGACGCCGCCGAGTCTTACGCCTCGCGCGCCGCCCAGCTCCAGGACTACAGCCAGCGCCTGCAACCGATGGCCGCCACCACGGCCAACGTGAGCCTGGTGATGCGCCAGATTCTCAAGGCCGCCCTGCGTCAGATTGACTCTAGTAAGTTCAAGGTTAATCTTTTGAAGGACGAGTACGCGCTGGTGAAGCGCACCAGCTCGGGCATGCGGGCGGCGATGAACATCCTGCGCGGCGACCCCGACAAGAAGTACTTCTTCGATTTGGCCACCGACCGCGTGGCCCAGGACATGGCCCAGCAATTGGGCCAAATCAAGCAGGCCATGCGCTACTCGCAGGAGTTCGTCAAGGAGATGGACATCCAGAACGGCGTGATGAGTGAAAAGGGCCAGCGCCTGCTGGAGAAATACCAGAAAGGCGACTTCAACGCCCTGCTGACCAACGAAAATCCGACCGCCGCCACCCCCGCCCTCACCGCTAAAAACGCCTCCAATGATGCCTATTCTAGCCTGCTTGATTAGCGGCGGCTGCGGCCTGCTGCTGGCGGGGCTGCTGCTGGACGGCCCCGCCCCCGCGGGGGGCCCGGTGGCCCGGCCCACGGCTTCTCATCAAATAGCGCCCGGCGGGCCTGCGGCGAAAAAGCCGGCTGCCGCGCTTTCCTCTTCACCCTACATTCTTTACGTCAATGACAACGCGCGGTAAATTTCTGGTGGGCGTGCTCCTGGTGGCACTCCTGTATTTTGGCATCAACAAGCTGATTGGCAGCGGGGCCGTGTTTAAAAAGGCCGAAACGCCGTCGGTGCTGCTCAGCTCCATCGAGCTGCCGGCGGCCACGGGTGGCAACGGCGTGACCGTCGTGGCCCCGCTGGCCCCGCTGCCCGGCACGGCCCCGGCCGACAAGGGCACCCCCGTGGTCTGGGAAGTGATGGCCTGGAACGCCCAGATGGCCGGGATGCTGGCCAATGGCGGGCCCCGCTCCACGATGGGCTCCAGCGTGGCCGCCAACGGCCTGGATGTGCAGATTGTGCGCCAGGACGACACGAGCAAGATGCAGGCCGACCTGGTGAAAAACGCCCTCGACCTGCAAAGCAACCCCGCCACCCCGGGCTTGGTGGTGAGCATCATGGGCGACGGGCTGCCGGCCTTCTCGGCCGTGCAGGCCCAGCTGCAAAAGGCCGGCACCAGCCTGCAGCTCATCCCCTACTCGGTGGGCAAATCCTTCGGCGAAGACAAGCTGATGGGCCCCAAGGCCTGGCTCGACAACCCCAAGGCGGCGCTCGGCAAAACCATTGCCTGCTACCTGCGCGACGGCGACCAGAACATCGCCCTGAAGTGGTGCTCCGACAACGGCCTCAAGGTGAACCCCGACGAAACCACCTACGACCCGCAGGCCGTGAACTTCATGGCCGCCAGCGACTTCCTGGCGGCCGCCGAGAAGTACATCCTCGGCAAGCCCGAGAGCCGGACCAAGGTGGTGAACGGCAAAAACACCGGCGTGAAAGTGGACGTGGCCGCCGACGCCGTGGCCACCTGGACGCCCGGCGACGTGAACATCGCCAAGCAAAAAGGCGGCCTAGTGAGCATCGTCTCCACCAAAGACTACTCCAACCAAATGCCCAACATCATGGTGACCACCAAGCGCTGGTACGACGCGCACCAGCCCGAAGTGCAGGGCCTGATGACGGCCTTCGCCACGGCCGGCGACCAGGTGAAAAGCTACCCCGAGGCCCTGGCCCGCGCCGCCGACATCTCGGCCCAGGTGTACGGCGACCAGGACAAGCCGGGGGCCTACTGGCTGAAGTACTACAAGGGCGTGAGCGAGGCCGACCGCACCGGCGACGTGGTGGAGCTGGGCGGCAGCAAGGCCTTCAACTTCAGCGACAACCTGAACCTGTTCGGCCTCAACGAGGGCGGCACCAACATCTACGCGGCAGTGTACAAAACCTTCGGCGACGTGCAGAAGCGCCTCTACCCCAAGGAAATGCCCAGCTACGTGCCGTTGGATGAAATGCTGGACCTGACGCTGCTGCGCAAGCTGCAAGCCCGGTACAAGGGCAAGCCCCTGGCCCCGGCCGAGGCCCCGCAGTTTACCGCCGGCGACGAAATCCGCCGCAGCGTGAGCAAACGCGCCTGGAACATCGAGTTCAACACCGGCCAGAGCACCTTCACCCCCGCCGCCCAGCGCGAGCTGAGCCAGCTCTTCGACGACCTCGTGGTGGCCGGCCGCCTCAAAGTGGCCGTGCACGGTTACACCGACAACACCGGCCAGCCCCAGGCCAACCAGCAGCTCTCCGAAACCCGGGCCCAGGCCGTGGCGCAGTGGCTGGCCACCAAAAGCGCCAGCGCCTTCCCCCAGGGCCGCGTGCAGGTGTACGCCCACGGGGCCGCCGAGCCGGTGGCCTCCAACGCCACCGAGGCCGGCCGCGCCCAGAACCGCCGCGTGGAAATCGTGCTGGGCAACTAAGCGCAACGTTTCGCCAGGTTAAAACAGGTTTCGTCAAGTGTCAGCGGCAACGGCGGTTGCGGCGGGCGCTTGGCGATGCTTGGATTTTGGGTTTGCGGGGCTGGCCGCGGAACTACAAACGCAACGTCGCCATCGGTCAATTGCTGCCTAGGGTTACCACTGGCCTCCGCCACCAGCACAACCTAGCCGAAATGGGCCTAGCTTGGCACCCCAACGTGGAAGCCGAACCCGAATTCGCCCAGTTCGTCGGGCACATCAAGCAGAAGATTCGCGGGAATTAGAATCAGTATTTCTTCTTGCAGACATTTGCTCTAAACGCCTATAAACTATTACCAATCAATCTATGGAAGCTGACAAAATTTTTGAAGACAAGGAGCGTATAGATTTCAATTTTGCCAATCATCTAGATGACCTATTTAACTTTTATGATAGAAGTGCGAAACCGGAGTTTACTAAAGTTAGAAACATCATCAATGAGTGGTTCATCGATTACCCTCAAGGTGAAAAGGGTGAACTCAAAACCAGATTTAGAAAGACCTTTTCACCTGCATTCTTTGAGCTATTTATTTATCAACTATTTACAAAACAAGGGTTTACACTTACTCCTCATCCTCAAATACAAGGAACTAATAAAGCACCTGATTTTCTCGCTGAAAAAGGCGACCTAAGTTTTTATATTGAAGCGAAAGAAGCAACGGATATATCTACTAATGAAGCAGCCATCAATAAGCAGGTTAATGCTATTTACGATACTTTATCAAAGCTTACTATTCCTAATTATTGGCTCATTATCGAGAAACTACAAATCAAGAGCACTCAGCAACCCAGTAGCGAAAAGATAATTAAGTATCTTGAGAGACAATTACCTGATTACATTGCAAAAATCGTTGCAGCAGACATCGAGTTATCAGATTGGAGTCGTGTGATGCCACTCGTAGTTGACAGGGCCGATGTTAAACTAGTTGTAAGACTTTTCCCAAAATCAGCAAAACACAGCCAAAAAGAATCAACACCAACTATCGGCGGATTACCAGGAGGAGGTGGCTGGGGGTACCCTGAAGAAGAATTAATAAAAAGCGCAGTACATAAGAAGGCATCCCGCTATGGTGAACTGGATAAGCCTTACTTGATATGTATCAATGTATTTAGCCGCCTCGGTATCACTGATACTGGAGTAGAAAGTGCTCTTCTAGGTTCTCTAACTGATTCATGGCCGAGCAATCCTGGTAGCCTTCATTTTCAAAGGGAACGTGCCAAGAATGGAGTATTCTATTCGGAGTCGGGTCTAACCAAGACGCGTGTTAGTGGCATCTTTGTAACCAGCGTCTTTCCTTCTAATGTTGACGTTGCGCGTCATTGGCTAGCGAAACACCCCTGTGGAAAAATGGAATTAGATTTTACTGCACTCAAACTAAGTCATCAGGAATTTGATGGTTCTCACTGGCAGCCAGTTCCAGGCCAAGGCATTGCAGACATTTTGAAATAATTACAGCGTAAGTCAACCAGCACAAAATGCCTACCGGTACGCTCCTAATCATCGACGACGAGGCCCGCTTGCGGCAGCTGCTGGCGCGGGTGCTGGAGCTGGAAGGCTACACCGTGCTCCAGGCCCCCGACGCGGCCCGCGGCTTCGAGCTGCTGCGCGACCACGCGGCCGAGGTGCTCGTCGTCCTCTCCGACGTGAAGCTGCCCGACGGCCACGGCGTGGACCTGCTGCCCCGCTTCCGGGCCGCCGCGCCCGACGCCGAGGTGGTGCTGCTCACCGCCTTCGGCACCATCGCCGACGGCGTGCGGGCCATGAAGCAGGGCGCGTTCGACTACCTCACCAAGGGCGATTTTGAGCAGCAGCTGGTGGTGGTGGTGGAGCGGGCCGCCGACAAGGCCCGCCTGCGCCAGCGCCTCTCGGCCCTGGAGCGCCGCGTGGGCCAGCGGGCCGATTTCGACGCCATGATTGGCACTTCGCCCGCCCTGCGCCGGGCCCAGGACCTCGCCCGCCAGGTAGCGCCCACCGACAGCACCGTGCTGCTGGAGGGCCCCACCGGCGCGGGCAAGGAGCTGTTTGCCCAGGCCCTGCACGAGGCCAGCGGGCGGCGGCAGAAGGCCTTCGTGGCCGTCAATTGCAGCGCCTTCCCGCGCGACTTGCTCGAGTCGGAGCTGTTTGGCTACAAGAAAGGGGCCTTCACCGGGGCCCTGGGCGACAAAAAAGGCCTGCTGGAAGCGGCCAACGGCGGCACCTTGTTTCTGGACGAGATTGGCGAGCTGGAGCTGAACGTGCAGGCCAAGTTCCTGCGGGTGCTGGAGCTGCAGCAGTTCACCAAGCTCGGCGACACCAAGCCCACCCAGGTGAACGTGCGCCTAGTGGCCGCCACCAACCGCAACCTCAAGCAGGAAGCGGCCGAAGGGCGGTTCCGGCTCGATTTGTACTACCGGCTCTCGGTGTTCACCATCACCGTGCCGCCGCTCAGCGCCCGCACCGCCGACGTGCCCTTGCTGGCCGCGTACTTCTTGCAGCACTTCGCCGCCCGCCTCGCCAAGCGCCTGCCCGGCTTCGAGCCCGAGGCCCTGCGCCTGCTGCAAGCCTACGCCTGGCCCGGCAACGTGCGCGAGCTGAAGAACGTGTTGGAGCGCGCCGCCATCCTGGCCCCCGCCGGCCAGCCCCTGGCCGCCGACTACCTGCCCGACGAGTTCCACGCCGGGCGGGGGGCCCCGGCGGCCGGCGGCGAGAGCCTCCGGGCCCTCGAAGCCCAGCACATCGGCCGCCTCATGCGCGAGCGGGCCGGCGACAAGCCCGACGTGGCCAAGCGCCTCGGAATTGGGCTAACCACGCTGTACCGCAAATTGCAGGAGTATGGCCTTGAAAATTAGTTATGGGTTAACCGCTACCAAAACAGTGAGGCAGAAGCTGTTTAAGTTGTCTGAGAACTCAAAACTGAACGTCATGTCGAGCGCAGCCGAGACATCTCGCGGGCGGCAGTAATCCATGATTAGTGAGCGGGCGAGATGTCTCGGCTGCGCTCGACATGACGTTCTGACGACTTTCTGAATGGCTTCGCAGTCAGTGAATGCTTATAACTCAAAAACTCCGTGTCCCTCAAACTCAAAATCCGTCTTGGCGTGGGGCTGCTGCTGCTGCTGCTGCTGGGGCTGGGCGGCTACGCCTTCGCCACCATTGCCTATTTAGAAAAGGGGGCCCACGGCATCGAGCAGGCCGATTTTGACGCGGCGCGGCGCACGGTGGTGGCCTTTGTGGCGGCGGGCCTGGCGCTGGGCGTGGCGCTGGTGGTGCGCCTGCCCCGGGCCGTGGTACGACCCCTGCACCGCCTGCGGGCCGACATGGAGCAAGTAGCGGGCCCCGGGCCGGCCACGCGGGTGGCGGTGCGCAAAAACGACGAGGTGGGCACCGTGGCCGCCGCCGTGAACCGGGTGCTGGGCCAGGCCCAGGACGAGCGCCGGGCCACGCTGGCCGAGCTGCTCGTGCAGCGCAACCGCATGGACAGCCTCGTGCGGAGCCTCGACGAGGGCCTGCTGCTGCTCGACCAGCACGGCTACCTGGTGCTGGCCAACCCGGCGGCCTGCAACCTGCTGGGCGAAACCGCCGCCACGCTGCTCGGCCGCCCCGCCGCCGAGCTGGCCCGCACCAACCCGCTGCTGGCCGATTTGCTGGCCGCGCTGGCCGTGCCCCACCCCTCCGATGCCGTGGTGCAGGGCCCCGTGTTCACCATCGCCCACAAGGTGCCCGAGCCGCACTACCGCCTCACCATCGGCCACGTGCTGGCCCCGCCCGCCGACGGGGGCCCGCCCGCGCTGGCCGGGCACGTGCTGTGCCTGCGCAACGTGTCGGACTTCAAAAAGCTCGACCAACTCAAGTCCGACTTCCTGGCCACGGTGTCGCACGAGCTGAAAACACCGCTGGCCAGCATCAACCTGAGCCTGTTTTTGCTCCAGGACGAGCGCACCGACACGGCTGAGCGCCAGCGCATCGCGGCCGGCATCCGCGACGAGACGCAGCGCCTGCTGGGCATGGTGGGCCAGCTCATCGACGTGTCGCGCCTCGACGCCGGGGCCGGCATCAAGCTGAACGTGCAGCCCCTGGCCCTGGCCGACGTGGTGGCCTACGCCACGGGCATCGTGCGGCCCCAGCTCGAAGACAAGCAGCTGCGGCTCGACGTGCAGCTGCCCGCCGGCCTGCCCGCCGTGCGCGGCGACGTGGAAAAAACCTCCTGGGTGCTCACCAACCTGCTGGCCAACGCCATCCGCTACTCGCCGGCCGGGGCCCCGCTCGTCATCAGGGCGGTGCCGTGGGGCGAGATGGTGCAGCTGAGCGTGACGGACCAGGGCCCCGGCATCGCCCGCGCGCACCACAAGCGCATCTTCCAGCGCTTCGCGGGCGGACCGGGGGCCCCGGGGCCCGGCCACGCGGGCAGCTCGGGCCTGGGGCTCAGCATCTCGCGCGAGTTCATCGCCGCGCAGGGCGGGCAGCTGTGGGTGGAAAGCCAGCCGCCAGCCGGCAGCTGCTTCCTCTTCACGCTGCCCGTAGCGGGCTGAAGAAAGCGACCGGGGCAGTGCCGGCCACCGTAGAGACGCGACACTTCGCGTCTCGGCCGTTGAACGATGAGTGCTAAACGAGGAGTGCTGAGCCGCAACCGGGCAGCGATTGAGGCCGCAACCGAACAGCGGCTGCACCGCAACCGGGCAGCGATTGAGACGCGAAGTGTCGCGTCTCTACGGCGGCTGGCTGCGCATTGACTGGTGACAAACGCCAGAGCCGCCGGCCCGCAGCGACTGCTGCGAACCGGCGGCTCTTTTTCAATGGCCGGCAACGCTTACTGCACCACGCGGGTGTAGTAAACCCGGAGCTGTAGCTGGGCGTCGGGGCTGGCCATGCTGCCCAGCACGGCGCGGTTGATAGTGCCCGGGGACGCGGCCGAGAGGCCCGGGTTCAGCAGGATGCCGTCGTTGTCGTAGCTGATGGTATTGGCCAGTATGCCTTGCACGTAGGTCAGCAAATCCACCGTGTAGGTGTACTGCTCCAGGTTAGTGCGGGTGTTCACGGCGCGGGCGGCGGCGCTGTTAGCAGCCACGGTTGTGGAAGGGTGATTGGCCCGGTCCACGAGCTGGGGCGTGAGCGTGGGCAGCGGCAGCAACGCGTTTTCGGTGCTGGTGGGCACCGACACCTGCAACAGCGCCGAATTGAGCACTAGCGTGGTGCCGTACTGGCTGAAGGAGCGCAGGTAGGGAAACTGGAGCTTGGTGCAAATGCCCAGGCCGGCCTCCACGAAGCTGCGGTTGCCGGTGGCCGTGCTGCTGAGGACCTGGCCCGGCGTTTTCAGGGCCGCCAGGGCGGTGCGCGACCGGTCGGCTTCGAGGTGGAAGAAGCGCGGGTTGGCCGAGCCCGTCGTGAACGAATACGCCAGCGGCGTGGCCGGGTCGTTGGCCGCGTGGTGGTAGAGCATGAGCGCCGGGGCGGCGGTCAGGCGCAGGACGGCGGCATCGTTGGCGGCCCCCGGCGTCAGCACCAGCCCGTGCAGGTAGTTGTGGAACTGGTCCTGGTCGGTAATCAGGCCGGCCTGGCCGGCCGCCCACAGGGTGTTGCCCAGCGCGTTGCTCAGCTTCACCCGGATGGTTTTCGCGGTGCGGGTGGCCCGGTACGAGCGCTGCCCCAGCACAGTACTACCGTAGGGCACGTCGTCCTTGGTGTAGTAGGGCTTGTCAATGCGCAGCGCGTTGGTCAGTTGGTGCACCTCCACCTGCTGCACGCGGGTGGTGTCGCCGTAGCTGTAGGCACCCGCGCCCGTCATGGCATTAAACGCCCCGGCGGTGGGCGTAAGCACCAGCACCAACGAGTCGTACACCTGGGTGGCGTCGGGCACCAGGGGCGCGTCGAGGGTCTGCTCGGCGTAGCTCCGGGCCAGCACGGTGCCCAGCTGGGGGTCCACGTAGCGCCCCACGAGCAGGTACGAGTTCGACGACGAGTTGACGGAGTCGAGCAGCACCGTGCTGGTGCGCACGGTCACGGTGTCGGTGTAGAAGGCCAGCCGGTTGACGATGGCCGGCGTGGGCAGGTCGTCGTTCAGGTTGCTGGTGGTTTTGCTGCACGCCGCCAGCAGCAGCGCCGCGGCCAGCAGCCCCAGCAGGCCGGTCCTGGGACGGAACCAGCCCCCCCACCAGGCAGCCTTATTGAATAACCGCATTGGGGTCGAACTGGTACAAATCGTCGATGCGGGTGGTACCGTTGGTGCCCAGGCCCACGTAGCCGAGGCTGCCGATGCCGAAGCCGATGCCGTTGGTGCGGGCCGCACCGCCCGAGCCGCCCGAGGTGGTGGCCGCCGTGAACGCCGTTTTCACCGTCCAGGTATCCACCGAGGGGTCGTAGGCCCAGCAATCGGTTTCCACCGCGCCGTTGCTGCCCAGGGCAATGTAGCCCATCGCGCCCACCGTGAAAGTAGATGCGTTGGTACGCGGCACCAAGTGGTAGTCGTAGTCGAGGCCGTCGGTCGAGCTGGCCGAATGCAGGATGAGGTCGCGGTGCTGCGTCCACTTGTTGGCCGCGGGGTCGTACGAATACACATCCACCGGGTAAGCAGCATTCGCGGTGCCCAGCATCACGTACCCGATGTCGTTGATGGTGAACGCCGAAGCACCCTGGCGCTTGGCCCCAGGGTAGCCAATCGACGTCCAGGTGTTGGCGGTGGCGTTGTACTGGTAGAAGTCGTTCTGGGCGCTGCCGTTGTAGCCCGTGCCCACGTAGCCGGTGTTTTTAGCGGTGAAGGCCACGGCCCCGTACCGCGCCGCGGGGAAGTCGGCAATACGGGTCCATTTGTTCGCGGCGGGGTCGTAGCGCCAGAAGTCGGCCAGGTAGTTCAGCCCGTCGTAGCCCGTGCCCACGTAGCCGTACTGGCTGTCGGAAAAAGCGGTGGCGAAGTAGCGCCCCTTGCCGGGGAAGCGGGCCACTGGCGTCCAGCTGTTCACGGCCGGGTTGAAGGTGTAGAAGTCTTTGAACGCGCCCAGGGTGTCGATGCCGTTCTGGCCCAGGCCCGCGTAGGCCTTGCCGTTGATGGTGAAAGCCACCGCGCCGCTCCGCGCCAGGCCGCTGAAATACGCCTGCCGGGTCCACACGCCGGTCACCGCGGCGGTGTCATCACTTTTTTTGCAAGAGCCGAGGCCCAACGTCGCCAGCGCGAGCAAAACGACTGAAAAAATCTTCTTCATGAAAAGAAAAATAGGGTAAGCAAGATTTATGTTTTATGCCGCAAAGATACCTGAAACCAATCCGATGGTTGCTTGCCCCCGCAACTAGTTTCGGGTTTTCGCCGCGTTGCGCCGCATCAGGCGGCTCCGCCGGGCGCGGCGCGGCGCGGCGCCAGCCAGTGGTTCAGGGCCCCTTCATCTTCAAAAAATTCTACTTGGGTGCCCGCCGGCGCGGGCCCGACCGGCCCCGCCGGGGCCCGTTGGCGCGGCGATACCAGATAGCCCAGGCACACGGGGCCCGGCAGGCACGCGGGCAGCCGCGGCAGGAACTCGCCCAGCAGCCAGCGGGCCGCGTCCGCGTCGAGGGGCCCGCGGCCGCGCACGTCCACCAGCCAGCGGGGGCAGGCGGCGGCTTCGGCGGCGGCCAGCAGGGCGCGGTAGCCGCGCCGCAGCTCGGCCCCCGACACCGGCCGCCGCCAGCGGCCCACCAGCAGGTGCAGGTCGGGCCGGTAAGCCAGGTGCAGGAAATCGTCGGCGGCCGGTTGGGGCCGGGCAGCGGGGTTGGGGTTCATGGCCAAGGCGGTAAGGCGACGCGAACAGGTGTCGGCGCGCCCGTTCGCCCCGCAAAGGTGGCCGGGGCCGGGCCGGGGCCCGCACGGCTTCGCCCGGCGGCCGCGCTTTCCAGACCAACCGGGCGGTTCCATCGCCGGGGCCGGGGCGGGCCTCACACCCAGCGGCTCAGAAACTGCCCGAACGCCTCCTTGTACTGGTCGCCCACGGGCAGCGTGGCGTCGCCAATCTGCACGGTGAGGCGGCGTACGGCCTCGATTTTGTCCAGGGCCACGATGAACGAGCGGTGAATGCGCAGGAAGCGCCGGGCGGGCAGCTTCTCCTCCATCGCCCGCAGGCTCATCAGCGAGAGCAGGGCCCGGGGGGCGCTTTTGAGGTGCACCTTCACGTAGTCTTTCAGCCCTTCCACGTACAGGATGTCGTTCAGCAGCACGCGCACGAGCTGGTACTCCACCTTTAGAAAAATGCAATCTTCCTCGGCCGGCGGGGCGTGCGGCGCGGCCAGGGCCTGGGCCCGCTCGGCGTAGGCGCGGGCCTTGCCGGCGGCCCGCAAAAACTCTTCGTAGTTGAAGGGTTTCATTAGGTAATCGAGGGCATCGACGCGGTAGCCCTCCACGGCGTACTGGCTGAAGGCGGTGGTGAACACGACCCGGGGGCCCCCGGCCTGCGCCAGCACGCGGGCCAGCTCCAGGCCGTTCAGCTCCTGCATCTGGATGTCGAGAAACGCCACGTCGACCCCGCCTGGGGGCAGCGCGTGCAGCCCCTTGAGGGCGTCCACGCCGCTGTTGTAGCGGCCCACCAGCTCCAGAAACGGCGTTTTCTCGATGAACGCGCACACCAGCCCCAAGGCCAGCGGCTCGTCATCCACGGCAATGCACTTGAGGACGAGGGACATCTTTTTTAATTATGAGTTCTGAATTATGAGTTATGAATTCTGGGTTGTGAACCCTGGCCCCCCGACCGTCATGCCTCGGCTGCGTTCGGGCTGACGGCCTTTTCGAGGCGTTTTTTTGGAGGGTGGAACAAGCTCAGCAAGTGCAAAAGGAAAAACCCGCCTACGCATTGCTCATCGTCAATTGCTCCTTGTTAACCGTTACCTGCTCGTTGTCAATCGACAAGCTCAGCACCACCAGGAATTCGTCGTCGGGGGTGCGCTCGGTTACGTGCAGGGTGTAGCGGCCGGGGTAGAGGAGCTCGAGGCGGCGGCGGGTGTTGGCCATGCCGATGCCGTTGCTGCCGGCGAGGTCGGTGGTGGGCGTGGGCAGGCGCGTGTTGCGCACCTCCAGCACCAGCTGCCGGGGCGTGGGCTGGCGCAGGGCCACGGCGATGCGGCTGGTGTGCGAGGCCGCCGCGCCGTGCTTAAAGGCGTTTTCGACGAAGGGCAGCAGCAGCATGGGGGCCAGGGGCACGTCGTGCAGCGGCGCGGGCACGTCAAAATCCACGCGCACCTTGTCGGTGAGGCGCAGCTGCATCAGGGTGATGTAGTCCTGGAGGAAAGCTACTTCCTGGCTGAGCAGCGTGGGCCCGGCGGCGGTTTCGTAGAGCACGTAGCGCATCATGCGCGAGAGCCGGTGGATGGCCGCGCGGGCCTCTTCGCCGTCGAGCAGCGTGAGGGCGTAGATGTTGTTGAGCGTATTAAAGAAGAAGTGCGGGTTGATTTGGGCCTTGAGCGAAGCCAGCTCCGAGCTGATGCGCTGCTGCTCGAGCGCGGCGCGGCCCTGGGCCTCCTGCTGCCAGCGCTGCACCACCGCCACGCTGGTGCTGATGCCCAGCACGAGCAGCGTGATGAGGGCCCCCATGGCGTCGAAGCGGAAGGGGTTGCGCGGGCCCAGGCGGCTGGCCAGGGGCTCGGCCGCGGCCGGCTGCGGGGGCCCCTCGGGCTGCATGGCGGCGTGGAAGGCGTGGTCCATCAGCTCGCGCAGGTGCAGCTGCTTCTCCAGGCCGTAGTTGACGAGCAGCAGCGCGGCCGCCGTGGCCGCCAGGGCCCCCGCAAACCAGCCCGCGTGCCCGCGCAGCAGCAGCCCCGGCACGCTCACCTGGGCCGTGAGGTAGAAGGCCCCCACCCACACGGCCAGCATCACGCCCTGCTTCACCCAGAACTGCGGCGGCATGGCGATGCGGCCCGTGAGCGGGTGAAACAGCAGGAACGTGAGCCCGAACAGCCCCCACACCAGCACGTGAATCAGCGGCGTGAGGGCCCCGCGGGAGGAAAAAGCGGCCATGAGAGTTGTTGTTAGTTGTTAGTTGTTAGTTGCTCTATAGTTGGTAGTTAAGCTGATAATCCGTTGCGTCCGCTATCAATCAGCGCACTAAATACCTGCTCAGAATTATTTTAACAATAGAAGCGGGCATTTAATAAATCTTGTTACGCGGTACCTTCATTGAAGCGCCGCAGTAGGCAGTAGCGCGAACTACAAAGTTCGCGCTACTGCCTACTGCGTAACAGCACCCAATAACTAGCAACGGACAACTAGCAACCAGCAACCAACTGTTGGGCGAATGCCCAAAGCTACCCCGCCCGCCCGCCCGCCCGGCCCCCGCCCCGACCAGGAGGCCGAATGTGCCGACCGCGCCCCGGCTTTCGTCGGCGGGCCGGGCCGCGGGGCCCGCGCCGGGCCCACAACCCGCCGCCGCGCCCGCCGTAGGAAACGGCCCCGCCCCGGGGCTTTGGCGCAATCCTTGCAACGGAACGGGCCCGCGGCCGGCCCCGCTGGCGGGCGGGCTGCTTCATAGAAAACCACCCTTACGCACGTTAGCTTTGGTTCCGCTGCCGGGGCCTGGCGGCGTACTTTACCGCGCTTTCCCTTCCGGCCGCGGGGCCCGGCCGCCCCGGCCCACCCCCGGCCCCGTGCCCCATGCTTGACCTCAACGAACCGCTGGTTTCGCCGCTGCCGCCGGCCGAGCCGACCAGCAACGCCCCCGAATTCGAGCTGCTTTTCCAGCAAAAGGAGCGGCTGCTGGCCGGCTACCTCGCCGCCTTCGCCGTGGTGTACTACCGCCACCAGGCCGAGCGGGCCCCCGCCCAGCTCCAGGCCACGCTGCACATCGAAAACGAGTCGCTGGCCTTCCCCGCCGCCACCGTCACGCTGGGCCTGCACGACGGCCTCACGCTGGCCGAAGCCGAGGCCGAGGCCGCCGCCCAGCTGGCCCTGGCCCTGGCCGGCGTGGCCGAGGAGCTGGGCGCGGGCATCGTGCGCGGCCGCATCTCCTTCCCCGCCCCCGAGGCCCGCAGCCCCGACCAGACCTGGTGCGTGACGCTGGCCTTCGGGCCGCCCGAGGCCGTGGCCATTAGCTTCAGCTGCACCGAGGCCGCCGATGGCTTGCGCGTCGAGCCCTACTTGCCCGCCCACGTGCAGAGCGTGTTCGGGCAGCTGGCCACCGGGCCCGGGGCCACCGTGGGCCACGTGTTTTTCCTGGCCCCCGAGGAGGTGGCCCAGCTGCGGCAGTTCGCCGCCAGCCCGCAGCGCGTGGGCAAGGGCGGGGCCCAGCAGCTGCACCACCTCTTCGAGGACACCGCCCGCACCTACCCCAACCACCCCGCCGTGCTGTGGGAGGGCCGCGCCGTGCCTTACCACGAGTTGAACGCGCTGGCCGACGCGCTGGCCGGCCGCCTGCAAGCGGCCGGCGTGCAGGCCGGCGACTTCGTGGGCCTGCTCATGCACAAATCGGTGGAGTTGTACGCCGGCATGCTGGCCGTGCTCAAGGCCGGGGCCGCTTACGTGCCCCTGGACCTGTCGTACCCCGCCGACCGGGTCACGTTCATCCTCAACGACTGCGGGGCCCGGGCCCTGCTCGTGAACGACGCGCCCCCCGCCTACCTCGCCGCCTGGCCCGGCCAGGTGCTGAACCTGGCCGCCGCACCGGCCGGGGCCCCCGCGCCGCTGGGCCCCGTGGCCATCGGGCCCGAGTCGATTGCCTACATCATTTACACGTCCGGCACCACGGGGCTGCCCAAGGGCGTACTCATCCCGCACCGCAGCATCTGCCACCTGGTGCGGGCCGAGCAGGTGCTGTTCCAGGCCACGCCGCAGGACCGGGTGGTGCAGGGTTTTTCGGTGGCCTTCGATGCCTCGCTGGAGGAGCTGTGGCTGGCCTGGGCCGCCGGGGCCGCCCTGGTGCCCGTGCCCGAAGACACCATGAAAGCCCCCGACGCGCTGCCCGCTTTCCTGTCGGACAACCAGGTAACGGTGTTTTCCACGGTGCCCACGCTGCTCTCGCTGCTGGCCGCCGCCGTGCCCAGCCTGCGCCTGCTCATCCTCGGCGGCGAGGTGTGCCCGCCCGAGCTGCTGGCCAAGTGGGCCACCCGCCAGTGCCGCGTCGTGAACACCTACGGGCCCACCGAAGCCACCGTGGTGGCCACCGCCGCCGACTTCGTGCCCGGCCAGAAGCTCACCATCGGCCGGCCCATTGCCGGCTACGAGGCCCTGCTGCTCGACCAGCTGGGGCAGCTCGTGCCGCTGGGCGGGGCCGGCGAGCTGTGCATCGGGGGCCCCGCGCTGGCCGCCGGCTACCTCAACCGCCCCGAGCTGACGGCCGCCAAGTTCAACACCGTGGCCGGGCTGGCCACCGGCTTCAGCGGCCGCCTGTACCGCACCGGCGATTTGGCCCGCTTCGAGCCCGACGGCAACATCGACTTTCTGGGCCGCATCGACACGCAGGTGAAAATCCGGGGCTTCCGGGTGGAGCTGGCCGAGATTGAGTCGCTGCTGTTGCAGTGGCCCGGCGTCCGCAACGCCGCCGTGGCCCTGAAGGAAAGCGGCGACGGCGTGCAGTCGCTCATCGCCTACCTCATCCTCGACCCCGACCACCCGCTGCTCGACACCAAGGCCGTGCGGGCCTACCTGCGCGAGCGGCTGGCCCCCTACATGCTGCCCGCCGCGCTGGTGCCGCTGGCCACGTTCCCGCTGCTCACCAGCGGCAAGGTCGACCGCAAGGCCCTGCCCTACCCGGTGCCGACGAGCGGCGACGCCTCCCCGAGCCGCGAGCTGGCCCTGCCCCGCACGCCCACCGAAGCCGCCATCTACGCCGCCTGGCAGAAGCGCTTCGACACGGCCGACCTGTCCGTCACCGACGACTTTTTCGAGATGGGCGGCAACTCGCTGCTGGCCTCGCTCATCATTTCCGAGCTGCGCCAGCAGCCCCAGTTCGTGGGCCTCTCGGTGAAGGAGATGTACACCCGCCGCACCGTGGAAGCCCTGGCCCAGGCCGTGGACGCGGCGGCGGCCGGGGCGGGCCCCGCGGCGGCCGCCGCGCCCCTGGCTCCGCCCCGACTGGCCTCGCACGCCGTGCGCGTGGGCACGGCGGCGCTCCAGGCGGCGTCGGTGTTCCTGTTCTACCTGGTGCCGGTGCTCACCCTCAACGGCTCCATCCTGGTGCGGCCCTGGCTGGAGCGGCAGCCCGACGCGGCCATCGTGGCCCTGGTGGCGGCGGCGGTGCTGGCCTACGTGCCGCTGGCCTGCGGGCTGGTCATCATCCTCAAGTGGCTGGTTATCGGCAAGTTTCGGGCCGGCGAGTACCCGCTGTGGGGCTTCTACTACTTCCGGTTCTGGCTGGTGAAAAAGCTGGTGGAGGCGGCCCCGTTGCAGCTGCTCTCGGCCACGCCCTACCTCAACGTGTTCTACCGCCTGCTGGGGGCCCGCATCGGCCACGGCGTGTACATCGGCTCGACGCGCCTGATGACCTTCGACCTGCTCACGCTCGCCGACGGGGCCAGCATTGCCCGCGAGGCCGGCCTGCTGGGCTACCGCGTCGAGCGCGACCGCCTCATCCTGGGGCCCATCCGGGTGGGGCGCGACGCCTACGTGGGCCTGCGCGCCATCCTCGAAACCGACACCGCGCTGGGCGACGAATCGGAGCTGGACGACCTCTCGGTGGTGGCCGCCGGCCAGCGCATCGCGGCCCGCGAGGCCTGGCAGGGCTCGCCCGCGCAGCGCGTGCGCGGGCTGGACGGCCAGCCGGCCGCGCCGGTGCGGGCCGGGGCCGGGTATATGGCCATCCAGACCCTGGCCATTGCCCTGACCCTGCTGCTGCCCACGGCGGCCTCGCTGCCGGTGTTCCGGTTTTTTTACGACGCCGTGGAGCGCTGGGGGTTGGTGCCGGCTTTTCTCACGCTGGTGCCGCTCTCGGCGGGCTACGTGCTGGTGCTGGGGGCCCTGCTGGCCGGCACCAAGCGCTTTGTGGCGGGCCGGCAGCGGGCGGGCACCCTGCCGCTCTACAGCCCGGCCTACGTGCGCCACTGGCTGGCCGATGCCGTGCTGGCCCAGAGCCTGAGCGTCCTCAAGCCCCTGTACGCCACCATCTACGCGCCGCTGTGGCTGCGGCTGCTGGGGGCCCGGGTAGGCCGCCGGGCCGAAATATCTACTCTCAACCACATCTCGGCCGACCACCTCACGGTGGAAGCCGGGGCCTTCCTGGCCGATTCGGTGAGCGTGGGGGCCCCGCGCGTGCAGCGGGGCGTGGTGGCGGTGGCGGCCACCGTGGTGGGGGCCCGCACCTTCATCGGCAACAGCGCCGTGCTGGCCGGGGGAACCGTGCTGGGCCCCGGCCAGCTGGTGGGGGCCCTGTCAACGGCCCCGCCCGCCGGGGCCCCAGCCAACACCTCGTGGGTGGGCTCGCCCGCGTTCCTGCTGCCCAACCGGCCAGTGTCGCAGTCGTTCGACGCTGGGCTGACCTTCGACCCGCCCACGCGGCTGGTCTGGGCGCGGGGCGCGATGGAGTTCTTCAAAATCACGCTGCCATTTGCGTTCGTCTCGGCCACGTTCGCCGTGGTGTACCACTACTGCTCCTGGCACCTGCGCAACGGCTACCCGTTCTGGATCAGCGCGTTGCTGGGCACGGCGGTGCTGTTCGGCACCATCCTGGGGTTTTCGCTGCTCACGGCCGCCCTCAAGTGGGCCCTCATCGGCCGCTACCGGCCGGCGGAGAAGCCGCTGTGGTCGAGCTACGTGTGGCGCGACGAGCTGATTAACTCCCTGTGCGAGAGCTACGTGTTCCTGTACTGGGTGGCCCCGCTGCTGGGCACGCCGTTTGCCACCTCGTTCTTCCAGCTCATGGGCAGCCGCATCGGCCACTCGGTGTACCTCGACACGACGGAAATCACCGAGTTCGACCTGGCCTGGGTGGCCGACCACGCCGTGCTCAACAACGGCTGCACCATCCAAACCCACCTGTTCGAGGACCGCGTGATGAAGATGTCCACCCTGCGCATTGGGCGCTACGCCACGGTGGGCACCTCGTCGGTGGTACTCTACGACTCCGTGATTGGGCCCGGGGCCGTCCTCAAAAGCCTCTCGCTGCTGATGAAGGGCGAGACCCTGCCCGCCAACACCCGCTGGCAGGGCATCCCGTGCGCCTTCATTCCCGGAGGGTGATGGGTGGGGTTGGGGTGGATGTGGTATAGCTTAGGAAGCACGTCAGTTTTTCGCTCAAATGAGTTGGTGATAATTAGGGTTAGGTACATATTAAGTAGGTGCATATTAAGATTCAAGATTCAATAGCAATCAGCTTGAATCTACTCTTGACTGGCTCTTAATTCGGGTAAGTTTACACCATTGGGATTTAATAATAGGCATGAAGAATTCTAAAAAAGCGGAAGGTCCGACATTTTTCCCAGGGAGGCTTCCAGTGATTTTGGGGAAATTGAATGGAACACCTCTTAGTGAAAAACCCTTTTATGTAGTAACATTGGGGGGCGGTGGGTAATTAGTTTTAGGTGCAGACATACAAGTTAAAATTGGCTATTCAAGATAAATCGTTTATAAGAGAAATCATATGAAATTGGAAGTCAATCTTGTCTGTGCGCTGGTCGCAATGTGGACAATTAGTTGTCAGAGCGACCGCAAAGACGCGAATGAAGTTGTTAGCCGTGATCATGGCAAAGTTATTCGCACAAAAGAATATAAAACAGCTCGCATCGAGCACGAAGGCACAAAAATGCGTATGGAAATACCAACTAACTGGACTACCAGTGTCTTATCCAAAGACGCCACCTCTTTCAAGGAAAATGGCGATTCAAGTTCAAAGTTTCGCAGTAATGCAGTTTTAAAATTTACAGCACGCAATAAATACTCACTTAAGCAAATTTCGGAATCTGTTTTAGCTTCTGTAGAACGAGATTACCTCAAAGCACGAATAATTTCTCGATCGACCGGCACAATCTCAGGGGACTCTGTTGCAATACTTGATTGCATAGTTTACACACACTCAACAAATTTGGGTACGAGTATCATGCTTCTCATACACAATGACGAAGTCATATCTCTGGATTATATTGCCTTGAATGAACCAGAAGGGGAATATGCCTCCAACAGGAATGTCTTTCAAAAAATGTATGAAACGTTGATCGTGGAAAATTAAGAGTTATTAGGGTCCCAGTTATTGTCGAATTTTTTTGATTCTTTAACCCAATTAACATCGGAATAATCTCCAAATCTATCAAAGCGCTTGTCTCCTAATATAAATGACGCGTAAGCTAATAAAATAACCGCGCGAAAATCAGCTTTGTCAGTGATTTTTAATTGCCAATCACTCGTGAAAAATTTATTGAGGTTCAATTTTCTCAATGAAGCTATTTGAATTTCATCAACAAAAATAGAAAATTTGTCGTCATTGTGCGGGTAAACAATGTATTTCTTATTACCCCAAAAAGTATCAATCGAATAAGAAAATAAGAAATGGCTACGATAATATATATCGATTAAATCATTAAGGTCATGGTAATCCACTGCAACTTTTAACATGGCTGATTGTGAAAACCATTTACTATATAATCGAACTACAGCAACTAGCTTGTCTTTAAGTTTATCTTTTTCATAAAACATCCATTTTTCTGCAAACCAATGTTTCTTACTGCTGCCAGCAAAGATAATCGATCCGTTGCTGCTAATGGTAGTATCTCCGCTGAAGCTATTATATGAGATATCAAACACCATTTTTTTACTTTTAAGTTATTGATAAAGGATTTATTAATTGAATTTTATATTTTCATTGTAGTAATTTATTACAGTGAAATTTCGTTGACAATATTGCTATTCTATGCATTATTTTAAATGATGCTACAATTGATTGCAAAAGAAGGCAATTCATGCTAGCAACCTCATAACCTAAATAATATCGAGCTATGAACAGGTTGTTTTACTTATTGCTATTCATAAATCTACCTGTTTCCGCTCTACGACTCGGTAATCGGGCCCGGAGCCGTCCTCAAAAGCCTCTCGCTGCTGATGAAGGGCGAAACCCTGCCAGCCAACACCCGCTGGCAGGGCATCCCGTGCGCGTTTATTCCCGGGGGGTGATGAGGGATGTTGGGTGATAGTGGTGCGTTTTGGTTAGCGCGTCAGTTTTCCGCTTAAATTAATCCGCTTAAATTAAGTTGGCAAGAACTAGGATTGGACGCTCACTAAAATTCATGGTTCAATAATAATCAACTTGACTCTATTTTTTACTATCTCTTAATTCGGGGAGGTTTATACAAAGAGAATAGCAATTCTACGCGCCTCCAAACCAATGGAAGGATGAAATATCTACCGCTTGGACAAATATTAAAAGTTTTTTAGTTAATTACGGCATCTTATTCAAATTTATTTATTTTATTTAAACTAATACAATGAAATACTTATCCATTATTTTTATCATGATGTTCGCGCAAGATAGCCTAATTATTAAATTGGATAAATCTCGTGTTAATTATGGAGACACGGTTAATATTATCTTTGATAATAATACATTAGACGCAATAAATTACTACATAGATTTAGATGTTTTTGTTGATGGTTTTTGGGGAGCGGCAGATACAGACATAATGAACCCAACTAGAGAAATGGTAGCTACTTATAAGATACAAACCTTAAAACCTGGTGAGAAAACTTCTATTTCATATAATACCAAAATTTTACCCAGGTATTACACTGACGGTTTTTCCAAATATAGAATGTCTTTACATTGCATCAACAGAGGCACTAATGTCGAAAAGATAATTAATTCAGATGATTTTGAAATTATTTTACGCAGAACCGAAATCAGGAAGCGGAAAAAATAATTAATAATTATAGGATTTACTCGATCATTTATGCTTCACAATTTTAAATTTTTTTTCAATGTATCATGTTTCTTTATGCTAGAGATGGTAGTGTATGCTTCCCCTATGATTGAGCCGGTCAAAAGCAGATGTCGAATGCTCGCAAGCTGCTTCACTTGATTTATGAGGAGTGAGCAAATCTAAAAGATCCTATTGCTTAAACCCTGCGCTAGTAGTCCATCCGTATCCCCGTCACCCGCTACATGCCCGCCCCGTTCTTGCATTGCTGGCACGCCGACCTGGCCGCCGAATACCCCGCCTGGGGCCCGGCCGAAGCATCCCTATCCGAAGCCGAGCGGGCGCGGCAGGCGCGGTTCCGCACCGGGGCGCTGCGTCAGACCTACGGGCGGGCCCACGGCTTTTTGCGGGCGGTGTTGGGGCGATATTTAGATACGGCCGCGGCCGCGGTGGCCTTCGCGGCGGGGGCCCCGCGCAGCAAGCCCGCGCTGCCGCTGTCTGCCGGGCTCGACTTTAACCTGTCGTACCGGGCCGGGCGGGCCCTGCTGGCCGTGGCCAACTGCTGCGCCGTGGGGGCCGACGTGGAAACCCTGCTGCCCATGACCGACGCGCTGGCCCTGGTACAGGACCTGTTTTCGGGGCCCGAGCAAGCCGCCCTGCGGGCCACCGCGTCCGGGGCGGCCTGGGAGGCTCTGTTCTACACCATCTGGACGCGCAAGGAGGCTTATGCCAAGGCGCTGGGCATGGGGTTATCGCTGCCGTTCGCAGGGTTTTCGGTGCTGGAAGCGGAGGCCGGGCGGCTGGTGGCCCCGGCGGGCGCGTATTTAGCCAGCTTCGCGGCTGGGCCCGGCCACCAAGGGGCGCTGGCCGCGCTGGGGGCCCCGGCGGGGTTGGAGCCCGCGCATTTTAATTATCCGGCAGACCTATGAATTGATTCCACGCAAAATTGAAAGTTGTGCTGAGCTTGCGGCGGATTTCAGCACAGGTGTTTTCACCGCAGAAGACGCAGAAGGCTTCGCGGAGGAATCGCAGAAGTTGTTTTTCTGCGATTCCTCCGCGAAGCCTTCTGCGTCTTCTGCGGTGAAAACAACCTAAATACAGCTATTATCTGCTAATTATTTGCCCGCATGAAATACCTGCTTCTGTTAATTATTCCCTTGCTATCCCTTCCCCACCAGCTGCGGGCCCAGAGCAAGGGCTCTCCCAGCCCGATGGCCGCCCCCGACACCGCCGAGTGGACCGTGGCCCTCGACGCCGACCAGCGTACCTACTACCTGGGCCGCGAGTACGGCGACCACGCCCTGGCCCTGACGCCGAGCGTGATGTACAGCCACCCGAGCGGGTTTTACGGGCAGATAGCCGGCTATTATTTCCGGCAGAGCGCCCCGCCGCGCTACTCGTTTACGGACGTGGAGGTGGGCTTTGCCAACGAATTCATGCCGGCCTGGACGTACTCCGTGTCGCTCGACCGGGTGTTCTACACCCAGAAACTGGGCAGCGACGAGCCCCGCATCAATAACGGCTTCGAGGCCAACACCGCCTACGCCCTGGGCCCGCTGAGCCTGGCCGTGGACTACAACTTCTTCTTCCAGCAGCAAAAGGCCCAAACCGTGTCGGTGCTGCTGAGCGGCACCGTGAAAAAGGCTCACTGGCTGGGGGCCGACGACGTGCGCCTGACGCCCGGGGCCGAGGTGTACTACGGCTCGCCGCTGGCCCTGCTGCGCTACGGCGGCACCTACGTGGCCCCGGGGGCCGTGGCGGCGGCCCCGACGCGCCGCCGCCGCGCAAACAACGCCAGCACCGTGCCCGACGAAACGGCCCGCCCCCGCCTGATGGGCTACGAGCTGACGCTGCCCCTCGCCTACACGCGCTACCCGTGGGCCTACGCCGTGACGGGCCACTACGTGCTGCCCGTGCGCACCGGCACCGATGCCGCCGCCGAGGTGCTGCGCCCGGCCGCCTACGCAAGCTTTCGGGTAGACTTTACGTTTAGGTAGTGCCGCGCAAGTAGTCGTTTAAATTTAATTAGCCGGTGAAAATTGTGTAAGTAATTGATTTATCGAACGAAAGCCAATAGCTAGCCGCTAAAAGCTACTGGCTGACTGTAAGCCGGTGGCCGGCTGATTTTCGTATGTGGGCCCTACCGGCCCGTGCCCGTGCTCATGAAAAAATTCCCCCTGCGCCACGTGTTGCTGGCCGGCGTGCTGCTGGTGCTGCTGGCAGCGGCCGGGGGGGCGTGGCTGCTGGGCAGTAGCTACGGCCGCCAGAAAATCGCGGCCCGCGTGCGCCAGGAATTGGCCCGGGGCTCGGAGCTGGTGCTGGGGCCGTTCGAGGTGGAGTTTTCGCCCTGGCGCGACTTCCCGCACCTCACGGCCTCGCTGCGCCACCTGGCCCTGACCGACACCGCCCACGGCCGCGCCGTGCCGGTGCTGCGCCTGGGCCGCGCCGACGCCCGCCTCGAGCTGTGGCCCCTGCTGCACGGCCGCGTGGAGGTGAGCCGCGTGGTGCTGAGCGACGTGGCCCTGCGCGAGCAGGTCGATTCGCTGGGCCACAGCTGGGGGCTGCGGGGCAAGCGCCGCCCCGGCCCCGGCAAGGCCCCGGCCCTGGCCCTGGACCTGGATTCGCTGATTATCAACAACTTCAGCATCGTTTCCACCAACGGCTTCGCCCACAGCGCCATCGGGGCCCGGGTGCGCACGGCGCGGCTGGCGGCGCGGCTGGCGGGCGGCGTGCTGCGGGTGCAGGGCACGCTGGCGGGCGAGCTGGACTCCGTGCGCAACCCCATCGGCACGCTGTTTTTGCACGAGCCGGTGCAGGCCCGGGTGCGCTACCACTACGCCTTCGCCGCCCGCCAGGGCACCTTCGACGACGCCCGCTTCACGCTGCGCGGCGACACCGTGCGCCTGCGCGGCACCCACACCGTGGACCCCTCCCGGCCCACCGGCACCCAGCTCGATTTGCGCTTTGAGGGCAACCAGCCCCTGCTGGCGGTGCTGGGCACGGCCCTGCCGCCGCGCCTGCGCCCCTACCTGGCCGGGGCCGTGAGCCCGAGCAAGGCGCACATCACCTACCGCATCGTGGGGGCGAGCGGGCCCACCGTGCGGCCGCGCACGCTGCTCGCCTTCGCCCTGCGCGACGCCAACCTGGCCTGGCCCGACTCGTCGCGCCGCATCAGCCACTGGGACCTGGCCGCCACCTACGACAACGGCCCCGGGCACCGGCCCGAAACCACCACCCTCACCTTAGAGCGTTCGCGCATCTACACGCCGGCCGGGCAGCTCGACATCGCCCTGGTGCTGCGCAACTTCCGCCAGCCCTACGTGAGCGGCCGCCTGAGCGGGCGCACCGAGCTGCCCGAGCTGGCCGCCCTGCTCACGCCCCGGGGCCTGTGGCAGGCCCGCCGCGGCACGGCCGCCCTCGACGTGCGCTTTCGGGGGCTGCTGCGGCCGCCGCCCAACCGCACCCGGCTGGCCGCCTTGCAGCGCAACCTCGACGTGCGCGGCCTAGTGGTGCTGCGCGACGCCGAGCTGCTGCTGCCCGCCCGCCACGCCCGCCTCACGGGCCTGAACGTGCGCATCGGCATCGAAGACAGCAGCTGGCGGCTGTCGGACGCGTCGGGCGTGCTCGACGGGATGCGCTTCCGGGCCTCGGCCACCACCACCCACCTGCTGGGCTACCTCACGGGGCAGGCGGCCACCACCACCATCCAGGGCGATTTTGCGGTGGACGAGCTGAACGTGGCCCGCCTGCGGGAGCTGCTGCGGCCCCCGGCCGGGGGCCCCGCGCGGCCCAGCGCGGCCCGCACCGCCCGCCGCGCCCAGGCCCGCGCCGCCCTCACGGCCACGCTGGGCACCGGCCTCATTCCGCCGGGCCTGCGCCTGAGCGTGGCCCTGCACTGCCGGCGGCTGCTGCTGCCCGCCGACACGCTCACCAACCTGTTCGTGCGGGTGTACCACGACGGCCACCGGGTGCAGCTGCGGGGCCTCACGGGCCGCCTCTACGGCGGCGAGGTGCAGGGCAACCTGGCCTGGCCCACCGACGCGGCGGCCACCGACGTGGCCCCCGTCAGCTTTCAGCTGGCCGTGCATTTCGGCACGCTGCCCTACCGCCAGCTGCTGGCCCGGCTGGCCCCCGTGCCCCGTGCCGCGCCGGGCAGCCCGGGCTTCCGTAAACGCGCGGCGCTGCCCGCCCTGCGCGAGCTGCTGCTGGCCTCCGACGGCCAGCTCGACTGCGCCATCGACACCGTGCGCCTGCCCAACGGCGAGCTGCTGCGGGCCCTGCGCCTGCGCCTAGTGAAGGAAGACTCGCTGCTTGATATGCCCTACCTCACCGCCACCATGCCCCAGGGCGGGCAGGGCCGCGCCACGGCCTCGGCCATCGTGGACGGCCTGCGCCTGACGGCCGCCGCCGCCGACGTGAGCCTGCGCTACGCCACCCTCGACGTGCAGCAGCTGCTGAAGCTGCTGGCCGTGCTGAACCCGCCCGATAGCCTCGTGACGCCCGCCCGGCGCGTGGCCCGGCAGGTGGCCCGCACGCGCCGCACCGCCCGCCGCGCCCGCCTGGTGGGCCCGCCCCGGGCCTCGATGCTGGCCAACGGCGTGCTGGCCGCCACCCTCACCGTGCGGGCCGACCAGGTGCGCTACGCGGCGGTGCGCGGCCGCCAGTTCCAGCTGGCGGCCCACCTGCGCGACGGCGCGGCCCACCTCGACAGCGTAGCGGCCGATGCCTTCGGGGGCCAGGTGCGGCTGCGCGGCGTGCTGCAAACCAACGAGGGCCGCGAGCACCACGCCCTGCACGTGCAAACGCGGCTCGACAACATCCAGCTGTCGGAGTTCTTCGACGTGGCCCGGGCCATGCACCTGCGGGTGCTGGGCGGCGAAAACATCCGGGGCACGGTGCGCCTGGCCGGTGACCTGCACACCGACCTCGACGCCACCTTTCTGCCCAGCTTCGCCCAGACGCGGGCCTACCTCCAGGCCGATATCCGCAACCTGGAGCTGATTGGCGTGGAAGCCCTGACGGAGGGCCTGAAAATGATTCGCAAGGAGCGCAGCGGCCACCTGTACTTCGAGCCCGTGCGCACGCAGCTGGTGCTGGACCGGGGCGAGGTGCTGATTCCCGACCTGGTGCTCAACAGCAACCTCGCCAACCTGGCCGTGAGCGGCACCTACGGCCTCGACGGCCGCGCCAACCTCTACATCGGGGCCAACCCCATCCAGGCCCTTTTCGGCGACAACCGCAAGCGCATCGAGCGCATCCAGACCGGCGTGCCCCTGGCCCCGCGCCCCCACCCCGGCCTCGCCTACATGAACCTGCGCCGCGCCAGCGCCGACGCCAAGTACCAGGTGCGCCTGTTCAAGAAGGACGAGCAGCGCCAGCAGCAAACCCAGCTGCGCCTCCAGGCCCGCCAGTTCCTCGTCACCCAGCGCCTCGACACCACCCTGCACCTGCTGCGCTGAAGGCCGGTGAGGGCGGCAAAAAGCGCACAGTTTCGGTTGTTGCCCGGCTTTGCCCGTAAACGGCCCGGGCGGCTCTCTTCACTTTTCTTATTTTCCGATGCCAAATTTCACCGTCGAACGCCTTTCCTTCCAGCACCTGGCCGCGCTGCCCACCGCCTGGGACAACGCCGACTACAAGGCCCTGCTGGCCAAGATGGACTACGACAACCCCGAAGAAATCGCCCCCGCCGAGCTGAAGGCCATGTGCCAGATGTCGCTCACCGACCTGGAGCCCGCCGACGCCGCCAAGCTCGTGCTCGACTACCTGTTTGCCGACGAGTTGAAGGAAGGCCAGATTGACCAGCTGGCTCACCAGCTCCAAACCGAAAAGCTGTGGGAAGAAAACCCGCGCCTGGAGTTGCACGAAGGCTTTTTCAACGCCACGCAGCTGCTCTACGAAGCCTACAACGGCAAATTCCCGCACCCGCAGGCGGTCGAGTTCAAGGTGAAAGTGACCGCCGCCGACGCGGCCGACCTGGCCGTGTTCGACGACAGCCCGGCGGCCCCGCTGCTGCGCCTGCTGGCCCCCGGCCTGTCCGACAGCGCCCTGCTGCACCGCCTCTTCGGCGACCAGCTGGCCGGCACCACCTTCGCCGAGGCCCCGGCCATCCTCTGGCAAATCACGCCCAGCGACAAAACTGCCACCAGCGTGGTGTTCGACGTCATCAGCTCCGACTATTGGCTCGAAGACTTCAAGTATGCCGACACCTACGAGGCCCCCACGCACGTCGACGCGGCCACGGCTGAGGCGGCGGAATAGCGCGGGCCGTTAGGTAACTTTATCTGCCTCGAAAGCACCCGCTAGGCCCCAGCCGCGGCTTGCCCATAGCCGAGCAGCAGCACCACTACGCCGATGGCGAGGTACACGAGGAAGCGCTTGAGGTTGGCGGCGGGCTTTTGGTGGTCACACATGCTGGCCTAACACGCGCGGCGGCGTGCGCGTTTCATGGGGCCAACAGCCGCCAGGGCCGTACTTGGGGGCTCATTCGCTTTTTACTTCTCCGCATGACTCGTTTTGCTTTCGCGGCGGCCCTCTTGCTGGCGGCCGCGGCTGGTTCGGCCCGGGCCCAGACGCCGGTGCCCGCACCCGGTCCGGCCCGACCGGCCCCTTCCCGCGCCCAGGATTCGGCCTTCGTGCGCCAGCACTACCGCAAGCTCGACCGCCAAATCGTGATGCGCGACGGCGTGAAGCTGTACACGGTGCTCTACGTGCCGCTCGACGCCGCGCCCGGCCGCCGCTACCCGTTTCTGATGACGCGCACGCCCTACTCGGCGGGGCCCTACGGCGAAAGCAGCTACCGCCTGCGGGGCCCCGGGCCCAGCCGCGAGCTGTCGGAGGAAGGGTACATCTTCGTGTACCAGGACGTGCGGGGGCGCTACCAGAGCGAGGGGCAGTTTGAGGAGATGACGCCCGCCCTGCCCACCGCCGCCACCGATAAAGCCCGCCGCCGGGGCCCCAAAGGCCAGCCCCTGCCCCACGACGAGAGCACCGACGCCTACGACACCATCGAGTGGCTGCTGAAGCACGTGCCGGACAACAACGGGCGCGTGGGCATCATGGGCATCTCGTACCCCGGCTTCTACGCCACGGCCAGCCTGCCCACCGCCCACCCGGCCCTGAAAGCCGTGTCGCCCCAGGCCCCGGTCACGGACGAGTTCATGGGCGACGACGCCCGGCACAACGGGGCGTTTTTCCTGCTCGACAACTTCGAGTTCACCAACTTTTTCGACGTGCCCCGGCCCCAGCCGCTGGCGAAATACGAGGCCTTGTTCAAGGCCGAGCCGGCCGACGCCTACCAGTTTTTCCTGGACCTGGGGCCCATTAAAAACGCCAACGGCCCGCAGTACTTCAACGGCCGGGCCCGCATCTGGAACGAGTACTTGCAGCACGACACCTACGACGCCTACTGGCAGGCCCGCAACATCCGCCCGCGCCTCACCGGCGTGCGGCCCGCCGTGCTGGTGGTGGGCGGCTGGTTCGACGCCGAAGACCTGTTCGGGGCCCTGCACACGTACAAAGCCATCGAAAAGCAAAACCCCGGCACCACCAACCGCCTCGTGATGGGCCCCTGGACCCACGGGGCCTGGGCCCGCCCCGACTGGAGCACCTTCGGGCCCCTGAGCTTCGGGGCCAACACCGCCCAGTACTACCGCCAGACGCTGGAAACGCCGTTTTTCAACCACTACCTCAAGGACAAGGGCGGCTTCAACGCCGCCGAGGCCACGGTGTTCGACACCGGCACCAACGAGTGGAAAAGCTACGCCGCCTGGCCCCCGGCCGCCGCCACGGGCCGCATAGCCTACTTCGGCGCGACCGGCCGCCTGGCCTTCGCGGCCCCTGCCGCCGGTGAAAAAGCCGACGAATACGTGAGCGACCCGGCCCGGCCCGTGCCCTACACCGCCGGCGTTGGCACCGGGCGCAACAACGAGTATGTGGTGGAAGACCAGCGCTTCGCCGCCCAGCGCCCCGACGTGCTGGTGTTCCAGACCGCGCCGCTGGCCGAAGACCTCACCGTGGCCGGGCCCCTGGCCGCCGACCTGTGGGTGAGCACCTCCGGCACCGACGCCGACTTCATCGTGAAGCTCATCGACGTGCTGCCGGCCGACGCGGCGGGGGCTGCGCCCGACCCCGAGGGCCCGCCCCGGGGCGGCACCCAGCGCCTGGTGCGGGCCGAGGTGATGCGGGGCCGCTTCCGCCAGAGCTTCGAGCACCCCAGCGCCTTCGTGCCCAACCAGCCCACCGAGGTGAAATACGAGCTGCCCGACGTGCTCCACACCTTCCGCAAAGGCCACCGGCTGCTGGTGCAGGTGCAAAGCACCTGGTTCCCGCTCGTGGACCGCAACCCGCAGCAGTTCCTCAGCATCCCCAACGCCAAAGCAGAGGATTTCCAGAAGGCCACCATCCGCCTCTACCACGACGCGGCGCACCCGTCGGGGCTGACGCTGCCCGTGCTAGCGCCCTAGCCGGCGGCGTGCGGGGGCGGGCTTGCGCGGCGGCAAACAGCCCGAAACAGGCCCCCGGCCTGGGACGCCGGAAAAAAAGTGCAGGAAATTTCAAACAACAGTCGCGCTTCCCGGGCACGGATGCCCGAGCAGTACAACCGTAGTTTTTA
The DNA here is from genome assembly GCF_013294115.1 of Hymenobacter caeli. GTDB lineage: Bacteria > Bacteroidota > Bacteroidia > Cytophagales > Hymenobacteraceae > Hymenobacter > Hymenobacter caeli. The sequence continues at coordinate 66,347 of NZ_JABSNP010000017.1, read as the reverse complement.
ACGCCCAAAAAGGCCTCTGCTTCTCATTAAAGGCCTAAAATGCGTTGCCGATTCCAACCGGAAGCCCCCCGTACTTACTGCCCCGCAGCGCTTTTTTGGCCCGCTCCGGAACGCCTGGCCACGCAACAAAACACCATTGTTGAATATAAATTCAACGCTTCTCGACACGGAACCGTAATAGGCGCATAACAATTCATTTTTTAGCATATGGCACACCATTTCTATAGGGCGGCCCTGCTGGGGCTAACCGTGCTAGCGGCGGCCCCGCGCAGCCAGGCCCAGAACGCCGACCACAAGACGGCAATTAGCCTCTACGGCACCACGCTGCAGTACCGGGGCGACCTGGGCACGCAGTTCTGGAACACCCAGGATTCGCCGTTTGGCGGGGGCATCACCCTGAGCCGCTACATTAGCAAGGGGTTCGACCTCAACCTGTCGGCCAACTACACCAAGCTGCGCTACCCCACGGGCACGGGCTACACGGGCGGCAACAACAGTGGCACGCGCTTCGACGCGAAGCTGTTGTCGTACGGCCTGGGCTTTAAGTTTAAGCTCCCCATCAAGGATGAGTTCTTTGTGCACCCCTACATCCTGGTGCAGCCGGGCTTCACCTGGGTGAACTCGGACTACGTGAACGGGGCCCGGCCCACGGTCATCAGCAATCACACCTATGGCGCGTTTGACGCCCAAGGTGCGCTGGGCCTGGACTTCCGCCTGTCGCCGGGGGCCAGCCTGTTCCTACAGGCCGGCCAGCACTTCATCATCACCCCCGATGATGCCCGCCTCGACGGGGTGAGCAGCAACAGCGTCACCATCCTGAACAAGTACGACCGCTACCTCCAGTTTTCGGCCGGCCTCACGTTTAACCTTGGCAAGGCCAAGGACACAGACGGCGACGGCGTGGCCGACCGCAAAGACAAGTGCCCCGACACGCCCGCGGGCGTGAAAGTGGACGCCACCGGCTGCCCGCTCGACACGGACGGCGACGGCGTGGCCGACTACCAGGACAAGTGCCCCGACGTGAAGGGCCTGGCCGCCCTGCAGGGCTGCCCCGACGCCGACGGCGACGGCGTGGCCGACGCCGACGACAAGTGCCCCAATACGCCGGCCGGCGTGAAAGTGGACGCCACGGGCTGCCCCGTGGACACGGACGGCGACAAAGTGCCGGATTACCTCGACAAGTGCCCCAACACGCCGGCTGGCGTGAAAGTGGACGCCACGGGCTGCCCCGTGGATACCGACGGCGACGGCGTGCCCGACTACCAGGACAAGTGCCCCGACCGCGCCGGCCCCGCCAGCAACCAGGGCTGCCCCGAAATGAAGGCCGAGGACAAGAAGGTGCTCAACGAGGCCACCAAGTACATCCAGTTCGCCTACAACAAGGCGACCTTGCTGCCGGTGTCCTACAAGCGCCTCGACCAAATCGTAAGCGTGCTCAACAACTACCCGGACTACAGCCTGGGCATGTCGGGCCACACCGACGACGTGGGCAACGAAGCCTTCAACCTGCGCCTCTCTTATGACCGCGCCGAGGCCGTCCGGGCCTACCTCATCGCCAAGGGCATCGTCGCCACCCGCATCGAGGCCCGCGGCTACGGCAAGCTCAAGCCCATTGCCTCCAACAAGACCAAGGCCGGCCAGGCCCTGAACCGCCGCGTGGAGATGGACCCCTACCTGACGGGCGAAGCCAACCCGGCGGAGGCCAAGTACGGCCCCGCCCCCACGGTAGCCGAGCTGAAGGCCAAGGGCAAAACCGCCCCCAAAGGCGCCGCTCCGGCCCGTAAGAAGGCCCCGGCCAAGAAGGCTCCCGCTAAAAAAGCGGCCACGCGCAAGTAAGCGCAACGCGCTCAGGCGCTGACGACAAGAAAGGCCCGCTGCACAGCGGGCCTTTTTTGTTGGCCTTTTTTGGAGCAGCCAGGGCAACGGTCGCGCCAGGGTTCATGCCACCGGCCCGCTGCGGAGCGGGCCCCTGCGCGTTCAACCAACCTATGAACCCACCCGGTCAGGGACCGTTCCTGTCACCTAGAGCGGTTTCCAAGTCAATGTACAGCTGCTTCTCGCGTGGTTGTAGAACGGAGTGGCACTCCGTTTGACGTTCGCACGGCAACGGAGTACCACTCCGTTTTACAGGGCCCGGTACACTGATTTGAAAACCGCTCTAATTTCGCGCTACTGGTTGCCGACGCCAAAACGGCCGTGGGGTACCGAAGGCCGTTCCATCTGCGCATCGTGCCGAACAGCGTCGAGGCAGCTCGCGGGCCTCCTTGCAGGGTGCTGTTTACGGCTGCCCGCGGACTGCCCCGGCTGCGCTCGGCAGGACGGCCAAAATTGAATTGTTGAACAGCGTTGTTTCCAAACAATAATCGTCTAAAATAGCAAAACGTCCCGCTGAGCTACGCTCGGCAGGACGTTTTGCTATTTTCTTGTTCAGGAACAGGTTTAACCGCTTCGTGAGCTTAGAATCACTGGCTCATCACTGCACCCGCTGCACCCGCAGGTAGTCCAGCATGGCCTGGTTCACCGGGCCGTTCATGTTGGCGTTGGCGGGCTCCAGGGCCAGGCGCAGCTCGTTTTTGCCTTTTTCGAGGCGCACGAGCAGCGGGTTGGAGAAGCCCCAGTTCGACCATTCGGCCGCGCCGCGCTGCGGCAGCACCACGGTGCCCAGCAGGGCCCCCGCGCCGGTGCGCAGCGTGCGGAGGGCGCACTTGTTTTCGGTGTTCACGGGGCCGTTGCCGTTGGCGTAGCGGAAATCGAGGGCGTAAAGGCCGGCCTCCGGCACCGTGACGGGGATGGCGAGGACCGGGTTTTTGGCAAGGCTGGTTTCCACGAAGCCCCCGCCCGTGAAGCCCTGGTACGGCAGCTTGGCTTTGGGGGCCAGCGTTTCGAGCTGCACCTGCTGGGCCGCCGTGCCCTCGCCTGTTACGGCGATGGGCTCGCTGGCGAACGACTCCAGGCCCTGGCCGTCCACGGCAATTACCTGGTACTCGGCGTAGGCGGCGGTGGGCACCGGCCAGCCGGTGGCAGCGCTGGCGTTGGCGGTGAGCAGCTGCGCGTTTTTCAGCACTTTGTAGGCCTTTGCGCCGGCCACCGGGGCCCAGCTAAGGTGGTTTTTGGCGTAGGCGACCTGCGGGGTTTCGGGCGAAAACGCGTTGGCCACGCGGTTGACCGGCGCGGGGGCCGGGGCCTGGTTTTTCAGCTCGATGCGCAGGGCGTGGCGGCCGGTGAGGGCGGCCGGCACCGCCGCCCCGGGCAGCGGCTGGCCGTCGAGGGTGATGGCGGCAATTTCGTTGCCGAAGCCGTTCAGCTCAATGTCGAGCACCGCCCGGCGGTACTTGAAGTTGGTGAGCGTGCGGGGCCCCGCGAAGGCCTGCGGCACGAAGGGCCGGAAATCCAGCCGGTCCACCTGGTACGTCAGCCCAAACAGCACCTTGTACACCAGGCCCAGGCTGCCCGAAAGGCTCCAGAGCATGTTGCTGGAGTTGATTTGGGTGCCCGCGAAGTCGCCGGTGCCGGCCACGAAGTTTTCCTTGTTGGTCAGGAACAGCGCGGCCGGGCGGTAGATGGCCGCCATGCTCTCGGTGAGCGAGGCCTCGTTGCCGGTTTTGGCGGCGGCCAGGGCCCAGAAGCTCTGCACGAAGGGCCACACGGCGTCGTTGTGGTAGGGCGGGATGCCCGGAATCTGGGGGTAGATGCAGGGGATGCCGAAGAGCACGGTGGGCGTGCGCGCCACCACCGTTTTGGCCCGCGCGTCGTCGGCCAGGCCGAAACACACGCTCAGGGCCTCGCCCAGGGCCTCCGCGCGCGGCGACACGCTGCCAAACCCGCGCCCGTAGCGGTACTGGCCGTAGTAGCCAGCCTTGTCGAGCCACAGGTACTGGTTCACGCCGTGGCTGATCTGGTTGACGAGCCGCTCGTGGTCGGCGGCCACATCGGCGTGGCCCAGCTGGCGGGCCATTTGGGCCAGCACGCGGTTGGCCTGGCAGTGCACGGCGTTGGTGCCCAGGGCCTCGCTCTGGTAAATGTCGGCCGGCTGCATCCAGCGCGGGTAGGTTTGCTCGCGCCAGTCCAGAAACGACGACTCGCCGCGCACCAGGCCCGTCACGGGGTCATAAGCGTTCTGGAGGTCGTCGTCAATCGACTGCTTCACAATGGGGTACACCCGGCGCAGCCAGGCCTCGTCGCCGGTTACGAGGTAAATTTCCCAGGCCGCCACCGCCCAAATCATCCGGTCCGTCGAGCACGGGTAGGCCCCGCCGGTGCCCGTATCCTGCACGATGCGGCCCGTGGGGCCCACCTTGCGCAGCAGGCTTTTCATGGCCGATTGGGGCTGCAGCGTGGCCTGGGCCAGGAGGATGGAGTAGCTGACGTCGCGCGTCCACACGCCCGCCCACTCCTTGCCGGTGCGGAAGGTGCTGTCGGGCTCCACGGCGCGGCGGGCCTCCTCCAGGGCCAGGTTGTAGAGGGCGTCGGCCAGCGGGTAGCCGGACTTGTACTGCGGGAAATCGTCGGTGTTAAGGGTTTGGTGCCACTCCTGGGCGGTGGTTTTGGCGTCCTGCGGCGCCAGCACCAGCGTGGTTTCGTAGATGCCGTCGCCGTCGCCGTCCTTCAGCTCCAGCTCGGGCTTGTGCCCGAGGTTGTCGAAGTCCCAGCTCAGCGGGGCCACGTCGCCGGCCACGTACACGTGCTTGAAGTCGGCCCGGTAAATTTTCTCCCCTCGGAACGTGGTGTAAAACCCGTCCTTCGCAAACGCCGCCAGCACGGGCCGCAGGTCGAGCCGGAACTTCACGGCCGTGCCCGGGGCCAGCGCGGCCCCGTCGGGCCCCGGCACGGCCACGGCCGGCGGCTGGCCAAAGGGGATGGCGGGCGTTTCGAGGGGCCCCGCCCCCGCGCCGGCCCCCCGCAGGGCCACGAAGCTGTGGTTCTGGCCGGGGGCCAGCTCGTTGTCCTTGCCGTTGAGGCTGAACTTGAAGGCGATGCTTGGGCTCAGGGCCCGGGCCGGGGGGTGGTAGTTCGAGGCCAGCGCGGTGGCCGACGCGGCCGTGGCCCGGTAGGGGCCCTGCACCACGCCGTCGCGCAGCACGGTGTAGGCGTCAGAATGCCACACGGCACCGGGGGCGGGGGCCGGCGCGGGGGTGGCAGAAGTCACGGGTTTTTGCGTTTGGCAGGCCATCACCAGTAGGTTACCGGCCACGGCGGCCGAAAGCACTTGGTATCTCATGCCCGCAAAGAAAGCCAAAACCGACCTGCCGGCCCGCAGAAGCTGGTTTTGGCACGGTATTTTAACCGGTTTACCTACGATAGGCAATATTTTCTCCCGGTGCGCGGTTTACGGGCTGGCTGGCGGCCCGTGCTTCCGGCCCGCTGCCTCTCATCTTCCAACCTTTTTTCTGCTCCCCCATGCGTCATTTTCTTCTGCTGCTGGTCTGCATTTCGGGCGCCTGGCTGGCCACCGCGCCGGCCTCGGCCGCGCCCGCCCGCCGCTTCCCCGCCCCCGGCAACCACCGCCCGGTGTACACCTACTACCACGGCTCGAGCCGCACCCACCACAAGCGCAGCCTCCTCGACCTGTTCCGGCGGCACAAAGGCGGCACCAAAACCGCCCCGCACCACAGCCGCGGCACCCGCTAGCCCACAAAAAAGCCCGGCCGATGTGGCCGGGCTTTTTTTATGCGGTGTAAACCAAGGCAGGAAGTTGCCCGTTGGCAGTTATTGGCCTGCGCACGGTGTAGAAACGCCTCCTTGCGCTTCCACACCGTGGATAACAAGCGAACGACGAGGCAGGCGTTTGTGGCTGGTCGCTAGCGGAGGGTAATTATTTTCGTCCAGCCGTTGGCCGTTACGCTGGCGGTGTTGTCGCAGGCCTGCGAGCCGCTGGGGTCGTAGTCGAGCACCAGGGTATTGCCCTTGTCGTTGGCCAGGGTCACCACGCCGGCCACGTAGTACTTGTAGCAGTCGCCGCGCTTGATGAGCGGCTTGGTGATGGTGGCCGTGTAGTTGACGCCCTTGCGGTTGGTGCCCGCCGACTGGCCGGTTACGCTGTACACATCGTCCGATACCTGGGGCGTGCCGAAGCCGGCGGTGCGGGCGTAGTCGCGGTGGGCCGTCCAGGAGTGGGTGCCGCCGTTGTTGGCAAAAATTACGCTGCCGTTGGTCACGTCCACCGAATACGAGCCGTTGCCCAGGTCGGTGAAGGTGCGGGTAGCCGTGTGCTGGTTGTCGTTCACGAAGTAGTTCTCGCGCGTGACCACGGCCCCCGAGTGGCGCTTAAGATCGAGGCCGGTGAAGCGCACCACAATCTGGCCGCGGCGGTAGCGCCCGTCGGGGCACAGGCAGTTGGTGGCCCCGAAATCGATGGTGAGCGTGCGGGTAGCGGCCACGTAAGTACGGGTGGCGCAGGTGCCGTACACGCGGATTAAATCGGCGAGGCCGGCCAGGGCGGGCGAGCCGTTCTGGGTTTCGTCCTGGGGCGCGGCGGCCACCAGCACGTCGGTGCTCAGCGCGGTTTCGCGCTCGGCGTCGCTGCTGTCTTCGGCGGTGGTCACGTCCTGGTCGGGCGTCACCATATCGGCTTGGCGCTTGCAGCCGGTGGCCAGGAGCAGGCCGCTGGCCAGGCCGGCCAGCGCAAGGGAGCGGAAGGAAAAAAGGTGCATGGCTATCGGTAATAATAAGGGGATGGGGTGAAGTAATTTGGCGGTTGGAGTACGCTGGCACAGCTAAGTTTAACCAACTTTTTTTAAAAGTTCATCCGGAAGCCAGATTCTGGCAAAAATTTTATTTTTTCCGGCTATTTTAGCTTAATAACACCGAATATTATTATTTACCAAGCTTCGCAAATCGCGCTGGGCGTGGGCTTCCGCCTGCCACTAGGCGGCGTGAGGTGCCGCGCCGGCCGCGCGGCGCCGGGCCGGTTTCGGGGCCGCGGGGCCGGCGGTGGAGGGGCGGGCGGGCCGGCCGGGCCCGCTACATTTGGGCGGCCGCCCCGGCCCGTTTTGCCCCGCCCCCGCCCCCATGCTGCACACCATGCGTTGGTTTGGTCCCCAGGACCCCGTTTCGTTGTTCGACCTCCGCCAGGCGGGCTGCGCCGGCGTGGTGACGGCCCTGCACCAGCTGCCGGTGGGCGCGGTGTGGCCCGAAGCCGACATCCGGGCCCGGCAGCGGCTCATCGAGGCCGACAACGCCACCCACGCGCCCCTGCACTGGGCCGTGGTAGAAAGCCTGCCCGTGCACGAGGCCATCAAAAAAGGCCTGCCCGCTCGCGACGCCTATATTGAGGCCTACCAGCAGTCGCTGCGCCACCTGGCGGCCTGCGGCGTGCGCACGGTGTGCTACAACTTCATGCCCATGCTCGACTGGTCGCGCACGGACCTGGCCTACGCGCTGCCCGACGGCTCGCGGGCCCTGCGCTTCGTGTGGCAGGACCTGGCAATGTTCGACCTTTGCCTGCTCCAGCGCCCCGGCGCGGCGGCCGACTACACCCCCGCCGTGGCCGCCGCCGCCCGCCGGCAGTTTGCCGGCATGAGCGCCGACGCGGCCGCCCAGCTGGCCCGCACCGTGCTGCGGGGCCTGCCCGGCGCGGAAGAAAGCTTCGCGCTGACCGGCTTCCAGGCCCTGCTCGACGAATACGCGGCCGTGGACGCGGCCGCGCTGCGCGAGCACCTGCACTACTTCCTGCGGGCCGTGGCCCCGGTGGCGCAGGCGCTGGGCATGGGCCTGGCCATCCACCCCGACGACCCGCCCTTCCCGCTGCTGGGCCTGCCGCGCGTGGTGAGCACCGAGGCCGACCTGGCCGGCCTGCTGGCCGCCTGCGACGTGCCGGCCAACGGCCTCACCTTCTGCACCGGCTCGCTGGGCGTGCGCCCCGACAACGACCTCGCCGGCATGGCCCGGCGCTTCGGGCCCCGCATCCACTTCGTGCACCTGCGGGCCACCCGGCGCGAGGCCGACCCGCGCACCTTCCACGAGGCCGACCACCTGGCCGGCGACGTGGACATGTACGCCGTGGTGGGGGCCCTGGTGCGCGAGGAAGAGCGCCGCCGGGCCACCAGTGCGGCCGCCCCCGCCCTGCCCATGCGCCCCGACCACGGCCACCAGATGCTCAACGACCTGCACCAGCCGGGGGCCAACCCCGGCTACTCGGCCATCGGCCGGCTGCGCGGCCTGGCCGAGCTGCGCGGCCTGGAATACGGCATCCGCCGGGCCCTGGCCGAGGGCCCGCCCAGTTAGCGCCGGGGCGCGGCGGACGCCCCCTACACCCAGCGCAGCTGTTGGCCCCAGCGCCCCTCGCCAACGTACTATTCGCCCATCGATTCCCATGAAATACCTCCTTGGCTACGACCTCGGCAGCTCGTCCATCAAAGCCGCGCTGCTCGACGTGGCCACCGGCCGCTGCGTAGCGGCCGCCACCTCGCCCGCGCAGGAGATGGAAATCGCCGTGCCCCACCCCGGCTGGGCCGAGCAGGACCCCGGGCGCTGGTGGCAGGAAGTGGTGAACGCCACCGCCCAGCTCCGGGCCGCCTACCCGTTCGACGCCGCGCTGCTGGCCGGCATCGGCATCGCCTACCAGATGCACGGGCTGGTGCTGCTGGACAAAGAAGGGCGCGTGCTGCGCCCGGCCATCATCTGGTGCGACAGCCGGGCCGTCGATATTGGCAACCAGGCGTTTGAAGGGCTGGGCGAGGCGTTTTGCCTGGAGAACTTCCTGAACTCGCCCGGCAATTTCACGGCTTCCAAGCTGAAGTGGGTGCAGGACAACGAGCCGGCGGTGTACGCGCAAATCCACAAGATGCTGCTGCCCGGCGACTACCTCGCCTACCGGCTCACGGGCCGGATGCAAACCACGGTGTCGGGCCTGTCGGAGGGCGTGCTTTGGAACTTCAAGCGGCAGGCCGTGGCCCAGGAGCTGCTGGACTACTACGGCCTCAGCGCCGATTTGCTGCCCGAGGTGGTCGAAACCTTCGCCGTGCAGGGCCACCTCACGGCCGACGCCGCCCGGGCGCTGGGCCTGGCACCGGGCACGCCCATCAGCTACCGGGCCGGCGACCAGCCCAACAACGCCTTCTCGCTGAACGTGTTGCGGGCGGGCGAGGTGGCGGCCACGGCCGGCACCAGCGGCGTGGTGTACGGCCTCAACGAAACCGCCACGGCCGACGCCCGCTCGCGGGTCAACTCCTTCGTGCACGTGAACAGCACCCCGGCGGCCCCCAAAAACGGCGTGCTGCTGTGCCTCAACGGCACCGGCAGCCTCAACAGCTGGCTGCGGCGGCTGGTGGGCGAGCTGCCCTACGACCAGCTGAACGCCCTGGCCGCCCAGGCCCCGGTGGGGGCCCTGGGCCTGCGCTTCCTGCCCTTCGGCAACGGGGCCGAGCGCATCCTCGAAAACCGGCCGGCGGCCGCGGCCCTGCACGGCCTGCAATTCAACGTGCACGGCCGGGCCCACGTGGCCCGCGCCGCCCAGGAGGGCATCGTGTTCGCCCTCAACTACGGAATGGACATTATGCGGGCCGCGGGCGTGCGGGTGCAAACGGTGCGCGCCGGCCGCGCCAACATGTTCCTGAGCCCGGTGTTCCGCACGGCCTTCGTGAACTGCGGCGACGTGGCCCTGGAGCTGTACGACACCGACGCGGCCCAGGGCGCGGCCCGCGGCGCGGGCCTCGGGGCGGGCGTTTATGCCAGCCCGGCCGAGGCATTTAGCGGCCTGGTGCGCATCAGCACCGTCGAGCCCACGCCCGTATTGCAGGCGCAGTACCAGGCGGCCTACGCCGACTGGAAAACGCTGGTGCCGTAGGGCCCGCGCCCGGGCCGGCCGGGCCCCCGAAAGCGTTTATTTTCCGTTCAACCAACGGCGGGGGCCCCACGGCCCCGCCGCCACTTCCTGCTTCCTTCCCCAACCATTCCCCCACCCCCATGGCGAACACGGAATTTTTTAAAGGCATCAGCAAAGTCAAATACGAAGGGCGCGAGTCAGACAACCCGCTGGCGTTTAAGTGGTACGACGCGGGCCGCGTGGTGGCCGGCAAGCCCATGCGGGACCACCTGCGCTTCGCCACGGCCTACTGGCACACCTTCGTGGGCACCGGGGGCGACCCGTTCGGGCCCGGCACCAAGCGGTTTGCCTGGGACGCCAAGGGCGACGTCATCGGCCGGGCCAAGGACAAGATGGACGCCGCGTTCGAGTTTTTCACCAAGCTCGGCACGCCCTACTACTGCTTCCACGACCTTGACCTGGTGGACGAGGGCCCTTCGCTGAAGGACTACGAAAGCAACCTGGCCACCATCGTGGACTACGCCAAGGAGCACCAGGCCGCCAGCGGCGTAAAGCTGCTGTGGGGCACGGCCAACGTATTTTCGCACCCGCGCTACATGAACGGGGCCAGCACCAACCCCGACTTCCAGGTGGTGGCCTACGCCGCCACGCAAGTCAAGAACGCCATCGACGCCACCATCGCGCTGGGCGGCGCGGGCTACACGTTCTGGGGCGGCCGCGAGGGCTACATGACGCTGCTCAACACCGACATGAAGCGCGAGGTGGCCCACCTGGGCCGGTTCCTGACGATGGCCCGCGACTACGCCCGGCAGCAGGGCTTCACGGGCAAGTTCTACATCGAGCCCAAGCCGGCCGAGCCCACCAAGCACCAGTACGACTTCGACGCGGCCACCGTCATCGGCTTTTTGCGGGCGCACGGGCTGGAACACGACTTCATGCTGAACCTGGAGGTGAACCACGCCACGCTGGCCGGGCACACCTTCCAGCACGAGCTGCAAGTGGCCGCCGACGCCGGCCTGCTGGGCAGCATGGACGCCAACCGCGGCGACTACCAAAACGGCTGGGACACCGACCAGTTCCCCAACAACCTCAACGAGCTGACGGAGAGCATGCTCATCATTCTGGAACACGGCGGCTTCCAATCCGGCGGCATCAACTTCGACGCCAAGACGCGCCGCAACTCCACCGATTTGGAGGACATCTTCGTGGCCCACATCGCCGGCATGGACGCCTTTGCCCGGGCCCTGGTGGTGGCCGACAACATCCTGCAAAAATCGGCCTACAAGAAGTTCCGCCAGGAGCGCTACGCCTCGTTTGATGCGGGCGACGGCGCGGCCTTTGCCCAGGGCAGCCTCACGCTGGAAGACCTGCGCACCATCGCCCACCGATCGGGCGAGCCCGCGCCCCGCAGCGGCAAGCAGGAGTGGCTGGAAAGCCTTATCAACCAGTACATCTAACGGAAAATCCGTAGGAGAACGCGGCGCGGGCGGCCCGCCCCGCGTTCCTTTGCGCCACCAATCATCTTCGCTTCAACCATGAGCAACCCCCAAATTTCGATTGACGAGCTGAGCGTCAGCACCATCCGGCTGCTGTCGGTGGACATGGTGCAAAAAGCCAATTCGGGCCACCCCGGCCTGCCGCTGGGCGCGGCTCCAATGGCCTACGTGCTGTGGTCGCGCTTTCTGCGCTTCAACCCGCAAGACCCGAAGTGGCCGAACCGGGACCGGTTCGTGCTCTCGGCGGGCCACGGCTCGGCGCTGTTGTACAGCCTGTTGCACCTCTACGGCTACAACCTGCCGATGGACGAATTGAAGCGCTTCCGCCAGCTGGACTCGCTCACGCCCGGCCACCCCGAGTCGCACATCACGCCCGGCATTGAGGTGACCACGGGGCCCCTGGGCCAGGGCTTCGCCAACGGCCTGGGCATGGCCATGAGCGAGGCGCACCTGGCCGCGCTCTACAACAAAGAGGGCCACGCGCCGGTGCAGGACCACTACACCTACGTGCTGGTGAGCGACGGCGACCTGATGGAGGGCATCGCCTCGGAGGCGGCCTCGCTGGCCGGCCACTTGCAGCTCAGCAAGATGATTTACCTCTACGACGACAACAAAATTTCGCTCGACGGGCCCACCAGCTTCGCCTACACCGAGAACCCGATGCAGCGCTTCGACGCCTACTACTGGCACACGCAGCACGTGCAGGACGGCAACAGCCTCGACGAGATTGAAAACGCCATCCGCGTGGCGCAGTCGGTGAAGGACCGGCCCTCGATTATTGCCGTGCGCACAATTATCGGCTTCGGCTCGCCGCTGGCCGGCACCAGCAAGTCGCACGGCTCGCCCCTGGGCCCCGATAACGTGAAGGCCACCAAGAAGTTCTACGGCTTCGACCCCGAGCAGTCGTTCCAGGTGCCGGCCGAAGTGTACGAGCACCTCAAGCAGCCCGGGCTGAAGGGCGCGGAGCTGCAAAAGCAGTGGGAAGCCGACTTTGCGGCCTACGCGAAGGATTTCAAAGACGAAGCCGCCATGTTCCAGCTCTCCTTCGACGGCAAATTGCCCGAGGGCTGGGACAAAGACCTACCGGTGTACACGCCCGCTGATGGCGAGCTGGCCACCCGCCAGGCCTCGGGCAAGGCCCTGGATGCCATCAAAAAATCGGTACCGTTCATGTTCGGCGGCTCGGCCGACTTGGCTTCTTCCAACGAGATGGACAAGTCGGGCGACGACTCGTTCCAGCCCATGCACCCGGAGCGGCGCAACGTGTGGTTCGGGGTGCGCGAGCACGCCATGGGCGGGGCCATGAACGGCATTGCCCACCACGGCGGCCTGCGCACCTACGGCGGCACCTTCCTCACCTTCAGCGACTACATGCGCGGGGCCATCCGCCTCACGGCCCTGGCCGAGAGCACGGCCACGTTCGTGTTCACCCACGACAGCATCGGGCTGGGCGAAGACGGCCCCACCCACCAGCCCGTCGAGCAGGTGCTGGCCCTGCGCACCATCCCCAACATCGTGGTGCTGCGCCCCGCCGACGCCAACGAGAGCACCGAAGCCTGGCGCATCGCCATGACCACGCCCAAGTCGCCGGTGGTGCTCATTTTCTCGCGCCAGAAGCTGCCCATCCTCGACCAGGCCAAGCTGGGCTCGGCCCGCGCGGGCGTGGCCAAGGGCGCGTACATCCTGAGCGAGGCCGACGGCGGCCAGCCCCAGCTCATCCTCGTCGCCACCGGCTCGGAAGTGGCCCTGGCGATGGGGGCCCAAATCGAGCTGCAAAAGGCCGGCACCCCCACCCGCGTGGTGAGCATGCCCAGCTGGGAGCTGTTTGAGCACCAGGATAAAGCGTACCGCGAGCAGGTGTTGCCGCCCGCCGTGCGCAAGCGCGTGACCATCGAGGCCGGCTCGCCCATCGGCTGGCACAAGTACGCCACCGACGAGGGGGCCGTCATCGCCATGAACCGCTTCGGCGCGTCGGCCCCCGCCGAGGAGCTGTTCGTCAAGTTCGGCTTCACCGTGGAAAACGTAGTAAAGCGGGCCCAGGCCGTGCTGGCCGGCCACCCCGAAGCGGATGAGGTGGAGAAAAAGCAGGTGGTGGCCCACGGCGACTAGCCGGGCTTCGCAGTTGAGTAATTGTTAAACGAGGAAGGGTAGCCGGCTATTTGTGGTTGGCTGCCCTTCTTTGGTTTGGCAGATGTCTGAAACGGGGTGGTCCGGCGACTTTTTCCGTCGTCGGGCCACTCTGACGATGCCCCGGTGCCACTATTTTTTAGTCAGAGTGGTCCGACGAAGCCCTTCGGGCAATTCACCGGACCACCCCGTTGCGGACCGCCGCCCTCAGTTTAGCGCTTGGCAGGCATTTAAGTTATTCGGGCAACTGCTAGGTCCGGGCCGCTGGGCCCTTCGCTGCTATTAAGCCTATAAGCCTACATTTCGGCCACCATCACCCGCACCCCATCCCACCCATGCGTCTGAAAACGATTTTTCAACAACTGCCCCTGGCCGTTGCCCTGGCCGGGGCCCTGCCCGCCCTGGCCCAGACCACCGTCCCCATCACGATGCGGGCCGATGGCCCCAAAACGCTCATCAGCAAGGACATTTACGGGCAGTTTGCCGAGCACCTGGGGCGGTGCATCTACGGCGGGTTTTGGGCGGAGCCGGGGCTGAGCGTGCCCCAGCAGGGCCGCATCCGGCTGGACGTGGTGGAGGCGCTGCGCAAAATCCACGTGCCGAACCTGCGCTGGCCCGGCGGCTGCTTCGCCGACACCTACCACTGGCACGACGGCGTGGGGCCCGCCGCCCAGCGCCCCAAGATGCTGAACCTGTGGTGGGGCAACACGTTGGAAGACAACAGCTTCGGCACCCACGAATTCCTGGAACTGTGCGGCCTGCTGGGCACCGAGCCCTACCTGGCCGCCAACGTGGGCAGCGGCACGGTGCAGGAAATGGCCGGCTGGATGGAGTACCTCAACTCGGACGAGGACACGCCGCTGGTGCGGGAGCGCCGCCAGAACGGCCACCCCGCGCCCTATAAAGTGGCCATGTGGGGCATCGGCAACGAGAGCTGGGGCTGCGGGGGCAACATGACGCCCGAGTACTACGCCGACGTGTACAAGCGCTACGCCACCTTCGCCCACGACTACCCCGGCACCCCGCTCAAGCGCATTGTGAGCGGGGCCAACGCCGACGACGTGCACTGGACCGAGACGTGCATGAAAAACATCGGGCCCGGCCGCATGTGGGGCCTCACGCTGCACTACTACACCCTGCCCACCGGCGACTGGAGCCACAAGGGCCCCGCCACCGGCTTCGACGAGGCCCAGTACTTCAACACGCTGCGTAACTGCCTGAAAATGGAGGCCATCGTGGCCAGGCATTCGGCCATCATGGACCGGTACGACCCCGAGAAAAAGGTGGCCCTGCTCGTGGACGAGTGGGGCGTGTGGACCGACGTGGAGCCCGGCACCAACCCGGGCTTTTTGTACCAGCAGAACTCGCTGCGCGACGCCCTGGTGGCCGGCACCACGCTCAACATCTTCAACAACCACGCCGACCGGGTGCGCGGGGCCAACCTGGCCCAGGCCGTGAACGTGCTGCAAGCCCTGGTGCTGACGGATAAAGAGAAAATGCTGCTCACGCCCACCTACCACGTGTTCGACCTCTACCAGGTGCACCAGGACGCTACGCTGCTGCCCCTGCAATTCAGCAGCCCCGACTACGTGCTGAACGGCGAGAAAATACCCGCCCTGAACGCCTCCGCCTCCCGGGATAAAAACGGCCTCGTGCACATCTCCCTGGTCAACCTCGACCCCAGCCACGCCTTCCAGCTGGAAACTGCCCTGCCCGGCGTGAGCTGGAAAACGGTGACCGGCCGGGTGCTGACCTCCGCCAAAGTCAGCGACTACAACACCTTCGACAAGCCCGGCAACATCCAGCCAGCGGCCTTTACGGGGGCTAAGAAACGCGGCGACAAGCTGGCCGTGGAGCTGCCGGCCAAGTCGGTGCTGGTGCTGGAGGTGCGGTAAGGTTGGGCTCAGGTACCGGCCGCTGCGGGCACCTCACCCCCTAGCCCCCTCTCCAAAAAAGAGGGAACTAGCTCTAGTTTTAAAATTAGAAACTAGGATTAGTCCCCCCTCTTTTTTGGAGAGGGGGCTAGGGGGTGAGGTGCCCCCGACCGGACGCTTACCGAAGCCCTAATCGTCGTCGTCCTTGCGCTTGGGGGTGGCCCGCACGAAGGCCCCGCGGCGGGGGGCCGGCACCACGGCGTTTTCGCCCTTCACGGCCTTCCACACCACTTCGGTGAGGTCGCGGTCGGGGGTGGCGTCTTCCTTGGCGAGGTTGAAATGGGCCGAGCGTTCGGCGCTGGGCGTCCAGGCGGTGTTGCGGGCGTCGAGGGGCACGCGGGCGGCTTTGGCCTGGTAGGGGGCTACATTGGGCGTGGCCTGGAAGCAGCCGAAGAGCGGCAGCGCGGCGGCGTCGTACTGGCTCATGGGCGGCAGGCCCAGAATCAATTCCATCGTGCGCAGCACCCCGGCCGTGGTGTAGAGGCTGTGGTTGACGGTGCCGCGCCGGGTGTAGGGGCTGATGAGGAAGGCCGGCGAGCGGTGGGCGTCCACGTGGTCGGGGCCGTTCTGGGCGTCGTCTTCGAGTACCACGATGAGGGATTCCTGCCAGATGCTGCTCTGGGCGATGTGCTCCACGAACTGGCCCAGGGCGAGGTCGTTGTCGGCCACGGCGGCGGTGGGCGTGACTTTGCCTAGCCGCTGGCCGCTGGTGTGGTCGTTGCTGATGCGCACGGTGCTGAACCGCGGCACGGCCCCCTTGGCCAGCAGCGAGTCGAAGTCCTGCCGCCACACGCGCACCCGCTCCACGTCGGTGATGTCGGTGTCGAAGCCCGGCGACTTCGGGCAGATGTGCCCTTCCAAAGACTTGAGGGGCGTTTTGCCGTTCTCCGCGAACTCGCCGTAGCTGCGGTAGCTCAGGCCCGCCCGCCGGCAGTAGTCCCAGATGAAGCCGTCGCGGGGGTAGGCAATTTTGCGGGTGCCTTCGTAGTCGTAGCTGCCGCCGCGCCCGCCGTAGCTGATGGGCCAGGTCTTCTCCACGTAGTCGGTGGCGTAGCCGGCCATGCTCCAGTTGTGGCCGTCGGCGCTCACCTCGGCGTTCACGTAGAAGTTGTCGAGCAGCACGAACTCGCGGGCCAGGGCGTGGTGGTTGGGCGTCACGCGCTCCGGAAACAGGCACAGCGTCGAGTCGCCGTTGCCGGCCTTCATATCCCCCAACACCTGGTCGTAGGTGCGGTTTTCCTTGATGACGTAGAAGACGTGCTTGATGGGCGAGGCCTGGCCGGCGCGGCGCGGCACGGGGTTGCCGGCCTCGCCGAGGGCCTCCTTCGCCAGGGCCGGCGTGAAGGGCGTGTTGGCGTACACCTGCCGGGTGTAGGCCTTGAGCCGGGCCGCGTCGGGGGCCGGAATGAAGGAGAGCGTGCCCTTGAACAAGCCGCCGATGTACTGCACCGGCGCGTCGGCGGCGGCCCCGGTCTGGTAGCCGCTGGTGTCGGTTTTCTTCACCGGCTGGGGGCCCCGGGGGTTGGGCAAGGATGAGAAGCCCTTGCCGTTGGCCACCAGCACCTGCCGGCCCAGCGTGCGCACGCAGGTGGGGTACCAGCCCGTGGGGATGAAGCCCTTGCCGGCGCTGCGGCCCGGCGTGGCCACGTCGAACACCGCCAGGCAGTTGTTGTCGGCGTTGGCGATGTACAGCGTTTTCTCGTCGGGACTCAGGGCCAGGCCGTTGGTAGTGGAGCCGGTGAGCCGGGTGGGGTACAGGGCGGTGGCAATGGTTTCGAGCACCTTCCACCCTTTCGTGTCCACCACCGACACGGAGTTGTCATTGGCGTTGGCCACGAACACGTAGCGGCCGTTACGAGTCTGAATCAGCTCGTTGGGGTGGCTTTCGGTGGCCAGGCGCTGCCGGATCTGGCCGGTGCGGGTGTCGTAGGCCAGCAGCTCGTCGTGGCCCCAGAGCGTGATGTAGAGCGTGTTGCCGTCGGGGGCCAGCAGGCAGGCGTAGGCCTCGTGGCCCAAGTCCAGCCGGCTGAGGGTGCGCTTGGTTTTCAGGTCGATGACGTACAACGCGTCGTCCTCCTTGGTCACGGTGTAGAGGCGCTGCCGGGGCCCGTCCACGGCCAGGCCGGCGGGGCTGATTTTCTCCTTCGGCCAGGCCTTGCCCAAGCGCAGCGTGTCGGCCGCGCCCAGCTTGCCGCCGGCCACGGCGTAGGCCAGGATGATGTTGTCGTTGGCCCCCGACACGTACAGCTTGTCGGCGCTGGCGTTAAACGCCAGCCCGTACCACGACTTGCCGATGGGCTTTTCGTCCAGCAACTTCGCCGTTACCGGGTCGATGAGCTGCACCGTCTGCTTGCTCTGCCCGTTGTTGGTCACGGCCAGCAGCTTGCCCGAGGCGGAGAGCTGCATGTTCAGCGGCAGGTCGCCGAGGGCCAGCGCGGGTCCCCCGGCCGGCGTGAGCGACCAGCCGTTGGGCAGCAGGACTTTGGCGGCTTTGGGGTCGTCGGCGGGCACTTGGGCGGCGGCCGGGCGGGCCGCCAGCAGGCCGAGCGCGGCGGCCAGGGCAAGGGAGATTTTCATGCGGAAGCGGGTAAGGAGCGGCAACGGGCCAAAGTACGCGGGGGCCGCGCCTTTGGCGGGGCAAAGGTCCGCGGTGGGCCGTGACGGCAATGTTAATTTTTTGGGAACGGATTGGCCGGCCGCCGGCAAAGCCACCCCCATCCCTACGCGGGCACCGGCGGCCGGCGGCGGAAGCGGGCCCCCAACCAGGCCCGCACGGGCTCGTCGTAGAGGCGCAGGACTACCCAGGCCAGGCCGACGAAAAATACGACCAGGGCCCCCATCACCGGCAGGGCGTGCGCCCGGGTGGGGTGGGTGGCATTCACCCAGTTGGTAAAAATGTAGATGAACGGGTAGTGCACCAGGTACAGCGGGTAGGAGATGCGCCCCGCCCAGCGGCACAGCGGCCCCAGCCGCCCAGCGGCGTAGGCCCCCGCCCCGGCCGCCACCACCAGCGGGAACACCGCCACCACGCAAAACGCCTCGTAGTAGCCGGCGGGCTGCCAGGTGGGCCCGGCAAAGAGCGCCAGCAGCGCCAGCGACAGCCACCCGTAGGCCCCCGGCAGGCGGATGCGCCAGCCCCGGCGGAACAGCAGCAGCCCGGCAGAAAATGGGAACGCCACCCGCACCGGGGCCATCCAGAAGGTGCTGCGGCCCCAGCCGCCCTGCAAGTGCCCGTGCCTCACGGCCGTGGCCACCAGCGCTGCCGCCGCCACCGCCACCACGGCGGCCAGCGCCCGGGGCCCCAGCCGCGGCCCCACTAGGGCGTAGGCCAGGTTGGCCAGGTACTCTTGCAGCAGCGACCAGCACGGCCCGTTCAGGGGGTGGGTTTCGTCGAAGCGGTTGGGCAGGGTGGGGCCGGGCAGCAGCAGCGCCCCCAGGGCCAGGGCGGCCGTCATGCGCAGCCCGCTGGTGCGCTGCACGGCGCTGGCCCACGGGTCGAGCACGTAGCCCAGCGCCCCGATGGCCACGGCCACCAGCACCATCGGGTGCAGGCGCACGAGGCGCAGGCGCAAAAAATCGCGCAGGCGCAGCGCCGGCCAGCGGTCGTCGTAGGCGTAGCCCACCACGAAGCCCGAGAGCAGAAAGAAAAAATCCACGGCCAGGTAGCCGTGGTGCAGCGGGTTGGTGCGGTAGTCGGGGTTGAGGCCCTCGAATAGGTGGAACACGACAACCAGCAGCGCGGCGGTGCCGCGCAGGCCATCCAAAATCTCGTAATGTTTCTTCATTCAGTGCACAGGTTTGAGCAGGGAAGATACGTGGACCGGCACCCGTCGATGCGCCCCAGCCCCGCCGGCAGGCTGCGCGCCTTCCTTGCGGGGCTGCACTGCCCGTAGCTTGCCGGGGCATAAAATATCGCCCGCCGCCTTCCCAGGCCCTCGACTTTACCTACCGCTTGCCTCCCGCCACCACGTCCGCGTAGCAAACGAAAATTGGGGCCCTGGTGGAGCAGTTGCTGGCTGCCAAAGCCGCTGATGCCGCCGTTAGCATTTCGGTTCCTGAAGCAGCAGGTTGACGCGCTGGTGGCGGGCCCCTTCGGCTTCGCGGCGGCTAAGGTGGCGCTGCTGAGCGGGTAGGCGAACGGGCCCCGGTTTTGGCTAGTCCTCCGCCTACGGCTGGGGCCGGGGGTTTAGTGGGGGCAGCTCGTCGGAGCGCACGGGCTGGTCGAGCTGGACGCAAAATGGGCAGCGCTTGCCGCTGCCGCCTTTGCCCGGCAGGCGGTCGGCCACTGCAAGCGCTGCCCGATGGGGCACTCGCTGTGGTCGTGCCACACGTCTTCGAGGGCGATGCCGCACAAGGGCGAGTGGAAAGGAGAAACGTGCATGGCCGACAAGTTGGCATCGTATCCTAGCAAGCTACCCAGAAACCGGCACACAGACTCGCCACTAGGTAAAAAGCGGGCCCCGGCCGGCGGCGGCTCCACCTTGGACGAGGAGCGAACGGCGCGCTGCCGGGCCCCGCCGCTACCCCGCTCGCGCAGGCTGCGCTGCGGCGGGGCCCGGCTTGCTGCGACGGATACGCAGGGAAAAATCCGCCCGCCGCGCCGCGCATGACGCGCGGAACCCAGGGCGTTTGCTAGCGCACCGCGGCGGGGCCCGCTTCGGTGTCGAGGGCCCGGCGCACGTCGGCCCAGCTCAGCTCGCCGGCCACGTAGCGGTCGAGGAGGTGGCGGGTGTAGGCGGTGGCCTTGGTTTTCAGGGCCGGGAACACGGCCTGCATTTGCGCCAGCACGTAGCTCCGCTGCTGCGGCGTTTGGGCGGCGGGGCCAAATTTGGGGGTTTTTTCCACGGGCAGCGGGCCGGCCAGGAGTTCTGAGCGCGGTGCCCAAAGTTCGGGCCGATTCGGGCCCGTCCGGCTTAGGAAAACACGGATTATGCGCCGCTATAAATACGTATTTATGTATTTTGACCGGATAAAGTTTCCCGATTATTTGGCCTCGGGCGGAGCCACCGACGGCCGCCGACGGGGAAAAATCCGTACTTTACACGACCAATTCCCGTAATCCTATCCGTTATGCTCCGGCGCACTGCCCTCAAAAACCTCGCCTTTTTTGCCGGAGCGGCCACCCTGCTCCCCGGCTGCCTCGCCGACGCCAAGCGCGAGCCGCCGGCCTCCATCGCCCTTAAGCACGTGGCCGTGAGCGCCTCGCAGGAGAAAACCCTGGCCGAAGTCTGCGAAACCATCCTGCCCAAAACCGACACCCCCGGGGCCAAGGAGCTGGGCATCCACCTGTACGTGCTGAAAATGCTGGACGACTGCTGCGAAAAAAAGGAGCAGCAGGCCTTCGTGGCCGGCCTGGGGCAGCTCGACGACGCGGCCCAGAAAGCCTACGGCCGCCCCTTCGCGGCCGGCACCGCCCCGCAAAAACTGGCCCTGCTGCAAGGCTTGGAGCGGCAACCGGACGGCTCCAGCGACCTGGCCAGCTTCTACCACAGCACCAAGCGGCTGGCCGTGGGCGGCTACACCACCGGCAAGTATTTCCTGACCACCCAAATCGTGTACGAACTGGTGCCCAGCCGCTACAACGGCTATTTCCCGGTGAGCAAAATCAATCTATCCAAGCGACGCAATGGCTTATCTTAATATCGACAGTGTAAAGGAGCGCACGTTCGACGCCATCGTCGTCGGCTCGGGCATGAGCGGGGGCTACGCCGCCAAGGAGCTGTGCGACAAAGGCTTAAAAACGCTGGTGGTGGAGCGCGGCCGCAACGTGCAGCACATCAAAGACTACCCTACCACCAACCTCAACCCCTGGGAGTTTGCCCACCGCGGGGCCCTCACGCAGGAAATCAAGGAGGCCAACCCCGTCATCAGCCGCTGCTATGCCTTCAAGGAAGACGCCATGCAGTTCTTCGTGAAGGACGCCGAGCACCCCTACGTGCAGGAAAAGCCGTTCGACTGGATTCGGGGCTACCAGGTGGGCGGCAAGTCGCTGATGTGGGCCCGCCAGACCCAGCGCTGGGGCCAGTACGATTTTGAGGGCCCCGCCCGCGACGGCTTCGCCGTGGACTGGCCCATCCGCTACGACGACCTCGCGCCCTGGTACAGCCGGGTGGAGAAGTTCGCCGGCATCAGCGGCCACGCCGACGGCCTGGCCGAGCTGCCCGACGGCGAGTTCCTGCCCGCCTACCCGCTGAACGTGGTGGAAAACTACTTCCGCGAGCAGGTGAAGGCCCAGTACCCCGGCCGCCACGTCATCAGCGCCCGCTGCGCCCACCTGTCCAAGCCCAACCCCATCCACTACGAGCAGGGCCGGGTGCAGTGCCAGAATCGGGTGCTGTGCCAGCGCGGCTGCCCGTTCGGCGGCTACTTCAGCAGCAACTCCAGCACCATTCCGTGGGCCCTGAAGTCGGGCCACCTCACGCTCAAGCCCGATTTGGTGGTGCAGTCCGTTATTTACGACGAGGCCCAGGGCAAGGCCACCGGCATCCGGGTGGTCGACGCCCACACCAAGGCCGTGACGGAGTACTACGCCCCCGTCATCTTCGTGAACGCCGGGGCTCTGAACACCAACCTGCTGCTGCTGAACTCGACTTCGCACCGCTTCCCCCAGGGCCTGGGCAACGATAACGGCCTGATGGGCAAGTACGTGGCTTTCCACAACTACAGCGCCCACATCTCGGCCGAGTACGAAGGCTTCAAGGACCTGACCACCGACGGCCGCAACCCGGCCGGCGGCGGTTACATTCCGCGCTTCCGCAACGTGTACAAGCAGGAAACCAACTTCCTGCGCGGCTACGCGGCCGGCTTCTCGGCCCACCGCAAGCTCGACCACACCGAGCACCCCATCGGCGAGGGCTTCAAGCACAGCCTGGAGCACCCGGCCTTCGGGCCCTGGGCCGTGGGCTCGCACATGATGGCCGAAACCATCCCCAAGGAAACCAACTACGTGCGCCTCGACCCCACCCGCAAGGACGAGTGGGGCATGCCGCTGCTCAACATCTCGGTGGCCTACGACGACAACGACGCCAAGATGAAGCAGGACTACTTCGACCAGTTCAGCGAGATGTTCACTAAGGCCGGCTTTACCAACATCAAAACCGAGGACTCGCACCAGGCCCCGGGCCTCGACATCCACGAGATGGGCGGCGTGCGCATGGGCCGCGACCCCAAAACGTCGCTGCTCAACGCCGCCAGCCAGCTCCACGCCTGCCCCAACGTGTACGTGACCGACGGGGCTTGCATGACCTCGACCTCCACCCAAAACCCCTCGCTCACCTACATGGCCCTCGCCGCCCGCGCCGTGGACCACGCCGTGCGGGCCAGCAAAGGGTTGGCGTAGAACGGTTCCGGCGTCGGCGTACCCGGGTGCGGCTTTCCGAGTTGCCGTATACCTTTGGTAGGAATTAAAAATGATGAATTAAAAATCTGACCATCAAATTTTTAATTCATCATTTTTAATTATGTCTATAGAATTTGAAGCCACCCCAACCGGCCCCGGTCCCCGGCGGGCTACTTCATGGTCATAAGAGCGGCCATTGTTTCGATGCCGTCCCAGAGGTTGCCGAGGCGGATGTTTTCGTTTTCGGCGTGCTGGTTGTTGTCGTAGTTGGCCACGGGCACGGTGAGCGTGACGGTGCCCAGCTCCTGCTGGAAGACGTAGAGCGGCAGGCTGCCGCCCGAGGTGGGCAGCAGCACCACGGGCTGCGCCACCGTGGCCTGCACGGCCCGCACGACGCTGCGGGCCACGGGCAGCTCCAGGGCGGTGCGCTGGGCGTTGTAGCCGGTTTCGGGCGTCACGCGCACGATGCGCGGGTAACGGGCCCGCTCGGTGGCGGTGGGCGCGGCGGCGGTCACAAAAAAGCCCTGCCGCTGGATGTGGCGCACCACTTTCGCGACCTGGCGCTGGTAGTCGTTGCCCAGCACCAGGCGCAGGTCCAGCACGGCCTCGGCGGTGGTGGGGATGACGTTGGCGGCCTGGGCCCCCACGTTGGCGCTGCGCAAGCCGTTGATGTTCAGCGAGGGCTGGGTGAGCAGGGCCACGAGCGACTCGCCCGCGCCGTCGGCCCGGGCGAAACCCAGCTCCTGGCGCAGCGCGTCTTCCACGGGCGGCACGCGGCGCACGGCCTCCTGCTCGGCGGCGCTGAGGGGCACCACGTCGTCGTAGAAGCCGGCGATGGTCACGCGGCCGGTGCTGTCCTTCATCGAGGCCAGCAGCTGGGCCAACTCCATGGCCGGGTTGGGGGCCCAGTTGCCGTAGTGGCCGCTGTGCAGCGGGCGCGTGGCCCCGTACACGGTCAGGCCCACGTTCACGTCGCCCCGGGCCCCGAACACCACCTGCTTGCGCCCCGACTGGTGCACCGGCCCGTCGCAGATAATCCAGAGGTCAGCCCGGAGGGCGTCGCGGTGGCGGCGCAGCGTTTCGGCCAGGTGCGGCGAGCCGCGCTCCTCCTCGCCTTCAAAGAAAAACTTGAGGTTGGCCGTGGGCCGGCCGCCGCTCTGCGCCAGGGCCTGGTAGCCGGCGAGGATGGCCATCACCCCGGCCTTGTCGTCGGAGCTGCCGCGGGCGTACAGCCGCCACTCGGGGTTGAGGACCGTGCCCGCCGCCGGCAGCGGCAGCAACTGGCCGCCCTGGGCCAGCGAGCCGCTCGCCAGCGCCGGCCCGAAAGGGCTCAGGCCGGGGGCCCACTGGGCCGGGTTCACGGGCTGGCCGTCGTAGTGGGCGTAGAACACCAGCGTGCGGGTGGCCCCGGGCACGCGCACCTCGCCGAACACGGCGGGCGGCACGCCGGGCGTGGGCGCGGCCAGCAGCCGCACGCCGCTCAGGCCGCGCCGGCGCATCATGTCGGCGATGGTGGCGGCGGTTTGGCGCAGGCCGGCGCTGTCGGCGGCCACGTTGGGGATGGCGAGTAGGCGCAGGTACTCGGCCAGCAGCTCGTGCTCGTGGCGCTGGCGGTACTGGCGCACCCGCTGGAGCCCGGCGTCGGGCGGGGCCCCGGCCAGCAGCAGGCCCGCCGCGCCCAGCAGCACCCCGAGTAAGTAGGATTTCCTCATGGCCCGAAGTACGCCCGAAACTGGCGAAGGCCCGCCCCTAGCGCCTGTTCTGTGCTCTAGCTAAATTTGGGCATGGCAAAAGTAGCGCATTACCCGAGCGACATTTCCGATGATGAATGGGCCTTTGTGTGCCCCTATTTGTGTTTGATGCGCGAAGACGCACCTCAGCGGGAGCACCCCTTGCGGGCGCTGCTCAACGGCTTGTGCTACCTGGCCCACACGGGCTGCCCCTGGCGTTACCTGCCCGGTGACCTGCCGCCCCGGTCGGCCGTTTACCAGCAATGGAAACGCTGGCGCGATGCCCGCGCGTTTGAACGTATCGTACATGATTTAAACGAGTTGCAGCGCGTGCTGCTGGGGCGGTCGGCCACGCCGACGGCTGTTATTTTCGACGGGCGGACGCTGCAAAGCACGCCGGAGAGCGGGCACCGGGCGGGTTACGACGGCGCAAAGAGGCGCAAGGGTAGCAAGGCCCGCGTCGCCGTTGACGCCCTGGGCCAGTTGCTGGGCGTCGTCATCACGCCAGCCGACGAACAAGAGCGGGCGCAAGAGAGCGGGCGCAAGTAGGCGAGTTATGCCGGCAGGTGCAGGAGATTACGGGCCAAACCGGGCAGGTAGGCTTTGGGGACCAGGGTTACACGGGGGAAGACCCGGAATACGAGGCCGCCGTGCCTGACATTGACTTACAAGTCATAACCAAGCCCGAAGGCCAGACGGGTTTCATCCTTTTGCCCCGTCGCTGGGTGGTCGAACGCAGTTTTGCCTGGCGCAGCCGCTTCCGGCGACTGGCCCGCGACCACGAGCGCTTGAGCCAGACCTTGCAACAACTGCATTTTGTCGTTTCCGCCTGTATTATGCTCGCCAGGCATGCTAATAGTGCATAACAGGCTCTAGGGCGCCAACCGGCTCGCAACGCTTCCGCATGGCGCGTTAAAGCGCAGGTTTTTTGTTCGTTTGTGCGCCATACGCACGTTCGCCGCAACGGAAATCCTTGCCTAATATGCGTTAAGGATGCGTAACAATGCCGTAGCTTTGCAGCATGCTTCAACCGAAAAACTTGTTGACGAAGCGTGGGACCCTGCTCGGCTGGGAACCACGAGGGAACCGAAAGGTCCTCGCCACCATCGATTTTCCCGATTTCGCTTTTGGTGTTTCCGTTATTTTTCCTGAGTGCTGCCCCGCTACCGTTTCGGATTCCGAAACGGTTTTTTTATGTCCATTGCGTTCATCGGCTGCTGCCTGGCAAGCCTTGTATTCAGCAAAACTCATGCCCCCCATAGACGACGCTAACGCCCCCCTCCCCCACCGTGGCGGCTGCCGCCACCGCTTGGCCTTGTACAGCCCGTTTCCCCGTCGTGGGTAGTAGGTAGGTAAGCCTTCACATTGTCCATTTTAGCTAGACTGCCTCACTTTCCCTCCACTCCGGTATGGCACGCAAAGACCTGCTCGACATCGCATCCCTTCACCGTGATGAAATCGAGTTCCTGCTCGACCAATCCACGTCCTTCAAAAAACTGTTCACCCACTCGGTGAAAAAAATCCCTGCCCTCGAGGGCAAATCCGTGCTCATGCTGTTCTACGAGGCCAGCACCCGGACGCACTCCTCCTTCGAGGTAGCGGCCAAACGCCTCTCGGCGGAGGTCACGAATTTCGACGTGGCCCACTCCTCCATCACCAAGGGCGAGTCGGTGCGCGAGACAATCGAGACGCTCCAGGCCATGCGCACCGACTACATCGTCGTGCGCCACAGCCACCCCGGCCTGCCCGGCATGATTGCCCGCCAAACCACGGCCTCGGTCGTCAACGCCGGCGACGGGGCGCACGAGCACCCCACCCAGGCCCTGCTGGACGCCTTCACCATCAAGGAAAAATTTCCCGACCCCCGGGGCAAAAAAGTCCTCATCATCGGCGATATTCTCCACTCCCGCGTCGCGCGCTCCACCAGCACCCTGCTGCAGAAGCTGGGCATTGAGGTGGCCTACCTGGGGCCGGGCTCGCTGGTGCCCAAGTACGTCCCGGCCAGCATCCGCCGCTTCACCGATTATGAGGCGGCCATGGCCTGGGCGCCCGATGTGGTGTACCTGCTGCGCGTGCAGCTGGAGCGCCAGGACGTGCAGTTTTTCCCCAGCGTGCGCGAATACCACCGGGTCTACGGCATCACCACCGCCCGGCTGGCGGAAATCCGCGACCGGGGCCTTTACATCATGCACCCCGGCCCCGTGAACCGGGGGGTCGAGCTGTGCGACGCCGTCATGGACTACGAGCGCAGCCTGATTACCAACCAGGTCGAAAACGGGATTTCTGTTCGCATGGCCGTGCTCGACTGGCTCACGCCGGGCGGGGACTTCCCGCGGCAGGAAGCGTATGCCGCACCACAGCGCGCTGGCTCAACGGTGGTTAAGCCCTGAGCGCCGACCGCGGCGGCTGGTTCCACCCGTGCGTTTTCTTCAATAGCCCGAATATCTCCCCCCTTGCCGGTTTACAGCACTCCTCACCCCATGCTCCTCCTTCAAAATGCCCGCATTGCCGCCGAAAATTCACCCACGCTGCTAGAGAGCGATGTCCTGATTGTCGAAGGAATAATTCAGAACATCGGTCCCAAACTAGCCATCCCCGAGGGGGCCCGGGTCATCGACGCGCGCGGCCGGGTGCTGATGCCGGGCATGTTTGATGCCCACGTCCACTTCCGCGCCCCCGGGTTTGAGAACAAAGAAACCATCACCACGGGCAGCGAGGCGGCCATCAACGGCGGCATTACCGGCGTGGTGATGATGCCCAACACCCGCCCGGCCCTCGATTCGGCGACATCCATTGCGACCGTGCTGGAAAACGCCAAGCATCGGTCCCGCATTCCGGTGTACACCTCCGGCTGCGTCACCAAGAACCGCGAGGGCAAGGAGCTGGCGGAAATCGAGGGCATGCGCGGGCTCGGCGTGAAGATGCTCACCGACGACGGCGACACCACCAACGACCCGGCGGTGCTGCTGCGGGCGATGCAGTACGCCACCGAGTTTGGGATGTTTTTCGCCAGCCACTGCGAGGTGCCGGAGCTGGCCGGGCCCCGCGCCCTCAACGAAGGGGTGATGAGCTACCGGCTCGGCATCAAGGGTTCGCCGGCCTGCGCGGAGGAAATCATCATCGACCGCGACATCCGCCTGGCCCGGGCGGCGGGCGCGCACGTGCACATCCAACACGTGTCCAGCCAGCTCGGCATGGAAACCATCCGCTGGTGGAAATCGCGCGGCGATGTGAAGGTGACGGCCGAAGTAACCCCGCACCACCTGTTCTTCATTGACGAGCACATCGGTGACTACGACACGAACTACAAGATGAACCCGCCGCTGCGCACGCAGGCCGATTGCGACGCGCTGCTCGAAGGGCTCATCGAAGGCGTCTTCGACATTATTTCTACGGACCACGCGCCGCACACGCCCTTCGAAAAGGCCCAGGATTTCATCAGCGCGCCCAACGGCATCACCGGCCTGGATACGGCCCTGGTCTCGCTGCACCACTTCTTCGTCGAGCCCGGCAAATTTGGGTGGGACCTGGTGGTGAAGCGCTACTCGGCGGAGCCCCGCCGCCTGATGGGCCTGCCGGTCGCCGCCATCGAAGTCGGCCAGCCGGCCGAGTGCCTCTTGTTCGATACCGCAGCGGAAACGACCTTCACGCGGGAATTCATGAAATCTAAATCCCAGAACACGCCCTTCATCGACCAGACGTTGAAAGGCCGGGTCGACCTGGTGATTTTAGGGACGGAAATCTTGCTGGAACGCTAGCCGTTCGGTGCACTGAGACTTGAATTGTGCAGAATTTGCCCCAAATTTCGGGCTACTACTTTTGCAGCAGACTCCTATACAAAGCCCCCGTTTAAATAGTGTCTTTTACCCCTCTGTCACCTTTTAAAGACATTCGTTTAGAAAAAGTGACAAGCCCAAAAAAGCAGGTGATGGTCTAGCTAAGCCGGGCACAATTGGGACACGGTTTGGAGGTGGGTTTCGAAATGATTGGGCGATTGATAGCCGAGCGCGGGGTGGCGGCGCCCGGCGTTGTGATAGGCGATGCGGTGCCCGATTTTGCGTTTGGCTTCGGCTGGGCCGGGGAAGCGGCCGCCGTCGAGCAGTTCGGCTTTGGAGCGGCTCCAAAAGGATTCGGCGGGGGCGTTGTCGTAGCCGTTGCCGCGCCGGCTCCTGCTGGGCACGGCCCCTTGGCGGGCGAGCAAGGCCTGGAAGCGGGTGGCCGGGTACGGGCTGCCTTGGTCCGGGTGCACGACGAGGCCCGCCGGGGGGCGGCGTACAGCCAGGGCGCGCCGCAGCGCCGCACCCACGAGGGCTTCCGGCATCGTGTCGCGCACGTCCCCGCCCACGATTTTGCGCGCGCAGCGGTCCAGCCACACGGCCAAGTAGCACCCGCCGCCGCCCGGGCGCGGCGAATAGGTGCGGTCGCCCGCCCAGACCCGGTTGGGAGCCGCGGGGGCCGGCTGCCCCGGCAAGCGGTCGGGCGCGGCGCGCACGGCCGGGTCCGGGTCGGTGGTGCGCGGCACAAACGAGCGGGGCGGCTGGGCCCGCAACCGGCGCGTGCCACAGCACTGGGCGTGGTGGGCAAGGGCCGCGCGCACGGCCATTTCCCAGGCCGGCTCGGGCACGGACCGGTCCAGTGCCCGAGCCGGGCCTAGTACGCGCTGGGCCGCGACCTGCAGGACCTGGCAGCGCTGGCGCACGGGCACGTGGGCGGCGCGGTGGGCAAGGTGCTGGTAGGTGCTCACCGGGTCGGCTGGCCGAAGATGACCAGGGCTTTTTTTTAAGCTACCGGCCCCCCGCTCGGCCCGCTCGAGGCACGCGCGCAGGGCCCGCACCTCGGGGTTACGGGCCACTTCTTCGCTGCCCACTTCGGTTGGGCGCAAGCTTTGCTGCATGAACAAAGCCCGGAGTTTGTTGACTGAGTTGACTGATGGGCAATGGGCGCGGCTGCCGCGGCTGCCGGGCCCGGAACGCTCGCCGGGCCCGGCGGCCCGGAACACGCGCTTGTTCGTCGAAGCCGTGCCCTGGCGGGCCCGGTGTGGCGTTTCGGGGCGCGTCCGGCCGGCCGCGCAGTTCGGGCCCTGGCACGCGCTCTACGCCCGGTTCCGGCGCTGGCGCCAGGCCGGCCGCCGGCACTGGCCCACGCGCAAGACCACGCGCAAGACCACGCGCAAGGGGCAACCGGCTTGCGCCGGCTGTCGGCCGGGTCCGCGGCCGGGCGCACCCCAAGTGGCCGCCGGGGCCAACCAAAAGACGGCCCGCGCGGGCAGGCGCGGCGGCTTCACCGCCAAGCTCTGCCTGGGCGGCGCGGCGCGGGGCCGCATTTGCGCCCTGGCCTTGACCGGGGGCCAGGCCCGCGACTGCCCGCAAGCCCCGGGCCGGCTGCGCGGCCACCTGCGCCCGGGCCAGGCGGTGCCGGCCGGGCCTACGACGCGGGCTACGTGCGGGCCCACATCCGGCAGGCCGGCGCCACGGCCGTCATTCCCGGCTAGAAAACCCGCGCCGTGCCCGCGGCCCACGACGCCGAACTCTGCAAGGAGCGCAACCGCATCGAACGCGCCATCAACGGCTTGAAACGCTTTCGGGCCGTGGCCACCCGCTTCGACAAACGCGCCGCCAGCTACTTTGCCACCCGTTGCCTCGTCGCGGCCCTGGCATGGCTCTGATTGGTAACACTCCCTAATCCAATTGATTTGATTATTGCTGCGGGAGAGATGCTTCGACTCCGCTGCGCTCAGCATGGCGGGCAAAGGGAGGCTGGACAACGCTTTCCAAGCCGCACCCGCACAACGCAGCAGCGGCCTGTTTTTTCTTGAAAAAACCTTTTTCTTGCGGCAAGGTGCGCGACATTGGTCCGCCGGGCGCAACCTTGCCGTCTCGTCTTTTTTCCCCTGACCGCATGAAGCACGCTACTCCCCTTCTCGCCGGCCTGCTGGGCCTGTGCGCCGCCGCTGCGGCCCAACCGGCCGCGCCGCCCGCGGCGGCCCGGCCCGCCGCCAAAACCGGGGCCCCGCCGGCCGCTACTCCGGCCGCCACGCTGGGCGCGGTCACCCGGGGGCTGCAAAAGTTCGACGGCTACTTTCCGTTTTATTACGACGCCAAAACGGGCAAGGTATTCCTGGAAATCAGCCGCTTCGACGAGGAGTTCCTGTACTTCGGGTCGCTGGCCAACGGCGTGGGCAACGGCATCGAGCGCGGGCAGAGCACGGCGGCCATCGCCAGGTTCGTGCGGGTCGGGGGCAAGGTGTTTTTGATCGAGCCCAACTACGACTACCGGGCCGTGGCGGCCAGCGCCGACGAGCAGCGGGCCGTGGACAACGCCTTCGCCAAGTCGGTGGTGTGGGGCTTCGTGCCGGCCGCCGCCGAGGGCGCGAAGGTGCTCGTGGACCTGACGCCGTTTCTGGTGCGCGACAGCCAGAAAATCGGCGAGCGGCTGGGCAGCCGCGGCTTCCAGGGCCCCGGGGCCAGCCTGCTGGGGCCCGGGGCCGGGGGCGGGCCGCCGGCCAGCTACAAGCTCGACGAGTCGCGCTCGGCCGTGTACCTCGCCAACACCCGCAACTTCCCCAAAAACAGCGAGTTCGAGGCCATGGTTACCTTCGTGGGAGGGCCCGGCGGGGCCGACTTCTTTGGCGATGAGGGCGGCGGCCTGGCCCCCGACCCCAGCGCCGTGACCGTGCAGCTGCACCAGGCCTTCGTGGCGCTGCCCGGCCCCGGCTACCGGCCCCGCAAGTTCGACCCGCGCTCGGGCCTGAACGAATTCAGCTACACCGACTTCGCCGCCCCCCTCAACGCGCCGCTGGTGCAGCGCTTCAGCCAGCGGCACCGCCTGCAAAAACAGGACCCCGCCGCCGCCGTGAGCGAGGCCGTGGCCCCCATCGTGTACTACGTGGACCGCGGGGCCCCCGCGCCCATCAAAAAGGCGCTGCTCGAAGGCGGGGCCTGGTGGAACGAGGCGTTCGAGGCCGCCGGCTACCGCAACGCCTTCCAAATCAAGGAGCTGCCCGCCGGGGCCGACCCGATGGACATCCGCTACAACGTGGTGAACTGGATCAACCGCTCGGGCAGCCCCCGGGCCTTCTCCTACGGGGCCTCGTACATCGACCCGCGCACCGGCGAAATCATCAAGGGCGTCGTGTCGCTGGGCTCCGACCGGCACCGGCAGGACTACCTCATCGCCGAGGGCCTGCTGCAACCCTACACCGACGGCCAGCCCGTGCCCGACCAGCTGGAGCAGCTGGCCCTGGCCCGCATCCGCCAGCTCTCGGCGCACGAAATCGGCCACACCCTGGGCTTCTACCACAACTTCACGGCCAGCACCAAAGACCGCGCCTCGGTGATGGACTACCCGTTTCCGCGCCTGACCCTGGGGCCCGACGGCCGCGTGGACGTGTCGCGGGCCTACGCCGCGGGCATCGGCGGCTGGGACAAGCGGGCCGTGCTGTGGGGCTACGCCGACTTCCCGCCGGGCACCGACGAAAACCGGGCCCTGGACGACATCCTGCGCGAAACCCTGCGGCAGGGCTACCGCTTCATTCCCGACGTGGGCGGCTACGCCCACCCGGCCGCCAACCAGTGGGACGACGGCCCCGACCCCGTGGCCCAGCTGAACCAGCTGATGGCCCTGCGCCGGCACGTGCTGGACGGTTTTTCGGAACGAGCCATCCGCCCGGACGCCCCGCTGGCCACCCTACAGGAGGTGCTGGTGCCCATTTACCTGCTGCACCGCTACCAGGTGGAGGCCGTGGCCAAGTCCATCGGCGGGGTGTACTTCACCCACGCCCTCAAAAACGACGGGCAGGCCCCCACGCAGCTCGTGGACCCGGCCGTGCAGCAGCAGGCCCTCGCCGCCCTGCTGGCCACCATCGCCCCGGCGGCCCTGGCGCTGCCCGAGGCGCTCATTGCCCAGATTCCGCCCCGGCCGGTGGGCTACCCGGCCTCGCGCGAGACCTTCGCCGGCTACACCGGGCCCACCTTCGACCCGCTCGCCGCCGCCGAGGCCGCCGCCGCGCCCCCCATCGCCGCCCTGCTGAACCCCGAGCGGGCCGCCCGCCTCGTCGAGTACCACGCCCGCGACGCCCGGCAGCCCGGCTTCCTGCCCGTGGTGGACCAGCTGCTGGCCGCCACCTGGAAGGCCGCCCCCGCCACCGGCTACCCCGCCGCCCTGCAAACGGTCGTTAATAACCTGGCCCTGAAGTACCTGCTCCAGCTGGCCGCCACCCCCGGCGCGGCGGCCAGCGTGCGCGGCCAGGCCCTGCTGGCCATCGACGACCTCCAGGCCTGGATGCGCGCGAAAGCCGCCAAAACCCAGGGCCCCCAGAAAGCCGGCCTGCTGTTCGGCCTCGCCCAAATCGAGCAGTTCCGGGCCGCGCCCGACAAGTTCTCGCCCCCACCGCCCGTGGCCATGCCCCCCGGGGCCCCCATCGGCACCCCGGCCCTGGATTTCCTGAGCGGCTGCGGCACTGATTGAAGCGGAACCGATGCCTCGCCCTGGGGGCACCTCACCCCCTAGCCCCCTCTCCAAAAGAGAGGGGGACTAGCGCTAGCTCTAAAAATCCAGCTTTTAAATACTAAGACTAAAAACTAGTCCCCCCTCTTTTTTGGAGAGGGGGCTAGGGGGTGAGGTGCCCCCCAGGCGGACCTCCCCCACGGATTTCGCCTACCTTAGAACCGCCGTAGCTACCCACCCGACGCGGCCCTTTTCTTCCTGTGACGTACCCTGAATTTGAAGCCCGCTGGGAAGTATCCGGCGGGGCGGAACGGGCCAACTACGGCCTGTTCCTGACCGACTTTTGCGACCTGCTGGGCGTGCCCCGGCCCGAACCCAAAACCGACGACCCCGCCCAGGACGCCTACGTGCTGGAGCGCGACGTGCTCTTCGACAACGGCACCGGCAAGCCCAGCACCGGCCGCATCGACCTCTACAAGCGGGGCTGCTTCGTGCTCGAAACCAAGCAGGGCACCACCCGGCGCACCACCCAGGCCCAGGCCGAGCGCGCCGCCCTGGGCCTGGCCGCCGCCAAGCTGCGCAAGGGCCACGCCCAGCGCGGCACCGCCAAGTGGCTCCAGGTGATGGAATCGGCCCGGCAGCAGGCCCTGGGCTACGTGCGGGCCCTGCCCGCCAGCGAGCCGCGCCCGCCCTTTGTGGTGGTGGCCGACGTGGGCTACTGCTTCGACGTGTACAGCAACTTCGCCGGGGTGGGCGACAACTACGCGGCCTTTCCCGACGCGCCCCGGTTCCGCATCATGCTGCCCGAGCTGGCCCGCGAAGAAACCCGCGCCTGGCTGCGGCTGCTCTTCACCGACCCCCAGCAGCTCGACCCCGCCCGCCTCGCGGCCAAGGTTACCCGCCAGCTGGCCGGGCAGCTCGCCGCCCTTTCTACCCAGCTGGAGGCGGCCGGGCACCCCTCCGACGTGGTGGCCGCGTTCCTCATGCGCTGCCTCTTTACCATGTTTGCCGAGGACGTGGGCCTGATACCGGGCGGCTCGTTTCTGGGCCTGCTGGCGCAGTACGACACCGACCAGCGGCGCCCCAACCTGCCCCGCGCCCTCGAAAGCCTGTGGCACACGATGGACCAGGGCGGCTTTGCCCCCACCCTGGCGGCCACGGTGCCCCGCTTCAACGGCAAGCTCTTTCACGAGGCGGGGGCCCTGCCGCTGTCGGGGGCCCAGGTGGAGCTGCTGCGCCAGGCCGCCGCCGCCGACTGGACCACCGTGGAGCCGGCCATCTTCGGCACCCTGCTCGAACGGGCCCTCGACCCCCACGAGCGCCACCGCCTGGGGGCCCACTACACCCCGCGCCGCTACGTGGAGCGCCTGGTGGTGCCCGCCGTGCTCGAGCCCCTGCGCCGCGAGTGGGCCGCCGCCCAGGCCGCCAGCGCCCAGCTGCACGAGGCCGACCGCGACGCGGAGGCGCGCGCCGAGCTGGTGAAGTTCCTGCGCCGCCTCACGGCGGTGAAAATCCTGGACCCGGCCTGCGGCTCGGGCAACTTCCTGTACGTGACGCTCGAGCACCTGAAACGGCTGGAGGGCGAGGTGCTGGCCGCCATCAACGCCTACGGGCAGTCGGGCCTGCTCGACCTGGCCGGGGGCACCACCGTGAGCCCGCGCCAGCTGCTGGGCCTGGAGCTGAACCCGCGCGCCGCCGCCATCGCCGACGTGGTGCTGCGCATCGGCTACCTGCAATGGCACATCCGCACCCACGGCCTCACCCAGCTGGCCGAGCCGCTGCTCGACGACTACCAGAACATCCGGCACCAGGACGCGGTGCTGGCCCACGGGGCCCCCCGGCCCCGCCTCGACGCCCAGGGCCGGCCCGTGACGCGCTGGGACGGGCGCACCACCCGCCCCAACCCCGCCACCGGCCAGGACGTGCCCGACGAAACCGCCCGCGTGGCCGTGCACGACTACCCCGACCCCCACCCCACGGCCTGGCCCGAAGCCGATTTCATCGTCGGCAACCCGCCGTTCATCGGCACCTCGCGGATGCGCGACCTACTGGGCGACGGCTACACCGAGGCCCTGCGCCGGGCCTACGCGGGCCGGGGCGTGCCCGAATCGGCCGACTTCGTGATGTACTGGTGGCACAAGGCCGCGCTGGCCGTGCGCGACGGGCAGGCGCTGCGGTTCGGCTTCATCACCACCAACAGCATCAAGCAGACCTTCAACCGGCAGGTGATGCTGCCCTTCGTGGGCGGCGACAACGCCCCGCTGCAACTCAATTTCGCCATCCCCGACCACCCCTGGGTAACCAGCGAGGACGGGGCCGCCGTGCGGGTGGGCATGACCGTGGCCGACCGCACCCGCCCCGGCCAGGCCTGGGGCCAGCTGCTGGCCGTGAAAACCGAAGCCCGGCCCGAAGGCGACGACGCGGCCGAAGTGTCGTTTACCGAACAACAGGGCCGCATTCAGCCCGATTTGAGCATTGGGGCTAACCTTGACAACGCCGGCCCACTCAAAGCCAACGACGGGTTAGCCAATAGAGGCGTAAGCCTTTTCGGCGCGGGCTTCATAATTGATGAAGCAAAGGCTGTTGCATTGGGATTAGGCAGCAGTTCAGGGTTAGAAAACCACATTCGACCTTACCGAAATGGCCGTGACCTAACGGATAAGTCCCGCGAGGCATTAGTAATTGATTTGTTTGGGCTGGATGCTAATGAGGCGCTAAGCCGCTACCCTAGTGTTTATCAGCATCTACTCGAGACAGTCAAACCTGAGCGTGACCAAAATAACCGAGCCTCACGTCGGGATAACTGGTGGGTTTTCGGAGAGCCCAACCCAAAGCTGCGTAAGATGTTAGCTGGCTTATCGCGCTACATTGCAACTGTAGAAACCGCTAAGCACCGGATTTTTCAGTTTCTCGATGCTAGCATCATACCTGATAATAAACTGGTGGCTATTGCCTTCGATGATGCCTACCACCTTGGGGTATTGTCTAGCCGGATTCATTACGTTTGGGCGATAGGAACGGGTAGCACGTTGGAGGACAGGCCCGTTTACGTAAAAACGCGGACTTTCGACCCGTTCCCCTTCCCGGAGGCGACGCCCGCCCAGCAGGCCCGCATCCGCGAGCTGGCCGAAACGCTGGACGCGCACCGCAAGCGCCAGCAGGCCGCGCACCCGGCCCTCACGCTTACCAACCTCTACAACGTCGTCGAGAAGCTCCGCGCCGGCCAGGCCCTCGCCCCCAAAGAGCAGGCCACCCACCAGCAGGGCCTCGCCTCGGTGGTGCTGGCCCTGCACCACGACCTCGACGCCGCCGTAGCCGCCGCCTACGGCTGGCCCCCCGCCCTGCCCGAGGCGGAATTGCTGGCCCGCCTCGTGGCCCTCAACCGCGCCCGCGCCGCCGAGGAGGCCGCCGGCCTCGTGCGCTACCTGCGCCCCGCCTACCAGGCCCCCGGCCAGCAGCAAGCCGGCCTCGACCTGCCCACCCGCGTGGCCCCCGAAACCGCCGCCGCCGCCGCCCCCCTGCCCTGGCCCGCCGAGCTGGCCCGGCAAATCCAGGCCGTGCGCGACGTGGTGGCCCAGGCCCCCGCCCCGCTCACCCCCCGGCAGGTAGCGGCCCGGTTCGCCGGGGCCGGCCCCGCCAAGGTGCAGCCCCTGCTCGACACCCTAGCCGCTCTGTCGCTGCTGCGGTGGGTAGAAGCCGAGAATGCCTACGCCGCCTAGCGCGTGGCTGAGCAGGGCTGCATTTGGCGTCCGCTTGCCGAAGCCGTTGCGCGGGCGGGTCGTTCTAACGTTCGCCTCACCCCCTAGCCCCCTCTCCGAAAAGGAGAGGGGGGACTAGCTTTAGCATTTAGTATCTAGTCTAAATAACTGATTTTTAGCGCTAAAAACTAGAGCTAGTTCCCCCTCTCCTTTTCGGAGAGGGGGCTAGGGGGTGAGGCGCACATTAGCACGACCCGCCCGCACTACGGCCTTTTCTGCTGGTTGTCCTCACATTCCAGGGCCCCCAGTCCACCCAAACAAAAAACCCCGTTTCCAACCTGGAAACGGGGTTTTTTGTGGGCCCACTTGGAATCGAACCAAGGACCTGCTGATTCACTTTCCTCCGGTTTCCCGAAGTAGTTGGACTATCTCATCACCGTATCCGCCGGGGCGGGGTTAGGTGGGGGGCGTTGGTGGAAGCGTATTGCATGGTCTGCTCACTTCCTAGTCTCTGCACCTTCCGGGTACTATCACGACCGTTCCCCGGCTTGGCTCAGGATTGCCATCGGGGCCAGTTGCCCCGAACAGGTTTCCCTGAGTTAACCCCCTGCTCATCCCGTCGTTTCCGGCCGGGAGGCACCGCTAAACATCTTTTCAATTAAAAGATGTCTGTTGATGAGTCAGCTGCTCTAACCGATTGAGCTATAGGCCCTGCATAGCCACCACGGGGGCAGCCAGCGATGCGAAGATACAACAAGGGCCGCAATCACGTGTGCACCCTGGAGCGCCCCGGCATCTCCTACCGCAGTTTTCAAGTCGGTGCACCCGGCGCTGTAAAACGGAGTGGCACTCCGTTGCGGCGCGAACACTCACTCCGTTGCGGCGCGAACACTGTAAAACGGAGTGGTACTCCGTTGCGGCGCGAACGCCAAACGGAGTACCACTCCGTTTTACAGTGCCGGGTGCACCGACTTGAAAACCGTGCTAAGCCCGACCTTTGCCAGCCCAACCCCTTCCGTAGCCATGCTTCCCCACCTGCTTTTCGACTTCGGCGGCGTCCTCATCGACATCGACTACGACCGCACCCCCGCCGCCTTCCGCCGCCTGAGCCGCGCGGGCAGCACCGTGGCCTACAGCCAGGCCAGCCAGGCCGAGCTGTTCGACCAGCTCGAAACCGGCCAGCTGACCCCGGCCGAGTTCCGCGACGGGCTGCGCACGGCCTACGACCTGGCGGCCACCGACGAACAGATTGACCAGGCCTGGCACGCGCTGCTGCTCGACGTGCCCGCCGAGCGCCTGGCCCTGGTGGCCGACCTGCGCCGCCAGGGCCACCAAACCGCCCTGCTCTCCAACACCAACGCCCTGCACATCGCCGAAATCAACCGGCGGCTGGCGGCGCAGTACGGCTTGGCGCACGGCATTGCCGACTGCCTCGACCGGGTGTTTTACTCGCAGGAGGTGGGGCTGCGCAAGCCCGGCGAGGCGTTTTTCCGGCACGCGCTGCGCGAAATGAACTGGCGGCCCGAAGACGTGTTGTTCATCGAAGACAGCCCCCAGCACGTGGCCACCGCCCGCCGCCTGGGGCTGCGGGTGCTGCACCTGGCCCCGCCGCTCACCCTCACCACCGCCCTGCCCGAAGCCCTCCGTGCCTTTCCCCGAGAATACGCCCCCGCTGCCTGAGTTTGACGCCACCCCTGCCCCCGCCCCGCCCCTGCCGGAGGTGTTGGCGGCGGCCCCCTTCGCCGACTTCTGGGCCCCCGACGCGGGGTTCCGGCGCTACGAGCGGCTGCCCGCGCCGCCGGCCCGCGCGTACGCCCGCCACCTCGGGCTGTTCCTGCTCACGCTGCTGACCACCACGCTGGCGGGCGTGCAGCTCACGCGGGGCGACCTGGGGCTGCTGCCGCTGGGCGTGTGGGGCCTGCCGCCGCTGCCGGGCCCCGGCGAGTGGGCCCGGGGGCTGGGCTACGCGCTGCCGTTTCTGGCCGTGCTCACGGTGCACGAGTTCGGGCACTACTTCGTGGCGCGGCGCAACCGGGTGCGCACGTCGCTGCCGTACTTCATCCCGTTTCCGCTGGGGCTGGGCACGTTCGGGGCGGTAATTCGCATCCAGGACCGAATTTTTTCGCGGCGCGAGTTTTTCGACATTGGGCTGGCGGGGCCCCTGGCGGGCTTCGTGGTGGCGGTGCCGCTGCTCATCTACGGCTTCACGCACCTGCCCCCGCTGGGCTATTTGTTTCAGGTTCACCCCGAGTACGCGCAGTTCGGGGCCGACTACGCCCGGCACGTGTACCCACCCGGCAGCAGCGGCCTCACCCTGGCGCGGCCGCTGCTCTACCGCCTGCTCGAAGCCGGGCTGGCCGACCCCGCCCGCATGCCCCACCCCAACGAGCTGCTGCACTACCCCCTGCTGGTGGCCGGGGCCCTGAGCCTGTTTTTCACGGCCCTGAACCTGCTGCCCCTGGGCCAGCTCGACGGCGGCCACATCCTGTACGGGCTGCTGGGGGCCCGGCGCTTCAACCGGCTGGCGCGGGTGCTCTTCGTCGGGTTCATCTTTTACGCCGGGCTGGGGCTGTTTTCGCCGCGCACCGCGCCCAGCACCTGGCTGTACTGGGGCCCCGCCTACGCGCTGTACCTGGGGCTTGTCTGCTGGCGGGCGCTGCCCACGCCGCGCCAGGGCCTGCTGCTGGCGGCGGGCATCTGGGGGGCGCAAGTGGCCGTGGCGGCGGCCCTGCCCGGGGTGCTGGGCAACCCCGGCTGGCTGGTGTTCGGGCTGCTGCTGGGCCGGCTCACGGGCATCTACCACCCCCCCGCGCCCGACGACCGCCCCCTGAGCCCCGCCCGCCAGTGGCTGGGCTGGCTGATGGTGGCTATTTTTGTGCTCTGCTTCACGCCCTCGCCGTTTAAATGAATGAGTGAATGAGCGAATGAGTGATGGCGCAAGTGCAAACCACCTGATATAACCGCTCCTTCACTCATTCATTCACCCAGTCACCCATTGCCCCCATCCATGCATTTCCAGCAACGCCAGCTTACCCGCGCCACGCTCCTGGCCCTGCGCGAGCACGGCCTGTACGTGTGCCAGCGCGACGGCCGGGGCCACATTGCGCTGGAGCTGGAAATGCCCTACGAGGAGATTTTGCCCGTGCGCACCGAGCGCCGCCGCCAGGTGCCCCAGCGGCAGCTAATGGGGTTGCTGTTCGGGGCCCTGTGGCTGGCTGCCACGCTGGGCCGCCCCGGCGGCGGGGCCGCGTGGCTGGCCGAGTTTTGGGGCTGGGCCCTCGCGGCCGGGCTGGGCCTGGTGGCAGTGTTTTTCTACGGCCTGCACCACTGGTGGAGCCAGCGCGTGCTGCACACCGCCCGCGCCCAGGTGGTGCTGCCCGACACGCCCGCCGAGCGCGCCGCCTTCCACGACTTCTCGCTGGCCCTCGACCGCCGCGCCAAAACCTACCTGCGCCGCGAGTACGGCACCGTGAACCCGCTCGGCAACATCGAGCCCCAGCTGCGCCGCGTGGCCTGGCTGCAAGAGCTGAACGTGTTCAGCCCCGCCGAGGCCCGGGCCCTCACCACGCGCCTCACCGGCCGGGTGCCCAACCAGCCCCAAACCCGCCTGGGCCCCGACCTAGACCTGCCGTTTGTGAACTAAGCGGCCGCCATCCCTCTGGTACGCTTGCTTTTAAGTACCCGTGCAGAGGTAAGCAGATAGGGGTGGCCTAACACGGGGTGGCCCGACGACGAAAAAAGTCGTCGGGCCACTCTGGCGGTTGAACAGCGGCCCCGGGGTATTATCAGAGTGGCCCGACGACGAAAAAAGTCGCCGGACCACCCCGTGTTAGGCCACCCCTATCCGCATACCTCTGCACGAGTCCTCTAAAAACCCGGAAGATTACATCAAGCAGCGGCTCACGGCCCGCTGACGACCAGCCGGCGGCTCACGCTGCTGCCGTCGCGCAGGCGCAGGCGCACCACGTACACCCCCGCCGCCAGGGCCCCCGGGGCGAGCACGGGCCGCCCGGCCTCGGCGGCGGGCTGCTCCCACACGAGGCGGCCCAGCGCGTCGAGGATGCTGGCGCGGGCAAAAGCGGGGCCGGCCACGCCGATGCCCCCGCCGGCCGGAGCCGGGTTGGGGTACAGGGCAAACGCGGCGGCGGCAGGCCCGGCGGCGGCGGGCAGGGTGGCCGTCACCACGGTCTGGTTGTTGGTGAGCAGCGGGCGGAGCATGGGGGCCCCGGCGGGGATGGTCGAAAACGCCAGCCAGCTCCCCTGCTCGGTGCGAAAGAGGGTGTTGGCCGGGGGCGGGTTGTTCAGGTCGAGGCCGTAGGGCAGGAACTGGCCCCGCGCCGGCTGGCCGTAGCCCACGTACACGCGGCCCTTGGGCACGGGCACCGACGTGCCGAAGAGCACATCGACGAACGCCTGCCCCGCCGGCAGCGGGTTGGGCAGGGCAACGGTTTTGAGGAGCAGGGGCGTGGCCGCGGGCTGCCCGTTGGCGTCGGCCCACACGCCGATGGTGACGCTGCGGGCGGCCCCGTTGTCGCCCTGCGCCGTGTTCAGAAATACGGGGTACAGGCGCACGCCCTTCACCTGGTCGGCCTGGTTGAGGTCGAGGGCGTAGGCCAGGTACTGGGCGGGGCCCGTGGCGGTGGCCGGCAGCGAGAGCACGGCTTCGGCCGAGCCGTCGTCGAAGGCGTAGTAGTCCTGCAAAAACACGTCGCGGCTCAGCGTGTCGTTGGGCAGGGTGCGGTCGCCGGCCGCCACGCGGGTGTTCAGGGCCAGGGTGTAGCGCAGCTGCTTGGCGGCGTTGGTGAGGGGCAGCGGCGCGGCGCGGGCGCTGCCGCCGATGGTGGTTTGGCGCGGCGTGGTCGGGATGCTGCGGCTGTCCGCCAGCCACGTGCCCTGGAAGCCGCCGGCCACGTCCTGCACCGTGCCCGTCCAGCTGATGGGCGTGGGGATGGGCCCGGGGTTGAGGTTGGTGATTTCGGCGTTCAGCGACGGGTTCAACTCGTCGGCGGGCGCGGCGGCGTTGTACTGCCACCAGGGCAGGGCCGTGAAGCGCCGCAGCGGGTTGCCCAGCCCCTGGGCGGTGGCCAGGTCGGCGTAGGTGGTGTCGGCGGCGGTGCGGTTGGCGGCCAGCACGAAGTAGTCGAGGCTCCAGGCGTCGCGGCTCACGGCCAGGTTGCCCGTGGCCTGGAACTGGAACTGGAACCCGGCGTGAAAGTAGCGCGGGTCGCTCACGGCCACGGCCCGCTGCCGGAAGGCGCTCACCGGCTGCCCGCCCGCCAGCTGCCGCCACTGCGACACCCAGCGCCCGTCCTTGTCCAGAAAAAACAGCTCCAGGGCCACCGTCGCGCCGTTGGCACTGCGCTGGGCGGGCCCCACCACGCTGCCTTCCTGCCAGGCAAAGGTGAGGTAGAGGTTGTTGCCCGCCCCGTAGGCGCTCAGGTCGATGGGCTGCGAGGTGAGCGTGTCGATGGCCCCGAAGCCCGAGGGGCTGCCGTAGCCCTGGCCGTTGGCCCGCAGGCCGTCGAGCGTGGCCACGCCCCGCGTGAGGGGGTGCACCGGCAGGCGGTTGTTCACCAGGGCCCCGCCGCCGGGCAGCCAGTTTTGCACCCGGGGGTTGCCCTCGCGCGGCGTGGTGAAGTCGTCGAAAAACGGCAGCGCCAGCGCCGCCGTGCCGCGCCGCGCCGCCGCGGGCCCCGCCGCCGGGGCCGTGCGGCCGGGGTCGTTGGGCAGGGGCTGGGCGGGCAGCACGCCCTGGGCCGGGGCGGCCAGCGCCAGCAGCAGCAGCGCCGGCAAAAGGCGGAACAGTCGGGTCATAATTAATAGCCGCTAATTAAAAACGAAGGGGTAAGCGCCGTTGAAAAGGCGTTTTAATTTTTTATGAGGCAGTTTATGAGGCAGTTTAAATGTTAAATGATCCTCTTTTGGCCGTCATGCTGAGCGCAGCCGAAGCATCTCGCGTGCTCCGTTACATCGATTGAATTACTGCTGTACGCGAGATGCCTCGGCTGCGCTCGGCATGACGTGCTGAATGGTTTGAATGACTTTTCTGAATCACCAAACAACTTCTATTTCTCATTTTCCTGGAGCGCCAACGCCGGGGCCAGCGCTTTAGTGCTGCCAGCCGCCCGGGGCCCCGAGCGGCCGCCAAAAAGGCCCGCGCCGGGGCCCTATTTCGCGATCCACAAATCGACGAGCTGGCCGGTGCGGATGGTGGCGTTGGGGCCCGGCACGGGGCGCTGGCGCACCACGGTGCCCGGCACCTGGCCTTCTGCGGCGGCCTGCTCGAATACCTCCCCCTTTTGCAGGCCCTGGCCGGCGAGCAGCGTCAGGGCTTCATCCTGGGGCATTTTCACGAGGTCGGGCACCAGAAATTCTTGGTTGCCCAGGCCGTCGCCCACTTCCAGGTCGATGCGCGTGCCCTTTGCCACGGGGGCCCCGGGCGCTATTTCCTTGCCGTTCACGAACTGCCGGAGCACGGCGTTTTGGGCCAGGTTGGGCACCATCTTAATCTGGCCCACCACCAGGTCGTAGCTCTGCAAGATGAGCTGGGCGTTCTTCACCGAGCCGTCCACCAGCTTGGGCATCTTGATGACCGGCGGGCGCTTCATGGCCACTTGCAGGTAAATTTTGCGGCCCTCCTTCACCTTCTCGCCCGGCGCGGGGTCCTGCGTCAGCACGGTGAGCGGCCGGATATCGGGGTTGTAGCTCGAATCATCGACGAAATACGCCAGGTGGCGCGCGTCGAGGTATTTCTCCAGCTCGGCCACGTTCATGCCCGTCACCTTGGGCACCGTGATGGTTTCGCCGTGGTGGGTCGTCACGGGCAGGTACACGTAAAAAAAGCCCAGCACGAGCAGCGCCGCCGCGCCCACCACCAGGGCCAGGTGTTTCACGACGTCGAGCGGGGTGTTGGCTTTGAAAAAACTGGCCATTAGGTAGATAGGGCTTGGGGATTGATATATGAAACAGGTAGAACGTCATGACAATAGAACGTCATGCTGAACGCAGCCGAAGCATCTCTACTGCGTCACTAACCCAATCGTTCAACGAATGAATTACTGCCGCGGTAGAGATGCTTCGGCTGCGCTCAGCATGACGGCCTTATTGCCATCTTTTCTCGCCCCGCCCGCGCCTTGCCGAATTCCAAAATCCGGTCCACGAACTGGTAGGGCGTGTAGCCGGCCAGGGCCGTTTGGTGGAAGATGCAGGTGGCGGGCGTCATGCCGGGCAACGAGTTGACTTCGATGATAATAACCTCCACGGCCCCCGACGGCCGCACCCGCACGAAGGCGTCGATGCGGGCGTAGCCCTGCAC
The DNA here is from genome assembly GCF_013294115.1 of Hymenobacter caeli. GTDB lineage: Bacteria > Bacteroidota > Bacteroidia > Cytophagales > Hymenobacteraceae > Hymenobacter > Hymenobacter caeli. The sequence continues at coordinate 22,500 of NZ_JABSNP010000017.1, read as the reverse complement.
GCCGAGCACCTCGGCCACGCGGCGCAGCACGGCCTTCACCTCGTTGCTGATGCGCTGGCGCTCGGCGGGGTCGGGGGCGTAGCGGGCGGGCGTGATGTTCTGGCCCTCGCCGGCCAGGAACTTCTCCTCCAGGCTCAGCACCTCGCCGTTGGCCAGGGCCTCGCTGGCCTCGAAGACTTCGATGGCGAGCCGGCCGTCCGCGTCGTAGCTCGTGAGCAGGCCCCCGGTCACTTCCAAGAAGTGCGCGGCCCCGTCGCGGCTGATGAGGGTTTCCACCAAAAAGGCGTCTTTCTGCGGAAACTCCTCCTTGAAGCCCAGGTGCAGCACCCCGGCGGGGCCCGCCAGCAGGTCGTCCTGGTCGCGGAACATCAGCGCCGAAAAGGCCGCCAGCTCGGCGCGGTTCTTAATCTTTTTCACCGCCGACGAGCAGCCGTCGTCGGCCGGCTTGGCGATGAACGGGTACGGAAACTGCGCCTCCAGGCGGCGGTAGAAGCTTTCGGCGTCGGCGGCCCACTCCAGGCGCGGGGCCATGCGGTGGTCGGCCACCAGCAGGCCGGCTTCGCGCAGGCGCTGGTTGGTTTCGAACTTGTTGATGGTGAGGGCGCTGCTGGCCACGCCCGAGCCGTTGTAGGGCAGGCCGTGGCGTTCCAGCTCCTGTTGCAGGGCCCCGTCCTCGCCCGGGCGGCCGTGCAGGGCGATGAACACCTCGTCGGCCAGCCCGGCCAGCTCGGCGAACGAGATGCGGCGCGGCTGGGCCAGCCCCTGCCCGGCGTAGGTGCGGGTGAGGGCGGCGGCCTCGGCCTGGATTTTGGCCAGGATGGGGTGGGGCCCCGCGCCGGCTTCGGCGTGCTCAATCTTCTCGCGGATGTCGTCGGCGTTGTCCTTCAGCATCACGTTGATGGGCAGCACGTAAAGGCGGTGCTCCTGGGCCGAGCCGGTGAGGAACACCGGCACCGGCGCGTACTTGGCCGACGAGCTGAGCTTCTCGAAAATGTTTCGCCCGCTCTCCACCGAAATGTGGCGCTCCGACGAGTACCCGCCCATAATGACGGCCACCCGGATGCGCCCGCCCGCGCCGGCCTGCTGCCGGTCGGCCACCGCCGCGTCGAGCTGCCGGAGCTGCTGGGCCAGCTGCACCGGCTGCATCCCGCCGCGCCGCCGCGCTGCCAGCGACGTGCGGATGAGGTAGGTGAGGAACTGGCTGGGGTTCAGGCCAATCTCGGCCGCCTGGTGGAAGAAGAACGAGGCCGGCAGCATCCCGCTCGTCGTGTTGGGGTCGTTGAGGAAGATGGTGCCATCGGGCGTGTAAAAGCCGTCGAGCCGCGCGTACACCTGAAAACCGAACGTGCGGAACATAACCTGACACTGCTCTCGGATGCGCTGAATCTCCGCCTCCGGCAGGTCGATGGGCGTGACTTTGCGGGCCAGGCCGGGCAGGTACTTGGCGCGGTAGTCGAACAGCTCCGCGCCCTTCACAATCTCGGTGGGCGGCAGGGCCAGGGGCTCGCCGCGCTCGTTTTCCACCACGATGCAGCTGAACTCGCGGCCGGCCACGAATTGCTCTACCAGAACCTGGGTTTCGCCAGTTAGACTCGTGAAGCGTATGAAATTAACCTCTGCTTTAAATTCCTGTAAAGTGGGTTGGTTGAAATTTTGATTGATGTAGTCAAGTAATACCTCAGGGTGATGAATCAATTCTTCCACACCCTCTTCAAAATCAGCTGTAACTACCAATGCGCTTACCGGTAAACCAATGCCTTCGCGAACATCAGCCACTTGACGTATCCAGGTCAGTTGTTCGGCTTCGCGCATAATCTCCCAATCATCGCGGAAAAGAAAGCGCTCAAACCGGGCTCGGTCCACGGCGTTGCGGAACAGCTCTTCGTTCTCTTCCCGCACGATGCTGACGCCAATGCTACTGCCCTGGCGGGGGGCCTTGATTACAAGGGGTAGTCCTAGTTCCTCTATTAATTCTGGCAATGTGACTGACCCACTGCCTTTTCTAAAAACTACCCGAAACTTCGGCGTCGCCAGCCCCACGGCCTGCATCAGACGCTTCTGCGCAATTTTATCAATGCCAATGGCCGAGGGCAAAATGCCGGAGCCCGAGTACGGCACGCCCAGCCATTCCAGCAGGCCCTGGATGGCTCCGTCCTCGCCGCCGGGCCCGTGCAGGGCCAAGAAGGCAAAGTCCATCAGCTTGGGCAACTCGCTGGCTTCAAGGCGGCGGCCGACGTGGCTAATTAGCTCGGTCAGGGCGTCGTCGCTCAGCTCGCCCAGGCTTTCGACGTACACCTGCCAGGGGTGGCGGGTGGCGGGCAGCGCGGCCACCGGCGGGTAAAAGTCGCGGATGGTGCCTTTGTACAGGTACTGCCAGTCGAGCAGGATGAAGTTGCCCAGGCTATCCACGAAAATGGGCACCGGCTGGAACAGCGCCTTGTCCAGGTTATCGAAAACGGTGCGGCCCCCGGCAAACGAAATTTCCCGCTCGCGCGAAGTGCCCCCGAAAAAAATGCCAATTCTCATAGTTCCGCAAAGGTAGGAAGGGCCGCGGGGCCCCGCCCGTAGTATGGGCGCTGCAAGTCCACGCGGTTAAACGGTCGCCGAACGGCCGTAGCGCGAACTTTGTCGTTCGCGCGGTTGCACGGTAATCGTTCGCGTCGCTGCCTATTTTGCCGCAACGAAGCGAGCGGCGCGCACGACAAAGTTCGCGCTACGACCGGGCAGCGGCAGCTTAACGTGCAGGCGTGCAGCGTCCGTGCTGCCGGTGGTTCAGCAGCGCCACCAGCTCGGCCACCAGGGCGGCGTCGGTTTCGAACTGCGGGGCGGCGAACAGGCCCGCGCCCGCCTCGGGCGGCCGCAGGCGCTTGGCGCTGGCGTGCAGCTCCCGGGCCCCGGTGCGGGCGGCCAGCGCCTGGATGTTGGCTGCCGTGATGCCCGCGCCCGGCCTCACGCAGATGCGCCCGGCGCAAATTTCCAATTGCTGGCTCACTTCAAGAAGTATTCGCTGCTGATGAGGCGCGGCGCGTCCGAGGTGCTCAGGGCATAGCTGAAGCCTTTTTGCAGGGCGTAGGCCCCCACCTGGCCCCGGCGGCTCACGGCAATGAACGCCACCTGGATGTCGCGGGCCTGGGGGCCCTTGATTTTGGCCACGCGCGCAACGGCCTCCTGGCAAGCGGCTTGCGGCGAGCGGCCCTGGCGCATCAGCTCCACCACGGTGTGCGCGCCGGCCATGCGAATCACGTCCTCGCCCTGACCGGTGGCGGCGGCGGCCCCCACTTCCGGGTCCACGAACAGCCCGGCCCCGATGATGGGCGAGTCGCCCACCCGGCCGCGCATCTTGAAGCCCATGCCGCTGGTGGTGCAGCTGCCGCTGAGGCGGCCCTGCGCATCGAGGGCCAGCATGGCAATGGTGTCGTGGTTGCTGGCCCCGCCGGCGGGGCCCGGGGGCCGCGCACCCGAGTTTTCTACGTTGATGACGGGGCGGTACTGGCTGGTTTTCAGCCATTCGCGGTAGGCTTTTTCGGCGTCGGGGCTCAGCTTTTGTTCCTCCAGCGAGAAGCCCTGGGCCACGGCAAACTGCTGGGCCCCGGGGCCCACCAGCAGCACGTGGGGGGTGCGCTCCATCACGCGGCGGGCCACGCTGATGGGGTGCTTGATGCGCTCCAGCGCGGCCACGCTGCCGCAGCCGTACTTGTCGTCCATGATGCAGGCGTCGAGCGTCACGATGCCGTCGCGGTCGGGGTTGGCGCCCAGGCCCACGCAGCAGCTTTGCTCGGCCTCGGTCACCATCACGCCGGCTTCCACGGCGTCGAGGGCGTAGCCGCCGGGGCCCAGGATTTTCCAGGCCCCGCGGTTGGCGTTCAGGCCCGCGTCCCAGGTGGAAATAACCAGGGGCCGGCCCGCCGCCGGGGGCCCCGGCCGGGCCCCGGCGGCCAGGGGGGCGAGCGGCGTCACGGCCAGCCCGGCCAGGCCGGCGGCGGAAGAGTGCAGGAACTTGCGGCGGGTCGGCACGGGGCGGCTTTGTAGGTGGTTGCTCGTTATCAGCTATTATTTTCAATCACAAACTATTAGCAACGGTAGGTTAAACCATAGAGCTGGCGAAAGTACGGCCGGCCGCCACGGCCCCAAGGCCGCCCACGCAACCGGCACGCCGCTTCCGCGGTAAGCACGTAAAGTATTGCGCCGGAGCCGCACCTTTGCGGCGCTTCGTTTTCCTAACCCCTCCCCCACTTCATGAACACCCTGGATAACACCAATTTCGCCGGCCGCCGCGCCGTGGTGCGCGTCGATTTCAACGTGCCCCTCGACGGCGACCTGCACATCACCGACGACACCCGCATCCGGGCGGCCACGCCCACCATCAAGAAAATCCTGGCCGACGGCGGCTCCGCGGTGCTGCTCTCGCACCTGGGCCGGCCCAAGAGTGGCTACGAAAAGAAGTTCTCGCTCGAAAGCCTCGTGCTGCGCCTCCAGCAGGAATACGGCCAGGAAGTGCTCTGGGGCGGCGACGTGCTCAGCCCCGAAGCCCTGGCCAAGGCCCAGGCGTTGCAGCCCGGCCAGGTGCTGCTGCTCGACAACCTGCGCTTTCACAAAGAAGAAGAAGCCGGCGACCCGGCGTTTGCCCAGTCCCTGGCCCAGCTGGGCGACGTGTACGTGAACGATGCCTTCGGCACGGCCCACCGGGCCCACGCCTCCACGACCGTGATGGCGCAGTACTTCGCGCCCGAGAACCGGGTGGGCGGCTACCTGCTGCAAGGCGAGGTGGACAACGCCCGCAAGGTGCTGGAGCACGCCGTTCGGCCCTTCACGGCCATCATGGGCGGGGCCAAAATCTCGGACAAGATTCTGCTCATCGACAAGTTGCTCGACAAGGTGGACAACCTGCTCATCGGCGGGGGCATGGCCTACACGTTTGCCGTGGCCATGGGCGGCCACGTGGGCGGCTCGCTGCTGGAAGCCGACAAAGTGGACCTGGCCCGCGACCTCATCGCCCGCGCCAAGGCCAAGGGCGTGAACCTGGTGCTGCCCGGCGACAGCCTCATCGCCAACCGCTTCGCCAACGACGCCGACGTGGACGTGGCCCCCAACGACAGCATCCCGGCTGGCTGGATGGGCCTCGACCTGGGCCCCGACGCCCGTGAAGACTTCGCCGACATCATCCGGGCCAGCAAAACCATCCTGTGGAACGGCCCGATGGGCGTGTTTGAAATGAGTAACTTCTCGCTCGGCACCGAGTACGTGGCCCGCGCCGTGGCCGAGGCCACCGAGGCCGGGGCCTACTCGCTCATCGGCGGGGGCGACTCGGCCGCCGCCGTGCAGCAAATGGGCTTCGCCGACCGGGTGAGCTACATCAGCACCGGCGGCGGGGCCCTGCTCGAATTCATGGAAGGCAAGGAATTGCCCGGCGTGGCGGCCCTGGGCTAAATGGAAGTTAAAAGTTGAGAGTTAAAAATTGTAATTCAGATTTTTAGCTCTCAGCTTTTTAACTTTTAACTCTTAATTTTTAACTTACTATTCATGGCCGACATCACTTCCGACGAGCTAAAGCAGCGCCAGCAAGCCGGCGAAACCCCCACCATCATCGACGTGCGCGAGCCCTGGGAATTCGAGGAAAGCCGCATCCCCGGGGCCCAGAACATTCCCCTCAACTCGCTGCCCACCAAGCTCGACGACCTGGAAGACCTCAAGGACCAGGAGGTCATCGTGCACTGCAAAAGCGGGGCCCGCTCGGCTTCGGCTTCGGCGTTTCTGAAGCAGCAGGGCTTCACCAACGTGCGCAACCTGCTGGGCGGCATCCAGGGCTACCAGGCGTAGGGGTTAGGCTGCCCGCTCAGCCCCAGCGGGGCGGCCCATCGGCAGCTAAACGTGCGCCAGGTATTTTTTTAAAGCCCCAGCGGGGCGACCCAACGGTTGGGTCGCCCCGCTGGGGCTTTCGTTTTTTTTCTTGCTAGAACTACCGATGGACCGCCCCGCTGGGGCTATATTTAACCGATTTACAAGCTTACCGTCAGCGCGTTACCGCGGCGGCCGCAGCTGCCCGTCGGCTTCGTAGCGCAGGGCCCCGGCGTCTACCAGCTCGCGCAGGGTGGCCTTCACTTCGTCGGCCTGGGCGGGGGCGAAAGTGGCCAGCACCTCGCGGGGCGTTTGGGCCTGCCGGGCCAGCTGCTGCACCAGCTGCTCGCGCAGGCCGGCAGTGGCCACGGGGCCCTGGGCGGCTTTTTTGGCGGCCAGGCACACGTCGCACACGCCACAGCGGGGCGGGTCGGCCTCGTCGAAATACGCCAGCAGCAGCTGCTGGCGGCAGCGCGTGCCGGCCAGGTAGTTGACGGTGGCGGCGGTTTTTTCCTGGGCCAGGGCCCGGCCGGCTTCGAGGCGCCGCTGGTCGAGGGGCAGCTTGGGGGCGTCGTGGCGCGGGGTGGTGAACATGGCCTGCGGCGCGTCGTGGCGGGGCTGGTAGTGCAGGATGCCGGCCCCGTGCAGGTAGCGCAGCTGCTGCTGCACCTCGGCCAGGCTGCGCCGCACCTGGTTGGCCACGCCCTGCTCCGACACGGTTTGGAAGCCCGCGAACAGCTCGCCGCCGTGCAGCCGCAGCAGCGCCTTGATGAGCATATCGTGCTCGGCGTTGGCCACCTGGAAGGCGTACAAGTCGTGGTTGTTCGTCACGATGTGCACCCGCGCCGGGTTATTCACCGCTTCGTTGAGCTGAATAAAGCCCTCGCGCTGCAAGATTTTCAGGGCGTTGTGCGCGTCTACGGCCCGGATGCGGTATGTTTCGGCGAACTGCCCCAGGTCGAAATCGAACGGGGCCAGCTCGCCGCCGCCCACCGCCGTGCGCGAGTAGTTGGCCAGGGCCTGGTACACGCGCCGCACCGTGTCGAGCGGCGGGAAGGCCAGCGCGGTGCGGCGCTGCATCTCCGGCCCGTCGTGGGGCCCCGCCAGCAGCACGGCGAAGGCGTAGAGGCCGTCGCGCCCGGCGCGGCCGGCCTCCTGGTAGTAGGCCTCCAGGGTGTCGGGCGCGTCGAGGTGGGCCACCACGCGCACGTCGGGCTTGTCGATGCCCATGCCGAAGGCGTTGGTGGCCACGATGATGCGCGTTTTGTCGGCCAGCCAGTCCTGCTGCACCTTGGTGCGGCGCTCGGGGGCCAGGCCGGCGTGGTAGGCGGCGGCGGGCAGCCGGTGCTGCTGCAAGTAGGCGGCCGTGTCCTCGGTCTGGCGGCGGGTGCGGGCGTACACGATGCCGGTTTTGCCGGGCCCCACGCCGCGCAGCACCTCCAGCAGCCGGCGCAGCTTGTCCTCCGTGGGCAGCACCGAGTACGAAAGCTTGGGCCGCAAAAAGCTCTGCTGAAATACGCCGTAACCGGGCCGGAACAGCAATTTTTCCACGATGTCGTCGCGCACCTGAAGGGTGGCCGTGGCCGTGAGGGCCACCACCGGCACGCCCGGGGCCAGCAGGCCCCGCAGCTCGGCAATGCGCAGGTAGGGCGGCCGGAAGTCGTAGCCCCACTGCGACACGCAGTGGGCCTCGTCCACGGCCAGCAAACTCACCGGCATTTTGGCCACCCGCACCCGGAAGATGTCGGTGAGCAGCCGCTCGGGGCTCACGTACAAGAACTTGACGTCGCGGCCGTACACGCAGTTGTCCAGCGTGTGGTCGATTTCCTGGGCGCTCATGCCCGCGTAGATGGCCTCCGCCTTCAGGCCCCGGCGGCGCAGGCCGTCCACCTGGTCCTTCATCAGGGCAATGAGCGGCGACACCACCAGGCACAGCCCCGGCCGGGCCAGCGCCGGCACCTGGAAGCACACGCTCTTGCCGCCGCCGGTGGGCAGCAGCGCCAGCGTGTCGTGCCCGTTCAGGATGGAATCGATGATTTCCGCCTGCCCCGGCCGGAACGCCGCGTGGCCCCAGTGCTGCCGCAGCAGGGCCAGGGGTTCGGCGGCGGGGGCAACGGGTTCGGGCATGGACGAAATTACCCACAAAAAAGCCCGGCACCTTGCGGCACCGGGCTTTTTGCTGTAGGCGGGCGGTAATTAAGCCGCGGCTTTGTGGCCGCCGTTCTCGCGCTCGTCGATGGCGTTGCCGAGCTTGGCAATGGCCTGGATGGCCCGCTCCTCGTCGAGGCGGTTGATGTTGAGCAGCATCTTGGTCTTTTCCTGGCGGGTGATGACCGGGTGGTTCAGCAGGCGGATAATCTCTTCCTTGTGCGCGGCGGTAGCGTACTGCACCGGGGCCGTGGGAGTGGCCTCCGCGGCTACGGCCGGGGAGGGCGCATCGGCCGGGGAGGGCGCATCGGCCGGCAGCACCTGCATGGCGGGCGCGGGGGCCGCTACCGGGGCCGGGGCGGCGGCAGCTTGGGCTTGTTGCGGCGCGTTGGTGTTGTAGTCCATCTCCTCGGCCGGGGTGGGCTCGTAGCCGGCAGCGCGGATAATCCAGGCCAGGCAGTTGCGGTACGCCTTGCCGATGGCGCGGGTCTGGGCCATGCTCATGATGGCAAACTCCTGGTAGAATTTCTTGCCGCTCTCCTTGTTCGAGCACACGGCGAAGCCCGCGCCCACCGTCGTGCCGTGGCGCAGGTCCCAGAGGGTCACCTTGGCCTGGTACTTCATTTCCTGGTCGTTGCTCACGTTGATGACGTGCTCGACGATGGGCACGATGCCCAGGCGCGAGCCGGCGTACTGCCAGCCCTCCACGTTCACAAACTCCTTGCCCTGCACGTTGGTGGTGAGCTTGTTCTCCTTGATGAACTTGGCCAGGTCCTTGGCCAGGTCCAGCGTCTCGTCGGAGCGGGCAATGTCAAAGCTTTCAGCCTTCACCTTCTTAAGGATGGGCTCTTTGGTGGTTTTGGTTGCTTCGGTGGTCATGGCAGTAGGGGTTATGGGTCTTAAGTCCATTTTGGATTCGGATGTATAACCGAGCCCTTGCCCAAATCGTGCCAAAAAAGCCAGAATTTTTAGTAAATTTTATCGCTGATTATCAGCAATTTGCGCAGGTATTTTAAATTATACCTTGGCAAAGCTGCGGCTAATGCGCTTGGCCAGCCCGCTTTTGCCGCCGCACCGGGCCTTTTCCCATCCGCAACCGGGCTAAAAAAAGGGCGATTTGCTAAACTGATTGTATCTGGCGGCTGGGTCGCCAACCGGGCCCCCGGGGCCCCTATTCCTCTACCACGAAGCCGTCGCGCATCACGATTTTGCGGTCGGCCATTTCGGCCAGCTGGTCGTTGTGCGTCACGATGACGAAGGTTTGATCCAGCTCGTTGCGCAGCTGGAAAAAAATCTGGTGCAGCTCCTGGGCATTCTTGGTGTCGAGGTTGCCGCTGGGCTCGTCGGCGAAGATGATTTCGGGCGAGTTGATGAGGGCGCGGGCCACCGACACGCGCTGCTGCTCGCCGCCGCTCATCTCGCTGGGCTTGTGCTCGGCGCGGTGCTCCAGGTTCATCATGCCCAGCAGCTCGCGGGCCCGCACGCGCACTTCCTTCTCGGAGCGGCCGGCCAGGTAGGCGGGCAGGCACACGTTTTCGAGGGCCGTGAACTCGGGCAGCAGGTTATGAAACTGGAAGATGAACCCGATGTGGCGGCTGCGAAACCGCGCCAGGTCGTTGCGCCCCAGGCTGCTCACCGACGCGCCGTCGAACAGCACCTCGCCCGAGTCGGGGTTGTCGAGCGTGCCCAGGATGTGCAGCAGCGTGCTCTTGCCGGCCCCCGACGAGCCCACGATGCTCACGATTTCCGACTTCTCAATCGTGAGGTTGATGCCCTTGAGCACTTCGAGCGACTGGTAGCTTTTGCGGACGTTGACGGCTTGGAGCAAGGCAGTGGGGCAAGGGCCTGGGAAGTAACAAAGGTAGCCGCCGGGTACGGATGGGCCCGCCGCCGGCCTACATACGCAGAAAAGCGGGGCCCCGGTGCGGCGCAGGGGCCCCGGGGCCACCGCCCCGGGGCCCGAAAAATTGCCCCCACCTTGCGGCCGCCCGCCGTACCTTCGCCGCACGTAAACCAACCCCTACCTCCCCGCATGAACATCCACGAGTATCAGGGCAAAGAAATTCTGAAGAAGTACGGCGTCCGCGTCCAGGAAGGCCTCACGGCCGACACGGCCGAAGAGGCCGTGGAAGCCGCCAAAAAGCTGACCGCCGACACCGGCACCAGCTGGTACGTCATCAAGGCGCAAATCCACGCCGGGGGCCGGGGCAAAGGGGGCGGCGTGAAGCTGGCCAAAAACCTCGACCAGGTGAAAGAAATTGCCGGCAACATCCTCGGCATGCAGCTCGTCACCAAGCAAACGGGCCCCGAAGGCCGCCTGGTGCACAAGGTGCTCGTGGCCCAGGACGTGTACTACCCCGGCGAAAGCCCCACCCAGGAGTTCTACATGAGCGTGGTGCTGGACCGCACCAGCGGCAAGAACGTCATCATCTACACCACCGAGGGCGGCGTGGACATCGAGGAGGTGGCCGAGTCGCACCCCGAGAAAATCCACAAGGAATTCATCGACCCCGCCGTGGGCCTGCAAGGCTTCCAGGCCCGCAAGATTGCCTTCGGCCTGGGCCTCTCCGGCGACGCGCACAAGGACATGGTGAAGTTCGTGACGGCCCTCTACAAGGCCTACGACGAAACCGACTCGGCCATGTTCGAGATTAACCCGGTGCTGAAAACGTCGGACAACAAAATCCTGGCCGTGGACGCCAAGGTGACCCTGGACGACAACGCCCTCTACCGCCACAAAGAGTTCGCCGCCCTGCGCGACCTCAACGAGGAAGACCCTTTGGAAGTGGAGGCTTCGGCCTCGAACCTGAACTACGTGAAGCTCGACGGCAACGTGGGCTGCATGGTGAACGGCGCGGGCCTGGCCATGGCCACGATGGACATCATCAAGCTGAGCGGCGGCGAGCCGGCCAACTTCCTCGACGTCGGGGGTGGAGCCAACGCCCAGACGGTGGAAGCCGGCTTCCGCATCATCCTGAAGGACCCGAACGTGAAGGCCATCCTGATCAACATCTTCGGCGGCATCGTGCGCTGCGACCGGGTGGCCAACGGCGTGGTGGAGGCCTACAAGAAAATCGGCGACATCCGCGTGCCCATCATCGTGCGCCTGCAAGGCACCAACGCCGAAGAAGGGGCCCGCATCATCGATGAAAGCGGCCTGCAAGTGCGGTCGGCCACGCTGCTGAAAGACGCCGCCGCCCGCGTAAAAGAAGTGCTGGCCGAAGCGTAATTTTTGCTGTTGTTCAAATTTAGAAAAGCCCGTCTGGTAACCCAGGCGGGCTTTTTAAGTAAGATGATTAGGACGTCATGCTGAACGCAGTGAAGCTCTCTACCGCGGCAGTAATCTAATCGATTGGGTTCACTGCCGCGGTAGAGATGCTTCACTGCGTTCAGCATGACGTTCTCCTGTTAGCTATAATTCATTCACCTCTCCCGTTTTACTATGGAATTCACCCGCTTGGGAAACACTGGCCTTCAAGTTTCCAAAATTTGCCTGGGCACCATGACCTACGGCACGCCCACCGAGCGCTGGCCCTGGGCCCTGGACGAAGCCGCCAGCCGCCCGTTCATTCAGAAAGCGCTGGAGCTGGGCATCAACTTCTTCGACACGGCCGACGTGTACAGCAACGGGGCCAGCGAAGAAGTGGTGGGCCGGGCCCTGCGCGACTTTGCTAAGCGCGACGAGGTGGTGCTGGCCACCAAAGTGTTCAACCCGATGGGCCCCGGGCCGAACGACAAGGGCCTCTCGCGCAAGCACATCATGCAGGCCATCGACGCCAGCTTGCAGCGCCTGGGCACCGACTATGTGGACCTGTACCAGATTCACCGCTGGGACTACCACACGCCCATCGAGGAAACCCTGGAGGCCCTGCACGACGTGGTGAAGGCCGGTAAAGCCCGCTACATCGGGGCCTCGTCGATGCACGCCTGGCAGTTTGCCCAGTCGCTGTACCTGGCCGATAAGCACAACTGGACGCGCTTCGTGAGCATGCAGCCGCACTACAACCTCGTATACCGCGAGGAGGAGCGCGAGATGCTGCCGCTGTGCCAGGACCAGAAAATCGCCGTCATCCCGTGGTCGCCGCTGGCGCGGGGGCTGCTCACGGGCGGCCGCGGCAAGGCCCGCAACGAAACCAAGCGGGCCGAAACCGACGCCTTCGGCAAAGGCCTTTACGGCCGCGACGATGACTTCGCGGTGGCCGACCGGGTGACGGAAGTTGCCGGGGCCCGCGGCCTGCCCAACGCCCAAATTGCCCTGGCCTGGGTGCTGGCCCAGCCCGGCATCACCGCGCCCATTGTGGGGGCCAGCAAGCCCGGCCACCTCGAAGACGCCGTGGCGTCTCTGGCAGTGAAGCTCAGCGCCGAGGAAATCAAGCGCCTGGAGGAGCCCTACCAGCCGCATCCGGTGCTGGGGTTTAGCTAAGGAGCTTCCTGTAGCTTGAACTGGTAGTCCGAGCGCGAGCGCAGCGAACATCTGGCGCGTGTAATCGTCCGGTCCCGCCTGCTCGCTACGCTCGCGCTCGGACTACCAGTCCAAGCTACAGGCCGTACAGACGCAAAAAGGCCCGCTTGAACGTTCAGGCGGGCCTTTTCTATGCTTAAAAGGCTTTACGCGGCCACGGCGCTTTTTTCGGCCACGCCGGCGTTTTCCTCCGGGGCCACGGGAATGGCTTCGCCCTGCACTTTCAGCTCCACTTCCATGTTGCCGCGGGTGCCCACCGAATACGGGCAAATTTTGTGGGCCTGGCGCACCATTTCCACTGTTTTATCGTGGTCGAACGACTTCAGGTCGATGTCGAGCACCGCCGACAGGCCGTAGGCCTCGCCGTCCTGGAACAGGGTCACGCCGCACTTCACTTCGGTGGCGGGGTCGAGCTTGTCGCCGGCGCGCTGGGCGATGACGAGCAGCGCCTGCTGGAAGCACGACGCGTAGCCGGCGGCAAACAGCTCTTCGGGGTTGGTGGCACCCTTCTTGCCGCCCAGCCCTTCGGGGACGCTCATGTCGAGGTCCACGGTGCCGGTGGCGGAACGGACGTGGCCGCTGCGGCCGCCCACGGCCGTAGCGTCGGCCGTGTAAAGATTCTTCTTGGTGGATTCCATGGGATGGGATAAGTATTGGGGCAGTTTAACGGGTAGCTAACTGCCTTTTGCCTCCCAAGGTTGTGGCGAATTGGCGGAGGCCCGGCCGGCAATTTGCCCGGGCGGTTTGGCTGTCGGGGGTTTTGCGGCTACTTTTGCAGTCCTATCCCGACCCGGTCGCGTCGTACAACGGATAGTATGAGAGTTTCCGAAGCTCTTGATCTAGGTTCGATTCCTAGCGCGACCACTAAAAAAAGCCGCCCCCCATAAGTTAAGGGGGCGGCTTTTTTTATACTTGGGGTACAGCGTAGGGTACAGGTGGTCATTTTACGGCCGTTCTTTCCCGCACTGGTCGCCTCGGGCGAGCGAACCCGTGGTTTCAAGATCAATCCACGAAACGGGACTTTGAGGTGGCCTAGACTAAGCGCACAGAGGCAGGACGTATATTTCCTGAGTCATGGGCGCAGAAAAGGGCAGAAAGACGCCTGATAAGCGGCGCAAATACGGCGACGCCTTTAAGGCGGAAGCGCTACACTAGCCTCCGAGGGCCGCAGCACGCAAGCGGCGGCCCAGCAGTTGGGCATCAGCCCCAAGCTGCTCTACCGGCGGCAACAAGCGCGACTCGTGGCCGAAGTGGGCAGCGTGGAAGTGGCTCGCGACCCCGAAGTCCGCCAACTGCGGGCCCAGCTCAAGCGGGCCGAGCAGGACGCCCCCACGGCCCCGAACCAAGTCTGGGTCGGCGACATCACCTGCCGGCCCAGGCAAGGCGGCGGCTGGCGCTACCTAGCCACCTGGCTCGACCGCTACTCCCGCAAGGTGGTGGGCTGGGACGTGCGCGGGTCCGTGCCCGAAGACCTGGTCAGCGGGGCCTTGTGCGCCGCGCCCTGGCCGTACGCCAGCCAACAGGTGGGCCAGTGGTCCATTCCGACCAAGGCAGCCAGGACTCGGCTACCAACTTCAAGAGCTTACCTGCCCGCCACGAGGCCGTACAAAGCATGAGCCGGCGCGGCAACGGCTACGACAACGCCCCCGCCGAATCGTTTTGGAGTCGGCTCAAAACCGAACTGCTCGACGGCAGCAGCTTCCGTGACCTTCCCGAAGCGCGCCTGGAAACCAGGCACTACCCAGCCTATTGCAATGCCGAACGGCGGCATTCCGCCCTCGGCTATCAATCTTCCAAATCTCTCCAAAACCCATTTTCAAACCACGTCCCTACTTTGTGCGGCTTAACTAGACCACCTCAATAGCGGCGGGCGTGGCGGGTAAAAGCGGCTTGTGCGGCGGCTTGCCATGCCGCGGCCGGCCGGTTCGGGCGCTGGCGCCATTGGTAGTAACCGGCCGCCCTCACGTCCAGCAGGCGGCAGAGCAGCCGCACGGGCCACGGCTCGGTGCAGGCGCGGATGGAGGCGTAGCGGCTCACGACTGAGGCGGTTGCGCAAAGATGGTCACGACTTTTTTTTAAAATATCGCGCTCCGTTTCCACGCGCCTAAGCTCCGCCCGTAGCCGCTTGACTTCCCCCCGCTCGTCGCTGCTGGGCATGGCCCGTTCCAGCGCCTGGCGCTGCCATCGGCCCAGCAAGGCCGGCGAAACGCCTTGGGCGCGGGCCACATCGGTTTGGCGGGCACCGGCGGCCACTTGGCGCACGCATTCCGCTTTGAAGGCCGGCGTGTATTTCTTGCGAGTGGTGGGCAACCCACCAGGATTCGGTTTTTCGTTCATGGGCAGCGGAAGTCAAGACTTCTCGCTAGCCGTTTCAGCTAGACCACCCCAGTGTGGTGGGCCTGCTGGTTGCTTTATTGAGCGACTGGCTTGGACGGCGCGTAGGCGCCCACGGCCAACAGCGCGGCTAGCGCCGCCCCCTTTACTTGAAGTCATCCAGCCGCCCCTCCGCTTGCCAGTGAATCCTCGGAACGCCGTTTTCCCAAGTGATGAGCAGCTAGGCGGCGCGGGCGGCGCGGGCGATGCCCTGGTCGCTGCGTTTGCTGTTTCGGGCAGCCTGCCCGCGTTGCTACTTCGCCGAAGTTGCGTTCCTGCGGCTTGCGGGTTTTGAACATCTTGCGCACGGCGGCGGCCATCCGTTGGGCGCTGTGCCGCAGGTTTGGGGTACCCAGCGGCCGGCCAGGGCAATGCAAAGGGCTTTTTTGCCAGGAATTATAAGCACGCCCGTAATCTGGGAGCGGTAGAAGGCACCCGTGGTATCGGCGGGGTATGGGTTGAGGTTACCCAAGTCGTGGTGGCTGCTCTTGGCAAGAATTAGGGTTTTGGGCACGATGCTGCGGCCCGGAAACAGCTCCGTAAAAAGGCGGACTTTCCACTCGGCCAACACCGTCCGAGTCTGGTCAGGGGCCGCCAGCGCAAGCGGCCGCTCACCAGTTGCTGTGGCGCAGCTTATCGGGCTGTAGCACCTTGATAAACTTAGGCGTCAGCTCGATGCTCTCATCCTGACGGAATTCACTCAGGACGCGGCTCAACGACTCGGGCGTGGTGCCGATGAGGGCGGCCATGTCCTCGCGGGCCAGCTGGATGAGCGGGTCGGCGGGGGAAAGGATGAGCTGCTGCGCGTGCAGGTGCAAGAGACTGTCGGCCACGCGCTTGCGTAGCGAGCCGTAGGCCAGGTCCAGCAGCTGCGCATCCTGCTGGTCGAGGCGGCCGGCGAGCATCCGCACGAACTGCTGGCTCACCTCGGGGTTGCGCAGCAGCAATTGAGCAAAATCATCGGCTGGAATGTAGCGCAGCGTGGCGTCGTCGAGGGCCACGGCCGCGTCGTGATGGGGCGAGCCGGCCAGCAGGGCCCGGTAGCCAAAAAACTCGCCGGCGGCGCAAATGCCCGTTATCAGCTCCTTGCCGGCGGCGGTGGCTTTGCTGATTTTGACCCGGCCGGCCTGCACGAAGTAGAGCCGGGTGGCCTCGTCGCCTTCGGCGTAAATAATCTGCTTGCGGGGCACGGCGTGGGGCCGGCGGTCGGCCGAGAGGCCGGCCAGGCTACCTGCTTGCCGGGCATCGGCCAGGAACTCGGGCAGGCCGTTGGCGCGCAGGTCGTAGGCGGGCTGCAGGTGCTGGAAGCGGCTGAGGCGGCCGCTCACTGCGCTCAGCAAGTCGCTCTTTTCGAAGGGCTTGGTGAGGTAGTCGTCGGCGCCCAGGGCCATGCCGCGGCGCAGGTCGGCGCGCTCGGTGCGGGCGGTGAGGAAGATGAAGGGCACGCCCGCCAGGCGCGGGTTCTGGTTGAAGATGTGCAGCACGCCGTAGCCGTCGAGCACGGGCATCATGATGTCGCACAGCACGAGGTCGGGGCGCTCGGCCAGGGCCTGGGTCACGCCGGCCTGGCCGTCGGCGGCGGTGCGCACGGTGTAGCCGGTGAGCTCCAGAATCTCGGCGGTGTTTTCGCGGATGAAATCGTTGTCCTCAATCAGCAGGATGGTTTTCATACGGAACGGTAATAGTGACGATAGTGCCCTGGTCCAGTGCGCTTTGCAGAGCAATGTGGCCGTGCAGCAGCTCCAGGTAGCGGGCAATGATGTAGAGGCCCAGGCCGGTGCCGGGCACGTTGGTGACGTTGCGGGCCCGGAAAAACCGCTCGAACAGGTGCGCCTGGTCTTCTTCCGAAATCCCGACCCCCTGGTCGGCCACGGTGAGCGTGAGCGCGCCCGCCTGGCAGGCGGCTTGCACCGCCACCACCGAGTTTTCGCCCGAGTACTTGAGGGCGTTGGAGAGCAGGTTGACCAGGATTTTGCGCAGCAGCGAGGGGTCAAGCCACAGGGGCTCCGGGCAGTCGGTGGTTTGCTCGATGCGCTGGCCGGGCTTGCGTAAGATTTGCACGTCGGCCACCACGTCGCGTAGCAGCGCGGGCAGGTCGAGGCGGGCCGGGTGGGCCTCAATTTTGCCCTCCTCAATGCGCCCTACCGACAGAAATTCCTCCAGGATATCGTTCAAATGCGTCACCGACGTGCGGATGCGCTCGATGTGGCGCAGGCGCTTGTCCTGCTGCTCGGTGGCCGGGTATTCGGCAATGAGCGCGGCTGAGGTGAGCACGGCCGTGAGCGGCGTGCGAAACTCGTGCGAGGCCATGCTCACGAAGCGCGATTTGAGCTCGCCTAGCTCGCGCTCGGCGTCCAGGGCCTTGGCCAGCTCGTTTTTGCGCAGCTGGAGTTGCTCCAGGGTGTTCATCAGCGCGTGGGTGCGCTCGGTCACGCGCTGCTCCAGGTCGGCGTTGAGGGCGGCCACGCGCTGGCTACCGGCAATAAGCTGCTGCTCAAATTCTTTTTTGTAAGTAATGTCGAGGATATACGACACGACGTACAGCTCCTCATCGAGGTGAAAATAGCTCAGGCTGATTTCGACCGGGAACGCCGAGCCATCCCGGCGCAGGCCCTGGAGCTCGCCGCGGTGGGCCCCCATGGTGCGCACCTCCGGGCGGGCCGCGAACGACCGGCGCAGGTTTTCGTGGTGGCGGCCAGCCGCCTGGGGCACCAGCAGCTCGATGAGCTGGCCTTCGAGCGCGCCGGCCGCGTAGCCAAAAAGCTGGTGGGCCAGCTGGTTGGCCGACACGATGCGGCCCCGCTCGTCGCACACCACGATGCCGATGGTGGCGTGCGTGAACACGGCCTCGAAGCGCCGCACGCTTTGGGCCAGCTCGCGCTCGGCCTGCTGCAAGCGCCCCTGCTCGCTGAGGCGAACCAACAGGTAGTCAGCGCCTTTCACTTGAAAAGCCGTGAGCTCGACGCGCCCCCAGAACGACGGGCCCTGGCGCCGGCCCACCTCGGCCTCCAGGGCCTGGGGCCCCGTGCGCCGGGCCAGCTCGCGCAGGTGCGCCCAGCGGGCGGGCGGCACGGCGGGGGTAGGCAGCACCCGCGCCGGGTCGCTCAAAAAAGCTTCCTCCGAAGGGTAGCCCAGCAGCCGCACCCCCGCCGGATTGACCCGAATAAACCAGCCCTGGGCCACGTCGTAGATGCCGACAAAATCGGGGGCCTGGGTGATGAGCACGTCGGCGGCGGCGCTGCTAAAAGGGTCGCTGAGCATAGAAAAAAAACGTGGTTAAGCAAATCGGCCGCCCCGGTCCGCCGGCTTTTTCAGCCGGCCGACCGGTTGTCATTGAATAAAGTCGCTGAATAAACCAACATCAGCAACGACAACCGGTCGGCCGGCTGGCGCCGGCGGACCGGCGCAGCTGGCGTGGGGCGTGCGAGTTGATGACTATCAAGCGGCGGTCTATCAGGCATCATGGCCGGGCGGGGCGGGCCGAAATACTTTTGCTACCCAGTCCGACTTTCCGCCGCCCATGTCCTTTGCCCTACCCCCGCCCGACCTGCTGGCGCCCGCCGTGCTGCTGGTGCTGGTGCCGGCCGGCCGGGCCGGCCAGCTACCCACCCCTGCCCAGCTCGACGACCTCCAGCGCCGGCTGGGCCCCGCCGTGCGGGTGCTGCGCCTCGACGAGGCTACGCACGCGGCCGTGGTGCGCAGCTTTGCCGTGGCGCAGCTGCCCGCCTGCGTGCTGGTGCGCGAGGGCATCGAGCTGTGGAGGCAACCCGGCTGGCCTGAGAGCGACGCGCTCGTGACCAGCCTGTTGGCGGCGGCTGGTGCAGAGTAAGTTATTGACAATGTATAACTTGAATTTGAAAAGATACGCTCGCTCCGGTCCGCCGGCGCAAGCCGGCCGACCGGTTGTCGTTGCTTATATCGGTTGTCGTTGCTTTAGATTGCTTAAATAATAAATACTTGATTAAACGATAGTTATGTCATAAGCAATTGATTTCAACGCCAGCCGAACGCCAGCAACGACAACCGGTCGGCCGGCTTGCGCCGGCGGACCGGACCAGGCGCACACCTGCGGGTGCAAAGGACAAAATTCGGCTTTCCCCCCGCGTGCAGCCTTGACAAAAAGCAAGCGTTTACCTGATTTTAATCAGGTAAATGCTACTCTGGGCGCTCGGCGGCCACGCGCCAACCACAATCAAGCGCGGGCCTGACGCGCATCATGGCTCCCGCGCAGCGGCGGCCGGAGCTTTGCGGCCCTACCCCCCTGTGTCCGCCCGTGCCCGTCCTCCTCGAATCACCCGCCACTGACCTGGCCTGCGCCCACTGCGGCGATGCCTGCCCAGCCGAGCCGCTGCGGCTGGCCGAGCTGCCGTTTTGCTGCGCCGGCTGCCGCACCGTGTATGAGCTGCTCAGTGCCAGCCAGCTCTGTACCTACTACGCGCTGGGCGAGCAGCCGGGCCTGAAAATAAAGGCAGTAGAGCTACCCGGCCGCTTTGACTACCTGGCTTCGGAGGCCGTGCAGGCGCAGCTGCTCTCGTTCCGCTCGGCCGAGCGGGGCCGCCTCACGCTGCATGTACCCCAGATGCACTGCACCTCCTGCATCTGGCTGCTCGAGCACCTGCCCCGGCTGCACGCCGGCGTGGTGGAGGCGCGGGTGCAGTTTTTGCGTAAGGAAATCACCATCACCTACTTACTGGCCGACATCAGCCTGCCCGAGGTGGTGCAGCTGCTGGCCTCGGTGGGCTACGAGCCGCAGATTACGTTGGCCGAGCTGGGCGCGCAGCCGCACCGCGCCAGCCATACCTTGTACTACCAGCTGGGGCTGGCGGCCTTCGCCTTCGGCAACGTGATGCTGCTGGCCCTGCCCGAGTACTTCTCGTTCGTGGAGGAATTGCAGGCCGGGTTCGGGCGGTTTTTTGGGTACCTGAGTTTGGCGCTGGCGCTGCCGGTGCTGCTGTACAGCGCCCGCGGGTTTTTCCGTTCGGCCGGGCAGGGGCTGCGGCAGCGCCACATCAACCTCGATTTCCCCATCAGCCTGGGGTTGGCTTCGCTGTTCAGCGTCAGCACGTTTGAGGTGCTGACGGGGCGCGGGCCGGGCTACTTCGACTCGTTTACGGGGCTGGTGTTTTTCATGCTGATTGGCAAGTGGGTGCAGCAGCGCACCTACGACGCGCTGCGCTTCGACCGCGACTACACGGCCTACTTTCCGGTGGCCGTGACGCGCCTCACGCCGGCCGGCGAGCAGTCCATTTCGGTGCAGGAGCTGGCGGTGGGTCACCGCATCCGGGTGCGGCACCAGGAGGTGATTCCGGCCGATGCCGTGCTGCTGCGCGGCGCGGGCCAAATCGACTACTCCTTCGTGTCGGGCGAAAGCACCCCGGTAGCCCGCGCCGCCGGCGACCTGGTGTACGCTGGCGGCCGGCAGCTGGGCGGGGCCCTGGAGTTGGAAGTGGTGCGCGGCGTGTCGCAGGGCTACCTCACCCAGCTCTGGAACAATCCTGCCTTCACCAAAGACGCCGCCGGCCCCACCCTCGAAACCTATGCCAACCACGCCGGCCGCTACTTCGTGGCTCTCACGCTACTGCTGGCCGCCGGCACGCTGGCCTACTGGGGCCCCCGCGACCAGGCCACCATGTGGCGGGCCTTCACGTCGGTGCTGGTTATTGCCTGCCCGTGCGCGCTGTCGCTGGCCACGCCCTTCGCCCTGGGGGCAGCGCTGCGGGTGCTGGGCCGCCACAAGCTCTACCTCAAAAACGCCGCCGTCGTCGAAACTCTGGCCCGGACCGACACGCTGGTATTCGACAAAACCGGCACCCTCACCGACCCTACGCAGTCGGCCGTGCAGTACCACGGCCGGCCGTTGTTATTAGTTGAAAAACAGCTTATTGCCACCGCGGCGGCGCAGTCCACGCACCCCCTCAGCCAGCGCCTGGCCCGCGAGCTGGCCACCGAAGCCCTGCCCCTGGCTACTTGTCAGGAATACCCCGGCCGGGGCTTGCACGCCACGGCCGCCAGTGGGCAAGCGCTGCGGCTAGGGTCGGCCGTATTTGTGGGGACGCCCGCCGGTCCGCCGGCGCAGCCGGCCGACCGGTTGTCGTTGCGGGCATCAGAACGATTGCCGTTGTTGTCGGCAAGGGTACCTGTTCCCGGGAATTTGCTTCTGCTTTCAGCCCAAACAGCTACATCGCCGGCCCTGCAGTCAGCAACGACAACCGGTCGGCCGGCTAGCGCCGGCGGACCGGTGCTAGCCCCCGAAACCAGCGTTTACGTGGCGTTGGATGGGGAGCCGGCCGGCCACTTCACCTTTTGCAATGTGTACCGCCCGGCCCTGCCGGCCGTGCTGGCAGCCTTGGGCAAGCGCTACCGCTTGGCCGTACTCTCGGGCGATACCGACGCCGAGCGACTCCGGCTGCGCGCCCTACTCGGCCCAGCGGCGGAGCTGCGCTTCGGCCAGTCGCCCGCCGATAAGCTCGCCTACGTCGCCGCCGAGCGCGCCCTGGGCCACACCGTGGTCATGGTGGGCGACGGCCTGAACGACGCCGGGGCCCTGCGCGCCGCCGACGCGGGCATCGCCCTCACTGACACGCTCACCAACTTCTCGCCCGCCTGCGACGCCATTCTGGAGGCTGGCGAGCTAGGGAGACTGGCCACGTTTCTGGGCTTCTCGCGGGCCTGCCTGCGGGCGGTGCTGGCCACGTTTGCACTTTCGCTATGCTACAACGCCGTAGGGCTAACGCTGGCCGTGCAGGGGCATTTTACGCCCATCGCGTCGGCTATTCTCATGCCCCTCAGCTCGCTCAGCGTGATGGTGATGGCTACTTTGCTGGTGCGCTGGGCGGCCCGACACTACCACTTATAATGTTGATTTTATGACTATTATCTTTCTGCTGATTGGCCTCAGTTTACTAGTGGCCCTCACGTTTCTGGCGGCCTTTCTGTGGGCGGTGCGCAGCGGGCAGTACGACGACGCCTACACTCCCTCGGTGCGGATGTTGTTTGACGATGAAGCGCCGACCGCGCCAGCCGCTCCGGTCCGCCGGCGCTAGCCGGCCGACCGGCTGTCATTGCTGACTTTGTTAAGCCTGCATTTTTGGCTGTCATCTGCGACGACCACTTCACGAATGCAACGACAACCGGTCGGCCGGCTCACGCCGGCGGACCGGGGCTAGTGCCAGCCTTTTACATTATCGGGGTCGATGGCGCGGGCTGATTCGGTTTCAAAGGCGGCGTAGTCGAGTGGCAAGTCAAGTAGCTCGCGGGCCAGGTCTTGGTTACAAAGTGTGCCGGCGCGCTGGCCGGCGTAGTCGCGGTAAGAGGAGTAGGGCCACGCGGCTAGCTGGGTGACCAGACCGGCGCGCAGAGGGTTTTGGTGTAGGTAGTGCAGGCAGGTGCGCGGATAATTCTCTTCTAGGCCGGTCACTAGGCGCATCTTGGTTTTGGGAGCAAAAAACGCTCCCGAGGTGCCTAGCTGCTTGTTTAGTCCTTGGGAGTATGAGCTGAGCGCCGTCGAAATGCCCCTGGTGAGCGGCTGCTTGGCGCTACTAGGTGTGTCGCTTTGCTGGGTACCGCCCTGCGTGGCGTATAGCAGGATGAGGTGGTCTAGCTAAGCCGCACAGAGTTGGGACGTAGTTTGAAAATGGGTTTCGAAGTGGTTGGGGGCGAGATAACCGAGGGCCGAATGCCGC